>NZ_MRTH01000009.1 GCF_001956045.1 Paenibacillus sp. FSL H7-0331 | reverse complement strand
TGAAATTGATAAAACAAATGATATTCTCCCTCGAAGAAGACAAGGCCGTTCGGATCATTCATCCATTGCGTAGCCGGAGTAAAATGAAATTGCGGGCGGTATCTCTCTTTATAATCTGTTGTAGACATTCTCTCACACTCCCTAAAAGTATCCGACGAAAAGTATTTCGATGCTGTTTAAAAGTTACTTATCACGCCAGACTCCACCTACAAACCGTGTTTTTGCCGATATTCACTAGGCGTTAAACCCTCATACTTTTTAAATACTTGGCAAAAATATCGCTGGTTATCATAATGAACCATCTCGCCTATTTTCAATATTTTATCATTACTGTTTCTTAAATAATCTTTGGCTTTCTCCATACGCTGCTCAGTAATATAGTCAACAATGGTCATACCGGCCGTTTTGGAGAATAACGAGCTAATATAAGCCGGACTTATATTAAATTGATCGGCAATATCGTTTAGCTTTAAATCTTTGCTGTCATTCCTTTGAATAAACAGCTTAATGTCATGGATGAGTTTCTCCTTGTAAGAGCTTTTAAGAGATTTCAGATACTCGTCCGTCTTTTCAACCTGCTCTTTCATCCATCGACCCATTTCGTCAATGGATATCATTTTGTTCAATTTGTCGTACATCTCAAATCTTTCGCCAAGAACCGTTTCCAAACGAACTTCATATTCATGTATCACCGTTGTGAAAATAACATTGATCAAATGAAAGTAAATTTCCCTAAGCTTGGTCGGTTTAAGCATTGATTGATGGGAAAACCCTGTCAATTGGTCGATCTTCGAATACAATTCAAAGGCATGAAAGCCTTGAATCTCACAATAATGTTCGACAATCGCTTCCACTGTCAATGTTTCCTGATGTTGCTCCGCTAAAACCATTTCATGATAAAAGGTGATCGGTTTATTCGTGTACTGACAGAACTTCAAAGCTTCACGCGCCGATTTGAAACCGTCATGGACGTCCTGAACCCTAAAGCAGGTTTTTCCTACTCCCATCGTTATTTCGCCCATTGAATATTCGGGCATTACGTTTTCCAGAAGCGGGTGAATCCCGCTTAATGCATTGCGAAGCTTATCGGCGACATTAATGTTGCGTCCGCGTTGATAGGAGCAAAGCAGGAGCAGGCTGGTTTGATATATATAAGTGAAGGCCTGAAAACCGCGCTCATGAAAATATTCTGCAATTATGGTTGGCACATCCGACCTTTGAATCGCCTTCTCCCAGTATCTGGACGTACTCTCTGCAACAACGGCTGTATAATTATCGGATTCTGCCCCGAAGGTTACATCTTCTATAATTCTACGTCCCATCATCAAATCGAAGAAAAGACTTTGACTGATGAAATCACTATGTTTTAGCAACGATTCACTTTTTTTTTCATTCTGCTTCTTTTCGTATTTTACAATAGCATTCTTGACCGATTTTACAATCTCATCCAGCTCGATTGGTTTGATTAGATAATCGATCGCTTCCAATTCAATCGCGCTTTTGGCATAGTTGAACTCCGAATATCCGCTAATAATTAGACATACGATATCGGGAGCTTTTTCTCTGAGATGCTGAATCAATTCCAAACCATTCATGCCCGGCATGCGAATATCCGTCATAACGATATGCGGTTTAAGCGCCAGAATCCTTGCGAGCGCATTCGTTCCGTCCATCGCCGAACCAATCACTTCAATCTGATGCTTCTCCCATTCGATGATTGACTTCAAACCATCCACAACCAGCTTCTCATCATCCACGATAAATAATTTGTACACGTTGATTCCTCCTTCCTTAAAAAGATCGTTTAAGATATGATTCCAACTGTTATTACAGCTTTTGTTCCGATCAGGGGTTCACTCTCAACGCTAATACCATAGGATTCGCCGTAATGGAGTTTAATTCTTTCTTCAATATTTTTGAGCGCATATCCTTTGCTTTTTGCGGAAATATGTTCAGTATCAAAGCCGATCCCATCGTCGATCACCTCAAACACGAGAACATGCTCCTTTTTCATGCCTCTTATCGTAATATGTCCCTCGCCCTCCTTCAATTCAAGACCGTGATAAATTGCATTCTCCACCAACGGCTGAATTAGGAGCTTAATTACTTTTTCTTTCAATATAGATGGCTCCACTTCAATCGAAACAATCAGCTTATTATCGTATCGAATGTTTTGAATTTCCAAATAATTGCGAATTTGTTCGATTTCATTTTCCACTGTCGTTATATAGCTGCCGTTATTGAGGCTGAGCTTGAAAAACTTGGAGAGTGAAATGACCATTTTCGAAATATTCTTGGCCTTAATTTTTTCGGCCATCCAGTAGATCGAATTCAGCGTGTTGTACAAGAAGTGAGGATTAATCTGGCTTTGCAGCGCAAGAAGTTCTGCTTCCTTCTCTTTGATCTTGGACTCGTACAGTTTGATCGTCAGATCGCTGTTCATATTATGAATATGAATAAATTGGTTGCCTATGATTCCGATTTCATCCGTATTCTTGAAGTGATAATTGTGAATGCCTTCCCTTAGGGCAATCTTATTGACAACCTTATTCAATAAAACCAGCTGCTTCGTAATTCTATTTGATATGAGATAGGATCCTATAATAGCGAGTGTAAAGGAAACCACGATTAACAAAATGGTTAGCCCCTTGATAATATTGACCTCTTTAAGGATGCTTTCATATGGAATCATGCTGACGACTTTCCAGCCTGTTCTCTCATTCGTGCTGTAATTGACGATATACTTTTTTCCGGAAATTTCAATGGTGGTTCTGCCCTTCTCAGGAAGACCACTAAGCGTTGCGACCTCCTTATCATCAATCAACTGTTTACCGATCAAGGAGCCACTATTATAGACTACCCTCTTATAGTCCAAAATGATGATCCTATCACCGCCAACCCGGTATATATCTTTAAACATTTGATCAAATACGTTACGGTCGACTGTAATCATCAGGATTCCTGTTGGTTCAAGCGTATCCAAATTTTTTAACAGCTTGCCGAATAATAGCAAATTTTGTCCACTGACCGATGCATCCCCAACAGCGTTAAACCAAACACCGCGGCCATCATATTTTTTGACGGTTTGGTACCATTCTGTGCCTATGATGGTCTGATAGATGTTGCCCGAATGAACACCCTCATTCCTATTGATCGTAATATACTCCTGTTTGTCACTGCCTACATAAATGGAATTAATGTAAGATTTGTTGTTAGCGAGATTAATTAGAAAATCTCGGGTGGACGTTTGCAGCTTGTACATTTCCTTAAAATCATTGGTCTCGTCGGATAAATAATACTGGATATCTTTCGATGAAAGCACCATCTTAGCGATGCTTTCCACATCCACCTCGAAGGTGTCGATATTCCAATTAATAACACTCAATAAATTGGACGTCGTATCTGAAATTTTATTTTCAACAACCTTAATGAAATACAAGAACGTGAACGTACCGATACTGCACAATGGGATCAAGGTCGAAACAATAGCCAGCAGGATAATTTTCTGTCTGATCGTTACGAAACCGCCTCTTTTGTTGAACTTGAACATGTGCATCCCTCAATTTTTAGTATGGTTTACTCTACTCCTAAATTGTATATTTTTTGTATACGAAAGTACATGTAAAATTAACCTTTGGTCGCTCCGGCTGCCATACCCGAGATAACGCTTTTATTAAAAAAGAAATAAACCAGCAGCGTCGGCAGCGTGGTTAAACTAATGGCTGCAAAAGTTGATCCCCAATCCGTAAGACCATAAACTTGGACAAAATCCTTTAATCCAACCGGTATTGTTTTCAAAGAGGCATCGTTAATAAAGGTATTGGCAAAAATGAATTCATTCCAAATAAAAATACTGTTCATAGCGACTACCGTTACAATTGTATTTCTCGACATGGGTAAAATGATTTTTAAAAATATCCGATAAACGTTGCAACCATCCATAATAGCTGCTTCAATGACCTCACCCGGAATATATTTGTAAAAGCTGACAAACAAATAAATCGATACGGGCAAGGCAAAACCTACTTGAGGAAGAATAAGCGAAGCATGCGTATTAAGAATATCCAGCTCCTTATAAATCATGAATAACGGAATAAGCGTAACCTGAATTGGAACCATAATACCGCCTAAAAAATAAATTAATAGCTTTCCGCTTCCTCTGAATTGAAGCTTCTCCATCGCAAAAGCCGCAGTAGCGCTTAAAACGACGATACCAATAATCGAAACTACCGCAACGATAAGACTGTTCATGAAGTAAACACTGATGTGTCCACCATTCCATGCGTTAACGTAATTATCAAAGGTAGGGTGTATCGGGATGTTTAAAGGATTGCTACTGGAAAATTCCTTGCTGTTTTTCAAGCTTGACAAGAAAATCCAAATGATAGGATACACTTGAATAATAAGTACGAGAATGGCCATCAAGTAAAATAGATAACTTTTAAAATTAGTTTTTTTCATCAGTATCCTCCGTTTTGATCGTCGACCCGGATTAGCTTTCTAATCAGAAATACTGCCAACAAGCTTTCGATTACGATAAAGACAGCAATCGCACTGCCGTATCCGTAGTCCAAGCTGGAGAAAGCCGTTTTGTACATATATGTCGAAAGCAGCTCAGACCTATGCATAGGACCTCCGTTTGTCAGTAAAAAAGGAATGTCGAACCCTTTTAATGCACCGGTGGTGGCCATAACTAAAGTTACGATAAATACAGGCTTGATTAAAGGGAATGTAATGCTGCCAAACAACCTCCAGCCGGTAGCCCCATCCATTTCTGCCGCCTCCATGATCTCCTTCGGTATAGAAATGAGCGCAGAATACAAAATAATCATATAAAGCCCAATAAATCGCCAGCCTTCGGGAACGGAGACGGCCGTCAATACGATGTTTAAGTCGGAAAGCCAAGCTTTAGCCCAAAATTCCAAACCAAGTTTGGTTAAGATAAAATTCACCAGACCTATAGGTTCATAAGAATAAATATTTTGAAACAACTGTGAAATCCCTACAGAGGTAATAATTGCAGGCGTAAAATACAAGGTTTTAAGTAGATTCCGTCCTTTTCCAATCTTCGTTACCATGAGCGCTACAAGCAAGCCGAGAAACACTTGCATAGACACAATGATCAATACGTAAATGATATTATTGTAAAAGGCATCCCAGAAAGTATCGTCCCGGGTCAGCATTTTTACGTAGTTTTGTACGCCATTAAAGCTCATTCCAGAAATTCCATCCCATGAATAGAAACTATAAAATAGCGACCAGAGGATCGGGATAAAAACGGTAAACGAATAAATGGCTAAAGCCGGCAATAGGAACACTAAAATTGCTGTTCGATTGCGCAAAATTTTATTCATGTGTACACACCTTTCCATGTTGTAGTTACTTTTCAAGAAAGAACCAACCACCAACGTATGTCGGTGGTTGGATTCATGTGTGCTGCTTCTATTTAAAATATTTTGGTGCGTTTTCTTTGATAGCAGCATCCATTTTCTTCGCAAATTCCTCAGGACTGGAGGCTCCAAGTACAAGCGCACTAATTTCATTGCCGATCAGTTCATTTGTAGCCGGATCGAAGCGGGTATCCCAAGGCACCGCATAGGTTGTACCGGATTGCTCCATTTCTTTTTGCATCCTCTTAAAGATTTCCGGCATCTTCACATCTGTGCCCAAAGTGAATTTGAACGGAGAGAATTGCCCTTTTTTCGTGTACGCTTCCGGATATTTCTCTAATAAAAATTTCAAAAATTCCTGTGTTGTAGAATCAAAGGTTTTGGCGTTAAAGGCTACACCTATTCCTGAATTGATGAAATAATCATTAGGTTTGGTTGTTGCGCCATCCATTGTTGGCAGCTTGAAAAAACCGATGTTGTCCTTCATCTCAGCGCTGATGTTTTCATTGGCAAAATTCATTGTTTCCCATGTACCCATGTAATACATTGCCGTTTTACCCGCTAAGAATAAATCCCTTGCCGCCGTATAATCGGTTGCTGAAAAGCCTTGCTGGAAATATTTCTTTTCACCGATTTCATGTAAAAACTTAATGCCTGCCATACCTGCTGGTTCGGTGAATGAAGCTTCCCCCTTCTTAACTTTTTCGATAAAGTCGTTGCCGGTTAAGCGGAATGGCTTGAAAGCTAAATACCGTAATACCGGCCAATTGTCTTTTCCATCGACAGCCATCGGAGTGATTTTGTTTTTCTTCAGCGTTTCGCTCGCCGTCATCAGCTCGTCAAAAGTGGTAGGCGTTTTTAGTCCCAAATCATTAAATATTTTAATGTTGTACCAAAATCCTTCAATCCCGTATTCTAGCGGCAACGTGTACATACTTCCATCCGCGAATTGTTGATACTGCAGTGCGATTGGACGATAATCATCATATTTTCCGATATCCTTAAGCACTTTTTTCATATCGACCAGCAACCCTAGCTTTACCAGTTTATCAGCATATGCATCCGGGTCAGTATCAAACATATCCGGCATTTCGTTGCTGGCTATCAAGGTTCTTAGTTTTTGTAAATAGGAAGGCCTATCACCAATACCTTCCAAAACCAATTGGAAATTCGGATGAGTCTTGGTAAATTCATCGGCAATCTCCTTCACGGTTTGTGCGATCGGGCCATCCACGCCACGGGCGATAAACCATTTTATTACTTTCTTCTTGTCCGTTTGTTCGACTTTTCCTGGATCACTTTGCGTTGCTACATCCGTTTTCTCATTGTTTCCTCCGCAACCCGCCAACAGAACCAATATCACACATACTGCCAAAGATAGAAAACCCAATTTTTTAAGCGTTTTCATGTAACTTCCCTCCCTAGTCATAGTCATAAATTTATAAAATTTTTGCTATACATCGATACCCGTGATCTGAACATTTTCAAATGAAACTTCGCCTTCATTAACAAAAACGCCCCATCTGCCTAGTTTTAAATTATAGAGGCGTGCGGTCATAGCAACTTTATCATCCACATACACCACACACAGGGAGTCATCTACAAATACTTTTATTACATATTCCGTTTGCGGAGTCAACTCGATTGGTATTTCCAGTTCTTCCATATAGGGTCGATCACCGGCCACATGCCACTGCGCCTCTCCCTTAACCCGACGCGGCCACATATCGAAAACGAGACGATTGCGATCAGGCTCGAGTCGAATATAATAAGCGTTTTCAAAATCGTCGCTGGCTCTCAGCATGATCCCAAAACCTTTAGTATTCGATTGATACTGCATCGTTGCTGAGATTTTGCAGCACTTTGGCATCATATCGGCCATTGCGCAGGAGAATTTGTCTGGTCGATTGACCGTTAAAGTATTCCCTTCAATATTCCATTCACCCAAACAAGAAGAAAATTCAAACGGCAGCTTTTGATTAAAACAACTATCGAACGATTCCGGAACCTTCACACTTAATGTTCCGTCTGCCTCCTGAATGACTTCGTGCACTACAAGATTGCCTGCCCATTGCCATTCATTGTAATCATTCTCAAGCTCCTTGCTTGGATTCCAGCCAAACGCATAACGAAGTTTGCCATCCGACCAGGTTTTCGCGGCATAAAAGGCTCGTCCGTCAAAAGCGTCATGCTTTGGCGCAATCCAGGGTCCTTGTAACGATTTGCTCATTCGATAGCGCGTGACGAATCTCTCCGAAAATTCGGAATAAACCAAATACCACCAGTCGCCAATTTTGAATAAATCCGGACATTCGTGTGTGATATACAAACCCGGTGCCCAGAAAGGCTCACGGATTTCCCAACGCGACAAATCTTTGGAAGCACACAATGCGATGCAGCCTCTTCTCCGCGAAGGACCTGTTTTCAATCTTGAGGCAAGGAGCATCCAATATTCACTTGCTTCCTCGTTCCAAAACACAAAAGGATCACGCCAATCGTGACGTTCATACAGGTCACCATCGGCATAAAACGTATCCTCAGGTAGTTTTGTCCACTTTTGCAGATCATCGCTAACGGCGTGCATGACGCACTGCAACCCTTCGCCATTCTCACAAAACGGCGGATGAGGATTATGCCCCGTGTAAAACATATGATATTTCCCGCCCGCTTCGAACACGCTGCCTGTATAGCAATGAAGATCTTGATCGTTAATCGAACCATGAGCGAGAGCTTCACCACATTCTTCGAAATGTACGAAATCATGCGTCCGTACTTCATACCACGACATACCTTCTCCATATTGTTCTTTATTGCGTCTTTCATGGAGGTAATATAATCGGAATTGTCCGTCCTGATAAAACGGAATCACATCCCCTATCCAAGCGTTTTTTGGTCTGTAAAACAAATTACTCAATATGCTTCCCCCTGACTAGCCTATAATGTATTTCCCCTTCAAAATTCATTATAGGTTAAGAAAGAAACATAAAATATTCTAATATTTTTATATAGTGTCATATATTTTTTCGAATAATTTAAAATCAATCTTTAGTAACTCAGGTTCATAATGATGCATTACTAGATTTCTCCAACGGTTGTGGTGCAAGAATTAAACTTTCGCACCTTGAAAATTAATGCAACGTCTTGCCGTTAAAAGGGTTAGAGGTAAAAAAGTTCCGTACTTGACAGAAAACACCCTTCATTTGGTAAAATGGACGTGTCGAGCAACCATCCAAACAAAGAAGGGTGTGTAACCTCATGGTACACCAAACTTCTCTGCCTGAAAAGACTAAATCTCGGTTTTCTAACTTGTTCTCTACCTTGCAAATCAGCCATCTACTTCGCCAGGCTGGCATCTCCAAGTCGTTCGGATTTTCTAGCCTGGCGATCTTCCAACTTTTGTTTTCTTTGGTCTTTAAAGGTCGGAACTGGTTCCGTCTCTTGGAAAGTGATCGTAGACAAAGGTTACCCGGCAAGGATGTCGTTTACCGGCTTCTCAACCACCTCCAATTTGCTTGGCGAAAGATTGATTTGATCTTTGTTGAAGTGCTTGATTACAACAATATTAAAGATCGCGGTGCCGCCTTCAGTAAAAAGGGTAATTCCTTGATCGATTAATTCCGGGAAAATTTCATTGGAAAAGACGATGGTCCCATCATCTATATAGACTTCAATGCTTGTTTTATCGACGAGAATCTTTAAGTGAACGTTCTTCTTAATCACATCAAATGGTGCCCTACTTTCAACATATTTACCACTCTTGTCGGGTTGCCCTGTAAAAGCTCTATTGACATAAGAATATTGACCTTCTGTAAACACCCCGACATCTACATGACGGTTTTTGTCTGCTGATTCTCGAAGTCTTAATCCTACATTCTTGATCTCTGACCACGATATATCTGTCTCAAGCTGGTATGCATCGCCTGTCACATGAAGAGTTGTAGTGCCATTAACCTCTATTTGTTTTAACGAATCCGTTGTATTAGTCAATTGATTTAATGCTTCAATGGGTTGTGAAACCAAACGATACGTATGATCGTCTTCTTGTTTTAGATTAATTTGACGAACAATCGAATCCGTTCCGTTAAACCCTTCTTGAAGGGTTGGCGTATTATGGGGATAATCCCAATTATTCATCCAAGCTAAAGCATACCGATGATTGTATTTATCGCTGTATTTCCCGTCTTCAAACGTGACAGCACCATACCAATCAAAGCCGTAATCTAACCACTGAGGGTCACTTTGATCAGGGAAAAATTCCTTTCCGTTAAAGTGTCCAGTCCAATAGGCGTAAGTGTTTGGTTGACCTGCCGACTTACCATTAGCGCTGACACCAAGAATCCATTTATAGGTCCCGTCATTCGCACGCATCAAATAAAGATCAGGACACTCTACAATCCCGATATTTTCTGTAAATAAACCACCTGTATATTGCCAATCTTTTAAATTCATAGACTCATAAAAACCAATCTTCGTCCCTTCCGCTATTGCCATCACCCATTTATTAATCTGATGATCCCAGATGATCTTCGGGTCTCTAAAATCTTTTGTCCCCGGATTCGGCATAATGGGATCGTCACGATAAGATGTAAACGTATTTCCATGGTCCGTACTGTACCATAAATATTGTTCCTGTTTCCCCCCATCAGCAGAGGGCTGTGTCACGATCGCCACAAGAGCCCCTTTTCCAAAGCCAGCCGTATTTGTATCGTCCACAACGACTGATCCCGTCCATGGATCACCATTTCTGTTAGTATATTTAGGAATGGCCACCCCTTCATCTTTCCATTGCACCAAATTCGTGGATGTTGCATGCCGCCATTCAGTGCCATTTCCATGCGGATAATCACCATTATAAAGGTAATAGTAATGATATTTTCCATCCAAATAAATTGGCCTCTGCGGGTCGTTTTTCCATTTGTCCGGAGTCGTAAAATGGTACGTTGATCGATAAGTTGGCTTATGATGAAGCACAGTTTCTTTACTATCATTTTCTGTTTGACTTGGCCATAATCCAATGACAATGAATATACCGAGTATAATTATAAAAATAGCTAACCATTTATTTGATTTCTTATTCATTACTATTTTTTCCAAATAGAATCACCGCTTTTTATTAAATAAAAAGAAAATGCCGATATACAATCAGCATTTTCTTTTCTTATGTTTAGGCTGCTTTTCCACAAAAAATGGTTTGTTATTCATCATCATCGCTATCTTGAACGTTGGTTTGGTATGGTTTGTTGTTTTTGCTGTCGATCGTTAATTGCCCTTGTTCAAGGATACTATTTTTTACAACAGAAGTTTTGGATCCTTTAATATTCAGCAAGAAACTCGGCGCAAAGGTAGATTTCTTATCTGCAAAAATACCTCTATTCGTCATGTAACTTGTGATGACCACATTTTTGCCATCAGCTTGCGGTACTGCAAAGTGGGAGTAAGTCCAAGTAAGATCATTAGGATCAAGATTCATGTTTAAAACAAGTCCGCTTCCATTTAGCGGTTCGTATGATCCGGTTAAGGAATCCGACACATATCCTAACATGTATACATCATTCTTACCTATCCCATCAATAGTCATTTTAGATCCTCTAGAATCTGTGAACAAGTACCATTTACCATTCATTTTAAATACGTTGGCACGTTCGATTTCATCTGTTACTGTGTTCGATGCAATCAACGGTTTCATTACTTTTTTCAGCGTATAATCGTCGTTTAATTCAATAATACCCAGTGCGCCATTAGCTAACTCAGCACTACGCTTCTTAGGGCTTTGCAGCAGTTTATTTTTTTCAGCTTGGAAGAATTTTTCACTTCCTTCATAGAAAACTTTATTATATAACGATTCTGCTCCTGAGTAACCAACCTCTGTCCCCGTATTCGCTTCGAAAACTAGATATTTATGACCTTTGTCTTCCACATAATGAGGATCTCTTAGAGTATGGTTATCGGAATAGTTCTCCGCTTCGATACCTTGCATAACATTTTGATAGATTTTGCCGTCTCCACCATCAAAGATCGATTTGAGATCCTCAACGCCATCAATTTTAAGCGTACTCATATCCGGTCGGGATACATTGACTTGTGCTGTTGTTAAAGTCTGTTTGCCATAAAACCCGGAATCGGGTGACCAAGGATGGCGATTTGTATAAAATAAGCGAACTTTTCCATCCGAGGTTAAGGTTGCAGAGCCTGACCATTCTTCTGCTTGATTGTTTAGAATCGTATCATTGGGGACGTTTTTATCACTATCCTTAAATACTCTGCCCGCATTCTTCCAACTATCAAGGGATGTGTCGCCTACTTTTTGATAGAACATGTAAATAAACGTGTCCCATCCTCTTTTAGGGTCTCCAGCTAAAGCAAACACGATATTGTAGCCATTATAATTTGCTACCGTTCCATCACCGTTCTGCAGCGGCCAGCTATCCCAAACATCTAAATCTATCAGATTGCCCACCTCATCATAACCTTTTGCCGAAAGGATGTTTTTAACTTTTGATGCATCGAATGCAGGTGCTTTAAATTGGTCACTCTTTTGTTGGGTAGGTATTTTCAGCATGTCAGAGCGTGTTATATGGGAAAAACCATATTTTTCTTTGTAATCCATACTGTCTTTTTCTTTCGCAAAAGCTTGAGCACCACCTCCTACCAACATTGCTGTTGTCAAGCTTACTGCTGCTGCTCGTTTAATAATTTTTTTGATGTTCATAATCTTACAACTCCTTTTCTACTTCATATTTTTTTCTGTCTACAGTTTGTATTTTAATGCAAAGGAAAAGTTATGAACATGTCGTACATTGATAGATATTCAGGCTTATATTGATTCAATTATTTGCGAACCTTATAGGATCTCAGGACCAATCGATCACAAACACAAAATAACCCTTACCTCCCTGATACTACACTTCAGAGACAAAAGGGTTATAATTCTAATTTTTGTGGCTGTACCCCCCAGTAGAGCGAAGAGCTAATTATTTCTGCTCAGCCTTTACCCAGGATTTTTGGAGTTCCTGAAGCAATTGATTGCGGCTAAGTTGTTTGCCTACATACGCTTGCATAGCATAGCAGAACTCATCTCTTGCCCTCGAAGGAAATTTAAACCAGTTCCAGGACAACGTTTTTTTCTCATTTGAGTAACGAATAATATCGTCCGCGAGCGGTCCTGATCGGTCCGTCTCTATATTTTTAAACGCAGATATAAAATGGAATTGTTCCTTCATAAATGTTTTGCCTTGTTCCGAAGAAACCATCCAGTTTAAGAATTTCTTGGCTTCTTTCTTTTTCTCCTGCGAAGCTTCTTTATTTACGACCCAGTTATTGGATACACCCACCGGCAAGGCATCGTTTCTGGAGTCATCATTAATCGGCATGGGCAAAAAACCGATACTCATATTCGGCGTTATTTGATCAATCTTAGATTGAGCCCAATTCCCTTGTTTAAGGATCGCCGCTTTACCGGTTGCAAACAAAGAGACTTCCGTATTATAGTCTGTCGTCAGAAAATCTTTATTGCCGTATTGAACAGTCAAATCCAGCATTCGAGTCAGATCTTCGAACTTTTTGTTCCCCTCGATTGTTTGCGTCCCGTCGTTCAAAGCTTGAATAAAAGCGTCCGGGTCGTCCTGTTGGGCAAAAGCAATATTCAACATAAGAACGAAAAACCAACTATCTGAATATCCGACTGCAAAGGGGGTAATACCTGCGGAATGCAACTTTTCCGCCACTACCATTAATTCGGTAAGCGTTTTTGGCAGTGTGTCGATACCGGCCTTTGCGAATAAATCCTTATTATAAATAAAGCCGTAGCCTTCCAAATTTATAGGCATCCCGTAAATTTTCCCGTCTATCTTCATCGGCTTAAGAGCCTCATCATACACATTTTCCACCCACGGCTGATCGGATAAATCCTCTAGATACCTTTTCCATGACTTCGCTTCTTCGTAACCGCCGTTAGGAAAGATATCGGGTCCTTTATTTGCTGCAAATCTTGCTTTTAATTCGGCAAGGTAGTTTGCCCCTCCGCCAAATGTTAAAATATTCAGTTTAACATTCGGATTTTCCTTCTCGTATTCCTTTACCATTTGTTCGAACTGCGTGGAAATTTCCACTTTGGGATTAAGTATCTCCAAAGTGATTTTCTGATCAAGACTCCTGGTATCCATTTGCTTCACCGAACGATTGTCCACCCCGCAAGCAGAAATCGATAAACTAAGCAGCCCAACCAAGATGCATTGAAAAGCCTTGATTTTCATGATTTCCCCCTACATGTATAACTTTAATGAGTCAATCCCAATTTCGTTATGTCCCGTTTTCTCTCCTCAATCCGATACTTAAGAGGCGTCATGCCAACCATTTTTTTAAACAACTTCGAAAAGTAAGTTTCATCCTGATACCCGAGCTTTAATGCAATCGAGTACATTTTCTCGTTCGTTTGGCTTAACAACCGCTTAGCTTGTTTAATTCTTAATTGAATAACGTAGTTTGATAAGGTCATTCCTATTTCTTGCTTAAATCGTCGCGAGATATGTTCCCGACTCAGGAAAAACAGGGTTGACAATTTGTCCAAACTTAACTCTTGCATATAATGTTCATCTACAAAAGCAACAATGTCATGCATACGCCTGGCATCATCCAAATCCGTCAAACGATGTATGGCTCTGAAGTTTTGCTCGGCCATTGCCCTTTGCGCTGCTTGAAATGATAACGGAAGTTCTGTAAGCGATGTCAGTGGAAGGCCGCTAACCAGACGAACGGGAATATCAATGTACTTGGTAATCCATTCCTCTATCGGGAAAAATTGGCCGTGGACAGAAAGGATCACACAGACATTTGGGTCGTTCTGAAGGGCAAAGGCATTCCCCCACTCCCGAATAACCAGCTCATCGGTCAAATGCTGGAGGTAGGGATCCGAATGCTGGGTTTGGTAAAAATATATCAATGTAAGATCGTATGCATCCGCTTGGGGAAGAGACAAGGCAATTTCGTCGGAATCAAAATGTTCTCCGTTACAAGCTGAAGTAATCCCCCTGTTTAAGCGAAACTTCTTGACCTCTTCATGGAAGCCCGGCTCCATATTACAGCGTTCTTCCTCTTCTTTTTTCCAGGTTTCTACCGCTCCCGCAAGTGTTTCATTTAGCAGTTCATCTTCGATCGGCTTCAGCAAATAATCGAAGATGCCGTGCTTAATCGCTTTACGCATAAAGGAATAGTCGTCAAACCCTGTAATTAAAATCACTTTTCCCGGATAGGAGTTGGCATCCAACCACTCGATCAACTCAATCCCGTTCTTTTTGGGCATTTTCACGTCTGTCATGATGATTTCCGGACATTCCAGATCAATCAACGCTTTTGCTTCTTCACCATTTCTGGCTTCCAAAATCTCGGTAATCCCGTGTTCCTGCCACTTTCCCATAAACCGGATGATTTTCCTTACATTGAACTCATCATCCACGATAAGAGCTTTCATTACGTCAATCCTCCTTGAGGTAGAGTGGAATCACTAGCCGCACGGAAAACCCTTGTCCCTGCATCGAATCGAGTGCAACTCCCGCAGTCGGATCATAATTAAGAACCAAGCGGTCATGAATATTTTTCAAGCCGATATGCTCAAGCGAGTAGTTCCCTTCGTGAGCCGGCGTGTAGATTTTATTTTTTAATGCCGTCAGCTCATCATTCGTCATACTGCGACCGTTATTTTCCACAACCAGATTCAAATATCCACCTCGTACTTCACCGGAAATACGCAAGTGAGCTTGTTCGCCCCCCTCTTCATAACAGTGTTTAAAGAAGTTTTCAACGAGCGGCTGCAAAATCATACTCGGAACCGAAATACCAAGAAGGTCTGTGGGTATATCGATGGAATGGCTAAAATCGGTTTGAAAACGCTCCTCTTGAAGGCTCAAATACGCTCTTACATAATCCACTTCACTCCGAACCGTGGCCTTTTGATCCACACGAATGGAGTACCGCATCATTTTGGATAAGGAGACTACCAATTCGTATACTCTCGGAGATTCGGTAAATAAGGCAACCGCACCAATGGATTGAAGGGAGTTGTATAAAAAGTGAGGATTAATCTGGGACTTTAGCGCCCTGTGCTGGTTCTTCCTGTTCTCAATCTCCAACTTGTACTCACGGTCGATGTGACGATTGATCCGGTTCATCATTTCCTTGATGTGCCTTTCCAGATTGCCGATTTCATCTTCCCTCTTATCGTCAAACGGAACATTCATATTCCCTCCTTCAATGCTCAGCACTTTTCGGCTAAGCTGCTTGATTGGACGAGTAATCTTGTATGAAATAATGGCTATCATTATCAAGCCCAGACCTCCCACGATGACACCCACGATGATGTTAGTGTAGGCGGTTTTCCTCACGTCTTTAAATAAAAATTTGCTTGGGGTTATCTTAACAAAGTGCCATTGGTTTAACGGTTCCGACAACGTTCTGGAAAAGATAATATCGCCGTTCGAAAACTGTGCGCCTGCAGCCGACTGATTGATTTCCTTTTGTAATTCTGTCGGGACGGACTTGCCAATCATGGCTTCATCACTTGCATAGATGACATGACCATCCGAATCGGAAAGCAATACGGATTCTTCATTTTTTTGAAGAAAATGATTAGATATACGAGCAAATTTATCCAAATCGATGTCTATCGTGATGATACCGAGAAATTCTTTCGAAAGGGCATCCAAGATTTTGTGATGAATCGTCAAAACCATCGTTTTGTCCGATTGGGGCATAATTGATGTATTGTTATAATTTTCAATCTGATGAGGCGGTTCGATTAGAAAGTTCGAATCAGAGTTCATTAGCTTTTGAATAGAAGCTTGTTTCAATAAATCCGGCTGCCGCTTACGGGAACTTATCATCGCATTATAAACCGTAAATGAGTTTTTTCCTTCTTCGATGTATAACCGAACCTGCCTAATTTCGCTCCTCATCAGATAAAAGGTTGTCATGCCTTTATAGATTTCAAGTTGGTTGGAATAAAGGGAGCTTTCGAAGCCTTTTTCGAAAATCATGAACAAGTCGGGATTTCGGTATAAAATATACGGAAGATTAACGATGTCTTCAAAGTATTGCCCCAGATCTTCGGACGCTTGTTGTATTTGCTCGCGGCTGTTCTCAAGCTCATGACGCTCCACATTCTCTTTCGTTTGTTGATAAATCAACAGCATGGACAGAAAATACGGAAGAATAATAAAAACAAGCAGCATGATTAATAAACGGCTTTGAATGCTTTTCACAAAAAATGCTCCTTTTATAGTATCACCTTGCTATCATTCTAGCCTTTTAGCATTGTGATTGCATTCGCCAATATCTGTAAAGGTATTCTCCAGCTGATATAGAATTCGGCCTTTGATGAAAAAATCAGTCCGTAGAGATGTTTCAAGCGGTTGTGGTGCAAAGCTCTTAGATCCATGGTAACTTGATTAAAATGAAGTCGTGTGATGGGACAATTACTTTGGAAAAGGAAATAGGTACGCTTATGCTCCTTCAAAAACTCTCCATGAAAGTATTGGAATCCATGTAAATTGTTGATTCTTGAGTTCTTTAACTACCGAATTCATAATTTCTCTAATTTAAGGAAAATTTACAGTTATTAGATTATACTTCTAGGTGGATGCTATTGATGAACAAATTTTTGCAGGTAAACACCGATAAGGCTGAATTACTTTCGAACATCCTTCAGCAAAATATCAAAAAAATCTTAACGTTAACTGGGAACAGTTCGGATATTACGATTCGCACGTTTCAAGGAGCAAATGGTTTGCCAATGGCTATTGTTTATATAAAGGGCCTAACTAAGACTGAGGTCATTATAACATGAACACACTAAGTCCGATCATGTCCGATGCAGAAGTAAACACAGTTCAACAGAGAAGTTTATTCGATTCACTTGCGGTCATTAAAAATAAGATTCTTACGGTCAGCGCCACAAATACCTTTAATAAAATAGATGGCCTTATATCAGCTATATACAGCGGGATACCGTTATTCTTGCAGAGGGTTGGGATCGGGGCATATCCGCAAGTACTTCCAAATGGATGCAAAGAGCCGTAGAGGAGCCTTCGTCCCAATCCGTTATTCGCGGTCCTAAAGATGGGTTCACCGAAAATATATATGTTGGCCGACTGGCACACGTGAAAGACCTGGATATATTGGTTACAGATAAAAGACAACGATCTCATGATCCAACAGCTCGGTAAGCTGAACTTCTGCCCAGTCCACGGTTATTGTCACTGGCAAAGTACGCTCAGACACAAGACATTTTGCTTCTGAAGCGACTGTATATCCTTCTGGAATCTTAATCCGTATTGTCTGTGGTCCCACAGGCAAAAGTTCATGTACCGGAGCCTTCCAAATGTCTGGATTGGTTAAGTTGACCAAGTGTACTTGCAAGTTCCCATCCTGCCGATATGGATGCATTTCGATTAATCCCGGTCCGGTTACTTCCACCCTCTGTTCTCCTGGGAATGCGCAACGCACGGAGTTAAGCAGCAGTTGTGCATAATCAGGCGAATTCGTAGTGTAGAAATATGCATCAATATTACCAGACCAATATACACGGCGACCTTCGTCTTTGACTCCCTCCGTCAGCAAAACTAGAGGCAATCCACTATCTCCGACGAGACTGTAAGCCATTTCATGCGGATAGCTGATATAAGGTGGACTTAGAGTTAAAAGAGATGTATCTGTTCCCTCTTTCGCTTGTACAGGACACATATATTCGCTGTTATGAGTGACTTCGGTTTCTTCCAACCCGGATAGAAGCTCATGTGAACCATGAAGATGGGCGTACGAATGACCTAATCGACCTATGCTGGGGAACGGTGTCTTATCCCAAGCAAGTCATCCAATACTCCTACTGTTCTTTGCTGGCCCCATTCATCATAGACACCTGTTTCATAAGTAGAGATCACCGAACCGCCACGTTGTACGAATTTACGCACGTTTTCGGCTTCATCGTCGGAAAGTGCACCAATATTGGGCAAAATCAATACTTTATACCTCGATAAAACCTCTTCTTCCATGCGGCCAACATGAACCAAATCAAACGGGATACGGTTTCTCAGCATCGCATAATACATCCCTCGAAAGGCATCGCCAGCAAGTTTTCCCTTTGGAATAAACGACTCCCGATCATAGAAGGCAATCAATAGCTCTAGCAACCTCTTGCAATTAGGCGTGGATAGCCAAATATACCGAGACAGCCGCAACCCTAGTAACTACAGCGCCCAGCGCACTGAAGGATATGCAAAAGCTTTCGCAGAAGAAAACTTGCCTGTTGCTGATTCCAACATCATGTATTTAGACAAAGATTTGGACGCAAGAGATATGATCATACGAAGAATAAATGATATAAAGCCAACAGCCATTATTGCAGGTACCAATATTATTGCAAGAGATACTGTAAAAGCTTGCAAAGAACTAAGTCTCTCGTTCCCGAATGATATCAGTCTGGTGATGTTTGATGATGTGGATTGGGCTTCCTTATTAGACATTACAACCGTTTCCCAGCCAATCAATGATATTGGCCACTTCGCTTGTCGAAGCATCATTAATCAAATAAACATGACAACTCTCCAGCTTCCTTCAGATTCCACCTCGCGACGGACACCCTTGCTCATGGCTAATGGTAGGAGCTTGCCAACCCCCAATCGGGACTTTCACCCTAGAGATGACGCCAATGGTAGGCGTACAATAAAAAAAGCCTTCAATCCATATGGATTGAAAGCTCTTGTTTAGGCTCAATGCACCCTATCGTTATGGACACATGAGAAAAACCCTCTTGCAGTTCACTTCTGCTTGGAGATTTTTTACCAGTGCTTCCGAACAAAACTAATACACCATATTATGCTTATTATTGCAATGATTAATCCATAGGATTCACTCTTTCATTATGATCCTCGATCTCATTACAGTTTGTCCCACGAGCATGCAGATTTGAGTATTGCGTAGTTGAGCGCGACGAGACGTAAGTTATGTTCGACGAGTAAATTACGCGAATGTTGATTCCCGGCTGCCAACAAAGCTATTGCCGAGAACAGTCCAGGCATACTCAGTCACCCCCACGTTGCGATTAGTATCATCATATGTGGGTGATAGCCTTAAAATTAGAAAAACTCGATTTGGCAATGCCTTTTTGGATCGGGGGATTGCATTATAATCTATAACAGGATTGCGAGCGATCAGCCGACGGTCTTACAGCTGAAGAAGCTCATGCTCGGCAAGCACCAATGCTCCACTAAGCCCAGCATTGTCGCCCAAACCAGGTGATACGATGTAGCGGTCGATTCCTGAGACAAGCTCATCCATCTGTACATAGCCGTTTAACATCTGAGTAACTTGGCCATGGATCAGAGGGAATAGTTGCTTTTGCTTCATGACACCACCACCCAGAATGATTTTTTTGGGTGAAAGAATATAGATGAGGTGCGTTACTGCTTGGGCTAAATAATAAGCTTCAAACTCCCAGACCTGATCATTTTGCTGTAGATTATGCCCTTTTTGACTCCATCTTTTTTCAATCGCAGGACCTGTAGCCATTCCCTCCAAACAATCCTGATGATAGGGACAATTTCCTGCATATTTGTCTTCCGGATGCCGTTTTACAGGGGTATGCCCCATTTCTGGATGGAGCAAGCCATGCAATAATTTCCCCTCGACGATGGCTCCAGCCCCAATTCCAGTACCAATCGTGACATATACACAGCTGTCCAGCCCTTTTGCCGCTCCCCACTGTGCTTCTCCTAAAGCTGCTGCATTAACATCTGTGTCAAAACCGATTGGGACATGAATATGTTTTTGAAGTTCTTGCAAAATAGGGTATTGATTCCAATGGGGCTTCGGTGTCGTTGTCACATAACCATAGGTAGTGCTTTTTTTATTCAAGTCCACCGGACCAAAAGAACCGATACCAATCGCTTCAACCTTCTTATTTTTAAAAAAACGAACAACCTGTTCCATTGTCTCGTCTGGTGTTGTTGTAGAAAAGCTCTCACGTTCTATGATCTCACCGTGCTCATTGCCTAATCCACAAACAAATTTCGTACCCCCGGCTTCAATTGCACCCAAAATCATTGACGTAAATCCCCCTTAAGCAAGTAACTTCCTACACCATTTATAACGATCACATAGGCAATCGTTGGTGAACCCTCACCCTATCATGGCCAGGACTAGTTTCAACTGAAAGAATGGAATCTAGTCCTTTGATCTGCTCGACCGCCAATAAGATTTTATTCCGATCCTTAACCTGCAGGTTAAAATAGAATTGGGTTTTCGCTCTCCCGTCTTCGTCATCCATTTGATCCAAATCATGCGTCATTTTTACATTTATGATTTGAATGCCTTGTTCACTGAATTTATAAGCAATGTTTCCAAGCATACCGGGATCATCATGTGCTTTGACCGTGACATCATTATTTCGGCGGTGCCTTAGCAAATACTTCTCCCATTTGTTTAACAGAAGAAGGCTGATAAGAACCAGAAGCGTCGCAACAAAGGCAGGGTATATGAACCCCGCGCCAACGCACAAGCCTATGCTTGCTACAACCCAAATCGAGGCTGCCGTAGTTAACCCTTTAATAGAAGAACCGTTACGGAGAATAGCGCCAGCTCCAAGAAAACCAATACCGCTAATGACCTGAGCCGCCAAACGGGCAGGGTCAATCCGTACGTTGACCTCCGCAACAAACTCGGAGAAGCCGTAGATCGAGAGCAGCATAATGGTGGCTGACCCCAAACATACCAAAATGTGTGTACGGAAGCCTGCTGCATGGTTATGCCATTCACGCTCCATGCCAACCAATCCACCGAGAACAACAGCAAGCACCATCCGCCATAGAAGCTCACCGTTGCTAATGAACCAAATGCTGGATATTCCGTTCAACGTGTTCACTTCTTTCTTCTCGCTTTCTAAATCAATAAACGATGACCCCTTTGGTCACATTCATTCCTGCATAATTACCCATGATTTGCGGTACTTCCCTTAGCGGAAATCGATGGCTGATTAAAGGCTCCACCTTGACGATCTTTTGGTCAATCAGAGCGATTGCTTCTTCATGCGTATGTGGATTAATAAAGGAACCGAATATACAAAGCTCCTTGGTGAAAATCGCATAAGGTGACACTTGGATTTGCGTTGACGGATTGGCGACGCCAAATAGCAGCACCTGCCCACCCTTTCTTGCAGCTTCAATGGCAAGCTCCATCGATTCCTTGCGTCCCACGCATTCAATGATTACGTCGAATTCTCCCTTGAGCTGCTCCATTACTGAAGCGGTTGGCTGCACGACCTCATCAGCACCCAGTGCCAACAACGCCTTATGCTTTTCTGCAGCAGGCTCACTAACCACGATCCTTGCTGCACTTTGCTTTTTCACCAATTGCAGGAATAATTGTCCGATAAAGCCACCACCGATCAGCAGCACGGAATGAATCGGGCGAATGTCGACTTTCTTGAAGCCATGTAGCACACAGCCAAGTGGCTCAACCATTGCCCCCTCCGCAAAGCTCATCGAATCCGGCAGCAAATAGCAATTCGCAGCGGGTACGATTGCATATTCACCCATGCCTCCATCACGTGTAACACCAACAGCTTGAAGGTGGTCACATAGATGCGATTGGCCATTGCGGCAATATCGGCAGCTTCCGCAGTACATATTCGGGTCTATCGATACCCGGTCTCCTGCTTTAAATGGCTTCACGTGCTCCCCGAATTCTGTGACGATACCAGCCAGCTCATGGCCGAGCACAATCGGTGGGGTTACGGCTGCGGAGCCTGGATTTCCGTGATAAATGTGCTGGTCTGTGCCGCAAATGCCGCAGCTTTTGACTTGAATCCTCATTTCATCGGGTTTAAGCTCCGTTGTTTTCCATTCCTTAACTTCAATCTGGTGAGCTTCTTTGAGTACGGCTGCTTTCATTGCTCTATCTCCTTCATCCAGTCATATAACCACACCTCATACGAACCGGCACAATGATTAAACCTCGAGACGCAATTTCGGGTTGCTTTTATATAAGTCAGCCCAACGCTCCAGTTCATCGGTCGTAACCAATGCGGCCGGATATTTGTCCGCAATGATCTCCATTTCTTCCATAGAGTTGATCACTCCGGGACCACAAATAATGCCATTATCTCTCATAAGCTTATCGTACGCCGGTGTCAGGAATTTAAGCTGTGAACCCAGAAAGGTACAACGCATTTCTTTCATAAAAGGGAATACGTGCGGCATATTACCGCTGCAAAGCGCCCCTAATTCAATGTCCTTATTAAGCTCTCTCGTCCGCATGAGGGAGAAATGGTCGAACGATATAATCTGTGACTGTTCCAGTGTATCTGTACTGTAAACGACGTTAAGCGTTGCTTCCTCCAGATTGGGATACATGTCACCGGCCTGCTTCAGTTCGATAAGCACTTTAATTTTACCCTTGAGCAAATCCATCGTCTCTTCAAGCGTCGGGATCGTTTCCGTCCCTTCAATTGAGAATTGCTTCAATTCCTTCAGCGTATAATCTCGAATAAATCCTTTCCCGTCGGACAAGCGGTCAATGGAATAATCATGGGTAACAACCGGAACACCATCCTTACTCAAGTGAACATCCAGTTCCAGGTGGGTAAAATTTAAATCGCAAGCTGCTTGAAACGACGACAATGTATTCTCTGGAAATTTCTTGGGATAACCACGATGTGCAATACCTCTGATTTTCATATAAAATTCCTCCATAACTAAAAGTTTATTGTTTTTAATTGCGGCTGCATGACGAAAAATATACGGTTTCGCTGTAGTCCTGTGCTTCGGCACTGCAGGTCACACTGTAGCCGTCTGTCGTTAATTCGATCGTTTCGAATACATCCGTTCTGAACACTTTGGCACCATTTTTACTATAAAGATGGTTGTTTGCAGCAAAAGCGGCCTTGTTTTCAACAATATAATAATTACTCGGGATGATAACCACCCGTGCATCACAAGCTTCTATCAATTCCCGGTTAATGGATTGGTCTCCACCATGATGTGCTGCTTTAAGCAAGAACAACTTGGACAGCTGCTTGCTGGCAGCAGACTGCAGGATGCCTTCCGTCTGCTGTGCAGCGCAATCACCTGGAAACAGTGCGGTAAACTCTTTAAAGCTTAGCTTCAATACCAAATTCAAGTTATTCAAATTAACGCTTGACTCCATTTCATCCTGCTGAAACAACGGAACATCGATGATGTCCCAATACAAATCAGCATCGATCCGGATTTGCTCGCCAATATTCTCTCTACTAATAGCTCGATGGAGATGCTTATTTCGCTGAAGGACAGCATCAAATTGCTGCCAATTATCATAGTTTTGATCGGCTACCCCGCCTTTTTCGACGTCAGTTTCAGATACGGGAGCATAAATGATCTGGTCAACAGCAATGTCCGGATGCTCCAAAATATCAATGAAACCGCCAAAATGATCCTGATGGGGATGGGTGAGAATTGCCATATCTATTCGTGTAATGCCAGACTCCAGCAAATAAGGGATAATGATCTGCTGGCACTGGTTTTTCTTGCCTGCATCCATCAGGATATGAAACGTCCTTTTCGCTTGGAAGTAGCTGAACAGGAAGCTGTCGGCAGGCATTTCCACCGGCACACCCAATGACGTATGTTCTTTTGAGTTCAGATTGAAGGTCTTGATGCGCAAATATCCCGTCTCAGGTTGATAAGCATGCTGCTGTTTCATCGCTATTTCCCCTCGCACTCGCATTAAATCGATATACTTACAGGCTTAAGGTTGCGGAACATGATCAATTCCTTATAGCCCAATTGCTTCAATAAGGTGATTGTTGAATCCCAATGCTCCCCTACCCGCATAGGTCGGTGCGAATCGGAGCCAAAGGTGACTTTAACTCCATAATGACTGGCTATTTCAAGCACCTCTCGGCACGGATTAATCCCTTCCCCACGCTCGATCCCTGAGGTATTGACCTCGTACACCGCATCGGTTTCTGCAAATACCTGCATCGTCTTTTCAATTAGCGGACCGCATGATTGCATGAAATCCTTATAATATCGTCTGATTAAATCCATATGGCCAATAATTTGAAACACGCCGCTTTTGGCTGCTTGCTGCAGCAGGTCAAAATAGATGAATTTCTCCAGTTCCAACTGCTCCTCATCAAGCACCGTCCACAGACCTCTATCCGATATATGCTTGCCGCCCGAAATATGGATAGATCCAATGAGATAGTCGATGGGATATTTACGGTATATGTCCGCATACAGCTTTATCGAATCCGTAAAATAATCCGACTCCACACCTACTAAAACTTCAATTTTACCTTCATACTGCTTCTTAAGCTTCACCACCTCTTCGATATACTTTGGAAACTCACTCTTCGCCATCGCCAATCCTGGTGAGGGATGGTCCTCTTCTGCGGCAAAATATGGAGAATGATCTGAAATCCCGATTGCCGACAAACCTAAGTCGATAGCGGAGCGGATGTAACTCTCAATTTCATCGACTGCATGCCCGCAGCGATGATGGTGTGTGTGCAAATCAAACTTCATTTTATGACTTCCTCCCAATTGGTTCCAACCAATAATTTCATCCAGCTCATCCCTTTACGGAACCAACCAGTGTGCCTTTTACAAAATACTTTTGAATAAATGGATATACCAATAAAATAGGCAAAGTGCTGACCATAATGACTGCTGATTTCAGTGTATCGGCAGGCGGTAATTCATTCGTCAAATCCATTTGTTCATCTTGAAGTGAACCGCTGAGTAATATATTGCGCATGAACACCTGAACCGGATACTTGTGTGTATCATTCAGATAGATAGAGGCTTGAAACCATTCATTCCAATGATAAACCCCGTAAAACAACCCGATAGTAGCAAACGACGGCATCGATAAAGGGACAATGATCTTCATTAACACTTTAGCTGGTGAGGCGCCGTCAATTACGGCTGATTCCTCAAGCTCAATCGGAATCGACATGAAGAAATTGCGCATAATGAACGTATTCCACGCACTAACAAGCGATGGCAGAACTAATACCCATAACGAATTTTGCAAACCGATATACTTGATAAGCAAATAACTCGGGATTAAACCGCCGTGAAAGATCATCGTAATAAAAATGAAAGTAACGGCGATATTTTTCCCCGGCAATTCCCTGCGGGCCAGACTGTAAGCGAGCATGGCAGTCACAATCAAATTCAGTGCTGTTCCCACCAGTACACGGAAGAGAGTAACTTGGTACGCACCCCAAATTAATGTGCTATCGAATAAAACCATCCGATAAGCTGTCCAATCCAACTCTTCAGGGAATAAAATAAAGGCACCTCGCCGCATCCACTCTTTTTCACTAACCAAGGAAGTAGATAAAACCGACAAAAATGGCAGTAAAAAGGCTAGAGATACGAGGACAAGGACAATGTAGATCAACCATTGGGTTGTTTTTTCTCTTTTGTTAATCATAGTATTTCCCTCCCCTTACCACAGCCCAGGCTGATCCATTTTTTTGACGATGTAATTGGCGAGCAGAATTAAGACCATACCCACAATATTTTTGAACACACCAATGGCGGCCGCGAAAGAATATTGCATTTGCAGCAGGCCTTGCCGATATACATACGTATCAATGATATCCGCAACTTGATACACGGACGGAGAATACAATAGAAAGATCTGCTCGAACCCGGCTTCCAAAAACTTGCCTACATTCAAGATGAGCAGAATGGATACGACAAAACTAATGCCAGGCAAAGTAATATGCCACATTTGCCGTAAACGGTTGGCTCCGTCCATCTTGGCAGCTTCATAAAGCTGCGGATCGATCCCCGCCATGGCTGCAAGATATAAAATACTGCCCCAACCTATCGATTGCCATACATCGGAAATGACCAAGATGGTTCGAAAATAGGCCGGCTCACCCAAAAAGGAAACTGCTTCTTTACCGAGGGCGCTTAGAATGGCGTTCAGAATCCCATTGTCTGTTGACAACAAATTGGTCAATAACCCGGCAACAACAACCATGGAAATAAAGTGCGGCAAATAAGAAATGGTCTGCACGCTTTTTTTGAACCATTTGCTCGTGACCTCATTCAATAATAGAGCGAGCAGGATCGGAGCGGGAAAACCAAAAAACAGTTTATACAAACTGATGATAACGGTATTTCCAAGCACATTCCAAAAATAATAGGAATCGAAAAAACGCTTGAAATGTGTGAGGCCTACCCACTCGCCGCCGAATATTCCCTCGATACCATCAAAAGGTGTGATGTCCTTAAACGCGATCGATACACCAAACATCGGAATGTAATGAAAGATGAAGAAGTAAAGCAGACCGGGAAGCATCAGAAAATAATAAAACTTCTGCCTTCTCCAAATATTTCCAATACTCTGTGAATTCATAGTTGTAACTCTCCCATCCAGCCATTCAATAAGGCGATGCGGCAGGTCCAGATAAACCTAACCTGCCGATACGCAGTATGGGCTTATTTCTTTTGTTTGTTATACTGTTCCGTTTGGAAATCAATCAGTTTATCAAGACCTGCCTTGTATAGCTCATCTACAAACTTATTGTAGTCACTAATTGGACGGGCACCCATAATAAACTTGATAACTTCCTCTTTCCGGAGACGATCCAAATCGCCCGCGTTCGGTACCTTTTCCTTCAGAGCCATCTGGTCATAAATGACACCGAGATCGAGAGGCATTTTCACTTTGTCAAACTTGGTTAATTCATTATTCAGGAAATCGGAGTGCTTAACCCGCAGTGGATCATTCGTAGCATACTTTCTTTCCATAGCCAGTCCAAGAGTAATCATAAACTCTCCGGCGTATGGACTTGGATTGAATACCTCGACGGTCTTCTTGCCCTCGTCAGCCCATTTCCAATGTTTGTCCTTTAAACCGTACCAGGCAGTCAAGTGGTTCTCCACGTTTTGATACTGCCAGTTAATGAATTTAATGACCCCTTCCGGACTTTTCGAAGATTTAGTTACGAGCATGGCTGAAGATGTTCCAGGATATGCCGTTTGGAAGTAACCTTTAGGTCCTTTAATATCAGGAATTGCTTGATAGTCCATCTCCTTCACCGTCTGTGCTACTTTCGGAGCATTAACAGTCAAACTAGAATACCAGATGTCCACCGCACCGACACGATTGGTCTTCAACATTTCCAGTACATCATACTTGGCGAACGTTTCACGATAAATGTAGCCCTTCTGGTACCAATCTGCCATCTTCGCCAAGAAATCGACGTAACCTGGCTGCAGCTCGGGAATTTTCAGTTTGTTATCTTTTGGGTCTATCCAATTGCTGTAGCCGTTCTCGGTGAAAGCGCCGACCAAGCCATATTGAAACCGGTCGTCCAGCAGGATTGGAATGGAATCGTCCTTCCCGTTGCCATCTGGATCTTTTTCCTTGAAGGCTTTAAGCACATTCTCGAATTCATCAAGTGTCTTCGGCATCGGGAGGTTCAGCTTCTGCAGCCAGTCAGCCCGAACCCAAAGCGGGAAAGGAGCTGTCGTAATAATTCGTGGAATACCCCAGATTTTCCCGTCCTTATCCGTCATAAGCTTCCAAGCATCGGCGTCCCACGCCTTCTTGATGTCGGGACCGTATTTGTCCAGAAGATCATTCAGTGGGATAATGGCCTGTTTGTATTCATCCCAGCCTCCTTGAAAGACATCCAGTTGGTCGCCTGAGGCGAGCAGAACATTCAGCTTATCCTTCTCGGAGCCTTTAGGAGGGATGATTGCCTTTGCTTCTACGCCAGTTTGTTCTTTAACATATTTCGTCACTTCTTCCAGCGCTTTCGGGTCACTGCCTTCCGGTTTGCGGGAGATCGCATTCGTGTTCATATAAATGACGATTTTGGAAGCGTCCTTAGACTGTTCTTTAACCGTACCTCCCGCCGCTGGTTTAGCCGGCGTATTGTTGGAGCACGCAGCAACGAGTGTGACCATCATTGATGCGGCAACGGTCGTTCCAATCCACTTTCTGTTCATTCTCTTTTTACCTCCCCATATGTTTTCATTTGTTCGCGGTCATTAGTAAGACCTTCTTGAATGAAGCGCTTTCATCCCGCAATCAGAGCATAGCATGCTTAAAACGATGAAATATATAGTAGTTTCACCATGTCAAAAGATTAATGCGGAAAATGGTGGTGTGTGCCCATCTAATCGGCTTCTTTCCTTGATTTTAATAAAAGTGATATCAAGATTGTATTACTCCCGCACGTGCTGCTTACGGTATTCTCCAGGGGTCATGCCCGTCGCTTCTTTGAACAGCTTAATAAAATAATACGAATTCTGGTAGCCAACGCTTGTGGCCACATCGCCAACCTTCATGTCTGTCGTTTCCAGTAGCAGCTTTCCCTGTTCAATCCGCCGAGACGTCACAAATTCAACGAACGTCTTGCCAACAAATTGCTTGAACAACCGGCTGACATAGGAAGGATTGAGCGACAAGCGGCTGGCAACTGCATTTAAGCTCAGGTCTTGGCTCAAATCCGCATCAATGATATCCAGTATTTTGGTAATATGATTGGTTCCTTTGGCATTAAATTCTTCCGACACGGATACAATCACTCGATCCGTAAGTTCTTCGAACCAGTCGGTAATATCCTCAATCCTCTGTTTATTCGCAAGCTTCTGATAGGGATCCAGCCCGAACAACGTATCCGTCTTACCTCCGATCGCCGAAATCCCATACTGCAGACCCTGGAGCAGCTGTGCGAAGAAAGAACGGGCTTCATTGTAGTGGATGCGTTTCTCCTTGATGTTCTCCACAATGGCGTCCAACGTCTGCTTAGCATCCTCCGATTTCCCCAATTTAATGTTTGAGACATACGCTTCGGACAACTGTTTGAACCAATCCTGGTCCCCACTGGAAATCAAAGATACGTCACCAATAAAAATGACTTGATTGCCGCCATATAAAAATCTAAATTGCAGCGACTCCAATGCGCCGTGATACGAACCAGGAAGTGTGGACATATCGCTGCACGGACTGCCAATGCCGACTGTAAATCCGTCTCCCATTGATTCCTGTAGCTGCTGCATCATACCTTCAGCAATCAAAAAGACATTATCCAATGACAAGTTTCCCATAGTCATTACAATTGCGAGCTTGTCATCCTCCACTTCAGTGATCAGGACCTGTTCGCCGTCATAATTGCACTGCTGCAGTAAATGAATGACCTTGATTCGGTACAAATCAATAATTTTCGGATCTTCCGCCTCCAACAATATAGTATAGTTATCCATGGATACGACAAAACAAATGACAGGACCTAATTCAAACTCGATTCCTAAATAATCAAGCTTGGCATTAATCTCTTCTTCTGTCCGGGTACTCGGCTTCAGTAGCGAAAGAATAAATTTTTCCCTATAGTAAGGCAAGCTTTCCTGCAATCTGTCAATGATCCGTTCTTTCTCATATACGGTCAACCGAACGAAATCGGCAATGTCTTGAAATTCATCCTTCAACTCTGGTTTGGAGCTGCCATCTGCTTTCTGTTTTTGTACTCTCATCGTATCCATCACTTGCTGAAGAGGCCGGTACAGCTTTTTGGAAGATAAAAAGGCAATCAAAATGGTCGCAAAAATCAAAAACAACGATGACATGAGAATCTGCTGCTTCAAGTAATTCAATCCTTGCTCCAAGCTGTCCATACTCGTATAATTGACGAACGACCAGCCAAGCTCGGGAGAGAACGTGCTGGTGATCAGCATGTTTTTTTGGATAACGGTATTATTGGTATCTTGGAACACACGTGTATCGTCCTTGATGAGTTCAAGCAATTCGTCAGTCGTTTTCTCCCCGTGGGATTTGAAAATCAATCCCCGTTCCCGGGAGACGATCAGCAGGTTATCCTGATCCGACAGCTTGGATACGATCTTATCCTCAAGCTTGTCCACATCCAAATTAATAATGAAGGCATTGGACACACTTGAACGGATGATCAGAGTGATCACATTTTTCAAGCTTTGATTCGCTTGCATGGCTGGACGGGTATCGAGAAAAACCATGCCACGCTCATCGAATCGGTCCAGTGAATCAAACCAGTCCTTATCATAAAAGGAACCATAGTCGTATTGTTTGAGCAAGGTTTCGCCGCCGAAAGTTAACACGATGCTTTTGTCACGGTCATAATAATAAACCGTATCCACATAGGAACTGGACAGTTTGAACAGATTGATGCTGTTTACTGCTTCATCTTTGTTTCTCAAATACCAATAGTTGGTCGGCAAATCCTCTGTTTTCAGATTACCCGACAAGTTCTCATAATAATACCCGTTGGGAAAATTCTCGAAATTACGAAACGACGTATTATAAATGACTTGCTTATTGTTCTCTTGTATTTGCTGTACGAGGATCTCCATCGCGCTTTTCATTTGAGTCAGAAGAACTTGGTTTTTGGTGCTGGCTTCCTGACGGAATACTTTCGTGACATTTACATAAGCCAAGATTGATGTAACCATATTCGGAATGATGGCAATCAACAAGGAGTAGGTTAAAAGCTTCACGAAAAACTTTCTGCGATGAAATAACTTTCTGACATAGGTATTCATTTTTATCACAAGCACCTTCCACTAAATTTCACGGGTTATGCACCTTGTCGGTAACACCTGCTCATTCCGCTCCTTCAATATATCATGATTTGAAAACAATACGATATAAGAAAAGCTTCTGATCGAAGCCTATTCAGTGAAGATACGTTCGTGTCCAATAGGTTGCTTTTCTTGCAATATCAGAATATTCAGCTCTGCTGAAAACTTATACATTCAGATATTATAAAAAAGAAGGCTTCGGATGCTAATACAATCTTATAAAATTACCCAGGGGGTTTGGAAGCATCCAATCTGTAAACCCTATAAATGGAAATAAATTACTTTTTTAATACAAAAATAAGCCCGCCCAATTCAGGGCAAGGCTTAAGTCGTTTATTTGCTCAATTCTATTATTTACAAATATTACCTTTGCTTACTTCGCCACAGCACGTTTAGGATTACCCTTTCACTGAACCAACCATGACACCCTTCGCAAAGTGCTTTTGCAAAAAAGGATAGATGAACAGGATGGGAAGGATCGCGAGGATGATCGCCGCGGAACGGACAGTCTCCGACGGTGGGGCTGAGTCGCCGATAGAGGCTTCCATGCCGGAGGTTGAAGCGCGGTTATCGAGAACCAGCGACTTGACCAGTACCTGCAGCGTCCATTTTTTGGAATCGGTCAAAAACATAAGAGCATTAAAGTAGGTGTTCCAATGAGCCACAGCAAAAAACAGAAAAAATGCGGCCAAGGCCGGCTTGCTGAGCGGCAGGATGATACGGCCAAAAACACCCAGGTCCGTACAGCCGTCGATTTTGGCTGACTCCATCACCTCTACCGGCAATGAATCCATAAAGCTTTTGACCACGATCAGACTCCATGCATTGGTCAGCGACGGGAGGATCAGTGCCCAATATGAGTTCATCAAGCCCAACTCCTTAACCAGAAAAAAGCCGGGGATTAACCCTGCGCTGAACACCAGAGAAAATACAACGATCCCGTAAATCCATTTCCGGTGGGGCAATCTTTTTTCGGTCAAGCCGTAAGCCATCGTAAAGGTAAAAGCCAAATTTAAAATCGAGCCTACAATCGTAATAAACAATGTGCTGTTCAAGGCATTCAGAAAACTATCCGATGACAAAATATAGGCATATGCAGCCAAAGACCATTTTTCAGGAAACAAATGGAAGGTATATGGAACATACACGGCTCGATCCGTCAAGGACAAGCTCAACACATAAACAAAAGGAAACAGACAGGATACCGAGATGATCGCCAACAACGTATAATTCACGATATCAAAAAGCGTTATTTTTTTGTGCTGCACAAAGCTCATGGTCGATTCCCCCAGCCTTTAGTAAATGCCTTCGTGTCCCAGTTTTTTGACAATATAATTCGAGGCCATGACCAGCGCCAGACCAATAAGGCCTTTAAAAAATCCGACTGTTACCCCCACACTGTACATACCACGGAGGATTCCGTTATTGTACACATACGTGTCGAATACATCGCCCACATTACGCACTAACGGGTTCATCATCAACAGAACCTGCTCAAAATTCACATCGGTAATATGGCCCAATCGGAGGATTAACAGGATGACGATCGTCGGGCGTATGGCCGGCAAAGTAACATGCCAGATTTGCTTGAATCGACCCGCGCCGTCCACAACGGCTGCCTCATACCTCTCCGGATTGACGCCTGCTATGGCAGCCAGGAAAATAATCGTTCCCCAGCCCGCATCCTTCCATATGCTTTGTACCGTGACCATTCCCCAGAACAGCTTGCTGTCATTCAGAAAGGAATAAGGCTCCAAACCGACAGCCCGTATGACCTTGTTAATCAAGCCGACATCAACAGATAACATGAAAAAGGTCAGACTCGCAATCACGACCCATGACAAAAAATGCGGCATATAGATTAACGATTGATTCACCCTTTTGAACACTTCGTGACGAACCTCGTTGAGCATAATTGCCAAAAGCACAGGCAGCGGAAAAAAGAACACTAGCCCGAATACATTGATTAATAGTGTATTGCGCAGCATGATATAAAAATGCTCATCCGCAAACATCTCGTTAAAATGCTTCAGTCCCACCCACGGGCTGGCAGCAAATCCATCAATGGGGCTGTAATCCTTAAAAGCAAGCAGCAGGCCCCACATCGGTACCATCTTAAATACAGTAAAAAACAGAAATCCGGGTATCACCAGCAAATACATATGCCTGTATTTCACATATTGCGACCATGCTGAACGCGAACGGACCCGTTCCCGGGAGTTTGCTGCCGTTTTATTCCATTCAGCCTTTTGAACTTCCATCATCATGCTCCTTCCATTAAAAAATGGGAGGGTCAACGGATAGGTGCAGCCAGCTGTCAGCCGCCCGTTCGTCCGTTCCGTTGACCTGGGTTGATTAATTCCCGAAGTATTCCTTATAGCTTGCGGCAAGCTCTACGAACGATTTTTTCAATACGGCGTTATTCCTTAAGCCTTCAATATATTGCTTGTATTGATCCATCGTAATGATGCCCATAATGGCTTCCGTTCTTTTCTTTTCAAATTCATCTGCAAATTTCGGCCATTCCGCCGTCCAGGTCGTCGAACGGATAATCCGGAAGGGATCGACCGTCAGCTCCTTATATAATGGCTTCACTTTTTCGCGATTTGCCAAATCGACTTCAATCGGGGCAAGCGGGCTGTCTACTTTATCCCACTCGTTTCTTTTAATTGTAAACGGATCATTCGTAAAGCTTTGAATTTCCTTGAGCCCGATATCGGTCATGATGTACTTTCCATTTTCCACCTTATGGTGGACGCCCTCATATCCATAAAATAACGCTTGGGAATTTTCATCGCTGGCTGCCATATTGAAAACATCAAGAATTTTTTTAACTTTTTCTTCAGGCACTTTTTTGGAAATGAATAGACCGCCTGTAAACCCCGGCTCCAAATAAGCGCTGTAGCCCCCTGGCCCTTTTAGTGACGGGATCAGCTCTACACTGGCTTTGGGGTTGACCTTTTTATTTTCCTGATCCATCCGGTATTGATGCCAGAAATTTTTGGTATGAAATATCGTTTTACCGGAACCGAAGAAATTATCCGGCTCAAGGCCTTTGACTGCGGAAAACTCCTTGGACATCAAGCCGTCCGCATATAATTTATGGTACCAATCCACCATGTCCGTATAAGCATCGCTTAGTAAATTACGGTACATGCCGCCTTCTTTGTTGTATTGTGGGGTAAAGGTGCCGAAGGAAGAAGCAATCGATTCAAAAAACAGCGTGCCTATCAGCTTGTTGCCTGTATCCTTGGCTTTGATCTGTTTTAACGCTGTGTACAGCTCATCTGTCGTTTTGGGTAAAGGCAGACCAACATCATCCAGCAAATCCTTGCGGATCATCCAGCCTGTATTAATTTGAGAGCGGGCTCTCGGAATAAAGAAATACGTGCCTTTATATTTGGAATACTTCCATGCTGCTTCGGGTATGTTCTTTTTCAGATTCGGATATTTGCTTAAATCCCCGAGCATTGGACCCAAATCCCAAAAAACCCCTTTATCTACCGCGTTTAATGTACCGATATCATGAGGGTTCTGAGCGGATACGACATCCGGCAATTCCCCGGTCGCCATCGCCAGATTCAGCTTCGTTTGAAATTCGACATCTGGAATCCATTCAATAGCCAGCTGCAGGTTGTTATCCTTCTGAAACTTGGTCCAAAATTGATTTTTCATGTCGGGAACCGCAGCAAAGGTTGATACCATCGTGCTATAGGCAAAGGGCTTATTGTCTGTTGCAGTCGGCTGACTGTCCGTGCCCTTTGCATCATTGGCTGCTGGGGCCGCACTACAGGCTGCCAGCGCAGATAAGGTCATACCCAGTGCGAGATACCCGGCTGTTCTTGACAACACTTTACTTTGCATGCCAATCATCCCCTCATTATAGAAATCTTTAATGCGTCCTAGATAAACGCTTACAAGTATGTGGCTAATCAGAGTTTGTAAAGCTGTTTGGCATTCTCTTTAAAGATTCTCTGCCATAACGGCTCAGGTAATTTAGGAAATGCAAGCTTCGGGGAATCAAAATCCCAATGCGGGTAGTCGCTTGAAAACATCAACAGATGCTCCGCGTCCATCATTTCCAGCGTTTGCAGCAGGTGGCTGTCATTGTCAGGCCGCTCCAATGGCTGTGAAGTGATCCGTACATGGTCGCGCAAATAATCGCTCGGGCGTTTCTTCACCCAGGGAACCTCATAACGGAGAGCTTTATATTCAGCATCCAGTCTCCACATTAAAGCCGGCAGCCAGGATACGCCGCCTTCTACTAACACAACTTTAAACCCGGGAAACCGTTCAAAGACTCCTTCCGTGATAAAGCTAACCAGATGCGCCTGAAAGCCGAGCGAAAGACAGGTGTGCCACTCAATATAATGGGTGGGATACCCCGGAGTAGGCTGGATATTAATGCCCATACCGTCCGTACCCGGATGAATGGCCAAGGGCAGTCCGGCTTCCGCACAGGCCTCATAAATCGGATAATACTGCCGCTGTCCGAATGGTGCCCTTGCACCGGAATCCGTCATCACCTGAACAAAATGCGGGTGGCCCGCCCATCTTCTGATCTCTGCCGCTGCCGCTAATGGATCTTGGTGAGCAATCGTAATCGATCCTTTGAATACACCGTCGCCATTGTATTTGCCGAGCCAGGTATCTGCCAGCCAATCGTTAAATGCAGCAGCTACGGCGGTTGCAAAATCCGGATCGGGGAGTAAATTACAGAAGGCACGAGGAAGGAGAATACAATGATCGATACCATATTTCAGCACATGCTGCTCTCTCAGAAATTCAGGGTCGGAGCCGCTGGGTCCCCCGCCGGGGGGCTTGGCATCCTGCCGATCCCCATGCACTGGGTTACCGTAATGCCCCCTACCCCCACTATTGAACCGTTCCCGCCAAGGCTGCTTCATGTAGGACTGGATTTCTTCCTTGTTTTTCGGATAGGGATGTACATCACAATCAATGATTCCGGTTTTATTGGTGCTTCGATTATGAGTGCTCTTTATCTGTTCCTCCATAATGAGGTACCGCCCCTTTCTGTGTTTTCTGCCACCTTGCCGAATAAACGTACATTATCTGTGCACAGAAACCATAACGCGCTCCTCCTCGACACTGACCGGGAACGTCTCCAGCTTGGGCTGCTCCTCCTCAGGCAGTTCTACCTCAACCTCATAGGTTTTCACCCAGCAACGATTGGGGTCGAACAACGAGTGCCCGTTCGTTAGATCAAATTCCCAGCCATGCCATGGACAGCGGAGAATCTCTCCTTCCCTGCCATACAGAAACTCTCCTGGCTGAGAGGGAAGCGTCGTTCCCGATACTTTGCCCACACATAATGGCGCCTGCTGGTGAGGACAGCTGTTTTTCACTGCGTAGTACGTACCATTAACATTAAAAACACCCATCGTAATGCCTTCTACCGTAACAATTTTCCTTTGACCCGGTAAAATTTCACTGGTAACTCCTACCAAATGCTTGCCCATCTGCCGATTCTCCCCTCTGTTCTACTATACATATTTACTTTATAAGTCTGGTGAATAAAGAGCGGAGCGGTCAAATAATCCTGGAAAAGCGTTAGCGTTCACCTTTGTTTCAGTATTTTTACCGCTAAGTGTCTTACAAAATAATAAAAATACAGGAAACAACAGTGATTGGAAGGATATTTGACCGCGCAGCGGATACTTATTCACCGGACTTATAATCCATAAAACTCCTCCGCATTTTCAAAAAAGATTCGGTTATACAGCTTCTCCGGAAGCTTGGGAAATGCCGATTTCGGATTGTCAAAATCCCAGTGCGGATAATCCGAGGAGAACATCAGCAGGTGCTCGGCATCCATCATTCTTAACATATCCATAAAATCCTCATCGTTACTTGGTCTTTCCAACGGCTGCGAAGTAATCCGCACATGGTCACGCAAATATTCGCTTGGCAGCTTTTTGACCCAGGGAATTTCGTGACGTAATGCCTTGTACTCCATATCGAGCCGCCACATCAACGGAACCAGCCATGTCGAGCTGCCCTCGACCAGCACGATACGCAGATCCGGGAACCGCTCAAACGTTCCTTCCGTCAAGAGACTGACCAAATGCGCCTGAAAGCTGAGGGACATACAGGTATGCCATTCAATGTAATGGCTTGGATTGCCTGGAGACGGAAGAATATTAATGCCAATCCCATCTAATCCCGGATGCAGAGCAAGCGGTAAATGATGTCTGCTGCACGCTTCGAATATCGGATGAAAATTGCGGTGTCCCATCAGAAATCTGGCACCCGAATCGGTAGTCACCTGGATGAAATGCTTGTGCCCTGCCCAACGGTCGATCTCCTTGGCAGCGGAGGCTGGATCGCTATGATTGATAACGATCGACGACTTGAATATGCCGTCATGATTATCGCCCGGACCGATCCACGTATCTGCGATCCACTCGTTATAGGCCGAAGCAATTGCATTGCCGTAATCCAGATCGGGAAACTGGCAGCTGTTCTCGCGCGGAATCAAGATCGCGGTTTTGATATTATTGGCTTCAAGCAGCTGCTTGCGCATGAAGCCCGGGTCTGAGCCAGCAGGTCCTCCGTCGGGTGGAAGCGAATCCTGACGCATACCGTGGGAGGGGTTGCCGTAAAACAACCCTCTCCCTCCTCCCCGAAACCGTTCTTTCCAGAACTTCGGCAAGTATTGCCTAATTTGATCCATACTTTTGGGTATCGGATGCACATCACAATCGATAATGCCGTGCTTCACTTTCTTTCTTGCTGCTCTGGAAGCGTCCGAAGGTTCGTTTACTGCTGTCTGCTCATTTACTGACATCGCATATCCCCCTTGCTTAAGCATAGTCATTATGGTCGCTCTATCGTTGAACTCATCCATTTACCTGTGCATTGCTCCACCTATTTATTTGCCCACCTGCCCAGGTGCATGCTCCTTCAACCATATCTTCAGCGGCACCTCTTCATCCGTTGGTGTGTAATAACCGTTGCAGTTAATCCCGTCACCCAGCAGCTGCCGCTGAATCGGATCACACTTCGGATACAGATCCTGTACCGTCATGTCGTCCTTTGTCCGTATCCAACGGTATCCATAACCATAGAAGAGCACTTTGCGCGTAATGTCAGACCAATTCGGACTTGCCGCATGCCACAACCTCCGGTCGAAGAACACGGCCGTTCCCGGCTTCACACATACGGGAATCGCTCCTTCGAGCTGACCGATCCCACTCTCAGGTCTGACCATTGTATTATTCAAATGGCTGTTGGGCACGATCCAGAAATTGCCGCGTCCCGGCTCGGAAATATCCGATAAAAAATACGCTACTTTCAACGACATACGTGGTCGCGGCTCCGATTCCATTTCGATATTCATCCGCCCGCTGTCCTGATGCCAGCCGAACGTTTTATCGTTCTGCTCTGCGCCACTCGGTGGGGTAACGATCATATGGGCATGATACAAATAAATGTTCCAGCCGAGAATTCCCCATACTTTAGGAAGTACCTTTTCATAATCGAGTAAATCAAGGAAAAGCTGGTGATCCGGAATAAAGTTGGGATGAAACAAAGCCTTGGTTGTATCATGACCGGCCTTTACCTTCGTTTCGAATATATGGTCAACCTCTTTGGTAAGCGCTGCCACTTGCTCGGGAGATAAAGCATTTTCCAGGATCAGGTACCCTGTCTTGTTAAACGTTTGACGCTCTTCCTCTGTTAATGCATACTGCAAACTCGATGGCTCCATTGATCATTTCCTCCATTTCAAATTATGATGGCTACTTGGCTATCTCAAGCGTAGAAGCTTTCTTCTTCTCTATCAGCATAGTCCCTTTCAGCCTTCTGCACCATTAACGATATCCGCCTCTTTGTACGATCTTACGATTGTGGCAAAGTTTTTTAGAAAGAAAAGACACCTGCTGCATTTCTGTGCAAGTGCCTCTATGAAAGTTAAATCTATCCGTATTTTTCATTCAAAAAATCTGTCGGCGAATAACCGGTTACCTTTTTAAAAACACGATGAAAATAAGCCTGGTCACAAAACCCCGTCTGTTCGGCAATTTCGCGAACTGTTATCGATTTGCTCAGCATCAAATCCTTCGCTACCGAGATCCGCACATCATGAAGATATTCTATCGGTGTAAAGCCGGTCACTTGCTTAAATAAACAGGATATGTAATTGGGCGTTTTTCCACTGTAATCCGACAAATCCTGCAGCTTGATGGATTCCTGATGATGATTGTGGATATAGTTTTTGATATCGGTAACGAGCTTCAATTTCCGTGTACCAAGCTCCCTGTGATCCAGGTCGCTGTTGATCATACTGAGCATCTCCAGCAGAATCGCATAACAGGTCGTATCCAGATAAGGCCCCTTCATCTGCCAATGATGGGTTAACTGCGAGAATCTCAGCTTGAAATACGCAGAGTTTTGAATTTTCATTTTAAAGCTCTTTTTCTTATCCAGTATCGGCAGCAGTCCTTGATCGGCTCCTGTCGAACTGAACACCGTTGCATACCTTTGATGGTATTCAAGAGCTGCTCCGCTGCGCAGCGAACCCTCCGGAATGTACAAAATATCACCCTGCTGCAGCGGGATTTTCTCATTATCAACCCAATAAATCAATTTGCCGCTTGTAATAAAAATCAGTAAATCATGTGTGGTTACGGTGCGATCCATCCTCCAGCTGCTGTCAAGCTCCTTCACATAACATGAGTGCAGGTTAAACATCCACATCCGCCTCCTTGTATTATCACTTTAATTGTAAACGTTTTCCAAGGGAATTCCAGAGATTCGTTTCGGACGATAGGGTAATAAATTCGGAACTTACAGCATTAAGATTCAATCATGAATATGACAAAAAGTGGTGTCCATCATGCAGCAGAACCTCTTCAACGCACTGCAGGCTGCTCGTCAAAGGAGATGGGGATTTGCAGGCTAACCTGAGTCCCTTCATTCTCGATGCTGTTAACTTCGATGCCGTACGGCTCGCCAAAAGCAAGCTTGATTCTCCGCTGGATATTCAATAAGCCCAGCCCTTTTTCCGTGGAAAAGCTCTGACCGATATCCGCCGCTTGTAAGCGTTGGCGAAGCTTGTGAAGCTCTGCAGCAGGTATCCCTTTGCCATTATCGGCAATTTCAAAGCGTACCACATTGTCCGCCGTCACCCAGCCCTTTATGGTCAAAATCCCTTTGCCGTTCTTCCGTTCCAGTCCATGATAAATCGCATTTTCAACAATCGGCTGCAGGATCATTCGTGGAATCCTCATACTCAGAACGTTGTCTTCGATGCTGATGTGCTCACTGAATTTGTCAGTAAATCGGATCGTCATGATACGCATATAATCCTGAATGCAATCCATCTCATTGTTGATTTGGACAAAATGATCCTCCTTGATGCTGTACCTGAATATTTTGGCCATCGATGTAGCGATCTCCACAATTTCCATCACCCGGTTGGCAAGCCCAATGCTTCGAACGCATTCCAACGTATTATACAGAAAATGAGGGTTGATCTGACTTTGCAGAGAAGCTAATTCAGCTTGTTTTTTGGCTAATTCCATCTGATACAATGAAATGCTGGCTTCCAGCAATTGCTCATTCGCTTCGTCAACCCGATCCAGCATCCTGTTGATTTCAATAGCCAAAAAACCCATTTCATTGCCGATCGACATTTTCAGTCTTTGCTTGCCGTCATTGTTCCCGATAAAATTGACAAAACGTATAATCCGCCCAAAGGGCAGCGTCACACTTCGGATAAACAGCAGGCCCATCACCAAAATAAGCAGCGTCATCGCCGTGCCGATCATAAAACCGCTGTTGCGGATAGCCCGCAGTTCGTCGGTCATTTCGTTAATCGGAATCATGCTGACAATTTTCCAATCCAGAAGTTCAATCTCGTTGATTTGAACATGGTTCAGCTTCTGACGATATTCCACCTGATGCTCCCTGCTGTCGCCTTCCATGCCTCCAAAAATCGATTTATCAAAAAAAGTTCCTTTCATCGAGCTTTCATCCGCCGTAACAATGTGGGATTCATTATCGAGAATCATCAGTAATGAATTGGGTGTGTTCTTAATGTTGGTTATATGCTGGTCCAAAATTTCTGTTTTATAAACGACAATACATTTTCCCAAATCCGAAACTGTGCTGTCACTGTTTAGCGTGGAAGAAATGGAATGATAAAAGAAGTAGGCGGGCCGCTCCATTTTTTCACTATTAAATACTTTCCCGAAAAATTTCGTTTGCGAACGAAAAACAGGCAAGCTGTATTTCTTCTCAAACTCCTCAAGGACTACATAATCCTCGGGGTTTAAGGCGCCGAGAATATTGTTGTTTTTATCCACGATCATTATCGATTGAATATTCTTGTTGGAGGCTTTAATACCGGACATAATTTCTATCACAATCTTGTTGAGTCGAAGTCTGTAGATCGGGTCATCCGAGCTTAAATAGTCATGTGTCATCGTGTTGTAAGAGGAGGCCAGTGCAGCATCCTTAATATCCTGCGCATAGGAAATCACCTTTTCCTCCACCTGCTTCAAGATTTTGGAGGTATGTACATTTTCCTTGTCCTCGGTCAGCCCGTAAAATTTGGAATAGTAGTAAATTTGCAGTGAAAATATCATCAGCGTGGATATGCCGACAATGAGCAGCAGCTTGTGCATTAAAGTCATTTTCGTTAATAATCTCATGCCTCATCCCCCTGCAGGCTCTTGCGGTAGCCTGTCGGAGTCATGCCAAACCATTTTTTAAAAACCTTATTGAAATAATTGCAGTCTTTATAGCCTACTGTCCGGGCAACCTCGTGAACCGATAAATGGCTTTCCTTGAGCAGCTGTTCGGCTTTATTCATGCGCAGACGGGTTACAAATTCGTTGAAGGTAGATTTCGTAGCCTTTTGAAATAAATCACAGCAATACGTGTAGTTGATATAAAATTTGTGCGAAAGCTCCTTCAGGTAAAGCTCATCCTCATAATGATGATTAACATAGTCCAGCAATTGTTTGAAATTCTCATTGATGAGCGGGCTCGGCGCAGCATTCTCGGCTTTTGGCTCCAATTCTCTTGCCGCGACTTCTTTTGGTAGATGCATCGACTCCAAATGGTGGCTCAACCGCTCCAGCAAAGCATCCGCCGCATCGAATTGAAGCGGTTTCAACATATAATCAAAGCAGCCCAAGCGAATCGACTCCTGCGCATAATGAAAATCAGCCGCTCCGCTAATAATAATGAACTCTGCTTTGATCCCCTGCTCCCGGCACAGCTTCATCAGGTCTATCCCCGTCAGCTCCGGCATCCTGATGTCCGTCATGACCACATCCGGCTGCTGTTTAAGGATGGTGTCGTAGGCCAACAAAGGATCGGTTGTATCCGCTATCACCACAAAACCGAAATCGTCCCATCTGAACGTGTTGAGTATACCTTTAAGCACCCAAGGCTCATCATCTACAATTAAAACGCGATACATAGCTTCTCTCCTTTCGTAACCAAAAGGTACTTTGGATCCTCATCGTACCATCCTCGACTGATCAACAGAATTATAGGCACCTTCAAGCTCATTCTACTTGAGGATTCATCCAAGCGTAAAGGACAGCACGAAAAAAATCACAGTCATTTGACTATGATCATCTCATTTTTTCCTCTTGGATTACTTGATGCTTGCGCCTTGTATCAGCTGGCTGTATCAGACGTTGGCGTTAAATGCCGGGTTAATGCCCAAAAGAGCAGCGCTAAGGCGCTGACCGCAGCACCCAGCAAGCATACGGCGATCCAGCCAACATGTGCGTACACGAAGGTTGAAGCCACCGAACCCGTTGCACTGCCGATGGAATAAAAGATCATATAGCCCGCTGTAAGACGGCTGCGCGATTCCGGACGAACGCTCAAGATCATGCTCTGGCTAGTCACGTGCACAGCCTGCACGGCGAAGTCCAGGGCGATCACACCAACAATTAGTGCCCACAATGAGTGCTCGGCAAAGCCGATTGCCAGCCACGATCCCAGTAATACGACAAGAGCTATACCTGTTGTTCGCTGCCCTAACCCACGATCAGCCAGTTGTCCTGCTCGCGCTGCCGCTAACGCTCCCGCAGCACCTGCAAGCCCAAACGATCCGATTGCGGTATGTGACAGTGAAAGTGGCGGTGCACTGAGCGGCAGAACCAGCGAAGTCCACAAGATGCTGAACGCAGTAAAAATCAACAAAGCGATCACGGCACGGATAAGCAATACCGGTTCCTGAACAAACAGCATGAACACCGAGCGCAGCAATTTGGGATATGATAACGCCGCTGTCATTTTTCCCTGGTGAGGCAATACCCGGAACATCACACAAGCCATTACCAGTGTTAATGCCGCAGAGATCAAATAAACCGCACGCCATCCGGCAAGATCGGTCCAGACACCAGCAAAGGTACGCGCCAGCAAAATACCAATAACCACACCGCTCGTCACCAAGCCAACAACACGCCCTCGATCGGCAGGCGCAGCCAAAGTCGCCGCATATGCGACAAACACCTGCACGACTACGGCCAGTAACCCGACTACCGCCATACCTATCAACATAACAGCGCTATTAGGTGCACAACCGACAGTTATAAGTGCAAGAACAGATATGAGCATCATAGTGACAACCAACTTGCGCCGATCCAACAGGTCGCCAAGCGGTACCAGCAAGAAAAGCCCCAACGCATAACATATTTGAGTAATCGTAATGATAATCCCAATCGACGAATAAGCGATACCGAATTCGTTAGCTATCGTGTCAAGCAGTGGCTGCGCAAAATAGATGTTGGCTACAGCCAGCCCACAGGCAACTGCCAACAACAGCGTAATGGAGCGTGAAAGGGATGGAACCATACCTGAACCGGATTTAGTAGACTCTACAGTCGTTCTGGGTTCTACACCGCTTGAATCCTCATAGACAACTAATGCTTGTTCATCAAGCTTTTCCATGTGCTAACACTCCTTATATATAAATCATCATTTTATACTGATCAGTATGTTATGATGGTTAATAATATATAAGTTATCATTTATTATGTCAATGGATTTGACAATATCGCAAACGAATAATAAAATCATACTATACTGATCGATATGAAAAGAGGGTTCCACATGGTACGTCTTCGTGAATTTGATGAGCACAAGGCATTAGAGGCAGCTATGCATGTATTTTGGGAGAAAGGATACGAGGCCACCTCATTAAGTGATTTGACTTCTACAATGGGTATTCAACGACCCAGTATTTACGCAGCATTCGGGAATAAAAAGGAACTATTTGAAGCTGCACTTCGAAAGTATACCCAGTCCCACGCTTCAAGTGTAAGAGCTCAACTTCAAAAGAATCCATCAGTCAAAGATGCAATTCGTTCCTATTTTGAAAATCTGGTGGCACAGGAATACGAAGAGGCGCCTAATCGGGGATGCTTTTGCATTAATACGATGGTAGAGCTCTCCCCTCATGATGCCAAATTTGAAATATTGACCAGAGAGCATCAGATGTATTTGTCCGCCATATTTCAAGAAACGATCGAACGAGGCCAGCAATCGGGTGAGCTCGATCCAGCTGCGAATGCAACCGCTTTGGCGCAGACACTTGTCGTGTCATTAATCGGACTTACTGTGCTCATGAAATCACGTCCCAATCGTGCCTTTATTGACAATTCTGTGGAGTCCATCCTTACTTTGCTCCATTAACCTGTTATAATTACACAAAACAAAAAACCTCCCAATGGAGGTTTGATGAACTGACTAAAGTTAACGCACCGAAATCTGACTCAATAACATGAATAGATCCTCTCGATTAAAAATCCCATCCTGATTGACGTCGATTTGCATAGCAGGACTGCTCATCGTGCGAACGATATCGTCCACACCAATACGATTATCCAGCGTCAGATCAAGTGCTTTGAATGTAATGACAGGTCTGGAAGGAATCGCATTATTCAATTCATTATTGCTCGTTTTGAACGCTCCGCTATGTGCTAAAAAAGTAACCAGGGTTTCATTCAATAATACAGGCGAGGAAAATGTTAATTTGATCGTTTGACGACTGGGATCTATCGAATCATAGACGGCATGAGTTACTGGAATTGGAGCTGCATTGACGATAACTTGAAATTTGTCCGCCTGCATGCTGTACGTCACATCCAGGACCGAAGATAATTTTAACGTTATCGTATTTCCCTCTGCGTTGCCAAAAGCAGATAGTATGCCCACGTTCTTCACACCCGGAATTAAGGCCGTTTCTAACGTTACAATAGCTGCTTCCGCTGCTGCTAATTTACTCAGATTCGTGACCAGACTTTTTTGGCTCACAGTGAGATTAGTGTAGGCGGTACGAGCCGCGATGATAGCTGGCTTGTCCGTTAATACAACAGCTCCCTGAATCGGCAATTGTTCAATTTGCGCCACCATTGCAGAGGCTGCAATCTGATCTGCCACGGCTGCTTCCAGTGCGGCTATGGCTGCTTCCGCCGCTGTTAATTTACTCAGATTCGTGACCAGATTCTTTTGGTTTACTGTGAGATTATCGAAGGCGGTACGAGTGGCGACGATAGCCGGTTTGTCCGTTAATAAGACAGCTCCCTGGATCGGCAATTGTTCAATTTGCGCTATCATTGCAGAAGCTGCAATCTGATCGGCGGATTGATGTAAGAATACTTCAAGCTCAACAAGCCCGGTAGCATAACCGCTTGTGTTGGTAAATACAATTCTTAATTTAGTCGATGTCACTGTATCAAAATTCACTATATTTAAAGTGTTCTCCGGTGTTGCCACGTTATCTACAGCGGCGGTAGGTGTTTCTGGGGTCTTTATTGGATTTGCCGCTTCTACCCAACTATTGCCATTCCAATATTGGACAAGATAGCTCGCTGGAGGAATCACCCCACCTCCGTCATTATAAAAGTATAATTTAGCCTGATTAAACGTTGTAGGTGACCCAAAATCAATAGCCAACCAATCCGTTTCACTCCCGGTATAATAGCTGGTCCATCTGTCACGAGGTTCATTACCTTTGAAGTAAAAAGTGCCATTAACGGCGCTCCATACATTGTCACAGCCGCAGGTGTAGGATGCTGTAGCCTCGGGGTAACCTGTCTGACTCGGATTTAAAGCAAGATTTGGTTCACTTGCTGCATTAACGAGGTTTGATGCAAACACAACGGACAGCAAAATGGCCATTATTAAAAATGCAATCATTACTCCTTTATTCACAGCTGAAATATAAATACCTCCATCCATAGGTTTGATCATAACATAGTCGCAACTTGATTGTGATTAGCGGAATCTTGTTCACGAACGTTTAGTACATGATTGAACAGTAAGGAAAGCAGCTTCCGTGTCGAGCGAATGCCCATCCTTTTCATAATATTGGCAAGATGATTTTTGACAGTTTTTTCACTGATTACGCAATACTCGGCAATTTCGCGATTGGAAAAACCATATACAGCAATCAGTATTAGAATTTCCGATTCTCGCTGCGTAAACTGATTACAATCTAAAAAATCTTGCATAGCGGGACCTATTCTCTGAATCTGGAGCTCATTCAATATCTCATATTCCATACCGTCATTTTCATGAGATTTTCCGTTCCTCATATGACGATTTCCTACTGTCAATAGAGAGCTTCACCTGTTCAGGCTTGCCTCCCCTTATTAAACCGATAAGCAGACATAGAGTCGAAATTAGAAGAACGCCGCCTAGTACATTCCATAAAATCAGAACCATGATCCATGCCTCCCTTGAATTTCTATTTTCATCTGTAATTGCTGAACAGGTCCACAGCTATATGACTTTCCACTGACATAAATCCCAGTCCTTTTGACCTACACCTTATATAGGCACTAGCATCTTTGGGCGACAATACCTATTTAAACACCTATATCTAACCTAGTCTATCATACTCTTCTATTATAGATGATTCTAATGGCCTAACCCAGATGAAGAAATTCACTAGAAAAACAGTATTTTGGTCATATCTCGACATTATTTTCTAAATAATATGACTTAAGTCATGTTTATGGTAAAATAAAGTCATTAGATATTTCACTTCATGTGAGGGTATGCCATGGATACGCAATTAAATAGAAATCTAACTTTAATCTTGACTGCAATTGTACTAGTAGCATCCGTCACCTTACTACTCCATACGACTAATTTTTCTATTGGACTTTGTTTACTAACTTGTACTTTTATCGCAGTCGTCCTGTTTCGGGATTATATCCTGAAGGTCGATCTGCACCGAAGGACTGGCGTTCTATTTTTAGTTTCTCAGCAGGCTCTAGCACTTATCATATGGGTAGTTTCAGAGGACTTTTTTGCACAGGTTTATGTTTTGATTCTCATAGGTGAATTTACTTTTCATCACTCCAGAAACCGTTCGCTTATTTTTACTATAGTGAGCTATATCTGCTGTTTGCTGAGCCTTTGGATTTTCAAACAGTTCCCCCCTTACGAACAAATTTTCTTTGCTTTTCCTCGAATCATCGAATACTTCGCCATTTTTGGAATGAGCTTTCTTGCAAAAATCGCTTTTCAGCAAAAAAATCAATTGGCCAGAGATAATGAACAACTGCGAATCGCCTCGATTGAGTTGGAGCGCAAAGCCATATTACAAGAACGAACACGAATATCCCGTGAAATTCATGACTCGGTTGGGCATACGCTGACATCAGCGTTAACAGGACTGCAAACAGCCGCACATGCTATCGGGAAAAGTCATTATTCGCTTGCTTTGGAAATGATCGATAGAACGAAAGATAATATTCTCAGCGGACTGGACGACGTACGAACCTCAGTACATCTGTTGCGTGAAAACCTCCCGAGTCACCCGTTCATACCTGAGCTTATGGGGTTAATTGAGGAAACAGAAAAGTTGACAAATGTGGAAATTGCATGCGAAATTGATACTACGATTCCAGAATTGTCGCCCATGATCGAGCTAACGATTTATCGTGCACTGCAAGAGGGCATAACGAACGGAATTCGGCATGGTGCCAGCACCTTGTTTCAGTTCTCATTAACCTATGACTCTGCGTACATCCGATTTATGTTAGCCGACAATGGCAAACCTCCACTCCAAATCGTTCATGGCTTTGGCCTGAACGCTATGAACGAGAGAGTTGCAGATGTTGGCGGAAAGCTTGCGATTTCAAGCCACAATTTGGCTGGCGGTGTCACGTTGGAAATAACGATCCCATATCAAGCAAAAACGATCGAGCGGAGTGAGCAACTTGTCTAAAACAACCATCCTTATAGCAGACGATCAACCTTTAATCCGTGATGGTTTGGCGGCCATTCTAAGCATGGAGGACAACTATGCCGTAGTAGCCAAGACAGGTGACGGAATAGCCACACTAGCACAGGTACAACTGCATCGTCCTCAACTAGTATTGATGGACATCCATATGCCGAAGCTGGATGGATTGGAGGCAACCAGACAAATCAAATTGCAATTTCCTGAGATTAAGGTGCTGATATTATCAACCTTTGAGGATGAAGACTACATATGGGAAGCGATTCGTCATGGAGCAAGCGGCTTTTTGGTCAAAGGCATTGAGACTGAGAAGATGCTTTCTGCGATTCAGGACTGTATGGGTGGGAGAATCAATTACCCTTACAGCATTCAGCTGCGACTTGCCCGGATGCTCCATTCTTCCGAGCAGCATAAAAACCGATCGTCACAGGACAATATGGCACCAGCTTACCCCGATCAACAACACGATGAAAAGTTGAATGGCTTGTCGATCCAGGAACGCAACATTTTAAGGAATCTAAAACAAGGAAAGTCCAACCAAGCTATCGCTTCAGAATTGTTTCTGACAACTGGTACCGTAAAAAATTATTTGAGTACGATTTACAAAAAACTGAAGGTTTCCAGCCGGTCTGAGGCCGTCGCCTATCTTCACGAAAATGATCTTTAATGAGTTCATATTCATATCACATAAGTCTCGGATTAAACTTGATTCCTGAACCAGCGCTCCAGAATCTGATTTAGCAATTGACGTGGCCCTTCATATCCCTTATTATTTTAATGATAATGATAACCATTATCATTTTTCTGTTTGTTAAGGCCATTTACTTTTTCAGAGGAGAGACATTCATGCTATCATTACTGAGATCTACCCGTAGTCCGTTGCTGCTTATAGTATCGGTTATTCTATTGTTCATAGCAGCAGGCTGCGGAAGCAATCCCCAACAAACGACCCCAGTCGCAGCCACACCAGCTTCATCAGCAGCCGCTTCAGCACAGGCTGAAGCCCCACGGGTAATTAAACATGCTATGGGAGAAGAAACCTTAACAGGTACGCCGAAGCGCGTTGTTATTCTGACGAATGAAGGAACAGAAGCGCTGCTTGCAGTCGGCATTAAACCGGTTGGCGCCGTCAAGTCCTGGTACGGAGAACCCTGGTATGATCATATTAAAGCCGATATGAAGGATGTCACTGTTCTAGGTGATGAATTACAACCGAATATTGAACTGATCGCCAGTCTTAAGCCCGATTTAATTATTGGCAATAAAGTCAGACAAGCCAAAATTTATGATCAATTGAAGAACATCGCTCCTACCGTATTCTCAGCTGATTTATCAGGGGACTGGAAAACGAATTTTAAGCTGTATACAGAAACGGTGAACAAGAAAGCCGAAGGTGAGAAAGCTATAGCAGCGTTCGAAAAACGTGTTGTGGAAGTAAAAGCCAAGCTTGGAGCTAAGGCAGCTACCCAAATATCGCTTGTACGCTTTTCCGCTGCGGAGGTCCGTATGTATCAAAAGCAAACCTTTGCGGGTCTACTTTTGTCTCAGCTTGGATTTGCCCGCCCTGCCTCCCAGGATAAGGACGCCTCATTTGAAAAAATGACCAAGGAATCGATCCCTAGTATGGATGGTGATGTCCTGTTCTATTTTGTAACTGAAAATACCGGTAAGACAGATGCAGCCAATGTGGCCGATAATTGGTTAAAGGACCCTTTATTCAAAAACTTGAACGTGTCCAAAGCCAACAAAGTCGTAAAAGTTAATGATGTGATCTGGAACTCGGCTGGCGGCATTCAAGCGGCTAACCTGCTTCTGGATGAAATCGTTACCTACTTTGAAGTAAAGTAAGCAGCGTCATATTGTTAATAAGAAATGAAAAACCTCTCCATCCGTCCGATCTTACGATCAGGGGATGAGAGAGGTTTTATTATGGTTAGTCGATTATTGCCCACGGCTGCACGTCCGTAGCGACCACTCCGCCTGAAGCAATCGCCTGCTGAATCATCAAACCGAGGTATTGATCCTGCGACGCTTCCCGCAGTCCGTAACTATTTGGACCACCCGCCGCATATTCAGCCATTCTGGCCAAACATGTTGCGATTGCAATTTCATCATCATTCAGACGCGATCCAACAAAAGGATTGTGATACATCCACTGATCACCGGCCATGATCCCTTGCAGGAAATAGCCTTCCAGGTTGCCGTTTTCTCCTTTATTAATCCGTTTAAAATCCAAATACTGCGGTGTCGCATAATCAGCCAGCACGCTAATGCGCTGATCCACAATTTCTCCCCGCTCACCTCTTACACTGACCAAATTGGAACGAACCCACGACCTGTATTGATCATTGCAAAAGTCATAAACGCCAAGCTTGCCATCCTCAAATTCAAGCCATGCCATATCCCGTTTAGACTGAATGAGCGTTTCTTCAGTAGGAGGGCCACTTCGTGTCGGTCCGCCCATTAGCGGTGTCTCATGCCGCATCGCACGAATCTTGACCTTCCCATAGCCGGCTCCCAGCAGCTTACGCATCAGATTCATCCCATGATAATCATGGGCGGTTGATACATAAGATTCCGTAATTGTACCCAGTCGCCCCGATTCCACAAAAGCTTGCCTTGCCGCATGGAGTGGCTGATCATGATACTGCTCGGCGACCTGGATACGGGCTCCGCTCAGCGTAAGCTCATGCAGTCTGAGCAGTCCTTCCACATCCTGGGCAGGTGGCGTTTCTGTCAAAGCCGGTATACCGCGTTCTGCCAGCTCAAACAGGAAGTCAGGACATACCGTACGCGCTACCGATACGACAACAAAGTCCTGCTGCTCCTTCTCCAGCAGCTCTTCCAGAGTACGATATGTACGTACGTTCCACTCCTGCTCAATGAATTGTCCCTTGTCCGGGTCTCGAACGACCAGACCGGACACCTCAAAGCGTTCAGGCAATTCTTTGGCAATGCGCAGGAATGCTTGTGTGCGGAAACCACCGCCGATGATACTGAATCTAGCCTTTTTCCCCATTGTTCGTAACCCTCCCTTTACAATTGTAATGCGGTGTTTTAGTTTAAAAACAGCATCAGCGGATTAAGCTGGGCTTGCCTGATCCCTTCAGCTGCGAGCTTGGCAACTTCAATCGCACCCCGCTCCTGAAAATGCGTATTATCAACCGAACCCGATGGGTGGTTCGGAAATTCGCCGGGCACCGACCAAAGGAATAGCCTTTTGGATCGCTCCGCGCCATAAGCCTCATAGAGCTTTCGCGTTTTGTCGGCAAGATCAATAACCGGAACCTCCTCGGCCTCACCCAGCTCTTTAACCGCTTGCAAATACTCTCCATGCGTGTTAATAATCAAGCCATTTTCGTCAAATATTCGACGATGAACCGCTGTGACCAATACGGGTAACGCGCCCCGTTCACGTGCGCCGTCGATATATAATTTTAAGAAGTGCTTATAGGTGGTAGCAGGCTCGGTACGCCGTTCCAGATCCGGCTTTTGATCGTTATGCCCAAATTGGATAAACAGATAGTCGTTCGGACGAATAAGCTGCAGAATGGCTTCCAATCGTCCTTCATCAATAAAGCTTTTAGAGCTGCGACCCGATTTGGCATGATTGGCTACCGCGGCTGAAGCATTCAGGCAGTGCGGTAGCATCTGTCCCCAGCCCGCATAGGGATAACCCTCGGCCTCCTGATCCGTGACAGTAGAGTCACCAGCCAGAAATACGGTCACAATCTGGGAGGACGCTGCAATCTCCAATGCATTTACCCGCGGCGCAATGCCTGAGAATGCCAGAATGAGCTGTCCCCCACTTACATGTACAGCGAAGCTGCGCTTGATGAATTGACCTGCTGCGGTTTGCAGACGATGAAGCAGCAGACGGCCCTCACCCGATTTGACGGTTGTCTCCGTAGCCGTTAAGGTATCGCCGACCATCAAGGTGACATGATAATTGCCGTCAGGGACATCGACGATAAAAGCCGTATTTAAAGGAATACAAAAATCTCTGCGCAGCCTACCGGCTTCTTCTCTGTCAATGGCATACACTTGATTCACATCTGTAAAGCCATACCCCAATGATACATCATAGGAGGATTCTGCCCCAATTTTCACATAGCTGTTCTCCGCTGGCCCCAAACCAAAATCAAACTTAAATACTGATCCCACAGTACGTTTCCTCGCCATCATCTAAATTTACTGCTGCATGCCCCGGTTTTTTATATACTCAAGCCTGTGCTCTGCAATAAGCCGTTCGGTTTCGACCGGATTTTCAATTTGAAAAACGACCTGTTTAAACTCATGATCCCTCAATTCAAGCACAACCACATCATTATGATTTTCATAGGATATAAAGCACCAATGGCCATCAATCAAAAACCGACCTTCCCTCACATCAGCGATCGAAGTACCTACACGAAATTGAAACATGGATAACTTAAAATCGCTGACCGATGCCTGAATGATCTCGGTGTACGGTATTTCAACTCTGCGTCTTAGAGCCCCCACACTCGTTAATCCGGTTAAATGCAAAATCAGCATATCCTTCGTAAATTCGACAGATCTTGACATATTCATGTCCTCCTCTTAAAAATTTTACGTGCAAACAACAAATAAATCAATGTTGGTAAAGGAAATTGAAACAAACCCCATACGCCCCAGAACCACGGGTACAATCCACGCTTACGCGCATCGTAGAACAGCCAAATACTTTGCGACAACAGGATGGCACCAAGCAAGATCCATGCCCAAATCGGCACCTCCGAAGGCTCCAGCTTCATGCTTCCACCCGCTTTCTGAGCAGCGTTACCAGTACAAACGGAACAATTAGAACCGCTATCAGCTGGATGATGAGAAATATAGCGGGTGCCCAGAGGGTCAGTGATATAAATAAAGACAATAATATAACAGCAATTATCACAAACAAACCGAGCTCGAGAACCAATCTCTTGCGGTTCACCGCTTGTCGCTGTTGGATCTGCTGCTGAAACCAGTCAAGCTCTGGTGTGAATACATGGATGTGCTGATCCAAACCGTCCCAACCTTCACGAAGCGCAGCAGTAATCGCTTCATCCTCTACATCAAGCAGCTTATCAATGTCCGTATTGGACCTCTGGTGGTGATTGTCAGTCTCGGACTTCTTCATGCTCATTAAGCTCCTTTCGCAGATTCCTTAATCCGTTGTGGATCCGGGATTTGACCGTTCCGACAGGCACATCCAGCATATCGGCGATCTCTTCCTGGCTGTATCCATAGTAATGCTTCAAAATAATCGGTACCCGAATATCGCTCGACAGCCTATGCAGGGCATTCAAAACATCAGACCATTCACCCCCGCTTTGCGTTAGCTGCCACTGTAGATTGCGGACAGACTGAAGCTGCTCCTGTTCCTGCCAATTCCGTTCACGTTTCTTCTTTCTGAGCTCATCCATATAAAGTCGTGTAGCAATCGTGATCAACCAGGAGGAGAATTTCGACTTTCCATTGTAAAGATGCAGCTTTTCCATGGAACGCATCAGTGCTTCCTGTGTCAAATCCTCGGCCGTTTGCACATTCATCGTGAGCTTGATCACATACTTTAATATATAGCTGTAATGCTGTTGGAATAGCTTCGACAGCGCAACACTATCGCCTTTTTGCGCTTGGTAAATCAGTTGCTGTTCGTCCGTCATCACGAGCCATTTCCCTTCGACTATGTTCGAAACACCTATTATACGACTGAGATGGCATTAAAGTTCACTGCCCCCCAAAAAGAAAAAAAGAAGCCGCGGCATGTTCCAGCCTTCAGCCTCTTCATGTAGAATTTCACCAACCCTGACGTGCAAGCAGCGATGACAGGAAAGTCAATGCCAATCCTTATCCCCAACCCTGCAATCGCTTATGCGGCACATTTCTGTAGCTTTCAATATCACGCTCTACAACTTTATCTATCACTGCACGAATTTCGTTGTCATCAAATTGCAACGTTGGCATTATTATACCTCTCATGCTTAAATCCAATACTTCAGTTTGCTCTTGCCCTCAGCATTTGCTCTAAATATTGTCCTTGCACTTGCACTTGCCCTCTATCCCTAATCTTTAAAGCGAGGTAAGTACGAAGCGGAGTGGTCATAATGTTCTGGAGAAGCGTAGCGCTCGCCTTTGTTCACGGGTTTTCACCTATTAATCTTTTACCTAATGAGAAAACCCGTGAACAACAGCGATCGTAAGAACACTATGGCCGCGCAGCCACCCGCACACAAACATACCTCCGCTTTACCTTACTTCAATCCACTCGTACTAATACCCTCAACAATGAATTTTTGGAAAATAAAGAATACGATCAGTATCGGCAAGAGCGACAGTGTCGACATGGCGAACATACCACCCCAGTTGTTAAGCGAATCGCCATCGAGGAACAGCTTCAGCGCTAGAGAAACCGGATATAAGGTAGGCTTGTTCAAGTACAGCAACGGATTGATAAAATCGTCCCATTTCCAATAGAAGGAGAAGATCGCAGATGTCATCAATGCAGGAACAATCAATGGCACAATAATCCGGAAAAAGATCGTATATTTGTTACAGCCGTCCATCTTTGCGGCCTCATCCATTTCTGGTGGAATCGTACGGATAAATTGCATGATCAGGAATATGAAGAAAGGCATCCCGAAAAAGCTCGGTACAATAACAGGTTTAAAGGAACCTAACCATTCCAGCTTTGCAAACATAACGTATTGCGGGATAACCGTAACATCGTGCGGCAGCATCATAGTGAACATGACGCAGGCGAACCAGAAGGATCTGGCTTTAAACGGAATTCTAGCAAGTGCATAAGCGACAAGGCCTGAGGAGACAACAGCACCGATTGTCGACAAAATAACGATGATGAACGAATTCTTAAAGAACGTGGTGAACGTGTTGCCGGCAAAACCTTTCCAGCCGGATGTATAGTTGACCCATTGAATACTGCTTGGAATCAGGTTATAGGCTGTTGAGAATACTTCACTACTTGGTTTAAGGGAGCTGGCTGCGAGCCATATGATGGGATACAGCATAATAAGAGCCAATCCGCCAATGAATACATGATAAAGGACTGCTTTTACTTGTCTTGTGCTGGATGTCATGTTATTTGTCTCCCTTCGACTCGTAGTGAACCCAATATACAGATGATTTGAAAATAGCGAGAGCGAGTAAGCCGATCAGAATGAGCATCACCCATGCCATTGCGGAGGCATATCCCATTTCAAAAAATACAAAAGCTCTTCGGTACAAATACAGGGAATATAAAAGTGTATTATCGAGCGGACCGCCCTCACCTCTTGAAATAATGTAAGCCGGGGTAAAGGTCATAAAGGCGCCAATGGTTTGCATGATCAGGTTGAACAATACAATTGGGCTAAGCAAAGGCAATGTGATTTTGAAAAAGCGGTGAACCGCATTCGCTCCGTCCACACCCGCTGCTTCATAGTAGGAAATCGGGATATTTTTTAGACCTGCCAGAAAGATTAGCATCGAGGAACCGAATTGCCAAACTGAAAGCGCTATCAATGTCCACAAAGCAGTTCCCGGGCTTCCGATCCAAGAGGTATCTGATTGAATGCCAATGACACCAAGCATTGAATTCAAGAGCCCTTTATCGCCAAAAATCTGAATCCACATAATCGAAACCGCGACACTACCACCGATCAAGGAAGGAAGATAGTAAGCAGAACGGTAAGCACCAATACCACTGATTGCTTTATTAAGCAGTATAGCTACGAATAATGCAAAACCCAGTCGCAGCGGAACACTTGCAAATACATAAGTAAAGGTGACCTCCAGGGACTTCCATATTTTATCGTCATCCCACATTTTCTCGTAATTTCCGAGCCCGATCCAAGTTGGTGATTCCATTAAATTGTATTCGGTAAATGAATAATACAAGGAAGATACAATCGGAAATAAAGTGAAAATGAGAAATCCGAGTATAAACGGAGCTGCAAACACGTATCCGACAACATTGTCCTTTTCCCACAGCTTAGTCATGAATTTCAACCCCTATACAAGTAGTATGCAGTATGTGTTGCTTTCCTATATATTCTATTATAAAGATTTTGAGAGGGTTAGGAATTTAAAAAACCGTCCACTTTGTTCAAAATACAGACTCTTGACACCATTCTGCTGCCCTCGAATTAGTAGATATCAAGTATAGGACATAGTTATGCTTCCCTTCCCTGCTCTGCTGGATACATAGGTGAAAGCCCCATTTACCAGTGTCAGCTGAGGTGGCACATGACCAATATCCACCTCATAAATGACAGGTATATGCAAATCATCAAATACTTGATGCAGCGCATCCTGCAATCCAAAGTCTTGTGTAGGGGAATAGCCTGCTGGTCTACCGATAAGCACTCCATTCGTATTCTCAAACCAACCGCAATGCTTCATTTGCCACAAATGCCGATACAGCTCAGCGGCATTCATTTCACAGCTTTCCAAATACCACACCATTCCAGTTTCATGGCAATACTGCTGTGAGAACTCTTGTACAGGTGCATAACGAGTACCGATCAATATCGATATCGTATCGAGACAGCCGCCTATTAATCTTCCAGTCATCTGCTGTTCGTAGGTTGGATCGTCTTCCTTACCAAGAATCTTCCATACCGTGGGTGTATCCAGATTAAAGCCCGGTTTGGGGAAGTCCCAAGATGATTGGTATAAATCTGAAGATACTTGCTCGACAGATTCATTGGCACCAGTACCCAGGACCGCTGCCCATCGCGAGCTGATAACACCTGGCGTAGCAGAGCGAAGATCGATATAGTTCGTTCCATGTGCTGTCGCAAATCCGGTTAATAATGTATACGCAAACAAAAATGTACTGATGTCCGAATATCCAAGAATCCACTTAGGCGCAGTTGCCTTCAACAGTTCCCAATCCAGCAGCGGAAGAATTTCCATCAAAAATTCACCACCCCAAGGAGGAATGATAGCGCTCACATGTTCATCTAGTAAAAAGCTTTGCAGTTCCTGCGCTCTAACCTTCTTCGAAGCACTGACACATTTATGCTGAGACCAGATTGTGTTTCCTTCCACAACCCTGTAGCCAAGCTCCTCTAACACACATTTAGCTTGTTTAAGTACATCATGCAAAGGTTTGCTAACCCCGCTGGAAGGGGCTGTGATTGCTATTAAATATTTCCAGAGTGAAAGCTACTTCATAATTTGTAGTACACAATCATTACAAAAAGACTTATACGTCTCTGCGCATAAGTCCGGATTCCATTAATAGGATTTAATTTGCTCTTTCGTCTGCGTCTCTTGCTGCAGAAGCTGTTTTCTATAATCGGAAGGATAACAGCCCGTATGTTCTTTAAATAGCTTGGTGAAGTGCCGAGTGCTGAGGTAACCCATTTGCTCGGAAACCTTTTGTACCTGGGCATTGGGCAAGGCGAGCAATTCCTTCGACTTGAGCATGCGGATATGGGTGACATATTTGATAAAGGTCGTACCTGTTTTTTTGCGAAACAATGTGCTCAAATAATTGGGTGTTACATTTAACTCCTGGGCAACCTGAGTAATACTAATATCCTGCATATACTTTTGCTCAATATAGGCGATTGACATATCCACAAGCGAGCAGCCTATCCCTTCCCCACTGCTGAGAAGCTGCTCGCCATGGCGACTCAAGCCATCTTTCCAATGTGAGAAAGTTTGTGTATGATCCAGCTTGCAATCCAGACCTACGTGGATGAAATCGCAGATTGCAGACTTTAAGGTGCTTAAACAGCTTTCTTCATGCTTATGGGACCAACGCTCCAAATCAATTACCGTTTTGGCATATGTCATGTAATCCTTCTCTTTATAGCATTGATTCAGCCTGAGCAGAATGGCTGCCAGCTCTTCTACGCCCTCCTTGGAGGATAATTTGGCTAATTCAGCCGCAGAAGAGCAGCAATTAATTCCATTCACGGCGCGCAGCGGGCCCCAAGCCTGCAGCTCGTCAAGCCGCTCCAGCAGCACGTTACAATTCTCACACTCCTCAGAAAAGATCGCGGTAATCGCTATGCGGTTGTTCCCGTCTTGATGAACCGCTTCCTTCAGATTGGTGAGCAGCTGCTGGACCAATGTGTTCGATCTACAGTGATCTGCCTGATTCCATGCCGTAATAAATGCGGCTCCTCCCATAGGCATCAGGATGAAAACTCCATAAACCCCGGAAGCTGAATAGGCATCCATCGAGCACCGAAGCTTATCTAAGTACGGTGATCGTCCAACCATTTTTCCTACATCGCAATGGCTGCCATCGTTATAAATCATCACAATTTGAAACCGAACGTGCGGAATCATACTGTCATCGGGTAGCATGTGAACATCCGTTAATCCATGAACGAGGGAAACCAACTCATTTTCAAACCGTTTACCCAGCAGCAGCTGTCGTTTCTGCTTTTCCTGCGAGGATTTGATTAAGGCTTCCTCCAGATCCTGAGGACTGACTGGTTTGAGTAGATAATCAACCGCCCCACGTTTCAATGCCTCCTGTACATAGGAGAAATCTGAATAACCAGACACGATAATCCAGTACGTATTCGGCGAAATGATCGAGCCCTTCTCCATTGCCTGTAATCCGTTCAGCAGGGGCATACGAATATCGACAAGTACGATATCGGGCTTTTCCCGCCTAATCAACTCCAACAGCTCCGCACCATTCGTGGCTTCTCCAGCTAGCTCCCAGGCCCCCTCCATTTCTACGATCATGCTGGTTAAGCTGATCCTGACCAGGCTTTCATCGTCAGCAATGACAATCCTCATAGTGTTCCCCCCTGAACAGGAATATGAATGGTTATCGTCGTTCCTTCAAGAGGCTTACTGTATATAGATAGTTCCGCATGCTCATAGGCCAAATGAAGTCGCTCTCTGACATTGGCCATACCGATATCCACCTTCTCATTTACCTTATCCTGTAAGAACCCCATTCCATTATCCGCAATCACTATTTCCAGCATTTCACGATCACTTGCACGCAGCCAATGGCTTTCAATTCTAAGCAGACAGGGCCGATCCATCGGCTCGATTCCGTGAATAATCGCATTTTCAACAAGCGGCTGGAGCAGCAGCTTGGGCAGCCGGATCCCATGCACATCTGCGTCGGATTGAATATAAACCGTTAGCTTATCGGAGAACCGAATTTGCTGAAGCTCGCCGTATTGGCGTAAAAACTGCAGTTCTTCTCCAAGTGTCGTCCAATCGTTATGCTCCAATATGTACCGCAGCATGCTGCTCAGGGAAAAGATCGCTTTTTCCAACAGCTTGCGATCACCCATCCGATTTAATCCAATAAAGCCATTCAACGTGTTGTACAAAAAATGAGGCTGGATTTGCGATTGCAGCGCTCGATATTCGGCATTGCGTTTGCTTAAAACGGCTTTATATTCACTGTCAATCAGATCACCAAGCTGATCGATCATCGTATTGAATGCGGCACCCAGCTCCGAGATTTCATCCCTCCCACGAAAAGAAAATCGGGTTTTCAGATCTCCTCGCTGCACCCGGCGCATAACGAGAATCATTTCCTTGAACGGTTTAATGATTGCACTCGACAAGACAAAGAAAACCAATAAGGTCAGTACGATACCGCCTCCAGCAAAAAGAGCACCCGCCGCGTACATCCAGCGCACCTTTTCCTTAAGCTCTGTATTGGACAGCAGCACAACAACCGTCCATTTGGCCGTTGATATTTGCTTGGACACGACTACATAGGAATCTACGGTTTGACCATTCGGCCCTTCCAGAATCGCCTTCTCCTCCAACTCTTTGGATAAAGGATGCGTGGAATAAATCAATTTTTCGTTATCATCATAAATAGCGATAATCGAGCTTACATTAAAGCGGATATCACGAACAATTCGCTCCAGCACCACCGTATCGGCATCAGCCATAATCACAGCCAGCGGCTGGCTTGAATCCGGGTCCTTAATGAGTCGTGCTACCGAAAATACTTGGGTAGTAGTGCGGTACTTCAAATAATCCTGCGGATGCACACTAATAAAACTGACCCTTCCATCCGCTTCAAGCGCCTTCTTGTACCAATCCTGCTTCGTAAAAGGGAAGTTCTCCGTGGCTTCATTCGCATTCGTTAATGAAGTTACATAGGCAGAGCCATCAAAAGGCAGAAGAATGGTGCCTAAAATATCTTTTCTCGTGTTTTTCAGGAAAATGGGGAGCGTCCCCGTTAATGATTTTTCTGTTAAGTATTTCGTATAGAGCTCGGTCTCGCTCGTTTCACTTGCCTTTACCTTCAGCGCTTGCATCACTTCGGCGCTCCAGTATGGAGCTACCGTTAATCGCTCCAAATCTTCAAGATACGTTTCCAAATTACCGGAAAGTGTCGTTAAAGTCCCTTCTGTCAAAGCCGTGGTATCCTCCGAAATCAGACTGTGAAAGTAGGATGGCATAGCCCAGATAATGATTAGCACCGGAACAATGATCGATATGATGAAGAGCATCGTCAATTTCATTCGTAAGGAATACGCAAGCCTCATCGATAAATTCCCCTTTGTTGGAAGCGATATCATTTCCAACATTATACGTCATCAGCCACCCCTCCGTATATTCGAAATGCATTACCCCTTAATGGCCCCCGAAGAGAGCCCGTGTATAAAATATTTTTGTAAAAACAAGTACAGAATCGTCATCGGAACAGCACCCATTAATGAACCTGAAGCGACCCACCCGATGTTGCTGTTGTATTGACCAAAAAAGGCTGAGAGAGCAACGGTTAATGTATGCACCTCTGTTTTTTGCAGAAAAAATACAGAAAATGAATAGTCATTCCAAACCGCGACTCCCGTTAAAATAATAACCGAAGCTGTCACCGGCTTGAGTAAGGGCAAGATGATCCTGAAGAAAAGACCCAGATGACTGGAGCCGTCAATCATCGCCGCTTCGTCCAGCTCTCTTGGAATGGTACCAATGAATCCGCTGTACAGGAAAATCGTGATCGGCAGGTTAAAAGTTACATGCAGCAGTACGATGCCCCATAACGTATTCAAGGCATGAAGATCCACGTACAGCTTATATAGGGGGACCAGTATCGTCAGCGGCGGAACAATCAACGCAGAAATAAACAATGTATAGATGAATGAATTCCATTTGGTTTTATAGCGAGCAAGTGGATAAGATGATGCAGCGCCAAGAATAATAACGAGGAGTACACTCACAAAGGTGATGATCATATTATTCATAAAAGCGCTGCCCAAATGGGCCTGCTCCCAAGCTTTGTAGAAATTATCGAGATATAGATAGCCGGGCAATATCCACTTGGAGCTTGGATCATCCACGGCTTTGAAGGATGTTGTGATCAGAACATAAAAGGGAAGAATGTGCAGCAAACAGATCAGAATAGATATATATTTTAAAGGCTTCGATATCGTACTCATGATGTCACTTCCTTTCGACGAAGGAAATACAGCGAACCGATACTGATGATGGATATGATAACAAACATCAGGTTACCCAATGCTGCCGCATAACCCGCATCCTGTCTGGCAAAATAAAGCTGATACATCAATGTCGATAACGATGCGGATGCATAACCCGGACCGCCGCCTGTTAAGGAAACGACCACATCAAACAGCTTAAAGCCGCCTATCAGATTCAAAACAATGTTGATAGTCACAGATGGAGCAAGTAAAGGCCAGGTCACATGGATAAATTGGGAAAACTTCGTTGCACCATCAATTTGAGCGGCTTCGTAGTAATCTTTCGGTATGGTTTGTAAGCCTGCCAAAAAAATGACCATCGCGATCCCCAAATACTGATATGTGTTAACGAAGGTAATCAACCATACGTTGATTTTGTCATTGGCAAGCAAGTTGATCGGTTCATTGGCAAATAAAAGAATAATATCATTAAGCGCTCCACCGTTATATTGGAAAAAGAAGTACCAAATATACCCCATAATTAGCGGACTGATGATGACAGGCAAATAAATGATGGTACGCGTCAAGCCGCGCATACGTATGCTTTGATTTAACAGCAGTGCGTACATCAAGCCTACCAGGTTTTGAAAAAATGTGCTGCCTATACCATAAATAAACGTATTTTTGATTGTATTCCCGATAATCGGATCCTTGAACATCCGTATATAATTATCCACCTGTACCCAGCCATATTCCTGTGAGTAACCATCCCAGTTCGTAAATGAAATTTGAATCCCTTTTATAAAAGGGTATAAGATGAACACACTAAACAAGGCTAACGCTGGAATGTACATAAGATTAAGCACGGAGGCCGAACGGCTCCATTTGATCAAACGATTAGTTTGCTGCTCCGTGGTTTTCAGCCTCGAAAGGTTATCCCGGCTTGTTGGCTCTGAAGTGGTTCTTGGCATGATGTCCTCCAATCTCTCCTGGAAAGAGCAATGGGGAGCCCGCTAGAGCGAGCCCCCTGTCCATAAGCTCTCCTTATTTTTTGCGTAGACGTTCAACTTCCTGCTTCATGTTTTGGGCAAACTGCTGTGGGGTTATCCGATCAGCCAGCAGCTCGGTTCCTTGCTTACACATAACATCCCACATGCCATTGGGCAAATAGACACGGTCAAAGTAAGGGAATACACGAATGTTCTCAAACTCTTTATAAAAAGCGGAAAAATTATGATTGGCTTCGACGCCCTTGAGTCCAGGAGGTAATTTGGTTGAATTCGCAATTTTGGTCATGTTCTCTTTTTTGGCAAAAAACGCAACCAGCTTCTTCGATTCTTCCATACGTTTGGTATCCTTGAAAATCCCCATCGTATTCCGTTCGCCACCGGAGAAGTTAGGAGTATCTCCAGCTACCATAGAAGGAACCGGAATGTAGCCCATTTTCAGATTGGTATTTACTTTACTCACTTCATCAGCGAATGATGGGCCGGATAGAGCAAAAGCTACCTTACCGTTAGCGAACAGCTTGGGCATATCACTGTATTTGGCAGTCAGCGCGTCCTTATTGAGGTAGCCCTTCTTTTGAAGATCCAACAGCTTTTGCGACAGATCAGCCCACTTGTTCCAGTCAAAGGTATTGTTCATCAGGGCTTCGGCATCATTTTTGGGTGCACTAATGAACGCAGAAGTCGAGAAAATATCCAAATAAGAGCCGATCATCCAGTTATCGATTCCAGAGAAGTAGAACGGTGTGACGTCACCCTTTGACTCGGTTTTAATTTTCTCTGCTGCTGCCATCAGTTCATCATAGGTTTTGGGTGGTTGGATGCTGTATTGCTTCAGAAGGTCAGCATTGTACACGATTCCGTCCTTCGCTTCACTAATAACGAGAGCGTACACTTTGCCATCTTTATCCGTCACGACATTTTTGATCGTATCCGTCATTTGTGAAGCCCAGGCTTCTCCGCGAAGGTCTGCCAAATATTTACCATATCGGATCTGAGCCCAGCCATGGGTATCGAACACATCGGGTAAATCGTTAGCAGCCATTTTGACCTTTAGTAAATTCTCATACTCCGTTCCTGGGAACTGCAGCTCCACATCTATGTCTGGATTTTCTTTTTTGAACGCTTCACCAATTTCCCTGTAAATCGTTTGAACCGGTGGATCATTTACGGTGCTGTATACAGAAAGCTTGGATTTGGCCCCTCCGGTGCTTGGTGCCGGTTTAGCTGCTTCTGTTTTCGCTGGGGGTTCCGTTTTCGGCGCCTCTCCTCCCGCTTGTCCGGTCCGACTCGAGCAGCCTGCTACAAGAACCGAGCTGACAAGCAATAAAAATAAAGTACCTTGGGTCCATTTCTTCATATCTTCATTTCCTCCCCTAATCAATTTCCTTTAATTGTTATTTCTAATATGTATTGTACCATTACTGTATGCGTTTACATGAGATACTAATCTACGATAAAAGCGCTCATTTTTACTCCAGCAGCTGCTCGGTAACAAAAAAAGATCAGGACGAGAGCTTCAGTAGCTGCTCATGTCCTGATCGGTTTCATTCATTACTTTTTGTTTTTGGCAAGGATGGCATTCGCTTCTTTACGGAACTTGGCAGCTCCATCCTCTACGGAAATTTTCTTGTAGAGAATTTGCTCGCCTACATCCTGCAGAACCTTCAGAACTTCAACGGAACCTACTGGGTATGGAGGATCGTTCGGACTGCTGTTCTCTGCTGCCCATGCTACATATTCAAATACTTTGGTTTCTTCTGGCTTTAAGAGCGGTTTGAGAGCTTCCTGAATTTTGGAGTTAATGGGAACTCCGCGCTCGCCCTTCATGATTTTGTGAACTTCAAGATCATTGATGAAGAAGTTAACGAATTTGATTGCTTCTTCTTTATTCTTGGAGTTTTTGGTAACTGACAAGCCTTGGCTTGATTTTAGGAACAATGCTTTTTTGCCTGTGTTGCCTGGAGGTGCGATGATTTCAGTAGGACGTTTGGCCGCTGCAGTCCATGCGATATATTGGTTAGACCAAGCGAAGGAAGCACCTGCATTTCCCAACACCATTTCGTCATCTTCCGGCGTCAATTTCTTTTGTGCCATCTTGTCCAGAGTCAATACGTAACCAGCATCATACCATCTTTGGTAACGTTTGAAGAAGTCGATAAACGGCTTGTCATCGGTATACCCAAGTGCTGTACCGTCAGCTGTATAGATTCTTTGATCTACACTGCGCAGGTAGTAAGGGAAAAATGTTTTGTAATCGACACGATCGCTGAACAGCTTGCCGTTTTCCTTGAACTTTTTAGCCAAAGCTTCCATGTCGTCCCAGGTCCAGTCCTTGGCAGGTACAGGAGCGCCGATCTTCTTCAACAGGTCTGCATCCATAACCGGGCCAAGTGCATTCACACCCATTGTTAATTGATATTGCTTGCCGTCATATTCACCGATTTTCAGGTAAGCTGGAGAGATATTGGTTTTATCAATCGTTCCTTTTTCCATATAAGGACGTAGATCCTCAAGCTGCCCGCGACCACCGAATTGACTGATATAGGCATCATCCATTTGGATAATATCAGGCAAATCATTAGCAGCTGCTTGCGGAGCAAGCTTTTTCCAATAGTCGTCAAATGCTGCATACTCGGCTTCGATCTTGACGTTGGGATTTTTTTGTTGATACAATTCAATAATTTTCAGTGTATAGTCATGTCTTGCTTGACCGCCCCACCAGGAGAAACGCAATTTCACAGGATCTTTGCTTGTTGTTGCTGCTGGAGCTGGAGCAGGTGTGGCTGCATCCGGTTTTTTCGTTGTATCCGCTCCGGCTGATGGTGTAGCGGTAGCTCCACATCCCGAGGCTGTAACTAGCAATGCTGCAGATAAGATTAATGTTAGCGCTTTCTTCATATCTGTATCCTCCCTTTATTTCGAGTTCTACAAGAATTATTATCACTCTTTTTGATCAAAATATGAATTCAAAAAACCGTTATCCTTGTTTAAAAAACAGACATTTCATCCTGCACAGACATTTTGAACGGAATGAGATCCTTTTTTTCTCAAAAAAAGAAGAATCAGGTCTCAGCTAAAGCATGAACTGACCTGATTCTTGACAGGGAATGATCCAAAAGTCGCCTTTTGATCACGAAATACAGATTATTTTTTATTTTTAGCCAGAATCGCGTTAGCATTTGTACGAAACCGGGGTGCAGCATCTTCAATTGAAATCTTCTTATACAGGATTTGCTCGCTTATATCTTTTAACAGCTTTTCCACTTCAACCGAGCCAATTGGACTGGGGGCATCAGCAGGACTGCTGTTCGCTTCCGCCCAAGCTACATATTCAAATACTTTTAATTCTTCAGGATTAAGCAGTGGCTTCAAAGCTTCCTTAACTTTAGACGATATCGGAACACCACGTTCGCCTTTCATGATTTGGTTGGCTTCGATGTCATTAATAAGGAAGTTGATGAATTTGGCAGCTTCTGCCTTTTGCTTTGAGTTCTTCGTAATCGCAAATCCCATACTTGCTTTGAGGAATAAGCCTTTCTTGCTGTTCGGTCCCGGTGGCGGGAGCAGCTCTGTCGGACGTTTGGCAGCCGCTGACCAAGCTGCATACTGATTGGACCAAGTGAAGGAAGACAGCGCGTTGCCCATCACCATTTCATCATCCTCTGGGGTGAGCTTCTTCAGCGCGAGCTTGTCCAGACTCAGGAAGTAACCGGCGTCATACATTTTTTGATAACGTTTGTAATAATCGATAAATGCCTTATCGTCGGTATAACCGAGAGATGTTCCGTCCGGATCGAACAATTTTTGATCAATTGAACGCAGGTAGTAGGGAAAAAACACTTCGTATCGCATATAATCACCCAGCAGCTTACCGCTTGCCTTCATTTGTTTGCCGAGAACCTCCAGATCATCCCAGGTCCAATCCCTGGGAGGCATTGCGATACCCGCTCTACGAACCAACTCTGGATCAAGCGTGGAACCAAGCGCGTTGACACCAGCTGTGATTTGATACAGCTTGCCGCCATACTGACCGCTGTTAAGTGTGTTGGCAGCCACCGCGCTAACATCAATCGTATTGTTGTGGAGGTAGGGAGTTAATTCCTCCAGTTGGCCTCTTCCCGCATATTGGCTCAGATAAGATATATCCATGGAAATAATATCGGGCAAATCGTTCGCAGCTGCCTGTGGAGCGAGCCTTTTCCAATAATCGTCAAATGCCGCATATTCAGCTTCAATCTTGACGTTGGGATGTTTCTTCTGATACAGCTCAATGATCTTGAATGTATAATCATGACGGGACTGCCCACCCCACCATGCAAAACGAAGTTTGATCGTTTCCTTGCTGGTGCCTGCTGCTCCAGTCTCCGGATTAATAGCTGTGTCCTTCGTTGTTGGTACGGCTGTATTTGCCCCACAAGCTGTCGATGTTAGTAGCAATGATACAGAAACCAGAAGCATTAATGTCTTTTTCATCAAGTACAGTCCCCCTTGTCTCTACTCCTGCACAAGGTCTATTATTACGCTTTTTCGTTCAAATATGAACCTAATATACCGTCCTGCTTGTTAAAAAAACAGAGCTTGATCATGTAGCCTTAATATATTCGGAAGGTGTGCAGCCTGCGTATTTCTTAAAGACCTGACTAAAGTATTGCGGATTATCTCCAAAACCGAGCATTTCGGCCAGTTCAAATATTTTGATATCGGACTTCTGCTCGAGCAGTTCAGTCGCTTTGGCGATCCGCACCTTCATGACATAATTGGAAAACTTTTCACCCGTTCTTTTCTTGAACAGCTTGCCCAGGTAATCGGAGTTCATATACAGCATTTGATGAGCTACCCAATTCAGGGAAAGCTCTGTGTTACCCAAATGTCCGTTAATGATATCCAGCACTTTATCGGTAATTGCGCAATGCTTGTTTTTCGTATGCTCATAATGGCTGAGTGTAATTTGGCTTGCCACTTCCTTAAAGAAGGTCTGGATCGATTGCAAGGTTTCCAGATCCATCAGCTTGACCAGGTGGTCTCGATAATTCACCATAGCATCTGCATTTCCAAGTCGAATGATAGCCATAAGCAACTGAATCACATAAGATTTGGACGTCGATATATTGGAACGAAGACCTGCAAGCTTTTGGAAAAACAAATCAATCTCCTTATTGGCCTCTTCCCACAGTCCTGCTTTAATTTGCAGCATCAAATTATCCTCGTCATAAGCAAACTCTCTGAGTTCAGGCTGCTCTACCCCCACAATATCCCGCTTCGTTATCAAGCTGCCTTCTCCCAAATAAAATCGGTAATTCAGGCATTCCAGCGTCTGCTTGTACAGGGAACGTGCCCGGATGATTTCATCTGCTTCACTAAGCGCGATGGTCAGATCAATTTTGTAATAACGTAAAAAAGTTTCGCGAATTTGGTGAATGCAATCGTACAGTTCACTGACAGACTCCGCATCCTCAACGACTATTAACACCTGTCCGCCGACTGTGGAGCTTAGAACGGTTTTTTGCAGCAGCTCCTCAGCAATGTTCTTCACGGCAAACATATGCTCAAACTCAAAATGTCCCTCCAATTGAAACAAGATCAGCCTTACCTTGCGATTTTGGAGATCCAGGTCGAACAGCTTGCGGTAATATTCCCAGTCGCGGTTGCCGTAGGTTTTGTTCGTGACGAATTCCTTGAGGAATTGCTCCTTAACGTGCGGCAGCACCTTCTCCAGACCGTACCTCATATTGCGTACGAATTGTTCCCGCTGCTCCTCATGGTTCAACTCATCTACGAGCTCGACCAATGCTTCCAGAATTTTGTTTTCATTACATGGCTTCAACAAATAATGCTTGACCTTGTAGCGCATCGCCTGGCGTGCATATTCAAATTCGCTGAAGCCAGACAGCAGGACCAGCTTGATCTGAGGGTATTCCTCGAACATTTTCGCTGCCAGCTGCAGCCCGTCCATCCCTGGCATTTTAATATCGCTGATAATAATATCAGGAGGGTTCTGCTTAACAAATTCGTAGGCTTCGATGCCATTTCGGGCCGTACCGGCAAGCACCGTTCCCGCCGCTTCCCAATTGACCACGTTCGATATCCCATCCAAAATAATTCGCTCATCATCAACCAATAATACTTTATACATGCCGCTCACTCATTTCATCTGGTATGGTAATCGAAATCCGGGTTCCCTTCTCGACTTCACTTTCAATGGACACGCCATAACCTTCGCCAAAAGCCAAGACGATTCGTTCCTCAATATTGGAGAGCCCTATCCCGCTTCCGCGAGTAGGTGCTTCACCTCTCCGAACCTGCTCCAGCAGGCTTGCTTCCATGCCCGGACCATTATCCTCCACTACAATGATCAGCTTTCCGGGTTCTCTCTTCGTCCAGATCCGGATATGGCACGGTTCCAGCATCGATTCCAGTGCATAGTGGATCGAATTCTCAACCAGCGGCTGCAAGGTCATCTTCGGAAGCAGCAGCGATCTGGTGTCTTCAGCGACATCCAGTTCAAATACAAGCCTCTCTTCGAACCGGAATCTTTGAATCGTAATATAATTCATCACGATATCCAGCTCCTCGCCCACCGTAATCAAGGTTTCTTTCAGGCTGATCGAGCTTCTCAGTAAAAATCCGAGCGATTCGACCATTTTTGAAATTTGCGGCTGTCCATTTGATTTGGCTAACCAGTTGATAGATTCCAGGGTGTTGTATAAAAAATGCGGATTGATTTGTGCCTGCAGAGCTTTAAATTGGGTTTCCTTGATCGTAATCTGCTTGGAATAGTTCTCCGTAATCAGCTCGTTGATTTGTTGAATCATCATCCGGAACGTCCGCCTTAACTGACCCACCTCGTCCATTTGGATAGAGGTCCAATCCGAGTTTTCCATACCTGCGAGGCTGAAATCCCCCTTCTGAACCTGCCTCATCCGTCCAATCAATTCCTCAATCGGCTTGGTCATCGTTCTGGCAAATTTGATGGCCACTGCCATTAACAGAAGTAAAATAACGACAAAGCTAACGAACAAGATGTTTTTCATCAAAATAATTTTTGTGAAAATTTTATCAAACGGTGTCAGACTGAGATAAGTCCATCCCAAATATTCAGAGCGAACCTGGGAAATAAAATACTGCTGCCCATTGTAGGGCTTGATGGCATAGTCTTGACGGTCCATATAGGCTTCCACGGGAATCGGCGTCAGCTTCTCTGGTCCTTTACTGATCGGATAGATCACATAGTTGTTGGAGGTAACCTGTAAATCGCCATTTTTTAATTCAGTGCCTTCTAACACATTTTCGGCAATTCTATCAAAATAAATTCTAACCGTTAAGGTGCCCAGACGATCAAGGTCAAAATTGGTACCATTATAGGAGCGTATTTCCCTGGCAGCTATTAAATAGGAATCCTCTGCATCAGGTACAATCCAACGGGTTCCTCCTTCGCCTTTGGCCGATTCGTTCAGGATCATTTGTTTTTTGGCAGTTGAGGATCTGGAGGCCTGGCCGGCTACAGCTTCACCACTCAGCACATCCGTCACTTCTATGGAATAAATATATTTTTCATTACCGGCATATTGGACAAGTCGATCCGTAACATAAGAACGAATTTTGTATTTTTCAAATTCTGGTGTAAATTCATTCAACGATAGCAGCAGTTCCTGAACCTTCAAATCCGTAACAATATTATAGGAGATACGATCGAGCTTCTTTAGCTCATTTTCGATGCCGCTGGAAGATAAATTCAGCAGTTGTGACGATTTGGAGTACAACTGCTCGTCATAAATCGAATACACATACTGCAGAGACAAATAAGTACCCAAAAAGCAAATACCCATGACCAGCGATATGATCGAAAATACCTTATGTTTTATTTTTAAATTCGCATAGTAGGAAGGCTTGATTGCAAACATAAATGGTCTCACTATTATACGACTCCCTTCTGCAGCTATGTCGGATTCCCCTCTATGTTACAATATTGCAAGCAATCTAGCCAATAGCTCACATACAAAGAACCCTCAAAACCACTTGATTCGTGGCTTTGAAGGTTCTGATATGCTGCGAGAAAAGGCTGCTCCCCGCGTTTTGTCTTATTATTTGCCGCCGCTGCGCTTTTGATAGGCTTCGGTCATTTCCTGACTCATCTTGACCATATCCGCGTCGGCTTTCATTTTAGTTACAAATTCATCCCAGGCAGTAATTGGTTCTCTGCCCAAAATGATTTTTGTTTTCAAATCCTGAACTTTCTTTTCGTATTCAGGCAATGCCTTTTGCACGGTTGGCGAGAACAGTCCTGTACTGATATCCGCTACACTGTTCTTGGCGCGTTCATCCTGAATTTTGGTATACAAAGCATTCACTTCCTTAGGGAAGAATACTTTGGTTGAGCTTGCATAAGGATCGGCTACATAGGCAATCTGATTAAAATCGGCTCCGTTGTCTGCGGCCAGCTTCTCGGTATTAATCACCTTGACGCCGTCTTTCACCGTGTGATGCGTGCCTTCAAAGCCATACTGCTGAATCGCAAATACCTCATCACTCATCCAGGTATCCATCATTTTGAGAATACGTTTCATTTTGGCTTCAGGCACGGACTTCGGAATCGACATCATACCGGAGAAGCCTGGACCCTTAGGATTGTAGCCATTAATGCTTGTGATCGGGTAAAAGTTTTCCTGCTTGAAATCAGGCTGAACGACCTTCAACTTATCGTAATAGTCGACCATCGTTCCCGCTTTATCAGAAATAATCCCTGCTTTGCCTGCTTTAAACAGATCCCCGGTTTGCGTCAGCTTCAACGCTGCAAAATCTTCCGGAATCAGCTTCTCCTTATAAGCCTTCGTCAAATACTCCAGCGATTTACGCGTCTCAGGAAGAAAGCTTGTATGCACAAACTTGCCGTCGAGCAGCTTCCATCTTCCGTTTACACCCGTGAAGCTGTTTTCAATCTGTCCTAAGGCACCCATATCCGTCGGATTGACATTGGCAGCAAAAGGTACGGAATCGTTCTTGCCATTCTTGTCGGGATCTTTTTCCGCGAACGCTTTCATAACGTCGTATAGCTCATCGGTTGTTGTCGGAACCTTCAAACCCAGATTGTCCAGCCAATCTTTACGAACAATGAAGAAGTTATCTGATTCGGATGGACGCGGCCGAGGAATCCCATAGTTTTTACCATCCTGCATTTTTGTCAAATCCCAGGCAGTTTTGGAAATTTTGCTGCTCAAATTCGGATAATCCTTAATATAAGGAGCTACGTCCCAGAATGCACCTTGTGTCACGGAATTACGGAATACCGAGGTAAACGGATCATTGATCAGAATCAGCTCTGGAATATCACCGGAAGCAAGTGTTACATTCAGCTTGTCAGCGTAATTGTTGCCGGATACCCATTGAATCTTCATCTTGGAATTCGTTGCTTTTTCAATTGCTTTTTTAATCGGATTATCATCTGCAGCTGGTGAAGGTGTAAGCAGAATCGTCATGATACTGACCTCAAGCGGCGCTTCGGTTTTGGCTTCCATCTTTCCATCTGCTGCTTTCCCTGCTGCCGGGGCGCTTTCTTTAGCTCCTCCGGAACAGCCTGCCAATACGGCCGAGAGTGCCAGAATTGCAGCTATGGAAGCTGCTGCTGTTTTCGTGTTTCGTCTTGCATTCATTGGTGATCCTCCCTTTAGTTCTATATTTCGATGGCTCACCATTGACGTTAATCGATTGAGAGTTTGCCAACAATCATACTCTTTTGTAAGCCGCGATTTACATGGTTTGGACTTTGTTGCAGCTATTGCACAGGCTGATGTGACAAGCTTTAATCCCTATCAGGAGCGATTGAGCTCGCGGAACTGGCTTGGAGTAATCCCCTCGTATTTTTTGAATATACGATTGAAGTACGTATGCTGATAACCGACACGTTCAGCGACTTCATTGATTTTGATTTCTGTCTCACGCAGAAGTCCCTTGGCATTATCAATCCGAATATCGGTCAAATAGTCAATGAAATTAACTCCGGATATATGCTTGAAGGCTCGACTTAAGGTATAGGGACTGGTCCCAAACAGCTCTGCACAAGAATCCAGCGACAGCATCGTCATGTAATTTTCGCGTAAATGAAGAATTACTTTCTCTACCATTTGCTTAAGATGAAAATCCTGCCGGCTGATCAGCTCCTGCACGAATACAGCTACCAGCTTGTACTGGAACCATTTGAGCATTTCCTCCGGCTCCTTAAGCTGTGCCAGCTGCTCGAACAGGTTAACGCCACCGAACAATTGAACGGGATTCATACCGGATTGCAGAACGGCATACCGTATGCTTCCCAGCAGCTGCAGCATCCCCTGCTGCACGGCCAGCTCTGTCGAACCGCTTGCTGACAATTCCTTCATGAATTGTTCGATCAGCTCTACAGCCTCATTCTCCAAGCCATTGCGGATGGCATGCACGATTTCTTTTTCCAATGTAAAAGGGAAAGTGCTTTCCATCAGTGTGCTTGATTTGGACAGCAGCTCCGTCTTGATGATTTGATTGTCGTCAAGCAGATCGCGGTATACCAACGCCTGTCTCGCCTCCTCAAACAAATGCGGAATTTGCTTCACCTGATACGTCGATTTGCTGATCGAAACCGTCACCTGCATTTTCAGAATACGATTGATCGTTTGGGTCGCTTCCTGGCAAAAGGCGCTGATATCATCCTCAAGCCAGCGTGCGGGATGATCGTGCGGAAATGACAACAGCAAGCCTACGGAAAAATTGTGAAAATTGATAACCTCGACCTGCTCATATTGGGTTCCTGTCAGCTCCTCAATAATATTAGCTGCCGTGAACGTAACCAAATCCTCGTCTCCTGAGGAAAACCGGCCTTGCAAATTGGAAAAACCCGTTAATTGGAACATTAATGCCACAAACTGCCGATTATCCGTTTTCCAGCCGTGATGCTTCATTCGCTCCCGCAGATCATTTTCCTGAAGTGAGTAAAAATAACCCTGCACCAATTGCAGGAAAAATCCCTCACGCAGCAGCGGCAGCTGCTCGGTCAGCTTGGATCGCATCGTTTCACTCTCTTTGGACAGATGATTCCACTGCTTTTCAAACAGATCAAATTCATCGCTCAGCTCCGTCCCCTTATCACCGGACAGCAGCCGGACCAGCCGCTCGACAGGCGAATACATCCGATGTGAAACGAACCATGACATCAGCAGCGCGAGCAGCAGGCCTGACAGACTGATGAACAAGATCCATTTGGACACAAGTACAACCGGCGCGGTTATGGAAGTTAGCGGGGCGGCCGAAATATAGACCCAGGTTGTGCCCAGCCGTGAGAATTGTCCGTAAGAGACCGAATACGTTGTCTTATTGTGTTCAAACAGGAAGGACTCCGATTTGGAGCTGTGCTTCAAATATTCCTGCTGTAAGGCTATATCGATATCTGTAAACTTACCAATGCCACCGCTTGATAGCTTCCAGCTGCCATCTCCGGTCAGGAGAATCGTCTCCCCTTCATTGTAAGGCGTCAGCGTCTTTAGCATTTTTATAAGATTTTCCTGATTAATCGTTGCTACGATGGCACCGAATGGCTCTGTACTGCCACCGGGAATTTTGTTGACCAAGGATAAGGAGTTGGGCACAGAATCCTTGGTTGGCGCCTCAGGGTAAGCGTTCGTCCAAAAAACGGATCGCTCCTTCTTGAGCAGCGATTCATAAGGCTGCAGGCTTGCAGACTCGGTAATGTACGTATACTGCAGCTTGTTGAAGATCAGCGGCCGCGGCTTATCGAGAAACAACTCAACCCGCTCCAGCAGCGGGTGTGCGCCTTCCATCACGAGCAGTGTCCGATACAAATCCTGAACCTGTTCGAAATTATAGGCAATATCCAATGTTTTCAGTTTTTCATCGAATTTGGAATCAAACGCCCAATGCGAGAAGGTCAGCTCCAAATAAGCCAGCTGATCGTCAATATTTTCCGCACGCTGCTTGATCTGATTTTGATGCAGTCGCTGCAGCTCACCCTCCATATTGTCCGAAGCCAACCAGTAAATACTGACACCGATGATCAATCCGGGAATGCTCGCGACCAGCAGCATCATTACCAGGCTTTTACGAAAAAATCGGCTGTTATATTTGTATTTTGAGGCAATCCCAAACCATCGCTTCCAAATTCGATCCAATATCGCTCACCTTCCAACCTTTTGTGGGAGTCTACGCAGTTATGACACACTATTCAGCTATGTTCGACAACAAGCCGCTGCTATCCTGCCTGCGTACCTCCCGGATCTCTTGTTCAATCGATCAGCCCTTCACAGATCCGACCATGGCACCCTTCGCAAAATGCTTCTGCAGGAATGGATACACGAGCAATATTGGCACCGTTGCCACGATAACCGCTGCCATTTTTAAGGTTTCTGCCGGAGGGGCAACCGTAAGCACGTCGGCCTGCAGATCGGTATTATTCGCATTGAGCAGCATATTTTGCAGCATAACCTGAATCGGCCATTTGGAGGCATCCGTAATATAAATCAGTGCATTGAAAAATTGGTTCCAGTATCCAACCGCATAAAATAATCCGAACGCCGCCAGAGAAGGAAGCGATAAGGGCAAAATGATTTTAAACCAAATCGACAAATCGTTACAGCCATCGATCTGCGCAGATTCCTCCAGTTCAACCGGTACACTGTCGAAGAAACCTTTCATCAATATAACATTCCAGCCGCTCGCGAGCGCCGGTATTATGAGTGACCATAAGCTGTTGATCAGTCCGAATTGGCGGACTACCATGTAGTTGGGAATGATTCCCGGACTGAACAGGATGGTCAATAAGATCAGCAGCAGAATCAGCTGTCGGCCGCGTAATCTTTTACGGGAAAGCGTATAGGACAGCGCCGCTGTAACAATCAAGCTTAAAGCTGTGCCGACGACTGCCAAATAAGCACTGACACCGAGAGAATTCGGAAAAGCCTTGGTGGATAGCAAATATTTATAGGAGTCCAAAGACCATTTCTCCGGGAACAAAATAAAGCTTTTCTGCAAATATTCCACCGGATCCGTGAACGAAACAATGAACACATAATAAAGCGGGAAAAATGTCACAATCGTGACCAAGGCCAGAAATAAGATATTGATGATGTTAAACATGCGATCGCCTAAGCTGGATTTCATGAGGAACCTCCTTAAAAGTACGTTGAATACATATGTCTGTGTTGTTATCTTCTTCTGATCGCTGTTGGTTTCAAGGTCAAGGCGAGAACGATTGTAAGCTAGTATACGCCTTCTTCGCCCATTCTTTTGGCGATCCAGTTGGCCATCACGACCATGAGCAGACCTACAACCGACTTGAATAATCCAGCCGCCGTACTGTAGCTGAATTGCGCCTGCTGAATACCGACGCGATAGACATACGTATCAAATACCTCAGCTACCTCGGAAACAGCTCCGTTATACATCAGAAATACCTGCTCGAAGCCGACATCCATCATATGGCCCAAGCGCAGAATGAGCAAAATAATCACGACATTACGGATTCCCGGCAGCGTAATATGCCACATTTGGTGCAATCGGTTGGCACCATCGATTTTGGCTGCCTCATACACCTGTGGATCAATCCCGGCCATAGCTGCGAGGAACAGGATGGTTCCCCATCCGCATTCCTTCCAGATGGATTGCAGCGTAAGCATGAGCCAGAACGTATCTGGATTGGTCAATACATCCATCCGGCTAGCGCCGAGTGATTCCAATATTTTATTGACCAAGCCCTCACCCTTCGCAAACAACAGAAAGGTGAGTCCGGCGATAATAACCCATGATAAGAAGTGCGGCATGTACACAATTGATTGCACCAGCCGTTTATAAAGCACACTTCGTAATTCGTTCAGCAGCAAGGAAAGCAGAATCGGTAAAGGGAAAAACAGAACCAAATTCATAATGTTAATCGCCATCGTATTGCGAAACAGCAGCATAAATTCGGGATTGGAAAAGAATCGTTGAAAATGCTCCAAACCGACCCACTCGCTGCCCGTAATCCCCGCGAATGGCGAATAATTTTGAAAGGAGATCACGATGCCTCCCATCGGTATATATTTAAATAATAAGAAGAACAGCAAGCCCGGCAGCGCCAGCAAATATAAGTATTTATCCCTGCGTAGATCGAGGCCAAGACGGCGGAGACGTGTCATCCGTCTTGCACCGGTAGGTACCGTGTTCGTACCGGGGGCAATTCGTGGTTGTTGTGCAGCAGACATGGCTTTACCCCTTTCTTTGCGAAATCAATTTAACAGCGTGTTCCTCATAATCGAAGTATTTGCCTTCTAGCAGACCGATCAATGTATTCGTCACTTTGACTTCTACATGGTTATCCGCCTCTCGCAGCAGTGTGGCAGGTCCTTCCCATAAGTAAGGCGACCAGGTGCAGACACCGAGTGATGTGCCATTCACTAGTACTTCAGCACAATCATGGAAATGGGGGTCCCAGCCTTCAAAGGAAAGCTCAAAGCTTGCCGCATCCGTGGTAGGTGCCACTTCTACATTTTGTGTAAACGAGAAAACACCAGCATAATACGGATAGCCGTCATATGGCCCTGCCTGTAAAGGCAGCTTGTGTACCTCTGGACCCGACAGCACTGCCCGATTAGTTTCATCAAAATGGACCTCGAATGGACCTGTCACATACAAGGCATCTACAATGCCATCGCTATCCTGTCCTATCTCTATATCTACGGTAAGCAGATTAATTCCCTCTTGCAGAAGGCTTGTGATCTCCTGGGACCTATTCATATGGTCATAGACAAAGACCGCTTTGAAATTATGAATATCCAGTACATGCCCATTGATTCGAATGACTGCCGAGCCTGCAATGGCACTATCATCCATCAGCATTTCCACCTGTTCAGGCAGCTGCTTCACCACGAATTCCACTGAATAACGTGCTTGAAGCGGGTAGGCTAGTGAGACTTCCATCGGCGTCCCGAAGGTTTGCTGCATCATGACAGGCAGCGCCGAGGTTTCAGCCAAATCAGCACATTGGTCTATGAACGTTTTCACGCCCACGTCAGCACCAACGGTAGAAAAGCTGTCTGCGGATGCAGCTGCATCACTAAGTGTTAACCGGAAAGTATCCAGACGCAGCACATTCGCTTGCTGTGCACGCATATTCCAATCAGCTGACGCATCCAATGTCCACGCCCATGGCTTGCCTGGATCGGATTGCTGTTGGGACAGATTGACATTGCCGTGGGAAGTACGGACGACCTCAATCAGTCTTGATGCAAATGGCGCTATCGACAGGGGCAGTCCCCACGAGGTGCCTACTTGTGCATATTTGCCTTGCAGATCGACAGCCTCGCCTGTATCCAAGGAGAGCTCACGGAATTCGAGCGAGTAGGATTCAGCAGTTATTGTCTGCTTACCCCACAGATGAGGTTCGATCTGCAATTCAACCTGGCGTTGTATGGATTCCTGATTGCTAATAAATACAAGCGCCTTATTTTCCGCAACAAGACGTGTTTGCAGCATCAAGCCCCATTCACCGCAAGCAGGCTGAAGTCGCACTGCCATCGGTTCCAGCTTATCCAGCAGCTCTGTAAAAGGCTTCAGCACTTGCTGCTCATCAGCTGACGCTTTAAAAGGAAGGTGGTAAGCGTTATGCTCTCCTTTATACCAATTCTGAAGTTCACCATCGATAGAGTCGTGCTCTTGATATGAGCTTGCGTCAGACTCCGAACTACCCATTGAGTTCAGTTCCCAAAAGCTTACCTTTACGCCTCCAGTTAATCCGAACGCTGCTGTAATCTCGGACAGATCCGATGTTGACGAATCAATGGCTTCATAAGGCAGCTGCCCCATACTGATCACCTTGCCACCTTGCTGCAAAAATGTCTGTATGCTTTTCCAGGCTCCGCTTTCCAGATTCGTAAGCGGCGGCAGAACCAATGTCGAGTAACGCGCGTTACCCAGCTTGATCGTACCGTTGCTGATTTCCGCAGTTGCCAGCAGTTCCGGGTCCAAATGATCAAAGTCTCTGCCCTCAAGACTCAGCTGGTACAAGATACGCACCCACCATGCTCTTAAACTGCTCAACCGCTGTTCTTCTACTGTATCGGTGCCGCCATGTGAAAAACCATGGAACGGATTGCCCATACGAGCCCATAACGACGTTATCGGCTCCAGAACTGCAGTCGAAATTACAGCTTCTCCACTGCTCATCACATAGCTGATCCGTCCCGTATAGTCACCCAGCTTTCGGAAATGCGCCCAATACGGATTTTGCAAAAACTGCGAAGGCGGCGCATCATGCTGGGTCAAGCCGTCAACTGTATAGAAAAAGGCATGAAAGTTAAAAAAATTCGTTCCTTGAGCAGCCATCCTGTCGATCATCCATCGTGCATCCTGAAGTGTCATCGACCAGCCCACGCTGTGGAAGCATTCGATCAGATTACGTTCCCGTCCTAACTGACGTGCCAGAGAACTGACCATCTTCGCACTGCTCCGGAATTCAAACGCCCTATGATTAAGTATCCACTCCAGCGATCGCCCGAGCTTCTCATGTGCAGTATCACCGGCAGGCACATGACTGAACAATTGGGTCGTGTGTCTTACCGAAGGTACCTCTGCGACATATTCCAGACCGTGCTGCTCGCACCAATCATGAACCTGCTTATGATACGATTCTCTCAGCAGCAAGTGGACTGCCTGATAATAATCGTAGCGTATCTTGGCCGCACCCTCTGCCTCGGGGTCCAACAGTGCGTACAGATGCTCCAGTAAATCATAGCCATTCAGCTCGAGGAAAAATCCAGCCAGCTGTGGTGACCAAGGAATACTGCCGAGCAGACCGATTTCATCAGTGAACATTCCTTTGATTGTCGTGCCAAAAAACTCTCCCAGATACTTCGCATATTTCTCATGCGTCAGTCGAATAAAAGTTGCCATGGCTTCCCGGTTGCAAGGATCAACGAACGTACCGTAATATTTAAAATCTTCTATTTCTTTTTCCTGAGCGATAAATACTTCCCACTCGCCATCAGGAGCAGTCCAATCCAGCTTCTGAATCGTACGATAAGTAAAAAAACGTTTTTGATTATAGGCAGTCAGACCGGTTTTTTGAAAAATCGAATCGGCTTGAAAGTTACCTATGGAATCACGGATCGGTATCGCTTCATTCCAATTCCTGCGACCATCCGCAGTAATGGGGACTGCTTTGGCATAAACAATGCGTGCCCAAGGCAGCTCTAACGATAGGTGTTCACCACCCAGTGCTCTTTGTGTAGTATGTGTGAGCGTGTAGTGCTTGGCCTCCGGATGCTCCAGTGTAACCTCCCCGCCGGCAATACCGCTCGGATAGGGATATTCGTCATACAGCCAGACATTTAATCCGCGTTTCTCTGCTGCTTCAACCGCAACACGCACCTTTTGAAACCAGGCTTCCGATAAATAAGGAATTTTCAGGCCTTGTCTGGCGCAGATGAATACACCGCCCAAACCTTTATCTGCCATTTCATCGATTTGATATTGAATTTGACCATCTTCCATTTCACCATTCCAAAACCAGAACGGATGAATACGATCTGCCGCCACTGGTTGTTTAAACCTTTGCATATCAAACATGATTGAGCTGCCTCCCTGATCTATAATGAGTTCTTGTAGGTTCACTATAAAATACATCCGTTCGATCAACAATCATACTCTTTTGTATCCTTTCCCCACTACGTGAGATAGCACTTAGACATTTTTGCACAGCTTCAACATCCTTGCAGTACCCATGTCAATCAGGTGCATGAATAGCAAAAAAAGCCTTATTCAGCAAGGCTTTTAGGAGGATACGTTATTTGCATGGGAAGTCCTGTTTCATCCCTCTCCATGATAAAGGGAACTGTCAATATATTGCCTCTACTCAGCAGCGCGGAAATAGCTAGCACCAGCGCATCCACAATATCGTCCCTTGCCACAGCCTTCCGTGGATAAGCAGCCAATGTGTGTTGGACGATCGTTCGGGCTTTGGGGTACAACAGCTCTAAAAGCTCTATGCGTTCTTCATAACCTGCTTCGGTCTGCTTGTTATGCAGCATCGGTGCGCCTGACAATGTGGTGAAGCATAGCTCCGGATGCGACTCTCGCAGCTTCTTTGGAGCTATCGGACTGATCTGCAGCAGTTGGTCGAGCTCCCGGATTTTGGGAATGATAAACCAGGCTTGCTTGGATAACCCACGGGATGTCAGTTGTTTACTAAGCGCATTGGCATCACTATACGAAGACACATCAAGCAGTTCACGAATCGGTGCCGAAAAAATACTTGAAGCCCGCTTAGGCTGCAGCAGCTGTCGGGCTTCTAGATCACATGACCTTACAGCGGTCATGCAGGAAGGCAGTCCTATCGGCATATCGATCAGCAGCAGCTTCGCATCGCCATAGTCCCTCCACAGCTCACTCAGCTCCTTATATACCTTCGCCGTCCAATTCCCCTCTGTTGAAAGTATAACGGTCATCCAGCCTGCTTTACACCCATCAATGCCTACAAAACTTTGTATGGTCATCTCTATTTACCTCTTTATCCTTTTATCTTTGAAATTATCAAGATACGGCAATGTTTGTCCGTTTCCTAAATCTCATATCTAGCATTAACTATAGCAGATTACCAATAAAGGAGGTGAATCTGATGGCAGTTCACACTGACTTGGTTACCATTCGCTTTCGCCATAACACCTCACGTGTACCGATTTTTACGGGATTTTGCGTGATCGGCAGCGCATCGCCCTGTCGCAATCTGCTAGTCATCAACGGCTCGGTACGACGAGTCAGCAGATGCTTGCGACGCAACGGCTTTGTCCTGCTCAGCAGTCATCGTAACAGCTTGTTGTTTCGGCGTACTCGTCTGTTGATAGACCAAAAAACCGGTCTCCTTTATTTGAAGGAGAGCCGGTTTTTCAATGTGATGTGTCCCTATCCAACTCCAAGCCATGCCATTCTTGATGAAATTGCTCCAGAAACTGCTCCATCACACGATGTCTATCCTCCGCAATCTGTTTGGCGGTGTCGGTATTCATCAAATTTTTCAATTTCAGCAGCTTCTCATCAAAATGCGCAATCGCTGTAGATTTGCCGCTGCGATAAGCTTCTGCTGTCATCTCCTTACGCGGAGACAGCTCTGGATCATGAATAAGCTGCCCTTTCCAGCCTGAATAGGCAAATGTCCGTGCTATACCAATAGCTCCAATCGCATCCAGACGATCGGCATCCTGCACTATCTGTGCCTCTATCGATACGACTGGAGGATTATGCCCGCCTTTATATGAAATACTTCCTATAATATCCATAACCTGATGAACTGCTGCAGGCTCGAGCTCCTGTACAGCCAGCCAATCACTAACCTTGGCCATCCCTGCCGCCAGTGATGGATTCAGCTTCTCATCGGCTACGTCATGAAGTAAAGCGGCTAACTCACAGATGAACACATCTGCGCCTTCTTTGCTGGCAAGAAGGACTGCCATTCGGGTTACCCGATCAATGTGCCACCAATCATGACCACTGGAATCATCTCCAAGCTGTTCCCTCGCAAATCGTCTTGCTTCGTCTATTACATGCTGCTGTTCCATAGTTATCCCCTTTTCATCCTATTAATGAACTTTCCCGGTACAACCATCCAAACGAACAAATACGCAAGCGCATATGGTAAAGAAGTATAAATTACCGTATCCGTGCAACTAGGATCGACAGGGAGTGAGCGTATCGTGGCAAGTGGCGTCGTAGACATTCAGGTCTCCAAAGAATTGGCTGAGAACACAATTGTTATTATTTATAATTGCGAAGGCGGGTTGCCCAACGATCTTCACCTCATTCGCGACGGATATGAGGTCACTCTACAGCGAGCCGATCTCGAAGGCAAAGTAAGAGTCGTTCATGAACAAGGAAGCGACTGCTCGTTTAACTATATCGAAGTTGATCCACTGACTGCAAGAAAATTCCGTATGCGTCACGGCAGCCGATTTACACTGGTCTACGATCCGAACGTTAACCGACTTCGTATACGCAGAATCACGACCAGCCAGGCTCATGGTTTTCTTGTATCGGAACCGCGCAAGCATCGGGATGGCAGTATCATTATCGGCTATACGTTACTGAGCTGGCTCGGTATCCCTAGCACACCAAATATGGTCATTACCGTAGCTAATGGGTCCATCAGCAAGAAGCTGAAGGTTGTAATCCCGGAAAACGAGCTGGAAACCGATTTTCGCCTTACCGCCATCAATATGCGAAGGTTCGGACTGAAACCCGGCAAACAATGGGGTCTGGTTTACAATCAGTTGACCCAAACCATGAAGGTTATGCCTGTGGCCGCAACGGCTTCCCGCCGAATAAGGCCCAGGCTTACCAAACCCACACGCCGTCGATAGTTCGAATCGCAGGCAACCTTTCCGTACCAGACCTTTTCGCTCAATATGGGATTACTCGCATTCATCATGAATATTGTACCGTTAAAGAGCTTCAGTCCGTCGCTGTTCCTTTGGTTGTCGAGCCACGACGGGCTTATTTGTCATGACCTTGACAACCGCCGTTACAATCATCGCGATGATCGAACCGTACAAGGCAACTGCCATATCATGCTGCGCATCCCAAGGATCACCCTGCGTACCGAGAAATAAAGTACCAATGTCGGGTGCCACGATAAAAGCCGTCCACATTTCGATCAGCTCATAGAACGCACCGCTTGCAAGCACTAACATCGGGGCCAGAAAGTACGCCCATGAGCCGCTTGGCTTCATCAGCCTTATGATCAGCTCACGAATCGGATAGGCTATCAATAAGCCATAGCAAAAATGAACCACTCGATCGTACTCATCTCTTGGAAATTCAAACAGTGAATGGATCAGCTTATCCACCGGATTCGTGTTATATGAATAATGAGCACCGAACGTATGCAAGGCAAGGAACAGCACGATCTGCAAATAAGACAAATTGGTAAAATGAAACCCGCGATACGTCACCAGCAGTGTCACACCAGCAGCGAAAATCAGCAGGTTTTCCAGCCACCAGCCAAAGCTGTTGTAAGGTTCGATCGACATCCATACCCAGAATATCACATAACTAATGATAAGTCCCTGCAGCAGCCCATTACGCCTGAACGGGATTTGATCATTGATAAACAACTGATGAAGCATTGTTGATTCCCCCTCTATCTCTCACACATCTACTATTTTCTGTTTCTTCATTATACATAACCTATCCATTATATGGTATTCAGGGACGAGCCTCTATGGTATCCTTAGTAAAATCGGATTTATGAGGAAGAGATCAGATGAAATCAAGACTGAAATACAACATTTGCTTCATTAAACAAGGTGATCGCATTCTATTGTTAAATAGAGAAAAGCCCAGTTGGATGGGCTGCTGGAACGGTGTCGGTGGTAAGCTGGAGCCGGAGGAATCTCCCACACAATCGATGATTCGTGAGATCAGCGAGGAAGTAAATTTGACAGCAGCTGATTATGAGCTTTCCTATAAAGGGATTGTGACCTGGACGGTGGATGGTCAAGATTTGGGCGGTATGTACTTGTATGCAGCTGAATTGCCGACACAATTCCCCTATTTCACCCCGATCAAAACGACAGAGGGTATTTTAGACTGGAAGCAGATTGATTGGATCCTGAATCCTCGAAACCAGGGAGTGGCTTCGAATATTCCTGTATTTTTAAATGCTCTGATTTACGATCCTGCTTGTTATGAACATCATTGTGTCTATAGCGACGGAAGACTGATTCGCCATAATTCAACCCCCATCGAGTTGGTCGCAGAACAGGTAGAAGCTTTCAAGCACTAACAGACAGACAAACAGACAGCTCTCGCTGTCTGTCCAGTTTATCTATGTGAGTGAAACAAATTGGCTTTACATTAGCGCTCCTGCAGCACGGTCATAAGCCGTTTAACTTCACCTGTCGGGGTTGCAATTGTTTCGTAGACGTTGATACTGAGCGGATATTCCTGCTCGTCAGTGCGCAGGTTATCGAAGGTAACAAACTGCATACCGCTCACCAATCGGTTAACACCGGTAAAATTCAAGGTTTTGACCGATAACAGCTTGCCTGTTGGATCTATGAGCTCCAGCGACATTTTGGAAAAGTCTTTATCCACGATCATCTTCTCCTCACGCTCAATGTCCAGGCTAAGCTTAAGCCTGTACGTATAAGTAATGGGTGATGTAGCAGAGGGGGCGCTCGTTCGGGCCATCAGGGACCAGTCGTTGAGCTTCACTTGGAATGGATAAAAGGATAACTTCTCCGCATCCATAACATCCTGCTGCAAAGCTACAGCATAGGCACCGATAGTGTTCGTCACTGGAGCTGCTGAAGATGCCGTTGTGGAGCCATTCGCATCAAGTATTTTCAGTACAATAGTACGATCCTTCATATCTATCGGCATCCGATAGGAATAGCTCAATATATAAGCAGTTCCCGGCATAATATCCTGCGTGGTTGTCGTTTGTCGGTTACCGCTGTATGCAGCACCGGATTCGGTCTCCAGCTTCGTTTGAAAAACAGGCAAAGGCAGCGGTTGATCTCCGTTATTGCTTAGCTTGAATTTACCGATCACCGTATTGTAGCCTTCTCCCTCATTCTCATGCATGTGCATCTCAACCAACGAAACGGACATATGAGGGTCTATCGTATCTGACAAGCTGTCAAAAGAAAAGTCAGTGCCATACTGATAAGCCAAGCTTTGCACCGGAAGATCAGCCTGGCCACCCTGTGGTAGCGCAATATTCAATCTACCAATCGAATAACCTACTTGTGTAACTGTTCCTTTGGCATCCATCTGTCTGAAGTTTTCTGAACTTAGCACATTCAAGCTGCTTAATATCGTATCTTTGTCCGTAGGAATCTGGAAATACAGATAGCGCTTTTCTCCCGGCTCCAACGTTATCGCGCTCTGTTCGGCATTTGCCCCGTTGAATAAAGTTGTGTTTACTCCAGCAGCACCGACTCTGCCATCCATACTAAGTGACGGTAACATTTCTTTTTTCGTAGAACGATTCTCCACCAGCAGCTTTACCGTATGAATGGTGCCTTTTGGAGTGCTTTCTTTATGGATCGCTGCCGGCTTATAAATCAACGGTGAATCGATATTCGGAATTGGGAAGGACTCATTCCATGTCTTCTTGGCAGATGGGTCTTGTATGGAGGATAACGCTCCATTCCAGCTGTATCCCGATACAGGGATGATCAACAGCTCTGTTTCCGTCTTCGGATATGTATACCAATCCACAGATAGCCACACAAGCTCCTTCAATTCGAACGTATCCTTGCGATCAACCACGGCCATATAGCTCAGCTCTTCATTGGTCTGAGGGCGGATGGCATGGGCATTGAACACACTGGCTTGAAGCGTATACTCGGAGCCATCAGCCGCTCTCACCCTCAGCTCCATATCCGGTATGCTTACCACTTTGGAAGCCGTGCTTTTCGCACGAACCACAACGGCAATTCGTTGTCCTTCCGAGGTCGTTTCGTTCAGCACACTTTTAATCTCTACCTTTAAAGTATCATTTAATATATAGGAGTTCGGCTTGGATATTGAAACCCCTCCAGCGTCTATCGGTAGAATTGTCGCTAAGGGTTCTGAAGCTTCTGCCGCTACCGGAGGAATAAAGTGAAACAAGGAAATGGTAAAGCCGACCGCGACTGCTGCAAATTTCATTTTTCTGCTCATGCTGTGATCTCCTTCATCTTGTTATTCAAACTCAGCTTACGGTTTTCTTTCATGATCATCAGACCGACACCTAAGGACAGCACACCCAGCATCAGAACAAGCACCCCGATTTCACTGGCATAATAAGTCAAGCTTCCACCACGATAACCGATGCCACGGATAAATTTGAATAACCATGTAAGAGGAAGCAGACTGCCCAGCATTTGTGCCGAGTGAGGCAGCATTATTGAGGCCACCTGAAAGCCTGATAGCATAAAGGATGGATATACAATAGGATACGTTCGCAAGGTAACCTTGGCAGGATCAGCCGCCGTCCAACCGACGAGCATTCCGATAACGGTCACTACGAGTGTATAAAGAATCAACGGTAAGAGAAACGCCAGCGGACTGCCGGCAAACCGTAAGCCCCCAAGCTGCTTCAACACTCCGAATACAAGAAGCAAGCTGATGGTTGAGCTCATCGCATAAGGCAGCACTCTCAGCCATAAGCCGATCGGATGCGTGAGCTCCTCTTGTAGTTTACCCTCAAGGCGTAATCGCGGTACGATCGCGGCTGCTCCGCCAATTGTAATTCCAAGTGCCGTAACATTCACGAATCCGATAACCATGAATGCGATAAAATCGGATGTCGGATTGTACAGCAGCCTTTGCTGCATCGAAAGAGGGGCAATAATCGCAGCCGCAGCTTCATCCGATACGCCCATCGCTTTCAGCTTGCCCATCGAGGTTGTCGTGTTCTCTACGGTGAACAGCTCCTGAACTCCATTACGGATATTACTAACCGCAGCAGGCATCGAATTGTCGATCAAAACCCCCACATTCACCTGCTTGCCCTGGAGTCGAAGCTGCTCCATCCCACGAGGCAAATAAATGACTGCCATATAAGCTTCATTCGCCATCAATGTATCCGGTGTTACTGTATAGTGAAACACATCGACGACATTCATATATTGAGAAGCATTGATTTTATCTGTAAATTGTCTGCTGTACAAGCTGTTATCTTCATCCACCACAGCAATTGGAGCCTCATTGATCTGGCTGTTTTGAAACAAGTAACCAAATAGTGCCGATACGAGCAGTGGAACGATTAAAATAATAAGTACAAACTTGCCTTGCAGCACAAATTTCCATTCATCGAGCAGCGATTTCATCTATATGCACCTCCGCCGTCATCCCGGGGAGTAATTTATCGATCCGATCAACCTCAATACGGGCTTGAAACATTGTCAGATCAGCTGTTCCTTTCTCCCGACTCATCCTTAATCCCGCAAACTGAGGAGCGGCTGTGACAAATTGAATTCGCCCAGTTAATTGATCAGGAAGTGCTGCAAAACGTACTGGAACCGTGCCTTCTGGCTGCAGCTTCGTCACCTGGCGCTCATCTACATACATATCAAAATACAATTTACCGGTTTCCAGCACGATTAATGGAGTCCCCGATCCCACATTTTCGCCTGCTTTGGGAATAATTCTGGCTACTTTGCCATCAACAGGAGCTTTCAATACCATCCGCTCCTTCTGGACCTGCAGGGATTGTACAAGAATGTTTTGCTGCTCCTGCTGCTTGATCAGTGTATCCAAGCCAATTCGTTGATTCGCAATGTCCTGCCCCGTCAGCATATTCTGCTCCAATATCGCATTAGCTTTATCTGTTAATAACGATGCCTGCTGCTTATCCTGCTGAGAAGCACCATTAAGCATTTTGTTTAAAGCCTGCTGCTGCTGGTCCCGCGCGTTTTCCAAGGTGGACAGCTGACTGCGTGCATTTTCCAACGCATCGCGATGGTCCTTGTAGGCGTATGGATTTTTATCATATGTATCTTCAATATTGAGCAATTGATTGTACAGCTTCAACGCGTGGGTATGTGCTTCGGTTGCTGCCGCTACCGCGAGCTTCTGACGTTCGATATCCTCCGATCGCGCGCCTTCAAGCACCTGCTCCTGTGAGGTCCTGGCCTGCTCCACCCCAATTTGCGCCTGCTTCAGGGCATTGCCCAGCTTATCCTGTGCGACATTCAACGCATCTTCACTTTGTTTTACCTTGATGGCTGTTACCTCTATGTCCGCCTGCGCCTTTTGCAGCTGTAAATCGATATCCGTTGGGTCAAGCGTCATCAGCACATCGCCTTTGCTTACCTTCATTTCTTCCTTTGCCGCCAAATCAATGATTTTACCACCCACGCCTTGAAACGACACATTAACCTGTTCCGCCGTCAAAAGACTCCCCTTATGTTTTGCTGCCAGAGACACTGCATCTTTTCCCTCAGCAGCGAGCAGGTATCCTCCGCCCCCTAGTGCTGCGCCCAATACCAGCAATAGTATCAAATTCCGTTTCATACGATTCCTTCTCCCCTCATGATGTCTAGTGTGCAGCCTGCAATCCCTTGAAAATAAATCGGAGCGTATGCTCGACTACTTCTTCCAACTCATCCTTGTCCTTGATATCATCCTGCACAAACACAGGATCGAAAAAAGAGTGGACACGCGAAAAAATTAACGTACCTACAATAAAGTTCAGCGTATGCCTCAATGATTCATACTCAAATTGTCCCTGCTCTTTCCCCGATATCAATATTTCTCTCAAAGGCATCCATAAGGCAAACACACATTTCTGCAACTTTTCCGCTCTCGGACTTTGCATCATAATTTCCTGCTGTAATATGTTGATCAGCTCCGGCTCCTCCCTACGAAATCGCACGAATTCTGTAATGAACCTCCGTAAATCCTGTTCAGGATCAGACAATACGAAAGGCTCCTGCAAAAATTGCGGCGCAAATGTATCATACAAAGCCAACAATACGTTCTCCTTGCCACCAAAATGATACGATACCAACGCCAATGCAACACCTGCTTGATCACATATTTGACGAACCGTTGTCCCCTCAAAGCCTTTTTGAGCAAACAGCACCTTCGCTCCATCCAAAATTTTCAGTTTTACATCCTTACTATCCTGCATCATTTCAGCCTCCTTTGATCTATCAAATATCATTGTTTATGAGTTGAACGTTTGTTTTGAACAATTGTTTTGAACGTTTGTTCAAATTGCTTATAATTGGATAATACACCCGTTGATGCCCCTTGTCAATCTATAAATCAGCATAAAAAAAGAAGCACTCCATAGCTTTCATGGTAGGTGCTTCTGCTTGGTCAATGCCGCGGATATCATCTCTAGCAATCGGTTCAGGTCAATCGGCTTCGTGTCAAAATCATCACAGCCAGCTGCGTATGCCTTTTCCTGATCTGATATCATCGCATGGGCAGTTAAAGCAATGACTGGTATATCTCTTAGCCTGGATCCTGTGGGGGTCCGGGAATCAGTCCGCGAATCTCTGCTATTAGTGAATCCCTATCGAACGTTCCTTTTTGCAAAATATCCTTCACATAACCATTCAGCTTCAAACGGTCCTCTGCAGTAACTGCTTTCGCAGTTACTACAACAATGGGAATGTGACACCACTTCTCGTGCTCACGCAGCTCAGAGAGAAATTGAAAACCGTCCATATCCGGCATCATCAGGTCCAAGAGAATCAAATCCGGGATTTTGTGCTCCATGCCATTTAACGCAGTCCGTCCGTTATTAGCCTGGCTTACGTCATAGCCTTCTTTGGTTAACATTTTGGTCATCATTTCACTTGAAACCACATCGTCCTCAATGACCAATACGGAGTGATCCTGATGATTCGAAACAAATTTGTCCAATACCTTGATCATCTGCTCCCGATTCACCGGCTTGTTCAAAAACTCGGATGCACCCAATGAATAGGCCAAATGCTTGTCATTCGTTAATGAGAGGATAATAACAGGTATATTTTGCAAATCAGGATCATTCTTGAGTAAGGAAAGTACAGTCCATCCGTCCATACTTGGCATCAAAATATCCAGACAGATTACCTTCGGACGAATTTTTCTCGCAAGACTCAGACCTTCCTGCCCACTTTCAGCAAAAGCTAATGTCCAGCCTTCCTTAGCCAAATACCGCCGCATCAGCTGCTGGTTGGCAGGCTCATCGTCAATGAGAAGGATGCTCGCTTGCTCAAGCTCCATTGGCAGCTTATTCAGGAATGCCAGTGATGCAGAATTAGCCTGCGCAGAAGCCTGGAGGGGAAGCCAGCAAGTGAAGGCACTTCCCTGACCGAGCTCACTGCGAACGGATATCGTTCCTCCCATTAATTCACAGAACCGTTGGCTGATCGCTAAACCGAGTCCAGTCCCACCATATTTACGGGTTGTCGACGAATCCGCTTGTGTGAATGGTTGAAACAGCTTGTCTATCTGTTCAGGTGTCATACCGATTCCCGTATCTCTGACGCTAAAGGAGCAGCCTGGACGATCATCACGGGTTTCATAGCTAACCTCGATATACACAGTGCCTTCTTTAGTAAACTTGGCTGCATTACTTAATAAATTAAATAAAATTTGTCTCAGCTTCGTTACATCACTTATAATCTCGCCTTCAACATTATGAATCTCCACACGATTTCCATTCGCTTCCACCAGTGGCTTCACCGTAGTCATGACATCATGAATCAAGCTTGTCAGATCACAGGACTCAAAGTACATATCCATCTTACCAGCTTCAATTTTCGAAATATCGAGTATATCATTAATCAGCTCAAGCAGATGTTTGCCCGACTTGTTGATTCTCCCCAGATCCTCCACAAAGACCAATTCGCCGATTTCCTCCGCTTCTTCCATCAGCATTTCACTATAACCGATTATCGCATTGAGAGGTGTCCTCAGCTCATGGCTCATGTTTGCAAGAAATTGGCTCTTGATCATATTCGCTTGAATAGCTTCATCATGGGCTCTTCCCAGCTCCGCTGTGCGCTCGGCCACGAGGTCTTCCAGATTGTCATTCAACCGTCGCAGCTCCTGATTGATGTAATAAATTTCACGAGTTTTTTGCTCCGTTATTTTTTCTGCTTCCTTACGGGCGGCTTTTTCTCGTTCGAGCTGTCTGCGAAGCATCGCAATTTCATCCATGATATCCTCCCCGCTTTGTTAGAGTAAATCGGGCAGTATTCACTGGGCCATTTGATAAATCTTCCCTTTGGATGTCCACAGCTTCCCCATAATGCTGGATGGAACCAAGAATTAAACCCTCAGCAAGATCAGCGAACGGACGAGATGAACGATAGATCATCACCAATGCGTCGGGACCGCTAGTTTCATATTCGAACCCGGGCAGCTCGGCATCCGGATACAGCTTTAGCACCTCAACATGAATATAGCTGTCAACCTTTAACAAGAACTCGAACAAGGTCCGGTTCGTATCTACAAATTGCGGATACATTTCAACCAATTGAACGAACAAATATTCACCAAATACTTTAACCAAATCAGCAACAGGTATGCCCGATTGCTCGCTGAGCATAACAACAAGCTGAATCATTTCGCTGTGATCATATGTACCTAAAGTTGTATAGCTTCCTCCGGAAGGCAATTGAGCATTGGTGATGATCGTATCGAGAATTTTCAAAGAAAACTTTTGCTCTACCATTTCAATAAATGCCGTGAACACAATCCCCTTCATTTATACAACCTCCTCGTATCAAAAATTAACAGCGCTATCGTGAAATAAGTCAATGAATACATCCACAATCTGTGGGTCAAAATGTTGCCCGCGCTGATTTTTCACTTCAGTGATCGCTTCCTCAGACGTCCACGTTTTTTTGTAAGGACGTTCATGCGTCAATGCATCATAGAAATCAGCAAGCGCGACAATCCGTGCTTCTATCGGAATAGTCTCACCACTTAATCCTTGTGGATAACCTGTTCCGTCCCATTTTTCATGATGAGAGCCGGCAATAATTTCTGCCATTTTCAAAACCGCAAAGTAGCTTCCTTCTAAAATACTGGCGCCGATGGTCGTATGCAGCTTCATCCGTTCGAACTCCTCAGGCTCAAAGCGACCCGGCTTTAACAGCAGTTCATCGGGAATACCGATTTTACCGATATCATGAAGCGGCGCTGCCATTCGGATCATCTCCACCTGCCGAGCAGGAAGTCCCAATCGATCAGCAATCAAGCCCGACAGCCGCCCAACTCGTTGTGTATGCTGACCGGTCATATCGTCACGATACTCTGAAGCGCGGCCAAGCAATTGCAAAATTTCAGCTTTCGCTTGCTGCAGCTCTTTCATTCGCTCTTGTACGCGTTCCTCAAGCAGCTCATTTTGCTGCTGAAGCTGCAGATGAAGATATCTGGTTCTTAACAAATTATGAATGCGAAGAACAACCTCGGTTCGATCAAACGGCTTTGTCAGAAAATCGTTAGCGCCTGCTTGCAGTGCGATTTTTTTGGCTTCTGGCGTTATATCAGCCGTAAGCACAAGAACCGGTAAATAGCTGTCTTTATTGGTATGTTCACGGATCAAGCGCAGTACCTCAAACCCATCCATTTCCGGCATGTGTAAGTCAAGCAGCACAATATCCGGGTCCAGCTGTTCAATTAAAGGCATAGTCTGACGAGGGTTCGTGCTGCTGTTCAGGTTCTTGTATCCTGCGCGGTCCAGGATCCGTTCCAGGAGACTCAGATTATATTCCTGGTCATCAACAATCAATATTTTTGCCAGCTTAAGGCTTTCCTCTACCATACTTTCGCTCCATTCGGTTGTTCACTAGCCTGTAGACTCTGTATCCTCATGGGTACAAAAAAAGCTTGCTCTACATCACCAGCAGATAAGGGTTTACTGTAATAAAAGCCTTGTATTTCCTGACACTCATTATCCAGCAATATATCAAGCTGATCCTTAGTCTCAATCCCTTCTGCAATGACTTCCATATTCAAATGCTTCGCCATCGATATGATTGTTGCGACAATCGCTCTATCGTTGTCATCGCTGGTTATATCGGTAATAAAAGAACGATCGATTTTGAGCTTATGAATCGGATATAGCTTCAAATAACTTAACGAGCTGTAGCCTGTCCCAAAATCATCGAGGCTGATCCGAATGCCGCTATCACTTAATTCATTCAAAATCTCCGAAGATATCGAAGCATCCATCATCATGCTTTCCGTAATTTCCAGCTCCAGAAATTGGGGCTCAAGGCGTGTTTCTTCGAGAATTTTCTTAATCTGAGTCACCAGATTTGTCTGATGGAACTGCTGAGAGGACAAGTTAACAGAAACAGGAATCAATGGCCCTCCAGCATCATGCCAGGCCCGCATTTGTGCACAAGCCTCACGCAGCACCCATGTTCCGAGTTCATAGATCATTCCTGTCTCCTCGGCTATGGAGATAAACATTCCTGGCGGCAGCATACCTTTGGTTGGATGCATCCATCGTACCAAGGCTTCAACGCCTATCATACAATTATCACTCGGGCGAATTTGCGGCTGGTAATAAAGTAGAAACTCATTACGCTCGATAGCTTTTCGCAAATCACTTTCCAGCTCTATTTTTTCCTGAAGCTCGTAATCCAGCTTGCTCGTGAACAGGAGATAGCCGTTTTTTCCGTTTTTCTTGACCTCATACATCGCCGTATCTGCATGTTTGAGCAGCTGCACATCATCGGCTCCATGCTGAGGATAAATAGCAATCCCGATACTGGCTGTAATGTAGAAATCATTGTCCTTAAGTCGGTATGGCAGCTGTACAGCCTCGATAATTCGTTCTGCAATTTCAATCGCTTTACTTTCATCATAACTGTTGTCGCATACGAGAGTAAATTCATCACCGCCGATTCGAGCCAGCGTCACTTTATAGTTTTCTACGCTTGTCCGAATGCGTTCACACATTTCTTGCAGAAAAATATCTCCGTAGGTATGTCCCAACGAATCATTAATGATCTTGAATCGATCAATATCCAGCACCATAACCGCAAAAGTCAAGTCCGTTCCCTGGGCTGCCTCGATGGCTTCCGTAAGCACTTGATTAAACCTTCTCCGGTTTGGTAGTCCTGTCAGCTCATCATGATAAGCAAGATGCTGTGCCATTTCCTTCGACTGTTTCTCTTCTGTAATGTCCTTAGCGATAATATGATTGCCGACAAGTCTCCCCTTAATCTCTACAGGCACGTTTATAATACTCAAATCGAACCGTTTTCCATTAGCTATTAATGCGGTCTCATAGCTTTGCGGATGCTTCTTGAACGATTCGTAATAAAACTTTTTTGTATTTTCTCGTTCCTCTTCCGTAATTTGCAACCCGATATGGGAAATATGTTTATTAATGAAGTCTGCTTCCTCTAGACCTGTTATTTGGGTCACAGCACGGTTAAAGCCCATAATATTACCATGAATATCGACCGATACAATACCATTAGAGTTATTCTCATACAGGGAATGGTACCATCTTTCGTGTTCCAAAATCGTTGAATCTTTATGAGATAATCGTTTATTTATGTAAATACCGAACAATGTGAATCCAATGGTAATCAGTGTCCCTGCTGCAATGATATAAGCCAGAATCCCCTGTTCGATCTGCATGCCAGATGCAATCAAAGTCTTTTCCCCATGATAGAACTCAGCCGCTGCCATTCCGATATAATGCATGCCAGCTATTGCCGCTCCCATCACGAGTCCGCTTATCAACTTATAAAAAACGATATAGCGGGATTGGTTCTCGCGAAAATAAAATAGCAGCCAAAGTGCCGCGCTAGAGGCTACGGCAGCTACCAGTATAGAAATACCAACCAACCAGAAATTGTATGTAATATCAACCATCATTGCAGCCATCCCGATATAATGCATGCCACAAATACCTGCAGCCATACAAACACCGCCAGTGACCAATTGACGGACTCTTTGTTCATTATTACTAACGATGTACAAGGCAATATACGAAGCTGCTATAGCCAGGACAACGGATAACACCACAAGCTCGATATGGTAGGTAACCTCCATCTGTAAAGAAAATGCCAGCATTCCGACAAAATGCATAGACCAGATACCCAATCCCATTAAACTGGCTCCACAAATTAGCCAGAGAGCCCGTGCTTTTCCCTTAGTGAAACTAATAGTTCCAGCCAAATCCAATGCAGAATAAGAGGCTGCTCCTGCTATTATATAAGAAATAATAACGATAAGCGGGTTGTAAGTACCATGAAGATGTTCCATTCTGTTCCCCTTTCAAAAAAAGCACATACTAAAATCCATTATACACGATGAATCTAAAAAATTTCTGAAAATTTAACTTAAATTTTAGAAAAAAAAGACTGCTCCATAGTCTCATAGACTCTTGGAACAGCCTTGCAATTTGTATTTATACTCTTTTCAGACGTACAAGGAAACTTTGGTAATCCCCCTGCAGTGCTGGCAAGACAAAACCTCCATACATCAGTTCATCGCCACCATATACTTCATCGGTCCCCAACCAGATATATTGAGAGTCTGCATCAAGACCTTTAAGCTTGATGCGCTCTGTCGGCTCATTAGGCTCACATAAAATTTGGAAATAGCATACCAAGCAATCCTGCCCATCCGTGGATACAAACATCCAGGCAGCAGTATTCCCTTCAAAGGGGCTTAGCAACCGATAAAAAGAACCAAATTGAACGAATTGACGCAGCTCTTTATACATGGCTACCTGCTGCTTCGCAAGCTCTCGTTCATCAGACGTAAATTTCGTTAGATCCAGTTCATAGCCAAAGTTTCCTGACATCGCGACATCCCCCCGCATTTGCAGTGAGGTGTTGCGATGTACCTGATGGTTAGGAATTGCTGACACATGGGCTCCCATCGAGCTGATCGGATAGACGATACTCGTCCCATACTGGATTTTCAAGCGGGTCACCGCATCGGTATTGTCACTTGTCCAGGTTTGGGGCATATAATGCAAAATTCCTGGATCGAACCGTCCTCCGCCACCGGAGCAGCTCTCGAACAAAATATGTGTGAAAGCCGACGTAATACGCTCCATCACCGAATATAGACCAAGCATGTAGCGGTGAGCCGTTTCTCTTTGTCGCTCAGGAGGTAATGAAGCCGAGCCGATTTCGGTCATAGATCGGTTCATATCCCATTTGACATAAGTGATTGGGGCACTGTTAAGTACACCCGATACCGTATTCACGATATAATCACAAACCTCGGAACGCGATAAATCGAGAATCAGCTGATTCCTTCCCTCGGACCTCGTTCGATTCGGTACATGCAAGCACCAGTCTGGATGCGCCCGATACAGCTCACTTTCGACAGAAACCATTTCAGGCTCGAACCATAAACCGAACTGCATGTCCAGCTTGGTGATCCGCTCAGCCAGGTTCCCTAATCCTTCAGGGAGCTTCTCCAGATTAACAAACCAATCGCCTAAAGAGGTTTTATCATCGTTGCGCTTTCCGAACCAACCGTCATCGAGCACAAACAGCTCAATCCCGAGCTCTTTGCCGGCTTTTGCGATTTGCTCGATCTGATCCGCCGTAAAGTCAAAATACGTCGCTTCCCAGTTATTGATCAATACAGGTCGTGACTGGTCACGGAAAGTCCCCCTGCACAGTCGCGTGCGATATAACTCATGATACGTCTGTGACATCCCGCCAAGCCCGTTTGCAGAGTGAACCATCACCACTTCCGGCGCTTGAAAAGACTGCCCGGGCTCCAGCAACCAGCTGAAATCAAATGGATTAATACCCATGCCTACACGTGTCGTATTAAATTGGTCTACTTCCACGGAGGCGAGAAAACTACCGCTGTACACAAGGCTGAATCCATATACGTCACCATGATCCTCTGTGGAGCCCTTCGCCAGCAAAGCAATGAATGGGTTCTGCTGATGACTGCTGCCACCGCGGCGGCTTTCAATGGATTGAGTGCCAGGGACGAGCGCTCTCTTCTCTACATACCGCTCTCGTGCCCAAGCTCCTGATAGCTGCAGCAGGTCATAGCCACTATCGGCCATATCGATACTCATGCTGAGCACACGCAGCACCTTGAGCGTTTGTAGTCCTTCGTTGATCAAACGAACTGAACGCGTAAGCACATTATGATTTTCATAAACTGTATAAGTTAATACCGCCTTGAGTCCAGTCAACCCATCTATCAAAGTGATCTCAAGTGTCAGTGCTTCATCTGCATGCTCAATATAGGTAGATGGAAGTCCGTCCAGAGTTGGCTTACCAGCTATAATACGGTGTGATTCGTACTTGAAATCCGTTATTGTGGAGCCATTCTCCAGCTGAATCTGAATCGCAGGTTGACGGTAATCAGAATTCCCATAGGCCGGGTACTCCTGCGGCAGCCAGTCGAGCGAATAATTTCGATCAGCAGGATCCGGATTTGGAGAAAAGGACCGGTCTCTCCCGAGTTGAAGCCAATGTGAAGCTTTTAGATGATTTATTTTCCGGCCCCAATACAAGTGGACCACGTAACCTGATTCCAATATTTGAAGGCCATAGCTCGTATCAGCAGCCTGAAGATGAAACAACTGCTGCTCTGCGTCAAATTGAATCCCCATGTGAACACACCCTTTTTATAAAAAATGATCTACAAGGAGTATCCTACAATGTTCAATCGCATCTGTTAATGGATAATTGCAATGTCGTATGGATAAATGTAGGATTATCAACAAAAAAAGCCCGGAGCAGCGAGGCTCCAGGCTTGTGTACATCGATCTTATTTTTTACCCAATACATGAATCGGGTGTCCCAATAATACTTCAGCTGCATCCATCGTAATTTCACCCAATGAAGGATGTGCATGAATCGTAAGCGCGATATCCTCAACAGTAGCACCCAATTCGATGGCCAAAGCCAATTCGGCAATCATGTTAGAGGCTTGCTTACCGACAACCTGTCCGCCCAAGAGCAGACCTGAATCCTTGTCGCCGATCAGCTTTACAAAACCGTCAGAGGTATTCATCGTCAATGCACGGCCATTTACACCAAATGGGAACTTGCCCACAGTTGTATTTTTGCCTTGTGCCTTGGCTTCAGTTTCACTCAAGCCTACACTTGCAATTTCCGGATCTGAGAATACTACAGCTGGAATACATTTATAATCAATTACGCTTGGTTGTCCGGCAATTACTTCAGCCGCTACCTTACCTTCGTAAGAAGCCTTATGCGCCAAAGCAGGACCTGCGACGATATCACCAATTGCATAAATATGCGGAACATTGGTTTGGCATTTTTCATTGATTTTTATCAAACCGCGTTCACCCACTTCAACGCCTGCCAATTCAAGCGACAGATCGCCATCAGTGTTCGGGCGACGTCCAACTGTTACCAGCACGTATTGTGCAGTAACCTTTTTCTCCTCGCCTTTAACTGTGAAGGTAACGGTAACGTCTTTATCCGTTTGCTCGCAGCCTTGAGCCAAAGCTTCTGTAAATACCTCAACATTGCCTTTTTTCAAGCCACGGCCAACCAGATTGGATAGTTCCTTTTCAAAGCCTGGCAAAATGGAGTCTGAGCCTTCCAGAACTGTAACCTTTGTACCCAGTCTCGAATACGTTTGTCCAAGCTCGATGCCGATGTAGCCGCCGCCGATAACGATCATGCTTTCCGGAACCTCTTTCAGATCAAGCACTTCGGTGGAGGAAAGAATACGACCGCCATAAGGGAATGCTTTCAATTCAATCGGGCGTGAGCCTGTTGCAATAATGCAGTCGTTGAAGCGAAAGCGGGCTGTTTCATTATCATTGAAGCAGCGAGCTTCATGTTCGTTAATGAACAAGGCTTCGCCATTGAACACCTGAATATTGTTACCTTTGAGCAGTTGGCCTACGCCGCCTGTCATCTTTTTCACAATACCGGATTTCCATTCCTGTACCTTTGTAAAATCAATCTTGACGCCCTCGGAAACAATCCCGATAGATGAGTTATGGCTTGCTGCCTCAAACTCTTCAGCAGCATGAATTAAAGCTTTGGAAGGAATGCAGCCACGGTTTAAGCATACACCTCCGACTTCCGACTTATCTACGATCAGAACACTTTTACCCAATTGAGCGGCACGAATAGCAGCCACATACCCACCGGGACCTGCACCGATGACCAACACGTCGATTTCTACAGATGCATCGCCTACTACCATTATGTTACACCTCCATGATTAATAGCTCAGGATCAGCCAGCAATTGCTTGATATAGTTCAAAAAGTTTTGAGCTGTCGCGCCATCAATAATCCGATGATCGAAGCTTAGGGAAAGAGCCATCACTGGAGCGATTACGATCTCACCATTTTTCACAACCGGCTTCTCAGTAATACGTCCTGTACCCAAAATTGCCACTTCAGGGAAATTAATAACGGGAGTGAAGAACATGCCGCCAGCCGAACCAATATTCGTGATCGACAGCGTGCCGCCTTTCATTTCCGCTGCTGACAGCTTGCCATCACGACCGCGTGCTGCCAAATCCTTGATAGCTTCAGCGATTGTCCAAATATTTTTACGATCCGCATCCTGAATAACAGGTACGATCAAGCCATTATCCGTATCGGTTGCGATACCAATGTTATAGTACTTTTTGTAGACAATTTCGTTCTTTTCTTCGTCGATCATCGCGTTTAAAGCCGGGAATTGACGCGCTGCTGCAACTAGAACCTTTACAATGAAAGGCAGGTAAGTCAGCTTAACGCCTTTTTTCTCAGCAATTGGTTTGGACTTCGCACGAAGGGCAACCAGTTGGGTTACGTCTACTTCATCCATCAAGGTTACATGTGGAGCTGTGTATACGGATTTAACCATCGCGTTCGAGATCGCTTTGCGAATGCCTTTGAATGGAACGCGTTCTTCGATGCGCTCACCGCTAACTGCTGCCGCTGCGCTTGAAGCGACTGCTGGCTTGCTCGGCGCTGCTGCTGCATTCGAAGTTGCTTCCGCAGCTGCTGCCGGAGCTTCGCTTCCAGCGGATGGTGCTGCCGCGGCTGTGCCTCCGCCTGCGGCAAATGCGAGAACATCTTCCTTGGTCACGCGGCCGTTAGGGCCGCTAGCTGTGACCAGCCCGATGTTCAAGCCTTTCTCGCGAGCGAGCTTGCGCACGCTTGGCGTAGCCAGTGCTTTACCGCCGGCTGCTGCATCGGCTTGAGCCGCGCCTTCAGCCGGTGCTCCGCCTGCCAGCGGCGTATCCAGCTTCGAGTTCGCGACATTAGCCGCGACCGCTCCGCCAACTGCACACTCAGCAGCTTGATCATCGCTCTTCGCTGCTGGAGCAGCCTCAGCTGGTGCTGCCGGAGCCGCACTCTCACCGTGACCTGCTTGCTGTGGAACCTCTCCAGAAACCTCGATCGTAGCGATCAGATCGCCAATAGTACAAACTGTGCCTTCGGCAACTTTGATTTCGACGATCTTGCCTTCAACAGGAGAAGGTACTTCTACTGTTGATTTATCGTTTTGGACTTCCATAATGATGGTCTCATCGTTGACGACATCGCCTGGCTTTACCAGCCATTTGACGATTTCACCTTCGTGAATGCCTTCACCAAGCTCCGGGAATTTATATTCAAATACCGCCATATTGTAACCTCCTAAAAGTTTTCGTAGAAAACTTACTTCGTAAGCATTCCCCTTAGAGTTTTGCGTAGCAAAACTTACTTCGTAAGCATTGCTGGGTTTTCGTAGAAAACTTACTTCGTAAGCATTCCCTATAGAGTTTTGCGTAGCAAAACTTGCTTCGTTATCCTAAAAATCCAATACTTTGTTCAGTCCAGCAATAATACGGGCCGGATTAGGAAGCCATTGGTCTTCAACCTGTGAGAATGCATATACGGTATCCGGAGGTGTTACACGAAGTACAGGAGCCTCAAGGTGCAGAATCGCTTTTTCGTTAATTTGTGCAATTACTTCAGCAGCAATACCAGACGATTTTTGTGCTTCCTGTACAACGATAGCGCGGTTCGTTTTCTTGATCGATTCCACGATTGTATCGATATCAAGCGGCATCAAAGTACGAAGATCAATGACTTCTACCTTGGTTCCACGAGTTTTTTCGATTTCTTCAGCTGCCTTCAAAGAAGTATGCACCATAGCGCCGTAGGTAATAATGGTAACATCAGAACCTTCGCGAACTACTTTTGCTTTACCAATTTCCACTGTGTAATCGCCTTCCGGCACTTCAGCACGGAAAGAACGGTACAAGTTCAGATGCTCCATGAAAAATACAGGATCATTGTCGCGGATAGCCGCAATCAGCAGGCCCTTGGCATCATAAGGATTGGAAGGAACCACTACTTTAATTCCCGGTGTTTGAGTTAACAAACCTTCCAACGGATCTGTGTGCAGCTCAGCTGCTTTAACGCCGCCGCCAAAAGGAGTACGGAATGTAATTGGTGCATTGTAACGACCGCCTGAGCGATAACGCATCCGTGCTGCCTGAACACAAATCTGGTCTAATGCTTCATAAATAAAACCGACAAATTGGATTTCAGCAACCGGGCGAAATCCTTGAATCCCCATACCCACTGCCAAACCACCGATTGCGGATTCAGCCAAAGGCGTATCGAATACACGTTCCTCGCCAAATTCAGCCTGTAGACCTTCCGTTGCACGGAATACACCGCCGACTTTACCAACATCTTCACCGAATATGACTACGTTCGGATCGCGTTCCAACTCAACACGCATTGCATCCTTGATCGCTTGAATCATTGTCATTTGTGCCATGGCTTACTCTTCCTCCCTTTTACTTTGAATAATCTGCTTTTTGCTCTTCCAGATGGGACGGTGTTACTTCAAACATGCTATCGATCAAGCCGGGAATCGTCATTTTCTCCACAGCTTCTGCTTTTTTAATGGCGTCAGCAACTGCTTGCTTCGCTTCTTCTACAACCTTGGCTTCTTCGTCTTCCGACCACAAGCCCTTGGCTGTAACGTATAAACGGAAACGGTTCAAAGGATCTTTGGTTTGTTCCCACTCCGTGCTTTCTTCTTTTGTACGGTACTTGGACGGATCGTCACCGGACATGGAATGCGGCAAGAAGCGGTATGTGATCGCTTCGATCAATGTCGCGCCTTCTCCATTGCGTCCACGCTCAGCAGCATCCTGAACGGCTTTAACTACAGCCAGAACATCCATACCATCTACTTGCACACCTACAATACCCGCTGCTACTGCTTTATGAGCAACAGATGCTGCTGCGGTTTGCTTGGAGAATGGAGTCGTGATCGCATAGCCGTTATTTTGCACAACAAAAATCGCAGGAAGTTTAAATGCACCTGCAAAGTTCATACCTTCATAGAAATCGCCTTCGGACGAACCGCCGTCACCTGTATAGGTAATGGATACACGTTTTTCTCCGCGTTTTTTGAATGCCATGGCAACGCCCATTGCATGAAGAATTTGTGCACCGATAATGATTTGCGGCATAAGTACATGTACATTTTCCGGAATTTGTCCGCCGTGCTGATGACCGCGGGAATATAGGAATGCCTGATACATCGGAAGACCATGCCATACGATTTGCGGCATATCACGATAACCCGGACATACAAAATCATCTGAATTTAAAGCAAATTCGCTACCGATCATTGTTGCTTCCTGACCCGATACTGGAGCGTAGAAGCCAAGACGGCCTTGACGGGTTAAGTTAACAGCCCGTTGATCCCAAGTACGCGTAAATACCATACGTCTCATTAATTCTTTTAACTGCTCGTCACTCAATTTCGGCATTTCTTGCTCATTTACGACAGTGCCGTCAGGCGCTAGAACGGATAAAGGCTGTACCTCAGTTACAGCTACTTCATACGGCTTACTCATGTACATTCACCTCAATAGTAGGATTTCAATGCCATTAAAGCTGGAATTCTGTTATAGTAGTATTATAAACCTGTTTTCACTCAGAACACAACTACTTACTTGAAAAATATGATTTTTATTAGTCCTACCCTATATAACAGTTTTAAAAAATATATAGTACAGATTAATAAAATCCACAAAACTATACTAATACAACAGGAGGAAACCCCTATGGACGAAGCCATTTATTATAAACGAACGATTGTAAAAGAAAAGGTACCCTCTACCTCATTGGGTCAAGAAAGGCCAGTTCGAATCCTCTTACCGCCTGGTTATCAGGAGCTAAACACATATCCTGTCATATATTGTCAGGATGGTGAGCAATTTTTTAATTTTGGACGCATCGCTACACTCATGAACCATCTGATTTATGATGAGGGAGTTCAGCCTGCGATCATTGTTGGCGTCGATGTTGACGTCGCGACGAGAACCTCGGAGTATGCTCCAGGGGAAGCGCGTTTTGAAGCCTACACGCATTTTTTCTCACAGGAGCTTCTGCCCTTCGTTGAAAGTCGTTTCCCTGTGGGCAGCATTGCCAAGGATCGTATCATTGCAGGAGACTCATTGGGAGGAACCGTATCTTTGCATCTAGCCTTAAATTATCGTAGCCTATTTTGCAATGTCCTATCCTTATCCGGTGCATTTTTACAGCAAACACAAGATCAAGTTGCCAAGGAAACCGATTTGTCCTGGCTGAAGCTGTACATGCTGATTGGAACGGACGAGTTGGAAATCGCTACACAAGGAGGCACTTACGATTTTCTTGAGGCAAACCGACAAACCAAACAGCTCCTCGAAGCGAGAAGCTGCAACCTTACTTATATAGAAAAGCCTGGCAAGCATGTATGGGGCTTTTGGCAAAAGGAGCTTCCAGAGGCGTTGAAGTTGTTCCTATAAGGGGGTGCACCCTCCCCACCCTCCCTTGAAGGGAGGGCCCCAGAGGGCTTGGCCCTCTGGACTCCCCTGGATCGTGTGCAGACGGTTATGTTCTCGGGACGCTTTCGTCCCATACGGGACACGCTTGGGGCTCGATTGGATGGGTTCCACGTATGCAGAATGTTGTGTTCTCGGGACGCTTTCGTCCCTGCGGGACACGCTTGGGGCTCGATTGGGTGAGTTCGACGTATGCAGAATTTTTGTGTTCTCGGGGCGCTTTCGTCCCATACGGGACACGCTTGACTTCGAGATCAGAAAGAGCAGACCAATATTAACGGGGTGGATCGTCCCATACGGGACATTGCCTCCGTTTTTTGTTTATTTACTTATTTTAATCCATATCGGGTTCGCAGGGTTTCGACCATTGTTGTTATTTCGGTTTCATTAGGTAGATCCAGGGATGCTTGGTTATCGGTCTGAGGTCTGTGCGCTCTAACCGACTCTTTTATAGAATCAATGAAGGACTGCTCGTCTTTTAACCCGATCAATTCCTCCAGACTGGCCATGCTGTTTTCCATTACTTTTGGAAAACAGAGCCCTCCGGTATCACACGTACCTTCGACTGCCGTCTCACCTATGGCTATATTGTAGAATTGCTTGGCCAATTCGGCCTTATGGTTGCCAATACCGCGTACAACAACGAATGCTTGGACTGCGATAGCATGTGCCTGGCGCCGCTGGGCAATTCCGCAAAATTTGCGTCCCCTTATGCTGAGATCGTAATCGCCAGGACAGTACGAACCGATGATTTCGCCTTTTGATACATCGGATGTTACCTTATGCAGGGATTCACTGATTAATCGGAACATCGTTTCAAAATCATGACGAAAATCAATATTTCCCTGACGCTTGGGCATAATCAGCGTTATGTTGATGACACCCAGATCAAGTGGTACCGCGGCGCCACCGGAATTTCTGACAATTACCGAATAGCCCTGCTCTTCAAGCCACTCCATCGCCTGTAAGGCATAAGGTAAACGGCTGTCTCGCAAACCCATCACAAAAGCTCGTGGATGCCTCCATAGATGAACAATGGGTGTTCCACCAACTCCCACTCCTCTGGTCAACAGCTCGTCCAATGCAAAAGGGACAAGCACATCACTTTGCTCCGTCTGCTCGGTCCGGTCCCAGATCAACATATCCCCCGGTAATGACCATTCCTCTAATTCCATGTTGTTGTAAGCCTCCTTAGGTCTGTAAAACCGTTCATCGCAACCAGATCCCCATTGTAATGCGCAATCCAATTATACACAGTGGGATGCTATCCTTTGTCCTTATATACTACTTCTTTGAATATCCGAATCAAATGCTGAATGTCCTCATCCGCCAAATCACCAAAAAAGTTTTCAACATTTGCTCTACGCTGCAATCTAATCGTTCCCAGCATCTGTCTTCCCGCTTCTGTGATGCTTAAGTAAACGACTCTACGATCTTCATCGGTCCTCTCCCTTTCGACGAGACCTGCAGCTATCAGCTTGTCCGATAAGGTAGTGATGGCTCCGGGTGTATAGCATAGCATATCAGCAATCTGAGATGCCTTAAGAGGCCCCTCAATTTCAAGTCTCTCTAACAAAAAGCCCTGAACAGGCGTCATCCCATTTTCATTAAACTTGGACCATGAAACCGATATTTTACGAAACAGCTGTCTCGCTGCCTCTTCCAGCTCCAAGAGGTTGCGGTGATCAGTCATTAGCTTTATGCCCCTTTATCTTAATAATTGTCGTTGTAAAGTTCATTTTACCATGCATGGAGAACTTGCCCAAGCTTTTGTTCAGCACAGGTCTATATGCCTAAATATTTGTGTTGACGATAGATTGGTAATTGTGATATTTTTTGTTGTATAGTTTTAACTTAAAACTAATTAGTATAAAATATCTTTCGTGTAAATCTAATCTTAATCAGTTGTATTCACTGGAAAAGGAGGTAAAACCTTATGGATGATTTGGAGCATCAGCTGGATCGAATGGAAGAGTTAATATTAATGGGTATGCACCGAACGAATAAATGGGGATCCCTCACCTTTTCGAAGCAGCAGTATTTGCTTCTCATCACTTTGGATAATAAGAAACGGGCCACTGTGAGTAATCTCGCCGACGAGCTCAACCTGTCTCCGAGCGCGACAACCTTGGCCATTAATCGATTGGTTCGTGACGGACATGTCGCACGTACCCGTGATGAAACTGATCGTAGAGTCGTTTGGGTAGAACTAACCCCTGAAGCCAGAGTGCTGGTCTACGAACAAAAGGAACGGCGCAGACAAGTACTCCGCAGCATGATCAGCAGTCTTGAACCTGAGGAATGTGAGCAGTTTATTACTATCGCCCGCAAAATGCTGACTAATATCCAAGATCCAATATAAATAGAGAGGAGCTATAACCATATTATGAAGAAAAAAATTATTATTTTAACCGTTTTAGCTATTATTCTTTTGGGAGGCGGAGCTGGCGGCACTTACTATTTTGCGATGGCCAGCAAGTATATCAATACGGAGGACGCCAAAATTGCAGGTGATTTACGCGCAATCGGCACACCCGGAGCTGGCAAGCTGATTGAGTGGAATTACAAGGAAGGCGATTCCTTCAAAAAAGGTGACATCCTCGGGATGGTTGAAACAACACCAGCTCGTGGCAATACACCTGCTATTTTACAAGAGATCATTGCTGTAGAGGAAGGCACGATTATTCAATTTAACGGCGTTAAAGATCAGATGGTATCCCCCACCAGTGCAATTGCGATGAGTGCGAATCTGGATAGGCTGTATGTCACAGCCAACCTGCAGGAGACAGAAATCGCCGATGCCAAGATTGGCAATAAAGTCACGATTAAAGTGGACGCTTATCCGGATGCCGTTATCACAGGTCATGTGGAGCGCCTTGGTCTTGGAACCAATTCTTCCTTTTCACTATTATCATCATCTAACGCAAGCGGTAACTTTACAAAGGTCATTCAACGGATTCCCGTTAAAATTTCGATTGATAGCTACCAAGGTAAACGATTAGTGCCTGGACTCAATGCAACCGTCAAAATTGAGAAATAAATCGCTTAACCAGCAACACAGAGAAAGGAGGAAACCGAGTGTCAACAAAGGATCCATCCATGGAAGCACCGGCAATACATACAGCTCCGGAGAAGCCCGCTGAAGGCAAGAGCAAAGGATCCGGACTCGCTATGCTAGCCGTCATTATCGCCGTTTTTATGGCTATTCTCGATATGAGTATCGTGAATGTCGCAATTCCCAAAATGATGTCTGTCTTCGGGGTCAATCAATCCGAGATCGAATGGGTTGTAACGGCTTATGCGTTAGTGAGCGGAGCTTTGGTTCCGGTAACCGGTTATTTGGGCGACCGCTTTGGTTATAAGCGCATCTTCCTGCTGGCCATGATTATATTCACAATCGGCTCTGGTTTATGCGGAATTGCCTGGAGCAACAGCTCAATGATCATCTTCCGCATTATCCAGGCGGCTGGCGGTGGTGCACTGATGCCCATTTCCATGGCTATGATATTTCGAATGTTTCCTGCAGAAAAACGCGGAATGGCGATGGGTTTATTCGGAATTGCCGTTATGTTCGCGCCTGCCACAGGTCCTACACTAAGCGGCTACATCGTCGAATATTTGGACTGGAGACTTATTTTCACCATTAATGTGCCCATCGGTATTCTCGATTTTTTCCTGGCAATGGCGGTCTTGAAGGAATTTAAATCTCCTGTTGCCAGTAAATTCGATCTTTGGGGCTTTCTTACCTCCAGTATCGGATTAGCGTCCCTGCTGTATGGAGTCGGCAAGGTAACCGAGAAAGGCTGGTCGGACCACGAGGTCATCGCTTTTATAGCGATAGGTTTGATCTGTCTCCTTATCTTTGTCGCTATTGAACTAACGATCGACTATCCATTACTGGATTTAAGCTTGTTAAAAAACGGCACCTACACACTTTCACTTGTCATTTCCAGTATTTCGACACTGATCATGATGGGAGTGTTGTTCCTGCTGCCCGTATTTTTACAAACCCTCTCCGGCTTATCTGCCGTACAGACAGGTCTGATTCTGCTGCCGCAGGCCGTGATGTCGGGAATTATGATGCCGATAGCCGGTGCTCTCTTCGATAAATTCGGCGCTCGATTGTTGGCAATCATCGGACTTCTTCTTACAGGAGTGGCTCTCTATCTAACCTCGGCCTTGGATATTACAACTGCATTTTCTACCCTCATTTTCTGGCTCGTGTTTCGCGCAATGGGAATGGGCTTGATGATGATGCCGATTCAAACCGTTGGCATGAACACCATTCCGATGAACAAGATGGGTCAGGGAACTGCGTTGTCCAACACCGTTAGACAGATCAGCTCGTCTTTCGGCATTGCCTGGCTTGGACTGCTCTATTCAGATCGTCGCACTTTTCATATCGCGGATCTTTCTGATCAATTGAATATGTTCTCAACGAACATCGCAACTCAATTCTCACAGCTGCAGAATCAGTATATGGGCATGGGACAATCGGCTACACAGGCAAGCTCAAGCGCACTGGCCTACCTGAACGGTCAAGTACAACTGCAGGCCACTGTCATGGGCTTGGACGATGTATTTATTATTACGGCTGTACTATCTTTTATAGCTGCCGTGCTTTCCTTATTTTTGAGAAATACCAAAGTAAGCGGCGCACCCAAACAGCACGTGATGGGCGAATAATTAGCTATTATTACCGATTTTATTGTAAAGGGGCATCTATTCAAATGAACAATAATCCCGTCCAGTGGAAACGATGGATTCAAACCGGACTTATCCTCGCTATAAGCGGAGCAGTTGCAGTCGGCTGCTCAACAACGAGTGCCAGCAGCAGTCAAGTCAAATCAGTCAAAACCACACCTGCCGCCAAACAAAAGATGGAAGATAAAACCGAGCTTGATGCGGATGTAGTCTCTTCTACCCAGGTCAACATGCTGAGCAAAGTAAGTGGCGATGTAAAAGAAATTCTCAAAAAACGCGGTGACACCGTGAATCAAGGCGACGTTGTGCTCGTACTCGATTCTGTGGATGCTGCCAGAAACAAGGAAAAAACCGATCTTACGCTGCAAAATCTGCAGGCGCAAATTAACAAAACCCGCGAAGACATTTCTACGAATCGCGGAGTTCTTACCAATACCGTGCAGAAGCTCGAAATCCTGATCGCCGATCAGGAAAAAAGCTATAACAATACACGTAATGACTACGATGCGGGGCTTGCTACCAAAGCTCAGCTGGAGAAGATCGAAACCCAGATCAAGACCAATCGACTTGACCTGGATACAGCGCAAAAGCAGCTGGCTAATCTGGATGCAACCGATCCACTCGCTACACTACGTATTCAGCAGCAATCAACAGAGCTGTCACTTCGAGATATTGACAAAACCTTATCTGATTTTGAAGTGAAAGCACCGATCAGCGGCGTGCTGACCGATCTGTTTCCTGAACAGGGTATCACCGTGCAGGCCGGTTATGTAGCCGGTGTTATCCAGCAATTGAACCCGATTAAAGTTCATGCTGACATTACCGAAAGCTCTATGAAATATATTCAAGGCAAAACCACCATTCCTTTTGTTACACAGGGGGGCAATGCCTCTATGACAGGTACGATTACTTATCTGGCTGATGTCATGAGCCCGCAAAGCAAAACCTACGTGCTGGAGCTAAGCGTACCCAACCCCGATCAAAAGCTGAAATCAGGTATGAGAGTAAAGCTGCAGCTGGGCGGAGGCTCTACTCAAGATGTCGTGACAATCCCGACCGCAAGCATCGTCAAGGAAGGTAATGACAACTATGTGTTTGTCGCAGCTAACGATCAGGCAGAGAAACGTAAGGTTACTTTGGGTCGGGTTGCCGATACGAATCGGGAAGTTACGGATGGCATCAAGGAAGGCGAACAAGTCATCGTGTCCGGTACCCAGGATTTGAAGGACAAAGACAAAATTGAACTGCGAAAATAAGTTTGAATTGTAAATGGAGGCTATTGAATGAAAAAAGTTAGAAAGCAAGCTCTGTCCGTCATTTTGATATCATCACTTCTTCTATCATTCCCTTACTTCGCCGCATTGGCTGATGAGACGCAAGCCGCAGCTGTGGATACACGTTATCCCTCCACGCTGACCGGACCACTTCAGGTCAAGATCAATGGTTTGCTGAGTGAGCATACCTTAACTGGCACGCGTATCGGCACTATTGTCAAAATGTATAATGTTTCCAACGATACGGTAAGAGTCCCCGATTACGAAATTCGGATCGTGACAGACAATGGAGCACGATATGTGCTGCGCGGCAGCTCCGACAATGCCATTTCGGTCCCTCCGCTGTCCAATATCACACTCAGTTATATGGCTCAGGTCGAATTACCCGATAATCTGAAGCCGACAAGTATCGTTTGGGTCGATGTGAACAAAGACGTCTATCCGAAGGTCGAAACGACTATGCTCGATCTGCCCATCTCCAATCTGGTTTGGTACGGTGATCAATCCATCGTTTCAGACCCTGCGCTTATCAAAAAATGGGGAGAAGCATTCACGATTCCTTCACTGGATTCAGCTTTGACCTATACGCCAATTAACATGACTACAGATTTCAAGGATCAAACTCCCGTTCAGGTAATCAAGCTGCTTGTACAAAATCCCGGCAAACAAACCGAGGTTATTCCTGGTTTTATTATCGAGGGCAAATCCAGCACGCAGAATTACAAAGGTTCAAGAGCCGATCAAACCGTCAGCTCCATAGATCCTGGTGAAAAGAAATACATTTATTGGACGGTTCCAACGGATTTGGATACACAGCTGATCAGCTTCACGTTATCTACACCCGAATCGTTTAAAATTCCAAACCGGACAGACGCTTCAGCTAACCTTACCTATTATATAGGTCGTCTCAGCTTTGGCGCGCCTACAGCCGAACAACTGGTATCAGACAGCACCAAAGCATCTGCCTACTTACTGAATTCACAAATCCCAATCGATCCGATCAACAACGTGGTCAACCCTAACATCAATATATCCGCTGCCGATTTTCAAATTTATGAAAATAAAGGAATGGGCTACAGCACCGGGATCATCAAAATGAGATTCTCCAACAAAGGCGATAAGCCGCTGCCAGTTCCCCAGTTTGCCGCTGAACTGATGGGTAATGGTTTTATCTACGCCGGGAATCGAATCAATGCATCAACCAGTCTGGTCGTACCTGGAACGGATTATCTCGTCAACTACTCGTTTGTGCTTCCAGTTGGCGGTACGGTGGATCAATATAATCTGCGTTTAATTGATAATAAAACGGCAGCACCGTACAAAATCAATTTTGCACAATCGATCCTGACAGTCAACAAACCAGTGAAGGATAATGTAAAGCTGAATATGTATCCTTACGAGGTTACAATTCACGATTGGGCGTTAACGAATATTGCCCTATCCAACCCATCAACCTTAAGCTACAAATACAGCTATAAGCTGCGTATCAATATGGATTTAAAGACACTTGAGCCCGTGATGGTCGATAGCAATTACAACAAGCTTTTAATTGAATTAGAAACCAAGGATGGCAGACGGATTGCATCCAATACGCAAAGCCTGAACGGTGAAGGCCGTTTGACCTCTGGCGAACAGCTCATTTATTTCACGGATTCGACATCCGATCAGTTGGAAAATCCGATCGTCCTGAAAATTTATGAGGTCATCGAAACTCCAAATGGTCCAGTAAGAAGCTTGGTTGCTACACTGAACAATTAAATACGTATATCCATATTCCACATCAGAGGCTACACTGGGCAGAAGTTTGCGCCAGTCAGTAGCCTTTTTGTTGCTTGTGAATCCAACTTAATAAACTTTACTAAAAATTAGTTTGCAGTCCTCCCTACTTTCGTTTATCTTAGTAAAATAATTTGTTGAAATTTCGTTTTTTTTTAGAAAAAAAGGTGAATTCATAAACTCTGGGGAATATAGTCATGTCGAACCTAGAACTGCTTTGTGAATACGCAAGAATGATTTGGAGGGAGAATGTAAGAAATGAAATCGCCGGACAGAATGTATGCTAATATTTTACTTCAAGTGCTTTCAATTGGGTTTCTAACTCTTTATCTTATAATGACAAACCAGGTTTATCCAACGAATACGCTGTGGTTTATAGTTGCTATATTGTTAGGAGTCGTCGGTTATTTTCGTAGAACCGATCACACGTTGATGCTTACTTTTTTTGTTATTGCCGTATACGGGAGCTCCGTTGTTTATCAATTGTATGTGAGGAATCATATAGCCACTGTCGGCTGGAACGAATTGATCTGGTTGCTTTGCTTTCCGTTCTTTTCTCTCATTGGGGGAATTAACAAACGGGGCGGTCAATCCAAAAACAAGGGCAGAAGCCCGCTCGCAAACAATAGAAAAAACAGTGAGTCCTATATCGATGAACCTTTTGTCATTGAGGAATCCTTGGACTTTGTTAATCACGATCTGTTTCTGAAGCGATTTGAGGAAGCTATATTTTTGGGTGTACGCAACAAACGCAAGCTGTCCCTTATAATAGTAGAAATCAATCAGTTTCACGATTTTTTTAAAGAGTATGGTTACGAGCAAACTCAGCTTTTTCTGAATAAGGTCGCCGAACTTATTAATGATATTATGCCTGAGGTTGAGATTAAGGCATACCTGGAGGAAGGCCAATTCGCGATGCTCCTGTCAGGAACAGAGAGAGCCAATTCCAGCATAGCCGAGCTATGGCTCGATGATCATTTTAACTCCATGCTGCTCACCCGTCCTCGCGGCAAAGGTACGGTTACTGCCAAGCTTAGACATAGCAAAGTAGATTGCCCTCCACATGGCATGACCTGCTATGAAATATTGGAGAAGGCTCAACAGGAATTAAAATTTAGCGATGTTTAACCTAATACAGCTCACCGATCGAACGTATCCGTCAAAGAAATCCCTAAGGAAGTGACTCATTTCGATGAAACCTTTATTGCGTTCCAGTGTGTTTATATTATTTCTTTTGGTTCTTTTCTCCACCGTCAACCTGCCTTCCATCTGGGCATTAGAGCCCGGTACTGTGCCTAACTCAACCAGCGCCACTCCAAAAAACAGTGAAAATTTCCCGGTTTTCTCGGAGGATCGTACGCTTAAAGGCGAAAATGCCCGCGAAGACGTATATTTTGAGATTGGTAGAGGTCGAAAGGTGCTTCCTGGTTCATTCGTGGACATCGAATTTGGACATGCTACAACGCTGTTATCCAAAACCTCAACCTTGACCCTATTAATCGACGATACGCCAGTAGGTAGTGTGCTACTGGACAATTCCAATAAAGAGAAGGCTCACTTACGTGCGGATATCGCCAATTACCTTACAAATCCGGGTTATCGTAAGCTGTCCCTTATCACACATATGGTCATTTCCGATAATGCATGTCCAGACCCGAATAATCCTGCCAATTGGTTGACTGTAAGTAAAAATAGCAGCATTCACTTGAATGTCGGTAAAAATTACGCGAATGCTGATCTGACCTGGTATCCAAGCCCATTCTTCGAAAAAGGCAGCCAACAGCCGCTTCAATCCATCCTGGTCGTCCCCGACGAAATCGAGCAGGTGGAGTTCACTGCAGCCGCTCGTATGGTACAGTTTTTTTCAGCCCAAGCATCAGCCAGCCGAATCAATATTCCGATCTATGCGGAATCGGATCTAACCGATACGATATTACGTGAGAACAACACGATTTGGATCGGACAGACAGGTCATTGGAAGGAACGCGGCCAAGCCATAGAAGATGCCTATCGCAAGCAAGCTGACCCGGCCCTTCAAGGACAAGGCTTTATCGGGGTAGGCCAATCTCCGTGGAATCCGGAATTAAACGGTTTGGTCATAACAGGCAAGGAAGAAAAACTCAATAATGCAGTATCTATATTAACGAATGAATCGCTATATGCTCAGCTGCTTGGTCAAACAACCTCCATTCCTGCTTCTTTGAAAAAAACGGAGGCTTTAAATCCGTTCAAGCAAGGTAGTCCCTATACGGTGACCTTGGAGAAAATCGGCTATTCCAATCTCTCCATAGGTGGCATGCAGCAAGCCAGTACCACAATTAATTACAATCTTCCTGCCTATGCGGATATAGAGAATGGTGCACGGCTTACATTAGCATTCAAGCATTCCAAGTCCATCGATCTCGGAAATTCCGTCATAGCGGTTAAGCTGAATGGTATACCTGTTGACAGTCATAGGCTCAGCGAGGCAACCAGCGATTCAGGATTACTGGAAATTGATTTCACCCAAGATTCTATCGGAGCTTCCCGGAGACTTGAGATTGAAGTTACCTTCCAATTTGCAAACCTGACACAGAATAAGCAGCAGGAAGCTTGCGTAGACCCGAATTTGATTGGAAACTGGGCCGTTATTGATAATTCTTCTTCTTTAACGTACACGCCTGTTGAAAGAAAAAGCTTTAATCTGCAATCGATACCTTACTCCTTTGTAGTGAACAACCGTTGGAACCAGGCCACCTTCCTCTTTCCTGACAAAATCGGCACGAAAGAGCTGAACATAGCTATGACTGCTGTTGGAATTATCGGCAGAAGCGCACAGGACAACACTGATTTAACTATGGCTAAAGTATCCGCGGCAGGGCTCAAGGATCTGCTTCGGGATCGTAACGTTCTGTATATTGGCACAGGCAAAGATATCCCTGATTTCATGAATGGGTTCGCTGACAGCTCCGTACAATTTAAAGGCGATCAAATGACTTCGCTTGCCAAAAATGTAGAATTATTAAGTAATTTACAGAGCCGTTCAGCGGTTATCCAATTGTCTCGCTCTCCACTGAATGAGAACAAAACCTTGCTGCTTATGGCTGCAACTTCTCCGGATCGGATCAGCTCGATAAGTGATGTATTAACAAGTCCTGTTGAAAGTGGCAAAATATCCGGTAAATTTGTCGCTATCGATAGTCTGAATAAAGTTCATGAATTTGCTGAAGAACCGGTTCCCCTCAAGGCAAACGCCAAACCAAAATCCAATCAGGTGCGTGACTTTCTAACAGGTCGCGATCAATTCGAATTAAATGGTGTAGTATTCATCATTGCTTTTATAGGCATGCTTGCTGTGATTGCCGGTGTCATTTGGTTAACACTTAAGCGCAAGTAAAAATGCTTAAATAGAAATTACAAATATAACTCAAAAAGGACCTGGCGGCTAGCTAACCGTCAGGTCCTTTTCATATCTTGGAGCAAGCCTTGATCCTTACTTGGTTAAGGAAAGCAAACCGGGTGAAGCCTCTAAACCCGCTCCCTCTTCACTGGTTGTACGAATTGAAGCAGTTCTTGGTCCGGTCCAGTAAAGAAAATAGTTTGAGCGCCGTCAATAGCCGTATTGGGCTTGTTGGAATTGAACTCAATCCCCTTAATACGGTAATAATCCATAGCTTCCTCTATATTATCGACAGTAAATGCCAGATGGTTGACGATGCCCTTATCCGAATACTCTCCCTCCGGTTGGAGATCGCAAATGAGCTCAATCTCAAAACCAGGCTGATCCTCATGATACAGGAAGGCCATCTCTCTCCTTGGGTTCTGTCCTCTGATTCGCAGCTTGTATCCGAGCATCCCGCCATAAAATTCGATAGACCTGTCCATATCTGTGACAATAATCGCGATATGCTCCGCTTTTTTAATCAAGTTAATGTCTCCCGATCTCATATAGTAGTTCATGCAAATTGATAAATATCAAGTCAGCTGGATGGTACATTCCCCAACAATTTGGCCATCCCAGTGCAAGCTCATGTGGTCGCCGTCGTTAACCGGACCCACACCTTCAGGCGTTCCTGTATAAATAATATCGCCCTCCCCTAAGCCAAAATGAAGCGCGCAGAAATCTACGATGGTTTGTAAATCAAACAGCATCTGTTTAATGTTGCCAAGCTGAGCTTCTACACCATTTTTGACAAGAGCAAAATCCTTAGACTTGCATGCTTCAACTCCTGGAAAAGCAATAAACTTGCTCACGAGTGCGGAATTCGGGAAACCTTTGGCCAATAACCAAGGGTAGCTTTTTTTCTTCATTTCGTTCTGAACGTCACGCAAAGTAAAATCAATGCCTATAGCTAACCCATCCACCAGTTCATCAACCGTAATTCCTTTTTCATAGGGTCTTCCAATACGAATAACAAGCTCGGCCTCATAATGAACGGAACCACGATCACCAGGCAGAACAATCTGGCTGCCGTCCGCTTCTACCAGCGCATGTGTAGGCTTGGAGAAAAGAAAGGGAGAGGTCGGTACCTCATTATTTAATTCCTTTGCATGCAAAACATAGTTTCTGCCAACACAATAAATGTTGCGAATGCTGCTCACTTCAAGCACCTCGTCCTCTTAGATAGATTTAATCATTCCGCCGTCAATAAGTATGGAGCTTCCTGTGATGTAAGAGCTCGCATCCGATACCAGGAAGGTGACTACCTTCGCAAATTCCTCCACAGTCCCATAACGACCAAGCGGAATGGATTGTTTGGACATTTCCTCTACCTGTTCACGCGTTTTACCGGTCTTTTGGGCTTTGACATCATCCAGAAAGGCAACTCTATCAGTAGCAATCCGACCAGGGGCAACCGTATTAACAAGAATATTGTATGGAGCCAGCTCCTCAGCTAATGTTTTAGTTAACCCTACGATTCCGGCCCGGAACGTATTTGATAGTAGTAATCCAGGAATAGGCACTTTAATGGAGGAAGAAGCCATATTGATAATGCGTCCACCTTGTTTTTTCAGATCAGGCAGCACTTCACGTATTACCCGGATGTAACTTAATAGATTGAGCTCAAAAGCAGCCTGCCATTGCTCATCCGAGAACTGTTCAAATGTTCCTGCCGGGGGACCACCTGCGTTATTAACGAGAATATCAATGGTTCCAAACGTATCGCGGGTCACTTGTACAAGTTGTTGTATATCAGTAGGGTTCGTAATGTCAACCGTTTGGTACGCCACTTCACCTGTCCCGAGCTGTTCAAGCTCAGCTTTGGCGGCTTGAAGCTTGTCCTGATCCCGGCCCGTTAACATCACGTTAGCGCCCTCCTTTACCAATTCAGCAGCAATACCTTTACCCAGACCTTGACTGGAGGCGATGATCAAAGCTACTTTTCCTTGCAAATTTAAATCCATATGATCCACTCCTTCATAAATTATCGGTATGAATAATGCTATAACGCTATTCCCCGCCCCTTTGCTACCAGGCCGTGTAACCGCCATCTGCAGCCAGAGTCGCGCCTGTAATAAAAGAAGCCTCATCTGAAGCAAGAAACAAAGCTGCATTCGCTATTTCTATCGGCGTACCAAAACGAGCCAAAGGGATTTTATCGAGCGCTAACGCTCTGGCTCTTTCCGGATCGGCTTGCCTCTGAAACGAGGCATGGAGAAATGGGGTGTCAATCGGCCCCGGACAAAGGCTGTTGACCCGTATTCCATCCGGCGCATGATCCAAAGCCATCGATCTCGCCATATTCACCACGGCACCTTTAGCAGCCGAGTAGGCGATAGAATCTTTGGCGCCGACAAGTCCGAGCTGGCTGGCAATGAATACAATCGCTCCACCACCTTGGCAAAGCAACGGTACGGCGGCCTTGCTTAAGTAAAATGCGGAGTTCAGATTGACGTTAACAACGTCCCGCCAATCCTCCTCCTTCATCGTTGTTGCCGTACCCTTGCGCGAAATCGCTGCCGCATGAATAACGGCATGCAAACCTCCGAAGGACTCTTGTGCCGTATTCACCATTCGGTTACATGCATCCTGATCGCCAACATCACCGATGACGACAGCTGCATGTCCGCCTTGGGTCCTAATTTGTTCAACGGTCTGAACCGCATTCTCTGATATATCCGATGCAACTATGGATGCTCCCTCCGCTGCAAACAATAACGCTATCGCTCGACCAATTCCCGAACCGGCTCCAGTGACAAGAACAATCTTTCCTTTAACTCTCATGATGCTCCATCACTCCATTTCCTGCATCAGTAAGCCATCAGCAAGCTGTGCAGCCAGACAGCTCCACTAAAATTTATGCGTCTCAAGCCATTTCACGTAATCGGCCAATCCAGAATTAAGATTATAAACAGGCACGAACCGTGTATCGGTTGTGAGCCGTGTAATATCCAATCGACCAGCGCGGCTGCCATCCTTGGCAAATAAGACATCGTCGGATCGCTCTTCCGTAACCCGTATTTCCGTACCGGGTATCGTCCCGGCTACAGCTTCCGCTAATTCCATCAACGAATAGCCGCTTCCACCCGAAATATTGTAAACATCATGCTCCATATTCGAGGTGAGCAGCAGCTCAACAATACCTTCAGCAATGTCCTTGACATAGGTGAAATCTAGTATATAGTCAGGTGAGCCTACAAGAAGCGGCTTCCGATCTTTGGCCCTGTGAACAGCTTTCCACACTTGAGACATGGAAGTCCGAGCGCCAGTATTTCGTTCCAACGGACCATAGCAAGCCGCAATCCTCACAGACGCAGCCTCCATTCCAGTGCCTTCGGACAAATAACGTGTTATCCATTCACCCGCTACCTTCGTCAATGGATACAATCCTGTTTGCTGCAGCCGCTCCATCTCTCCCAGAACGCAGTGCGGATCTGTTATGGGTTCATATATGGACGCTGAGCTCAGATAAATAAATCTTTTGACGCCATTTCTGGCAGCCGTGTTTACAACGAGTGAGCTCCCCACGACGCCAATGTGCAGAATACGCTCCGGTTCCTCCCTTTCACGTTCAGCGGTTGGAGTAATCGTTGCCGCGTGGACTACCCCCTTCGCAGGATTACGGGAAAAGAGCGCAGTCAAGGATTCTTTATCTGTTATATCCACCTGCTCAAACCGAATGAACCTGCCATAAGACTGCCAAAGCGACTTAACGGGCTGGGCAGGCTCATGCAGATCTACGGCCAGCACTTCTTCACCACGATGAGCCAGACGCTCTACGATATGACTGCCCACAAATCCGCCGCCGCCAGTAACAATGATCATAATAATCCCCCTGCTTCATATAGGGTACTGGAATCAACCGTCCATTCTTACAGGACAGAAGACAGGAATTTCCGTGTTCTTTCGTGCTCCGTATTTCGGAACACCTGCTGGGGCGTACCTTGCTCGGCAATAACGCCGCCGTCCATGAATAGCACCCGACTGGATACATTCTCGGCAAACTTCATCTCATGAGTCACAACAAGCATCGTCATGCCCGCCTGGGCCAGATTGGTCATTACCTCCAACACTTCCCCTACCAGCTGGGGATCAAGCGCTGAGGTCACTTCATCAAAGAGCATCACTTCCGGCTCCATAGCCAGTGCTCTGGCAATAGCTACACGCTGCTGCTGGCCCCCAGAAAGACTTGCCGGATATTTATCAGCCTTATCAACCATTTTCACCAATTCGAGGAGATATTTGGCCTTCTTGATCGCTTCTTCTTTAGCTACATTCTTTAATAACATTGGACCTTCAATTATATTTTCCAGAACACTTTTGTGCGGCCATAGATTAAATTGTTGAAAAACCATGCCTACCCGAGTCCGCAGCCTCGTTATTTGCGGATGATACGTTCTTGCTTTCGCCTTGGAAGGCAGACTTTCCACCTTCTCGTCGCCAAGCCAGATCGAACCCGCTGTTGGCTCCTCCAAGAAATTAATACACCGAAGCATGGTGCTCTTCCCCGTGCCACTTGGACCGATAACAGCGATAACTTCTCCTTTATTAACCGACAAATCAACACCTTTTAATACCTCATGATTACCATACGATTTCCGCAACCCTTGAATTTGTAGAATCGGTTTCATGTCAACAGCTCCTCTGCTTCAAAATCCCTTAGCGGTTATAATAGGACAGCTTTTTCTCGGCCCACATCTGAAACCACATGAGTAAACTGGTCATCGTTAAGTAAAGCACGCCGGCTGTACCCAGTATCTCAACAGGACGGTAGGTTGCGCTGTAAATTTGTTGGCTGTTCAGCATTAAATCAGTTACCGTGATAGAGGAAACTAATGCCGAGTTTTTGATTAGCAAAATGGAATTGTTAATGTATGGCGGAATGATAATCCTGACCGCTTGTGGAAGAATGATACGTCTCATCGTTTGTCCATAGCTCATCCCGATGGCCATAGCCGATTCGATTTGACCACGTGGGATAGCCTGTATGCCGGAGCGAATAATTTCTCCCTTATACGCTGCAGAATTCATCGACATGGCCAAGATCGCAGCTGCGAACGCCGGAAGACGAATACCCCAGCTCGGGAAGGCATAATAGACGAAAAACAATACAAGCAGCAAGGGTGTTCCCCGCATGATCCACATATAGACCATAGAGATGGAACGCATAGTCCGGTTACTGGAAATGCGCATGAGCGCCAGAAATGTTCCCGCAATGGTAGCAATAACCATAGTCAGCAAGGAAACCTCCAGAGTAATCAGAGCGCCCTCCAAAAGAGCTGGAAAATAAGTGATAATAACGTCCCACTTGATCATGGTAATCAACTCCTTCAACTGATTTTGAGCGCTAGCTAATATGGCATTATTGAGAGAACGTGGAGCCTAACCATTTTTGGGCAATTTCTTCATATTTCCCTTGCTTTTTGGCGGCAAGAATCGCTTCATTAATAGCATTTTTCAGATCAGTCTCGCCTTGCTTCATGGCTACAGCCAGTTTACGACCTTCCATCCCTTTAGGAGATACCATGTAATCCTTGCCTTCTGTTTTTGTCCAATGTCCAGCCAGCATTTTACCGGTAACCATGACCTCAATGCGGCCGTTTTGTAAATCATGAAAGGCTTCAGCTTGTCCCGGATAGGTCTTCAATTCTTTATATCCACCGATTTTACGTGCTGGAGCATCACCGTTGGAGGAACCCGTTACAACACCTGTAATACGTCCTTTAATATCATCCGGACTGTTGATTCCCGTTGTTTTCTTGTTATATACGGCAACAACCTCGTCATACGCAATATGCTCGGAGAAATCCAGGGTTTTTAGTCTTTCTTCCGTTACACCGATACCAGACAAACCAATGTCGAAGTTACCTGTCATCAAGCCTGGAATGATTCCACTAAAATCCATCCGTTTCCATTCAATTTTGACACCCAGATGGTCCGCAATAATTTTTGCCCAATCGGCATCAATACCTACCAACTCGTTCTTTTCATTTGGAAAAATAGTCGGTGCATTGTTGCCACTTGTTGCAATGACGATCGTACCTCGTTTCTTGATATCAGCCAAAAGACCTTTGGCATTACCCACATCCGTTTTTCCGTTAGCTGCAGGAGCAGAACTGGAACAAGCACTGATTAGCAGTACCAGGGAAAGAATAAGAACGAGTACCAGGGAAGTTTGTTTTTTCATATTGATTAGCCTCCTAAAATGGTTTGTTATCGCTAAGCATGAACAATTGCATGACCTGAACCGAAAATGAAACCGTGCTTCGACCCCCGTTTTACAGTTATCCCAACCTCCATTTGGTTCGACAAAACGTTTTGAGCACATACAAACGCTTCTGAGGATTTTGTCGAATTTTGTGTTTTCATGTAGTGAAATATAACGTGGGTCTAACTTTACAACAGCTAAAAATAGTTGTCAATAACTTTATGTCATGTTAACTAACATTAAAATAGCGAATAAACGGATTTACAATTAAAGTATTATGTCGTGTAATAAAATGTAACATTTGTAAAGCGTTATCATTTTTAAGTGGTTTGGGACATTCGATCTTTATCTTTTTCCCCTTTTGTGATCTAATAAATAAAACAGTGTGGAACCGAGCGTTTGTCCCTCCCTGAGAAAGTATTTTAGAAATTATTGATCTAATTATCAATTATTGATAATATAATATTGATAATTGATAATTAAAGTCGATTAACAACATTATATTTCGTCTACTCTCAATTTTCAACATAAGAATTTAATTTAGAAAATATTTGTCGGAAGGATGAAAAAAGTGAGTACACGCAAAACATTAGAAATTTTGGATTTGTATACGCTGGAAACGAGAGAGCTTAGTGTTCCTCAGATTTCTGAAATCATGAATATTCCTCAAAGCTCCGTGTACCGTTACATCCGCATTCTGAAAGAGAAGAAATATCTTATGGAGACGAACAGAGGGACTTACCGTTTGGGGCTTCGTTTTCTGGAAATGAATAACATGATTAACTTAAACAACGAACTCTCGCTCGCAGCTACGCCCGTTATGACACAATTGATGAACGAAACTCAGGAAACGACGGTATTGGTTATTTTATCCGGCTTTCAAACGATTTGTATTGAAAATATCTCGTCCTCCTTTCACATGGTTAAAGTCTCTTCTGAACCCGGCAAATTTATCCCCCTGTATGCGGGTGCTTCGTCCAAAGCCATTCTGGCCTATATGGGCAATGACGCCGTTAACAAATTGTTCAAGCATGGTATTGTTCAAAAGCATACAGAAAATACAATCACCGACAAGAATGCACTGCTGGACAATTTGAAAGATATACGAACTCTTGGTTATGCCGAATCTGACAACGAGCTCGACGAAGGCGTGTATACGTATGCGGTACCGATCTTCTCAACTCATACAATCATCGGCTCACTCAGTGTCGCTGGTCCAAGGGAACGAATGATTCAGAAGGATAAAGAGCAATTGATCGCAAGCTTAAAAAAGGCAGCCCAGCAAATCGAGCAAAATATATAGCAGTACGCTGTACGGAGCCGTATCTTCTATCCAGAGGATGCGGCTTTTTTGTGTGCAGATCAATTTCGTTATTGAAATTATTTAAAGAATCAATTATGATTATTATCAATTAATAATAATTAATTATCACTATTTGATAATAAACAAAAATTCCAATTCAGGTACTATCATTTGGAGGCATAAACATGAAGCTTGATCTATGGATAAAAAACGGGCTTGTATACCGAACAGAAGAAGACTTCCAGTTAGCCAATATCGGAATTAAGGATGGCAAGATTCATATAATTTCTGAGCTCCATACCCAGTTTGAGGCGGAACGTGTCATTGATGCTGAGGGTTTATATGTATTGCCCGGTATGATTGACGCACATGTTCACTTCAGGGAACCTGCCAAAGATCCGGCTTCTACGGAAACTTTCTTTACCGGAACTCGTGCCGCGGCAGCTGGCGGAATTACCAGCATCATTGAAATGCCGAACTCTTTTCCATGTACGTATAACACAGAGCTATTGATCAATCGTAAGGAAATATTGAAAACGGAGGCTTTAATCGATTACGGTTTGTACGGTGCTGCCGGCAGTGACCATCTGGATGATATCATACCGCTCGCAGATGAGGGAATATCCGCATACAAAACGTTTATGCACAAAGCTCCAGCAGGAAGAGAGCAGGAATTCGAAGGTTTTACTATGACTCGTGACCGCGATTTGTATGAGGGCTTTAAGCAAATTTCGCAAACCGGTCTGCCGCTCGCCCTGCATGCCGAACATGAAGAGCTGTTAAGCTATTTCTCGGAATTTGCAGAACGCACGTTTGTTGAAGGGGATTATAACAAGCATTTGTTAGCCAGGAATACGCTAGTGGAAACCAGCGCTATTAACCGGGTTGTATTTTTCGCTGAACAGCTGCAGGTTCCGGTCATCTGCTGTCACGTGTCAAGTCCTGAAGCGTTAAAAATCATTAAGCGTGCCAAGCAGGACGGAATTCGTATTTATGCCGAAATGTGCCCTCATTATTTAATATTTGATGATAGCTATCTGGAGAAGATCGGCCCTTATGGCAAGTGTAATCCTCCTCTTCGCAGTCCCCAACAAATTGAAGCGTTGTGGAGCTATATCGAGGACGGAACCATCGATTATATTTCGAGTGATCATTCCCCTTTCCCGAAGGCTCTCAAGGAGCTTGGATATGCGAATATTTTGAAATCCCCTGCCGGCTTCCCCGGTACAGAGTTAACGCTGCCTCTTATGCTTGATCAAGTGAGTAAAGGAAAGCTTTCCTTGCATAAGCTGGTTGAGCTCATGTCTGTGAATCCGGCCAAAACGTTCGGGATGTTCCCGAATAAAGGCACTCTTGGGATTGGCACCGATGCTGACATAACGATAGTTGACATGCGTGCACAACGAACCGTAAATATTCATGAGCTTTATACCGTTGCCAGAGAAACGGCGTTGCTCTATGAAGGCTTGGAGCTTCAAGGGCTCCCGACCCATACGATTGTGCGGGGCAAAGTAGTCGCAGAGCAAGGTAAAGTTGACGATAAGGCAAAAGGATGGGGACAGTTCATACCGCGAACGCAGCCTTAATGCAGATTTCGCAGCGGGCGAAAGAGGTTCATCTATATGGATGGACGTAGACACACTATCACTACAATAGAAAAGGCACCCGTCGGGTGCCCTTTTGCCTTATATTCATAAACCCTTTATATCATTACAATCCTTAAACCATCGAAGTAAGCTTGGTTCACTGCTAATCTTCCTGTATCTCCAACTCACCTTTACGAAGGTGTCACTTCTTCAAGGCCATTAATTCTCGCCTGTCCCCAAGGAGCGATCTTCACTCTTACGATCATATTGCGGGCTTCTCTTTCCAGCTCTTTGCCTGTACCTTCCGGCACATAGTACCGCTCCAGTCCATATTCTATACGAAGCAGGTCATCCCAGCTGTAATCGACGGTTCCTTTTAATACAGCCTCACCTGCTTGCGTGCTAGGTTTGTTGCGATAAATTCCCGTCGCTTCATACAGTCCATTGGCAGAAGGCTTCAGCAGCACATAAACTGCTTCACCTTGACTTGGCTTATTAGCAGACTCCCTCCATAATTGAGGGTTCAGCGTACTAATCTCGTAGCCGAGCGTTACATAGTCACCGTATAAAAAATCGCGTGGATCAACAGGTACGGTTTTAATTTTAATTTCGGTGCCAAACCAGCCAACAGCGTAGTAGGAGGTTGCAATTCCACCGAGGAACAACACTTGAAGCACGACTATAATCAGAAGTAACGTTAAACGGCGCTTTTTTTCCATCGGTTGATCACTCATTGTGGTTCCCCCCTTCATTGGCATCCCGGAGAACAACTTTTTTCCTGCGGTTTAAAAACCAGCTTAACGTTAGCAGAAGTAAACCACCAATAATAAAAAACAATGATTTATCCATAAAATCCCATGTTAATTTAAAATAAGCAACCATCGTGGTACATATAAACAACACCGTAGCAAAATTAATTTTGAAGCGCCATTGCTCCATATACCCTCTCCATAATACGTAAAAGGAAAAGGTGAACAAGGCCAGCAAATACATCACGGCAATACCTGAATGTAAATAGATAAACGGTACTGCCAATATCCATTCAAATGCACTCGAGATCCGGTTATGCTTCCATTTACCATACAAGGATACAGCGAATAGCAATAACAAGGCCCCCATGAAATAAGGAATCTGTGCCAGCAATTCCAGACGGTCGCCCCTCGTAAAATCATCAAAGGCTAGCACCATCACGATGGCAAACAGAAATGCTGACGCCAGCGGTACGGACTGCAGCGCAAATCCTGAGCTCCGATCCTTAATCCAATCCCCCAGAGTGTACAATAGCATCACAGGAACAAATATCCAGAGGAACTTCCATTCCTGTTCGATGACAAGCATCAAGGCTTGCAGCATGAAGCTTACCGCAAAGCACCAGATCACACCAACATGCTGACGTCTCCAGCTATAATAGCCTAATCCAACAACCATGATAGCGAAGCAGACATAACTAAATTGATGATGCTCAACAACCCCATACCACTGGGCAACTGTGAAAATCAGCAAACTCATCAAGTACAAAAGCTTGCTTCGATACAAATACGTGAGCAGCGTGCCCACCGAACCCCAGATGATGAACGAAGTAATATCGTAGGAGACCAAATGAAACATTTGTGCAATGAGGACAATACCCCCACCGAAGCAGGTGAGTCCCAAAGCCGTCATGGCAAGCCCAAGCCTGTCGTGGTCATTTTTGCGGAACAGCTCTCCACCTGCATAGAAAACAACCATCAGTACGATAATCAGGATCAGTCTAACCAGCTGTGGGATCTCCTGCCAATTCGCAGCAATAAAGCTTAATATCCCCAGGCCAACGAGTATGCTGCCGAGCAGCGGCAGCACCCCAATTGCATGCTTATTATCATGGTACAGATCCAATATTTGTTCATATTGCTCCCGGGTTATAATACGTTTATTGACCCATTCGGGACCCTCATGCTCCAGCCATTTTCTGCTCATTGTGCACCACCTCAAAGTTTTCGTAGAAAACTTACATCGTAAGCATTCACTACCGTTTTCGTAGAAAGCTTACTTCGTAAGCATCTATTGTCTCTACCTATTGATAAGTATACCCGACCCCTCCAGGAAAAGAAGTACTATCTTTCTATAGTACCCTAATTGACTTCAGTAGACGCAAACAAACAGCCATCCTCAGAATCTCTCTGTTGACGGCTGTTATGGGATATACCTATGTACGTTTTGCTTTTAACCGGCCATTAACACTTTTCCGATGATTTCCAACAGCTTATCAGCCTCAAAGGGTTTCACGACATACGATTTGGCACCGGATCTGATCGCGTCCAACACCTGCTGCTTCTGTCCAACCGCACTGATCATAACAACCTTGGCTTGAGGAAAGGACTTCAGCAAAATTTGCAGCGCCTCAATACCATCCATATTGATCATTGTAATATCCATCGTAACCAAATCCGGCTTATGATTAATATAACTTGCCAGCACTTCTCTGCCATCCGTCGCCTCTACTACCACTTTATGTCCAGCGCGCTCGAGAATGAGCTTGATATTTCTGCGCATTACCGTAGAGTCGTCAACAATCATAACGTTAGCCACTGCTTTGAATCCTCCAAACATAGGTAGATTATATTGCGAGTATACGAGCAAGCTCGGATTTATTTTGTGAAGGGATATATATACAATAGAAGTTACCGGAATTGGTTTGGAATCTTTTTACGAAAAAATTGCTGAATTTGGATCGCAGCTCCGCTTTTTTGGTCACGATCACCAAGGGCGCTCCTAAAAAAATATCATGTTCATCACGGTCTGTCAAAGCATTTCCAGAAATGACGTTAGCTATTTCTGCGACCACCTCAACCCCGTACTGCGCCGCTTCTTCCTCTGTAATATCCTCTAGCATAAATTTGTGAGCCAACGCCCCTGCCAAACCATGATCGACAGTAAGAATAACACCGCCTTGAATAACACCACTAAGCTGAATAAAGGCCGTTACATCCTCCAAATATAATCCTTCTTCATCATCCTCCAGCTCCCTCAAGCCAGAAATCCCAAGCCCAGTTATGTAAGCTGCCGATTTAGCCATAAAAGCTTGAAAATATTGTTCCTCGTGATTCACAGTGATCCGACCCTTTCTGCACCCGTAATATCTTCGTATGGCAGCTTCACAATAAATGCAGTGCCGCTACCTTTTGACGTGGATACCCGAACCGTTCCACCCAGCTTTTCAGCTTCCGCTTTTACTGCCGATAGGCCAATTCCTCTACCTGACCATTCCGTAGTATGCATTGTCGTTGATAGCTGATCTTTGAAAATCAAATTGGCAATATGCTCGTTCGACAACGGCATCGCTTCATTATCAGGAGGCAGCAGACCTCTGGATTCCGCTCGTGATCTTACCGCTTCCAGATCAATGCCACGGCCATTGTCGGAAATCGTCAAGGTGAGTTCGTTCTGTTCTTGCTCGATGGAGAAGCTGACCGTTGCATATTCATCCTTGCCTTGCTCGACTCGTTCCTCCGGCGACTCAATACCGTGAATAACAATATTTCTTACAATATGAACAAGGGATTGCGTCAAACCATTCAAACGATCCGGATCAACAGGAATGTCTGCTCCATTCAGCTCAATTGGATGCAAAAGGAGGCCGTTACGTTCAGCCAGCTCCGATAAATAGGCCGGATAGTGCTGTATCAAAGCCTTTAATGGCTTAAAGCGCCATTTCCTTAGTTCAGCAAGCCACAGCTTGTCCTCTGCCAGGGTCAGCCTCATCCTTAATTCACGTTCCAAGTGCTGCCATTGTTCCTTCGTTAATTTCACTTCATATTCCATGCCCATCTCCGATGTCGCATCACCCAGAGCTTCCTTCAGAAGCAGGCTATCCTTGTCCAGCCATTCATTTAACCGCAACGAACGAAGCCATTGCTCGAGCTCCTCCCAAGTCGGTTTGACTTCACGTCCGAGCAGCTCCATCAGTTCCGATTCCAGTTCATGGAGCTGAGGTACGATATGCATAAATTGCAGCAAGGCAAAGCTGCCTTTGAACGTATGAATCGATTTATAGATCTCAAGCAGCTTATCCTCAACCGATTCATTACCACTTGAGAGCTCAACTAGCTCCGTATTGCAGAAGGTTTCGAAGCTTCTCGTAATTTGTGCGTAATCCTCGGAATGCGTGATCACATGAACGACCATTTGCAGTCTTTTGCGTTCACGATTCATTTGCTCTTCCAATCTACGGGTTTCGGTAATATCCGTAAGCATGACCATGATAGCCCCGCCAATAGTCGTCTGTGAAGTGTTCGATTCGGCTGCCTGCAAATACTTGAACTCCACCTGGACAACCATTCCGTGTATAAGTACCTCTTCAGGCAGCAGCGAGAAAATTAATTCTCTTTTCCATTCGTCCTGCTCATTATAAAATTCGTCGAGGATCGATTCCAGCAGCGCCGCTTCCTGCTCATCACCTGCATAGAACAGTGATCCCAGTCGCTCTCCGGCAATATCCTGTTGAAAAATACGTGTGCACTCCACACTATGTTCTCCCATCACCCGAAGGTCAGGGCCAATCGACATAAAACCTTGTCTGGCATTATCCAATAAGGAACGAATGGAGGCGGTTCGCTCGGCAACCGTATGCTCCAGTACCTGGTTCCACTGCATAATCTTATCAATGGCTCCGACAATTTGTGCTTCTGCATGCAGAACATGCTTAGGCATCTCTTTAACCGTACGTCCGGCAGCAACTTCCTCCAGAGTTAACGTGAAGTGACGCAATGGCAAAATAATTCGCTGTCTTACCATAAGAATAACAAGCCCGAGCAGCAGCAGCATGCCCCCAAGTGAGCAAAGTCCGAGAATGCGAAGTCGGTCGGCGGCTTCAGTCGTCGATCGTGTCGGTTGCTCTGCGTACAGCGACCCGATAGTTTTCCCTTCCATATCCAGCAAAGGCGCTGCAGATTGCGCAACCAATAGCTCTCCGCGGCGCTCCAGATTGAAATGCTCCACGCCATCTGTTTTCATAGTATCCACGTAAGTATGCAGCCGCTCTGTCGAGATCTCTTTTGTAGAAGTTAGAAACTGTCCAGAGTTAAGGAGAAGCGCAATATCGGCTTGCAGCGTATCCTTTAAGCCAACTATAATTTCATCGGAAAGCAGTCTGCCAAATATGACAAGACCTACGGGGGCCGCTTCTCCCTTATTACTCGTAACCGGTGCTACAGCGACAATGGCGAGTCCCTTGGACGTATTTACGATCCCGGAAAACTTCGGTTCCTTTTGAAACTTATTAAGAATAAAAGGGTACAAGACCTTGGTTTTCAACTCTTCTACATCCCCGGATTGCACCAGCACGTTGCCTTGTAAATCGGTTTCCGCTACAAAATCAATATTGGGCACTACATCGGGTACTACACCAACATTGTCCTGGATCCATCGTAAATCATTGTTCAGTACAGCTTGTCGGTTATCCTCCCAATACCCGTTTGTAACGGTAATCCCGAGAATAGCATCTCCGAGACGTTCGACCAGCTTCTGAGCAGTTTGATTCGTTAGAATCGATTTCTCTTGCTCAATCTTGTTCATTCCGGACATTTCATGTTGATAAAAAAGAATGGATACGGTAACCAGTGGAGCTACTATAAGCAGCACAACCCAGATCAATAGTTCTCTCATAAAGGAACGCTGCTTGTGAATTTGATTCATTGTACAAATATCCCCCATCAACACGTCTGCAAGCCATTTAATTCCATGTTACCTGATTCTTTCACCCATGAAAAGACAATTGTTGACTTACCGATTCAAATGAAAGGGAACTGTGGCGATTACGATGTCCTTTTGTTGAAATAAGTACGCACGAATCAATAAACTTGTTTGATTATGCAATATATTTTGCCACCAATACTTCGTAATGAATTGCGGAATCAATACCGTAATGTGATCGGTATCCGCTGTTTTCCACTCCACCGTCTCAATAAATCGGATCAACGGCTTCATGATACTCCGGTAGCGCGACCGTAACACAATAAGGCGTACACCCGGATTCCATTCCTCCCATTTGGCCTCCATCTTCTGAATGTCTTCATCATCAAAGCCTACATACACCGCCACCACATTATCCGTTAATGATTTGGCGTAGCTAATCGTATTAAGCACTACACGGGTAATACCGGCGACAGGGATCACGATCGTGCTTCCTTTAATAACCGGCTTGTCGATATCAATTTGAATTCTCAGCTCATCTGCCGTATTCAGATAATGCTTGTGAATGCTGTAGAAAATAAACATAACAACTGGCAAAAAGATAAATACCATCCACACCTGACTAAATTTCGTTATGATAAAAATAAAAGTAATGACCAGTGTCGTTAGCATCCCGATTGAATTAATGATCAGCTTCAAGCCCCAGCCGTTCGGCTTGAGCTTGATCCATTTGACCATCATACCCAGCTGCGATAAAGTAAACGGAATAAACACACCAACCGCATAGAGTGGAATCAAATTTTCCGTATTTCCGTGAAATACAATGACAAGCAGTGCAGACAGAACACCCAATATAATAATGCCATTGGAAAATCCAAGCCGATCACCACGAACCATGAACATATGCGGCATAAACTTATCCTTGGCCAGCATAAATGCCAGCAGAGGAAAGGCTGAATAGGCAGTATTTGCGGCTAAAAACAAGATAAGGGCAGTAACACCCTGAATGATGTAATAAATCGTTCCCCGGCCAAAGGTAGATGCCGCTATTTGTGAAACAACCGTTTCTTTTTCCGTTGGCTGAATCCCATACCAGTAAGCTAGCAGACTAATCCCGATAAACATGCTTCCGAGAATAACACCCATCATTACAAGCGTCGCGGCGGCATTTTTTTCAGCTGGCTTTTTGAAGTTAGGGATTGCATTGGACACCGCCTCAACCCCCGTAAGCGCCGAGCAGCCAGAGCTGAACGCCTTTAATAGCAGGAACAAGCCGACACCCGACATCGTCATTCCAGAGACCGGCTGTGGCGCACTGACCCCGCCCGTTATATAATTATAAATTCCACAAACAATCAATATAAAAACTGAGCAAACAAACAAATAAACCGGCAAAGCCAGCACAGAAGCAGACTCTGAAATGCCGCGCAGGTTCAATACCGTCAAAAACGTGATCATAATCAAGGAAATCAATACACGATGGTCATGAAGGCTGGGGAATGCTGAGGTAATGGCATCCGTGCCGGCAGAGGAACTAACCGCAACTGTTAAAATGTAGTCTACAAGCAAAGAACCGCCCGCCATTAAGCCCGTTGACAGACCCAAATTATCTTTGGCTACAATATAAGCTCCTCCGCCTGCAGGATAATTAAAAATGGTCTGCCGATAAGATAAAATCAGAATCGTTAGCAGTCCCAGAACCGCCACAGAAATGGGAATCGAATACCATAGTGCAGCCACACCCACCGTCATGAGAACGAGTAGAATTTGTTCGGTTCCATAAGCTACCGAGGATAGAGCATCTGATGACAATACAGCCAAAGCCTTTAACTTACTTAGCTTTTCTTCACCAAGCTCTTCTGATTTCATAGGCCTTCCAATAAAAAGACGTTTTACTCTACTTACCATGTGATTGACTTCCTCTTCTCCCTGATTAGGTTCGTTTTAAACCTGTTAACTACACACATGATGTATAATACAATCGCGAGGCTCTTACCGTAAAGTCGCAGTAGTTCCTTGAATATTAGATTTAATACGGTTTTAAGACTGAATAGGCTCAAAATAGCGTATTCATCCTGATCTCCCTAACTATATCGCCACTTATTGCCCCTTTATCTCGATTATTTGGAAGTTTAATTTATACTTGATTTCTGATTGGATTGAGATCATCCTCTCGTATAGTTATAATAGAAGAGAAACTTCATTATAAAACAAACTTTAGGGTGACCTGTCAGACCAGATTTCATACAGGCCCTAGACTGATTGGGTGATACGATTGTGATAACACGCAGAAATTTTATCAAAAAAAGCTTACTATCTTTAGGTTTCTTATCTGCTGGAGCTGCAAGCTCCCTACCTTTTGTCAATGCAGAAACAACAGCAGATTCCACCGCTGGCTTCATTGAAGCCGTATCCAATGAACCCTTAATTTCATTATTCGTGCTTAGCGATCTACATATCACGATCAATGAATCATCCATGTCAGACAAACTGCACTTGGCACTTCAAGATATTACCAATTGGGAAACGAAACTCGATGCTATCGTGCTTGGGGGGGATTTAACTGATTTTGGTCGATTAAGCGATTATATGTTACTCAAAAAGATTTTGAATCAATACGAGCTTCCACAAATTTATGGCAACATGGGCAATCATGATTATTACGATGTCTGGCTGACGGCCAAGGGTGAATTTTCAACAGAAACTGTACCTAACGGCAAGACCGATGCCATGTCCCGTGCCCGATTCCAGAATTTTCTCGCTTATGGGGCTTATGGGAATAAACCTTATATCGACGCCTGGATTAACGGAGTTCATTTGATTATGGTCTCACAGGAGGCTTATGTAGAAGAAAGACCGGAGGTTGGCGAGGGAGCCTGGTACTCGGACGAGCAGCTCGATTGGCTTCGCGAGATTATGAAGTCTCATGAGGACGGTAAACCATCACTCGTATTTATTCATCAACCGCTGCCTGCTCTTGGGACAGATGGACGAACTCATCAATTGATCCGCGCGAATGAGTTTATCGGTATTTTGAAGCCCTATAAAAATGTTTTCGTCATATCCGGACATACACACAGAAGCTTTGAGAGCGAAGATCACTATAACTGGAAAACCCCCTTCCATTGGTTTAACAATGCATCTGTTGGTCGTACCCGTAGTACATTGCCAGGACAAACGTCATCACTTGCTCAAGGCATGTATATTGAAGTGTATCCGCACCAGGTCGTTATCAAAGGGCGGGAGTTCAGCAACCGTACCTGGATTGACAATGCATCTTGGACAGTACCTCTGTTAAAGTAGTTTCTGTAGCTTCTATTAGAAATTTCTTCTAATTTATCATTGGAGGTTTACTCATGAATGTTCTTGTAACAGGAGGCGCAGGCTTCATTGCTTCTCACATTGTAGATCAGCTGATTGAGGACGGACACCACGTACATATACTCGATAACCTCTCTACAGGCAAAACAAGTAACATTAACCCCCAGGCATCCTTCTATCAGGCTGATATATTGGGCGAACAGCTCTCTCAACTATTTGAAGCGATACATCCAGAAATTGTCATTCATCACGCCGCGCAAATCGATGTACAGACCTCTCTCAAGCAGCCACTCCTTGATGCCAAGATTAATATCCTGGGCACTATAGCTATTCTCGAGCATTGCCGTAATCATGGCGTGAGAAAGCTGATCTATGCTTCATCGGCAGCCGTTTATGGTACACCTGAATATTTGGGTGTTGATGAACGTCACTCCCTAAAACCACTTTCATTTTATGGCATCTCGAAGCACACGCCTGAGCATTATATTGAAGCTTTCTCCTCTTTATTCGGATTGGATTACACGATTCTACGCTATGCGAATGTTTATGGCATTCGTCAGGATCCCAAAGGTGAAGGCGGAGTCGTATCCATATTCGTGGACAAGCTGCTGCAGAAGCAGCAGCCGTTAATTTTCGGAGATGGGGATCAGACGAGAGACTTCATCTATGTAAAAGATATCGTTAGAGCCAATATGGCAGCTTTGACACATGGGAGCCGGGGCATTTACAATATCAGCTGGAACGTTCAAACGACTGTTGTCGAGCTGCTCCAGTTGATGTGTGAGCTGTGTGATACTCCTTATTCACCTAAATTCGAATCGCCACGCGCTGGCGATATTCTTCACAGTCGATTGGATAACACGGCAGCCAAGCAGTATCTGGGATGGGAACCCGTTTATACTTTACGGCAAGGCTTGCAGGAAACGTGCAATTATTATCATGCTGCCTATACGGTACAGAAATGAGAAAAACCTCCAAACCATTTTTAAGTGGTTGGAGGTTTTTTGCTGCATGCCATCATCAGCTTAATTAAACATCAAATTTGGAAAGAGATTCTTGCAGCGAGTTGGATAACTGCTCAAGCTTGTCTGACAAACGAACCAAACCGGAGCTAATGTTCAACTGCTCGGAGCTGAGTGATGCGACTTCCTGTGATGTTGCCGAGGATTCCTCTGCAACCGCGCTAACATTAGTCATCGCGTCATTAAGAACCAATTGGGACGCATCAAGCTGGCTGATTGATTCTGTTACCTCGGATAGCTGTCCAATAAATCCGCCCATATGACTCTGTACTTCCTTAAAGATCAAATCAGCTTCTTTTACAGACAAGATCTGTTCCTGAAAAATCGGGTACGCATTCGATAAAGCTTTGACCGTTTCATCAATTTCCTTTTGAATCGTCTCGGTTATTTGTCCAACGATTGCAATCGATTGACGAGATTGATCAGCAAGCTTGCGAATTTCGTCAGCAACAACCATGAAACCTTTACCGGCAGCACCCGCACGGGCAGCTTCGATAGTTGCGTTAAGGGACAATATATTGGTTTGCTTGGAGACATTGCTCAATACTTCAAGAATTTTACGGATGGAGCGCGTGCTTTCTTTCAGATTATCGACTTTTTCAACCATATTCCTGGTCATTTCTTCGGTAGCATTCGTTTTCAGAATCAGCTCGGACATGTATTGAATACCTTGTTCACTGGATTTCTGAACGTCTGTTGCAGCTGTACCCATGACAATATTGGAATTGACGACAGCTTTCATTTGCATGCCGATGCTATGTGTCAACTCATTACCACGTTCCGATTCAACCGCCAAGCTTGAAGCTCCTCCGGCTATTTCTTCTGTGGCAATCGCAATTTCCTTAGCGGAAGTAGCCGTTTTCTTGGACGCATCCGATAACTCGGTTGCAGTCTCTAATACTTCTTGAGCCGAACGATTGGTTTGCTGAACCAGTACGGTAATTTTCTCCATCATCTGATTAAAGCTATGACCCAATTGGCCGATCTCATCCTGTGATTGAACATTCATCCGAACAGTCAGATTCCCCTGTTCTCCTTCTTTCATCAGGTTACGAAGCATAATCACAGGCTTTCCAATCATTTTGGCTACCAGAATCCCGATACCTACAGCAATCAATGCTGCTACGAGTGCCATAATCCATGTAACATTGGAAATAGCCTTAGCATCCTTAACAAGCTCAGCAATTGGCATTGCACCCAGCAGGTACCACCCTGTTTTGGCCGATTTATAGTACACCAGCTGCAAGTCCTTTTTACCATTCATCGCGCTGCGCGCTTCATCCTTCAGAATATCAGGAGTGATATCCAAAACGGTCGGCTTGCCAATAGCAGCTTTATCAGTAGCATAAGCTATATTCATTTCAGGGGTAATAATAATGGTTTGTCCACCTTCACCCATTTGAATATCAGCTAATTCTTTTCCTACAGCATCTACGTTAATTTCCATAAGCAGAACCGCTTGTGTGCTGTTGGTGGAAGTATTTTTCAATACACGTCCAAGAGCAAAGGCCGCGGTGTTGCTTCCTGAGGATGTATCTACAAAGCCTGAGGTTCTAGTTTCGATCCAGGAGGCACGACCGTTGTCATCCGTAATTTTTTTGAACCACGGTTCCTGAATCAAAGTTTCTTTGCTTGTAGAGCCTCCCGAAGCGGCGATAGGCTCACCTGTAGGACGAAATAAATGCAAAGCTTTAATCGTTTTGTTCGAGTATGTATACACGTTTAATTTATCACTGATTTTTTGGCGCATTTGCAAATAATCATAGCTTCCTTTATTAACGGCTTCCGAGTCAACAAGCAGCCTTTTCATCTCGTCGTCCAACAAAATTTGCATCGACAGATCCTCATAGACCGTGTACATGATATCCAGCTTTTGACCTGCCTGAATGATCGTCTGCTCAGAAGCATCTGCTACCTTTTTCTGAATCACACCTTTGGAAATGTTGTACGACGTGAATCCTACTGTCAATACGAAAAAGAGAATGCTCACGAGAAAAATTAAAAATAATTTCATGCCGACGGATTTAATTGGATTTTCCAAACGAAGACCACTCATCGAATTTTTCATATGCTGTGAACTCGAAGCTCCTTTGTTGGATTCATTTTTTGACATAAGATTTTTAAAGAAATTGCCGATTTTTGCTGTCCATTCGTTGAGCACAGACAGTATTCCTTTCAAAGGAACCACCACCTAATCTGATATAGTTTCTTCTGCACAATAGTGATGACATAATAACATTAAAAATGATATTCGACATCGTTTTTGTAATTCCTTTTTATAAATCGCTTTCATTGGAAATAAAATAGTCCAAATGCTTCATTTTTAAATTTTTTGGCGATTTTTGCATTTTTTTCGACCATTTGGATCATATTACTTTTTTCCATTACTGTCCATGGGTATTATGACCCTAGACAAAAAAAGCCTCAGGAGTTAGAGGCTTCTTTTATCCGTTTTTATGCTTTGCGCATTCTTTTACGCATCATATCCATAGGTTGAACGGGCTGATCCAGCTTCATCCGGATCGATTGAAGAGGGTGCCGCGCTGCATCGAGTTCTTGCCCCGATTCATCATAGATAGCAGGAACGTTTTGCTTGAAAAAGGTTCCCGTAGGTCCAAAAAATTCAATCTCTTGACCCGGCTTAAAATGATTACGCTGCTGAATGGTCGCTATGCCGCTGTCCGCATCATAAGCTGTGACTACACCTACAAAATCATAAGGCGCTGCTTTATCCTCCGGCTCAAAGATATGGTCTTCATGATCCGGATGCTCATAGAAAAATCCTGTATTCAAAGGCCGATTGGCAGCCTTCTGGATTTCGTAAAGCCATTCGGGCTTCATCTCATAATGTTCAGGATCAGCAAAATATGCATCGATCGCTTGACGGTATGCATTAACGACTGTAGCCACATAGTGAACGCTTTTCATCCGGCCTTCGATTTTGAAGCTATCTACACCCGAGCGTACCAGCTCAGGAATATGCTCGATCATCGATAAGTCCTTGGAGCTCATCGAAAAGGCGTCGTCCTCGGCCTGAAATAAAGGAAGCTCCTTAATCCCGATCTGCTGATCCTGCTCCGTTGTAAACAAATCATATTTCCATCTACAGGATTGCGAGCAGCCACCACGGTTAGAATCACGGTCGGTAAAATGGTTGGATAAGACACAGCGCCCTGAATAGGAGCTGCACATCGCGCCATGAACGAAAACCTCGATCTCCACATGGACGTTTTTCTTGATATCTTCAATTTCCTGCATACTCGCTTCACGCGCGAGCACAACACGATCCACGCCTTCTTCCTTCCAAAATTGCACAGCCTGCCAGTTCATCGTAGACTGCTGGGTACTCAAATGAATTTCAAGCTTGGGAGCAACCCGCTTACAGGTTTCAATAATAACCGGGTCCGCGACAATAATCGCTGCTACACCAGCATCCTGAATACCTCGTAAATAGGTCTCCAACCCTTCGATATCTTCATTATGGGCATAAATATTAGTAGCAACGAACACTTTGGCCCCGTAACGTTCTGCAAATTCCACACCTTCGCGCATCTCATCGAATGAAAAATTATCCGCATTGGAACGCAGTCCATACTGCTGACCCCCAATATAGACGGCGTCAGCTCCATAATGGACAGCAAATTTCAGCTTTTCCAGATTACCAGCCGGGGCCAGTAGCTCCGGTTTATCCAGACGTACTCGCTTGCCAAGAAGCTGCTGCTGTATCATCGTCATCACGATCACTCCTTTTACCTATCCAATTCTAGTTTAATACACTTGTTCTTTAAAGAAAAAGCCGAACGTCAGCTCACGTCTTGGGTCCTGCAGCTCACGAATTGCATCCACCCATTGTTCTTCGAATACGTAGTTTTCCGGGTCAGAGCAGAAGGTATCAATCGCCAGGCGATACCCTTTGATTACAGCTTCGTTGTATTCAGGTGACTTTAATAAGCCTTCAATTTTCAAGCTATCGATATGACCTTCAATCAGCTCATGCAGGTTTTCAAGCATACAAATATCATCAGAGCTCATAATATGCGTACCATTCTCGTCCTCGTACAGCGGATAACGCTCATCCTTACGTTCCTGCTCGATCAGAAACAGTCCATCCTCAAGCCCCTTCGATGCGCCTTGTTCGCGTCCCTGATGGTCCTCGTAATTGGTTACCAGGCTGCGTTTGGAATGGTATATATTCGTAATGCCGTGCACCTGCACCTGTACTTCCATGTGCGGCAGCTTGCTTTTTATTTCAAGGGTTTCATCCATATTCAGTTCCCGGGCCAAGACGACCCGCCTCGATCCCTTGGAGCCCCAATAATTGGCTGTTTCATAATTCGTGGAAGTCATTTCGGCATTCCAATGCAGCGGCAAACCCGGTGCAGCCTGGCGCATTGCTATTAAAACGGCTGGATCGCCGAATACAACCGCATCTGCCTGCAGTTGCTGCACACGTTGTAAATAATCCGGAAGCTGCGCAAGCATCTCGTTATCGATAATTTTGTTAACCATCACATATACCTTGGCACCACGTTCATGGCACCAGGGAATTAAATCACTTAACTCGTCCAGCATGACCTCGCCAGATAACCGCATGCCATAACGGTGCTCACCGACCGATACCGCATCGGCTCCGGCCTCTACATAACGCCGTGCTTCTTCTGCTGTTCCGGCAGAAATGTACAGTTCTGGTTTTTTCATTGTACTCTCACCCTTCAATAAAAAAATTACTTTTTAAGCGTACTTTCGTTTTTCTTGCTGACCGCTATATTTTTTTGGTGCTGATCAAAGGTTTCGCCAAAGTAATGCGCTTTGGTGCCATCCTTTTTCGTGACATAATACAGGTAGTTGTTGTCTGCCGGGTATATCGCCGCTTTAATTGACGAAAGACTTGGGCTCGCAATAGGACCAGGTGGCAAGCCTTTGTGCAAATAAGTGTTATACGGACTTTCCGTCTGCAAATCCTTTTCAAATAATCGATCCTTTGGCTTATCAAACAAGTATTGAACAGTGGCATCGATTTGCAGCTCCATCTTCTTGCGCAATCGATTATGAATGACGCCGCTGACGAGAGGACGCTCTTCATCCAATACAGCCTCACGTTCGATCAACGAAGCAATGGTCAGCATCTCATGAAAGCTTTGTCCACGGTCCGCCATCGCTTGCTGCCAGTTGTCCGGAAGCTGCTCCAGCTTCTTGTCGAGCTCCAGCATCATATTATTGAGCATATCCTCCACTTTAATGTCTTTGCTCCATTCGTAAGTCTCAGGAAACAAATACCCCTCCAGCCTGCTTTTCAGCTGTGCTTGATTTGCCATTTTCGTGAATACTTGGGCCGTAAAGTGACTCTCCTGCTGTGCCTTCTCTATGAATAATGCCGGATCGATTCCAAATTGCTGTTGAACCTTATCCGCGATCTGCCTTACGGTGTAACCCTCGGGTACGGTAAGCTTGATCCCCTGCTCTTTAACTGTTAAACCTTTATTTAAAGTATCAATAATGGCATCGTTGGTCATCCCGGGAAGCATTTCATATTCGCCTGCCTGAAATTTACTGCCCTGCTGAACATATTTCAAATAATAAGTAAAAATTCGTGCACTGCGAATCAAACCTTTACGTTCCAACAGCTCAGCAATGGAGAACGGGCTCATACCTGGTGGGATCATAATCGTTTGCGGTTTAGAGGATTCAGGAACAGGCTGTAAGGCTTGCTTCACATATAAAGTCGTGCCTACAGAAGCTACTACGACTACTATTAAAACTATCACAATCAATGTACCTATAATGGTTTTCACTCTACTGAACGGTGCCACTACTACTCCTTTCGACCAAGTACGCATAAACAACGAAAAAGAGCGGATTGTCTCCGCTCACTCCGTTTGAAACCAACATCTTGTTTACAACGCACTATCCTCAGAAAACGTCATCTCATCATATAGCTCAGTCACGTTTTCCCATTCGTCATCATCATCTATGGTTTCCAGCTCAAGCTCTCCATCTGGGCCTGTTGTAACCCGGAAAACCTCAGGCTCTCCAATAACAGGCTGATCCTGCTTCACAACCGCATAGCCTTGATCACCCAGTTGAAACTCAGTAAGCAGCTTGTAAACAACGGATTGTTCATTATCATCATACAAGATAATATCATCTCCGTAGGTGCTGCGCAACTGACTTATTAACTTTACATCCTTTAATGTGAACAAAAAGAACGCCTCCTGTTGTCGTTTCAATTAATTGGAGTCTTCTTCTTCCTCTTCGACATCCTCATCCATCAATGTATTAAAGGTCTCTTCGACAATATTCCATTCTTCTTCGTTATCGATCGTAAACAACTGCAGGTCGTCTCCGTCTTCTTCATAACGGAAAGCATACACCTCATCGGATTCCTCTTCCGCGTCGACCGGCACAACCATCATGTACTTTTTATCGGAACCGTCAACCTCGAACTTCATAATGACTTCAAACTCTTCTTCATTACCTTCTTCATCCGGGATATAAATAATTTCCGGTTCTTCTTCTTGAAGTTGTTCTTCTTTAGTCACGCCAATCACCTCTTCGTATTGGAATCCATATAATTTTGCAAAATGAGCGCAGCTGCCATCTTATCGATGACTTGCTTTCTTTTCTTGCGGCTGACATCAGCATCAATCAGCACACGCTGTGCAGAGGCCGTTGTCAACCGCTCATCCCATAGATGTACGGGCAATGCGAAAATTTCTCGCAGGGACTCGGCAAAAGCGATACACAGCTCTGCACGAGGACCTATGGTATTGTTCATATTCTTGGGCAAGCCTACGACAAGTCCGTGAACGTTGTACTGCGCAATCAATTCACGAAGTCTTGCCATATCTTTCTCTGAGCTTGTTCTCCGGATGACCTCAAGACCTTGAGCTGTCCAGCCCAATTCGTCACTAAGGGCGATACCTATCGTTTTGTCTCCGTAATCCAAACCCATCAAACGTTCCATCTTATGCTAAACTCCCAACGGCAGGCAATCATGTGATATTTTAAATTTCCTGCCCTGCATCTTATGATTTATGCTGCTGCAAATATGATCTGACCAGCTCTTCAATCAACTCGTCACGTTCGCGCTTGCGAATGATGCTCCTAGCGTTATTATGGCGTGGAATATAAGCCGGGTCGCCGGATAATAGGTAGCCTACAATTTGATTAATCGGATTATAGCCTTTTTCCTGCAGCGCGTCATATACAGCCAATATAACTTCCTTGGGTGATGTTTCGATTTCTTCCGCTTTTACATTGAACTTCATCGTTTTATCCATCGAGCTCATCCCTACACCCCCTAGAAACAAAAATGATGAATAGTAGCTAACAAAACACGTTACCTTACTTAGATATTCGCTATTTGTCGAAAGATTCCTCTTGACAGTGCAAAATTATTTTTTCAACATCGCTTGATTTTCTACAAAATGTCCTACCTTCTCCAGTGCCGCCGACAATTGGGAAGCATCCTTGCCTCCTGCTTGCGCCATATCGGGACGGCCACCACCGCTGCCGCCAACAATTGCAGCTGTTTCCTTGATCAGCTTACCGGCATGAAAGCCTTGAGCCACAAGGTCCGGTGTTACGGCTGCTACCAGATTCACTTTGTCATCCGCAATCGCACCCAACACGATGATTGCTGAACCAAGCTTAACCTTCATTTGATCCACAATACTACGAAGTGAATCCATATCCCCAGCATTGACCTGCGCGGCTAGCACGGGTACTCCTGCAATGGTTTTCAACTGGTCCGTTAAAGAGCCCGCCTCGATTTTGCCAAGCTTCGACTTCAGGGATTCATTCTCTCTTGCCAATTCCTTCAGTTGAACAAACAGACCCTCGATTCGTTTGGGAACCTCTTGAATGTTGGATTTCAGCAGTCCTGACGAATCACGCAGCAGCTGCAGCTGTTGATCTATATACATATAAGCATTACGGCCAGTCACGGCTTCAATCCGGCGAACTCCGGAGCCGATCCCTGATTCACTGACGATTTTGAACAGACCAATCTGGCTAGTGTTGGCCACATGACAGCCTCCGCACAACTCCAGACTGTAGCTGCCTACTTGAACAACACGGACAACATCGCCATATTTCTCACCAAATAAAGCCATCGCCCCCATTGCTTTTGCATCAGCAATTGGTTTAAGTGTAATCGAAACTTGCGTGCTTTTCCAGATTTGCTGGTTAACCCGTTTTTCGACATCCTGCAGCTCTTCAGCAGTAATGCTGCCGAAATGCGAGAAGTCAAAACGCAATCTCTCTGGAGCTACCGATGAGCCAGCCTGATTCACGTGCTCACCCAGCACATCTTTCAAAGCTTTATGCAGCAAATGAGTGGCCGTATGATTTTTGATAATGTCCTCGCGCATTTCTTCACTGACCGCTGCCTGAACGGTATCACCCTTACGCAGCACACCCGATTCAACTACAACAGTATGCACATGCTGACCATGCGGTGCTTTGCTGACATCTACTACTTTTAAACGGACATCCCCTGAAGCAAGATAGCCGTGATCGCTCACCTGTCCACCGCTCTCCGCGTAGAAAGGAGTGACATCCAGCACCACCTGACACGTCTCGCCCAAACCGACCAAATCGACAAATTGATTCTCATGCACCACAGCAATCACTTTAGCAGTAGTTACCAATTCAGTATAACCAACAAACTCACTTTTAACCGTCAGCTCAGCAAGTGGTCCGCCCTGTACCTTCATACTGTCCGAATCCTGGCGAGCTGCCCGGGCACGATTACGCTGCTCCTGCATTGAGCTGTCAAACCCTTCACGATCTACCGTCAAACCTTTTTCCGAGGCAAAATCCTCTGTTAAATCGAAAGGGAAACCGTACGTGTCATACAGCTTGAATGCATCCGCGCCGCTGATCTGTGTTTTGCCCTCGGAGCTGGCTTTTTCCGTTAATTCAGCAAGTATAGCCAAACCATCGGATAAGGTTTCATGGAAACGCTCCTCTTCGGTGCGAATCACCTTCTCGATAAACTCACGTTTGTCGACAACCTCCGTATAGTACATCCCCATGATTTCACCAACAATGGGGGTCAGCGTGTGCAGGAACGGTTTATCGAGACCGATTACTTTCCCGTAACGTACGGCACGACGCAGTAAACGACGAATGACATAGCCGCGCCCTTCATTGGAAGGAAGCACGCCGTCACCTACCGAAAAGGCAACCGTACGGATATGATCGGCAATAACCTTTAACGCTACATCGGTTTCTGTATTCACATGGTACTTCACACCCGCAAGCTTGGCAGTTTGCTCGATAATCGGCATGAACAAATCCGTATCAAAGTTGGAGTCCACATTTTGCAAAATCGAGGCAAAACGCTCCAGACCTGCTCCTGTATCGATATTTTTATTAGGCAACGGTGTGTAGCTGCCGTCTTTGTTATGGTTGAACTGGGAAAACACCAGATTCCATACTTCAAGGAAACGTTCATTTTCTCCGCCAGGCCAGCATTCCGGATCACTCAAATCCCCATACGCATCGCCACGGTCATAAAAAATTTCGGTACAAGGTCCGCAAGGTCCTTCGCCAATATCCCAAAAGTTTTCTTCAAGCTTATAGATCCGTTCTTCCGGAAGCCCGATTTTTTTGTTCCAAAATTCAAAAGCTTCGGTATCCTCAGGGTACACCGTCACCGACAAACGTTCCGGATCAAAGCCGATCCATTCCGGGCTCGTCAGAAATTCCCATGCCCAGGTAATAACCTCTTCTTTAAAATAATCACCGATTGAAAAGTTACCGAGCATTTCAAAAAAAGTATGATGACGGCGTGTTTTGCCGACATTTTCAATGTCATTGGTACGAATACATTTTTGCGAATTGGCAATCCGCGGATTCTCAGGAACAATACGTCCGTCAAAATAAGCCTTGAGCGGTGCCATCCCTGCGTTGATCCACAGTAAGGATGGATCGTTGTGCGGAACGAGCGGCGCGCTCGGTTCAATGCGGTGTCCTTTACTTTCAAAAAATGCGAGCCATTTGGAACGGATTTCACTGGCTTTCATATTAAATACCTCCGGTGGTTTTTTTACCCTCCCAAACCCTCCCTAAAGGGAGGGCTCCAAAGGGCTTTGCCCTCTGGACTCCCGTGGGAGCGTAGCGGACTGCGTTGTTCTCGGGCCGCTATGTCCCTCAGGGACACGCTCGACTGTGGTGCTATGCCTTTTGAGTTCATGCGTGTGCTCGGGCCGCTTTCGTCCCTGCGGGACACGCTTGACTGTGGTGTTTGAGCAAGTGCGTGAGTACAAGTTCAAGTACGTGCGCTTGCTGGGTGCTGCTGTTTTGGTTCTGGAGCCGCATCGTCCCTGCGGGACACGCTAGCCTTTAGATAAGGGAAGCTTCGCGCAGCGTGGGGTTCACTACTCCACCCCCTATTGGGGATGGAGTAGGAGTTTTGCCCCCAAGCGAAGCAGGTAAAGTTCTTCCGCAGGAAGGAATTTGTGCAAATGGGTCCCGGAGGGAGCAAGGGATTGTGCCGTAGAGTTTACGTGCCGCCTTTGAACATGGATGATTACCACTTCGTCTAATCAAGATCATCCAGGTTCAACAGCGGCCGAAGGCACATCCCTTGCGCACGCAGGGGACATTAGCATTTGCACAAATTCCCCGCCTTTGAACTTTACTTCTCCGCAAGCCAAGCAAAACCTCGATTCCACTCCCCAAAACCTCTTTTAAACAGAAAAACGCCCCTGCTAACAGGGACGAATTGATCGCGGTACCACCCTGGTTACTGCACAGCTGTCAATTAAGACGCAAGCCTGCTGTACAATCTCCTTGAACAAGACTTGTAACGAGTCCATCCGGCGGATTTGTTCCGCACTCCGAAATGAGCTTTCAACCATCCTTCATTAGTAAGGTTCTCTCAGCTAGCCTCGTGCAAGCAGCAATGGGCTATAACCTATTCTCTGGATAATGGACTATGGTTTACTTGATTTCATCAACGCTTTCAGTTATATACTTGTATACGATTATATACGTTTCTTGAAAGGAATGTCAACAAGCCGGCCAAGCAGCGGATTAGGAAGATGCGCCTGGAGAACAATTCAATCTTCTTGTTTACGTTGTTCTCCGATGTACATAATATTGGAAAACATGCTGAACAATTACCTTGATGACAGCAAACAACGGAACCGCCAGAATCAAGCCGATTACACCCGCTATCTCCCCACCCGCAAGCAGAGCAAATATAATCAGGAGCGGATGCATTTTTAACGAGCGACCTACTACCTGAGGCGAAATGACATTGCCTTCGAGAATTTGACAGACTGCATTCACTACAGCGACCATCAGCACCATCTTAAAGGAAATGGTCGAGGCCATTATAAGAGCGGGGGCCGCCCCAAAGAAAGGGCCCAGATAAGGGATAATATTAAACACGGCAACCAGACAAGCCAACAGCAGCGCGTACGGCATTCCCACCAGCCAATAACCCAGATACGCCAGTATTCCAATAATCACACATACTAAAAACTGTCCGCGAATATAATTACCGAGAGCCGTATCGATATCCATCAGCAGCTTGTAAACCTGTTTGCGCTTTGCTTTAGGTACCGTAGCCAGTACGGTTTTTTCTATCAGTTGAAAATCCTTGAGCATGTAGAAAGCCAAAAAAGGTACGATAAAAGCAATGAATATCATATTGATCGTACTGCCAATTCCGTCAATATACTTCGATATGGCATGTGATACGCCGTTTTCCAGCTTCATCAGAGATTGATTGATGCCAGTCCGGATAGTGTCCGGTACAAATTGCATACTGTTCATCGTATCGACAACGCCTTGAGCCTTCATTTCCAGCTGTGGAATATGCTCATTAAATTCATTCAATTGGTTAATGAACATCGGAATCAAGTTCATTAGTATAACCGTTGTGGACACAATGAAAACCGCATAAATCAGTAGAACAGCCACCGTCCTCGGCACCTTGCGTGCGTTAAGCAGGGATACAACAGGATTCAATACATACGATATGATCATTGCGATAATAAAAGGAGCCAGGATCTCAAGCAGAAAATGATAAATTCCGAGCCAGATCGGACGAATTTTCAATAAAACCAGCAGGATCAGCAGACCCAGCAGTATATGTATCATAATTGAAAATACTCTGCTTTTGTAAAAATGATTCATGCGTTCTCACCACCTCAGTTCCATGTCCAAGCCATTCTTGTCCAAATCGCTCAACTTCTATAAGTATATGTACAACCCTGCATCTTAATCCCCTTGGATAACACAAAAAAATCGCATTCGCTTCCAGCCGCTGCATGATTCAAGCGGTTAGGGCGAATGCGATTCGACATACATCTGATTCGATAATTTATCAGTTTGCATGAATATGCGGCATTTCCTCTTCAAAAAACAGATCATCGAGAGAGCTTAAAGTACCGTCTTCTTCAACTTGATATACGGACATTTTCTCTCCGTTCACACTAAGTTCAATAAAGCAGCCCCAGCAATAAAACTGATGCGAGCCTATTTTGCCAATATCCTTCGAATTACAATTCGGACAACGTAACATTTGGTATCACCCTATTCCTCATTTGATTTGACTATTTCAGTCAACCATTCATTACAGTGAACGGGGACTATAATTGCATCCTCACCCATTGTTACAGAATCCGGTAAGGGCAGCCATTTGCGCCCCTCTTTCAGATCGGAAATAAAACCTTCGGTCAATTCATAGCCTATTACTTTTTTACCCAGCTCGGGGTCCAGATAAACATCATCCACAATACCCAAATGCTGACCATTGACGGTTACAACAGGCATTCCCTTCACCTTATGGTCCCCATTCAGCAACGAGATGTACACTTGATCCTGAGCATCCAACTGGATGACAGCCTCTTCGTTGTGAATGGTTATAGCATCTTCACCCAGTGCAATAACATCCTTCCAGGCAACACAGTTTGATACTGAAAACCAATGCCTGTTCTCCAGAAGTACGAGCTCAATCTGCCAAGCTTCATCCAGCAATAGATCCTTGACTGTACCGACTTGTTTACCTGTTTGTACACAAAGGATCGGTAATCCTATCACATCACGAGCTTTTTTCAAGCGCTGTATCCTCCCGATGCAATAGCTGCAAATGAATGAAACACTTCTTACTAATAATTATTACGTATACGAGTTACAATGGTTACAATTTTCTCTGTGCAAGTCATAATATCTTGTAAACTGCTGCTGAATCCGAAGCTGAATCGGACAGCTGATGCGGTTACCTGCTCAGATAGCTTCATAGCTTGAAGCACATGTGATACTTCCAATGATCCCGAAGTACAAGCAGATCCGCTGGCAGCAGCGATTCCCTCCATATCGAGGTTCATCAGCATCGTTTCGGATGAAATGCCAGGAAAACTAAGGTTGAGTATATGGGGCAAACGCGCTGTCGGGTGACCGTTGACCACCACTTGGTCTTTTCCCAATTGCTCTTGCAGCCTCGTTATCATCTCTATACGTAGTTTTTCCATCTTTTGTTGCATTTCATACCTATGATCGATAAAAATTTGTAATGCTTTTGCAAAACCTGCAATTCCCGGTACATTCTCGGTACCTGCACGCCGCTTTCTTTCTTGAGCGCCACCATGCAAAATCGGCTCTAGCTGAATTTGTTTAGCTATATAAAGGGCTCCGATTCCTTTGGGTCCCTGAATTTTGTGCGCAGAAAAGCTCATTAAATCAATAGGAAGACTATTCAGACTAAGCTCCATTGCTCCCAAAGCCTGAACAGCATCGACGTGGAACCAGATCCCTTTACTTCTGGCCAGTTCCCCAATCTTCACAATCGGTTGAATCGTCCCTACTTCGTTATTGCCATACATCACACTGATCAAAATAGTATCGGATCGAATCGCCTGTTCAAGCAGATTCCATTCGATCTGACCATTCGTGTCAACAGGCAAATAGGTTACCTCAAAGCCCAGCTTTTCTAGATACTGGCATGTATGCAATACAGCATGATGTTCAGTCTGTACCGTTATAATATGCTTGCCCAAAGATGAGCGCGCAGCAGCTGCACCTAATATAGACATGTTATTGCTTTCGGTACCTCCGCTTGTAAAAACAAGCTGTGAAGCCGCACAGCCAAGTAAAGAAGCTATCGAATCTCTTGATCGTTGAACAACAGAACGTGCTTCTCTACCGGCGCTATGCGTACTGGAGGCATTTCCAAAGTAATGTGTGTAAATGGGCAGCATGGTTTCGAGAACCTCGGGATGAACCGGGGTTGTTGCTGCATGGTCCAAATAGATCGTCATGATAACTCCATTATCTTCATCTGAATTAAATATAGAACATGTAGCTATCGCTGACGCCTTCACCCTTGAAGCTGATTAAATCCTTCAATGTGGTGGAATCAAGCACTGTTGCGATGCTATCCCGGATGCGTACCCACAGGTCGCGTTTGGCTGGATCATCCTCTTCCGTGAAATCAACAGGGCTGATCGGTCCTTCCAGTACCCGAATCACATCGCCCGCAGAAATATCTTCTGCCAGCTTGGACAAAATATAGCCCCCATAGGCTCCTCGAATACTTTTAACTAAACCTGCATTACGCAAAGGGGCTACCAATTGCTCCAAATAGTGCTCGGAAAGCTGATGCTTTTCGGCAATACTTTTTAATGAGGTGGGTCCTTCTCCGTACCTGGACGCCAGTTCCATCATAATTGTTAAACCATATCGGCCTTTGGTAGAAATTTTCAAGTCAAGCACCTCATTTACATTTCAATACATGTTGGTATCGTATATATGGTATCATAAATCCTTGTATTTTGGGAGAAAAACCGTGTCATATTGATGAAATATTTATTATTCAGTATAACCCATGTATAATACAAGATAAACGTAAAGCAGCAAGGAGAGAAAATCCATAATGAATAAGCAAACACGAGTCGTTCTCGGTATGTCCGGCGGTGTCGATTCCTCCGTGTCAGCTCTGCTTTTAAAGGAGCAAGGATACGAAGTTATCGGTGTTTTTATGAAAAATTGGGATGACACAGACGAGTGGGGCCACTGCACCGCTGAAGAAGATTCCGAGGATGTCCGCAGAGTATGCGACCAAATCGGCATTCCCTATTATACGGTAAATTTTGAGAAACAATACATGGATAAGGTATTTCAATACTTTCTGGATGAATATCGCAAGGGCAGGACACCGAATCCGGATGTGATGTGCAACCGTGAAATTAAATTCGGGGAGTTTCTGAACAAAGCGCTTGAGCTTGGTGCAGACTACATTGCAACCGGACACTATGCGCAAGTAGACCAGCAGGATGGTATATACCGCTTACGACGGGGTATTGACGGCAACAAGGATCAAACGTATTTTTTGAATGCACTTAATCAATACCAATTGTCCAAGGCCATGTTCCCGATCGGACATCTACCGAAGCCGGAAGTGAGAGCCATAGCGGAGCGGGCAGGTCTTGCAACTGCGAAGAAGAAGGATAGCACAGGTGTGTGCTTTATCGGGGAACGGGACTTTAAGGAATTTCTAAGCGGCTATTTGCCGGCCAAGCCTGGTGATATGCAGACCTTGGAGGGGGAAGTCAAAGGACGGCATGACGGATTGATGTACTACACTTTAGGACAGCGGCAGGGTCTTGGTATCGGTGGCGGCTCCGGCAGTGGAGAGCCTTGGTTCGTATCAGGCAAAAACCTGGAAACTAATGTTTTGTATGTTGTGCAGGGTGAGCAGCATCCAAGCCTTTATTCCTTGGGACTGAGAGCAACAGATCTAAATTGGATCAGCGGAACGCTGCCTCAACAGGAATACCGCTGTACAGCCAAGTTCCGTTATCGGCAGCCTGATCAAGGGGTTAGCGTCACTTTTAACGAGAAGGAACGTACCTGCGAGGTTATTTTTGACAAACCGCAAAAGGCGGTCACACCAGGCCAATCGGTCGTATTTTATGATGGCGAGCTTTGTCTTGGCGGTGCTATTATCGATACGGTTATAACTTAACCTTTCCTCAATTCAGCTAAGAACTTCACAACACACAAAAAAGCGGACTATCCGCTGCAGCCACTCTTTGTAAGAGTACATGCTGCAGGTGGATATCCGTTTTTTTTATTACATGCTCATTGGGAGCGTAACCTCTTGTTCATCTTGCTCACTGCGTTTAATGACCAAAATTCGCGAGATTCGTAAATGATCGGTTTCATCAATCACAAATTCATATTCATTATTGTAATCTATCCGTTGGCTTCTTTTTGGAGGCATTTCTACCTGTGCATAAATCCAACCACCTATAGTGTCGTAGTCATCAGATTCGATTTCTACACCAAAATAACTATTCACTTCTTCAATCAGCATCCGCCCGTCAATGGAATGTGTTGAATCATCACGCTTTTCGATCTGCGGACGCTCTTCATCAAATTCATCCTGAACCTCGCCGACAATTTCTTCTATAATATCCTCAAAAGTGACTAATCCCGATGTGCCGCCATACTCATCAATGAGCAGCGCCATTTGCGTTTTTCTTTTTTGCATCAGCTTAAGCAGCGCACTGATTTGCATCGACTCGGGGACTTTGGTGATCGGACGAATAATTTTTTTGATATTGCCAATACCGCGGTCTGACTTCAACAAATCCTTGATATGCACAAACCCAATGACATTATCTTTGTCTGGATCACAGACCGGATAACGGGTGTGCATTTCCGTAACAGCAATTTGTCGATTTTCCTCGTAGGATAGATTAGCGTACAAACATATCATTTCAGTACGAGGAATCATAATTTCACGGGCATTGGTTTCCGAAAATTCAAAAATATTGTCCATTAAAGTTAATTCAGCATTATCAATGAGTCCGCTTTTATTGCTTTCTTTCATCAAGCCGCGAATTTCCTGTTCCGTATGAGCTGTCTCATGCTCGTCTGTAGGCTCTATTCCAGATTTGCGCAGCATCCAGTTGGAAGTACCATTAAGAAACCAAATAAATGGAAACATGATTTTGTAAAACAGAATCATCGGGCCCGCAGCCATCAGCGTAATTTTCTCTGGCATGCGAATCGCATAGGTCTTGGGGAATTGTTCTCCCAGTGTGATATGAAAAGAGGTGATGATCGTAAAAGCAATAATAAACGAAATCGTATGCTGGATCGTTTCAGGGATTTGCAGCGGCTGCAACACCGGTTGGAGCAGTTTAGCTATTGCTGGTTCACCAATCCAACCAAGCCCAAGGGAAGCAAGCGTAATTCCCAATTGGCAGGCTGATAAGTATCCGTTAAGGTTTCTCATGATGATTTGAGCAAACTTGGCATTGCGGTTACCTTCCTTAACCAGCACATCAATGCGGCTATGACGAACCTTGACCAAAGCAAACTCTGCTGCCACAAAAAAGCCGTTTAAGAATACCAAAAGCAAAACTAAACTTAAATTCCAAAGTATCGGTAATGGGTCACTACTCAATTAATTTCCTATTCTCCTCGTTCGAGATGAATAGGTACACCTCCCCTAAATTCACAATTTTTTGAGACATTTGAAACTGATATATGTGAGAGCTTATCAACATAAATATTGGTATAGTATGCAAAAAAATGTTTCGATGCTTAATTAAGAAGCCTTCGTCATTCTTTTACGAGCATAATATAACTCTATAATTAAATTATATATGATTAAACTATACAGTCAAACCGTGGGCTATGCTTAAAAGTTAAACAAAACAGTCAAAAAGCTTGATCAGTTAAACTTATACCGAGAATTAGCCTTAAATGAGGCTAAAATGGGCCAGCCTGACCCATTATCGCGATTTTCGCTGCTTTTGCCCGTTTCTGCGCTCTTGATTAAGCCTTATTTTATCCTCCATGCCCTGTTCGGTTGCGTCGTAGAAGGTTTGCTCTTTGAGCTTGTCCGGTAAATACTGCTGGTCCACATAGTGCCCAGGAAAGTTATGAGGATATTGATAACCAACATGCCCAAGCTTCTCCGAACCTTTATAATGCGCATCACGTAAATGCAGGGGTACCTCGGCTGCGCCCAGAAGCTCAAAGGCTCCCATGACTTTGCCAATAGCGAGTGGAATCGCATTGGATTTGGGACTTTCAACAGCAAACAAAATGGCTTGAGCAATCACATATTTTGATTCCGGCCAGCCGATCTTATGATAGGCATCCATCGCCGTTACGGATTGCAGCATCGCCTGTGGATTAGCCAAACCTATATCCTCGCTGCTCGCTACTATCAGGCGGCGCAGAAAGGTCATCGGATCCATGCCCAGCTTCTCTACCGCATAGAGGAACCAGAACAGCGCTGCGTCACTGGAGCCGCGGATGCTCTTGTGGAAGGCTGAGAGCACATCATACTGAGTCGATTCATCTGCTTTGACGGTAGGACGCCGTATCGACTCCTCTGCCACCTCCAGCGTAATGTGTACCGCTCCGCTCCTATCCGGCGGAGTCGTTAGCGCAGCAAGTTCAAGCGCATTAAGTGCGCGGCGAATATCGCCCCCAGCCATGCGAGCAATATGCGCAAGCGCTTCCTCCGTAGCTGCGATAGGCAACGAGCCAAGGCCGCGCTCTCGGTCAGTAAGCGCTCGGTGCAGCGCCACAAGCGAGTGCTCTTGAGTTAAGGCCTGCAGCTCAAACAGCGTGGATCTTGACAAGAGTGCGCCATTCACATGATGAAATGGATTCTCGGTCGTAGCCCCAATGAGCACGATAATACCCTGCTCGACAGCAGGAAGCAGCGCATCCTGACGTGACGTATTGAATCGATGCACCTCGTCCAGAAACAAAATGGTTTTGCGACCGTACAGCGTCTTATTGTCTTTGGCTTGTTCAATGACTTCACGCACATCTTTGACGGTAGCATCCACCGCATTCAATTTGATAAAAGTGCCTTGTGTAGCATGCGAAATAATGTTCGCAAGCGTTGTCTTTCCTGTTCCTGGTGGGCCGTATAACAGTATGGATGATACCTGATCTGCTTCTATAGCCCGGCGCAGCAGCTTACCCGGACCGACGATCTGTTCCTGACCAATATATTCATCTAGCGTAACCGGTCGCATCCGATCTGCGAGCAGCTTCCCTGCCGGGCTTTTCTCCTCTGCTAATGAAAATAAATCCATGCTTCATTCACAACCTCTATCGTATTCATATCTAGATTTCAAATAGTAAAAAAAGCACAGGAGAACTCCTTACGGAGCTTCCCCTATGCTTTACATTATAAAGGACTTTTTAGGCGTTTACAAAATGTGGTCACATTTGTGCCCACTACACTCCAAAATCCTCAGTCCTGATTCGATTTTTCCAGTAAATCTTTCACTACCACACTGACTGCAATCAATCCCGCTACAGGCGGCACGAAGGCATTGCTGGCCGGTGGCTGCTTAGCCTTACGAATTTCAGGCGCATTTTCCGGAACGATTTTCTGCGTAACGTCCACTCTCGGCTTAAGGGGGGCTTCCGTCGAAAAGACGACCTTAACTCCCTTTTTGATTCCATCCTTACGCAGCTTGTTTCTGATGACACGGGCTAATGGGTCCATGGAGGTTTTGGAAATATCGGCAACCTGAAACTTGGTAGGATCCATTTTGTTAGCCGCACCCATACTCGATATGATCGGTATTTTACGTTCCAGGCATTGTTTGATCAAATGAATTTTGTAGCTGATTGTATCCGAAGCATCCACAACATAATCCAAAGGATAAGCAAACAACTGCTCGTACGTTTCTTCCGTATAAAACATTCGCAAGGAAACGACGTCGCATTCAGGATTGATTTGTAAAATACGGTCGCGCATCAAATCGGCTTTGGGCTGGCCAACTGTCGACATCAGAGCATGCACCTGACGGTTAATGTTCGTAATATCGACTACATCCTTATCGATCAGCACGAGCCGCCCAATCCCTGTACGGGCTAATGCTTCAGCAGCCATCCCGCCTACGCCTCCGATGCCTAATACCGCTACGCAACTGTTACGCAGGATTTCCAGACCTTCCGGTCCGATGGCAAGCTCCGTTCTTGAAAACTGGTGCAGCATGAAAAAACTACTCCTTTCGGTGGTGACCCTCCCAAACCCTCCCTATAGGGAGGGCCCCAAAGGGCTTTGCCCTCTGGACTCCCTTTGTTGTGCTCAGACGGTGTGGTTCTCGGGTCGCTTTCCGTCCCTATGGGACACGCTTGACTGTTGGTATGATGCTTGGTTGATAGACTGCGATTTCTCGGAGCGCTTTAGCCCCTACGGGACAAGCTTGACTGTTGGTGCAGGGCTTACTTACTACTTATTACGCTTTTGCAGCGGGTTGCTTAAGGGCTAAGCGGATTGACAATTGTTCCAGCTGTTTGTCGTCTACTGGGCCTGGTGCATCTGTTAGTAAGTCGGTAGCACTCGCGGTTTTAGGGAACGCAATCGTTTCACGCAGGTTGGTGCGTTTTGTAATTAACATTACGAGACGGTCAAAACCGAAGGCAATACCGCCGTGTGGAGGAGTTCCGTATTCAAAAGCTTCCAGCAGGAAGCCGAATTTTTCTTGTGCTTCTTCTTTGCTGAAGCCGAGAGCTTGGAACATTTGCTCTTGAACCTCACGCTTGTAGATCCGCATGGAGCCGCCGCCAACTTCGTAGCCGTTTAGTACCAAGTCATAAGCTTGCGCTCTGATCTTGCCTGGGTCGGTATCGAAGAAATGTACGTCTTCTTCATTAGGACGGGTGAACGGATGGTGCTCGGCAACATAACGTTTGGCTTCTTCATCATAGCCCAACAGCGGGAAGTCCATAACCCACGCGAATTTGAATTCGTTCTCGTCGATCAGACCAAGATCGCGTCCGATTTTCAAACGAAGATTACCTAATACATCAGCAACAACCTTTTTGCTGTCTGCCGAGAATAACAGTAAATCTCCCTCTTCTGCTTCCAGACGAGTCTTTAACGCGGCAAGCTCTTCTTCGGAGAAGAATTTAACGATCGGGCCTTTCATTTCGCCTTCCTTGAGCACTACCCAAGCAAGACCTTTAGCGCCATAGCGTCCAGCGAATACGCCCAAGTCATCAATTTCCTTACGGCTCCAGCTGCCGCAGCCTTTGGCATTAAGCGCTTTGACTTGACCGCCCTTTTCGACAACGGAAGCAAATACTTTAACACCGGAGTTTACTACGATATCGGATACATCTTTAAGCTCAAGGCCGAAACGCAAATCTGGCTTATCCGAGCCATATTTGCCCATAGCATCAGCATAGCTGATACGCTGGAACGGACGTGCAAGCTCGGTGCCAGTAGTCACTCTGAACAGCTCAACAGTAAGCTCCTCCATCATATCGAGCAATTGATCCTGCGACAGGAAGGAGGTCTCGATGTCGACTTGTGTAAATTCAGGCTGACGGTCCGAACGCAAATCTTCATCGCGGAAACAGCGTGCAATCTGGTAATAACGCTCCAAGCCGCCTACCATAAGCAGCTGCTTAAAGATTTGTGGAGATTGCGGTAAAGCAAAAAATTCACCCGGATGCACACGGCTTGGCACCAAATAATCACGCGCGCCTTCAGGCGTGCTTTTGGTCAAAATCGGTGTTTCTACTTCCAAAAAGCCATTGGCATCAAGGAAGTCACGGAATACTTTGGCAGCTTTGGAACGCAGCATCAGCGTACGCTGCATCTCCGGACGACGCAGGTCCAGGTAACGATATTTCAAACGTAAAGATTCGTCGATTTCGATTCCGTCTTCGATGAAGAATGGCGGGTTTTTGGCAGCATTCAAGATTTCAATCTCAGTAACCTGAATTTCGATTTCACCCGTTTGCAGGTTGGCATTAATCGTAGCTGCATCACGCTCAACAACTTTACCACTGACTGCCAGAACGTATTCATTACGTGCACGGTCACCTATAGTTAAGGCTTCACCTGAAAAATCAGGATTGAATACGATTTGTACCAAACCACTGCGGTCACGCAAATCAATGAACAATACGCCGCCCAAATCGCGTCTTCTTTGTACCCAGCCGTTCAGAATAACGGTCTCTCCTACATTTGCTTTCGTTAACGCTCCACAATGATGGGTTTTCAACAACATGACTATCATCAACCTCCAGGTTTTGTTAGATAAAGTTAGATCAAAATTCTTAGTTCAGCTTTATAGACTTCATATGTGCTACAAATTGGTCAAGCTTCACGGTTTGCTGCTCGCCACTCACCATCGACTTGATCGTGATCTCACCGCGTTCAAGCTCATCGTCACCGAGAATTGCAACATAGGAAGCTTTGTAACGATCAGCCGATTTCATTTGCGCTTTAATTTTACGGCCCAAATAATCTTTTTCTGCCTTCAGGCCAGCCAGTCGAAGCCATTGCAATTGCTTGGTAACTTCCTTCTCTGCAGCTTCTCCCAGACCAACCAGATAAATATCGAGCAGCTTCACAGCAGGAAGCTCCACATTTTGCGCCTGTAGGATTAGCAGAGTACGTTCCAGACCCAGTCCAAGACCAACTCCAGGCTGATCGTTGCTGCCGCCACCAATTTGGCCTACAAGTCCGTTATAACGGCCGCCTCCACCAATTGTATCAATAGCTCCAATACCTGCCGCCTTATACTCAAATGCCGTATGCGTGTAGTAATCAAGTCCGCGGACCAAGCGTGGATTAATACGGTAGGGAATGTTCATGGCACTCAGATGTTCTTGGACCGCGGCAAAATGAGCGGTACATTCCTCGTCCAAATATTCCAGAATGGTCGGGGCGCCCTCGCAAAACTTTTGATCCACCTTGCAATCCAGAATCCGCATCGGATTTCGATCATAGCGGGATTGGCAATCGGAGCACAGCTGGTCTTTTACCGGGGCAAAAAACTCCTGCAGCTTCAGCTTGAATACGTCTCGACAAGCAATAGTTCCAACCGAGTTAATATCGACGGTCACATTCTTGATACCAAGCTCATTATAAAATGTGTATCCCAGCGCGATCACTTCCGCATCAATACTTGGGTCCACCGATCCGAAGGCTTCAATGCCAAACTGATGGAACTGGCGATATCGTCCGGCTTGCGGCTGCTCGTATCGGAACATCGGTCCGATATAAAACAGCTTGCTGACGTCTGGCTCACCGAACAGCTTATTTTCCACATAGGCACGGACAACACCAGCTGTTCCTTCCGGACGCAGCGAGAAGCTTAGCGGCTTGTTGCGATCACCTTTAGCTTCAAACGTATACATTTCCTTCTCCACGATATCCGTTGTTTCACCAACACCCCGTTGAAATAGCTCGGTGTTCTCAAAGATCGGTGTGCGAATTTCACGATAATTGAATCGTTGGCACAATTCACGTGCTTTGGATTCTACATACTGCCATTTTTCGATCTCTCCAGGAAGCAGATCCTGGGTCCCCTTCGGTTTCTGAATACTCATATAAGGCTGCTCCTTTCTTCTTTTGCCGGATATGGACGGAAATTAAAAAAGCTCCCGCCCCCGACATCAATTTGTCAGGGACGAGAGACTTATCGACGAAGTCTTCCCGCGGTACCACCCACGATTTGCATCTTAACATCTTAACCATCAAGATACACACTCAAAGCGGTTAACGCCCGCAATACGCAATTCGACTACTGCACAGTATCCATTTACTGTGGTTCCCCGATTGTCCTCCGGGAGGTCTGTTCGTTCGTTTCACATAAGGAAGTTTGCAGCTTGAGCTTCCCTCTCTGGATATGCGAGGATACGAAGTACTTGATCCCATCAACGGATATATAATCCTATTCAATAACCATTATTGTAATAGCGAATTTTGGCAAAGTCAAGCCATTTGCTTGATAATGTGTGTTATTCCATTTAAGCACTGCGTTCAATAAGTTTATTTTGCCGCTTTAATATACTTATATACATCATTAATGAGCATGTAAGTATCCCCATTCGACAATTCCTGTTTTTTGGTAATCCCGTCTACGGTCTCTTTGTTCAGGATGCCCTTAGTCAATAAATTGTTCAAAGCATTCGCTGGAGTAGCGTCCTGCTTCAGCAAGGATGCAATCATTTGCGCGGCTGAATCCAGCGTCAATGATTGCTTGGCAGGTTCATTAGCCTTGGCGATTACCGCCGAAGCACTGCCTGACATCGCTCCGGGTTTGAACTTGCGCATGCCTTCCAGCATATTGACCATCCGCTGCTGATTCGAAGCTTTATCCAGATCGAATTCATTCCTGTAACCACCGCTGGAAAGTCCCAGGCTTACAGCTGTCTTTAACCCCTCATACGATTTGTGTTCCATGTAAGGGGCAGGTTTGAGACTATACGGCTTTAAGTCCATTCCTTGGTCATTCAGCATCGTATGCAGCTTGGCAATGGATTCTTTGGATGCCGATAGCTGCCGGAAGCTTATATTTTTATCGATTGCGATCTTCACCGATGCACCGGCAGCTTCGCCTTCAGCCATACCCACCGGTACAACTCGCGCACTGCCGTGAGGAAGTGTATCATAGCTCGCGGCTCGGCCAACGACCAGCAATCCATCTACCTTAAGCGGTACAATACTGCGGTAAGGCACCGCATATTTATCTGGATCAATCACGACTGCCCCATTATCTTTGGGGCTTGTCCGTTGAATATCAACCGGATATCCGCCAAATGCGATACGGTCCCATTGATCCCGATTTTCCAGCAAATCGATAATCGACAATCTGTATTCACCCTGCATATGGCGTGATTCGCGCACATATAGCTCAGGTGCAATTCCTGCCAGCTCTACACCTTCAAATTCAGGGTACTGCTCCTTCAGATATGCCAGAACATTAGGAAGCTCGTCCTTGGCAATCTGGAAGGCTTCCTGCCGTGATTTAGGATCAAAAGGATCGACGCCAAAAATTTGCAGTGCATTAACGAGCATCGTATTATCGTTTTGTCGTCCACCGTTTAGGCCGCGCATTCTTACCTTTTCTTTATTAACAGCGGGGTAGTCCTGCATTTTGGTTAATCCCCACAGACTCATTTCATTGATTCCGTATACACCAAGCCCTTTGTCCTCAGCTTGTATCGGCTTGCTAAAGCTGGCCCAGCGTTCAGGCGTAATATCGCTAAGTCTGAATACAGCTGTGACCGCCATCCGGCTTTTGGGGTCCATCAAATCTTCGCGTCCCACTGTAAAAGGAACACCTGCTGCTGCTGCTATGTCTCCATCCTGTGTTGCATCAATAACCGCCTTCGCTTCGATAGCAACCCTGCTGCCATCTGATTTGGTAACGACTATACCCGTTACACGGGCAAGCGCTCCAGCTCCTGCTGTGGCCATCTGCGGCTCGATCTTCTTTGTTTTCAACAGCAAATCGATATTATCTTCTTTGCTCACAATATCATTAAACACATTAGCCGCTGTTACCACATCGAAGGAATCCCCTTCAATACGTCCATACCATTCACTGAATATCCCTTTATTCAGAATGTCATGATTCGACAATAAGCCTTTGCTGGGCTCATAGTTCATGTCCAGACTGTTCAGCCACCCCAGTGTCATTAATCCTCCGAGGATCTCACGATCATACCCATCCACTAAAAGTGTTTTGAGACCGTTACGTGCTGCCGATACCGCTGCAGCCAAGCCTTCCGGATCAGTTCCCACTACTATAAGATCATAGCTGCTTTTAATAATTTTGCTGCTTTTCACTACGGTTAGCTGCTGTGGCTTACCAGGTCCTCCTGATGAAGTCATCTTCGTAGCTAACAAATATGTACCTGCTCCTATTACGGCCACGAGCAGCACAGCAAACACTGCCAGCTGCCATCCCTTACTATTTCCACTTGAATAACCTGCTTTCCCCATCCTGCACCTCGTAAGTATCATTTTTATAATTCGATAAAATTGTGAGTTAAAATTACCCGCACCTTTTAAATACGAGCTATAGGTGACAATGGTTGCAAATGTTCGCTAAAATTCAACAAATGATCATAATTTAATGCTTGTCCGCTACTAATCGACCCATGAATGAACCCAAAACTAGACTAAGTGTATCACAGGTCAGGAAGAGACAAAAGAAAAAACCGCCAGAGCATGCCCTGACGATTTACTTGATCTGCATGTGGTTAACGATAGGTTCGGCGAGGCTGCTGCTTTAGCTGCTCTGTAACCGATGAATAGTCTGCAGTGACTTCATTGCCGTTCAAACTGGCAGCAACCATTCCTACAGACTCCCCCAAGCCGCAGGATAGCAGCTGCTGCTCAGGTCGATAAACGATATTTTGATTAACAGACTTATGCATAGGAAACAAGCTCCTTTTCAGTACTAGCTGATCGAGTTGACGGCTCGTTCACTGCTGAGCTTATTATTTCCACATTGAATTGCATTTATCCGTATGCCATACCGTATGCGCAGCATATCGTAAGAGCGGTTTGAGGCAGAAAGAACAGCTATCGGCTATCAATAATTAAGGTAACCGGGCCGTCATTAACTAAGGCTACATCCATCATTGCGCCGAACACTCCATTTTCCACCTGTAAGCCAAGCCTGCGAAGATGCTCATTGAACTGCTCATATAAGGGTTCAGCTTGCTCCGGCCTGGCAGCAGCCATAAAGTTGGGACGTCTTCCTTTACGGCAGTCCCCATAAAGCGTAAACTGTGAAACCGACAAGATTTGGCCTGCTGTCTCGGTGATGGACAGATTCATTTTACCTGTCTTGTCCTCGAATATGCGTAACCCGGCTATTTTCTCAGCTGCATATCGGGTATCCTGCTCGGTATCCTCATGAGTGACACCAACCAGCAGCACAAGACCGTTCCGAATCGAACCGACCGTGACTCCATCCACCACAACGCTAGCCTGCTTACTACGCTGAACAACAATACGCACCTTGCGCACACCTCAATTAAGTTTATGTCTGCATGATCCGTTGTACCGAATAAATATCACGGATCCGTTTGATTTTTTCAACGACAGAATGCAAATGCTCAATATTGCGAATCAATATCGACATATGAATAACCGCCATCTTGTTTTTGTCCGAACGGCCAGAGACAGCCGATATGATTGTTTTGCTTTCGGAAACGGCCTGCAGCACTTCATTTAACAAGCCCATTCGATCATGTCCCGCAATTTCAATTTCTACGTTATAGCTGGCTTCAACCGAATCTACCCACTCCACCTCGATCAGGCGATTACCTTCTTCGCTCCCATCGTCTGCGGGAATATTCGTACAATCCTCACGATGCACCGAAACACCTCGGCCACGAGTAATGTAGCCAACAATAACATCCCCTGGAACCGGATTGCAGCAGCGTGCAAAACGAACGAGCAAATTGTCTACGCCTTTAACTCGAACTCCGTGTGTAGGCCGACTTTTCTTCTCGGCTGTGGCTCCCTTGACTTCTTTAATCTCATTGGTAAGCTGGAGCGCTTGCTGCTGTGCTTCTTCCGCTTCTTTACGTATTTTATCGGTAAGACGGGTAACGATTTGTGCAGCAGTAATTCCACTAAAGCCAACCGCAGAGAACATATCTTCGACTTCATGGAAGTTGAACTTTTTGGCGACCTCCATAAGCTCGTTGTCTTTCATAAGAGCCGATGGCTCCAGTCCCAATCGCTTCAGCTCGCGCTCGATTGCTTCTTTACCCTTCTCTACGTTCTCCTCGCGCTTTTCCTTCTTAAACCACTGCCGGATTTTGCTGCGAGCATGTGAGGATTGGGCCAGCTTGATCCAGTCCTGACTCGGTCCATAGGAATGCTTAGAGGTTAATATTTCAATGATATCTCCGGTTTTCAGACGATAATCCAGCGAAACGATACGACCATTTACTTTGGCACCAATAGTACGGTTACCGATCTCGGTATGAATGCGATAAGCAAAATCAAGCGGGACTGAACCTGCTGGCAGCTCGATGACCTCGCCTTTGGGCGTAAAAACAAACACAAGATCGGAGAAAAAATCCATCTTTAATGACTCTACAAATTCGGAAGCATCCTCGGCATCCTGCTGAAGCTCCAATATTTCCCGGAACCAGCTCATCTTATCTTCAAAGCTGCCTGACGGTACGACACTGCCCTCTTTATAGGCCCAATGTGCTGCTACACCGTATTCCGAGGTTCTATGCATTTCACCTGTACGGATCTGAACCTCTAGCGGCTCCCCCTTGGGGCCAATTACTGTCGTATGCAGAGACTGGTACATATTGGATTTGGGCATAGCGATATAGTCCTTAAACCGACCTGGCATAGGCTTCCAAAGTGTATGAATGATACCAAGTGTAGCATAGCAATCTTTTATATTGTCCACGATGATACGGAGCGCTAGCAGATCGTAAATCTCATTGAACTGCTTATTGCGAGCTGTCATCTTTTTATAAATGCTGTAGATGTGCTTGGGGCGCCCTGAAATATCCGGCTCTATTCCCATTTCGGAGAGCTTTTCGCTGACATTATGCACGACGTCCTCGATATATTGCTCACGTTCGACACGCTTTTTTTGCATCAAATTGACAATCCGGTAATATTGCTGCGGGTTGAGGTAACGAAGAGCGATGTCCTCCATTTCCCATTTGATCGCAGAGATCCCCAGTCTATTGGCAATTGGACAAAATATTTCCAGTGTTTCATCAGCAATACGCCGCTGGCTTTCCTCGGACTGATATTTTAATGTGCGCATGTTGTGCAGGCGATCGGCCAATTTGATAAGAATAACCCGAATATCCTGAGCCATCGCAACAAACATTTTGCGGTAATTTTCGTTCTGATGCTCTTCTTTGCTCTTGAATTTAATTTTCTCAAGCTTGGTCAAGCCATCTACAATCATGGCACAGGTTTTCCCGAATTTGGCATTAACAATGTCCAGCGAAACGGTTGTATCCTCAACAACGTCATGGAGCAGCGCGGCGATGATTGAAGTTGCATCCATCTGCATGTTGACAACAATATCCGCAACTGCTAATGGATGTAAAATATAGGGCTCGCCCGACTTGCGAACTTGCCCGGAATGGGCCTGCTCAGCAAACTCGTATGCTTCCCTGATACGCTTCAAATCATGTTCTTTTATAAACCCCGACGCCTTTTCAAGAAGCTGCTCAATCCCCATTCGCTTTACTCATTCCCTTAATTCGATTTTAGTCCATTATGCATTTTTCATAGGCAATACGTCAACTTATTTACGACATTTCGACATATTTTGTCGAAAACAAAACCCGGATCCTTTGTCCGGGTTTTGTTTCAAAGCGTACCTTTTAGTAGGTTACCAATGAAATAATATCTATCGGACCCAGCTTTTCGCGTCCATTCAGCTCTAACAACTCAATCAAAAAGGCAGCTCCGACCACTTGTCCACCCAACTGCTCAATCAGATTGATCGAGGTCGCTATCGTTCCTCCTGTGGCAAGAAGGTCATCAGCAATCAGCACCTTTTGACCTGGCTGAATCGCGTCTTGGTGCATGGCAAGCTTATCCTTGCCGTATTCCAAAGCGTAATCCGCTTCAATGGTATGGCCGGGAAGCTTGCCGCTTTTCCGAATCGGTATGAAGCCTACTCCGAGAGCGATGGCGAGCGGCGCACCAATAACGAATCCTCTTGCTTCCGGTCCGGCGATACAGTCAATTTCGACTTCCTTTAACTGACGCGCCAGCTCGTTAATAACTTCCCGGTAAACGGGCCCATTTTGCAATAAGGTCGTGATGTCTTTAAAGCTGATACCAGGCTGCGGGAAATCTTCTATAACACGGATATACGGTTTGAAATTCATATAATACCCTCCAGTAATGGTTTGTTTGATTGTTGCTTTTGCTCCATCAGCCATTCATGCAGCTCCTGAGCACTTGAATAGAGCAATGCCTGCTCTACCTCGACATGAAGCTGTCGATTTTGGTAAATCTGAGATTGAGTGAGATCTTTTTTGTCAGGTTTGACTACGAGCCTATAGCTGCCTGCAGATTGTGTAATTAAGCCCACCTCGGTAAACACATCCAGTATAAATTGAATAAGACTGGAAGAAAGACCTGAACGCTTCGACAGACTGGCTATGAAAGCTGCAGACGGACTCGCTGCTGCTTGCTGTTGAACGGCTCCGTACACGGTCTTAAACATATCTCGCGATGGCAGAGCACCTTCATAAACAGTTCCACCCTGATAAAATATCGCATAGACACGCTCCATACCGACTGCTGAACTAAGAGCTGCACCCAGGCTTGATAATTCTGAAGGAAGATCGAAAAGAATCATATCGGTCACCATGGACAGATTGCTCTGTCTAGCCAGCTCGTTCGAAGGCATCAGGCTGCTGCCATTCTCTTTCGCCAACACCCACACCGGAAGCTTGTTCACGATGGAGCCAAGCATGCTTGTATTACTGGCATGAAACATGAGAATACCAGCCCGTGCGTCACCACCTGAGCTTCGCCCATCAACACGTTCCGCCAGCTCGGCGAGCTTAGGCTCTATCTTGGCAATGCCCCGCCAATCAAACATCTGCATATGAGCAATCCGCAAATCCTGAATCATTACCTGAGGCTTACGGACTCCGTTCCATTCATTTATGGACAGCTCTCCAAGAACATCCATTGCTGCTGTAGAAGAAATCCAGGGCAGCAGCGCGCTTTTATGAAAGCCTACGGCATCAAGGGTAGCGGCACTTTCATCCTTGCTTGTCTTTAATGTTATTTTTACATGCTGCTGTTCTTTACCTATGGTACGAAGCTCTTTATATGCAGCATTGCTAATAATGACCTTGGGTGTGGGATTCCCCATACCGAAAGGCCCAAGCAATTCCAGCTGTTGAACCGTTGTCACTCCAATTTCCTTTAGCGAGCAAACCATATCTACATTCATATAGGGGGTAAAATCGTCCGAACACAACCATTCTTCAGCCAGCAAATTCAAACGCCTTTCCAGCTCAGGCAGATGCTCTCGCGAGAGCGTCAATCCTGCGGCAGCCTGATGTCCTCCGTAATGATCAAGCAGATCTTGACAATGACTTAATGCCTGATATAAATCATAGCCTGCTATCGATCGTGCAGAGCCCTTTGCCAAGCCCGTTTCTTTATCAATACTTAACACAAGCGTGGGGCGATAATATTTGTCAACCAGTTTGGAGGCGACAATGCCTACCACACCTACATTCCAATCCTCTTGGGCAACGACCAGCACCTGCTTGAGCGGCGCTGATTTGCTTTCCTGAACAATCTCATAGGCTTGCTTGGTCATCTCTTCAACAATTCTTTGCCGTTCTTTGTTTAGCTGATCCAGCTGATAGGCCATCTGTTCGGCATCCTGCTGATTATCAGTAATGAGCAGACGAACGGCATCGTCGGCATGTTCAAGCCTTCCACTGGCATTGATTCGAGGGGCCAGAGTAAAGCCGATATGCGTGGAATTGACATCCTTCAAATTAATACCCGCCGCATCAAACAGAGCGCGTATCCCAGGATTGGATGAAGACTGCATGCGTTTGAGTCCTTGCTTGACGATCATTCGATTCTCATTCAATAAGGGCATCAAATCGGCGACCGTACCGATGGCTGCGAACTCCAGCAGCTCCGAAGGCCAACGGCCCAGTAAAGCCTGAGCCAGCTTGAAAGCTACACCTACACCAGCCAACTGCTTGAACGGATAAGGACAGCCTGGTTTTTTGGGATTTATAATGATGCACTCCTGCGGCAGGTGTTCCGGTGGTTCGTGATGATCCGTCACAATCACTTCAAGACCCAACTGTCTGGCATAAGCAATTTCCTCAACAGCGCTGATACCCGTATCAACCGTAATGATTAATTGAACTCCGTGCTGGAGAGCTAAATCGAGAGCTTTGTTATTTAACCCGTACCCTTCATGAATCCGGTGCGGTATGTAATAATCAAAGGCTGCCTGCATTTGATTCAGCAAATGGATCATCAATACGGTGCTGCTGATCCCATCTGCATCATAATCTCCGTAGATGCGAATCTTTTCACCTTGTTCAATAGCCAATCGAATACGGGAAACCGCTTCTCCCATTCCATCCAAAAGGAACGGATCATGATTCCAATCCGTTCCTTCGTCAAGAAAAGCTTTGGCTTGTTCAATATTCGTCATTCCTCGGGCAATAAGCAGACGAGCAAGTAATGGTTCTATCTGAAGCTCCTGCGCCAGCTTTTCCACTTGATCGTCATCCGCTTCAGTTATGTTCCATTTTGCCTTTGCGTGAAGCATATTTTACCCTCCTGAAAGTTTTGCGTTGCAAAACTAGCTTCGTTAAGCATCTACTTAGCTTTCCTAATGAAGCATCGATGAAAATTGGTCCTGCTCCAAATCAATATTATTTTTATAGGGATATCCCGCATCATATGGATTGACATGAATATAAACCTCAGCAACATGGATATGCCGCTTCATTAAGGCTTGCTTAACCGTTTTTGCAATGTCATGGCCTTCAAGCACACTGATTCGTGGGTTTACACTGATTTTGATATCCACAATCACATAGTGTCCCTGTTCACGTGCACGCAAATATTCGACAGCAATTACCCCTTTAATAACCTGCACCGTGCGCATCAGCTCTGCTACATCCTCATCATGAAGTACATGCTCTAATGTCTGGTGAATGGACTCCATTACAAGACGGTAGCCCATTCTCACAACAAGTACGGCTACCAATAAGCCTGCAAGCGGATCAAGGTAATATAAATAATTATTTCCCAGGTAATTACCTGATAGCGCACCCACTACACCGATCAATACGACAAATGAAGAATACATCCCCAAACGGTGCTTCCGGGCGCTTGCAATTAAATCTTGATTCGACATTTTTTTACCCAGACGGTATTGATATTGGAACATCGTTTCTTTAAGAATGATCGACAGCACAATCGCAATGAGTGCAGTAGCTTTCGGAGGCGAATCCACTCCATAATAAATCGTTTTAACGGATGAAAAACAAATCTCGATACCAATAACCAATAGTAATACCGACACAATAATGGCGGCAATGGATTCAGCCTTCCCTTGCTTATAGAGAGGATTTCCATCCGGTTGTTGTTTGGCAGCACGCTGTCCCATCAGCATGGCACATGAATGTCCAGCAGTTGAAACTGAGTACAAGGCATCAGCAATGAGCGCCTTGCTTCCTGAGATATAACCGAATACACCTTTCAGGGCAGCAAGAAAAATATTTCCAATGATTCCGATCCAGTAGGCGAATTCCGTTTTTTGAAAACGTTCCTCTGTCAAAAGAGCCACTCCCTAAAAATTGATAGAAAGGCCGCGGAACCGTTCAGTTCACGCGGCCAGCTATTATTCTTTTACTGCAGTTGCTCTTGGTTTAGAACTCAATGATTTGTTTTTCAGTAAATACCACAATGGGCTGGCTATGCAAATCGAAGAATAAGCTCCGGATGTTAATCCGATAATTTTGGCAAGTGCAAAAAGCTTGATCGATTCGCTACCAAATACAAACAAACAAATAGCTGCGAGCAATACAGTAAGAACTGTGTAAACATTTCTTCTCATCGTCTGCCAAATACTATTATTCAGCAAATTGGAAAGATCTTGTGTGGATTTAATTTTAGAAAAACGAAGGTTCTCACGAACCCGGTCAAAAATAACGATTTTATCGTTGATGGAATAACCGATAGTAGTTAAAATTGCTGCCAGGAATGGCAGATTGACTTCAAAACGGAAAATCGCAAACATCGCAATAACGACACAAGCATCATGTAAAATCGCAATAATGGCAGCGAGAGCAAAACGCCACTCAAATCGGATACTTACATAAATACAAATCGCGATACTTGCAATAGCTACGGCATAGATCGCCTTAAGTCCTAACTCACGTGCAATATCCGGAGATACGGTGTTGACCTCCTGGGAAACCTTATCCCCGAAAGTGGAAACCATAGCTGCATTAATTTGTTTGATTTGATCATCTGTAAGTATGATATCAAATCTGGCGGAGACATGATCATTATTCCCGCCTATGGATACAACCGAAGGTTTCAGATTGATGCCGGTAAAGACCTCTTCCGCTTTTTCCTTCGTTACAGCTTGACCTACGTTAATATCAAGACCCGTACCTGCTTTAAAGTCAACACCGAAATTCAAGCCAAAAATCGATGTGACGATTATTCCTACAATCAATAAAACGATAGATATGGTGAAAAATTTGTTGCGGTTTTTCATAAAATCAAAATGGTCTCTATAATCCACGAATTTCCGCCTCCTTTACACCGTAATAAGAAGGTTTCTTGAACTTGTTACTTTTAATAATTAAGTACAATAACATTCTTGAAAAAAATATGTTGGTCAAAACACTTAGTACGATACTCATAATGGTCGTAAGCGCAAACCCACGGATGGCACCATTACCTACATAGTAAAGCACACCGGCAGAGATGATATTCGTAATGTTAGCATCCATAATCGTCCGGAAGGAATGCTTGGAGCCTGATTTCAAAGAGGACAGCAAGCTTTTTCCGCTGCGAATCTCTTCTTTAATCCGTTCATAGGTGATGATATTGGCATCAACAGCCATCCCGATACCGAGTACAAAGGCGGCAATACCAGGAAGTGTCAAGGTGGCATTCATCCAGTCAAACACGACCAGCAGCAGCCATGTATATGTAATCAAAGTTATCGCTGCAACAAAGCCAGGCAAGCGATAAAAAATAATCATGAATATTAAAATCAGGATGGAACCGATCAAACCCGCTCTTACGGTTTGCTCCAACGAAGCTTTACCCAAGGATGCTCCCACAACCTGTGTGTACTTTTCAGTCAGCTTCAACGGCAATGCACCCAAATTGATGGTTGATGCAAGTTCAGTAGCTTCCTCAAACGTATAGTTACCGGAGATCGTCGCACTGCCATCTGTAATAACCGTATTAACAACCGGTGCAGACAGCTGACGCTCGTCCAGATAGATAGCCAAAGGCTTGCCTACGAGCTTCTCGGTTACTTTTTTAAATTTCTCAGGATCTTTGACCTTGATATTGATCTGCGGACGATTGGATTGGTCGAAGCCAATTTTGGCTGCGTTTTCCACAAAATCACTGCCCAGCATTTCTTTCGTTCCATCTGGACCGCGGAAAGTGAGCTCGGCTGGCTTTTTAATAACCTTACGAACCTCATCCTCATTTTTTACATCAGCCAAACGTACACGAATCCGGTCTTTTCCTTCGGTCGTAATCTCTGGTTCAGCAATACCCAGCTCATCCGCCCTTTTCATTAAACTGTTCGCTGTCTCTTTTAAAGCTTCCGCAGTAACGGGCTTACCTTCCTCTATAGCCTCCGCTACGTAAAGAATTTCGAAACCACCTTTTAAGTCCAAACCCAATTTAATTTTGTTAACTAAACTCGGGCTTGTCCAGGCCACTAGCGCCAATGTAACAAGCACTACAGCCACAAATATTGCAATCCGTTTCATATGAGTAACGATCTCCTTCCAATCTCAATAGTCCTATTATACTCACCTGCTAAAAACGAGTCAATTTGATGATTTACGACACGTCTCTGCCAGCAGCAAAAAAATAACCCCTTCTAAGCGAAAGGGTTGCTTTTATATATACTCATCGTCATCCAGTTCATAAATTTCGTCACCTTTAACGACAAAATGTCATTCACAATTTGATGAAGCGCAGGCATCCCTGTTTTCTGATATTTATCGCTAACGCATTCCCAGATTTCTCTACCGGTAACATGCTCATAGCCGATCATTCTAAATTCCTCCGCCTTACTTGTACAGATGCTCTCAATTAGCTCGTTAAGTTCCATTTCCGATAATGTAACAGGCTCCTCATCAAGCTCCTCACTTGAGAAAGCTTCCAATTCCTCACCATCTTCAAGCTCCTCGACATCGTCACTAACATCGTCATTAGTCATAATGACCTCAGGAATGTCCTCCTGTCCAATTACAAGAGGATCTGTCTGTTGCACATCGGCTGCTGTCTCGTCCAATTCGGTTTCCGTAGTCAGCTCAAGAAAAGTCTGTTTTTGCTCGATAGTTTCTTGCTTCGTTTGATCTTCTGAATGCTGAGCATCCTGCTCTTCCTTGCGCCCATCATGCTCCACCTTCACAACCTCCTGCCCTAAACCATCTTCCTCTTACTCATATTCGCTGCCAAGCAGGATTTTCCTTCTGTATCCTGATCTCCATGTTAAATATTGTGCATGCATAGGGACAGGTACTGCATATCCATGTTAGTAGTCTCGGGAGGAAGAAGGAATCGATGTGACCAAACAATCGTTTTTGAAGGGAACGCTTATATTACTGGCAGCAGGAATTGTAAATCGTATTCTTGGCTTTATTCCCCGAATTACGCTGCCCAGACTTATCGGAGCAGAAGGCGTGGGGTTATATCAAATGGGTTTCCCGTTTATGATTGTTATTTTAACCTTAATAACCGGAGGCATACCGATTGCTGTCGCCAAGCTTATTGCTGAAGCAGAAGCAGAAAATAATGAAAGCAGAATCAGACGCATACTCCGGCTGGCGATGACACTTACGGTGTCGCTCGCTATCCTGTTCACTCTGGCCAGTCTGCTTGGCGCACAATGGATTGCCAACCATTTGCTAACCGATTCCAGAGTCTATTACACCTTCTTGTGTATGACTCCAATTATCATTTTGGTCGGAATTGGCTCTGTGCTGCGCGGTTACTTTCAGGGCAGACAAAATATGATCCCGACTGCAGTATCACAGGTAGCAGAAACGTTCATACGTATTTTCACTGTGCTCGCCTTTGCCTATGCCTTGCTTCCTTATGGTATTGAATACGCGGCCGCAGGAGCAATGGCTGGAGTCATGGTGGGAGAAGCCGTTGCTCTGTTGGTACTATACCTCTATTATCGACGCAGTCGCAGCCAGACAACCCCTTTTCCCATTGCAAAAATCGGAAGCGTGCCGCTTGTCGGCCGTTTGGCAAATCTGAAACATCTCTTGAAGCTGGCCATGCCCATCACCGGAAGTAAGCTGGTAGGCTCATGCTCTTATTTTCTTGAATCGATTCTCATTATTCGCAGTCTCGCCGCGGCAGGAATTGCAACCAAGCTGGCGACAGCACAATATGGGATGCTTCAGGGTATGATTATTCCGATTCTGCTGCTTCCAAGCGCGTTGACCTACTCCTTATCCGTTTCGCTCATTCCCTCATTGTCGGAAGCGGCCGCACGTAACGATATGCAAACCATTCATAATCGGCTTCATCAATCACTCAAGCTAGCCTTAGTTACAGGAGCCCCTTTTGTCATGATTATGTTTGTATTGGCCGAGCCGCTTTGTGATCTGATGTATGGACAAAGCCAAATCGCTCCTATGTTGAAAATGATGGCTCCGGTGGCTCTCTTTATTTATTTTCAGGCACCCCTGCAAGCCAGCCTGCAGGCATTGAATCGACCCGGCTCGGCTTTGGTTAATACATTAATTGGCTCAGTGATCAAGCTTGCTCTTATAGTCGGACTTGCAGGTCAGCCTCAGTTTGGCATTCTCGGGGCTGTAATGGCTATCAATATCAATATCATGCTCGTGACGGTACTGCATTGGCACAGTGTGGTAAGACTGCTTCATTTCCGGATGCAGATGATTGACTTTGCCAAGGTCGGCTTAGCCATGCTGGTATCGGGCTGGTGCAGCTATATCCTGATGTATACGCACTGGATGGATGTCGAAGCTGTGCGTTTCGCGGTATCGTGTATCACTGGCGTGATTATCTACTTATCCTGTTCAGTTCTGTTGCGACTTATTGACCGCAGTGATCTGACGCGTGTTCTTCTGCTTGGACGCAAGCTTATCAAGTAAACTTATTCAAAGCTAGTGAATAAGATGTTACCTGCGGCGGTCCACAAACCATTTTCCACGGTGATCAAAAGTACAGAAGAATACATCCTTGAACTCTTTGATTCCTTGCAGCTGAAGTTCACTCTTAAGCCAGAACCGTGTTTTCCCCAGCTTCTCCAGATTCTCATCCTGCACCTTGCCATCCATAATCAGTGGTAACGGCAAGCCCTCGTAACGGAAAACACTTTTCCCCTCGGCGGGTGCTGCAGCAGATTCCTTTTTCTCGACGACAGTGAGCTTGCCCGAGGGCTCGAGAATGGCGAACTCGACATTGGCTACGTCCATCACTTTACTTTGACGCAGCTGCAGCAACAAGTCATCCAGATTATAGCGCTGTCGTCTCATCTCCTCACGGTTGAGTTTTCCATTCTCAATAATCAATGAGCTCTTGCCTTCAAAAAGTCTGCGAATCTTTTCATTTTTTAAAGACAGATAGGCAATGATCAGTTGAACCCCTACCAGCGTGAACATCGGCAAAATACCATCCATAAGCGACTTATTCATATCCTCAAGTACAAATACAGCAATTTCTGCAATCATGATCGAAATCACCAAATCAAAAACGGACAGCTTGCCAATTTCTCTTTTTCCCATAATTCTCATCGTAACAAACACAATAAAGTACACGAAAATGGTGCGAAAAAAAAGCATCAGCATATGGGTTGACCCTCCTGAGCATATTCCAAGCCTATTGTGACCTCTATGTATACCCCTCATACTCAAGTTGATTTGCGAATTGTTGCCAGCATAGCGTTCAAATGTTTCCCAAAGGAAATTATTTGTCTTACGGAAAATAATTGTTGCATGGCAAACATTTTTGCTGTAGGATAAAATGCATATAGATATAGGTTCGAGCCTATTTTTTTGCCCTAATTGTTTCCCTACACCAAAATATTTGTATCCAGAAAACATTTTAAGGAGTGATCACAATGATGAAGGTAAGTCAGAAACAAGCATCCTCAGCTCTTCATAAGTTAATTTTTATTGTATGCAGTATAAGTTTTATGGCCTTTATAGCCGCTTGCTCCACCATCGATACGTCTGGCAAACCGGCATCCGGTGAGCCTAAGCTCAAGGTAACAACCACCATAGGCATGATTACAGACGTAGTGCAGCAGATTGGTGGAGATCATGTTGCAGTTACAGGTTTGATGAAGCCTGGTGTTGATCCCCATCTGTATAAAGCCTCACAGGGAGATATTCAAAAGCTGGATAATGCCGACGTTATTTTCTACAATGGTCTTCATCTTGAAGGGAAAATGGGCGAGATTTTCGAAAAGATGGCCAAAAAGAAAACAACTGTCGCTGTATCCGAAAAAATCGATCGCTCCAAGCTGCGTTCCGGTGCCGAAATGGACAGTGAATTCGACCCACACATTTGGTTTGATGTCAGACACTGGATGCAGGCAGCGGAATCGATTCGTGACACTCTGATCAAGAAAGATCCAACACACAGCGAGGATTACAGGAAAAATGCAGAAGCCTATCTCAAGCAGTTGGATGTCCTGCATAAGGAGGTAGCTGAACAGATTAAATCGATACCAGAGCAAAGCCGAGTGCTCGTTACCGCGCACGATGCGTTCGGATATTTTGGAGATGCTTACGGAGTTAAGGTAATGGGTCTGCAAGGCATGAGCACAGCATCCGAGGCAGGAACCAAGGATGTCACAGACCTGCGTGATTTTCTTGTCAAAAATAAAATAAAAGCCGTATTTATTGAGTCCAGTGTTCCTCGAAAAGCGATCGATGCCGTTATTCAAGGAGCCAAGGAAAAGGGCCACGAATTGACTATCGGCGGTGAGCTGTTTTCCGATGCTATGGGTGAATCCGGTACACCTGAAGGCACCTATCTCGGGATGGTTCGTCACAATGTCAATACGATCGTCAAAGCCCTAAAATAAGTTCAAAAAGGAGAATGAACGATGAGCACAACGCCGCTGCAAATTACGAATATGTCTGTCGCGTATTTAAAGAAGCCTGTACTTCGCAATGTTACCTTTGAAGCACCTGAGGGAAAGCTGATTGGAATTGTTGGTCCGAATGGCGCTGGAAAATCAACTTTAATCAAGGCTGCGCTCGGACTGATTCCAAGCCTGACAGGTGACGTATCTATCTACGGACGTCCCTATGCAGAACAAAGGAATCTTGTCGGCTATGTACCGCAGCGTGAATCCGTTGACTGGGATTTCCCTACCCATGCGCTTGATGTCGTCATGATGGGACGTTATGGACATCTGGGATGGTTTAAACGTCCCGGCAAGGCTGAAAAGAAAATCGCCATGGAATGCCTTGAAAAGGTCGGTATGGCTGACTTTGCAGATCGGCAAATCAGTCAGCTCTCCGGCGGTCAGCAGCAGCGGATTTTTTTGGCAAGGGCCTTGGCTCAAGATGCTCAGTTGTACTTTATGGATGAACCGTTTGTTGGTGTCGATGCCGCTACAGAAAAAGCTATTATCACACTGCTGAACGAGTTGAAAATGCAAAAAAAGACTGTGCTGGTCGTCCATCATGATCTCGCCACAGTGAAGGAGTATTTTGATTGGGTCATGCTGCTGAATGTACAGATCATTGCCTTTGGTCCAACGGAGCATGCTTTTACATCGGCTAAGCTCCAGGAAACATATGGTGGCCGACTCACGATGCTGGATCACGATAACCGCTCGGCATTACTTATAGATACGAGGTGAAAGGTATGTTCTCGTGGTTTCAATTATTTCTCGATCCGAATACACAGTGGATACTGCTCGGTTGTATGCTGCTTGGATTAAGCAGTGGCGTTATCGGCTGCTTTGCCTATTTGCGTAAGCAATCCTTAATGGGAGATGCATTATCGCATGCGGCACTTCCCGGAATTTGCATCACTTTTATGTTGACCGGCTCCAAGTCCATTCTTCTGTTTCTGGTTGGGGCAGCTATTGCAGGAATCATTGCTACATTCGGAATTGGCTATGTGACACGGCATACCCGAATCAAGCAGGACTCCGCGCTCGCTATCGTACTCTCTGTGTTTTTTGGATTCGGTATCGTGCTGCTCACGCAGATCCAGCACAGCGGGAGCGGTAATCAAAGTGGCTTGGATAAATTCCTGTTTGGTCAGGCCGCTTCGATGGTTAGATCCGATGTGATTACTATTTCGATCATTTGTCTGCTCTTGCTCAGCGTCAGTGCGCTATTGTTCAAGGAATTCAAGCTGGTCAGCTTTGATCCCGGATTTGCCCGCGGTATGGGGTACCCTGTTGCCTTTCTGGAGCAGTTAATTATGTTTCTCATAGTCATAGCCGTCGTTGTGGGAATCCAAGCGGTAGGCGTCGTTCTAATGGCTGCTCTACTCATTACCCCAGCTGTATCCGCACGGTATTGGACCGATAAGCTTGGTATCATGATTGTGATATCAGGATTGTTCGGTGCCCTGAGTGGTTTCATAGGCACTTTGATCAGCGCGAGCGGCAACAATTTACCGACGGGCCCCTTAACTGTGCTTGCGGCGACCGCCCTCTTTGTCCTCTCATTATTAGCCGCTCCCCGCAGGGGTGTCATCTCCAAGCTGCTCGTTCGCGCCTCGGTTCGCAACCATGTACTGCAAGAGGAAAACACACTACAACTGGAGCAGAGAGGTGAAGTGGGATGAGCACCTTCTGGATTATACTAACGGGAGCTTTGGTCGCCAGCACCTGTGGAATTGTAGGCTGCTTCCTAGTGCTGCGAAAGATGGCGATGATAGGAGATGCAATCAGTCATGCCGTACTTCCTGGTATCGTCATAGCCTTTCTGATCACCGGTTCCAGAGACTCTTTATTTATGATGCTTGGCGCTGCGGCGATTGGTCTCATAACCGTCTTTCTGATTCAATTGTTCCATCATAGCGGTGTGCAATCCGATGCAGCGATTGGTGTTGTGTTTACTGCACTTTTCGCAGTTGGGGTTGTTCTGATCAGCATTTTTACCAAGGATATTGATCTCGATCTCGACTGTGTGCTGTATGGGGAAATTGCTTATGTACCCTGGAATACACTTCATATCGGTGGGATTGAGATCGGACCCAAAGCGGTTTGGGGTGTCGGTCTGGCTCTGCTGCTCACTGTTATTGTGATCTCCTTGTTCTACAAGCAGTTCAAAATTTGCTCGTTTGACCCGGCAATGGCTGCTGCGGTAGGAATTCCGGTTGTTTTGTTTCATTACCTGTTGATGGGCCTCGTTTCTATCAGTACCGTAGCATCCTTTGAAAGTGTCGGCGCTATCCTCGTTGTAGGTATGCTCGTCATACCTCCCGCAACAGCCTATCTGCTTACAGAAAAATTAAGCAAGATGATCATCTACAGCATCATCATTGGCTGCTTCTGCTCCATTATTGGCTATTATGTCGCTCATCTACTAGACGCCTCGATTGCCGGAAGCATGATCAGTATAGCAGGCTTCTTCTTCGTTCTGGCTTTGTTATTTTCACCTACACACGGTGTATTGGTTCGTAAATGGAAACAAAAACAATTCATTCACGAAGACGTTACACAAACACAGGTGTAACGGTAACCGTTAGGTACGCCAGCAATCTGTCAATACCCAAACAGCCGTATTCGTCATCAAGACGAGCACGGCTGTTTGCCAAGTTATTAAGAAGCTTGTATTAATAATACATATAGCTCACATAAGCGGTTGCTATTAAAAGCGAGACCAGCGTAATTGGCGCTCCTGCTTTCAAAAAAGCTCCGAATGAGATGGGATGCCCTGCTCTACCAGCGAGTCCAGCCGCAATTAGATTGCCTGTTGCCCCAACTAATGTACCACTGCCCCCTAATCCCGCCCCAAGTGCTAATGACCACCATAGTGGATGTAATGCACCTTGGGATTGTAAACCCAGATCCTGAATGATGGGAACCATTAGTGCAACAAACATGGTGTGATCCGTTGTTGCTGAAACCAGTCCTGTTAACCATAGAATCAGCATCGAGACATACATCAAATTACCAGAGGTAAGCTCCATTGCTTTTACCACGATAATTTGAACAATACCAGCTTCGATGAGCCCGCCAACTACAATGAACAAACCACAAATGTATAATAAGGTGTTCCAATCCACAGAGCTGTAAATCTCAGTCCAGCTGTACGTTTTATAATTGACCAGAGACATCAATACTGCGCCTGCTAACGCTACATAGGCTACCTCAAAGTGCAGCAGCGGATGCAGCATGAAAGAGGCCAGAACAAGAGCCCATACCGTCAAGACCTTAATAACCAATCCTTTGTCCTTAACATAGGAGCCTGGTTGTATGGACATCAGTTCAACCATCGAAATTTGTGTAGTCCTCCAGCTTTTTGCATAAATAAGGCTCAACAGTCCTACCGTCACTATCCAAATGATAAGCACAGGAGGCACGAGATTCATCAAGAAATCATTAAAGGTCAGTCCGGCCTTTGTTCCAATGATACTATTGGGCAGACTGCCAATCATCGTCGCTGTACCACCCAGATTCGCGGTTATTATGATAGTGATCACGAAAGGAACCGCACTGATTTTCATCACCTTGGCGATGGAAATGGTAACTGGAATGAGCAATAAAATAGCGGTTAAATTATCCAGCCAAGCGGCTGTTACGGTGCTTAGCAGCGCCAGAGCAATAAGCAGGATGGACGGCCTTCCCTTCGAGCTCTGCGCTGCTTTGGCAGCCGCATACGCAAAAACGCCCGTTCGATTTGTCAATCCGATCATAATCATCAAGCCCATCAAAAGCCCAATCGCCTGCCAGGGCAGATGGTACCAAAAGACCGATCCAGCTTCAACAATGCCCAATACGACCATCAGCAGTCCGGCGCCAAGCGCTACATACGTGCGATGAATCAGTCCAGTGACAATCCAAATTAAAGTGAATAAAGCAATAATAATAGCAGCTAGTACCTGCCAGTTGGCAAGGGTGTGAACCGTACCCATACAATCACTTCCTTTCACTCACAATAATGCCATTCCCCGATTTTTGATTGTGCAGGAACGGATCAACCTGTACTAATTTTATGTACGGGCCCATACAATGATGATAAGAACCTCTATCTGAAAGGAAGAGAGCCGGAATGAAGTCCTCCCCCTTATTATCCGGATTAATGGTTGCTATGATATTCATGCTGCTCGGAACACTTATGACCTCGCTGCTGATGCTTGCGACCAATTTACAGGAAAGCTCATTGTACAGCTACACCATGTCCATTCATGGAATAGCCATGCTGATCGGTGGCATGACAGCGGGCAAACGAAGTGGAACTAAAGGCTGGTATCACGGAGGCATGCTTGGGTTGGTGTACACCTGTATCATATGGCTCATTGGATTTCTGACTTATGATGCCGGATTTAGTCAACAAACCTTGTACCTGACAGCGCTGACACTTGTATCAGGTGCACTCGGAGGCATCCTCGGCATTAACTTCAAAAAATAACGTACAACAAAAATGCGAGTCCATCCATATCAGTGGAGGCTCGCATTTTCCCTTACAGCAACCTATTTCTTCTCATCTACGGCAGGTTGGTTCGAAACGGCATTGATTGCTGAACGTTCGAATGTAAGCTTCGTCACATCATTAACTCGTAAAACGATCGTATCGTCGGAAATCTCCAGAATAGTACCATGAAGGCCACCAATCGTTACGACTTTATCGCCTTTTTTCAAATTACCCAGCATCATACCGCGAGTTTTTTGACGCTTTTGTTGAGGACGAATCAATAAGAAATACAACACAACAAACATCAGTACAAGCGGACCGTATGTAACCAAATACCCTTGTAGTCCCGGATCTCCAGCAGCAGCAGCATCAGCTGCAACTAAAAACGACATTTCAATCTCCCCTTTTAACTTAAACTATAGTTTAGAAACCTCTTCCGTTCTCATGTAATCCATACTTGTCAAAAAAATGATCACGGAAATCAAGCAGACGATCCTCAAGAATCGCTTGTCGAACCTGACGCATCATCTCAACCAAAAAATGAAGGTTATGATAGGTCGTGAGACGAATACCAAACGTTTCATCCGCTTTAATCAAATGCCTGATATATGCTCTGGAATAATTAGTGCAGGTATAGCAAGAGCATTCAGGATCAAGCGGGCCAAAATCCTCTGCGTACTGGGCATTACGAATCACTAGTCTTCCCGAACTGGTCATAACCGTACCATTACGGGCAATACGAGTTGGCAGAACACAGTCAAACATATCAATTCCGCGAATTGAACCTTCAATAAGTGCATCGGGCGAACCGACACCCATCAAATAACGGGGCTTATTCGCAGGCAGGATTGGAACCGTGTAATCCAGCATCTCATACATTAGCGGCTTGGATTCACCAACACTCAGTCCACCAATAGCATAACCCGGGAAATCCATGGAAGTCAACTCAGTTGCACTTTGTTTACGTAGATCCTCGTACATTCCGCCTTGTACAATCGCAAATAACGCCTGATCCTGCGGGCGAGCATGACTCTGCAAGCAGCGTTCCGCCCATCTGGTTGTCCGCTCCAATGATTTCTTCACATAGCTATGCTCGGCAGGATACGGTGGACACTCATCAAAAGCCATAATAATATCGGCTCCCAGCGAGTTTTGTATCTCAATCGATTTCTCAGGAGAAATGAACAGCTTGTCGCCATTCAGATGCGACTTGAAGGCAACGCCCTCTTCCGTGATTTTACGCATGTTGCTAAGACTGAATACTTGAAAGCCACCACTGTCTGTCAAAATCGGACGGTCCCAATTCATAAAACCATGCAGTCCGCCTGCACGTCTTACAATATCATGTCCTGGTCTGATGAACAGGTGGTAGGTGTTACTTAAAATGATATGCGCGTCCATCGCTTTTAATTCTTCCGGACTCATCGTCTTTACGGTAGCCTGAGTACCTACGGGCATAAACGTAGGTGTCTCGATAATCCCATGAGGTGTATGAACTCGTCCCAAACGGGCTCCCGATTGCTTGCATGTCTTGATGTGCTCGTAGGTTATTGCCATCTCTAATCACTCTTCCTGCTGAACTAATATCGAACTAATAAATAAACATTGCATCTCCGAAGCTAAAAAAACGGTATTCCTGATCAACGGCCTCGCGATAAGCGGCCAGTACCTGCTCTCTCCCAGCCAAAGCGCTGATGAGCATAAGCAGTGTCGATTTCGGTAAATGAAAATTCGTTAATAAGGCGTCCACAATTTGAAAGGTATAGCCTGGATAAATAAAAATACCCGTCCATCCGCTGCCTGCCTCAACTTGCCCGGATTGCTGACAGTTACGTGCTGCAGTTTCCAGCGTTCTCGCCGAAGTGGTGCCTACAGCGATTACCTTGTGCCCTCCTGCTTTGGCCGCATTAATACGGGCTGCCGCCTCTTCACTCACCTCATAGAACTCCTCGTGCATCTCATGTGTCTCCACATCATCCACAGATACGGGTCTGAAGGTTCCGAGTCCTACATGTAGTGTGATATAGGCTAATTGTATACCTTTTTGTTCCAGCCTATTCAAGTAAGCTTCCGTAAAATGCAGCCCCGCTGTTGGCGCAGCGGCCGAGCCCTCATTTCGGGCATATACAGTTTGATAGCGCTCTTTCTCCGGAAGCTGTTCTTTGATGTAGGGCGGAAGCGGCATTTGACCTAACCGGTCCAGCAGCTCCGGAAAAATCCCTTCATAGCTAAAACGTACCACACGTCCGCCCATGTCTGATTCTTCCTCAATGGTAGCCGTAAGCAATGGCTTGCCATCTGCTTCTGCTTCACCAAACAAAATAACAGCCCCTGTTTTCAGCCTTTTGCCTGGACGTACCAAAGCTTCCCACCGGTCACCCTCCAGTTGCTTCAGGAGCAGCAGCTCTGCTTTTGAACCCGTACCGGATTTCACACCAAAAAGCCGTGCAGGCAGCACCCGTGTATCGTTCAACACGAGTACATCCCCGGCTTCCATATAATCAATCAATGCTGGAAAAGCTTTGTGATCCACTACGCCTGTTGTTTTATTCAACGTCAACAAACGCGAAGCTGTACGATCCTTCAAAGGGGTCTGTGCTATTAATGAATCGGGTAAATCATAATCGAACCAATCTACTTGCATATTCGCTTCATTCCTTGATTATCGAGACTCCTACATAGTAGGTCTGCAATATTTTTTTGTAATCATAGCCAAGCTCAGCATAACCTTTGGCTCCCCATTGGGACATGCCAAGGCCATGACCATTGCCGGTTCCTTTAAATACATACTGGGATGTTTTATTCGTCAAACGCACTTTGTTATCGCCACTGAGCACAAACAGCTGAGATTCAGCAGCTGGCTTCGCTGTGCCAGTCCCTCCGATAACGGTCACATTCGGCATAGACGCCGATTGGTTGCGCACAGTACTATCCGCTCCCAATACAGTATACCTTCCTGTTTCCTCAATTTCAAACCGGGTGCTGGGCAGACCATTAAATAGAGTGCGCAATGCATCCGGGTAATCAGGTTCCAAAAGCTGACCATTGGCTGTCATCTCAATGACACGACCCGATGCTCCGCGTCCCTTCACTTCCAATCGGTCCAGAGCACCCGTAATCGGTTTTTTCATCACGGTATTCACTTTTTCCTTAATCTTGTCAGCATCATAGGGACCTCTAATCCATGAGTAGGCATTGGATTCCACAGCTTGATCAAACACAACGAAACGGTCTCCAATATTAACCTTGAAGGCGGCAGGATTAGCTGTATTATCGACATAAGGAGCGGGACGTACGGCAATATCCGTACCCGTGGACTCATAGTAAGGGAGACCAGCCGGATTTTTTTGCCCCGTATCCCTTGCATAGGAAGAATGGATATAACCATTGTTCCCATTTGGCAATACGATCCGATACCAAACCGCCTTGCCTTTCTCTGCTCCTTCATCGGGAGTAGCCACGCTTTTCAAATAGTTGACCTTATTACCCCATACCTCGGTAGATTCAGCTGTCATTCCACCTGCATTCGAATAAAACAAAGGTGAAATCAAACCCGCCTGCTCCATGATGACTTCTCCTTGAGTTGCCATGACAGCTTGCGAGGCAGTGGCGAATTCGGCACCTGCACCTTTATAAGCTTGGTCCAGAGTCGTATCCGTGAGATGGGCAATCTGATATTTGACACCCTGTTTTAATGCAAAGGTTCGCGCAGCTACCGCCTGTGCTTTCAGAGCTTCAAGCGGCCACTCTTTGCTGAGCTCGGAGCTCACAACCGATACCAGATATTGCTCGAAAGGCAATTCATTAATAACAGCAAGCTTGTTGTTGAGACGTGACAATTCAATCAGCCCTCGGTAAGCCCGCTCCGATCTTTCCAGGACGGTAACCGTTTCGGCAGATTTGGACGTTACGGCAAGCTTAACGCCTGTCCCCCCCAAAAGGAGCTGCTGAATCGTTCCGCCTGTAGTGGATGAAGGATCGGCAAGCGTACGTTTGATCACATAGGTGAGACCAGCGTCAACAGGCTGTAAGGAAATACCTGGTACAATGGAACCCAGCTGCTGCTTGGCAGCATTCAGCTCCGCTGTATCCGATCCTGCGGCTACCAGAACTGCAAAGGCAGGTGCACCTGCAACTGCGTCCAGGTATGCTACATCGGCATCCAATCCGGCTTGCCCAAGGACTGCCGCCTGCGCCTGTGCCTCAGCTTCCGTTGAGTAGCTGCCTGCACTCCAGTGCAGAGGCCCATTTACCGCAGCTGTAAAGCCTTTGCTTGCTGCAGTCAAATCAGCAATCGTCTTGGCTTTGGTTAGGGCAGAGGCTGCCAGCTCCTTGGTTGTATATGGACCCAGCTCCAATTGGTATGCTGGTTTCCCAAGCTTTGTGCGAACACTGATACTTGCATCCAGCTTTAAATCGGTCAGCTTTTTGGTGAGTGCTCGAGCTTGATTCGCATCCGGCGTTTCCAGAACCATCACACTGTAAGAATCAAGCTCCACACGCAGCAGGCTTTTATCTGAGGTTGCAAATAGCGGCTTCAAACCTGCAGCATTTCTTAAACTGACATCAAGCCCTTTATCTGCCGATAAAGTTACATCTGGCGTTGGTGCGCTATATTTTCCTGTATCGATAAATAAGGCAATTCTAATCAAATCCAATTTGGGTACGGCGGCTGCATAAGCAGGAGCTATATGACCTGCCAGCATCCACAAAGTACAACCCACTAGCATGAGCAGGCTTGTTTTGTACCCGACCTTTTGTGTCGATTTCCCCCAACCGCCCAAATGCAGTTGGTACCGATGCTTTCCCATTACCGTGTTTCCCCCTTTTTACGGTGAGCTTTTTGGAATAGGCAATCCTAAATGCTGATAAGCGGTATGTGTCGCCATCCGACCACGCGGCGTGCGCTGCAGGAACCCAATCTGTAAAAGATATGGCTCATACACATCCTCAATCGTTTGACTTTCTTCACCTATTGTTGCTGCAATCGTATCCAATCCCACAGGTCCGCCCTTAAAGCTGAGAATGATGGCACGCAGCATCTTATGATCGATTTCATCCAATCCAAGATGATCTACCTGAATACTGATCAATGCATCATTTACGATATCCATTGTAATGATGCCATCTCCCTTAACCTGGGCAAAATCACGTACACGCTTCAACAAACGATTTGCAATCCGCGGCGTTCCTCGGGACCGCATCCCAATCTCGCGCGCGGCTTCGCCAATAATCTGCACCTGCAGGATATCAGCTGTCCGACTCACGATAAAAGTCAGCTCTTCAATCGTGTAGTATTCCAATCTGCTAATAACTCCAAATCGGTCGCGCAAAGGAGCAGACAATAATCCCGCTCTTGTGGTAGCGCCGATTAGAGTAAAGGCGGGCAAATCCAGTCTGACGGTGCGAGCGCTGGGTCCTTTACCGATTATAATATCAAGCGCGTAATCCTCCATCGCAGGGTAAAGCACCTCTTCGACGGTTCGGTTCAAACGGTGAATTTCGTCGATAAATAGCACATCGCCTTCCTGCAGATTCGACAATATCGCTGCCAGATCCCCGGGACGTTCGATTGCCGGTCCTGATGTCGTACGAATATTTACGCCCAACTCATTGGCGATAATGTTCGATAACGTGGTTTTACCGAGTCCGGGAGGACCGTACAGCAATACATGATCCAGCGCTTCTTTACGCATTTTGGCAGCATCTATGTAAATCTTCAGATTGTTTTTGGCTTGAGTCTGCCCGATGTATTCAGCCAAATAGCGCGGACGCAGGCTGTACTCCATCACTTGTTCTTCTTCCATCATCAGATTGGCCGAGATAATCCGGTCGTCCATCATGGTGTCTCCTTTCATCGCCAAAAAACTTTACCGCAATGACTGCTGGAACAGAGCCTGCAGCGCAAGCTTGATCACGATATCAACGGTTTCATCACCCTTGAGCTTAGCCTTGATAAGCTGACCTGTCCGGTCTGCCTCTGCTTCCGTGTAGCCCAGCCCAAGTAAAGCCGTCTTGGCCTCATTCCACACGCTGGCTCCTTGGGACGGCACTGCGAGATGACCTGTACCTGTGATGGCCAGCATCGAATCATCGCCAGCTGAAATAACTCCAAGCTTATCCTTCAAATCGAGGATCATCCTTTGAGCGGTTTTACGTCCGATCCCGGGCAGCTTCATCAGAAAGCTAATATTTTCTTGTTGAATCATAGCCGCGATAACTTCAGGTCTCCCTCCGGCAAGTACCCCGATCGCCACCTTGGGCCCAATACCATTAACCTCCAAAAGCAAACGAAACAACGATTGCTCCTCACGAGTGGGGAAGCCAAATAGCAGATGCGCATCCTCGCGGACCTGATAATGAATAAACAGAGTCGTTTCTTCTCCATCCTTCGTCTGTACGGCATAAGGATTCGTGCAGAATACCCGATAGCCTACGCCTTTGACATCCAGTACCAAATAATCCGGTTCTCTATGTACAACTATACCTCTTAAAAAATCGATCATGGTTTACGTACCTCATTTATCTTTTGTAAAAGAACAGCCGAATGTGCATGACAAATCGCAATCGCCAAAGCATCCGCCACATCATCAGGCTTGGGTACAGCCGACAAATGAAGAAACAGCTTAACCATCTCCTGCACCTGTTTCTTTTCGGCCTTACCGTAACCGACTACAGCTTGCTTCACCTGAAGCGGTGTGTATTCGCCAATTTCCAGCCCTTGTTGGACCGCTGCCAAAATGAGCACACCCCGAGCCTGTGAGACTGTCATCGCAGTGGTGACATTACGATTAAAAAACAATTTTTCGATGGCCACAGCATCCGGCTTATATTTATCGATCAGCTGGACCATCGAGTCATAAACGGTCTTTAGACGAAGAGCACCATCCGTATGAGCTTCTGTCTGAATACAGCCGTATTGAACGGGAACAAGACGACTTCCCTGTTTATCAATAACACCGAATCCAACAATCGCAATTCCCGGGTCAATTCCCATAATTCGCATTACTTACCCACTCCTAGCCTACCAAAAGCGAACATATGTGTTCCATTATAGCAGATATCGCTTCCAATGAACACGCCAAAAAGTCCATTCAGCTTAAAACAACTGAACAGACTGTACGGTTTTTCTATCAACACTGTGATTTTCCTGCTTGTCTATGGGGCTGGTGAAATCTTTAAGGTTTGTCCAGGTGCATCGACCGCGTAATCACTGAACGTTGACAAGACACTGTTGTACTCCGATAAATCTCTCACCTGAATGCCCCGATACAACTCTTTGATTGCACTGTTCGGCAGGCTGCTTTTAAGATGTTCAATATTTAATTGAAAGAAGGTTTGGATCACACTGCCGCCCCCTACCCCTGGAACACCTTCAAATAATGATAGGTTCCCTCCGCTATCCATTCCGAAATACGCATTTTCTTTACAGCGTGGCGAAAGGTCCTCAATGGTTTCCCTGAAATAAACGCGTCCATTCGCATCCATACTAACCGTTGCATCAGGACTGCTCCTATGGTAGGCCAATATCTCGTCTGCACTCATCATACCTATCGGCTGCAGCTCTTCGCCGCACACGTATAATTTTTGGGTAAAAGCTTCCCGTTGAGCTTTGATTTGGCTGATCATCTCCATCACTTCCTTCTCAGGCTGCCTGCTGTTATGGCTCATTACCATCTGCGTCTGCTCGTCGGGTTGTAAGGTCACCGTAGATTGTGAGGAATAATGCCACATGTAAGCAGCGGCGGAAGCGCTGACAACGAACCAAAATATCGTTAAATTCATCCAACGACGCTTCCAGCGCAAGCTTTTCTGCAATCGTTTTTTAAGTTTTTTGAGGAATGCAAGGATAACCATATGTACCCACCCCTTCTGTACAATATCCGAACCTGTGAGGTTTTTATTACCTATTTTCCCCTCCGTTCCTTTCTTTATACACAACCGCCTGATTCCGTTTTACTCTTTATGAAAATAACAAAAAAACTGCGCTTATCACTCATTAGGTGACAAGCAGCAGTTTCGAAAAATAGATTTACTCGTTATCTGACCAGCCATGGAGAATTCGATGTAGCTTTACTGGTTTTGTTCGTCGATCTGCGGTTTCTTTGCGACGGCTTGGCGGCTCTTGTGGAGATAGAAGCTTTTTTCTTATTGTTATTTGTGTTTTGAATAGTCACTTTATTAGCTTCTAAAGAATCCGTTTGTGTAGAGATTTCGGCCTTTGCTCTCGCTTCGGCTTCACTTTGCTGTCTGAGCAGCTGCTCAAGTTCATATTTGCTGTTGCAGCCGCAATCAGGCACGCCAGCTCCATATGGGGACCATCCGTACGGGTGAACCATCTGTGGCTGCATAGACATTGGATACACGGAGCCCGGATATGCAGAGTTAGCAGCAGCAGTATTTACATTCATAGGTTCATACCCGTGAGAGTAGCCTGGCATTTCTCCATAAGCTGCCGGGTATTGAGCATTAGGCCAAGTTTCGTAAGGCATTTGCGCATTCGGCATCCCGTATGCATAAGGCATTACTTGATGATGCTGAGTGTTGGCCACAGGACCTCCGCAGCCGCAACCACAACCACCTGCAGACGACTGCGGTTGTTGGTAGAAGGGATAGTTCGGCATGCCGGCAAATCCAGCTTCCATAGGCATGTTTGGCGAATAAGGTGCTGCAGCCATAGGGGAAACCATAGGCGCCGCATTAGGCGCTACTGCGCTTGGAGAAACCATAGGTGCCACATTAGGCGCTACTGCCATTGGAGAAACCATAGGTGCCACATTAGGCGCTACTGCCATTGGAGAAACCATAGGTGCCGACCACATGGGCTGCATGGGAGCATTCATGTTATCGTGAGTAAATACTTCTGCAGCTGGCTCCTGATATTGCTGAAACAAATTCATATCATGAGGGTGATGCCCCCACATCGGTGTTTGTGTTTGTGCGCCCTGTACATAACTCGGGTAATTGTCGACGCATGGATAGGCGTTTGTGGATTCGACCATCGGATGCATCCACGGATTAGACTGCATTGGTTCTGTCCATGGATTAGAGTGCATCGGCTCTGTCCACGGATTAGACTGCATCGGTTCTGTCCATGGATTAGAGTGCATCGACTCTGTCCACGGATTAGACTGCATCGGTTCTGTCCAAGGATTGGAGTGCATCGGCTCTGTCCATGGATTAGAGTGCATCGGTTCTGTCCACGGATTAGAGTGCATCGGCTCTGTCCATAGATTAGAGTGCATCGGTTCTGTCCATGGATTGGACTGCATCGGCTCTGTCCACGGATTAGTTTGTATCGGCTTTGCAGCTGGCGCTTGAGCTGCAGGCTGTAGGAACTGCGGTTGTTCTTGCTGCATGGGCTGCATGGGCTTCACATTTGGCACCTGAGCTTCAGGCTGTAGAAACTGTGGCTGTTCTTGCTGCATCGGCTTCATTGGCTTTACAGGTGGCACTTGGGCTTCAGGTTGTAAGTATTCCGGGTATGGAGCTGGTGGCTTTAACGGCATTTGAAACTCAATATTAGGGAGCGGTTCAGGCATCGCAATAGGCTTGACAGGCGGTTTTACTACCTCTGGCTGCTCAACTACGGGAGCGGGTGCAACCGCGATTGGCTCAGGTGCAGGTATTGGAACTGGGACTGGGATGGGGGCCGTATTTGGTTTGTTATGATGATGGGAGGGGTGGGTATGATGGTGCTTCGCCTCATTTTCTGGCTGATGCGGATGATCATTTTCGTGATCTTGGGATTCATGATGCGGCTTGACCTTGGGAATGTACACAACCTCGCCTGTCATCAAAATATTCGGATTTTTCAGCTGCGGATTTGCGGTAATCAACATTTGCAGGGGGACATTCCATGATTTTCCCAGCTTCCACAACGTATCCCCTTGCACAACCACATGCTTATGCAAATAATCGGTTGGCGGAATGACCGGCATTGGCGCATTGGGGATTTTCACCTTCATTCCCACCTCAATCACATTCGGGTCCGCAATTTGCGGATTGCTGGCAATCAGCTTGTCGAGATCTACATTGTACTTCTTGGCGATTTCGTAGAGCGTGTCGCCTTTCTTCACCATATGAATTTTCACTTCACAAACCTCCTTGGCGTTATCCTGAAAACCACCTGCACGTGCCAAAACAAAATGACCTTACAGTTTATGCACCGAAGTAGGCATTTGACCATCATTAAAGGAAAAAAACTAAGATTAAACGCAAGAAAAATCGAGGGCTTGTCACCTTTACCTACTGGTGTTCGACTTATTGCCTTGCAGAACAACACAAAAAGCCCCCCATCTCCACTTTAGAAGTGGAAACAGAGGGCTGCTCCAAGACGAGTTATTCGTATACCTTCACACCGTCGATATCAACGAGCTTACGGAATTCTTTAAGCAGATGCGTAGTGATAGGGCCTGCTTTGCCTTCACCAATTGTTCTTGCATCCACCTCGCGAACGGCAATAACCTCTGCTGCTGTTCCGGTAAAGAACACTTCATCCGCCACATAAACATCATGCAGGGTGAATGGCTCTTCTTTGACCTTATAGCCCAGCTTCTCGCAAATTTCGATAATCGCAGCACGGGTAATGCCTTCAAGCGCCCCGCAGTAGCAAGGCGGCGTGAAAACAACCCCTCTTTTAATAATAAAAATATTGTCGGACGAGCCCTCAGCCACATAGCCTTGGGAATTCAGCATGATGGCCTCGCCTACGCCAGCCAGATTGGCTTGAATTTTAACCAAAATATTGTTCAGGTAATTTAGCGATTTGATTTTTGGATTCAAAGCATCAGGCACATTGCGGCGTGTGGATACTGAAACGGTTTTTAATCCATTCACATAAGCCTCTTCCGGGTAAATCGACAGCTGCTCTACGATAATAATTACATTCGCTTTCGGCGAACGTCGCGGGTCTAAGCCAAGATCACCGGGACCACGGGAAACAACAAGACGAATGTATCCGTTTTGCAGCTCGTTTTTGCGAATGGTTTCGATCAGCACCTGCTGCATTTCTTCCTGAGGAAGCGGGATGTCAAGCATGATGGATTTGGCCGAATCGTACAAGCGATCCAAATGCTCTTTGCATTTAAAAATATTTCCATTATAAATTCGGATACCCTCAAAGATACCGTCTCCGTATAAAAATCCATGATCGTATACAGAAACTGTTGCCTCTTCCTTGCTCACATACTTGCCGTTTAAATAAATCACTTGTGCCATAATAACAATTACACCTCCGAGTGTGTAGGTTTATAAGAATAGGTGGGATAACAACCCAATATGCGAACCTGGCAGCCTATCGCTTCAATTTCCTGAAGGGCTGACGGGAGCAATACCGAATCAAGTGATGCATCAATATCGATGTAGAAGTAGTAATTGCCCAGCTTTTTCTTCGTTGGCCGGGATTCGATCTTGGACAGATTGATCCTGCGCCAGGCAAAAGCTGAAAGCACCTGATGCAGGGCACCCGGATAATCCTCCGGCAGCGTGACGAGAATTGTCGTTTTGTGAGACCGGTAGTTATCCATCAATTCAATGGGAGCTTGTCCAACCAGAACGAATCGGGTAAAATTTTTCTGATGATCCTGGACATCCTGTGCCCATATCTGGAGTCCATACAGTGCTCCAGCCGAACGAGGAGCAAGTGCCGCTACCTCCGGACTGCCAAGCTCCTGTACGAGTCTTGCGGCTTCACCATTGCTGCTTACCTGCTCCAGCTCCACATGAGGCAAATACTTCCGCAAAAACTGGCGGCATTGGGTTAACGTCACACTGTGCGAAACGATTTTCTTCAGGCCGCTGCAGCTTGCTTCCAACGTATCTCCCGGAGCCCCCACAGCCATTAACTGTATAGAAATCGGGTAAATCCACTCGGCCTGCATCGGCAGATTCACTTCGTGTACCAGCCAATCCAGATGAAGGCTGACCGAGCCGTCGAAGGTGTTCTCGATCGGAATGACACTATAGTCCGTTATTCCGTTTACCGTTGACATAAACACATCGTCAATCAGCTTGCAAGGAACGTACTCACAGACAGCACTGTCCAAAAAATGGCGTGCCGATTCCTCGGTGTATGTACCGGGACCCAAAAGTGCAATTCGCTTCATGTGCGAACGTCTCCTTTGATGTTTTCAAATAATGTACACCCTTCATCAAAGTGTGTCAACACCTGCACGCCATGTGACGCAGGGTTCAGCCACATCAAGGTGGCCTCGATCCCTTCGCCCCGCAGCGTGCCCTGCAGGAACTGCTCCAGCTCCGCCTTGCGGGAGCTGCTCCGGTCGACGAGCGTGAGCATCGTCGGACCAGCACCGCTTAAAGCAACGCCAAGGGCGCCATGGTTGGTCGCCTCGGCGAGGATGTGCGCGAGCCCCGGCACAAGAGGGGCTCGATATGGTTGATGCAGCGCGTCTTTCATCGCGCGCGGGATCATGTCAAGCCGCCCGGTGCAGAGGGCGGCTACGAGCACGGACGAATGGCCGACGTTGAACACGGCATTCGTCAGGCTTTGTTCGCGCGGCAGGACATGCCGCGCTTTCTCTGTCGACAGCTGGAAGTGTGGAATGGCCACCAGCACTTCCAGCTGCTCATTCGGCTCGACGCGGATATACTCCGCGCGCTCGCCGTCCCAGAAGGCGACGACAAGACCGCCGAACAGCGATGCACCTACATTGTCAGGATGATGCTCCAGTGCCGTCGACATCTGGAACAAGGTGTCATCCGACAGCGGACTGCCAATCAGCGCATTGGCACATGCCAGCGCGCCTACAATCGCAGCTGCACTGCTGCCAAGACCACGAGTGAGCGGGATATCGCTGTACATCGAAATTTCCAGCTCCGGGTGCGTAACTCCGGCTTTGTCAAAAACCATCTGCGCTACCTTATAGATCAGGTTTGATTTATCTGTAGGAATTCCTCCCATTCCACTCCCGAGCAGATGGATACGGGTTTGTGCTGCTGTACTCATTTCTATCCATGTATATAGATCAAGCGCCATACCGAGCGTGTCAAATCCAGGGCCCAGATTCGCCGTACTTCCCGGCACTTTTACGCGTACCTTACCGCCTTGTATACCCATCGTACGACTCCTTTTTCCGTTTAAGCTTCTCGATTGATTTATTAGCCTTCCACCCGATAAACGCTTTTGATCGAGTGAACCACGTCCATACCTTCGAACTGCTTTAACACTTTTTTCATTGCCGCCTGATTCGCATCATGAGTAATAATGATAATTTCCGCTTTCGGATTCGTTTCGTTCGGATGCTGCAATACGGACTCAAGGCTGACTTCATGCTGGGCGAACACCTGCGTAATTTGGGCAAGCACACCCGCCTTGTCTTCGACGTGCAGCAAAATGAAATTTTTGGAGGCAATCTGCTCATCGGTCTTCAGCTTCTTTTCTTTAAATGGAGCCAAAGCACGCTGACCATTAATCCCCAGCTTCAAATTGCGAACTACCGCCACAAGATCGGCGACAATGGAGGTTGCTGTAGGCATACCGCCCGCTCCAGGACCATAGAACATGGTTTCCCCTACGGCTTCACCGTGTACATACACCGCATTGAACACTCCATTCACCGATGCCAACGGGTGCGATTTCTTCACCATGGTCGGTTGCACGCTAATGCTGATATAATCGTCCTGGCGCTCGGCGATCCCAAGCAGCTTCACTTCATACCCAAGACGCTTTCCGTAAGCGATATCTTCCTTCGTAACTTGACTGATACCACGAACCTTGACATCACTCAAAGAAACATGAGCATGGAAACCGAGTGTGCCAAGAATCGTCATTTTGCGTGCTGCATCGAAACCTTCTACATCTGAGGTAGGGTCAGACTCCGCATAGCCGAGATCTTGCGCTTCCTTCAGCACATCATGATAAGCAGCGCCTTCCTGACTCATCTTTGACAGGATATAGTTGGTCGTACCGTTGACGATTCCCATAATCTTCGTAATGCGGTCAGAAGAGAAGCCCTCAACCAATGTCCGAATGATCGGAATACCACCGGCCACACTTGCTTCATACAAGACGTCGCAGCCTTTTTCAGATGCTTTCGCCAAAATCTCCTGTCCATGCAGCGCCATTAAATCCTTATTGGCTGTAACAACGTGCTTGCCTCTGTCCAGCGCCTCAAGAATATAGCCTTTGGCCAGCTCAATACCGCCCATAACCTCAATGACGATATCAATTTCCGGATTTTCAATAACGTCACGTGGATCTTCCGTCAATAGCTCAGAACTGACCTCGATGTCACGCAGTTTGCTTTTATCCTGAACCAAAATCTTGGATATCTCGATGGAGGCACCGGTTTGGCTCATCAAATCCTGTTGGTGTCCCTTGATGATACGGACAACACCTGTTCCTACAGTCCCAAGACCGAGCAGCCCTACTTGAATAGATTTCATATGTTATCCTCCTTATATTTGCAACCGATCCTTCAGCCTTCAGCTACTACCCCTGCCCAACCAGAGCAGCACGACTGACGCCTTCCTGTGCTCGCAGCATCTCCAGCACAAAAGCTACATTTTCTTCCATTAATGAAGTCTCCACTGAAATCACCACATTGGCAATCCCTTGCAGCGGAATCGTTTGATGTATCGTTAGCACGTTACCCTCAAGTCCGGCTATCATCGCTAACACTTTGGATAAAATGCCTGAACGATGTTCCAGATCCATCGAAATCGTCACGATTCGCTCCCGATCCAGCTTGCTGAGCGGAAATATTCCGTCCTTATACTTATAAAAGGCGCTTCTGCTTAATTCGACCTGTTCCACAGCCTCATGAATCGTTCTTACCTTCCCACGGGCCAGCAGTTCCTTGGCTTGCACGGTTTTGAGCAAGGCCTCAGGTAAAATGTCTTCCCTGACCAAATAGTAACGCTCATGTTCATTTGGCTTCGTGTCACCCTTTTTTTTATCCGACAGCGTAAAAATCCTCTCCATAAAGACGAATGTTTCTACCTAGTGGACATTATATCGAAAACAACGGGTTGAGGCAATAGGCTTTTGCAAATAGCCAGTCTTTTTCATAAAGTCTCCACATCTGTCGCCTTCCTAAACAAGTGCATTCATGGTAAAGTTGGTAAAATCAATAAACAAGCATGACGCTGGGCCTCTCGTATATCTAAAATAATGGAGTTCAAAAAGACAACTTTTGAAACGACCCCATAAAGGAGCAGATTGATGATTCGTGCACGTATAATGGCAACTGCCATGTTGTTTCATGACAACGATCTTTTGATGATGAAAAGGTCCCCGACACGTACATTAAATCCGGGAATGTGGGCAGCCGTAGGCGGCCATCTCGATCCGGGAGAGATTAGCTCTCCGCGTAATGCCTGCTTACGTGAAGTATGCGAGGAAACCGGCTTACAGGAAGAAGAGATTATCGATCTAAAGCTGCAGTACATTTTGATCCGACTCAATCAGCAGGAAATTCGCCAGCAATTTATTTACACAGCTCATACCACCCGCCGGGATGTCATCCAGACTGAGGAAGGGGTACTGCACTGGATTCCACGTGAGCAGGTACTTGATCGAGAAATCCCGTTTATTTTCCACCGACTGCTGGAGCACTACTTCGAGCATGGTCCAACTGATCACATCTGGGTTGGCACCGCTGGATTTGATCAATATTCCGCTCCAGAGGTACATTGGACAGCCTTGGTCGATCCCGAGATGAACTGACAAACTTATAAAGATGTACAAATATAACAAACAAGCTTTACAACGACAAAAAACCGTCTGGACTTGACTATCCATACGGTTTTTTATTGACACTTCGTCCAGAACAACCTCAACCTCAGCCATGCGAACGAAACTCGCTTTTATTACTGAGATCCCGCCATTTATCTAGAATTTTAAATGCCTCTTTGCGCTGCAGCAGGGAACGAGCCAGCTGAAAGCCTTCTTCATACGAACCTACCTTGTCAAACCAGTACAGGCGCAATCCTGCATTAAACACAACATGCTCCCGTTCATTACGGATATCATCGGAATCATCCCCTTGAATAACCCTATTTAAAAGTCCAATTTGTTCGTCTTTCCCGCATTTCTCTAAAGGGTCACCACGAAATCCGAATGTTAAAGGGTCAATAATATTCGATTCGTCACCCCAAGGTGTCACCTTACGAATAACACTGCTTTTATGAATCGGTAAATCCTCAGAGCCCTCAATACCTTGTACAATATAGGCTGTTTCAAAACCCGACCTCGGTAAGAGATGTATCAGATGTTCCATCGCCGTTTTGTGGTGTACACCGATCATTAAATTTTGTGAATGGACAGGATTGATTACTTTTTCTACGGTATTAAAGAAGGTTCGCAATCCTATCTGCTCTCGGACCTGCCTCACTCGTCCAAAGGGTGGACAAATCAGATCTGTCCATATGAATCCGATATGCAAGCTCATGAAGATGTTTTCCCAATCTCTGGCTTCCAGCTCCACCTGGATACCTATGCCCTCCAGAAGCTCCTTCAAAGAAATACCCAACATTGGAGGCAACGATTGACTTCCATGGAGCACCTGTGGAAATCCAACGGAAGCGATTAGCAGGCTGACCGGAATCGTAACCGGAAAATACTGTCTGCCATCATAAGGGCCGGCACAATTCAAAGAATTGGAGAAGGAACGGTAAGGCAGCGAGTACTTGCGAAATACATCGACAAAGCCCATCATTTCTTCGTCTGCTTCCCCCTTCATCCGCATCGCCATTAAAAACGCCGCTGTTTGTGCATCCGTAGATTCGCCGCGAGCAATGGCATGAGCCACAGCTACCGCCTCATCATAAGTCAAATCACGCGACCCTGTTCGTCCGGTTCCTACCGCTTTAATCCATTGCTTCATGGTGTCAACTCCCTCATAAATGACTAAAATGGCAAATTCGTAAGCAGAAAAACTGCTTACGAATCATCTGCAGCTGTGAGATTACGCCGGATTGATCTGCACAGCGCACACTTTAAATTCCGGCATTCGGCACGTGGGGTCCAGGGCCGGGTTAGTTAACCGATTAATACAGAAATCATCGCCCCAGTGAAAAGCGACAAATACCGTATCCGGCCGAATTTTTTGCGAAAACTTCACCTTCAAACGAATCGTTCCTCGCTTGGAGGATACCTTGGCATGACCTCCATTGACAAGACCAATGATTCCCGCCGAATCCGGATGAATCTCAAGCAGCGGTTCCGGATATTTGGAATTCAACTCCGAAGTATTCCTTGTCTGAACGCCCGATAAATAATGCTGCAGCACTCTTCCGGTCGTTAATATATACGGATATTTCCGATTCGCCACTTCCTTCGGATTCTGATGTTCAATCGGTGCCAGCCTCGCACGTCCATCCTCATGGTCGAATTGCTTCTCAAACATACGTGGCGTTCCGGGATGGCCCTCCTCCGGGCATGGCCAGAACATCCCATGCTGTGCCTCAAGACTGGCGTAAGTCATTCCGAAGTAATCAGCTTTCCCCCCTTTGCTCGCCAGTCTTAGTTCATTAAAGATTTCTTCCGCATTTTGATAATTAAAATAAGCCCCTTTATCCAGAACAGCCGCCATTTCGCAAACTATTTTCCAATCAAGCTTTGCCTTCCCCGGGAGTGCTTTGAGCGCTCTGCGCACCAGAACGCGTCCCTCTAACTGGGTCATCGTTCCTTCGTCCTCCAAATAAGCTGAGCCGGGAAGCACCATATGAGCCAAACGAGCTGTCTCCGATTCGAATAAATCGATAACGACGAGGAACTCCAGCTTTTTTAATGCTTTTTCTACCATGTGGCTATTCGGGTTGGACACGACAGGATTCGAACCCAGAACAATCAGGCATTTAATTTCTTTGCGGTCAATAGCTTCCATCATTTCATAAGCCGAAATTCCTTTTCGGGGAAGGTCTTCTTCATTAACACCCCAAACTTTAGCCATATAAGCACGATGATCCAAATTTTCAATCAGTCGATAGCCAGGCAGCTGATCGGCCTTCTGACCATGCTCGCGTCCGCCCTGTCCGTTAGCCTGACCCGTAATCGCTCCGTAGCCACAACCCTGCTTGCCTATTTTACCTGTAAGCAGCACCATATTGAGAAAGTTCCTTACATTGGCCACACCGCTTGCATGCTGTTCTACACCCCGTGCTGTAAATACCATACCGGTCTCGGCTTCTCCGTACATCCGTGCAGCTTCTACAATTTGCTGGGGTGGTATTCCCGTCAAAGCGGCGACTTCCGATAAGGAGACCTGCTTTACATGCTCGACAAGCTCGTCATAGCCATTCGTCCGCTGCTCGATAAAGCTTTGATCAACAAAGCCTTCTTCGATTATGACCTTGATCATTCCGTTCACCAGCGCGGCGTCATACCCTGGCTTTACCTTCAAATGCAGATCCGCTATTGAGCAAGTCGCAGTTTCCCTTGGATCAATGACGATAATTTTGCAGCCGTTTTGGCGGGCTTTGCGAAAATAAGCCATAATTGTTGGCTGGCACTCCGCAATATTGGTTCCCGCCAAAATGATACACTTGGCAAACGGTACCTCTTCCAGCGGATTGGTCAATCCGCGATCCACACCTAATGTCAAATTCGCTGCACCCGCAGCAGCAGACATACAGAAACGGCCATTGTAATCGATATATTTGGTTTGCAAAGCGACCCGCGCAAATTTCCCAAGCAAGTAGCATTCTTCGTTTGTCAGAGATCCACCGCCATATACGCCAACCGAATCCTTGCCATATTTGGTTTGCAAAGCCTGCACTTGAATCCGAAATCTTTCCATGGCCGCTTCCCAGGATACATTAGAGAGTTTGCCTTTTATCCTGATCATTGGATTGCGCAATCTGCGATCATCAATAGCATGCGAGTGAGCATTCAATCCTTTTACACAGAGCCTGCCATCCGTAACCGGATCCTCTTTATTCGCCGAGACCGAAAACCGACTAACCATGATCGACTTTTCCTCATGTAGATTCATCGTGCATTGGACACTACAATAAGGACATTCCGTTGTGGTCGTTATCTCTCTCGTAGTGGTTACAGCCTGCTGCTTCTGAAAATGCTTAAGAAATTCGTTCATTCTGCTCACTCACCTTATTGCCCTATTAGTTTAATAGTTCACGCCATTGCCTGCCTTCGCCCATTCTTTTCTCCAGCTGCGTGATACCGCATAGAAGGCTAACGTCACGACTAGAACGATCGAGGCCACCACAATAAATCCGGTAACATGAGTCCCTGTAGCTTGTTTTAAGGGTCCAAGAATATTATTAGGAAGTAAAAATCCGCCAAACCCGCCTGCCGCACCTACAATACCTGTTACAACTCCGATTTCTTTGGAGAAACGCTGTGGTACCAATTGAAAAATCGATCCATTGCCCATTCCCAGACAAGCCATCATCACACTCGTGATCAGCAGCATCACCATAAAGGAGCTTGGCATCGTCGACACGAGAAACGCACAAACACAGACGACCGTGTAAAGTACCAGCATGAAACGCATACCACCGATTTTATCTGCAATGTAACCGCCTATAGGTCTGAAAAAGCTGCCCGCAATGACGGTGATCGTAACCAGATAACCGATTTGAATTTTGGATAAACCGTCTGGAATCGTTTTGTCTCCATACACATCATAGAAGAAAATACTGAAGTAACTGGAAAATCCGACGAAGCCTCCGAACGTAATTGCATAAAAGATACTGAACCACCAGGTATCCTTGTGTTTAAATGCCGACAAATAATCAATAATTCCTTTGGGGGCTGGTTGATTCGGACTATCCTTCGCCATCATGATGTATGCGATCAATACAAGCACCAACGGAATAATCGCAAGTCCAAATACATTGTGCCAACCCATACTTGCAGCCAGCTGTGGACCAAAGAAGGTTGCAAGTGCAGTTCCGCTATTTCCCGCGCCTGCAATGCCCATTGCTAATCCTTGATACTGCGGCGGGTACCAGCGACTTGCCAAGGAGAGGGAAACCGCAAAGCTTGCGCCTGCAATCCCCAGTAAAAATCCGAGTGCCAGCACCTGATTAAAAGTAGTTCCGCCAAGCCAACCCCACAATAACGGAAGGATGGTCAGCAGCATACCGATAATTCCAGCTTTCCGCGATCCGATTCGATCTGCCAGAATCCCCATTGGGATCCGGAATATGGAACCACCTAATGTAGGAATCGCCACCATCGTCGCTTTTTGCGCATCGGTTAATCCAAAGTCCTTGGTAACGTATAAGGCCAGCGCACCACATAATACCCAAATCATAAAACTTACATCAAAATATAGGAATGCTGACATCAAACTTGGAAAATGACCTGATTTCTTAAAATTTTTAATTTCCATTCTAAAACACCTCCCCTAGCAGTCTCTTTTCAAGCATCGGAGTCATTTAAATGTTATATTTGTTTACATTTAAATAATATACATGCGTTATCCGAAAATTTCAATACTATTTATGTAAAAAATTCATATTATACTCGAACTTTAAAGTTAATAATCACAATTTTTATTCGTGTTTAAATCGTTTGCACAAAAAAGAGGAGTGCCAACCTCACATGAAACTAACGCAAGGTTTGCACTTCTCTTTTTGAGCTTACTATTCTTTTTCAACAAACTCAAATTCAAAATCACCAATCTGAATCGTCTGTCCATCTACAGCACCACGAGTTCTAAGTGCTTGATCAATACCTTTTTTACGTAAAATCCGTGCAAATCGTTCAACGGCTTCCTGTGTACTGAAGTTCGTTCTTTTGATCAGCTTTTCAATACTTGGACTCTCTATAACAAATGTATCATTCTCACGTCGGATGGTGAATTCCTCGTCATCCTGTGCTTCAAACTTGAACACCTTGCGCTCAGACAGATCAACCAGGTCCTCCAAGAGCGGCATATCTGGAATGGTTTCCAGCAGGTCCGCTACTTTGTACAGAAGCTCCTGAACACCATTTTTGGTGACTGCCGATACAGGCATCACACGGATTGACGGATCCACTTCAGCAAGCTGCCGTGTAAATTCGTCCAGATATACTTCTGCGTCCGGCATGTCCATTTTGTTAGCGACAACAATTTGCGGCCGTTCACCGAGCTTGGCACTATAAAGTGTTAGCTCATTGTTGATTTTTTGCCAATCATCAAAAGGATCACGACCATCCGTAGCCGCCATATCGATAATATGAACAACAACTCGTGTCCTTTCTACATGCCGCAAAAATTCATGACCGAGACCTACGCCCTCATGAGCTCCTTCAATTAATCCAGGCAAATCGGCCATCACAAAGCTTCGACCATCCCCTACATCAACAACCCCCAGGTTCGGAGTCAGTGTAGTAAAATGATAAGCAGCGATCTTAGGCTGGGCTGCAGATACAACAGACAGCAGTGTTGATTTCCCTACACTCGGAAAACCTACCAGGCCCACATCCGCCATCACCTTAAGCTCAAGCACAAGCCAACGCTCCTGGCCTTCTTCACCATTCTCGGCTATCTCCGGAGCGGGATTGTTCGCTGTTGCAAACTTTGCGTTACCGCGACCACCGCGACCACCCTTGGCTACGATAACTTCCTGATCATGTCGCGTTAAATCTGCCATAATTTCGTGAGTATCATCATTAATGACGACCGTTCCCGGAGGTACTCTTACGATTAGGTCCTCAGCATTAGCGCCATGCTGTGTCTTGTTCCGACCCTTAATTCCACGATCCGCTTTAAAATGCTTTTGGTATCTGAAATCAACCAATGTGCGAAGGCCCTCGTCCACACGGAAAATAACGTTGCCTCCATTACCTCCATCGCCTCCGCCCGGACCTCCATCAGGTACATACTTTTCTCTGCGGAATGCAACGAGACCATCGCCTCCATCGCCGCCTTTAACATAAATCTTCGCTTTATCGATAAACATGCCTACACCTCTTTATATATTCAACGGTAATTCGATGCTCACTCCTATAGAATGTCCATCCCATTGATTTGTTTTCCATGTCATATTCATATCCGATTGGAGCCTGACTCGTTCAAGAGCAGGCAGCAGCTGATTACCGGTCTTATCACATTGATAATGACCATCAATTGTCAGTTTGCCAACCGTTTGTGTCAACTTTAGCTGTAAACCATACTCATGTTCATGGTGAACAACCGCATGCTCTTTAAAAACTTCAATGACTGCAATCAGCAATCGAGTCAATTCTTTACAATCGATCAAAAGTTCATTTAAATGGATTTCGTGCTCCATTTCGACTTCCAGCTTTAATTCCTTCACCTCGGCCTGTACCGAGAATACATACATAATGAGTTCAGGAACTCCCAGCTTCGAAACGTTACTTTCTCGCTGAACCTTCACTTTGATGTTTTGCATCAAACTCTCCAGCTTATCATACTTGCGTAACTTGACATAACCGAATATTAATTGAATCTCATTCATCCAATCGTGCCGATAGTGGTTAAACAAGCGAATCAATCGGAGATCCTGATCAGATTCTCTCTCGTCACCCATTAAAAAGGCTCCATTTTCACTCTGATTACTGAAGCATTCTTCGTTGAACGGTCGATTCGAACCCATGTCAACCTCTCCGATCCACTAGTCCAAATATAGAAAAATCCCCGGCGACACTGAATCGCCGGGGCTATCGTCGATGACGTATTATACTTCTACAGCTGCAGCCACCGGAGCGACTTCAAATGGATAAACACTTACTTTTTTGCGAGTACGACCATAACGCTCGAACTTCACAACGCCTTCGATTAGAGCAAACAACGTATCATCGGAACCGATACCTACGTTATTTCCCGGATGAATCTTAGTTCCGCGTTGGCGGTACAAGATGCTTCCAGCACTAACTCCTTGTCCGTCAGCACGTTTAGCGCCAAGACGCTTACCGATACTGTCACGACCGTTTTTTGTGGAACCTACACCCTTCTTGGATGCAAACATCTGAAGATTTAATTGTAACATGGTGTCAACCTCCTTCATTTCGTATTTTCTTGCAAATCTATATACGTACTGTACGATTGTTTAATAGTTTGCAGCATGACAACCATCGACTCAAGCAGCATCTGTACCTTTTCATTCAAGACGTTATCTGCAAGCTCAGTAAGTTCAACATCCAAAAAGCCATGTTTTGCTTTCGTCTTCAATTGAATTCCGAGCAATACTTCGACCGAATTGACCGTACCTACCGTAACAGCAGATACACCTGCACAGACAATATCTTTGCCAGGCTCATCATACATGGCATGACCTTTTACTTGAAACGAATAGATCCGACCGTCAGGCTTGCGCTTAATCTTCACACGAATCATCTGCTGATCCTTAAGCTTTGATAGCTTCGATCACAACTTTAGTGTAAGGTTGACGATGACCTTGTTTACGACGGTAGTTTTTCTTGGCTTTGTATTTGTAAACGATGATTTTCTCACCTTTACCATGCTTTTCCACTTTCGCGGAAACAGCAGCTCCGGAAACTAATGGAGCTCCAAGAACCAAACCAGATTCTTTAGACACAGCCAAAACTTTGTCAAAAGTAACGGAATCGCCTTCACCAGCATTCAATTTCTCGATGTAAAGAACATCGCCAGCTTGAACCTTGTATTGCTTACCACCTGTTTCAATAATTGCGTACATATTGTTGCACCTCCCTCATGTCTCAGACTCGCCTATACATCAGGTGATGTGTCGTAACTCCCACACATACTTAGACCTGTTTCGCGCGGTTACAGCATGTTTTGCAACATACTCGAATATTTTATCACAGTGAACTTAACAAAGCAACATTTACTTCATTGATTCAAATAACGGTTATTTGGACCATATCCAGCCATTCCCGTCGCAAGTCTTGCAGCGGGTCACCGGAAGCTTATCTGTGCCCGTTTTTATTTTTTTACGAGTCAATTCCATAAGTCCCAGCTTCGTCCAACCAACAACGACCGTCTTGGTTCGGTCCTTACGTGTTTCATCAACAAGCAGCTCCAAAACCTGCTGTCGATTCGATTCCAGGCCCATATCAATAAAATCGATGACGATCAGTCCACCAATATCTCGCAATCTCAACAGCCTTGCAATATCCTTGGCCGCCATTAAATTCGTATCGTACACCGTCTGCTCCAAGCTGACACTGCCCGTGTATTTGCCCGTGTTAACATCAAAGACCGTCAGTGCCTCTGTGTAATCAACAATCAGATAACCGCCGTTATCGAGCCATACCTTACGTTTAAAGCCGCTTTGCAGCTGCTCATCCACATGATATGTCGCAAATAGCGATATCGGTCGACTCTCGTACAAACGGACATGCTCGGATAACGAAGGCGCCGAGGTGCGCAGCAGTGATACGACGGATTGGTGAATTTCTTTATCGTCGATCCAGAGCTCTTTGATGTCTTCACTAAACCCGTCCCGAATCCATCTGGACAGAAGCCCAAAATCGCTATACACCTTCCGCGGCACGGCACCCGGTTGTTCGACCAATTTTTCTACCGCCAGCCAACGTTGTCGAAGCTCTTCCAAATCGGCCGCAATCGTCGCCTCCGAAACTCCTTGTGCCGCTGTTCGTACAATAAAGCCTTCTCCTTGGAGCACCTTGCTTTCCGCAGCCCGTTTCAGCCGCAGCCGCTCCTCTTCATTGGCAATTTTCCGGGACACGCCAATATAATCTGCCTCCGGCATATAAACTCCCCATCTGCCCGGAATCGAATGATGAGTCGTCACACGCGCGCCTTTGGTTCCAACCGGCTCCTTCACCACCTGAACAAGCAAGGTTTGTCCCTCCTGAACGAGGTCGGTAACCAGCGGCTTTTGCTGAGGCTGTTTATCCAGATGAGCAGGAAGCATATCATCGATGTACAAAAAAGCATTTTTCTCAAGTCCTATATCCAAAAATGCGGCCTGCATTCCTTGCAGCACACGCATGACACGCCCTAAATACATATTGCCAGCCAATTGCTCGGTTCCACGAGACTCGTTGTCATACTCAGCCAGCTTGCCATTTTCTAACACAGCTACTTCAATTTGATCTTGTCCGCATTGAACCAGAATTTGCTTCATCTTTTCCACCTCGCCTTCCATTTTACATGAAAAGCTCAGAAATCGCACATCCCCGCTTGGACTCATTAAAATAGGAATACAGCAGCGGCTGTTCCGATACAACGGCTCTTATCGATCCATATTCGTCAAGTACATAAACCAAATGGTATCGTTCACGCATGAATAAACGAACGACATCCTTGATGCGCCTACTCCCATTGACTACGATTGGTTGAGCCAGTGTCCCTGCCCCCATTAACCGAACCAACGCCGTTTCGCGATGCAGCAAAAAACGCATGAAATGGTACGCTCTCCCTTTATAGCTATACCAATTGGAATAGAGCAGAAATAAGCCAATCATAAGCAAATTCAGCTGTATACCGCCTCCACGGATCACATGCAAGATGGAAACTATTGTAACCAGCAGGCTAAGCACAAGGCTTAACACATTGCAAAGCGATATTACACGATGGTAAGGTATCCATAGACTCATCAACGATTCCAGCAGCTTCCCTCCGTCTAGCGGCGAAATGGGCAGCAGATTAAACAAGGCAATGAAGAGATTCGCTTCAATGAAATAGGCGCTCCACTGCTCGGAAACCAGGCCCATCCATTGCAGTAAATAAGCAATCAGCATCATCCATATATTTTGCAATGGGCCTGCAATAATGACGATCACTTCTTGCCAGACCGGGACACTGCCAAGCTCCTCGACCACAGCCTCACCGCCATAGGGCAGCAGCAGTATCTCCTTGATGCGCCAGCCAAACCCTTTGGCGGCTACAACATGACCCATTTCATGAACTAGCACAATTCCGAACAAAGTAGCTATTTCTATAAAATAGCCACCAGCTACGGACAGCAGCATGACAATTGAAAACAGCGGATGAATGCGAACAGGCACACCGATCCAACGATTCCACCTAATCAAAAGCAACCACATCCATCGGATTCAAATACCGATTATCCTTAGAAATGGCAAAATACAGATAGCCGGCCTGCTTGGAGGTGTTGGCAGAAACTTTACCTATCGTTTCCCCTCCCTTTATCCAATCATTAAGCTCGACCTTTGCTTCAATCCAGCCATACACAGACTCCAGGCCATTCGCATGGCGTATGACAACGGTGAAGCCCGTCTCATCCTTATTACCTTTGTAAATAACTAGGCCTGTATCCAGGGCCGCTACTGTCGCATCCACCTTCGTTTCGAGCGTTACCCCTAATCGACTCGATTCATAAGGAGCTATGACCATTCCTTTCACCGGGGTAAAATATTGCTTTTTAAGCGCCGTCACCTTCTGCGCCTCCTGCTGCTTGCCAGGCATCCAGGCGGGAAGCAGTGACGGATTCCCTCCCCATTGCCTTTCATACCATAAAGTAACCATATGAAAATCAAAAGATTCATTCAGCGACGCTTCAATATGCGATTTGGCAATATTGGCCCACGGATGATTTATTTGAAACAATCCCCACACGGCTGCAAACAACGCACAGCTAATCACCAGCTTGATTCGAATCGAATTGGCATTAGGACGAAACGGCCAGCCGCCCCCATCTTCAGGATCCTCTTTTGCTTGCTCCGAATATTCCTGCATCCATTTACGTTTCCATACATATTCAGGATCATTCCAACGCTCCGCACTCTCTCGCAGCTGCTCCATTTGTCGATGGCTCATTTTATCCCTTGTTTCCATGTAGATAATCCTCCTGCATCAGATAGGGCTTGTATATTTCATCCTATGAGCATGTACACTCGAATATAACAAGCAAGCAGGATCCTCAACAAATAAGCCCTGTATCTGAGATACAGAGCCAAAGTGCAGACTTCATCATGTTAAAGACGGCCATCGCTTTCAACAGAATCCGTGTTGGCCTGAGTCATTGGAATTTTCAAATAAACGGCTGTGCCCCACCCTTCTTTACTGCGTATGGTAATGCCGTATGCCTCCCCATAGGCCAGCTTTAACCTTTTGTTGGTGTTGAAAAGTCCAATATGCTCCGAAAATTCGTGCTGAGTCTCGACATTATTTCGTAGCATCTGAAGCGTATCTTTATTCATCCCTAAACCATTGTCCACAATAGCTATTTGCAGCGCTGATTCCACTAGCTTGATTTTAATCCGGATCAAGCCGTGCCCTTCCTTTTCTTTAATCCCATGATAAATACTATTTTCAATTAAAGGCTGCAGCAAAAGCTTCATTACCCGAAAGCCGATCACCTTGGGGTCATAGTCCCATTCAAGATCAAATTTATCCTCGTACCGGTATTTCTGGATTTCCAGATAGCTTTTCACATTTTTAATTTCGGTTTGCAAGGATACCCGTTCTTCCGGATTGGTTAAGGAGTAGCGGAGTATCTCGGATAAATTATCAATAATTTTCGTAACCTGATTCGGCTTTCCTGTTAATGCGATCGTTTCCCAGTTTACAGCCTCCAGCGTGTTAAATAAAAAATGCGGATTGATTTGCGATTGTAAAGCAGTGAACTGGGCTACCTGCAGCTTGTATCTGCGCTCGGAGAGCTGGACCTTCAGATAGCTTTGTTCTATAAACGTTTTTACGATATTTTGCACAATATACCCGTACTCATCCTGCACGCGTTCCGGTAATGATGGCAGCGGATTTCCTTTTTCAGCAGAATCAATAATATCGATAATATTAGCAATTTGCTTGTATCGATTTCTAGTTAAATAAAAGGCAAGAACGAGACCAAGCATGAACGAAATAAGCAGCAACAGCATTGTGATTTGAATAATTCGGAACGGTACCTCATACAACGCCCGCTGAGGAACAATCGAAATATATTTCCAGCCGTAGCGGGCTGAATTCAGCTGGGAAACAATATAGGATTCATTGGCAACATTGATTGTATAAAAGGCCTCATTCGACTTGTTGATGCTTTCCATATTCAGATCCTTCAGGTATTCAGGTTGACGGTCGCTAAAAATGATTTGATTGTTCTCATTCACCACCAGAATGCACTGCTCCGGGAAGGTGGACAAGGACTTCAAAATATTTTCAATGTAGATCGGGCGAATATTCAGTACAATAACCCCGTTCGTCGACTCAATTCGTTGATAAATGGTTACAAGGGGCGTATTCGTCGATTCAAACTCGAACTGTTTGACCTTGCGCGGCTCAATCCACAGCTTGACCTTCTCGTCCTTCTCGATAAAACGCGAGTACCATTCCTTGTCATTATAGGTTTGCAAATCGGATAACCCCTGCTTGGAGGAAATAAAACGGCCTGTGGAATTAGGCATATAGATATAAAAGGAATCGATATAGGGCCGCGCGTTAGCAGGGGCACTCAGAAAGCTTTTCAATATATCAAAGGAAATCAGCTCCTCATGCGTCAAAGAGCTATTTTTCATAATCGAGCTTAACGCTTCAATGACCTTCAAATCATTACCATATACAAGACTCATCGGGTCGGTTTCACTTAAAATCAATTCTATATTTTCTTTCGTCTGCTTGAGCACGTTAACCGAATTTTTATTGATGTCTTCCTTAATGTAATTTTGCGTAATGAGAATCGAAAGGGTTCCCAAAATCGTAAGCGGGATAAGCAAAGGAAGCAGGAACATGGACAAATGCTTAATAAAAAACTTGTTTTTCATGTGTTCGCCTTCCATTCTTTACGGTTCATTTGCTCTGGGCATGTAATGGATAGCATCATGGAGGGGAATCTCGGAACTCACGGGGGCTTTTACCGAAGTAGAGCTTAAAGGCTCTGGAAAAATTTTTCGCGTTATCGTAGCCAACAGCACTGCCGATTTCGTAGGATTTGTAGGAAAAATCCCTTAAAAGCTCCGCGGCCTTCTCCATTTTAACGGAAATCACGTACTCCGAGAAATTTTGTCCCGACCATTTTTTGAAATATTTACTGAGATAGTACAGATTCATATGAAACAAGCCCGCCACTTCCTCTAAGGTCACATCCTTGTAGCATTCCATGATGTGTGCTTTGATAGCAGCAATCTTCTTTTCATGATAACCCTGTTCCTCTATCGGATCTTCTGGTGCCTCAGGAAGCTGAACCGTTGCATCCGCTGCGAAGGTTACGGGAATAGCCAACTCCTGCTGTCTTTCCCGATCCAGCTCATCCTTAATTTTACTGAAGGTCGCCAGCAGCTCCTCATATTTGGTCGGCTTGATAATATAGCTTTTGACGCCATACATAAGAGCTTTCTGCGCATAATCAAATTCCTTGTAGCCCGTCAAAAAGACAATTTTGGTACTGATCTCTCTGCTGTACAATTCCTGGGCCAGCTCTATGCCTGACATGACAGGCATTTTGATATCGCTCAGCACCACATCCACTTGCTGCTTGAGGATCGTATCCAGCGCTTGTCGTCCATTTTTCGCTTCCCCGATGATTTCGAAGCCGATCTCATTCCACGGGAAATAGTTGCATATGCCATTACGAATCTTCGTCTCGTCATCAACGACCAGCAGTGTGTACATGTGATCCTCCTCGGTGCTTTTCTAATAGGTAATTGTGATGGGTTTATTATAGAGGAACGATGAACTGCAAACAATACGATAACAAATAATGAAAACTAATAGCAAATCAGGCACCCCAAATCCAATTGCCTCCGTCAACATTATAGACAAATATTCAAACCTTTTATCAAATCAGATGGATTTAAAGCGGGCAAGCTCATTGCTATAATAGGACCTGTAACTACTTGAAGCTGAATAATCGAACACAAAGGGGATCAGAAAATGAATCATATGAAGAAATTATGGGGCTCGGCTGTTGCTATATCCTTGCTCTCAGCTAGCATGGTGGGTTGTACACCAGATACAGCAAGTTCATCTCAAGGCAAGGATGCAGGTCAAACCGACAGCAGCAAACCGATTACTTTAAGATTTGCATGGTGGGGAAGCGATTCCCGTCACAAGGCAACATTGGAAGCGATTAATTTGTACAAAACGAAAAATCCGAATGTGACCATTGAAGCCGAATATGGCGGTTTTGACGGCTACGAGCAAAAAATGAAAACCCAGTTGGCCGGTGGCACCGCACCCGATCTGATCCAATTGGATCAACCCTGGCTGTCAGAGCTTGGCAGCGGCAGCGAGCTTCTGCTTGATTTAACGAATCAAAAGTCGTTCGATCTCAAAGGCTTCGATGCTACTTACCTGAAAAACTTCACAACCTACAATAACAAAATCATCGGCTTGCCTATGGGTACGAACGGGCGAACCTTAGTTTTCAACAAAACACTGGCAGATAAGCTCGGCATTAAAGCCGATCAAGCCTGGACCTGGGATAGCGTGCTGGAGGAAGGTAAGAAGCTTCACGAAAAGGATAGCAAAATGTATCTGATGAACTCCGATCTTGGTGTCGTACAGGTTATGTTCTCATCCATGCTCAGACAAAGAACCAATAGTCCAATGGTCAAGGATGACTATACCCTAGCCTTCACCAAGGAACAGGCAGCCGAAGCCTTTGATTGGATTCAAAAAGCGTATAAAACAGGCGTATTCCAGCCGCTTGGCGAAAGCCAGTTGTTTTCCGGTAAAACCGACCAGAATCCAAAATGGATTAACCAGGAGATGGTAGCTATCGAAGGTTGGAGCAGTGAGGTTATCAAATTCAAAGATACACTGCCAAAAGGTACAGAAATCCAATCCGTACTGCCAGCAGCCTTCAAGGATTCCAAAACCGGTGCTGCCGTGATCCGTCCTTCCATGGTGTTGAGTGTGAATAAGCAATCAAAGAGTCAGGAAGAAGCTCTTAAGTTCGCAAACTGGCTGTTGAGCGATACCGAGGCTGCCAAAATTCTTGGCGATGTTCGAGCTGTGCCTGCACTGGAACCAGCCAAAAAAGCCATTGTCGAAGCCAATAAGCTGGACAAAAATGTAGCTGACGCTGTTGATCTTGCCGCTAAAAATCAGGCTGTTCCCGATAATGCTATCACGCAAAATTCACAGCTTGGAGATATTGGCAAAGATATTATCCAAAAAGTCGCTTTTGACAAAATAACACCCGCTCAAGCAGCCGATGAGCTGATCAAGCGGTATACGGACAAATTGAAAGAATTGAAAAAGTAACTGTCACATACAGCTTCAATGTCACATTTAGAGAGTGCCGCTGACAACCAGCGGCATTTCTACTTCAAATAGACCATGTACGGGGTGAGGAAATGGCAGCAACGAAACCTACTGTTCATATAAAGAGAAAATACCAATATATCGGCCTGCTTTACATCAGTCCATGGTTGCTGGGCTTTCTATGCCTGGAGCTATATCCATTCATGATGTCCTTTTATTACTCCTTTACATCGTTTGATCTTATCAATCCGCCCAAATTTATTGGCCTGAAAAATTACATTGACATGTTTACCAAAGATGACATGTTTTACCAATCCTTAAAAGTAACACTTATCTACGCGTTGATTGCCGTTCCTGCTAAGCTGGCATTCGCTTTGTTTGTTGCAGTGGTTTTGACTGCGAAGCTGCGAAGCGTCAATATATTCCGAACGGTTTATTATTTACCTTCGATTCTTGGGGGAAGCGTGGCCATCGCCGTTCTGTGGAGATTCCTGTTCATGAAGGAAGGTATCGTTAACCAAATGCTGGCTACGGTCCACATCCCTGGTGTAGATTGGCTAGGTAACCCGAATATCGCGCTGTACACGATCTCCATGCTGAATGTATGGCAGTTTGGCTCATCGATGGTTCTGTTCCTGGCCGGTTTAAAACAGGTTCCAAGCGAGCTGTATGAGGTTGGCCGCGTCGATGGAGCTTCCAAAGTAAGGATGTTTTTTTCCGTCACCCTGCCCTTGCTAACGCCGATCCTGTTGTTTAACATGATCATGCAAATCGTCAATGCTTTTCAGGAGTTTACCGGTGCCTTTGTCATTTTACCGGATGGTGGCCCTTTAAAATCGACCTATCTGTTCGGAATGAAGCTGTACGATGAAGGCTTCAAATTTTTGAAAATGGGTTATGCCTCTTCCCTTTCCTGGGTATTGTTCGCCATCATTATGCTCTTCACCGCACTAGTGTTCAAATCGTCCTCCCAATGGGCTCATTATGAAGACGGAGGCGATAAACGATGAAATCAGAATCGGTTAGAAATTCGATTACGTTCCTGTTGATGTGCATATTCGGACTCATTATGATTTATCCATTGATATGGCTGTTCACGGCTTCCTTTAAATCCAACGAAGAAATATTCGGCTCGCTGAGCCTTTGGCCCAATCAGTTCCTGTGGGACGGCTATACAAAGGGTTGGGTAGGCTCTGGACAATATTCGTTCAGCCTGTTCTTCATGAACACGTTCAAGCTTGTGATTCCAACTGTAATCTTTACGGTAATTTCCAGCACCATCGTTGCTTACGGCTTTGCCAGATTTAACTTTCCATTGAAGAAGCTACTGTTTTCCTTGATGATTTCTACGCTCATGCTGCCAAATGCTGTCGTGATTATTCCCAAATATATTTTGTTCAAAAACCTTGGCTGGCTGAACAGCTACCTGCCTTTTATTGTTCCAGCGATGCTGGCGACCAGTGCGTTTTTCATCTTTATGATCATTCAATTTTTCCGCGGACTGCCAAGGGAGCTGGATGAATCGGCCAAAATGGATGGTTGTAATTCCTTCGTCATTCTGGTTCGTATTCTGCTCCCTCTGGCGATGCCTGCTTTGATTTCTGCGGCGATCTTTCAGTTTATATGGACGTGGAACGATTTCTTCAACTCCCTGATCTATATTACCAGTGTGAAAAATTTCACCGTGGCCCTCGGCCTGCGTATGGCCCTTGATAATTCGACCAGTGTAGCCTGGAATCAGGTGCTCGCGATGTCAGTAGTCGCTGTGGTCCCTTGTATACTCGTATTCTTCTTCGCGCAAAAATATTTTGTCGAGGGCATCTCCACTACGGGCATCAAAGGTTAATACGGATAGGCTGAGATTGGAACGAATTAATATACCAAAAGGCAGCTTTTGCAGATCACCATCTCTGCAAAAGCTGCCTTTTTGTTATGTCTTTGATAAGCTGATCAGCGGATTTCCAACACACTGTGAATATGCAGCCTGGGAACTGTCACTTCATATCCCTTATCTGCTGTTCTCAATACCAACACGTGCCCTTCCGGCTGCTGCACAACTTCTGTAATTCCAGAGCTGTGGAACGTGACTTTAATATCATGCACAGGAGTAATGGATTCAATAGGATCATACAAAGCTTGCTTGCGGTTGCCTGTGTGACCGTTATGAAAATTGATCAAATGAAGATAGCGGACCCCATCCTTCTCCATCATATTAGCTTCCACGGTGGTCGGCGCTTCTACCCTAAAAGGTTTAGATCTATCATATTTGTTCAACAAGTTATTCATAATTCGCCGCAGCCAAAAATGGTTGTTGTTCCAATACGCTTTAAAAATCGGAGCAGCTACATACAAAGCCGTTCCCTGTCCAAAACGGTTAGCGGTAATCGCCGGAAAATCGCTGACCCTGCCCGCAGGCGGAATCGGGTGCCGAAACGCTCTTTGAGGTGCCGGAACGGTTAATGGCCACTGTACGTAGCTTAAAGCTTCTGCCGTGGATAGCTTCACCTTGAGAAACGGTTCTTCCACTAGCTGGGGAATCGATGCGGTACCTGCCCACAGCTCATCATTCTGGGTCATATAAGCAAATGGATAAGGTGTTCTGTCCAAATAGTCCACTCCAAGCACTTCTGCCATCATGAAGTTGGGCGTGGTTTCCCCTCCGGTCAAGCTAGCTTCCCCAGCTGCCAGCAGCAGCCCTCCGTTACGAACGAATTCAGCTATTTTAGCTGCCGATAGCTCATTCAGTCGCACTGTTTCGGGAAGGACAACGACTTGATAATCCGATAAATCCGGAAAATCGTTATTGAAGTAGATATCAAACTGGTGATGGCCTTCGATCAGCATTTTGGCTGCACCCATCGTAGCCGCTTCTCCCTGTTCGAAATACCAGTTCTCTGTAAAATTACCGATGAGGGCTATATGTTTATGGGCGCTGGAACCTATGCACAGGTGCTCTCTCTCCTCAACGAATGAGAATGCTTCCCCGATAATATCGTATACACCACTCTGCAGCCTTCCGCTTGGCAGCACCTGATCACCAACGTTGATAACACCGCCGTTAGCCATGATTGCAGCAAACTCATATTTCAGCTGCTCGGCTGTTTTGCAGCTCATCAGCCCCCATCCCTCGGTAAAACGCACTGTCATCACTTGTACAGGTACTGGAAGGTTGCGTACAAAGCGGGAACGAATGGAATGGCATAGAAACGTTCCTGAGGCAGGCTGGGATTCCCAGAGGCCATAATCGCTTGTTGCATTAATTTCCGCTGGCTCACCCATTTTCCAGGCCCCGTTACAGTTAACGAGGACTTCCGGACGTATCGACTTCACAACATCATAAATTTCCTGCATGCAGCGAGCGGCGGACTGCTTCGCAAACCCATTGACCAATTTGGGATTGGATGCAAGCAGTTCAGGTGTCAGCTCTAATTTGTATTCCTGTACAAATCTGCTTTTGCAGTAGCGGCAGAAGCAATGATGGTCCCATAAATATGGAATATCGAGCAAATAACCGTCCATCGCATATTTGGCTGTAATTTCCTTCAGCTGTGGGATCACAAGCTCTTCGCGGTAAGGACTGTTGATGCAAGGAAGCTCCCACACCGTTCCTTTACCTCCGCGTTTGCTGCCATCCTTATCAATCTGGTACCAATCTGGATTGTGCTCTACTGTGTAAGCATCCGTACCTAATGAATAATAAGCGATCACTTTAATACCGTGCTTGTGGGCCTCCTCCAGGACTTCTCCGAAAAAGTCTTGCTTAAGCCCGCTATGCTTGTGACCTACCGTATTGTCATAGAAAGCATTGCCGAAATGGCATTTCGTGAAAATGCCGACGACATTGACTTTTGCCCGGACAAATTCAGCCACAAAGGATTCAGCATCAAAATCGTTAATGGCGTCGTAAGGAAATTCCGGCATATGAAAATCGACATGCACTTGTCGTATATGACTGCTGAACCAATTATCCTTCAATTGTATGTTCACCTCTCCTTAATAACCTAATAGTGTATGCTCACAAGTCTACTTTTTGAACAAGCTTTATAGGACACTCCCGACATCATCGGGAACTGCCTGCATATTGCAGAGCAGTCTGATCAGCAGCTTCTCCTTCATCTCCGCCAATATCTCGTGATAAACGGGATCATCTGCCAGATTGTGCTGTTCGTACGGATCTTTCAATAAATCATATAGAGAGATCCGGTCAGGCGGCAGGTTTACAGGCCTACCAAAGGCTGGCCCATGATAGGGGGCTGCCTGCAGCTCTGTACGAGTATCTCGTGTTAAATCGCCATACATCAGCTTGTATCTGCCGTCATATAGCATCTTATCGCTGCCCATCTCACAGAAAGCATCCTTACGGTGCTGCTGTGTAGTCCCAAGCAGCAGTGGCATCATACTTTTGCCTTGATCGTAATGATGGCTCTCACAACCGGTAAAATTGCACACGGTTTGACCAATATCGATAAGCTCAACAATCGCATCACTGACTACACCTTGCCCGATTCCAGGACCAGCAGCAATAAAAGGCACATGAACAGAACCTTCATACAAATTGATTTTCCCCCACATCCCATGATCCCCTGCATTATCTCCATGGTCTGATGTATACAGGATGACCGTATCGTCTTGCAATCCGCTCGCTTTGAGGGTATCCAACACACGTCCGATCTGGCTGTCTACTTCTGTAATGCAAGCCTTATAAGCAAGCAGCTTGTTATACTCCATACGCTGAACATTCGTCAATGGCGCTGCTGGAATGTGTTCCTCCGGCATTCCTGCTTTCTCATTGTCATACAAATTCCTGTAGGACTGTGGTGCATCATAAGGATCATGGGGTCCCACGAATCCAAGATGCAGGTAAAAAGGTTTGTCCGGCGACACCTGCAAGAGAAATTCACTGGCTTTTCGAGCGATATAGGCATCCTGGGTATATTTCTGATCCCAAGGCCATGCTTCATTAGGCAGCATCGTTGCATTCCCTTGCCGAAACCGACCGGTCCAGCTCCGGTAAGCTTCCAGCAAGCCCTGTTCTCTCAAAAAACGGGTATACTGGCATTCGCATCCGATGCTGCCGCTGCCCATTTTGCCCGATGTTTCATGTACATGCTCAAATCCGAGCTGATGAATATCTGCTTCATGGGCGATAAAATCACCATCCCATACATGAACATGATGATGCAGCTTGCCTATCATCGCTGTATGATAGCCATTTCCACGTAATGCGTGTAGAAATGTAGGTGTATGGGGATGTATCGGATGCCGGTTCGTAAAGCAGCCGGTATTCATCGGGTACCTCCCTGATGTTATAGCTATTCTTGATGGTACACAGAGCGGTGCATTGCAATAAGTCCGTGTAATGAGGGTACCGCGTGCCGCCAGAAGGTCCAAATTCGGAGTCTTAACGCCCACTGCTCCTGCGCAGCCCATGTAATCCCAACGATGATGATCCGAAGTAATCAGGATCACATTGGGTTTCTTCCCTGTTACCTTACCGGTTTCCATCCTACTGCTCCTTTCTCGCTGGATTGACGAGTCAGATGAATATGCAGCCTCCATGCCGTTTATTCATCTGACATTGCCATCCAGCTGATAGATCATTTTTTCGTAAATTTGGCATATTCCGCGTTATATTCCTCAATGACCTTGTCTCCGCCGTTGCTCCTCCATTGATCGATCGCCTTTTTCCAGCCGGCGTCGTCCACCTCGCCGTAAATATACTTTACACGCGCGTCATTGACTAATTTGTCCAGCTCGCTGCCCTTTTCGATCTGTGTATTCGAAACGAGCGGCAGTGTCGGATTAGCTACGGCTATAGACGAATTTTCAACATACGTTTTATTTACTTTTTCATCCATCGGCGAACCGGTCATCAGCTTGGGCTTCCAGTCTGTAATCAGAAGCTCAATAACAGACGTCACTTCATCGTCGTACAATTTTTGATCCAAGCGTACTGGCTTGCCGGTTTCCATTTTATAATGCCGTCCTTCAATACCATTAACTAGCAACTGCTCCAGCTTTGGATCGGATAGCTTATTAATAAATTCAAGCGTATCCTTTAATTCAGCTTCCGTTTTGATACTGGATTTGGGGAACATATACATGCCATTAAACCCATTGGAGGCGAACACTCTCTCCCCCTTCGGCCCTTTGATTCGTGTAACGAAATCAAGCTTGGCATTCGGATTCGCCTGATACAATGCAGTCCAGTTTGGAATGGTAGCATGAGCGACAACAGCCGGGTACATTCCCGCTTTTTCTTTTGCGATTCCATCCCATGCCTGCCCCTGCTGAATTGCTGCGAAGTCCTGATTCATCAGCTTTTCACTGAACATTTTGCGGTAAAATTTCATCGCTTCCAAATATTCGTCTGTTGTAAAGTCAGGGAACAGCTTCCCATCCTTCACCCCATAACCGTTAGGAGCTCCAAACCAGGCAAGTGCATTGCCAAAACCTTGCTGACTGAGCAGCTTGGGCATGAATTCTACCAGTCCGTACGTATCCTTTTTGCCGTTTTTATCCGGATCCTTCTCCGTAAAGGCTTTGGCCATCTGATACACATCATCTATGGTTTCTGGCGGCTTCATCCCCAAATTATCGAGCCAGTCCTTACGATAGAGAAGCATTTGTAAACCAAGCGGGCGCTGATGCGGCATACCATACAGCTTGCCGTCTATAGACGCGTTGTAAGTCGTTTGCTCATTGTACAAGCCTTTTAAATTCGGATAATCCTTTAAAAGAGGGCCAACTTCCCAAAACATCCCGGATCGCACCCCCGATAAGATGGTGGAGAGCTTGTTATTCTGAACATTCATCACCATTGGAAGTGAACCCGAAGCAATCGTTGCATTCACTTTATTATCGTAAGCGGAATTGGGAACCCAGGTTATATCCAGCTTGGTGTTTGTCATTTCTTCAATCTTCTGCACCATAATATTGTCTTTTTTCGGAGGCTCAGCAAAATAATAGACCATCATCAAACTGATCTTTTTCGGTTCTTTGGGCTGCTCCTTCGGTGGAGTACTCGTCTGCTGTGTGCTCTTGGCTGCCGGAGTTGTCTCTGTTCCTTTGCTGCTTGCTGCATTCCCTCCGCTGCATCCGACTAACAAGCTTGTTGCCACGAGAACAGGGCCGACACTCTTTAAGCTTGTATACCATTGCCGTTTGTTCATTACGTTGTCCCCTCCAATAATTTGATTGTAATGCTTTACAAAAACTCAGCCTTTAACGGAGCCTATCATGACCCCTTTTGTAAAATGCTTTTGTACGAACGGATACACAAGTAAGATCGGAAGTGTCGACAAAACAATCATCGCCATGTTGACGGTTTGTGCAGGAATATTAAAGCTGTCCTGACCGGACTCACCTAATCCGCCCTGCGACAATATAATCAACTGCCTAACCAGTACCTGAAGTGGCCATTTCTCGGTATCATTGATGTACAATATAGCTGTGAAATAGCTGTTCCAATGAGTCACCGCATAAAACATCACAAAGGTGAGAATAGCAGGCATAGAAAGCGGTATCACAATGCGAAACAAAATGCCGAGATCGTTGCAGCCGTCGATTTTGGCCGATTCCTCCAAGCCCTCGGGCAGCTGCTGGAAAAAGCTTTTCATCACGATCAGGTTAAAGGCATTGATCGCACCAGGAAGCATGAGCGACCAGTAACTGTCCAGGAGTCCCAACGATTTGACAATCAGGAAGGTCGGAATCATGCCACCGCTGAACAGCATGGAGAAAATGACCATCAGCAGGACAGGCTGCCTTCCTTTCAGTTCTTTGCGAGCCAACGCATAGGCCATCAGTACGGTAAATGAAATATTAATGAAAGTACCTACCACCGTAATATATAAGGAAGCTCCTAACCCACGAATGACCGCCTCAGATGCCAGTAAATAGCTATAAGCATCGAAAGTGATTCGGGTAGGAATGAGCGTAAAGCCTTGCTTCGTTAATTCGTCCGCAGGGGTTAAGGAACCTACGATGATATACACGAACGGAATGACGGTTGCCAGTGCAAACAACGTTAACAGTGTATAATTGACGCCTTCTAACAGGATGCTGCCCGCTGATTTTCCGATTGTTCGTTTTACCGCCGTGCGCCGCTGCACGGTCTGTTTTTGTATCGAATCCACGTGTTAGTAAACCCCTTCCTCCCCGAACCTTTTGGCTGTGTAATTCGCTCCCAATACCAAAACAAGCCCGATCACAGATTTGAACAATCCGACGGAGGTGCTATAGCTAAAAAGCCCCTGCTGGATGCCTATGCTGTATACATAGGTGTCAAACACTTCGCCCACCTGACGGTTCAGCGGATTGAGCATCAGAAAAATTTGCTCGAAGCCGGTATCCAGAAAGCTGCCTAAACGTAGAATCAACAGGATCACAATCGTGCTTCGAATAGCTGGCAGCGTAATGTGGTAAAGCTGTCTGAGTCGATTGGCCCCATCCATACGAGCGGCTTCATACAGCTGTGGGTCGACTCCAGCCAGTGCTGCCAGAAAAATGATCGTACCCCACCCTGTCTCTTTCCACATCAATTCAGAAACAACCATCACCCGGAACCATTTTTCACTGACAAGAAAGTTCAGCTTCTCCCAGCCGAGTGACGCGATCCATTCGTTAACGATTCCACCCTCTGTTGTAAAAAAAATGTACGCAATCCCGACCACCACGACCCACGAAATAAAATGTGGAATATAGATGAGTGTTTGCACCGCACGCTTAAACAGTTCTTGTCGTACTTCATTCAGCATCAGGGCAATGAGGATCGGTAATGGGAAAAAGAAAAACAAATTGTAAAAAGCAAGTACAAATGTATTACGGAACAACAACCAAAAAGCCGGATCACCAAAAAATCGATCAAAATGTTTCACGCCTACCCAAGGACTTGCCAAAAAACCTTGGAATACCTGATAATCCTGAAAGGCGATCAATACACCCCACATCGGAATATACTTGAAGATAACAAAGTAAAAAAATCCGGGCGCCAGCATGAGATACAACCAGCGATGTTTAGTTACATAAGTCCATAAATAAGAGTAAGCCAACGTTTAACCTCCTTTTCTGTGTTTATAAGCCGCTTGCCCTCAATATAGAAGCTACCGATCATAACGTCTACAATCTTTTGGGATCATTCCGCCGCTTGGAGGTCGTGATAATCATTTGGGATCTAGTAATCAATTGAAAAAAACCTCCCGCAGGGAGGCCTTTCCGTTGTTGTCATGAACATTGTCAAGCTTTGTACTGCTCCCGGTATTGCCCAGGAGTCATCCCTTCCATTTTGCGGAAATAACGAATAAAATTTTGGGCATTGTTATATTGCAGTCGTTCAGCTATTTCACTTATTTTCATTGACGAGTGGGTCAGCCATTTCTTGGCCGTCTGCAGCCTGTGTGTGGAAACGTATTCACTAAAACTGACCCCCACGTCACGCCTAAACACTCTTTTGACATGACTGGGGTGAAAATGCAATCGGGCCGCACAGGCTTCAAGCGTCAAATCCGTTTCCTGCTGCTCGTGGATCATTCTTAATACCTGCTCAGTGATCGACGTGTCCTGTACAGTTCTTGATTGCTCAACAGCTTCAAGAATCCTGCCGATAATATCTTCACGAAACCAACGCTCGATATCAGCAGATGAATTCAGCTCCAACAGTCTCTCAAAAAAGGATGGATTGCGGTTGTCAGTCCAATCCCACGATACCCCCATTTGGTTAGCCAAATCTATGAATTCGATGAGCAGCCGTATTAACGACACCTGATACTCCTGGTGCGTGCATTCCCGCGAAAATACTTCCTTCATGAACTGTCCGAGCAGCTCATGCACCCGCCCGATTTCAAGCAGCTTAATTGCATCCAGCATATCGCCGGCAACAGCTTCTAGATAGTAAGGCTTAACATGATGAACAGGCTGTTGATCCTCAATAAAAATGACGGCTGCCTGCCCTGCCTTGATGCGGTATTTCAACGCTTCCTGGCCTTCATGGAAGGCTTTGGGCATGTCGCTCCACTCGGAATAAGGACGGCTGATGCCGATACTGATTTGGAGACCGAGAAAGCTGCTGACGGCAGCCTGAATCTTTTCTGCAGCTGTATACAACTTGTTTTTAAAATCCTCACGGTCTTCCGTATTACTCCCGACTACCGTTACCTGGGAAGGATGAATCAGTATGGGATTCAGTCTGCTATCGGCGGGTACTAACTCACTTACGATATTATTGATCGCGAACAGCAGTAAATCTTTATCACCTTCACGAAAACGTACACCTTCAAAGGTATCGATCTGTGTAACCAGCACCGCTTTCATATGCCATTCGGACGGAAATTGCGACCATTTCCATTCCCCTGTGATATCCACTGTATTCACATGACCTTGGAGCAGCTTCAGCACAAAGTAATCCTTTAACTGCTGAGTCTGTCTTTGCATTTGTGTTTCCATTTCATTCTGGGTCAGCCTCATCGTCTGGAACCGCTCACTAATATACTGGAATTCATCCTGGCTGCTCAGATCATTCACAGAACTGGAGGCGGTGCCGGATGCTCCCCGGACAGCCTCATAGAGCTTACGTATCGGACTGTACATGTTGCGGGATTGCAGGTAAACTAGAGCACTGGCAACCGCCATAATACCGAGACAAATGAGAAAAGTAATCCAGCCGATCGATCTCGACTCACGGGTAACCTCAGCGATCGGGATCAGAGTTACATACTTCCAATCATTATAGGTAGATTGAATAAGGTTGATCGATACCATTTGCTCCATCCACTCGGATTGGAACGTCTCAGGAGGATGATCGCTGCTCAACATTTCGCGAAGCGGCTCTTTCATCGGAAATAACCGACCGTTAAGAGAACCGTCATGACTAGCTAGAACGTTATTTGTTTCATCCAAAACGAATGTTTTGCCAATCCCCGGGATATTTTCGACCAGTTTGCTGATCTCCCCCGGATTAATTTTGATAACGACCACCATCTGTGGAGCTTGCGAATTCAGCGGCAGCCTGCGGATCAATTGCAGACTTTGTCCCTTTCCAATCGTTGTAGTTAAAGGGTTGTTGGAAAAAGAGCCGGTCCAGAAAGAGTTTTTCGTGTTCTTGATATAGATCAGGTCCATATTTACGGCATAATCGTCAAACCGGTATACACCGCTATTTTCCAAAACCCATCTTTTCGACATATTGATGAGCTGTATATCCTGAATGCCCAGCTCGTACGATTGAATACGTTGTATTTGTTCACGCAGATCCTGAATCAGTTGAAACTCTTTGTAGGAAAGTTCACGATCCATGGCATTGTTGACCAGCGGCGAGCTAACCAACTGCAAGGAGGCCGCATCAACGGTTTTTAAGAATTGCTCGATCCGCAGCTTGGTTTGCAGTGTAACCTGCGCATTGCCTTCATTCACCTTTTGAAGCGCAATACCCGAGGATTTATAATAGGAAAAGCCACCAAGTACTATGACAGGAAATATGACAATGAATACGCTGTACCAGAACAATCGCGAAAAATATTTGGACAACAAGATATGCCTGATGTGAATCCCAACCTTTCGCAACTACTTCTACGCTCCATAGTTTACCTGCATTTATTATAGCAAGAAACTCCAAGTGAATTGAACATAATTGTTGCGTTCGCACAAAAAAAAAGCACCTTTATAGGTGCTTTTTTCTACGCTCGAAATGTGGGTTCTTTTTCCTGATGGATCCGTATGCTGACCACAACGGCAATACTCATCATATTTAATAGTAACGACGTTCCCCCGTAGCTGATAAAAGGAAGCGTAATCCCTGTCAAAGGCATGATGCCAAGCAGCATCCCCACATTTTCAAAAATTTGAAACACGAACATCGATACCACGCCAACAATAACGTAGGCCCCGCCTTTATCATGGCATTGAATCGAGATAAGAATCATCCGATAAATAAGCACAAAATACAGCAGCAGCAGCACCGATGACCCGACAAATCCGAATTCTTCCGCCAGCACGACAAATATCGAATCGGAATACGCATAGGGAATGAAATTACGGTGGACCGAGGTTCCTTGCAAATACCGTTCCCCAGACAAGCCACCGGAACCAATCGCTTTGATTGAATTGACAACCTGGAAGCTGTGATCCTTAGAAGCATTATCTGGATCTATAAAGGTATCAATCCGGGTAACCCAGTGACCTTTACCTTGCAGCTTCAAATATTGCTGAATCGGGTCGTGAAAATGAGTGAATAAATAATAAAATAGAAACAGTCCCGCTATCACCAATAAAAAACCTATTAAAAAGTGCGTATACTTGATGTTACCAATCCACAGCATCCCTACCAAAACTACCAGAAAAATAACAGCATTTCCCAAATCTGGCTGAATCAGTACAAGGACAAAAGGAATGAGTACGATAAATCCTATAGGCACTATGTCCGTCAAAAAAAGCAGCTTTTCTCCTTGCCTTCTAGCCATGAACGCGGCTAGGGCAAGAATGAGCATGAGCTTCATAAATTCTGCAGGCTGGAACAGCAAGTTACCCGGCAGCTGAAACCAGCTTTTGGCACTATTAATTTCCAAACCGAATTTATAGACAAGAATTAATAATATCAACCCAGCCCCATAAAAATAGGGAGAGATTTTTAATAAAACACGATAATCAACCAAGGCCACTCCGAGAAAGGCCAGTATGCAAATAACATAAATCGTTATCGTTTTTTTCATATCGAACACGATATTGGGATCATCGAGCGTTGCGCTATAAACAAGCAGCGTGCTAATAACCATGAATGACAGAAGAATGGCTACGATCAACAAATCGATATTTTTTAGTTTTTGCAGCAAAACATGCTCATCCCATCCCGATAAACTTCTTGAATTTAGTCAATACCCCTGACTTTTCCTCCATTGGCATGAGTGGAACCGTATCTCCCAGAATGCGACGAGCAATGTTACGATAAGCAATCGCTGCCGCAGAATTAGGATTCATTACTGTAGGTTCCCCTATATTAGCCGCTTTGATGACATACTCATCATCCGGGACGATACCGAGCAGATCTATCGCCAGAACGGACGTGATTTCGTCAATACTTAGCATTTCACCCTTTTTCACCATACTTTGTCGAATACGGTTAATAACCAGCTTGGGCGAAAATATTTTCTCATTTTCCAGAAGACCAATGATTCTGTCAGCATCACGAACCGCAGCGTTTTCCGGTGTTGTCACCACAATAGCCTTGTCCGCACCTGCAACCGCATTTTTAAAACCTTGTTCTATACCTGCAGGACAGTCGATAATAACATACTCAAAATCACGTTTGAGCTCCAAAATAATTTCTCTGACTGCTTCGGGAGAAATCGCACTCTTGTCCTGAGTTTGCGCAGCAGGCAGCATATACAGCTCATCGAAACGTTTGTCCTTGACCAGTGCTTGCGCCAGTCGACAGCGTCCCTCAGCAACATCGATCAAATTATAAATAATCCGATTTTCCAGCCCCATGACCACATCCAGATTACGCAAGCCAATGTCGGTATCGACCATACAAACCTTCTTGCCATTGAGCGCCAGCGCCGTTCCGATATTAGCAGAGGTAGTCGTTTTACCGACCCCGCCTTTTCCCGAGGTTATGACAATTGCTTCACCCATAGTGCTCAGCTCCTTCATGTTACGGTTCCATAACCAATCTATGCAAATGGTGAATTTTGTCGATTTCCATTTTGCCATCTTTGACATAAGCAAATTCCATAAAAGCTTCGTTCATGCCCCATTCGTCCGGAGGTCGACTAATAATAGCGGATATCCGCAGCTGGGTAGGTCTCAAATGAGAAGCTGCGATAATCGATTTATCGTTACCATTCACACCGGCATGAGCCATTCCGCGGAGCGAGCCCATTACATAAATACTGCCCGTACTAATGAGCTCCCCTCCCGGATTCACGTCACCCAGAAATAGGATATTGCCTTCTTTTACCATCGTTTGGCCCGAACGCACAATACCTTTAACCAAATGCACATCACCTGTATTAGATAAAATCGCTACCGGATCCACCGCCTGAGACTCGATGGACTGAATCAACAGATTGCCCTTTTGACCTATGATGCTGCGAATTTGATCCTTTTGCTCGGCTGAGGCAGTACGGGTACCCAATTTGACGTGAACATGAATGATCGGCCCCGTCAATATTTTTTGGTGTGTTTTTTCCAGTTTATGGTGCAGTTCCTCGATAATTTCCTCGAATGCGCAGTTATCATCCAGAAGAAATACAAGACCTTCTTTTACACCTTTAATCATCACATGATGTTTTGTAGCCGCCATCCCCGTCCCTACCTCCCTACACCTAATACAATTCGGCCTTTTTCGACGTAACTCCTGCTTGTTCAGTGAAAAATTATTCCTCTGCGTCAGTCTTTGCAGCCTGCATGCTTTCGAACAACTTTCGGACAGGAACGTAGACCATAAGTGCGAATAGGAGGTTAATCAGCATACTCGGAAGCATCTGGTGGAAAAATACCCACTGCAGATCAAGATGGTTGATTTGGAACAGTCTGTACAGCCCATAGATAATGGAATCGAAAAATAAATTTCCGAGTGCCATAACGAGCATACTCACGATAATATTGGAATGAAGACGGCGATGCATCAAGCCAGCCAAATAGCCAGTCAAGCCCATTGCAAATGAAATCGGTCCAAGCATCGGTGAATAATAAATAAAGTCCTGCAATAATCCAAAAATAAGACCGTAAACCAACGCCGTATGCCGATTTACATAAAGACCGATATAAATCACGATCACAACGATAAAATGAGGCGCCACATAGATTTTGGATTGCCATACAGATGGTATGATCCATTGCAGTATGGTACCCTCCAAAATAAACAAAGCCAACAGGATCAACCACAGCCATTTACGCATGATCAGCTCACCCCTGCTCCGGGACGATAACGACAAACACCTCACGAAGGTGGTCAAAAGAAGCAAAAGGCTGAATCAGCGCCTCATGCGAGATGCCGAAGTTGCCCTGCTTTCTGGAGACTACCTTGCCAATCTCGATCCCTTTAGGGAAAACCTGTCCCAATCCGGAAGTAATCACGGTATCCCCAACTTCCAGCTTGTCATTAGGATCTATCATGGTCATGACGAGAAGCTGTTCCCCAGGATCATAGGATACAATGACACCAAAGCTTTCATTTTCCTTATTCTTGACGGTTACTGAAATCGCTTTGGATTCATTGGCCGTATCATCAATACCTTTGAGCGTCTGAACCGTAGAATAAAAGGAAGATACCTTCTTAACGCGTCCTACCAGTCCATCCACAGACATTACAGCCATATTCGGCTTGACGCCGTCCTGCTCACCCAGATTGATACTCACTGTATTGTTGAGTAAATCAGGGTTAACAGCCACGACCTCCGCGATACGAAAGGTGTAATTACCTGCCTGCTTTTGACGTTCTGTAAAGTTTAAAGCTTCCTGCAGCCGTTTGTTCGTCTGTTCGAGATCATTTAATTTGGTCGTGTCGCGCGCGTATTTCGTCAAGGTTTGCTTCAGTACTTTGTTCTCTTCAAAGATCGTACGCACCTGCCGAATATCCTCAAAGAAACCCGCTATATAGCCAGCGGGCTTATAAATAATTCCTTGCGTCCAGGAGATCGTATCCGTAACAAATTTTTCAGGCCAACTCATTCGCTCACGCTTTCCAAGCGTCAATCCCATCAAGGCAATAAAGCAAATGAAACCCAGCAGCAGTATTAATAATCGTTTATTTCCCAGTAATTTCAAAATAACCACCTTCTAATCTTACGCTTATGGATTTAACGTCTGGATTTACTTGTTGGGCCCGATCTCATTTTGAATAAATGGAGGTGCTCTAGTGCTCTGCCTGTTCCAATAGCTACACAGTCAAGTGGATTCTCGGCAACAAGCACAGGCATCCCTGTTTCTCTTGCTAACAGCTTGTCCAGATTAAGCAGCAATCCGCCTCCACCTGTAAGCACAATGCCACGATCCATAATATCAGCCGCAAGCTCAGGAGGACATTTCTCCAATGTCACTTTCACAGCTTCAACAATACTATTCACAGTATCGGTAAGGGCATCTGTAATTTCAGTTGACGTGATCGCCATTGTTTTGGGTAAACCGCTAACCAGATCCCGTCCACGAATTTCAAAACGAACCGGAGGGTCCATCGTCAATGCCGAGCCGATCTCGATCTTGATTTGCTCAGACGTACGTTCGCCGATCATCAAATTGTAGGTACGCTTAATGTATTGCGTGATGGCTTCGTCCATCTCATCTCCCGCAACACGAACCGAACGGCTCGTTACAATGCCGCCCAATGAAATAACGGCAACCTCTGTAGTGCCTCCGCCAATATCAACGACCATACTGCCCGTCGGTTCCCAAACCGGCAAATCGGCGCCAATAGCCGCTGCAAATGGCTCTTCAATCGTATAAGCGTCGCGCGCGCCTGCTTGGCGTGTTGCATCCTCGACTGCTCTCTTCTCGACGGCTGTTATACCAGAAGGAACACATACCATCACGCTTGGACGATGTGGAAATAACCAACGCTGCTTTTGCGCTTGTCTGATAAAATATTTGATCATGGTCGAGGTAGTATCGAAATCGGCAATTACGCCGTCTTTCATCGGTCTGATGGCACGTATATTACCTGGAGTCCGGCCAATCATATTTCTTGCGTCATTTCCTACGGCCTCGATGGTTTTGGTATCTGTCCTTATTGCCACTACCGATGGCTCCCTGACCACGATACCTTTTCCTTTTACATAGACGAGTGTATTAGCAGTTCCCAAATCAATGCCCAAATCTTTCGTAAAACCACCAAACATGCTTGATACTCCCTTCGTTTGTTTCAATTTCTGTTACATCAACCCCTGCTCTTTCAAGCTGATGAAAGCTTGGTCGCCGATAACAATATGATCCAGTACATCAATGCCGATAATTTCGCCCGCTTCTACCAGCCGCTGTGTCAATTGAATATCTTCTGAGCTCGGAGTTGGATCCCCGCTCGGATGGTTATGTACACATATAATCGAAGCGCTGCTTCGTTTAATCGCCGCACGAAATACTTCCCTTGGATGAACAATTGCTGCATTCAAGCTGCCCATGGAAAGTGTTTCCTGACCCACGACATGATTTTTAGTATTTAAAAACAAGCATACAAAATGCTCCTTTTGTAAATAACGCAGTTCTTCCATCATCAAATCAGCTACGTCCTTAGGGGAACGAACCATTATGGTATCATTCAACACACTGCGTGCCAATCTACGACCCAATTCAATGCTGGCTTGAATCTGCAGTCCTTTAGCCGAACCAATGCCTTTGATTTCGGTTAACTGCTCCAAGCTCATATCAACCAGACTGCGCAATCCACCGGAATGACTTAACATGCGCTGTGCCAAATGGACAGCCGACTCCTGATAAGTACCAGTCCTCAGTAAAATCGCCAGAAGTTCCGCGTTGCTTAATGCTTGAGCCCCAACCTGCATCATGCGCTCTCTAGGACGTTCTTCGTTTGGGACATCGCGCAATGTTAAATTGTGCGATTCCATTCATTCCCCCCTGACATTCTAGGTTTGTAGAAGTTTTATTATAGCATGATGCCGGATTAAAGAACAGTTACGCCCAATTCACCAAGCATTTCACCAAGCAGGCATAATGGTAACCCCACAACATTGAAATAGTCGCCTTCGATCCGTTCAATCAAGGTCGCACCGATCCCCTGTATCGCATAGGATCCCGCTTTATCCATCGGTTCATTCGTATCGATATACCTTTCAATCTGTAAAGAACTCATTGGCTTCATATAGACGGCTGTAACCCGATGGGCATACAATTCACGTCCCGTACCCAGATCCATACAAGCAACTCCACTGTAAACATGATGGACCTTTCCTTGCAGAGCCTCCAGCATGCGTGCGGCATCTTTACGGTCTTGCGGCTTGCCCAGCACCTGATCATCCAGCACAACAATCGTATCGGAACCAATCACGATCCCTTCTGTCCGCTGCTCGGCTTTAAACATTTCGCAGACAGCTGCGGCTTTACGACCCGAGAGCTGCTCGACGATTTCAGATGGGCTCATTCCCGGTTCTGTATCCTCCTGAACATCGCTAACCCGAATTTCATAGGGAAGACCTAAAGTTTGAATTAATTCCTGCCTGCGTGGTGAGGAGGATGCCAAAATGATTTTTTTTGCGCCAAATATCGACATATATAGACTCCTTGTCTCGAATAGGTTAAAGTTTAAGTAAGTTCATTATAATCTGCGAAAAATCCAAAAAGCCGCAACAAGCCCCACCAAACTGATCAAATTAAGCTTCATTTGAAATTGGAGGTCATATTTGATCACCAACAAATCCGCTTTTGGCTGCCAGGTAAGATCAACCGATTTTGTAAGAAAAGCCAGTGCAGGGACAGAAACCAGCAGTTGACCCACAAGGCTTCCCGCTACTAATCCTATGACGAGCAGCAAGATGAAGGTAAAGGTATTCTTTTTCATAAATAGCTACACTTCCTTTACATATTAAAAAATGAAGCTGTCAAATCGCTGCCGCTACTGCGCTCACCGTATTATAGCACAAGCCTTTATCCTGTAAATATAGCCTCTTACCTACTTACTAAAAAACATACCCTGGAAGAGCTAAAAGCACTCTGACGAAAGCTTTTAACCCATGCTTACGATGCCAGTTTTCTGGCGAAAACTTTAAGTTTATGCTTACGATGCCAGTTTTCTGGCGAAAACTTTAAGGAGGAACCTTGTTTGATGCTTCGGTCTTATACCCTTATTATTTTTATCCTTGTATGCTTGTTAGCTGCTCCATCCTCGTCATGGGCAATAAAGATTGTTGTCGACCCTGGTCATGGGGGATCGGATTCAGGAGCTGTCGGAGTCAATGGACTGCTGGAGAAAAACGTTAACCTGGATATTGCCACCAAATTAACAAAGATGCTGGCAGATCGCGGCTATGAAACCGCAATATCGAGAGAAGATGATACTTTTCTTTCACTTAAAGAACGTGTTGACTTTACAAACGCGCAGCAGGCTGATTTGTTTGTCTCGATCCACGCCAACGCCATGCCGGGAAATGCCAAAACACGCGGCGCTTTGATACTGTACCACGATAATAATTATCCACAGGAAGACTATCCGGCAAGCCCGGAAATGGCGGAGCTCACCCCGCAGAGCCGGGAGTTAGCGAAGGTAGTTCTGAACAATTTCGTTGATGCTACCGGATTAGAAAATCGTGGTCTTGTAGCGAGCGCTGTTTATGTAGTACGTATGGGTACCATTCCAAGCATACTCGTAGAAACTGCTTTTCTCTCGAATCGACAGGATGCAGCATTACTGGCCAGTGATGAAGTCAGAACGACTATGGCTCAGGCTATAGAGCAAGGCATTGAAGCTTATATGCCACCGAATACACCGAGCGAGGTATTCACCGATATGCGTGTACATTGGGCACGGGATGCTGTACTTCGCTTAAAAAGTCAGGGAATTGTTGACGGCGTAGGCCGACTGTATAAACCTAACCGTGAGCTGACCCGAGCGGAATGGATGACCTTGCTGGATCGGGTTTTCGATTTATCTATAATCAAGAAGCCTTCAGCCAACCCTCCCGTTTGCACAAACGGCAGTAACAACAATACGGTTTCTGGTGTGGTTTATAAGAATGGTGAGAGCTGTGTAACACCTATAAAACCTCCCATGCCGTTGTTCATGGATATTACTGGTCACTGGGCAAATGCCGCCTTGAACAAAGCCATAATGGCAGATGTTCTTAACGGCTACGATGACGCTACCTTACGTCCCGATCAACCGATTACTCGTGCAGAAGTTGCTGCTACGTTTCAACGGCTTGCTCTTCCTGCCACCCTCGGCCCGTTAGGTACAGCGTCGTTTACAGACGTACCTGCTGATCATTGGGCAGCCAAATCGATCTACAGTTTACAACATGCCGGCTGGATCGACGGCATAGCGCCAGATCAATTTATGCCGAACCGTGGCATGACGCGTGCCGAAGCAGCCTCCTTACTTGATCGGTATGTTCAAAGCACACCAAAAACGCCAACCCCTCAGCAGCCATAGCTGAGCCGGTCGGCGTTTTTTCTGAAACTTCATCATCCCACTTTTATGGTGTCGTGATTACCCGCCTGAATTCCTTTTGAGCAAGTGCAGTCTGCAAAATCGCATTTTGTGTTTGCCATAACGTGGAAGCAGATGGGCTTTTGCGATACTCATCCAATGATGCAACGGCTGCATTCATTGCGCTGCTGATTTTAAGGACGGCTGCTTTACCTTCCTCGGAAAGCCCCTCATTCACTCCTGAAGTCATCCCTAGCCAGGCTTGATGAGCAGTTTTGACGGATTGCACCTGCGAAGCATCCATTCCCGTCAGTTTAGCTTCAGTTAAATGCGAAACGGTAAGCGGAGCTATTTGCTGGACGAGATTATCACCTTGTGTGATAAAGGCCGACACATTATCCGTTGACTTGCCTGTCCATTTGATTTTCGAAAGCGCAGGCATATCCACACTCTTTATGATAACATCGATCTGTTTTTGTTGAAATTGCTGGGCAAGCCGTGAGGCTTCATCTCGATTGGATGCCATCCCCACATAAACAGGAAATTTTTCACCCACATCGCTTACCGCAGCAAGACCTTTTTTCTTCAGCTCTGATTGCGCAGCAGCTGCGCCTTGTGATGTCGAGAATACACCGCTTTGCAGGAAGGTCAATGTTCTTGCAGGCACGTTCACAGCAGCTATTGCCCCGCTGCTGACAGATGCCGAGACGGCAATGGAACCAGTTGGATCTGCAGCTTTGCCAGCAGTATTGGCCGGAGTCACTGAGCCTGAGACCGCGATGGCTTGATCTGTAGGTGCTGATTTGGCTGGTGCCGAGGCATTAGCTGTGACATTGGTAGCTGTTGGGGCCGTGACGTTTGTTTTATTGGTCCCAGAATCCTGAGAAAACATCGATAGTACAAGAAAACCGAAGGCTGCACCCGTAGCGACAGCTCCAGCAACCGATGCAGCAACCTTAAACCACGAGGCTGCCGTTTTCCTCCTCCGATAAAATGTCTCCTCTGGCACATACCAACGATGATCACGAATTGGATCTATAGGTTCGCCCCGTATAGGGTCGTTCGAGAAAAATAGCTCCTCATTTTCCAACTGTCTGTGATTCGGAGCTCCCGTTTCTCGAATAGCGTCAATTTTCGGTTCAACATTCAGTTCATTAGAAGCTTTTATTGAGTCATGTCTGGGCTCATGTCTGGGGTCGCGACCGGTATTATACCTGGGGTCAAATCGAGTCTCATTTCTGTTCTCCTGCTGAGTACTATGACCTGACTCACGGATCAACTTCTCCACTCGCTGTGTTTCCATATCAAACGAACTTTCCCAGCCTCCAAAATCATTTGGATATGGATTTAATGTCTGCGTATCCACGGGGGTGACCTTGTATTCTTCCGGGCGCAGTGGGATTACCTGCTGCTCTTTCGCTTTCCTCTCAGGAACGCCAACATTGTTTCTATATTCCTGATCAAACCGAAAGGTCATTTTGGCTTTGCTCATTATACTTCGCTCCCTTGTCCAAATTCGTATTATTAGACTATGAAAGAGAAAAGATGAATAGAACAATAACACTAGACTTTCGATAGCACGGCATAAAAAAACAGCTGGCTCCTGAACGAATCTATCGTCCGGGAATCAGCTGCCTGTTGGTGTACATACAAAATTATTGTTTAAGGTGCAGGCGGCGTAAACACCCGACCTGCAAACTCTGTATCCATCATAAAAAATGCATTACTGTCTTTATCAATACGCTTCAATTTATTAATGATCGAATCAAACATCGCTTCTTCTTCAACCTGCTCATCAATAAACCATTTCAAAAACTGAATCGTCGCATGCTCACGTTCATTCATTGCAATATCCGACAAATCATAAATTCGCTTGGTAACGATCTGTTCGTGCTCATAAGCACGCTCAAATACGTCCAGCATGGATACATAATCATTTTTGGGATTATCCATACCAATCACAACCGCTCTTCTACCGCGGTCATTTAAGAACTTATAGATTTTCATTGCGTGAAATCGTTCTTCTTCAGCCTGCACAATATAGAAATTAGCAAACCCATCCAAGCTTTCAGCAGAACAATAAGCAGCCATGGCCAGGTACACATGTGAGGAGTAAAATTCGAAATTCATTTGATCGTTCAGAGCTGTACTTAAGGAATCATTCAACATACGAACACGCACCTTCCATGGATTATTTTTGTTGTAAACCCCACATGTAGAGTGGGAGTAGTACAACCACTATACACAAAATAGGAGAAAGAATCCACAATAGGCTCAAGCTCATCGTTAAATTATCCTTTCGTATGTAAATTTTTAACCTATAACCTGCTTCAGCTCTTTATACAATTTACGAGGACTTGAAGCATAAATAACGTTGGATTTACCTAACATAACAAAGCATTGCTTGGAGCATAGCTTGCAGTTTCCGAGACAATCCTGCTTTTTTTGCTTGATTTCGGGAAAACGTTCCTTAATGGATTTATATACTTTTTTGGAACCAAGCTTCAAGTTTTTACAGCAGTATTTGATTTTTTTCATATCCTGCTCCTTTATCTCACAAGTATGCATTTGTATCTGATGATAATAGTTATCATTATCAATGTCAATGTTAATTTATTTATTACAGCTTATTCAAGCAAATTAAAAAAACAAACCTTAACGCTAGTTACAGACGTCTTCGGTTTGTTTCTCTTTAGCTGTATTTTATTTGGATTCTGCTTGTTGATTCAGTGTACGGGCTAACCCTGATGCTGCCTTCCATATATCCCCGGCACCCATCGTAAGTACCAGATCACCGCTCTTGACGTGCTCAAGTAAAAAAGCCTGTACTTCCTCTTTACTCGGAATATAACGGACATGCTGATTGCTGTTCTGTCGAATCAATTCAACCAGCTTGGATGAAGTTATGCCTTCAATCTGCTGCTCGCCCGCAGGTGAATATATATCGGTGATAATGACTTCATCCGCTTCAGAGAATGCACGACTGAATTGATCAAACAAGAAGTACGTACGCGTATATCTTTGGGGTTGAAATACAGCGACTATTCTTTTGCCAGTTGCCTTGGCCGCGCTGATTGTAGCTTCAATCTCCGTAGGGTGATGAGCATAATCATCAATGATCAGAATATCATTCACCTCGCCAAGCACTTGAAAACGACGCTTCGCACCACGAAAATCCGTAATAGCTTCCGCAATTTGACTAAAGCTCAAACCTGCTTCCATGCAGGTAATCAATGTTGCCATTGCATTATAAACATTATGTTTGCCCGGTACAGACAATTGGATGAATCCAAGACTGCTGCCCTGATGTTCGACTTCAAAGCTTACCTTGCGATCACCAAGCACTATGTTGCGGGCTGTATAATCGGCATCGGTTTCAATACCGTAAGTAATGACTTCACTTTTAATATCAGGTATCAGCTCTTGAAGATACGTATCATCTTTACAAACGATAGCTTTGCCTTCGTCGCTCACCTGACTCAAAAACTGCGCATAAGCCTTTTTCAGGTTCTCAAAATCACCATTGTAATTTTCCAGATGATCCGCTTCAATGTTATTGACGAGCGCTATCAATGGATTGTATTGCAAAAAGGAACCATCACTTTCATCGGCTTCCGCAACGACCCATTCTCCCTTGCCGGCCTTGGCATTGCTGCCAACGTTCATGATTTCGCCGCCAATGATGAAGGTAGGGTCCATTTTGCACTCCTCCAGCACGAGCGCAATCATCGAGGAGGTTGTGGTTTTGCCATGGGCACCAGCGACTGCAATCCCTTTCTTCGCGTTCATTAAACGTGCAAGCATTTGCGAACGATGCAGAATCGGAATATTCCATTCCTCAGCAGCCGCCATCTCCACATTATCTTTAGACAGGGCTGTCGAATAGACGACAACGTCGGCTCCTTTGACATTCTCTGCCTCATGCCCGATAAACACGGTTGCTCCCTTGGCAACGAGCTTTTCCGTTAGCTCCTGGGAAGCAAGGTCAGATCCCGATATACGGTAGCCCATTTCAAGCATGACCTTGGCAATAGCACTCATGCCATATCCGCCAATACCGATAAAATGGATGTGCTCAGATGTATTCACGCAGCTCTCACCAGCCTTTTTCAGAATCGGTTTGATGTAGGATCCAGGATCGGACGTCCCCTATTAAATATAAGGTGCCGGACACAACGGCCAGATCATTCTCTGCCGTTTTGCTTTTCACCAGCTCCAGTGCTGCCTTCCAGTCAGGCTCTACAATGATTTCGATATCGGGAAGGCCCATTTCTTGAGTAAGTGAAGCAGCCAGCTCCGCCAGCTTAGCAGCCTCTTCCTTCTTATGCCACACCGGTTCCGTAAGTATTAATGTGTTCACCATTGGTAGTATATGCCGCAAATAACCGGAATGATTCTTGGTGGACAGCATCCCCATCACAAAATGCAATTTGTTGTAGCTGTATGTGTCGCGGAGCGCTTGTGCCAATACGGCACCACCCTCAGGGTTGTGAGCACCGTCTATTAAAATACGAGGCTCCGTAGACACCATTTCCATGCGGCCTGCCCAGCTTGTCTCCTTCATTGCGCGTAACAGCACTTCATCCTCGATGATCAGCGCGTAGTATTGACGCAGCAGTTCAAGGGTCATCAGCGCTAATGAAGCATTTTGCAGCTGGTGAACGCCATTCATAGAAATCGTAACCTGTTCTATCGTGCGAAATGGCCCATCGAAGTTGAAGATCTGTTCGTTTTCCTTGGTTGAGACAGTTTCATAGCGAAACTTGCGTCCGCTTAAATACAGCGTGCAATTCTTGGCTGTGGCCTCCTGCTCAACTACCTCAATCACACTCGGTTGATCCACCGCGCTGACTACGGGAACACCTGCCTTGATAATCGCAGCTTTCTCAGCAGCTACAAGCTCCAGGGAATCTCCCAAAATGTCCATATGATCATGGCCAACATTCGTAATTACCGTCAATATAGACTTTACGATATTGGTAGAATCCAGTCTTCCCCCTAATCCGGTTTCCCAAACCACATAATCCGGACAAGATATTCGAGCATAATAATAAATCGCCACGGCAGTTGATACTTCGAACATAGTTGGCTGCCCCAGCTCGGAAGCAGCTACCTGATCGACAAGAGGCTTCAGCTTGTTAACGGCTAGCAGCAAATCCTCATCAGCGATGTTGACTCCGTTATAGCGAATGCGGTCTGTATATTTCTCGATATACGGAGAGGTAAAGGTACCCACTCCGTAACCGCTCTGCTTCAGAACCTCTGTCAGATAAGCACAAACTGAACCTTTTCCATTTGTGCCAGCGATATGAATGAATTTCAAGCGACGTTCAGGGTGCTCAAGCAGTTCCATCAGTTTTTCCATCCGTTTGAGCCCGGGTCTGACACCGAACTTGACCAAATTGACGATCCAATCTATAGCTTCTTCCGCACTCTGAAAACCATTAGATGATTGTACCTGCGAATCATTCGTCGTACTGCTCATCGAAGTCATCCCCTTAGCTCTGCTAAACGGGCAATCACTTTATCCCGCTTATCTGCATAATCGGCCAGCTTTGCTTTTTCTTCATCAATTACCTTGGCAGGAGCTTTCGCTACAAAGCCTTCATTTCCAAGCTTTTTCTCGATCCGCTCCACTTCGCCATGCAGGGATTGAAGCTCTTTTTCCAAACGTGCCAGTTCCTGTGAAATGTCGATTAATCCAGCAAGCGGCAGATACAGCTCGGCACCTGTAAGAATTCCAGTCATTGCCTTATCCGGATTCACCAGAGTGAGACTAATCTCCAACAGCGAGGTGTTGCTGAATCTGCGAATATATTCCTCATTACGCTGCAGGATAATCAAAGCTTCTTCGTTAGCCGGTTTGATCAGCAATTCGATTTTTTTGCTCATCGGCACGTTAACCTCAGCTCGAATATTACGAACCGTACGGATCACATCCATAAGCAAATTCATTTCCTGAACCGCATCAGCGGCTTCCCAATCAGCATTATAAAGCGGCCATGCAGCTAGTGTAATAGTCTCTCCTTCATGCGGAAGATGCTGCCATATTTCCTCAGAAATGAAAGGCATAAACGGATGAATCAGGCGCTGTGTCTGATCCAATACATAAGCAAGCACGGATTGCGTCTTTTTCTTGGCTTCAGCATCAGTTCCGTATAAGGACAGCTTACTGAATTCAATGTACCAATCGCACAGGTCATCCCATATAAAACTAGTTAACAGACGCCCGGTTTCACCAAATTCGTAGGTGTCAATTAATCGGGTTACATCACGTACGGTTTCGTTCAAGCGGTGTAGAATCCAACGATCAGCCGTTCCTAATTGACCGCTCAGATCAATATCCTTCACCGTGAAGCCGGTCAAATTCATCAGTACAAAACGTGAAGCATTCCAAATTTTATTGGCAAAGTTACGCGCCTGCTCGACCTTCTCCCAACGGAAACGCATATCCTGTCCCGCTGTGGAACCTGTTGACAGCATAAAGCGCATCGCGTCAGCGCCGTATTTCTCGATTACTTCCTGCGGGTCTACGCCGTTGCCCAAAGATTTGGACATTTTTTGGCCATCCTCAGCACGAACCAAGCCGTGGATAAGCACGTCCTTGAACGGAATTTGATCCGTAAATTCAAGCGCGGTAAAGATCATTCTAGACACCCAGAATGGAATAATATCATAACCCGTAACCAGCAAGCTCGTAGGGTAAAAGCGGCTCAAATCTTCCGTTTCATCCGGCCAGCCCAATGTAGAGAAAGGCCACAGCGCAGAGCTGAACCAGGTATCCAGCACATCCTCATCCTGACGGATCGTGCCGCCGCCCGCACGGACGGAAGCTTCAGCTTCACTGTGGGATACGAATATTTCTCCTGTTTCGTCGTTGTACCATGCCGGAATTCGATGGCCCCACCACAGCTGACGGGAAATACACCAGTCACGAACATTTTCGATCCATTGCAAATAACTTTTTTCGAAGCGTTCCGGAACAAAATTAGCGCCTGTTTTCGAATTTTGCGCGGCAATCGCCTGCTCAGCCAACGGCTTCATTTTCACAAACCATTGTGTGGACAAGTATGGCTCAACAATAGCTCCGCTGCGCTCACTGTGGCCGACTTGATGCACGTGATCTTCAATCTTCACCAAAACCCCGGATTCCTTCATATCGGCAACAATTTGCTTACGGCATTCAAAACGGTCCAAACCTTCATAAGGTCCAGCCTTATCGTTCATTGTACCTGTGATATCCATAACCAATATTTGCGGCAAATCATGGCGCTTGCCCACTTCAAAGTCATTCGGATCATGAGCAGGCGTAATCTTTACAGCTCCGCTTCCAAAATCCTTATCCACATATTCATCGCCAATAATCGGAATTTCGCGACCGACGAACGGTAGGACGAGTACCTTGCCAATCAAATGCTGATACCGCTCGTCCTCTGGATGCACGGCAACAGCAGAATCACCCAGCATTGTTTCAGGACGTGTTGTGGCAACGACAATAAACTCATCGCTATCCTTAACTGTATATTTCAAATGGTACAGGTGACCCTGTACTTCCTTGTGTTCAACTTCAATATCCGATAAAGCGGTTCGTGCTGCCGGATCCCAGTTAATAATATAGTTGCCGCGATAAATAAGGCCCTTTTCGTACAGCTTGACGAATACTTCACGAACTGCCTTAGACAGCCCTTCATCCAGAGTAAACCGCTCACGGGAATAATCCAGCGAGAAGCCCATCTTAGCCCACTGCTGGTGAATCGAATCCGCGTAATGCTCCTTCCACTCCCACACCTTTTCCAGAAACTTTTCACGACCCAGATCGTAGCGGGTAATACCTTCCTCACGAAGCTTCTGCTCGACTCTGGTTTGTGTCGCTATCCCGGCATGGTCAGATCCAGGCAGCCAGAGTGTATCATAGCCTTGCATTCTCTTGGTACGAATCATAATATCCTGCAGTGTGCAATCCAGCGCATGCCCAATATGCAGCATACCTGTTACGTTCGGTGGGGGAATAACGATCGTATACGTCTCGGCGTCCTTGCGCTGACCAGCTTTAAAGTATTCGCCCTTCAACCAGTACTCGTACCATTTCCTTTCCGCTTCCTTCGGATCGTAGGTCGTCGGCATTTCCGTTGTTTTTATTTCTTCCATCGCGGGTTCCTCCATTATCCATACTATTCATCCATTACTTGCAGGCTGGACTGGGCCAGTATTTACCTTCTACCCATCCACTTTCATAGGCAACAAAAAAATCCCTTCGCCGCAAAGGACGAAAGGATCTGCTTCCGTGGTACCACCTTTATTCCGCATATGAAAAAGGCTTGGGCTGACAAATTACTGCCCACTATGCGGCACTTCAACAGATAACGGCTGATACCGGCAGCATCTATCCGCAAACCAAGCATTCAAGGAACCATACGAAATGGTACTGTTGAACTCTTAGACTTGCCTTTAATACTGCAACTCCAGGGCGACTTCGGCAAGTTACATCCTACGGAACCTCTCAGCGTAACAATTCCGCTCTCTGATGGGTTAGCTGCCTACTATTCCCTTTCCAAGTTATTGAAACATATGATTACATCTATGATAAACAACATTACCGATGGAGTCAATAACATATCCGCCTATAAACCAAGGTTTTATCCTTATTATAGCCAAAAATGCCCGATTCAAACCCATATTCAGGTTTGATCGGACATTTTCGTTTACTTGGGAATATAGACGATTTGTCCTACGGAAACTTCATGCTCAGCCAGTCGGTTGAACAGTGCAATTTCACGTGGATTTAATTCATAGCGCTTCGCAATGATTTCCAAGGTTTCTTCCTTTTGTACGATACACAACCGAACACGGCGGAATTCCTGCTTCTCACTTGTTGAGCTTAGCAGCAGCTTTTTCCATTCCAATCGGTCACCCGGAGCGGGAGCACTCTGTGCTGCCTCCGATTCAGCTAATCTTTGCTCCGCTTTGACTGACGAGGAGCTTTGCAGCAATGAGGTCAAACCGATTGGTTTTACGGGTTGAGTGGGTGAGTCAGACGTCTTCCCGTTAAAAGCAACTCTCGGCTCTATCTTCTCCTCTGCCGCATAGCTTGAGTAGTTATCAGCCTGCTGATGCTGAAACGCATCGAGAGCCTCATCGCTTTCGTCCTCGAGCCATTCCTCCTCTTCCTCGTCTCCACCATCCGTCAAACCACTTAAGTCATCCGGCGGGTCATTGTAAGCTGAAGATGGCGAACGCTCTTGAGCAGGCTGTATATAGTCAGCCTCGTTTAAAATCGGTACAGATGTGTCAGTTCTGGCAGGAGTAGGCGCCTCATGTACAAAAAGCACCTCATCCGAACTATGATTCCAGATCTCATCAGCACTTGGAGCTACAATGACTTCCTCAAGCCCATTTAAAGATAACACTCCTGTAATATTGAGGCTTCGGGCTGAAAGAATATCAACATCAAAATTTTCAATTTCAACGGCAATATCCTCAACACGATGCACCCGGTTCAACGGCAATGTAATTTCTACCGGAATCAGGTGCTCCAACGTACGATTCACGGCATCCTGCTCATCTACATAGGTGCCGGATAGAAGCAGATTACCTCTTAGAAGAGCCTGATCCCCTTGAGGCACAACCTGAATATGGGGAACCAGTTCCACATCTTCCAATTGTTTAATGCCGGCAACTCCTTCAGACAAATGCACCCGCTCATAAATATCGAACCGCAATCCATTCTGCTGTTCAGCCAATATCTTGTCCTCCCTCCGAAAACTAAATCTTGCAAACCGTATCCATCGGTTAATCAGTTTCAGTTGTCTTTAGATTTATATGGTTTTCGGGGGATAAGCATGACTATATTTTTTGAAGTGCCGTATACAGCCTTAGAAAATCTTCCGGCCAGGGTGCTGTAACAATGATGTTCTCACCACTCAGAGGATGTTCAAATGCTAAGCTCTCGCCATGCAGAGCCTGTCTATTGATTCCTTTAGTGGGACCGCCATATAAGGAATCACCCCATATTGGAAACCCGATGTGGCTGAGATGAACACGAATTTGGTGAGTTCTTCCCGTTTCCAGACGAAGTCGGACAAGCATAGCCTGATTTAACTGCTCCGCAACCTCATAGTGGGTCACCGCCCACTCCCCTGTCACCGATATACGTCTGCGCGCTGAATGGTGCCGATCTTTACCGATAGGCTCGTCTATAGTCCCAGATAAAAGAGCTGATTGTCCTTGTACGATCGCAGCATAGCTGCGCTGTATGGATTTATTTCTCATGTCTTCATCCAGAATCAGCTGGACCCATTCATGCTTGGCATACAGCACAGGGCCTGTCGTATCCTCATCCAGGCGATGGATGTGCCGCACCTTGCACTGCTGTCCTGTGCTCTCATAGTAAAAGGCAACGGCATCAGCCAAGGTCGTCTGTTCGCTGCCTTTCCTGGACCCGTCTCCATGAACCTTCATGCCTGCAGTCTTGTGGACAACCATACAAAAATCATCCTCATACAACACGTCTAAAGGAGCCCATACCGGCATATCCTGTAGGGGTTCATTCGGAAACAGCTTCAGACGAACCCGGGAGCCTTTTATCGATACACCACCGCTTTTGATAAGTTTTTTCAAAAAAAGCACGGGTATTCGGATATAATTACCTAAATCGAGCTCTGTTTCAAGAGGTTCTGGCAATAACAGCTCCAGCCATTCCCCCTTTTTGCTCCAAGACATCTTCACGGCTTCCGCACCTTCTTCATATAAATAACACCGTAAGCCACAAGACCTCCGAAGACAAGGAAAAAACCAAACATCACAACCAGGGTTTCCAGTGTAATCCCGTACAGACTGTATTTATCCATGCAATTATCGCCTCAATTCACAAAACTTTATATTTCATTGTAGCAAATTCGCATCAGGACTTCTATTAAACAACCAAATAATATGATAGAATGAATAGTATTTATTGATTTTATTTTGAACTTGGGAGAGGACTACACATTGAGTAATGCACTACAATTTCTCCAATCCACCCGACAGCAACTTCGTGATTGGAGTTGGTTTAAGCGCTCACTATTGGGATTTACGATACTGACCTTTATGGTTTCCAGCTTTATGTTTTTGACACCGGTTGGGACGGAAATGCGCATCTGGATGGCTAATACCGTCATTATTACCCAGCATCGTGATTGGGCTTGGATATTTGTAGGAACAGAGCAGCGTGACAGCATGCTTCAAAAAATGCGACAGTTTATCGAAGAAAATGCCGAGGAAAAGCAGCAGTTTAACATGGTTACAGTTCAATCTACCTCTGCGATCACTCGCAAGAATCGAACTATCGATGAATTAATTAAAGTAGAAGACGTCTCAGGAACGTTCTGGAAGGGCAAACGGATGTATGTGTATGATCCCAAATCGATTCGTCTCATGACACCAGCGAAACCAGGTGAAGGTGAAAAAATCTCTTCTATGGTAAAACGCACTGGCGCTGTAGCCGGAGTCAATGCCGGAGGTTTTGACGATCCCGAGGGCTTAGGTAATGGCTTTGCTGCTATTGGGGCTGTTATCTCCGGTGGAGAAGTGATTTATACGGACCAGGATAGCAGTGTCGCACAGCATATTGTTGGCTTTACCAAGGAAGGTACACTCGTCGTCGGTAAATATAATATGTTTGAATTACAAGAAATGGGTATATCCGAGGCGGCTTCCTTTTATCCGCGTGTTATTGCAAATGGAAAACCGCTTCCCATCAATGACATTAGCCGTGCGCCGCGGACCGGAGTTGGTCAAAAAGCCGATGGAACCGTCATTTTTATCGTAGCTGACGGCCGCTCGACTCAAAGTGTTGGAGCGACGTTGAAAGAAATTCAGGAATTGTTCCTTGCGGATGATGTAGTCAACGCAGGCTTCCTGGATGGGGGTGCCTCTTCCGAGCTGGTTGTGAACGGCGAGTTGGTCACCAAGCCTTCCAGCCGTTACGGTGAACGCAGATTACCATCCGCTTTTCTCGTCTACGATCATCCTGAGGATGCAGTAGCCAACAGGGTTTGGGATGGGTTATCTTCAATTAATGCCGGCGGTGCGTTCGATCACCCTGACTTTTTGAGAGAGCAAGCTGAGCTTAAAGCAAAAGCCAAAAATAATCCGGCACCTGTGACAACACCAACGCCAGCCAAAACAACAGATACGGAGCAGACCAAGACTCCTGCTGCAAATACTGGAACCAATAAGCCATCCGGCACCAACGAGTCTACTAAGCCTAACACGCAATCGGATGCGACCAAGCCTCCACAAGGCACAGACAACAGCAAAACAACACCTCCTGCTACTAATCATGGTACCAAGGATACTGGAAAAGATACGACCACGCATCCTAATACTCAGCAAGGCGGTAACGGTAATCCGGTAACAACAGATCCAGTTAAGCCAGGTGAGACCACTCCAGCAGGAGCAGGAGCTTCTGGAGGCACAACGAATCCGACTACTAACAACCCATCATCTACGACGGGTGGATCTAATCAACAGGGGCAAGGAACGGGCAGCACATCTGTACCCAATACTCCCCCACCTGCTGGAAGCGATGCTTACAAGAATGCGCCTGCAGCAAATGATGCTTCCAAGAATACACCTGCATCATCGAGTGATGCATCTACCAAGAACACGCCAGCAACTGGAGATGCAACAACTAAGCCTAACACACCTGTAACCACACCCCCTGCTTCACCAACAGCACCTTCTGGAGGATCTACAACCGGGGCTTCAACAGAAACTACTACAGTACCCGTTAAATGATAAAAAGGATCAACACTCGCATTCAACGAGGGTTGATCCTTTTTTCTTTAAGCGATTGCTATTCAACAACATCCTGGAAAGCTCCGTTTGGCTACAGCTGTTTCATAATAGCATGATGAGCCTTAATAGTCTGCTCAATATCTTCGTCAGAATGCGCAGTTGATATAAACATCCCTTCATACTGGGAAGGTGCCACACTCACCCCATTGTCGAGTAACGCGGCAAAATAACGATTGAATCGCTGCAGGTCCGAAGTCTTGGCTGTCTCATAATTAGTCACCTGATGATCCGTAAAGAAAGGGCATATCATCGAACCGACACGATTGATCGTGCAGGCAATGCCAAATTCTTTGGCATTGGAGATAAATCCGGCCTCTAATCGAGCCGCTTTGCGCTCCAGCTCCTCATAAACTCCAGGCTGGCCTAGCAAACGAAGCGTAGTGTAGCCAGCAGCCATAGCTAATGGGTTACCGGATAATGTTCCAGCCTGATAAATAGGACCGCTTGGCGCGATCATTTCCATAATATCGCGTCTGCCGCCATAAGCGCCTACCGGTAAGCCGCCACCAATGACTTTGCCGAGACAGGTAAGGTCCGGCTTGATTCCATAAAGTCCCTGAGCACTGCCCAAGTCGACCCGAAAGCCGGTCATGACTTCATCAAATATTAGCAGACTGCCATAACTTGTCGTAATATCCCGAAGACCCTGTAAAAATCCCGGTTGCGGTGGCACGACGCCCATATTCCCTGCAATCGGTTCTACGATGACAGCGGCGATTTCCTCTCCGTATTTTTCAAAGGCAACACGGATCGAATCGAGATCGTTGTAAGGCACTGTGATGGTATTGACTGCGACACTCTCCGGCACTCCTGGACTGTCAGGCAATCCCAGAGTAGCTACGCCTGATCCCGCTTTAATCAGCAGCGCATCTGCATGACCATGGTAACAGCCCTCAAATTTCAAAATCTTCGGACGGTTCGTATAACCTCTGGCTAATCGCAAAGCACTCATGGTTGCTTCTGTACCGGAGTTGACCATTCTTACCATGTCCATGGATGGAATTCTTTCAATGACCAGCTTGGCCATACGCGTTTCCAGCTCAGTCGGCGCGCCAAAGCTAGTCCCTAATTCAACTGCGCTTTTAATCGCCTCTACGACTTCCGGATGACTATGGCCAACAATTAGCGGACCCCATGAGCCGATATAATCAATAAACTCATTTCCGTCAATATCGAATACTCTCGAACCCGCTCCCCGTTCCATAAACAATGGGGTTAAACCTACCGATTTAAATGCGCGAACCGGGCTATTAACACCTCCCGGAATAAACTGCTTGGCTTCTGCAAATGCCTTCGATGAACGTGAGTCGTCTCGTTGGGTTGGTTTCAATGCCATGCCCCTTTCTTTACGATAAAATGTCTTGAAAATCAAGGAAAATCGATATATAATTATTCGAACTGAATTTATACTCGGACTATTTTCCAGCAAAAGAAGCGGGGGGAAACAATGATCGACTTTTTGCGCAAGGTACCCTTATTTTCCAGTCTTAACAATTCCCAGTTAACGATCATTTCCAATATTTGTTCCAAAAAATCGTTCAAAGCCAATACTGTTTTATTTCATGAAAAAGAGCTTGGCTCTGTATTCTACATTGTTTTCAGCGGCTCGGTAAAAATTTATACAGCAGCTACTTCCGGTGAAGAAAAGATTCTCTCCCTGTTCAAAACAGGTGACAGCTTTGGAGAGCTCTCATTGATTGACGGCAAGCCGCGTTCGGCTTCTGCCCAAACACTGGAAGACAGCGTGATGATTGCCCTTTCGGCACCTAACTTTTTGGACATGTTAAAATCCAACTTCGACATTTCTCTCTGTATTATGCAGGAGCTGTGTAATCGCCTTCGCGACACGAACCAGCACGTTCATGATCTTACCTTCCTGGATGCCAGGTCAAGAGTCATCAAAAGCCTCATAAAGCTTGCCAACAAAAATGGTATTCGCTCAGGTAGTATCGTAACCATCAAGATGATGCTTAACTACGATGAGGTTTCCCAAATGGCTGGTGTGCAGAAGCCTATCCTGATGCAGGTTATCCGTGATTTTCAGGAAAGACAAATATTGACCTTTCTCGGCAACGAGATGAAGCTTGATCTTGCCAAGCTACGAGGTTAGACTTTACGATCTTCAAGCAAAATAGATTTCGCTTTTCATGATTTCAGTAAAAGCCCGATTCAACAATCGGGCTTTTTTTGTTCAACCATTTACTTTCGAATAAACCGCATCACTCAACGTCTCCATATACAAGGGATCGGTATTAAGTGAAGCCGTACGCTCCACATGCATCTCCAACTCCTGAGCTACCTGTTGTGCCTCTATATCAAGATCGTACAAGACCTCCAAGTGATCAGATACAAAGCCGACCGGGCACACAAGGACGTTGCGGATCTGTTCTTCCTTTACTACGGTTCGCAAAATATCAAGAATATCCGGTCCGAGCCAAGGAACTCCCGTACGACCCGCGCTTTGCCAGCCAAACTGCCAATTCGTAATGCCTGTCTGTGCCGCAACAGCTCGCGCAGTTTCCAGTAATTGCTCTGTATAGGGGTCACCTGTTCCAAGAATGCTTTCAGGTAAGCTGTGTGCTGTAAATACAACACGAATATCGGACTTATCTATACCATCAAAACGCTGCAGTGCATCATGTACACGTACAGAGAGTGCATGGATAAGCTGTGGATGCAGATGGTAGCTGTCGACAAATTGAATAGAAAGTCCAAGCTCATCAGCCTTGTCTCGTGCCCGTTTGATATAGCTGCCGACGCTCATATGAGAGTAATGCGGCGCGAGGACGATACCAACAGCCTGCTGAATGCCATCCTTGACCATCTGCTCTACACCATCTTCTACATACGGTTCCGCATGTTTCAAGCCTTGGTAGCAGACAAAAGAGTAGTCGGGATGATCAGCGTTCAAGCGTTCTTCCAATGACTCTACCTGCTTATTCGTATTTTCCCTGAGTGGAAAAAAACCACCGACTATGGCTTCATAACGATCTGTTAAATCCTTGAGCTGTTCGGCTGTAGGCGGTCTTCCTCTGCGGATATGCGTATAATACGCCTCCACTTGATCCAAGCTCTCAGGCGTCCCGTATGACATGACCAGTACACCAATTCGCTGTTTTGACATTTATATACCACTTCCTTGTTTGGCTGCAGCCAAAGCGGATGTTGAATAAGAATGAACAAAATCCGTCAGTTCGTGTAATTTATCAATAGACGCCTCAGGAAATAAACCATGTCCGAGATTGAAAATATAACCCGGCTCTTGAATGCCCTGATCGATAATAAGCTTGGCCTGCTCCTTGATGACCGACATAGGCGCAGTAAGCACATAAGGGTCCAGATTACCTTGAACTGCGAATTTCGATCCCAAACGTCTGCGTCCTTCCGGTACAGATACACGCCAGTCCAGACCAATAACGTCAGCCTCTACCTCTTGCAGCAAAGGAAGGAGCTCGCCCGAGCTTACGCCCGGAAAATAAATTTTGGGTTGATCCAGATGGTTTAGCTCGGCAAAAATACGCTTAATCGTAGGCAGCACATAATGTTGAAAATCTTTGGGAGATAGAGCACCCACCCAGCTGTCGAACAGTTGCACCGCTTTTGCACCAGCAGCGATATGAGCCTTCAGGTATGTAATAACCATGTCGCCCAACTTATCCATCAATTGAAACCAGACCGCAGGCTCGCTGTACATAAGCTCTTTGGTCCGAATATAGCTTTTGGATGGCTTGCCTTCTATCAAATAACTGGCGATTGTGAATGGCGCCCCTGCGAATGTAATCAAGGGAACTTTAAGTTCTGCAGCCAAAATCTCGATGGTTTTTATGACATGAGATAAGTCCTTTTCCACCTGGATCGGACGCAGCTTCTCCACATCAGCTGAAGAACGAATCGGATTATGGATGACAGGCCCAATATTTTTGACAATATCAAAATCAATACCAATCGAAGCGACAGGATTCATAATATCAGAATATAATATAGCCGCATCCACACCGAGCTTTTTCACTGGCATCAAGGTCACTTCGGCAGCCAGTTCAGGCTGTTGACAAATTTCGAGCAAGCTGTACTTTTCCTTAATAACGCGGTAATCCGGATCGTAGCGTCCCGCCTGCCTCATATACCATACTGGCAGTGTATCTACCTCCTGCTTTTTACAAGCTTTGATAAACGTATCCTTGTAACTCATCCGCTTTTCCTCATTTCCGTATACTCCCAAGAACTTTCCTTAAGAAAAGTTGACCTCGTAAGCTTTAATTGATCTACTCATATTATGCCCTATTTAGCAGCATGTAACAACTGATTGCCCCTTCAGATTCCGACAAATGTATGACAAGGGCGCACTTCCTGCATAAAAAAGAAAGCCCTTCTCACACAACCGAGGCTGTATGGGAAAAGCTTCTGACTTCCCTATTGATTGTACGAAGTACCCGTGCCAGTACTTTATTCACGCAGCCAACGTGCAACATCCTTGGCGAAATAAGTAATGATCAGATCTGCTCCGGCACGCTTGAAGCCAATCATCGTCTCCATAATGATCGCACGCTCGTCGATCCAGCCCTGCATGGCTGCAGCCTTGACCATCGAATACTCGGCACTTACGTTATAAGCGACAAGCGGCAGATCGAATTGATCACGCAGCTGACGAATGAGGTCCATATAAGCCAAGGCTGGCTTCACCATCAGAAAATCAGCACCCTCCAACACATCGGACTGTGCCTCACGAAGCGCCTCACGTCCATTAGCCGGGTCCATCTGGTACGTCTTGCGATCGCCAAACTGAGGAGCTGAATGAGCAGCCTCCCGGAAAGGTCCATAGAACGCTGAAGCAAATTTAACCGAGTAGGACATAATCGGAATTTGGTCATATCCTGCCTCGTCCAGGCCTTGACGAATCGCATATACAAAACCATCCATCATATTGGACGGAGCAATAATGTCTGCGCCTGCTTCCGCCTGTGAAACCGCAGTGCGTACCAGCAATTCAAGTGATTCATCGTTAAGCACATCAGCACGCTGCTTCTGCTCGTCGAAATGTACCACTCCACAGTGGCCATGATCTGTAAATTGACAAAGGCACGTATCAGCAATCACAACGAGCTGCGGCTGAAGCTCTTTTATGCGGCGTGTTGCTTGCTGCACAATTCCATGTGCATCGTAAGCGGAGCTTCCGTGTGCATCCTTGTGATCGGGAACCCCAAATACAAGGATTGATTGAATACCCAGGTCAACGATTTCCTGAAGCTCTTCCTCAAGCAAATCCAATGAATAATGATACACACCAGGCATAGATGAAATCTCGTCCTTGATTCCTGTTCCGTGCGTTATAAATATAGGATATATAAGATCATGAATCGTCACATTCGTTTCTCTGACCAAATTACGTAATGCAGCCGAGCCTCTCAATCTACGGTTACGAATAATTGGAAAAGCCATATCCTTCTACCTCCCGTGATGTATCTATAATCTCTAATTCTTATATAAACTGGCTACCAAGGATTCTACTGTTGCTTCTTCTGCTAGATAATCTATGGTCAGTCCGGCCTCAATGGCGGTTTGCGCAGTCATCGGCCCGATACAGGCGATTTGGCAATCTTTGATCAGCTCAAGCGGATGGTCCACACCTAATTCTTTTAAAGCATGGAACAAGTTAGTCACTGTCGAGGAACTGGTGAAAGTAATGATCTGCAACACCTTCTGCTCAAGCATTTCGATAATCTCCGTACCACCACTTGTTTCAAGCACAGTTTCGTATACATCTACCTCAGTGATCTGCAAGCCTAATTCCCTTAGCCTCGCTGGAATGTATTCTTTGGCAATATCAGCAGTTGGCAGCAGAACCTGTTGTCCTGGCTTCAATTGTTCCGTAACCGATGCCAGCAGCTCATCTCCGTGAAACTTCGAGGGTAATAATTCAACAAGCAATCCTCTACTTCTCAACGCCTCTGATGTCTTGGGACCCACGGCAGCAATCTTTGCTTTATACATCCTACGAATATCTATTTGTTGTTCACGGATAGCTTCAAAGAAATGATCCACACCGTTAACACTTGTGAATATAACCCAATCAAAATCCTCCAGCCGCTGCAAAGCGTCTCCAAGCGCAGTGCGTGCAGCAGCTTGAGAAGTAGCTTGAATTCGGATTACCGGAAATTCGACAGCTTCTCCACCCAAATCCTCGATCAGATTGGACAGTTCACTCGCCTGACTTCTTGCACGAGTAACCAAAATACGTTTACCGAATAAAGGTTTCTTTTCAAACCAGGCTAGCTTGTCGCGCAGCTTTACCACTTCGCCAACAATGATAACCGCAGGAGATTTGAAATTAGCAACCCGCACTTTTTCGACAATATCAGTCAAGGTTCCTGTAATGGTCTCTTGGTCCATCCACGTTCCCCAACGAATTAAAGCGACTGGAGTCGAGGTCGTTTTACCGCCTTCTATAAGCTTGTTGCATATAAATTCGAGGTTAGCTACACCCATCAGGAAGATCAATGTGCCTGAAGCTTGCGACAGATTTTCCCAGTTTACACCATTGTAGGTTTTATTCTTGTATTCATGTCCGGTTACTATGGAAAAGGATGAAGTAAAGTCACGATGCGTCACTGGAATACCGGCATAAGCAGGAACAGCGATCGCAGAAGTGATGCCAGGTATGATTTCAAATGCTACCTCATTCTCTGCAAGCAGCTCCGCCTCCTCGCCAACCCGGCCAAATACACTCGGATCGCCTCCCTTTAAGCGCGTAACTATCTTGCCTTGCAAAGCCAGATCAACCAGTAACTGATTAATTTCCGACTGCTTCAACATATGCTTGTCCGGCAGCTTGCCAACGAATATTTTCTCAGCACCCGGCTTCATATGTCTCAGCAGTCTGGGACTTGCCAAACGGTCGTATACAACGACATCGGCACGCTTTATTGCCTCTAATCCACGTACTGTGATGAGCTTGGGATCGCCAGGTCCTGCCCCTACGAGATATACGACTCCTTTAGACATTTCTTGTCAACCCCTTATTTTATCCAAAATATCGGAAGCCCCACGCTCTATCAAAGCATTTGCCAGATTAACACCTAACAGCTCCGGATCGGTTCCATTCATAGTTTCCTTCAGTATCTGCTGACCATCAGGCGAGCCTACCATACCTGTCATGGTGATTTGATAAGCTCCGCTTGTTAGTTCACCTTCAACGGTTGCATAAGCACCTATCGGTACCTGGCAGCCGCCATTGAGCCGTCCCAGAAAGCTTCGTTCTGCAGACACAGCAAGCGCTGTCCGTTCATCGTTATAATGCTCAAGCAGCTCCAGCACTTCTATATTGTCACCTTTGCATTCGATACACAACGCACCCTGGCCAACAGCTGGCAGACAAACCTCTGGAGGCAAATAGGATGTTATGCGATCTGTCCATCCAATGCGATGCAAGCCGGCAGCTGCCAGCAGGATAGCGTCAAAGCCTTCAGATTCCAGTTTTTTGAGCCTGGAGTCGATATTGCCACGAATGGATTCAATCTTGAGATCAGGCCGATAATGCTGCAGCTGGGAAGAACGACGCAGACTGCTTGTCCCTACTTTAGCACCCTGAGGGAGATCATTCAGTTGAAGTGAGCCTTGCGTAATCAAGCAATCTCTCGGGTCCTCTCGCAGCGGGATCGCACCGATCATAAGACCTTTTGGAAGCTCCCATGGCATATCTTTCATGCTATGAACAGCCAGATCGATTTCACCGTCCATTAGAGCCTGCTCTATCTCCTTCACGAACAAGCCCTTACCGCCCACCTTGGACAGTGTCACATCAAGGATACGATCACCTTTGGTAATAATTTTTTTGATTTCAAATTCACATGGGATGCCGTGCTTTTGACTGATCTCCCGTAGATGCTCAACAACCTGCCCGGTTTGTGTCAGGGCCAACGCGCTCTGTCTTGTTCCCACCACGATCTTACGCATATGTCTCTCCCTCTTTGATGTATTGTTGAATCCAAAGTCCGATTTGCTTCATTCTCGCAATAGTTGGTTCAGCAGACAATCTGTCTATGAGCTCCTGCTTCCAGTATGTATCCGTACCTGAGGAACGGATTAAGGACATAAGCTCCCAATCCAGCATCACTCTAAGCATTTGCAGTCTATCCTCTATATCCTCAACCTGTGATTGAATCAACCAACGAAGCTCCTGCACAAGATCCAGATAAGTTTCATATTCGAACCCGTAGGCTTGCTCCAGCTCTTGTTTGATCTTTCTGGCAATCGTCGGGCTGGCACCTCCAGTGGAGACAGAGATGAGCAGCTTGCCGCGACGGACCATAGCCGGAACGATGAAGCTGCTGCCAGACGTATTATCAGCCACTGTAACCAGCTTGCCCAGTGTTTCTGCTTCCAGACGAACCGCTTCATTAATTTCCGGATTGTCGGTAGCGGCGAATACGAGTATGGATTGTTCAATTTCCCGTGTTCCTGCACAATACAATTCGCGAAGTATCGTCAGAGCTCCCTGCTGCATCCAATCCTCAATCTGTGGACTGCAGTCTGGGCTTATCACGGTTACAGATGCACCTGCTTCTATCAGCGAACCTGCCTTCCGTTCTGCTACGTGGCCTCCACCAACAATCACACAGGGTTTGTTCTTCAAATTAACCAGTACAGGATAATAATCTATATTGTTCATGGTATCACGACCATTGGTGAAACGAAGAATAAAAATTCGCAAACACTACATTGAGTGCCATAATGAAAAAAGCTGCTAAATTCCATAACGCAAGCTTATAGCCCGGTGTCTTCAGCATAACCCTTTGAAATAAATAGAAAACGTAGGCTAGCAAAACAAACCAGGAATTTATGACCTTAGGATCAAAAAATAATGCCGCATTTCCTTCAAGCGCAATCCAAACGAAACCAATGGACAAACCCAACAGCAGCAGAGGGGTTCCGATAATGACAGAAACATACGAATAATGATCTGTTTTGTCAAGACTCGGCAATCTCTGCATCAGTTTTGACCACTTCTTTCTCTTCAACTGCTGGTGCAGCAATAAATACATGCCGGAAAACACTGCTGCCGCTACAAATGCCGTATAGCTTAAGATGGATAAAGAAATATGAATGAATAGCACTTCATCCTTAATATTCCAGGAAGCGAGCGATGGCGATACTTTCGGATTACTAAAAAAATTAAGAGCAAGAACCGCAAACCCCAATACATTCACCATAAACACAAAAAACTCGATTCGGATAAAACGATTTACAACCAACGAAACCGTGACTAGCAGCCAGGTCAGCATAAACAGTGTCTCGAACATAGAAAAAGCTTCCGTTGGATCATGATAGACCAAGCCGGATATCAAATAGACCGTTTGCAAAACCCATACAAAAGAAAGTAACCCTGTCCCTATCCGTTTTGCACTTCGATTCGGACCAACAAAGTCCGAGAAGTAAAACAGCAGGCTCAGGGCGTAGATATAAATAATAGCATCGTATAACCAACTTTTCGTAACCATTGACCAAGGCACCTCTTCCGATTACGATTTGGACAAGGCCTCAGCAGGCTTTAGGGAAACCTTCGTTAGCAGTTCTTCTTTCCAACGATTCTGTACGTCTTCAAGCTCCAGCTGACGAGCCGCTTGCTCCGCACGTTCCTGCTCTTCCAATTGCTCCTCTAACGCGAATATTTTGGTGAAATAGTCCAGCGCCTCATCACCGTGCCGTTCCGAAGCCATTTCCTTGATACGGTTTACGGGATCTCGCAGCATTTGATTCACGATACTCTTGGTTAATTTACGGATGATCTTCAATTCTCTTTCATCCAAATCAGGAAGCTTCTTCATCAAACTATCCATCGTCTCTTGATGAATAGAGCTTGCTTTAGTCTGTAAAGCTTGAATAACTGGACTAATACCCAACGTCTTGGTCCATTGCTCAAAGGTCTGCAATTCATCTGCAATCATTTGTTCAATCATAACAGCTGTTTCCCGCCGTTCCTGTAAGTGGGTGTTCACAATCGACTGTAAATTATCGATATCATACAAAAAGACGTTAGACAAGCTGCCGATTGCTGGGTCCAGGTCTCTGGGAACTGCGATATCAATCATGAATAACGGACGTGAACGACGCTTTTGAAGGACAGCCGCGACTTGTTCTCGAGTCAATACCAATTCAGCAGCTCCCGTCGAGCTAATGACGATATCAACCTCTTCCAAACAGGCATTCAGCTTGTCCATGGTACAGGCTACACCTTGAAACTTTTCAGCCAGCTCCTGAGCACGTGTTAAGGTCCGATTGGCTACGATAACCTTATCCGCACCGTTGGCATATAGATGCTTGACCGTTAACTCGCTCATCTTGCCCGCACCAATGATCAATACTTTTTTATGCTCATAGCTGCCAAAAATCCGCTTGCCCAGCTCAACTGCCGCATAGCTGACCGAAACGGGATTATCGCCGATACCTGTTTCTGTATGTGCGCGCTTCGCGAACGTTACCGCCTGCTTAAACAATGTATTGAACATAATCCCGGTCGTCTTGGTTTGTTGAGCCAAAGCAAAGGAATCCTTAACCTGCCCCAGAATTTGAGTCTCACCAATAACCATCGAATCCAAACCACTCGCGACCCTGAATAAATGATCGATTGCCTTGTCATTTTCATAAATATACAAATGACTATTGAATTCGTCTCGCGACACACCGAACCAATTTTCTATAAATCCGCGAATATAATGTCCACATAAATGCTCACGGTCTACGACAATGTATAGCTCCGTTCGGTTGCAGGTGCCCACTATGACGGATTCCATGACGCTCTTCGTCTCTTTCAGCTGTTTAAGCGCCAAAGGGAGATCTCCTTCGGCAAACGTAAATTTCTCCCGGATCGAAACGGGTGCCGTCCGGTAATTCAAGCCCGCCACAACAATATGCATAGGTGTCACCTGCCTCCCTCCAAATAATCTCTGTTTATTATAGCATATAACAATCTGGTTCTCCGACAAATTTTTTGTATAAACTGTGAAAGCTGCATGAGGTGTAATGTACATTATTTTCAACCATTTCCTTCAGCTTTATACTGCAGTCCGTTAATTAAACCACCTTCATTATTCCTGGAAACGAAAGCTACTGCTGCATTTTTTTGCGAAGCAGCTCGGATATTGCCTGATCAGCCTTGGCCATGATAGCACTTTGCGATGAATTGATATCAAGGCGCGAAGAAAGCAGCTTGCCGTAGGCATCGAAAAAAATGCTGAATTGCTTGTGCACCTCAACTAATGTTTGTACTTCATCTGATCGTAAGGAACGCTGCCCGCCAACCTGCAGGCGCAGCATGTACTGCATAAGCTCCGGTAACCCGGCTAGAGACGAAAGCGATGGATCACCAAAAGCCAGCACAAGATGATCATGTGTAAAATTAGCCGTATACACCGCCTGTCGCAGCGCATTCAAGCTTTCGGTATCTTTCACTTTATCAACATTTTGTAAGTAGCTGCTTAATAGCTCCATCTGAAACAATGAAACCTGATACAGCATCTTCCCGGCATCCTGCTTCTCGGATGTCCCTTGCACCATAACATAGATTTGATACAACGGCCACCCTAGCAAAAAAATCAATAGCAAATAGAATACAAGCCTTCGTTTTCTTTTCATGGGGTCCCCCCTCAGAGTTTTGCGAAGCAAAACTAACTTCGTAAGCATCTACTTGGTTTTGTGTAACAAAACTAACTTCGTAAGCAAGCTGAGCCTGTCTTGTACAGTGTATGGGGGTTAATGAACAAAAATAATACCCGCGGATTTCTCCGGGGTACTATTTTTAAGGTTTTTAATTGAAAAACGTACTGCTCTATTTGATTAACTGCATTTGTTTGATTACCGGTGTTTCAACTACGAGCTCACCCATTCCACGAATTAGCTTTTTGGCATGAGTCGTTTCAGGCTTCAAAACGGATACCATATAATCGATAGCCAATTGAGGATCTACCGTCTCACCACAAGTGTAACAATCCAATGCGGCAAAACCTTTCTCAGGATAAGTATGAATGGAGAGATGACTTTCTGACAGCAATACCAAAACCGTTGCACCTTGTGGTTCGAATTGTTTGGCCTGTACAGACATCACTGACGCCCCACATGCTTCTGCTGCCTCCACCATTTGCGCTTGTAACCATTCTGCATTATTGAGAAGATCAAAATCAACCCCCCAAGTATCTACAGCAACGTGTCTTCCGAAAGTCGAATATTCCATCTTTCGGTTCCCCCTTCCTAGGAATAAAATGTTTGAAAAATTTCATCCGCTAGGACCTACGTCATTCACTTCTCGAGGGAGTAATCTCTCGCAACAATAATGTCCTGAGTGAATCCTGGTTCCTATTTTGTTTGTTTTCAACGAGATTAAAAGTACCATCTATTGAACGGAAATGCAACACTTTTTTTTCGGGCAAAAAAAAAATACTTCTGAATCCATGGCGGAATCAGAAGTATTCGTTTACCCAAATATATACTTAAGCCTCGAGTACAAACAATTGATGAGTCAATTTACTTAAACGTTCATCAATCTGTTCACGAACAGCTAATTCACGAATGTCATTTCTCAGATCCAGTAAGTTGTTCACTTGAGATTTAATGCGCACAATTTCTTGCTCCACCTCGTCCTTGCGGAATAAGCTTTCCAGCAAGCCTAATGTATCTTTATGCTCATAAATAATCCGCTCAAGCCCATCCTTGCTTTCTACAATTCGGACTACAGAGCCGCGCTCATATTCGTACACCATAATATAAGTTTCATAAATACGATGAACTGTAGCACTGCCTTTAAAATTTGAAACTGCTTTGCGCATCAGATTAACAAGTGTTTTATTGCGGATACGGCAAGAGCCGAGGCATACATAAGTGTCATAATGCAATTCGAACGACAGGACAATTTCTTGACCCGCATCATCCATGAGTACAACTTCCTGATTTCCATTATCGAGAATTTTCACCTGCAGGGTTACTTGCTGATCGACAAACATTTGAATAAACATGGCCATTTCGGCTTCCGTTAATTGTAGGCAGGTTTTGACATATTCAGTCGCTAACCTCATTGCCATAAAAATCCCTCGATTCTTTAATTTCGAGCCCTTTACATACCCTGCTGTAAACAAAAAGCTATAAGTTCATTATTTTATATATAGTATACTACATAAAACATTAATATTCCTGTCATAAATTCATTAAATTCCGTTTTATTTTAGAAAATAACGCCTTTTCCTCGAAGAATTCCAAGCATATATCTGAATCCCTCTGTTTCCCTTACAAAGTTCTGCGGTTCGCTGCAATGTATGCAAAATTAAGCAACCTACCCTGTAGATTACTTAATGAGTTAGACTATGGATTGTGATGAGACACTTTGTTGTTTGCGATTGATCACTTTAAGCGCCTCTCGCTGACTTAATGGAGACAACGTATATTGCTGCATAAACGAAATAACAGCTTGCGGATCTGATTTGGACAGCTCTCTTAATGACCAGCCTATAGCCTTACGTATGAAAAATTGATCTGAATCCTTACAGAGCAAAATATATGAAAATAAGCGTTCCTGATCCGTCTGTTGTTTATATGTCAATTGAAATAGAAGGGCTGTACGCTGCAGCCACATATTATCTGATCGTATCCATCTTTCTGTATAAGCTGAAATCAGCTCGGGATAACGCAAAAAAAATGCGCCCACCAAGTGAGAAGCAATCGTATCTACTGTATCCCACCAAGATTTATTGATGATGATTTTTTCTAAAAAATCTACATGTCCAGTGCCTGAGCTTTTCTTGTATTTCTCCAACAACGATAGGGCTGCGTACTGATATTCCCTTTCAGGTAAATCCCACAGCTCCTCAACAGCCTGTATGAGCTGCTCCTCTGTTAAACGCTCAAATTCCTTTACCCATGGCTTCGTAATACTTGTTCTTACAGGGTTCGGAAGCCCAAGAAATGCAAACTGGTTGCGCATATACTTTATCATAGGCATAGCGGCATCTGCATCAGCTTGCTCCTTAAACCGCTTGACGATTTCAACGACACACGCTGAATGCATATAACACCACCGCATTTCCTTAAAATTAGATTTCTGGTTGAAGTTTAGTTTCCGGTACAGCCTTGGTTTCGACCGTTGGTTTAACTCCCGATTCAAGCTCAGTTTTAGGCTCAGGTGCTGACCAACCAATCTCTTGTTCAATGACCTGCCATAATTCATCCTTACCAACACCGAGCTCAGATGAAAATAAAACCATACGGTCGTGCTTTTCCATTTGCAGTGTTTCTCTGATGATCTTTACATGCTTCTGCCAATGGCCCTTAGTTATTTTGTCTGCTTTGGTCGTAACTACAACCAAGGGAACATCATTATGCTTAAGCCAGGCAAACATGGTCTGGTCATCCTTGGATGGCGCATGCCGAATATCAATGATTAATAGCACCAGCTTAAGATGTTCACGGTGCAGCAAATATTGTTCGATAAACTTGCCCCATATCTCACGTTTGGATTTGGAAACTTGTGCATATCCATAACCTGGAAGATCGACAAAATATAAGTCCGCATTCACTTTATAATAATTAAGCTGCTGGGTTTTCCCCGGCTTGGAGCTGGTACGTGCCAGATTTTTGCGTTGGATGAGCCGATTGATCAGTGATGACTTGCCGACATTCGAACGCCCTGCCAGAGCTATCTCGGGCAAGGCGTCGGCAGGATACTGACTCGGACCAACCGCGCTGATAATAAATTCAGCTTGATTGACCTTCATAATAAATTCCACTCTCTCTTTATGGAGCTGTGCTCCTTTACTTAAACGCCTACAGGCCTAACTAAAGCATATTCCAGTACTTCATCGACATGCGTAACCGGAATAAATCTCAGTTCATTTCGCACGCTTTCCGGAATTTCTTCCAAGTCCTTGGCATTATCCTTCGGAATAATGATCGTACGAATACCCGCTCTGTGCGCTGCAAGGCTTTTTTCCTTAAGCCCGCCAATCGGCAGTACACGGCCACGAAGTGTAATCTCACCTGTCATGGCAACTTCTTTGGACACAGGAATGTTCGTAAGCGCTGAAATCAGGGCTGTAGCCATCGTAATCCCAGCTGATGGTCCATCCTTAGGTATTGCGCCTTCCGGGATATGAATGTGTACATCCAGCTTCTCATGAAAATCGGGTGCTATACGAAGCTGTCCGACACGGGAACGTGTATAACTGAACGCCGCCTGCGCAGATTCCTTCATGACATCTCCCAACTTACCGGTAAGTGTCAGCTTCCCGTTGCCTGGCATCACAGTAACCTCGATGACGAGCGTATCGCCGCCTACCTCTGTCCATGCAAGCCCTGTAACGGCACCAATCTGATCGGTTTCCTCCGCCATACCGTGATGGAATTTGGCTGGGCCGAGAAAATCCTTCACACTGTCTGCATGGATCGTAACTATTTCACCTTGACCAGAAACAAGACGCTTCGCCGACTTACGGCATATAGCCGCTACTTGCTGCTCCAGATTACGCACTCCTGCTTCTCGGGTATACTCCCTGACAATCTTCATGAGTGCTTGCTCATCGATAATCAGCTGATCTTCTCGCAGTCCATGATCCTTCTGCTGCTTGGGCAGTAAAAAATTGCGAGCAATTTTATATTTCTCAATTTCAGTATAACCGGGAATGTAGAGGACTTCCATACGATCCAACAGCGGCCGCGGAATATTGTGCACCGCATTCGCCGTTGTCACAAACATGACATTGGATAAATCAAACGGAACCTCAATATAGTGATCACTAAAAGTGCTGTTTTGCTCCGGATCCAGCACCTCCAGAAGTGCTGCTGCCGGATCTCCACGGAAATCCATCGCCATTTTATCGATTTCATCCAATAAAAAAACCGGGTTCGTCGTGCCCGCATTTTTCATGCCTTGAATGATTCTTCCCGGCATAGCACCGACATACGTACGCCGATGTCCGCGGATTTCCGCCTCATCACGAACGCCGCCCAGTGAGATGCGGATGAACTGTCGACCCAATGATCGGGCAATCGAACGGGCGATTGACGTTTTACCGACTCCTGGAGGGCCTACCAGACATAGAATCGGACCCTTCAGCTTCTTGACCAGCTGCTGTACCGCCAAATACTCTAACACGCGCTCCTTCGGCTTTTCCAGTCCGTAATGATCCTCATTCAATATTTCCTCAGCATGAATAATGTTCAGATCATCCTCGGTGAAATTGGACCAAGGAATGCCAAGCAGCCAATCGATGTAATTACGGATAACACTGCCCTCTGCTGAGGTTGCAGGCAGCTTTTCCAAACGATCAATTTCCTTCTCGATCTTTTCCTTAACCTTGTCGGGAACCTCAGTCTCAGCAAGCAGCGAACGCAGTTCCTCAATCTCGCCTGTCCGTCCCTCTTTATCACCGAGCTCTTTTTGGATAGCCTTCATCTGCTCGCGAAGATAGTATTCCTTTTGCGTTTTCTCCATCTGCTTTTTGACGCGTTGACTGATTTTCCGTTCCAGCTCCAGCACTTCGCGTTCGTTGTTTAAAATACTAAGCAGCTTTTCCAAACGATCCTTTACAGGAACCGTTTCTAGAATATCCTGCTTGTCTTTGATCTTCAAGGATAAATGACTGCAGATGACGTCAGCCAAACGACCAGGCTCATCAATATCGGAAACGGCTGCCAGTGTCTCCGGTGTTACCTTTTTTGACAAATTAATGTAATGCTCGAATTGATGCAGAACTGTTCGCATTAAAGCATCGATCTCGGGATCGCTTGTTTCCTGTTCAGGCAGCTCCCTGACCTGCACCTCATAGTACTCATCATTATTTAAAAATTCGGTAATCTCCGCACGAACTACCCCTTCAACGAGTACACGAATCGTACCGTTAGGAAGCTTCAGCATTTGTCTGACTTTGGCAATCGTACCAATGCGATATATATCTTCGGTGGTAGGTTCTTCAATGTTAATCTCCGACTGCGAGCATAACAGAATCAAGCTGTCGTCCACCATGGACTTCTCAAGCGCTTTTACTGATTTCTCCCTGCCCACATCCAAATGCAGCACCATACTCGGATAAACAAGCAGTCCACGCAAAGGAAGCAATGGCAAACGCCGCACCTTTATTTTATTCGGTCCCATTCTGAAGCACCTCCTGAGAACTTTGCTTTGGGCAAAGTTGACTTCGTAACATTCGCTGACGTTTACATTTTATCAAAATTAAAATCAAAACACCAATCGCCCTCCCACGTTAATTATCATCTCAAAAAAAGAAAAGCCGATGCTGCTATTATTCCAGCGCATCGGCGTGCAGAACCGTAATGGATGCGGCAGGTGCAAAATCTGGTTGTGCTCCATAGGCTTCCGGCAAAAACTTGAATTGTGATCCAAGTGCATAATCCAGGACTTCTTCAATGGATTCCACAGGAATAACCTCTAATCCGTTAAGCCCACTGAATATTTCCTGCCAATTTTCTTTGGGAATGATGACACGGGTTACACCGGCTTGGAATGCAGCTTCAACCTTCGCCACAACACCACCCACCGGCTTTACTTTACCATGAATGCCAATTTCCCCGGTCAAAGCCAGATGGTTATCGACAGGTGTTTGCAATATCGCCGAGGCGATAGCAACTGCCATGGAAATGCCAGCTGAAGGGCCATCAATGGGAGTTCCGCCCGGGAAGTTGACATGAAGGTCGAACTTGTAAGGATTGATGCCGAGCTTCCTTAAAACCGTCATTACATTTTCCACAGAACCGCGTGCCATACTCTTGCGCCTGATTGTCCGCGAGGATCCTCCCATTTCTTCCTCATCAACAATCCCCGTTATCGTCAAGTTTCCTATCCCACCATGAGTAACCGGAATAGCCGTAACCTCGATCTCCAATACCATCCCCAGATTGGGACCATATACAGCCAGCCCATTCACAAATCCGATCTCCGGTTTGGCTCCGACCTTTTTCTCCGGCCTAGGTGGAATTTGCGAGCTGTTGACTACCCATTCCACATCAGCAGCCGTTACTGCTTTACGAGCATCAGCCAAGGCCATTCCGGCGGCCAACTGAATAATATTGACAGCTTCCCGGCCATTCGTAGCATGTTTCTTTACAACCTCAACCGCGGCAGGATTTACAGGGAAACCGATTTTGATAAACGCTTTTTCAGCAATTTCGCCAATCTCGTTCGGAAGCAGTGGACGGAAAAATATTTCCATACAACGTGAACGAATTGCAGGAGGTAATTCTTGTGGATTCCGTGTTGTCGCACCAACCATTCTAAAATCAGCAGGCAGACCATTTTGAAAAATATCATGGATGTAAGATGGAACATTCGTATCCTCCGAGTTATAATACGCACTTTCGAGAAATACTTTACGATCCTCCAGCACCTTGAGCAGCTTATTCATTTGATGCGGGTGAAGCTCGCCGATCTCGTCTATAAATAAAATACCACCGTGCGCTTTCGTTACAGCACCTGGCTTGGGCTGAGGAATCCCGGCAACGCCCATTGCTCCCGCACCTTGATAAATCGGATCATGTACAGAACCAATCAAAGGGTCCGCTATCCCACGTTCGTCAAACCGTGCCGTCGTCGCGTCCACCTCGGTAAATTGGGCATCTTGGCGAAAAGGGGAGTCTTTGTTGCCTTTGGCTTCCTCCAGAACTACACGTGCAGCAGCTGTTTTCCCTACTCCCGGTGGGCCGTAGATGAGCACATGTTGAGGATTGGACCCGCACAAGGCTGCTTTGAGTGCCCTTAAGCCTTCCTTCTGTCCTACAATATCGTTCATCGCAGTTGGTCTTGTTTTTTCGGATAAGGGCTTATTTAATGAGATGGCGCGAAGCTTACGCAATTTTTCCATTTCCTTTTTTGATTCTTTATCGATGGCAGTGCGATTTGTCTGCTGATTGCGCAGCAAATTCCAAAAATACATACCAATCACAACTGCAAAAAACAGCTGGATAATCATCAAAATCACACTAATATTCATTAGGGTCCCTCCTCAGAATTTTTCGCAGAAATTTACTTGGGCAGCATAAACTCGTATCTTGGAAATGACATCACAAGTATGTACCTTGCATGGTAGTATTCCCCTCTTACAGACACACTAATCCTTACCTGAGAAAGTTTTCAAGCATGTATGATAACAAGGCATAGGAGAACGATAAGGAGTGAAAATGACGGAGGAGGAACCAACTACGTATGCGAATACGAATGATGATCTCAACAATTGTAATTCTGGGTATGACCCTTTCCTGCTCAATCAGCGGTAAGGCAGCATCCAAGCCTTATCCTTATATGATCAATCCTTTTTTAACGAATGTCGACGTGCTGCTGGATGTTGGGCACGGAGGTATAGACAGCGGAACGCTTCACGGAGATGTGTATGAAAAAGATATCAACCTGGAGATGGGGAAAGTTACGTACAGTTTATTGCGGGAAAAAGGGCTTCGTGTTCTGCTCAATCGACTGGATGACTACGCACTCAGTAGTGAAAACCTTTGGTTTCGCAATCGTTCCAGACATTTGAAGGATTTGGCCCAGCGCAGCCATCTTGCGAACGAAATTCATCCCAAAATCGTAATCAGCCTTCATGTCAATTGGGCAACCAATAGTAAAGCACGCGGACCTGTGGTGCTCCATCAAAAAAGTGATGCAAGCAAACAACTGGCCACGAGCTTGCAGCGATCACTGAATCTTTTGTATGCGACAGAAACAGCACCGGTCTATGGAAAAACCTATTTTTTGCTTAAACACATTCAAGTTCCTGCTGTCATAGTGGAGATGGGCTTCATCTCTAACGCACAGGACCGCGAGCAAATGATGCAGCCGCAGAAGCAGCGTCAGCTTGCTGATGCCATCTGTGCCGGAATATTGGCCTATCTGCAAAAAGAGCCGGCCCACTAAGGGGCCAGCTGTGATATTTTCACAAATTCAGCTATTTTCTTCAAGACAGGCACCGATTGCTGGATAGCGGCTGCAGTGTATTTACCTGGCGTGCCTACATGACCAATGACAACTGTAGTTTCGTTATCCTTAACGTGTGCCTCCACCTTCCTGGCCTGTTTAAGAATATGCGCACGCGTGTATTGATCATCCATGAAAATGTGGTTTTCGAGCGTTCTGACTCCCAACTCCTTGGCTAAGGACTGCACCACACTTTTGTGCGTTGTTTTGCTGTCCAAATAGATCAGATTGTTTTTCTTGCATACTTCCAGAATGATACGCATCACTCTTGGATCTGCAGTCACCTTCGAGCCCATGTGATTATTCATCCCGATTGCAAAGGGCACGTCATTAATCGCCGCCTGTACCCTTGTGCGGATTTCTTCATCGGACAAATCTGTCGTAATTGCTCCAGGCCCCAGCCAGCTTTTTTTGCCACGTACCGGCTCCATCGGCATATGAACCAATACATCGTGACCGAGCTTGTGCGCCCATTCGGCATCACGCCGTGTCGTCGGTAAAAAAGGCATTACCGCTGCAGTAAATGGAATCGTTAAGGCCATCATTTCTTCCGTTCCACGCATGTCGTTACCAAAATCGTCAATAACAATAGCTATTTTCTTGGTAATCGCTGGAGCTTCTTCAGGTGTTGGCTCGGCTTGACTTATACCAGAACCAAGGGATATCAGTACGACTGTGCTGGCAATAAGCCACTTTGCAGCTATGTGCATGGGTTAACCTCCTTGTGTATCCGTAGAAAGTGGACTTGTAAGCAATTTGTTTTCCTGCTTTCCTATGTTATTCGTCAATACCGGCCAGCCTATGCAAAAACGCCAAAAAGCAGTGCCCTCATCGAAGAGAGAACACTGCTTTCCTTAAGTTAAGGATTGTAAAGATTTATGAGGTCTGAGTGGAATGATGCTTTCTGCCAGGTATCTCGCCTGTTCTCCCAAAATGCTCCACGATAATATCGATTTCTTTCTTAAGCTCGGCCAACAGCTCGGCTTCCGGAACTTTACGAATCATTTCTCCGTAACGGAACAGCATACCCTCTCCACGGGCTCCGGCTATCCCGATATCAGCCTCTCTTGCTTCTCCTGGACCATTCACAGCGCAGCCAAGGACAGATACCTTGATGGGCACCTTAATCTTGGCAATATAGTCTTCTACCTCATTAGCGATCGAGAACAAATCAATATCCAGCCGTCCGCAGGTCGGGCATGAAACAAGGGTAGCCGCGTTCGTGATCAAACCAAAGGTTTTAAGCAGCTCACGAGCTACTTTAATTTCCTCAACAGGATCTGCGCTGAGGGAAATACGCAAAGTATTGCCCAAACCCATATTCAGCAAGGCGCCAATACCAGCTGCACTTTTCACTGAGCCCGTAAATAAAGTTCCTGCCTCAGTGATACCAAGATGCAGCGGATAACGGAATGCTTCTCCGGCTTTTTGGTAGGCAGCAATGGCCATCGGCACATCGGATGCTTTCAAGGAGACGATGATGTCATGGAAATCAAGCTCTTCGAGAATATTGATATGAAACAGTGCGCTTTCAACCATAGCTTCCGGTGTCGGGTATCCGTGTTTTTCCAAAAGATGGTTTTCCAAAGAACCTGCGTTTACCCCAATCCGAATCGGGATTCCGCGCTCCTTGCAGGCTTTAACAACCGCTTCTACTTTCTCGCGGCGGCCAATATTGCCCGGGTTGATCCGAACCTTGTCAATACCATTCTCAATCGCCATCAGTGCAAGACGGTGATCAAAATGAATATCAGCGACCAAAGGGATGTGAATTTGTCTCTTGATCTCTTTAATCGCTTCTGCAGCCTCTTTGTTATTAACGGTAACACGCACCATCTGACATCCGGCTTCTTCCAAACGGTGAATTTCCGCAACCGTTGCTTTGACATCAGCCGTTTTGGTTGTGCACATGCTCTGCATAATGACTTCGTTGCTTCCACCGATTGTCAAATCCCCTACTTTAACGGGAATGGTCTCCGCTCTGTGAAACATAACATATATCTCTCCCATGATACCAAACATCCTCCGCTCCGATTCAAGCCGGATCGGCCAGTAAATGGATTGGAGGCTGCTATGGTTAGTATATACTCAAGCTTAGGCGCTCTCTTCTTTTTTCTTCAACGATGCCTTGCCATCTTTGCTGCCTGCAGTGATTTCGGGAGCGACCTTGGATTGTACAGCTTCCTTGGTTACTACGCAGCTTGAGTTTTCAGTATGAGAAGGTGCTTCATACATCACTTCAAGCATGATGCTCTCGATAATGGCTCTTAAGCCGCGGGCACCCGTATTCCGTTTGATCGCTTCACGAGCAATTTCCTCGAGCGCTTCGGGATTGAACTCCAATGTTACGCTGTCCATTTCAAGCAGCTTCTGATACTGCTTAACAAGCGCATTCTTGGGCTCTGTCAGGATACGAACCAGTGCGGGCTCGTCAAGCGGCTCCAATGTTGAGATAACCGGAAGACGTCCAACGAATTCGGGAATCAAACCGAAACGAAGTAAATCCTCTGGCAACACCATGGATAAGTACTCGCCCGGCTTCAAATCAACCTTAACTCCATCAGTACCAAAACCGATCACTTTTTTGCCGAGTCTGCGTTTGATGATTTGTTCCAAACCATCGAAGGCACCACCGCAAATAAACAAGATGTTGGTTGTATCGATCTGAATGAATTCCTGATGTGGATGCTTACGGCCGCCTTGCGGTGGAACCGAAGCTACTGTACCTTCCAGGATTTTCAATAGAGCTTGCTGAACGCCTTCACCGGAAACATCCCGTGTAATGGATGGGTTTTCCGATTTACGTGCTACCTTATCAATTTCATCGATATAGATGATGCCGCGCTCTGCTTTTTCCACATCGTAATCAGCAGCCTGGATCAGCTTTAACAAAATATTTTCAACGTCTTCGCCGACATAACCAGCTTCCGTTAAAGAAGTAGCATCCGCAATAGCAAAAGGCACGTTCAAAATTTTGGCTAATGTTTGAGCAAGCAGCGTTTTACCGCTTCCTGTTGGTCCCAGAAGAACGATATTGCTCTTTTGCAATTCAACCTCTTCTGATTTGCTTTGCTGCGAATTGATCCGCTTGTAGTGATTATAAACCGCTACAGACAACGATTTCTTAGCTTGTTCCTGACCAATGACGTATTGATCCAAAATATTACGAATTTCCTTTGGCTTTGGTACATCCTTCAGATCAAGCTCTTCTTCGTGACCCAATTCTTCCTCAACGATTTCTGTGCAAAGCTCGATACATTCATCGCATATATAAACTCCCGGCCCAGCTACCAGCTTACGTACTTGTTCCTGCGATTTGCCGCAGAATGAGCATTTGAGTTGGCCTTTTTCATCGTTAAATTTAAACATGGGATCACTCCTTATCCATTCAATTCGCTACGAGTGATGACCGCATCAATGAGCCCATAATTCTTGGCTTCTTCTGCACTCATGAAGTTATCACGGTCGGTATCGCGCTCAATTTTTTCATATGGCTGCCCTGTCCGGTCTACATATATCTGATTCAGCTTCTGCTTGGTTTTGATAATCCAATCCGCATGAATCTTAATGTCTGAAGCCTGGCCTCTGACACCACCCAATGGCTGGTGAATCATGACCTCACTATTAGGCAGTGCAAAACGTTTGCCTGGAGCGCCTGCTGTTAATAACAGAGATCCCATGCTGGCTGCCATGCCTACACAAATAGTTGAAACATCCGGCTTAATAAACTGCATCGTATCATATATACCCAATCCGGCAGTAACAGAACCACCAGGAGAATTGATGTACAAATGAATATCCTTCTCCGCATCACTCGCAGACAAGAATAGCAGCTGAGCAATAACGAGGTTGGCAACATCATCGTCAATGCCGCTACCGATAAAGATGATCCGGTCCTTTAATAGGCGGGAATAAATATCATACGAGCGTTCTCCGCGTCCTTCCTGCTCGACAACCATAGGTATCAGACCCATTGTTCCAACCCCTTTACTTCAAAATGTGGTTCGTTTTTTATTGTATCAGAAAAGAAAACATTACACCAATTCAATACCCTCTGGGACCCTCCCTACAGGGAGGGCCCCAAAGGGCGCTGCCCTCTGGACTCCCTTTATGGGGGAGATACTGTTGTGTTCTCGGGCCGCTTTCGTTCCTGCGGAACACGCTTGGATTGTTGTGCGTTGATGCGTTGAGATTACAGTAGTGTTCTCGGGTCGCTTTGGCCCCTTCGGGACAAGCTTTACTTTGAGTGCAACGTGTTTATGCTACTTTACTTCTTTACTGCTACTTTGCTACTTATTGATTCTTTGCTGCAATTATGTTTGATTGTTTAAGGTGTTCTATGTATTACATTTCTAACATAGGCGTCCCTGCTAAGGGACGCCTATGTTAGACGAACGCGGGTAATTCTACCATATTCGGCCATGACCTTATGTAGTTAACATTTTTAAAAGCAGAAATACATGCAATGCCTATAAAGAAAGGCACGCATAGTTATACGTGCCTGACTGCTATAGTTATTTGCTGTTTTCAACAAGGAAAGTAACTGTTTTTCTAACAAGCAAATCATGTTTAAGATCTTCAAGGTTTCCGTTCGCGCTCAGAATCGCATGAAGCTCTTCAGGAGTACGTTGGTATGAAGGAGCAAGGTTGCTCAATTCAGCTTGGACTTCAGCTTCCGTAACATCCAAACCTTCTGCTTTTGCAATAGCTTCCAGAACCAGGTTATTGCGAACGCGTTTTTCAGCGTCATCACGCATTTGAACTCTTAGAGCCTCATCGTTTTGACCTGTAAACTGGTAGTACATTTCGATATTCATTCCTTGAGTGCGAAGACGATTTTCGAATTCTTTAACCATTTGCGTGGTTTCGTTGTCGATCATCACAGGAGGAATGTCGATTTGTGCTGACTCAGCCGCTTTTTCAACAACATCAGCTTCTTTTTTGCGCTCGAGTTCGGCTACTTTACGAACACTCAGGTTGTTTTTAAGATCGGATTTGAACTCTTCCAATGTTTCAAACTCACTGATATCCTTAGCAAACTCGTCATCCAGAACAGGAAGATTTTTGCGTTTGATGTCATGCAATTCGATCTTGAAGATCGCTTCTTTGCCTTGCAAATCTTCGGATTGGTAATTTTCAGGGAAAGTTACAGTAATATCCTTCAAATCACCTTTGTTCAATCCTACAACTTGCTCTTCAAAGCCCGGAATAAAGCTGCCGCTTCCCAGTTCAAGGGAATACTTCTCGGCTTTTCCGCCTTCAAATGCGACTCCATCAACGAATCCTTCGAAATCGATGGAAACTACGTCGCCATTCTCAGCTGAACCTTCTTCAAGAGGAACCAATTCTGCATGACGCTTTTGCAGTTTGTCCAGTTCAGCAGTAATTTCTTCTTCTGTAACTTCAGCCTCATTAACTTCAAGCTCCAGACCTTTGTATTCGCCCAATTCAACTTCAGGCTTTACAATAACTTTTGCTTTGAATTTCAGGTTTTGGCCTTTAGCAAATTGCTCCACATCAACCTCTGGACGATCAACCGGATGAATCCCAGTTTCTTCAACCGCTTCCACATAAGCCTCGGGAACAACGATATCCAGAGCGTCTTGGTACAAGCTTTCTACGCCGAATTTCGCTTCAAAGATCGAGCGTGGCACTTTCCCTTTACGGAAGCCCGGTACATTTACTTTTTGAACTACTTTTTTGAATGCTTTGTCGAGAGCCGCAGCCACTTGATCTACTTCTACCTCAATATCAAGAACGCCTACGTTCTTCTCTATTTTTTCCCAGCTTGCTTTCATTTTATGCTTTCCCCTCCAAAAATTATCCATTACAAATCGATGTTTCCTTTAAGGTAAACACGAAATGCTGTTCCGGCAATATAACCATTCTATTATAACATATACTTTTCTTTTTTCAAGCAATGTCCATAAAATCATTTAACAGGTCTTTGTGAAAAAAACTCTGCGGCAAATTGGAGAATGATCCGATAAGACTGTTCCCACTGAAACATCAGATCGTTCGTGATCCCGTAAAGCTCAAACACTTCGTCCTTCGTTCCGCTATTAAACACTTTATCAAGCAATACAAAATGCAGCGCGGCAGCCCAGACATCAACGCCGTCCCGATCCTGTCGAAGAATCTGATTATAGGGAGCCGTTCCATAAATATAAGCAAGAAATTCATTCCAGGTCTCTTGTGCATAATAAAATAAAGCGGGCTGACTGATCTGGCTCATTTCCTGAAAACGTTCCATGATCTCGTTCATGGGGGACGGAAAATCTTCAAAACTTTTGGGGGTATCCTCCACGTCCACTACAATCTTCTCTCCATGCTTGTCCAGCGTGAGCGGGCCTGTAACTCCACGTAGCTTAAGTGTTTGTAGTCCTTTATATTGAATTAAAGGATGCTGCTCATGAGCCGTCAGCCATTCAGAAATGCTGATATCGATCGCGGGATGGTCAATGAAGGCCAGTTGATCCAACGCCAAAAGCTGATTTTCTAACGATTGCGGCTGTTGAAGCATAGCAAGCAGTTTCTCAGCGTACCCACTATCCGTCTTCGCTTTAATCGACAAATGCTGCCTGAGCAAATCCGCTTCAGTCAGATCGTCCTCTTCTTCCCCGGTAGCAAAGATTTCTTCCGGAAACATCGTCTGCAGCCACTCCAAGAGCGCCTGCCATTCTTCTTCAATCCTTATATCCTGATGGTGACAGGTCAATAAAAAGCTCAGCAGCTGAATGGCCTCGCCATAGCGCTCAGTCTCCAGCATTCGGGTAAGCTCGAATTGGTAAAACTCGACGGTTTTAGGAAAAAGAATGACATTCTCGTTCGGCTTCTCGGACAAAAGCCCATCACCTCCTCCTCGGCTTTAATGTTGAGAGCAGTTTAACCGATTGGCCGATGGAATGCAAAATCTGTTGAATATTTATGAATAAGTATGCCTCATTATGTATGCCATAATTTCATGGCTATGCAGCTTCTTGTCACGTTGTCATTACCCCTTATCGCGTCAATTGAATATTCGACACTAAGAAGCAACAAAAAACAACGGAAGGAATTCCCCCGCTGTCATGGTGTAGCCTATACAATTTTCATCGCTGCTTGAATCAATTTGGCTTTAATATCGGGATCTCGATCAATAAAAGCATACATTTTGTCTATGGTTTCTTTATTTTGCAAATAATCCTTTTCCGATTGAATCGCTTCATGAGACCATTCCAGCAACAGCTTTTCCGCTGCTCCCAAATCATTCAATGCGGTATGAAGGCTTGTCTCTTCAATGAGCTCTTCAATTTTCTCTTGATTAACTACACCAAGGACTTTGACAACTGCCAGCTTATTTTGAAACGCCTCATTCGCTTTCTCAAAGCGTTCTTTGGCTTCTTTATATTCGCTTTGTGCCTTGGAGAATTTTGTTTTCCTCATAAGTAACCACCTCATCATTCTTGATCGAATCAGTTCGCCCGTTGAGCATGTGCATGTCGGAGCATAAACTGAAAAACCTGTGTAATTGTACTATCCGTCATACGGTTAGAGTGGGATAATTTCACTCGTTCTATTCATGCGGAACGAAACCAATAATAAAGCACTAACGCATAGTTTAAACGGTATTTTGTTTTTTGTCTATCTTTTCCTCTTGCAAGGACAGACATTTTCTGATTTTATACCGCATAACCTTTATCATCTGCTGTCGCTGCCGAATGGCTGGTCATTCGCCAACACAAACACTCTAAGAGAGGATGAAGGCTATGTGCGGAATAACAGGATGGATTGACTGGCAAAAAGATTTAACGCAGTATCCGTCCGTTTTGGAGCAAATGACGTATACACTGCTAAATCGGGGACCCGATGCTTCCGGCACCTGGATCACCCAGCATTGTGCGCTCGGGCACAGACGTCTTAGCGTTATGGACCCAGCCAATGGGGCTCAACCGATGGTGCGCCATTATGGAGAAAACGTGTTTACTATTGTGTACAATGGAGAATTATATAATGCTCCAGAGTTAAAAAAAGAGCTTGAGCTGCGCGGACATGTTTTTCATACGACTTGCGATACGGAAGTGCTGCTTGTTTCGTATATCGAATGGGGCCGCTCCTGCGTTGATCGATTGAATGGAATTTATGCTTTTGGCGTATGGAATTCGCAAGACCAATCGTTATTTCTCGTCCGCGATCGGCTGGGAGTTAAGCCGTTATTTTATTCTTACACGGATGGTCGACTGCTGTTCGGCTCCGAGCCCAAATCGATATTGGCCCATCCCGATTTTCCTGCGCAAATCAGCGGAGAGGGTCTTGCCGAGATCTTCGCTGTGGGTCCAGCACGTACTCCTGGCCACGGTATATACAGCAATATGTCGGAGCTAAAGCCAGGTCATTGGCTGAATATGGATCGTAATGGCTTGAGCATACGCCCCTACTGGAAGCTGGAAAGCAAGCCGCATGAGGATGATATCGATACGACTGCACAACGGATTCATGAATTGCTGCAAGACACCGTACAACGCCAAATGGCCTCTGATGTCCCCATCTGCACATTATTGTCCGGAGGACTCGATTCAAGCGCTCTAAGCGCGTTTGCAGCTAACTATAACAGAGATAATAACTTAGGGCAGCTCCATACGTTCTCGATTGATTATGTGGATAATGCCAAATATTTTAAATCGAATGCATTCCAACCCAACTCTGATGCACCATGGATTAAACGAATGACGGAGTTTCTCGGCAGTGAGCATCATTATCTTGAATTCGATACGCCTGAGTTGGTGGAATCGCTAAAAACCGCCGTTTTTGCTCGTGATTTACCCGGTATGGCCGACGTTGACGGCTCTTTATATTTGTTTTGCCGTGAAATTAAAAAGGCAGCTACCGTGGCCATCTCTGGAGAAGCGGCCGATGAAATCTTTGGGGGCTATCCATGGTTTCATAAGGAAGAAACGCTGAAAGCCAACACGTTTCCATGGTCCCTCGCTACTAAGGATCGGGTCAATCTGCTCTCGCCTGATTTTCTGGAATGGGTTAAGCCTGAACAGTATGTACAGGAGCGTTACCGTCAGGCACTTTCCGAGGTACCGCGGCTATCCGGAGAAAATCATGATCAGAACCGGATGCGTGAAATGTCTTATTTAAATATAACCCGTTTTATGCCGACCCTACTCGATCGCAAGGATCGAATGAGCATGGCTGTAGGACTGGAGGTACGGGTACCCTTTTGCGACCATCGACTTGTCGAGTATGTATGGAATATTCCATGGGAAATGAAATCGGCCGGTGATCGGGAAAAAGGTATTTTGCGCAGAGCGCTGCGCGGCGTCCTGCCGGAGGACGTCTTGACACGTAAAAAAAGCCCCTATCCCAAGACACACAATCCGAGCTATCTGGAGGCTGTGCGTACTTGGGTACTCGACATTCTGAATGACTCCAACTCTCCGCTGCTCACCTTTATCGATGTCGATAAAATTCGCGCTTTGGCCGAAGGAGATGCTAACCAGTTCAATCTGCCGTGGTTTGGTCAGCTGATGACAGGTCCGCAGCTGTTCGCATATTTGGCACAGGCAGATACATGGCTAAGGCACTATAAGGTATCCATTCGGTAGGTAAAGCGGCTAAGTGAGTGTTTCGTACTAGAGCAGGGACAAAGAAAAATAGGGCAGCAGCCGGTGTGGAATCGGTCTGCTGCCCATTCATTTGATTGGAATCAAATGAATGTAAATTCGGGTTCACCGCTCAAGACTTCACTTCAATCGCATGACGCAGGGATTGAAGCGCATGGCCGCGGTGGCTGATTCTGTTCTTTTGCTCGCTGGTAAGCTCCGCCATCGTTTGATCGTACTCCGGTATGTAGAACAGCGGATCATAGCCGAAGCCATGATTCCCTCGGGGAGCACTTATGATTAGGCCTTCACATTCACCTTGCGCCTGCGCGATGATTTGTCCGGTCGCATCAACAAGGCATAACGCGCATACAAATCGTGCACGACTTAAAATATGGGGGCTATTAACAGGAATCGAAGACGGTTCGGATAATGCCAGCAAAGATTGCAGCAGCTTGCTGTTATTTTGTTCATCCGTCGCTCCCTCACCGGCATAACGAGCCGAATATACACCTGGGTCGCCATTCAACGCATCCACGCACAATCCGGAATCATCAGCAACTACCGGAACTCCCCAGGACAAAGCTATCGTACGAGCTTTAATATAAGCATTATCAGCAAATGTCGCGCCGTCCTCAACAATCTCGGGTAAGCCGCTAAAATCGCGCAGGCTCTTGATGGTGATATGCTCGTCTGCAAACATGGCTGCCAGCTCTTTCACCTTGCCCTCATTGCTGGTGGCGACTACGATCTCAGTTCCGAGCTGCCGTCGCATGGGAAATCCTCCTGATCCGGGCTGAAATCTCCGGTCCTAGCGCCTCTTCCTGGGCAAGAATCATTTCTTGAATTCCAGACTCTGCAAGTGCCAGCAGCTCATTAAGCTCGTCCCTGGAAAATGGTGATTCCTCGCCGGTTCCCTGAACCTCTACAAACTTACCTTCTCCGGTCATGACAACGTTCATATCCACCTTGGCTTTGGAATCCTCTTCATAGTTCAGATCCAGACAAGACTTCTCATTCACAACTCCAACACTGATAGCCCCCAGAAAATCTCTGATCGGATAGGTTTTGAGATTACGATCCTTGGCGAGCTTGTCGATTGCAAAAGCCATCGCGATAAACGCGCCGGTTATTGAGGTAGTACGCGTGCCTCCATCCGCCTGAATCACATCACAATCAAGTGTAATCGAACGCTCTCCAAGCGCCTCCAGGCTGACCACCGACCGAAGTGCACGTCCGATCAGACGTTGAATTTCCATCGTGCGTCCGCCAAGCTTGCCTTTAGCCGATTCCCTTTGGTTACGAACCTGGGTTGCTCTTGGGAGCATCGAATATTCCGCCGTGATCCAGCCTTTCCCTTGCCCTTTCATGAAGGGAGGGACTCTTTCCTCAATCGTTGCCGTACAAATGACCTTGGTCTCCCCGACCTCGATAAATACCGATCCTTCGGCATGCTTATTATAATGCGTAGTAATCGCAGTAACTCTTGTCTGGTTATTCTGTCTGCCGTCGCTTCTCATTGTGAACTTGGTTCCTCCTTAAAATACCCTAATTAACCTTACCCATTGTAACAGAGTCCAACAGGCAGTTCCAACAAAATAAGGGAGCCTGAGCTCCCTTATGCTTTGCTTCCTTATAATTTGGATGGGTTGACCTCCGAGGGTCTGCTGACGGGCCTGCTGTAGCTTTGATTATCAGTGGTGCTGACTTTAGCATCTCCATTAACTGTGATTTGAACCTTGGTTGCGGCTCCTGCATTTTCCGTTAACGACAATACAACTGCCCTCATCGCATTGCCAGGAGCTTTTTTGTCAGGTCCCAATACCTTATCGGAAAAATCTACGGTGATCAAATCACCAGCTTTTTGAATATGTTTGAGCTCTGAGCCAGGCGTCATGACAGCAGTGAGTCCTTTCTTCTGATCGGGTCCTACAATGAGTTGCTCAATGACAGACTGTGCTACATTATCTGTACGTTTAATCATTCGTGTAACAGGAACGTAATAGCTGTACAGATCTTTATTTTGCCCCAGAAAATATAGGGTTACCGGTGTAGACTGCCCATACTCCACGCCATCTTGCTTCTCCAGATTAATGCCAAATGCTCTCGTAAGCGGTTCATCGAGCGGTGTTCCACCCTGTGGCATTTCCGTCAATGCTTTCCCTTCCACTCGCAGCTGTACCTTTTCCACCGAAGGAAACCCGGTTAGTGTCCATACGATGGCTTCTAATATTTTTCTTTCGTCCTGTAGATTATAATCCGTGAAGGCTTTGGACAAATCGACAACCGCCAATTTCTGATCCTTCACAATATTGATACCTTTGACTGTTGTACCCTTAGGCAAAATTCCTATAAAACCGGAAGGCATGTTTTTGGAGGCTGCACTTCCCTCAACCATCGATTCCAATGCGGTCTTGGCCACCTCAACCGATTTTTCAACCTGCAGGGCAATGGGAGCGATAAAACCTTTCTCATCCTTGGCATAGACGGTAATAGCCGCAAGATTCTGGGCAGTTTTGCCGCTGACCGGTTGGGTTATCGTGGGTGCTGCAGCAGGTTCGACACCCGTCGGTGGAGGGTCAATCGGCTGCGATTGTTCCTTCGTACCCAGCAGGGAACAGCCCGATGTCAGCAGTACAATTACGCCCGTCACAGCTGCCAATCGAATCCATGGATATTGTTTCATGATAGTTCCTCCTACGAATATAATTGTTTGTCCAATTCTCTTATTCCCACTATACGAAGGACAGCCTTCTTTTATGACAACCTGTTTTGTGAAATATAAGACCTAACCGAGTATTGTATTGATTTTATGTATTGATTATTTTTATAATAGGTTATGATTATAATGATCTATTTGTACAAATCATTCGTAGTTCCAAAGTAATAAGAGTATGAGTCTCTCCCATAATAACGAGGTGATGACGATGCAGCCGAGCCCTTCTGGACATGACGTGTTTTTCCGTCAGCTATTTGATCAAAGCACAGACCTGATACAAGGCATTACACTTGATTATAATCTCGCCTATATTTCTCCATCCTGCTCAACCTTGCTTAAGCGCTCTCCGGAGGACCTGCTTGGACAGCCCTGCTACAGTCATATATATGAAGACGATCTCATACGATTTCAACAAGCAGTTGAGCAGTTGATTCACGAGCAGATCCCTTTTCATCTCCAATATCGATATGTGCAGGCGAACGGCTCCTTGATTTGGCTGGAAAGCAAAGGTTCACTCATTCAAATCGAACATAACCTGACTGGTGTCGGATTTATCACACGAGATATTAGCGAACACAAGAGCATTGAAGAAAACCTTACCCAGATGGCTTATTATGATTCCTTAACCACACTGCCCAATCGCAGACTGTTTCAGGATCGTTATTACCAGTCTTTGTTGGCTGCCAAAAGGTATCAACGAAAAATGGCCCTGCTCTATTTGGATTTGGATGATTTCAAGCTGATCAATGATCATTACGGTCATGCGGTTGGTGATGATTTGCTCAAAATGGTAGCAGCCCGTTTATCTCACTGTGTTCGCGATCCCGATACAGTTTGCCGTTTGGGTGGTGACGAATTCGTTATTTTGCTGCAGCAGTTTGAACAAAAAGAGGATATCGTGAAGGTCTCCGAAAGAGTGCTGGATGCCATCAGCAGCCGTTTTGTCATCCAACATCATGATATTTTCATCACCTGTAGTATGGGAGCCGCCTACTATCCACATGATGGTAGCGATGGCAATGAACTGCTCGATATCGCAGATGCCGCCATGTATCAAGCCAAAAGAAGCGGTAAAAACGATATAAAGCTATAAATGATGTTCAATACGCGCACAAGAATAGGAGAGATCACCATGACCGTACCCGTTCCCTATAACTTAAATTCAGCCAGTGTGGCCAATGCGGCCAAAAGCTGGTTAATCCAAAGAGGCGTACAAGTCACAGATATGGCAGAGTTAACTTATTTTCTGCAAAAGGACTACTATCCAACCCTGACGATGGAACAATGTATCGAAAGCGTTAATGCCGTCATCGAAAAACGTGAGGTTCAAAATGCGATCCTGACTGGCATTCAATTAGATATGCTTGCCGAGGAAGGCAAGCTCTTGCCTCCTTTGCAGGAGATGATCGAGAACGATGAAGGACTTTATGGATGCGATGAAATTCTGGCCCTTTCCATTGTGAATGTATATGGAAGCATCGGCTTAACAAATTTCGGATATATCGATAAGCTCAAGCCCGGCATCCTCAAGATGCTTAATGATAAACACGGAGAACACAAGCATACCTTTCTCGATGATATCGTAGGTGCTATTGCCTCCGCGGCGAGCAGTCGAATTGCACACCGTAAGCAGGCAGAAAAGGAAATCGATCAACAGGCCGGCAATTAATTTACTCCCCGGATTTAAACATAAGGTACTGGACTTCGTTGTCGCTTTCGTTACCGTAACTCAAAAAACACAGGATGCGCCTCCCGATTGGGAGATGCTTCCTGTGTTTGTTTGGGTTGAGCTATTGAACATATGTTAGCTGGTTATGTGCTTCTATTATTGCTGTTGCTATAATAGCCGCCGTTATCTAATGCTTGCCTAACGCTTTGACAACAAAGCTATAGGCTTCCTCACTCCAGCGCTGCTTACAATCAGCTAGCAGCTCCCGCTTCGCTTCTTCAGCGGAAATCCGTACCGTATTTAGTCCATGCTGGGCGATCCAAACCTCGGACAATACGTAGCAGGTGCTGTTCCAGCCATTTTTGTTGCCCTGCTCGTTCAAACGATCAGAGATTCCCGCAATGACCACCTCTGTTGAGCTCTGAAGCTCAATTAACGTTTTATCGAATTCGGCTTTATCTTCTTTACTCGCCAAACCGACTGCTTTACGCAATGTTTTCACATCAATGCCGGGATTATCACGTATCGCCTCGTAGAGTCGTACCGTATGTCGCGATGCCAGTCCATCCTGGTAACGCTCTTCCACGTCCATCGATGACTCCAGTGCACGACACCATAGTGGAAACAGTCTGGAATCGATCTGCATCGGCTTTTTTTTGAAAAAACGACCGTAGGCCGCAATCCCTTCACCAGCAAAACGATCTCTCCACAGCCACGGATCACTGGCCTCTCCGGTATGCCAGGCAGCTTTCTCTGTTATCGATTCCAAAGAAGGATGCTCCGGAATAAAGCTGGATAACGGCACAATCCCCATTTCCTTTACAACGGATACCGCTTCTTCAAAGGTATGAATCTTTGTCATTAGCTCTGTCACCTCATTATCAGTCCTTATCAGCGAATCGCCTGAAAATGAACGATACCTTCCTGGTCTGAACGCTTCAAATCTCCTGTATCCAGTAAATAAATCAGATGCGCCAACGTTTCAGATAATGCGAAACGCAATTGATGAAGTGTAAGTCTCTCGCCAAAGGTTTCCCGGCAAACTTCGTACGTAGTCCGCGGCACAGCTATTAAGGCTTGTCGCATCGTTGCAAGTCTTGCTTCGTGATGATCGATCAGCTCCAGTGTCCTGCGGGAAAACGTCTGAAACGGCTCACGATGCCCAGGATAGGCCCAGTCAACGTCATAACTGCTCATATGATGAAGACTCTGCAAAAAACTCCCAAGCGGGTTCTCATCGATCCCTCCAGGCAAATAGCTGATATTCGGAGATATTTGCGGAATCACATGGTCCCCGCACAGCATCTCCTTCGTTTCCTCACGGTAGAAGCACACATGACCTGCAGCATGACCTGGTGTATGTATCGTCTCATAGTCATGGTCTCCGAGCCGTATCAGCTCTCCTATAGGGATCAGAGTAACCTGCGGCTGCGGTGATACCATAGCAACGAATTCATCCATATGTGTTTGCATAGGGTGCAGAAGCTCGGCAGGCAGCCCATGTGCCTGGAACAAAGTCAGCAGCGAGTTGGTCATTGGCTGTCCTTCTCCCCACAACAGTCGTACCTGCTCATAACCGATAGACGACATGCGAACAGGCGCAGCAGAACGCTCCTGAAACCAGCCAGCCAGCCCATAATGGTCCGGATGGTGATGAGTCAGCACAATTTGCTCGATATCGCGATACACGATCCCAAGCTCCTGCAGCACCTGCTCCCAGCATTGCTCAGAGGCTTCAGTATGAAGGCCGGGATCGATCAGCGTAAATCCGTTCTTACCGCGTATAAGATAGCTGTTCACCCACCGAAGCGGGAATGGCAGCGGAACTTTGATTTGGTGTATCGATTCATTATGTAACGTTATGAGCCCCATGCGTTCCTATCCTTTCCGCCGTCCCACAAATATCATGCGTTTCGATTCAGTCTTATCGTAAGGAGAAGCATCATAAGCACCATACACATGCAGGACCTCAAGCCCAACACGATCCAGCATGGTTAGGAAGGCTTCCTGATGATACAGCTTAACCTGCTCCAGATAGGAGCGATCCTCGGCTCCCGGCTCACTCACCACGATGGTTTTACGAACAAAGCCGTCCTCGATCTTTCGAGTTTCTTCAATAGTGCTGCTTCCTTCTTTTCGTTTTGAAAAAGGGACAAGGTTCCGTTCCACAAATTCCGGGTTCAAAAAGTCGATAATAAACTGGCCTTGACCAGACGGCTTCAGTAGACGATAAATCTCATGCAGCACCTTTTCGTTCTCGGCATCCTCTTCAAAATAGCCGAACGAAGTAAATAAATTAACGACGGCATCGAATTGCTGGTTGATCTGCACATCGCGCATATCCCCTTGAATCCATTGAACTTTCTGCTGTGTATCCAATCGAACAGCTTCCTTCAGCAGGACGCCAGACAAATCAATTCCTGTTACCTTATAACCAAAATCAGTCAGAGCCATCGAATGTCTGCCCATTCCACAGCATAAATCGAGCACTTCAGCGCCTTGATCAAGCTTAAGCCATTCAATCATTCCTTTGACCTCGTTATAGGCACCCTGCATATCACGGTGTTTATAAACGAGCAAATAGTCATCTCCAAAGCTTTTTTTATACCAATCTGACATGTATATTCTCCTTTGCTGCAAGCTCTCTATGGGAGGTATTCCTCATAATCCTGCTTGACCTTATTCAATCTTACCAAATTTTTATTAGCGAGTCACAACATACTGAAAAAAAGTAAGCTGCAAAGCAAAAATTCGTTCTGTGTATACTTTATTTTAAAATGAAATAAAGAATGCTATACTAACGATGGAAATGTCAGAAAAGCTGTATGTAAATTACTTGGTTGTGGATTCCAATTTGTTGTATACTATAAGCCTATAAATAAGCTTGGGATACTTGGGATTGGATGGGATGATGATGCAGCTTCATGCAATTGAAGAGCGAATTAACGGTCGTAAACATAAGGAAATTTATGATTGGATACGACGACAGGATACGATTTCCAAAATAGATTTATTAGAGCACAGTCAGATGACCGGAAGCACATTAACCCGGACATTGGAGGAGCTGACCGATCAAGGCTGGCTGCTCGAAGCAGGCTTTGGGGAATCCACCGGGGGCCGGAGACCCATCCTCTATCAAACCAATCCAACAGCAGGCTATGTGTTTGGTCTTGATATTTCAAGAATGATTTCCAAATTAGTTCTGTGTGACCTTCATATGAACAAGCTGGATAGCAGCAGCTGGACGATGGATGATACTATGACACCTGAGCTTCTGCTTGATCAAATCGCAAAGACTGCTTCCGCTATGCTGCTTAAACATGGTATTGCTGCAGCCTCTGTACTGGGCATGGGGATTGGGGCTGTTGGTCCGTTGGACCGATTCTCGGGGGTCATTCTCGAAACGCTGTATTTTCCAGCTGAAGGCTGGCAGGATGTGCAGATCAGCAGCTATTTGCAGGCGCAGCTTGGATTTCCTGTCAGGCTGGATAATGGAGCCAACATGGCTATTATCGGGGAATCGTGGTCAGACCGTAATCGGGATTATCGGCATCTGCTGTATGTCCATCTGGGTGTCGGTATTCGATCAGCCATGATGTCTAACGGTAAAGTTGTATACGGCGCTGTTGATATGGAGGGCTCTATCGGCCAAATGATTATTCAGACCGATGGTCCCAGACTGGGTAAGCGTGGGAACTATGGGGCTCTGGAAACCTTTGCTTCCATACATGCCTTGGAGCAGCAAGCACAATCACGTTTAAAGCAAGGTCGGGAAAGCTCGTTACGTAGGCTTGAATCCGATCCGGAGGCCATCAGCTTTACTCATTTAGCACAAGCCTTGCAGGAACAGGACCCGTTAACTGTGGAAATATTCACGCAATCAGCGACTTATTTTGGGATTGGCTTGTCCAATCTGCTCAATATTTTGCATCCCGAAAAGGTCATTTTGGGTGGATCGCTGGTCAGCAGTCATCCAAGCTTTTTTCATACGGCAACCCGGGTCGCTATCCAAAATACATATCATTATCCAACGTATCAGGTCGTTTTTAGCCAAGGCCATCTGGGTGAGGAAGCTATCGTTACAGGGGCGGCCATATCTGTGATCAACCAATTGACTGACATCTGATGTAGTAATTGACTACCAAGGAGGACATATCCTATGAATGAACCTAAGAAGCCATCCTGCTGCTCAACCAGCCGATCGGATGGAGAAACAAACTCAGCCTCAAATTCACCTGACCCGCACATCAGCTCGGCAGCCTCCTCCACACAGTCCCAACCGGACAATTCTGAAGCCAGGCATAACAGCCCTGTCGGATTTGAATCCATGGTGTACTTGCCAGGAGGCGAGTTTATGATGGGTACAGACGATCGGGAAGGCTTCCCTGACGATGGAGAGGGCCCTGTACGTGCTGTTACTATTCAGCCCTTCTACATCGATCCCTATGCAGTTACAAACGCTGAGTTCGGCGAATTTATTCGCTCTACCGGCTACAGGACTGAAGCGGAGCAGTTTGGTTGGTCTTTCGTATTTCATTTGTTCGTATCTCCTGAAACCGCTGTTAAAGTGAAGCATGTCGTACAGCGGACACCTTGGTGGTGGAATGTGGAAGGCGCCGATTGGGCCCACCCCGAGGGCCCCGATTCTACTGTTGAAGATCGGCTGGATCATCCAGCGATACATATTTCGTGGAACGATGCGGTCGCCTATTGCCGCTGGGCTGGCAAGCGACTGCCTACCGAAGCGGAGTGGGAATATGCAGCCCGTGGAGGATTGGTCCAAAAACGTTATCCATGGGGCGATCTGCTGAAGCCTGGAAGTGAGCATCTGTGCAATATTTGGCAGGGTAAATTCCCGGACAAAAATAACTGCAGCGACGGTTATGCCGGTACAGCACCTGTACATGCTTTTCCTCCAAATGGTTACGGACTCTACAATGTATCCGGCAACGTCTGGGAATGGTGCGGTGATTGGTTCAGTCCTACATGGCACCTGACTGGCACGAGGGTGAATCCTAAAGGGCCACAGCAGGGAACAAATCGCGTCATGAGAGGCGGCTCGTATTTATGCCACAAATCGTATTGTAACCGTTACCGTGTAGCTGCACGCAGTTCCAATACTCCTGATAGCTCAAGCGGCAATATGGGCTTCCGATGTGCTGCAGATGGACAATCCGTTTACTCTAAGTGAAAAAGGGTAATCTATAGGGTAGGAGGGATTCGTGCCGTATGGAACTTTTTCTGATTGTTTTGCTTCTTCTTGCTTTAATTGGCGTATCGATGATTCTCAATCGTTTTGTGCCATTCATCCCTGTTCCGTTAATTCAGGTAGCTCTGGGTTCCCTTGTAGCTGTTATTCCATGGGGTGTTCACTTTACCTTGAATCCCGAACTGTTTTTTGTATTATTCGTTGCCCCACTGCTGTTTAATGATGGAAAGCGAGTCCCGCGTGAGGAACTATGGAACCTGCGAGCCCCCATTTTATTGCTGTCCCTCGGACTTGTATTTGCAACCGTGTTTGTTGGTGGCTACGTGATTCACTGGCTGCTCCCGGCAATCCCGTTATCGGCAGCATTTGCCTTAGCAGCGATCTTATCACCGACAGATGCGGTGGCGGTAGGGGCTTTATCAGGCAAAATCCGGATGCCTCAAAAAATAACCCATCTTCTTGAAGGTGAAGCCTTAATGAATGATGCTTCCGGACTGGTAGCTTTCAAGTTCGCTGTAGCCGCTACGGTCAGCGGTATATTCTCACTACCTGAAGCGACAGCAAGCTTCTTCCTGATCTCCATTGGCGGACTGCTATGCGGCTGTCTCCTGTCTCTACTCATTATTCGCATACGCGTATTTCTTCGTCACCTCGGAATGGAAGATACTACCATACATATGCTGATCCAAATTTTGACCCCATTCCTGATCTATTTGGCAGCAGAGGAATTAGGCTTGTCCGGCATACTTGCCGCTGTAGCGGGCGGAATCATTCATGCGATTGAACGGGATCGTTCCGAATCCACTCTGATGGAATTAAAAATTGTATCGGTCAGTACCTGGAGCATGATCCTATTTATTTTGAATGGATTGGTTTTTCTCATCCTTGGTCTGCAAATTCCGAACGTGGCCGAAATCGTCATCAAGGATTTGACCATCAGCAATGTTCAGATGCTTATCTATATTCTTTTAATATCGCTTACGCTAGTCGTACTTCGGTTTGTTTGGGTGTATGGCTTTTGGCGAGCGGAATCATCTTTCAGCAAAAAAGAGCACATCGGGAAGCCGCAGCTCCGTCCTGCTTTGCTCATAGCCATATCCGGTGTTAGGGGAACGATCACCTTGGCAGGAGCTTTCTCGATTCCCTTGTTTCTGGATGACGGAACCGCTTTTCCTGAACGCAATGTGATTATTTTCCTGGCAGCAGGCGTTATCCTTATCTCGCTTATAACGGCTAGCGTCATGCTGCCCTTGCTTTCAGACAAACCGGATAAAAGTAAGGAACGCGATAAGCAGCGTTTGGAGCAGGATGCCAAGATCCAATTATTAGAAGAAAGCATACATATCGTCAAAGAAGAAATTAACGAGGAAAATAAGGATGCAGCTTTGTCGCTCATCTCGGATTACAACAAGCATATCCAGCAAATTCGCAGCGATGGACTGGCAAGCCAAATTCAATTCCGTAAAATGGAGCGTGAAATTCGGTTGATCGCCTTGAATGCCGAGCGACACGAAGTCAAGCGTTTGGTTGATGAAGGTACGCTTAACCAAGAAGCTGCTTATACAATAAGCCTGCTTTTGAACCGTTCGGAAATGCTTGTAACCCGTCGATTGCAATATGTTCTCAGACTGTTTCTAGTTATGGTGAAGCGATTGATCTGGAAGTTATTTGGTGGAGGCAGAAAACCGTCACAAGCCCTTCCCATCGAACAGTTTGAAATACTAAAAGCTGCCAAGCTGTTAACTTCGAAAGCCGCCATCACCGCAATCCAAAATCACATAAATACCGTTAACAAAGATGCAGCGCAAGAGGTTATTTCGAACTACAGACAAGGTATGCAAAAATTAAATAGTATTTTCAAACCCGCACCTTCCTACGAAGATTTTAAAAAGCATAAAAAAGAACTGCAATTCAAGGCGATTCAGTTGAATCGCAATCATATTCAGAGCATGTTTCAAAACGGCGAAATCAATCGTGGCCTTGCTACTCAACTGCGACAGTTCGTCAGCTTCCTGGAGGTTTCTATATTGGTTGATGAAGAAATTGGGTGAAGGTGATTGCGTTGAATACGTGTTGCTACGCGGCCACTGCGCTCATGCTTCATCGCAATCTAGAGAAGGATAAAAAAAGCAAGAAGCCTGTTACATGAACTTGTAACAGACTTCTTGCTCATACACTCGAAATCATTTATTTAGAACGAACTAAGCTGTAGAAGCCTCGTCATCCTTAACATCCCCGTGCAGCTCCTGAAACAGCTGGACGAACTTGGCATGCTTGCGCAGCGATTTTTCATGAATCAGGTTCAGCTTGCCATTGTCCAATTGACCAAAACGCTCAATAAGCTCTTCATTCTCCTGCGACCAATCAAAGCCGTCAAATACACGCAGACATGTGGTCCAGTTCTTCACATACTTGCCTTCCTGGAACAAATATCCGTTTGCGTACAATGCGATACTTTCCTGCATAGCACGACTGGACGAGCTGTATTGCGGCAGTCCTGGTTGCTCCGGCATTAGCGGAAGCAGTGTGGAAAAGAACTGGTGCAAAATCTCGATATAGGTAGACGGATCTTGACGAATTTTACGGGCCAACTCGTATGAAGGCTGCATTTTACCTGTCAGCAGCATCGTTGCCGTGGAATACAACCAGCTGAAGGAAGTGAAATTTTTATTATAGGAGGTCAAATTCGCACGGCGCTCCACGCCAGCACCCTTCAGGAACACATTATGATCGACGACCTGCTGAATAACCAGATTCAATGGATCGATACTATCAAACGAATGACCCAATTCCTTACTTACAAGCTGTACCTTCGAGTTAATGTCTCCGAACAGCTGCTTCTCTTCTTCTTCACTCAAACCAATATAGATTTGTACGGCGAGCTCGCTCTCCAGCAATTCCAGCCGACGACGTTCTAACTGCTCGACAAGACCTTGCTGCTGCTCCAAATCCAAAGTAATTTCTTCGTTGTCTGGATTACGACGCTGTTTGATACGAAGAGCAGTAATCTTTCTTTCATGACTGCGCACTTCTTTGATCATTTGTTCATTCACGTATCCAAGGGCAAGAATCCGATGCTGTCCGTCCAAAATGCTCAATTTGGAACCAGGACGCAGGTATAGCCCATTATCCGCCTTAGCCAGCGAGCTAACCTCACGCAACGACAAGGTGACAGGACCAAAAAACACACGGTCCAAATCTCTTTCCTGCAAATAATTAGCTATCTTTCTCCGCTGTCCCCCACTCAGCTTCCGCTGCACCATGGGATCAATCGATGTGTAGTTCAGTATATCTTGAACCTGTATTGCAACCGTCGCGAGTCCAAAGTTCTCACAGAACGGGAAAATCGTCATATTCAAGCACAATCCATCCATTACATTGCATCCTCCTTAGCTTTATCCAACAGCTCATCCTCGCGGATCAGAAACAAGTGATGCTCCTGATAAAAGTCTTTAATGTATTGGTAAGCCTTCATAATACGTGAACGTCTTGGCAATCGGTCCTTCTCATCACCCACAAAAATAGCGTTCCAATCAATATGAGGCAATATTTTCATCGCATACTCCAGCGCATAACGGTTAAAGCTTCCCGTCTTGGTTGCTTCACCATGGAACACCATAGCCATCGCGATTTGCATATTTTCCGTCCAACACAGCTCACCTTTTTCAGGCTCTGGCAAATAGCGAAGCAATGCATCAAAATAAAATGAAGCCAGCTTCTGCAAATCCTCAATGTCCTTCGGTTGGAAATAATATCCGTTGTTACGTGCTGACGATTTCAAACGACCTTCAAATAAACCTACCAAAATTTCAACAAGCAAATGATAAGAGAACAAAAACTCTGGTCCTTTGCCCCGTTCAGTAAACATATCAACTGAAATCCGTTTCATAGCAGGGTCCTGCTCGGCAATTTGAGTAGCCAGAACGTGATAGAATCTACGCTGCTCTCTCAATACAGCCAGATTACCGCCGATTTTACGTGGAAGCTTGTTAATATCAGAGAAAAGCTGACGTTCCTGACGCGCATTAATATCAAGATAAATCATCGTTGACATCGGGAACGAATACAGCTTGCTCAGCTTCTCGGAAATTTCCTCCATACGATCATATTCGCGGCGATCCTTCGCACGAGTCATGTTGCTTTGCAGTGTTTCCATTAAACGACGGAAAGCGGCCAAACGATGCTGCCCATCTACCACATACAGCTTTTCAATTGCTTGTAAGCGGTAAACCTTATTCTCGGCATCATATTCTCCAGCACCTCTAGCAGAAAGAATAATACCCGGAAAGTAAATTCCTTGCTTGTGCTCAAGGAAGAGCATGATATAGTCAATTAGCTTTGACAAGTTTTGGGGAACCAACGAACGTTGAACCTCCAAATCTACTTCGTATATGGAAAACAGCTTGCTCATCGGTAATGTCGTAGTTAGCGTAGTCTGACCAAATGTCCTCGATGCTGCACCGGGTATCTCGATATACGAGGACGTCTTTTGCCCTGCCAAAAGCTCTGACAGAGATGAAATCGTATCCATTCTTTTTCCTCCTTATAGTCAACCATTATCTTTGTAAGTATTTTACTATAAAACACTGATATAAGTACATTATACACTGAAAAATCACCAAACATTCAACTTTTGATAGAAAATTCCCGCATTCAGGCCTGTTTTTATTATGATTTTAACCAAATTGACTATTTTGGACGCTTATTCACATCATTGAGATGTCAAATTAATGAAAAACCCTGTAAATTAATGCAAAATGGAAAGAACGGCTTCAAGAGACTGCGGCTCAATTCGCTGGATAAGATCACCATATTCCGCTAACCTTTGCTCAATTGTGTGCAGCGTGAAGTCTTCGATTCGGCAATTGTTTTGCAGCTCTTCCCATCTAAGGGGTGTGGATACTGTAGCACATGTACGAGCCCTGGGTGTATAAGGAGCTGACATCGTTTTACCCTGCCAGTGCTGCAGGTAATCAACATAAATTAAATTCCCGCGATTTTTCTTCAATCGCTCTATCGTGAACAAGTCAGGAAACTTCTTAGTTAAATAATTACCCAAAAAGTGTCCGACCAACCGCAGTTGTTCAAAGGTATACTGTCCGTGCTGAATCGGGATTACGATTTGGATGCCGGTTGCCCCTGAGGTTTTGGGTATGGATTCAATGCCCATCGTACTCAGGGCCTCACCAACCAAAAGCGCCGCGTGCATGATGCGAGGCTCGACCTCCACAGAAGGATCGAGATCCACGATCCATTCCGCTGGCAGATCATCGGTAGTATAGTGAAAGGATGAATGAAATTCGAGACAAGCCAAATTGCCGAGCCAAATGAGGGTCGGCAAAGAGTCCAGATTCACATAGGTAATGCCCTGCAGGGTCGCTGTGTGAACGAAGGAAGGAGTCGGTTTGGGGACCGCTTTTTGGTAAAAGGATTTACCCTCAATACCGTTCGGAAAGCGGATGGTTGTCAGGTAACGGTTCTTACAATAGTGAAGCAAATAGGGAGCCAGAATGGTCAGCTTTTGCAAATACTCCAGCTTGGTGATTCCAGCCTTTGGCCACAATACTTTTTCTGGATTGGTGACCGTAATTTCGTGCCCTTCTATAAGCACAGTACCTTTTATGGACACTCCCACTTCAATTCCCCTCTTCCACATATACTGCTGAAAATCATGATAGCACTTTAACTTTCTTTTTCGGCTTTTTATCTGTTTTTCCCTCGTCCTCAGAAGGCGTCTTGACCGCTTCCAGACTGGCTTGCAGGGCGGACATCAGATCGATGACATTGGTACGCTGCTGCTCCGGCGCTATCTTCACCTCTTCACCAGCGATTTTGTGCTGGATCGCATCCAACAAGGCGGCACGGTAATCATCTTTATACTTTTCAGGCTCAAAAGGTGATGTCAGCTGTTCAATCAGCATCTTGGCCATCGTCAACTCTTTATCATTCACTTGAATTTGTTCAGGCAAATTAGGAATCTGCGCGATTGAGCGAATCTCATCGGGGTAGTAAATAGTTTCCATAACTAAACAACGGTCAATAACGCGTATGCAGGATAAGCTGCTTTTGGAGCGGATGGATACCTTTGCGATCGCGATTTTCCCTGTTTGTCGAAGCGATTCCAGCAGCAAATTGTATGCGTTAGTTCCAGTATCACCAGGGGATAAATAATAGGTTTTTTGAAAATAGATCGGGTCGATTTCATCGAGGGCGACAAAATCCAGAATTTTGATTTCCTTATTCACTTCGCCATTCAGACTGTCCAGTTCATCTTTTTCAAACAACACAAACCGTCCCGATTCGTACTCATAACCACGAGCAATTTCTTCCCATTCCACCTCTATATCGCATGTCGGACATTTACGTACGTAAGAAAGAGGTGTCGAGCATGTCTTGTGAATATAACGCATGGAAATCGATTTATCCTCCGTAGCGGTAAACATCTTCACAGGCACATTAACGAGTCCAAAGCTGATCGATCCTTTCCATAATGTCTGCATGGTTGTCCCTCCTTAGTCTAATTGCCTTTAGTATGCGTTCCTTTCACATTAACTATGAACACCGGGACTGAAAACTGGATTCATGAAACGACTTCACATCGGAGATAATGGTAACGTAAGGCATTTCAATATAGTCGGAGGATTATGATGATCATGACACCCGTTGTTCCGTTTGAACCCATATCGACCGATAAGATTCCTCAGGGAGATTCATGGATTGCACAAATCAAATGGGACGGGGTTCGTATGCTTACCTACTCGAATGGATTGGAGGTAAAGCTCTACAATCGCAAACTTAACGATCGTACCCCACAATATCCCGAGCTGTTGACGATTTCATCCTACTGCGATGCACAATCAGTCATTCTGGATGGGGAAATCATTGCATTTGATCATAACAAACCGTCGTTTCACGAAATCATGAAAAGAGATCAAACACGTAAAGCAAACCGCATCGAATACATTCAAAAACAGGTTCCCGTCGTCTATATGATATTTGATATCCTTTTTTTAAATGGCGAATGGGTTACACACAAAGCTTTACAGGAACGGCAGCAAATTTTATCGAACCTTATTGTACAAAATGACCTCATTCAGCTAGTGCAAAATCATTCTGAGCCACAACAATTGTTTGAGGTTGTCAAAGCTTATGATCTGGAAGGAATTGTATGTAAAGACCTTAAGAGTACCTATAGCCTGGATGGCAAGGACCAAAGATGGCAGAAGAAGAAGAACTATAAAGATGTGATTGCTGTCGTGGGGGGTGTAACCTTGCGCTCTGGAGTCGTGAACTCCTTGCTGCTAGGATTGTACAATGAGCAAAAGCTTGTCTATATCGGGCATGCAGGGGCTGGCAGGTTGTCCAACAACGAATGGCTTCAATTTACGGATTTGATACAATCGCTTATCCAAACGGAGCGCCCTTTTATCAATAAGCCTGAACGGAGTCATGAGGCGAGTTGGATTCAACCTGTTATTACTGTAAAAATTCAATTTATGGATTGGACCCCTCATTTCATTTTAAGACAACCGAGCATCCAATCCTTCGTTACAGTACCACCTGAGGAATGTACGTTTGAATCGGAATGAGGAGATTAACATGATCTATGTTGGCTGTCATGTCAGTATACGGGGAGGTTATTTGCAAGCGGCCAAAATGGCGTCACAAATCGGAGCGTCCTCCTTTCAATATTTCCCCAAAAACCCAAGAAATCTTGCCATCAAGTCCTTCAATCTACACGATGCCAAGGCTTGTGCAAGGTTCTGTGAAGAGAAAGGCGTGCTTTCTATTGGCCATGCTCCTTATCCATTAAATCTGGCTGTTGAAGAGGATATGAGCGAAGTGATGCTGAAGGCGATTCTTAACGGGTTGGACATTACCAATAGCTGCGGTTCGATAGGCTTAGTCGTGCATTTTGGAAAATACCGCGGAGCAGACCCTTTGCAAGGCTATAAAAATATCATATCTTTGCTCAATAGAACACTGCGTCACTGGCATGGAAAAGCATGCTTATTGTTGGAGAACCAAGCCGGAGAAGGTTCGCGAATGGGCACAATGCTGGAGGAGCTGGTACAGATCAGGAATCTGTCAGATTATCCGGATAAAATTGGCTTTTGCCTGGATACCTGTCATGCATTTGCGAGTGGTTTATGGACTGGGAATAACTGGAATGACATAGCGCGGAAAGGAACGGAGCTTGGATATTTTGATCATTTAAAGGCTGTTCACTTAAATGATTCGATGTATGCTTCGGGTTTAAGGCGTGATCGACACAGCAATATCGGTATGGGGCACATCGGTGAAGCTCCGATCAAACAGCTCTTGCATTCTTCTGTCCTGCAAGGTCTGCCAGTCGTCCTGGAAACGCCGACTCAAAACGGCTCTCATCAATTGGAAATTTCTTATGTTCATTCACTTCTGATTTAAAGCAATCGAAAAAGCCCTCAGATTGGAGAGGGCATACATGGAATTGATGAGACGTGGCATCGTTCTAAATCATTACGTGATCGCATTTGTCTGGCGGGGATTTCCATAATGTCCGTTATGTCCATGATGTCCATGATGTGATGTGCCTGCCATGAGTCCATGGAAATGCTTTGCTCTTTCCAAATGGTGGGCTTTTAATTGGTCGTGGTAATGATGCATCTTCATATGCCAATCATACATTTGTTTGTGATAGGCAGCGTGATCATGTGTATACATAGGCATTGGATCATGAGTAAAAGACATTTCGATAACCACTCCTCAAATTATTGTTGTTTAGTTTACCCAACCAGTCTATGGGGATTCATCCAAAAGCAGCACGGCCATTGCCTACGACGGAATAATTCAATCCGTGACAGTTGTCCATCACAATAATTTTACAAAATAAAGGCTATCCCTCAGCCATTGTTATGGTTCGGGGATAGCCTCGTAATCACTGTTAGCAGCCATTAGCCTTATTTACATGAAGCTTCCAAACGAGTTTGCGCGAAACGCCAATTGATAGAATCATAGGAAGGTATTTCCCCATCTGGCCCTGTCAGTTTTCCGTTGAATTCACCGTCCGCGTTTTGAGTTACGGTCGCTTTCCACCATCCGCACTCGCCTTTCTCGTAATTGAAGGTTTCACCGTCATCATCGTACAGCAGACCTTCACCAGGCTCACTGCCAAAATGTACGAGCTCTAGTGCAACCCGAGTTCCTGCTTGCGGAACATGCGGTAAGTCCGGCATCATCGGAATGACCGATCCGCTTTTTACAAATACCGGAATTTGCTCCAAGCTGGCATGGATCCGGATAACTCGTCCGCCCGTATAACGTTCACCTGTCTCCAGTCCATACCAGATTCCAGACGGGAGAAGAACATCCCTCTCCCATTCTCCTTCGACGAGTGGAGCTACCAGCAGAGCATCACCAACCATAAACTGGTCATCCCACTCTCTAGCTTTTTTCTTGCCGTAAGCACCATCAGTCGTATTCAGGATTGATGGCTCGGCATCAGGTCCGCCAGCTTCTGCTTGTGCAATCTCAGCAGCAGATATGACAAATGGCATCGCTCGGAAAGGGGGTATCCCCTGCTCACGGTATAGGGCAAAATTGGAATACAGATAAGGCAGCAGTTTCATCCGCAGCTTGATATAATGACGAATAATTCCCTCTACTTCCGGGTAAGACCACGGCTTCGTACCATCGCCCCAAGCATTAAGCATCGCTAGTGATGAGAAGCATACCGTTTGCATCCGTCTAACCCAGTCCTCCGCATTACGGGCTCTACGCACCTCTGGTGTCCACAGCAGCCCACTGAAAGAGGAATTACAAACCGCACGAATAAACTGCTTATGGTCATACAGGTCCGAATAGAGTACATAAGGCATCGTTGAAGCTGCCCCATTGGAAGCTCTGACAAGTCCATACGTTCTCTGATTACGGCTATGGTACAGATCGTAAGTCATTTTTTGAAACATCAGGCCATATATTTGCCTCATCTGTTCACCATCCATACCAGAAGGAAACTTGGCGTGTCCAGGGAACATCCAGGAATTATTCGTCAGTTCGCTGCCATCACATTCATCCAGCTTATAACCGGATACACCGATCTGAACATGCTGCTCATCGTGTTGAGTTTTATACAGCTGCTGTGCTTCAGGCAAGGAGTAGTCCGGCGCAAGTCCACCCCAAACCGTATGACTGCCTGAAAGCGGCTGCAGCTTCGAATGGAGTTCGGTTTCCGGCGATACAAAAGGGTGCTCCCACAGGTTCACGTGAAAACCGTTATGCTTAAGCTGTTGGACAAATCGCTCCGGCTCGGGAAACCTTGATTTCTCCCATTGATAAGTAACCGGATAGCTATGGCTATGCCAACCAGGTTCAAGCCCTATCACATCGCAGGGAATATCGTGCTCACGAAACTGTCGGGCCTCCTCCAATACCTCTTCTTCGTTAAACAACGTTGGGACACGGTGCCAGAAGCCAAGCCCCCACTTGGGCGGAAGCACACCACCACCGCAGTATAAGTTGTATCTGGATACAACATCGGAGAGAGTCGGACCGCCAAACACATACACGTCAGCACCTTCAACTGGAATTTGAAGCTCTACCCGTGAAGCAATCGGTGTAGCTTTCCAGCCCTTGTCCGTGTTGCGGTTGCGGATCTCTGAACGGTCCGTATCCTCCTGCTTCAAGGTAGAACCACAATGGATCGTTACGATCCGTGATGTATCCACCCACACACCGTAGCCCAAATCACTCACGTAAAAAGGCACGGGAGCATGCGTTTCGCCTGTATCCTGCTTGGGATCACTGTTAACGCGCAAATAACGTGTTCTTCCCCGCAGATTCATTCTTAATAATTGAAGCCCCGCACCATACAGCTTCTCCGTTTGGTTAAGTGGAAAAGACAGAATATGTCCGCTTCTTGCTTCCTCAAGCTGAATGCTTTCCCAGGCAAATGGCGGTTGAGCCGCCGGCTTCTGGCTCAATGCATCCGTTCTAGGTGAAACTCCCATCCAGGTAAGTGGTGTGATCGCTTGCGGATCTCCAATCGTGAGGCGCCATACGCCTGGTGCCGCTTCTTCCCATGCTTGCATCTTCATGTGAATCCCCTCATTTCTAAGTAGTATGTGCTTTTATAGTGCTGGAACCTTAATGGCAGTCGTCGTGCCGGTCTCACTGGCCAGCTTCGCGAAGTGAACAAGAGCCTGGGTTTTCAAGTAATCGATTCCGCTCGTTTCTGCTTCACGTCCCTGCTGCAGCGATGCGATAAATTCGGCCAATGTATCGGTTTCATCAATACCGCTCAAGTCATTAACGATGGTGCTCTTACCGTCCTTGATAATCCTGATTTCCTTGTTGGTTAATTCCAGGGCACCTTCGGTTCCCTCAATCCGCCAATTGCCCCACCATGAGGTTTCTGTACCTCTTGCAGCTATTGAGGCGTTATAAGTCGCTATCAAGCTACCCTCGAGTTCGAGTAAGGCATAGGTATTGAGGACAGCGCCTTCCTCTTTCCAGCCACCTATCGGATTGTACAGCCTGGCTTGCACCGAGACACCTTCTTTTCCGCTAAAATAACGAAGCATATCAAAGTGGTGAACACCGATATCATCCAGAACACTGACGGTATATTTGCGCTCCACTTGATGAAACCGATGGAACTGCACATCCAGGGTGGAAAGGTTTCCGATGGCACCATCATCAAGAAGCTGCTTCATTTTGCGAATAAAAGGGAGTCTGCGGTAATTTTCTGCGATCATGAACGGAATGTGTTCCTTCGCCGCACGAGATACGATTTCAATCGATTCTTCATAATCAAAAGAAATGGGTTTCTCGCATAAAACAGCAAGCTTTCGGTCAAAGGCTGCGTTATTCACTCGCGTGTGGATCATCGGCGAAGTCACATTAACCAGAAAATCCACCTGTTCGTTAAGAAGAGCTTCCTCCAAAGAAGTGTAAAAAGGAAACGGGTCATCGTTCATCTTCTCTTTCATCGCTGGATCAACCTCAACGACCGCAGCCAATAATCCTTGATCTCTAAGCCGCTTGTACCAACTGAAACCTGCGGCTCCCAAACCAACCAATATCGCTCTCATTGTTTCCCCATACCCCCTATGTCTGATACCGAAACCGAAAGCTTTTGAATGCATGCCTCCGCTTACCCTTATTGCTGATTTTTGTGATGATTCGGACCGGCGTGGCACCATACGGTTACAATCGGATCGTCCTCACTTGAAATCAGATGGTGATCTTCACCAGGCTCTACAATCACGATATCACCCGTAGTGACAGGAATGAGGTTCCCATTGATCTCCATCATTCCGCTTCCTTGCATAATAACAAAGGCTTCAGAGTCCCCGTGTACATGATAATCCCTACCATCCGGACCGTCATGAGTATGACTTCGTTCTCCCCTCGCTGAGAAAGCAAAACCCCCTGAAGACAAATATGCTCCCGGCATAACATCCTGCAAAATGTGGCCGCTCCCGATATCCCGTAAATCGCTTATACGCAGCTTTTTCATTTGTTATTCCTCCCATATGTATTAAATCTTGATCTTTTTCCAAGCGCCTCGTTGAAACCTCCAGTAAATGAGCATGGAGCGTACAAATTGATCAATAGCTATCGCTATATATAAACCGATGATTCCCCCTCCAAAGCCGTAAACCAATAAGTAACTAAGTACAACCCTCACGCCCCATACTCCTATTAAAGTAGAGATCAGAGGAAACCGCGTATCGCCCGCTCCTCTAAGCGCACCACCCAGAATGAATTGGGATATTTGTGAGATTTGGATAAGACCTACGATTCGCAGTGCCCAGGTACCCTCAAGGATTATCGCTTGATCGCCGGTATATAAACTCAGAATATTCGGAGCCAGCAATACAAATGAAGCCCCCATCACTCCACCAACCCACATGCCGTATCTTCGAATTTGCCATACATACATTTCGGCAAGCTCGATATTTCGCACACCCAGGGTCTGGCCGACTAGCGTAGAGGCAGCGATGGCAAAAGCAAACCCAGGCATAAACGACATCCCGATTATACTTGTCACAAGCTGGTTGGCAGCCAGTGAAATCGTTCCCAAACCTGCACAAATCTTAACGACTGTCATGATCCCAAGACGCATGATTAATTGCTCGATACTAGACGGGATACCGATCTTCAGCATACGAGCCATGACGCTTTTATGAACCTGCTTGACATCCTCCCATCTAATTCGCACTGCAAATCTTCCGCTAAACATGACCACTACCAAGCAGATCAGGGTTAAAGCCTGAGCAAATAGAGTAGCGAACGCCGCTCCAGTTACCCCCATTTCCGGAAATCCAAGCTGGCCATAAATAAGTACGAATGCCAGAGCAATGGACAATACGCCCGAAAACACATTAATCTTCATCGGGGTTTGCGTATCCCCCGCCCCGCGTAAAATGGCAGAAAGCGTTGAGGAAATGGAAGAAAAGCCTATAGAAAGAAAAATTATCCTTGCATAAGGCAATCCGTATTGAATCACTTCTTCGTTAGCTCCCATGACACGCAGCAGCACATCCGAATAAAGAAACGTAAGTGAAACCACGATTACAGACAATATCGAGCCGAACAGCAGGGATTGTCCCGCCGCGCGGTTGGCTTCCTCCATATTTCCCGCTCCTGAGGAACGGGCCACTATTACGGTTGTGCCTGTATTTAAAGCCGCAAACAGAACCATCATCAACATATACGGTTGGCTTGTCAGACCCACTGTCGCCACGGCAGCAGCTCCCAAACGTCCTACCAGAATCATTAGCAGCATTTGTGTGACATTGAGCAGCATCATCTCCGCCAAGGAAGGCCCTGCCAGCCTGAAAATCATTTGACGAATGGCTTTCTTATTGTGCGGATCTATCAGCACAGAGTCATTTAGAGGCTTCAGTGATGGTTCAGCGCCGCTTTCAAGCTTCTTTCCCGAAATCATGTCTGGCACCCCTTACATACAAAGCTAGCCTCGTATGTCTATTATAAAGAATAGTTTCACGATCCGGGATGGCAAAACTTTAACGGGGTTGTGTTTTTTTATCATCTCTCTATGAATCTATGATATGAAGTATTTCATACTATATAGAATGAACTAAAGATTTTTATACACGAAGAAGAAGTCGGTCGATCACTTCAAGTGGATGTTGATTGATCCGTTT
>NZ_MRTH01000099.1 GCF_001956045.1 Paenibacillus sp. FSL H7-0331 | reverse complement strand
CTTGTTCTCGCTTAATTGCTGGTTTTTCGTTTCACTGTTCACATTCGCCGGTTTCCGTTTTGCCCGGCTGCGCAGTGAACGTGATTTTCGCCGATTGATAGGTAACGCGCCTCAGGCTGATGAACGCTAAAAGTGCTTTCCGCCTCCTGATTACCGTTGCTGCAGCCTTCGTCTTCTGGACGCTCTTGAATCGTTTCGCCCTGGATCCTGATGCGTCGGTTTTTTTGAGCCACAAGACCAAGCTCACCCGTCCAATGAATTTACCTGTCTGGCTAACTATGCTGAACGTTCACGTCATCTTCGCTTGCATCGCAATCGCTGCGGGAGCCATAAACTTTGCTAGTGCCGAGCTCCGTAAGTACCGGAAGACGCATCGTATTCTCGGCTACGTCTATGTCGTCGCCGTACTGGCCGTATGCATCACATCAGGCTATATGGCTCCTTTTGCTACCGGAGGCAAGGTCGTGAGTGTAGCCTTCAATTTGCTTAATATCATTTGGATATTTATAACAGTGAACGCATACTTGCATATTCGACAAGGACGGGTTGAAGACCACCGCCGCTGGATGATCCGCAGCTACGCGTTCTGCTTTACAAATCAGATGATTCATACGCTTATGCTTCTCTTCATCAACGCGCTGGGAATGAGCTACGAGGTCGGATATACGGCGAGTGTTATAGGAACGATCGTACTTCTTTTCTCGGCGGCGGAATGGATCATTCGGAGACGAAAGGCTGGCGGGAGTACGGTGTCGTTTTGGTGATAATAAACATCCACCGCTTCTTTTGTGGACGGACTCACAAACCGACGATTAAACCGCAACTGTCTAGAGGTACGCGTTCTTTATGAAACGGAGAATCGATGGGAACATGAATGGTTCTCGTCAGCCAAACTGAACTCTAGGCTGTTAAAACACTTTTAGTTACAAGTCCTTCAAAGGGTAATGCTGAATGGATTTATTACGCTTAACCAGATCGGCGAGCGGGAGCTGCTGGAGAAGTCGATTATTGATCTCACGCTGCTGCTGCGCTATATCCTGAATCATTCGGATATGACCACGCTTGAGGAGGAAATGCATCTTATCGAAAAATACGGCTCCCTTCAGCAGCTCCGTTTCGGGCATCGCCTGCAGGTCCTTATGTCGTGCGAAGACGGTATTCGTCCGTACAAGGTTCCCAAACTGATTCTCCAACCCCTGGTTGAAAACGCGATTATCCATGGAGTCGAGCCATTGAACTGCCCATGCACCCTGACGGTTGCGGCCGATACTGTATTGGAGGACGGTGTGCTGTTCGTGCGTATCCACATCGAGGATGACGGAGTCGGTTTCGACACGCAGCTGCTGGATGAACACGGTCAAGTCGGCCTCGCTAATACGCGCGAACGGCTGCAGCTTTGCTTTCCCGACAGTCTATTTCGGTTGGAAAGCGCCGTAGGGGTGGGGACAAGCATTTTCATCATGATACCGGAGGCCCATTTCCATGAAAATTATTATAGCGGATGACGAGCATCTGATCCGGATGAATATCCGGTACAATTTGGAGAAGTTGAATATCCACGGTTTGCGGATTTACGAAGCAACCGACGGCTTTGAGCTGCTGCGCGAGTTGGAGCAGCAGCAGCCTGACGTCGCTTTCGTGGATATCAAAATGCCTCTGCTTGGCGGTCTGGAAGCCATCGAGAAAGGCAAGCTGATTTCCCCGCATACGGAGTTCGTCATTTTGACCGGCTTCTCGGAATTAAACTATGCCCGGAAAGCAATCGCACTGCGTATCAACGAATATTTGCTGAAGACGGTCAGCCTTGACCAGCTCAAATCGGTTATCCACAGCATTGGTGAGCTGCTTACCAGCAAAGCTTCCGAAAGCCACAGGCTGTTCGCCCTGCGGATTGCCGAAATGATTACGGCCATGCGCCTGTCGAGGGCGATCGCTTACCTCTGGAAGGTATGAGCTGCAAGCTGATCGCCGTATGCTTTGACGGCTTCAATAGAACGAATCACTTGGCCGTTGAAGAGTGGCTGGATAATGCCAAAAAGTGCGCCGAGCCCTATCTGAGCATCCATTTCCACATGACGTTTTGAATCCTCGGGATCATGAATGGATCCTTGTGTTCGGCTATGACAAGTCCGGGGAAAACGGCAGTGAGAACCTGGTGTCGTGCATGACGGATATCCGTCGCATGACAGTGGCCTGGCGTAAGGAACAGGGTCCGGCCACGCAGAATCACTCTAGTAACAGGCAGCACTTTCCCGTTCAGATCGTTCTTCTCCGTCTATGGGGAGCTGCAGCAGCTCACCTGCCTGAGAGCTTTATCAGGTACTTCCGTCGACTATTCCCAGTCCTTCCTGAAAGCCATGACACAGGATAAGCCTCATTATATGCCTATTTGCACTTTGCTTGTCGAACTGGCCCGATATCAGAAACTTCAAAGCCCTATCGAATTTGGCAGCGCAGTTGAGCAGCTCATCGCTCTGGTAGAAACCAATCGGCTGCATGACAACATCCGGTTGATCCGTGCGGCAGGGCAGTATTTGCGCTGCGCCATCGGACTGTCCGTTGAGCCAGATGTTGATTATTCCCGCTTGAAAAACGAACTGCTTGACTGCTGCAAAAGCATGATAGGTTCCCAAACGGACCGGAGTCACATCGTCGTTCCATCGTCGCTTATGCCAAGGCCCATTACGCAGAAGAAATAAGCGTCGTCAAGGTGGCCACACTGTTTGACATCAGTCCCAACTATTTAAGTTCGCTTTTTCATAAAGAAACGGGAAATCGATTCGTGGAGTATGTAGCGGAGCTGAGAATGAAGGAGGCGCAAAGACTACTCGTGGCGACCGATTTATCGGTTCATGAAGTTACAAGGAAGGTCGGACTGTACAGCACAAGCCATTTCAGTAAATTATTCACCAAATATTACGGTGTCTCCCCTCAGGAATACAAAAAAACCCGGTCTCCAATGGAGAACAACCCTTTGCTTTCCCTTAAGTCAAGGCAATGACATCGTCAGCAGCAAATAGATAAAAAGCGGAACTTTGGTGTATACACCGAAATCCCGTTTTTTATCTATTTTTCCATATCACCCCTGATTATAAGAGCATATTAAGATGCATTCCCTCAACTTGAGGAGCTCGCTATAAAAGCTGATTTCGTCCAACGAACGTGCAAATATACCGCACAGGATTTGGTTTCCTGTGATATCTGAAAACAAGGCGAGTATAGTCAACGATCTCGTTAATAGACTACACTTAGAATGTCAAATACGGTTTTACAAATACTTACAAATATCAAGCATTGAAGGCTGCTAAAGAACAGTTTCCTGAGTTCCGCGAGACGATCCTCCACCAGATGATCCATTGCCAGAACCATTACCCGTTCCATCCGGTTCAGTACTTGTTTCTGTGCCTCCTGTAACTCCAGAACATTATCAGTTCAAGGAATAGTTCCACTACCGGTGGTGGAACTATCCAAAGTCAGCTCCTATAGTTCTGAAAGCTTTTTTGTGCGTGACTTCGAATAATTCACTATTCATTATGTTTACTCCGTCGGGAATGTAATAAGGTTCTTGTCATTTATAGGAAATGTAATAGGGTTCTTGACATCAACCGATTACAAGAACCCTATTACATAACTAAAAAAAGCCGCAATTTAAGCGACTTTCAATGTAATAATGATGTTGACTTCCGACATGTCGCATCAGTACATGTTACCCGCGGTGTCTATAAAAAACGCGATAACGCATCAAACAAACAAAAAGGCCCTATTTAACCACTTCCCCCTTTCTTACGAAGTAAAAACTTTGTAAATGCCAACGCAAGATGACTTGAGCCACCGACTTATTGTGATGAAAGGCGATTTCGGTCAACTCCGGACGATCAAGCAACGCTTTATTTCCTTGCCCCAATGGTCCCCATGCCTCATGCAAAATCCGATGCCGAGCAAGATATTCGTGCAATTTGTTTTGTGGAAACTCCGGATGAGTCTCGATTTGATTAATCATCGGCTGAATCCTGGAATGCTTCATTACATTCTCAAGGTGGTGAATCTCAAAATTCGCAACACCGATCACCTTTATTTTCCCCTCTGAATATAACTCTTCCATAGCCTTCCATGCTTCCAGATAATGAGGACCGGCAAAATGAATCAGGTACATATCAAGGTACGTTACATTCAGTTTTTTACAGGTTTGTTCAAAGGCTTTTTTTGTCGCTTCATAGCCGAGGTCAGTGGTCCATACTTTTGAGGTAATAAAGAATTGTTCTCGAGGAATCCCACTATTTTGAAGCTCTCGTCCTAATTCTTCTTCGTTTCCGTATATTTTAGCTGTATCGAAATGACGATAACCTACACGAATAGCCTCGTGAATCGCCATTTCAAATTCTTTCCCATTTTTTATTTTATACACGCCAAAGCCCACTTGGGGAATTTTATAGCCATTCACCGCTTCGATCGCTTTGTTCATTTTCGTCCCCTCCCTTGCTTAAAGAAAAATAATCCGACATGGTTCATTCGCATTGCGAAAGTAGCATCTCGATTTGTTCCACGAGATTTTTCAGCAACTTGAGCTTGCTTTTGGTGTCCAGACGATAATAGTTAATAGTCCCTTCTTTACGAACGCTTATAATTTGCGCATCTTTCAAAATTTTCAAATGATGAGATACGGCTGGACGGGAAAGATGGGTTTTTTCCTTAATCTCGCCCACTCGCATTCCTGGCACTTGTTGTCCTTGAATCAAGGTCAAGAGAATGGCTTGCCTGGTCTCATCCCTGATAGCGGTTAATACATTTTGATTTTTTTTAAATTCATCTGCGAGATTGGCCGCGACCACCTGTTTCACATTCGTTCCCCCCATCGACGATTCAATTGTTCAATTTCTTGGACGAATAAAGGATATCACGATCCTTTATTCTGTTCCATATTGGGAAAGATAATCGAGACCCAGATTTTTCCTTGCATATTAAAGGTGGATTATACCTTCTTTGAACTAAACTGCCCGTCCCTCAACGCCCAGCGGGACATATGTATAAAAATGGGTGTTTTGTTCAGATGTCCTTTATTGAGCTATCGTTCACCGTAATCAATGTTATGGCCGAAAATTATGGTATTACTACAATAAATTGAGTGTGCATATCAGGTTCTATTTTTTGTGTCATACCAT
>NZ_MRTH01000098.1 GCF_001956045.1 Paenibacillus sp. FSL H7-0331 | reverse complement strand
GTGCGAAATAGAGATTTTGTATTGCTGTTACGAACGACTCCAAAGACGTACAGAATATCCATCAAGTTGCAGAATCCTGCCCTTTACTTCAACGGACAAAGGCAGCGGTAGTGTGCCGGCTGCCGTCATGTCGCGATTGAACTATCGTACCCGATAGTTGAGCAACTACTGCTAACGTAAAATCTTCCTCAATACCACATTTCCTTCAGCTCCTGGCCCAAACACATCAGGAATCGTGGCAACCGGTACAAATCCGTTTCTTCCGTAAAAGGCAATGACATCATAGGAGGATCAATTTTAGAGTTTTCTTCTATGCTCTTCAGTTTATTAATGATTCAAACTTGAACGAGATCCAACAATTGGGGTGCAGTTCGTTTGCGGTCTGCTCAACTTAGTGAGCAGAGTCCTAAATCAAATATTCGATGTTTAGCATATCCTTAATCCGCTGACTGCACCGCCGAATGCCGTGATGCCATGCTGGACAATACAAACGCGGCAATGATGGCGATGAGTACGCCGAGTGCCCCGAACCAGGTAATGGATGCCAAAGAAATACGGTTAACGATCAGCCCGCCGATTCCTGCGCCGACAGCCATGGCAAGCTGCATCATGGAACTGTTCAAGCTCAGCATGACGCCCGAGGATTCGGGAACAAGTGAAACCAGGTTAAATTGCTGCGCGGGAGCTGATGTCCATGCGGCAAAAGACCAAAGAATCAGAACGGCGAATACGGCAATGACCGACTGTCCAACTAAGGATAGCAAAATCAACGAAATGACGTGAAGCACCATCCCTGAAACGAGCGTGAATATGATGCCCCGTTTATCTGTGCTGTAGCCGCCGACTTTCGAGCCAATCAAACTGGCAACGCCGAACACAAACAGAGCTGCGCTAATCAATGATTCATTTAAATGAGTCACCTCAAGCAGAAAAGGGGAGATGTAGGTATAGGCGAGGGAATATCCTCCCAACCAGAAAAAAGTAATCGCTAAAGCAACCAAAACCTGAGGTTTTTTTAACAAAGCTAATTGGTTGATTAATGGGACAGGCTTGTCTCCCTGCATACGTGGAAGAACCGCAGCAATGACAAACATGGTGATGACCCCGACAATTGCGATGGCCAGAAATACCGCTTTCCAGCCAAAAGCAGAGGCTACCATTCTGCCCAGCGGGACGCCGATGATGAGCGATGCGGTAATGCCCATGGTGACGTTCGCGATGGCGCTGGCCTGCTTGCCTGGCGGAGCGATTTTGGAGGCGATGCTGAGCGCGTTAACGGTGACCACCCCAGCGCCTATTGCCGTAATGATTCTCGCGGCAATGAAGAGACCGAAGCCGGACAATATATATGTCAGCAGATTTGCGGCAATAAAGAGGCCTAGCGAATAAAGGAGGAGCTTACGTCGGTCCATTTTGGCCGTCAGCGCCATCAAAATAGGCGTGCCGACCGCATAGGCCAGGGAATAAACCGTAATGAGTTGGCCTGCTGCCGCAACGCTTGTTCCCAACGTTTCTGCGATCCGGTCCAATATACCGGAAATGATGTAATTGGATGTTCCAACTAAAAAGCTAATCAAGGCTAGAACGTAAACTTTCCATGTACTCTTCATAATTCACTCTCCTGATGTGTTTTAAGTAATTATATTTTTGTCGATAACGAGAAACCGCCATGGCTGTATGTTAGCAGCTAAAGGAGCCAGCGCGGGGCTTGCCGCAATGTTTCGGTCAATTCCTCCAGCGAAATCTTGATCTCTGGATCATAGCCACGAACCGACCGGCGTTCTCGAATAATATCAAAAAATGCTCCCTCGTTTGCGACGGTTGTGAGACCGACATGGTTCTCTCCTCCTTTGGGAAAAACGTGTTTCAATGCAACGCTTGTTGTTTGAACAACATTTGTTGTATTTGTATGTTATAATAACTACCGAATGGTACGCAATCATCAATAACCATTAACCGTTGTATAGACAACACCATTTCTATAATGTCGTTTTACTGGGGAGATCTTAACCATGCCAATTAAAAAGAATGAAGTAGATCCTCGTGTGATGCGTACACGGCGACTCCTTCAAGACGCTTTTGCTTCATTAATTCAAGAAAAAGACTTTGAATCGATAACCGTTAGGGATATTGCAGAGCGGGCTACTGTTAACAGAGCGACTTTTTATGCGCACTTTGTAGATAAATTCGAAATTCTTGAGGCCAGACTAATGGAATCATTTATGACAATCATAAATCGTAGAATAAGCGGTCACGAAGTATTAAATGAAGAAACAATTCAGAGTATTTTTCTGGGGGTATGCGAATTTCACGAGGGTCTAAACATTTTATGCAAAAGAAGAAATACATCACTTATACCTGTATTCGAAATTCAAATAAAGGAAAAAATTCAAACGATACTTCTTTCCTTTATAGACAAAGACAAGATGCTATCGACTCCAAACGCGCAATTCTTAATAAATACAGCTTCTATCATGTTAAGTTGGGGGATGTATGGGGCGGCTTACGTTTGGAACAATGAGGGGCGTCTAATAAGTGCGGAATCATTCGTTATACAGACTATGCCCTTAGTGATGAACGGAGCCAAAGGACTGCTGGGATAGGTCCTGTCGCTATTGCTCAGCCCTGCCCGTTCAAATGAAACCATTAAATTGAATTACCGGTTGTTGTGCAACACAATGAATCATCCCGCTATCCTTGTAAGCTGTACGACAGTCTAGCCCCAATCTCGTGATCATCCTTCCCGATCATCGAAGCTACGATGTTAAGTCTGCAGTTGGGAGCATAATATTATTGTCAGCATGTCAAGGAGGAGGTCAATTTTGCTCTCCCTCATCACGAGTTACGGTTTTTATTCTGATTCATACTTCATGCTCACGTTTTTGTATTTTTCAATTGCCTCCAAAATGCCTGTGTCCTGCATCCACTTTTCCGCTTTTTTCTTGGCTTGCTCGACAAAAAGCCGCCGAAGCAGCTTGCTGCTAAACAATCGTTCTTCGATCATTCGATTAAAGTCAAACTGTTTTTCGGAATCCCTTTTTACTCGTTGAATATCGTTTCAACATCAGCTGCGCAACGATTAGATTTATATGGGTACAAATTAATCCAGCCTTTTCCTGAAAATGGTTTAGGCAATGTGCTAATGTTTACTGGTTTGGGGTTATCGCCTTCAAATAATACTTCCCCTCCACTACTCAATACAAAATCAATAAATTGTTGCTCAGTATTTTCATCTATGAAGAAGTTTATTTGTTTTCCCTTTCGAACTCCTTTAAAAGCAAATTTCTCGTTATAAGTATATCAAACGTAATTGTTATGGTGCTATACTACTGCCCGTTAGCGGAGCGAAGTACTGCCACTTGGCAACCTTCTGGTATTCTGCTCTCGTTCTCCGTTAGCGTAATAGCTAACTACGTAACTTTATTAAATCTAACCTCATTAATTTGTTCTTTAGCTTTTGTCGCTGCTTCTGTTATGTATCTGAACATGTCAGTTTCGGTTGTTTTTTTCCAATCTTCATTTTGGTTCATATAAGAATAAATTACGCCCCTTGAGGACGATATGACAGCACCAATACCATTTTCATCAAAAAATACACCTAAATCCTCTGCTTTGCCTCCTTGCATCCCGAACCCAGGAACAAGGAAAATCGAATGGGGTAATGTTTTTCGTATCTTCCTTGCTTCTTCAGGGTAGGTAGCCCCAACAACTGCGCCAATGAATGAATAATTATTAATCCCTACTGTCTTACTCGCCAATTCTTCTATTTGCTCCGCCATTTTGAAGTAAAGCAATTTTCCATTCTCCAATTTTAGGTCCTGTATTTCATATGACGAGGGGTTAGATGTCTTTAATAGTACAAAGAGCCCCTTGTTTTGTTCTTTTGCCACGTCAATAAACGGCATATACCCATCACTGCCTAAAAAGGGATTAACGGTGACCATATCACCAGAAATCGTTCCATTACCTAAAAAAGCTTGAGCATAGGCTGTTGAAGTTGAACCAATATCCCCTCTTTTTGCATCGTTAATGACTATTAATTCTTTCGAACGTGCATAGCTAATTGTGTTTTCCAAAGCCTTAATACCGTAACTACCGTATACCTCGTAATAGGCGAGTTGGGGTTTTACAGCTATTACATGATCAGCGACAGCATCAATAACGATTTTATTAAACTCATATATTGCATTTGCAATACTTTCGTTGGACGAAGTATCTACATGTTCGAGTAATACCTCAGGAAAAAAGTTTATATCAGGGTCTAAACCAACAACTAAAACACTATTCTTTCTTTTTCCTTCATCTATTAGTACATCTGCAAAATTACCCATAATGTTCTCCCCCTAGTTCTTTATCCATCATCCAGTATAAATAAGTTTATTAATCAGTGCTATATAATTTTGGTACATCAGTCCATCCACATTACTGCCCGTTACTTCAACAAGGCTACCGATTATTGCGGCGGCCTCGCCCTCTTTCATATTGCGCTATAGTTTCTGTTAGTTGAGAAGGTTATCATTGGGTTTGAGAAAATTTAAAGCAATATTCACTCTTTCTCTAACTGTATAATCGCCCTCGATCCTCAATATTGGACAAGCTAAATCTGACATCCAACGCTCATGTAAAGATTTGCTTCTAACTTCAAATCCAGCTTCATCATATAATGATGCCCACTCTAAAAAAGCTTTTGATTGCTCATATTTACTTCGACCCGGTAATATTTCATCACCGTATCTTTGAAATTCCCTGTCCTTTAGCCTTTGGAGCCTTATATCTTTAGGCGTATAAATAAAGATAACTAAATCAAAGTGTGACTTTAATTCATCTCCCCAACCACATACTGCCCCTGAAAGAATCCACTGCTTATAATTCGAAAGGTCTTCTTTTAATAACTGAACCCTGTCCTTTGGTGCCCTTTGTTTAGTGAATTTTTCAATCCAAAAATAATCATCACCATCTAAATTAACATGCGGTAGTATTAAAGATAATTCGCTTCCAAGAGTCGATGCTCCTGAACCTGAGGCTCCAAGGATATGTATTTTATTTTTCATACTAACCTCCGCTCGCCTAAAAATTTTCTTTATTTTACCATAATACTTACTTATTGAATATAACTGCCCGTCCCTCGTAGTGTGTGTTATTTAACTCTCGTTCCCTTTTATCCTGCCCGTTACTTTAATAAGCCAAAAGAGGAGCGCCTGCCGGCGGCAGCTCCTCCACTGTAGTTCCCAGTTAGCTTAATAAGAGAACCCTATTTTTTCTCTAGTAAGGCCCACGTAATCTCAGGTTCATCTCCTACTAGGGTTATCATTCGCTCCTCCTAGACCTTAAATGTTTTCCTTTATCCAAGAACGCAACTTATCAGCATAGAAAGAGCGTTCATCTGGATCGGAATGAGAACCCTTTGTCAGATAAAGTTGATCATTCACATATCTTGGGTAAACATGGAGATGATAATGCCACACGTCTTGATTGCCAGCAGGCTCATTATGTTGCCGCGTAGAAATCCCATCACATCCATATGTACTTTTCATTGCAAACGCTGTAAGCTGAGC
>NZ_MRTH01000097.1 GCF_001956045.1 Paenibacillus sp. FSL H7-0331 | reverse complement strand
AAACAAATTCATACACTTGTTGTTTTTCTCGGTTAGAACGCAGCACGAAGAACACCATCCGTTCTATAATTAGTTACTTATATTATACAACATTAACGCGGTGCCGTCTTAAACAATTCAGACATAAAGAAGGCTATCGAGACTTTCTCGACAGCCTGAGCATCTTTAATCAAGATGCTTCACCAATTATTAACCATCCTATGAAATTATCTTCCGTTTTTCCAATTCATGATACAACTCAGGTTTTGAAACGCCTGTTAATTCAACGATCTACGTCAACGAATATTCCTTACTATCGTAAAGCTTCATCGCTTGTTTGATTTTCTTGTCATCTGTCTTAGGTCTGCCACCTTTTCTACCTCTTGCTCTTGCCGCGGTGAGTCTTAAAAGCGTTCTTTCGCTAATAATATCGCGCTCTAGCTCAGCTATAACTGCAAGCATACGAAACATTGCTTTACCTACTGCGGTTGTAGTATCGACTTAGAAAAATTTGTCTGTTGCTTTTAGAGAAATCTTACCGCTACCTCATTTAATTCTATTTTTCGTGTTTTCATAAATTTTCAATATCATATACGATTGGAAAGTGTAGACTATCGGCGGCATAGCAAAAAGAAAACCACAATACGAGGGTGAACTGTAACCCGTAAGGTGGACACTTGAAAAAAAGTGACCTCTTACGGGTTTTTGTGCTTTAATCATACTATCGAGAATACATGGGGAATGAATATCATGAGGAAAATCAGAACAGGATTTACTGAAACAGAGATCAAGCTACTGGAATCCAATCCGAACGTAAGCCGCGTATCGGGGAGAAACATCTCGTATGCTCCAGCTTTTAAACTCGCAGCAGTGCAAGCTAACACGGCGGGAGAGCCGCCAATGGAGATTTTTTTGAAAGCAGGCTTTAGTATCGAACTCGTTGGCCAGAGAACACCTACAGAAAGCCTCTATCGCTGGAGAGAGACCTACGCTAAGTACGGTGAGGCTGGCTTGTTAGAAGAGCGCCGAGGCCTTGGAAGTACAGGTAGACGATCAAAAACGGAATCATCAGCGGAAGAGAAGCTGCAACAAGCGGAAGCTCGGATTAAACTCCTCGAAGCGGAGAACGAGCTATTAAAAAAGCTAGAAGCGCTCGAAAGGTGAAAAAGTAAGGAGTTGACGCCTTCCGAGCGCTTTCAGCTCATTCATCAAACGATTCGTAAGCATGATTTACGACGTTTAACACGTTACCTCTGTCAGATTGCCGAAGTAAGTGCAGGCGGCTATTACCGTTGGAGTAGTGCCGAGGAGTCGCGTCAACTGCGAGAGACAGCCGATCAATACGACTTTCAGCTTATTAGGGAGCATTTTGAAGCGTTGAACGGGAAAGCAGGCGCATTGGTTATCAAAATGAGGCTGGAGAAATTGAATGGCATTGTCATGAATCATAAAAAGATTCGTCGTATCATGCGCAAGTTTGGGTTAGTAGCTACGATCCGTCAAACCAATCCCTATCGCAAATGGCTAAAGCGACGCAAGAACATCGTACATGTCCTAATCTCCTAGAGCGTCAGTTTGATCAAGGAGAACCAGAGAAGGTCCTCCTTACAGACATCACATACATGCGCTATGGTAGCGGTCAGTGGGCATATCTTTCTTGTGTGAAGGACGGTGCTACGAAGCAGATTCTGGCACACTATCTATCTTCAACGTTGGAGCTATCCTTGGTTGAACGGACAATGGCTCGCCTACTCAAACGATTGGATGGAAATATTCATCCAGATGCCATCTTCCATTCTGACCAGGGTATGCACTATACGCACCCGAAAACCCGCCTCCTCATCGCCGAAGAAGTTACAGTTCAAGGGTTAGTCGCATTGTGGCTGCCAAATTAATTGTTTGTATCTGTTCTGTTAGCCTTCGATTGCACGGTGTTTTAAAGGATCAAAGCCATCAGGCCAAACTGTAAATTCATTAAACAATGACCCTTTTAAAATAGATTCATCCAACCTCTCACAAAACATAATAGTATTATAAAGCCAAGCGCCAGTAAAATTAGCGTTCCAGACATCAGCTCCTGTTAAATCAGAAAATGATAAATCAGCTTCCATTAAGTCTGCTCCATTTAGTTTGGAGTTAACCAATCGCACGTTCTGCAAATGTGAATTTCGTAGATATGCTACCATTAACAAAGCGTTTGATAAATCAGAATTGTCAAGTACCGAGAATTCAATTTCTGCTCCACGTAAATTGGTACCTACTAATGTTGACCCACTTAGATCTTCATGACTGAGAATTGCTCGATGTAGGTCCATTCCATTAAGATTTACGGACTTCAATGTTTCTGAATCAATCTCAATATCCCCAATTGTATGAGTTCTGATTATCACCATTTCCATTCTCCTTTTATCTATGACCCCAATCTACTGGATCAATTTTCACATCATTCCAATCTCTAAATTCTTCTGGTTAACTGAACTATCTGACTTTTTAATTCGTCTGTAGATGTAATCTTTCTTTGAACATCGTAGATTCGCTCCTGTCTGATATCTTTATTCTACTAGCCCTCAATTTATCTGTCCAACTTACTATAGCCGATCCACGGGAGTCTCCAGTATCCGTTATCCCACAATACGCGCAGTGATGATCAAAAAACTGTTTAATAGTGTACCAATCTTTATGAGATAATTCTTTTAGAGTAATTAATTCCATCATGTCCCTACAATCTGGTAGTTCATTCTTGAAAACATGCGGGTACCTATTGTCTTTTTCTTACGGGCATGTTTAACGGGATTCTTGCCACCCACTTTTAAATCCCCTTTAATAAATGGTGCTTTTTTATATTTATTAACAATGTTATACGCAAATTGATATCTGATCCACATAATTCTTGCAATTTCCGCAATAGGCACTCCTTTGTCATGTAAGTTTCGAATCTCCGCAGATTTCGTATTATTTTTACTCATTCATAGACACCTCACTAATAATATTAATATTTACTCTATCTTATCGCATTTTGGATTAGAGCATAAGTAATTGAAATATGTGATAAAGAGTGTGTTAAGAATGATGGTGGCATTCTTCGCTAACCAGTAACAAGATTTAGCTACAGGCCAATACTTCCGCATCTTCAATTATTGAAATAAGAAAATAAAACGGCTTCATCACACCTCGTTGGATACGGACTAAGGACTTCTTCCTCCTCCTCTCTCCATACACACAAAATTAAATAGGCGTTCACCCAAAAATAGAGTGATCGCCTGTTTAATAAAATTTGTTGGATGACAAATTGGTATTGAAATGAGGAAAGCCAGCAAACACAAATGTTTGCTGGCATTTCATGAAAATAATAATGACAAATAAAGTGTTGAAATGGATTACTGGGTAAATTGTTTAAATTACAAATTAGTTTTGAAATATATCTGACAAACTTTTGAAAACAAAAGTCTCTTCTAAGTTCTTTGATTAAGTCACCATAACCCGCTATTCGACAATGAGAAATTACAAAGCTGTTCCTCTCAGCCGTTTCATGGCTTTAGGGACAGATCCTTTTGGTCACCGAACGTTACTGGTTAGAAGACAGAACCAAGGCGTCATCAAATGATACATCTACAGAGGTGGTTCTGAATCCGATTTTCCCTGTTGTCAATTCCGTCACAGGATTGGTCCATTCCGTCTTTAAAGCTCCATCCACATAACCTTTTATGGTATTGCCTTGAATGGAAGCCTTGATCGTATACCACTGGTTCGCCTGAGCTGTGAAAGGAGTGCTGGATACCAGGGTCAGCTGTCCATTCACAGCTTTATGCAACTCCAATTTTTGATTCCATACATTTATGCGATACATATAATAATTATCCGCATTCTGCACCCTGAAGACGATGCCCGCATTCGCATTGGTGATGGGCATTTTCACTTTACCCTCATATGTATAGTCCGTCCAAGAATCACCGGCTGTAATAAGCCCAGTAGTCGAAGCACTCTGGAACAAGGTTTTCGTACCCGCTGTCACCACACTCCATGAACCTGAAGATGACGTCCATCCTGTCATATTTCCATCTTCAAAATTATCGTCCAATCGAATGATTGGGGACACAATGGCATCGTCAAAATGGACGACCATCGAGGTGGTGCGGAATCCGATCCCACCTGTGGTCAATTCCGTTACGGGATTGGTCCATTCCATTTTTAATGTTCCGTCCACATAACAGGAAATTTTGTTCCCCTCTATAATCGCCTTAACTGTATACGACTGCTTCTCAATGGCTGCGAAAGGAGTGCTCGTTACAAGCGTCATTTGTCCATTGACGGATTTATACAACTCCAACTTCTGATTGGATGAATTAATTCGATACATATAATAATTATTAGCGTCCTGAACCCTGAAGACAATGCCTGCATTGGCATTGGTAATGCCCATTTCCACTTTGGCTTCATAGGCGTAATCCGTCCATGAGCCGCCAGGATTGGCGACAATAAGGGATGTTGTTGTCTGACTGCCGCTGGACAGCATTTTATTCTTGTCGACTGTCGGTACGGTCCAGTCACCTGAAACGGATGTCCATCCCGTCGTATCTCCGTCTTCGAAATTGTCACTAAACAACGGCTTGGTATTGGCAAACATGATACCACTTACATTGTCATTTAATACGCTAACTTTCCCTTTGGTGACATTTCCGGAAAGTCTGGATTGCTCAGATCCTACCTCGCGAAGATTAATGTTCTTTAATACAACATTGTTTACATTGCCGGAAGTACTGGTAGAAACTGTAAGCCAATGATTCCCGAATTGATTGATACCGACTCGTTCGATATCGATATTTTCAAACGTAATATTTTGAGCGTAACCTTCCTCCGGAAGCGTATTATTTGTGTAACCATGATCAACCAGCAATGCCCTTGCGCTTTGATACACATATGAATTTCGGACGGTCACTCCGATCTGCGCCTGGGCTACCCCCTGGCCAATTTTGAAAGCCGCGCATCTTGTCCAAGCAAATGCGTCATCAAAGACTACATTTTCCAAATGTTCAAGCGCTCCAGGCCATCCGCTAGACATTCCCGTCTGCAACCAGGTTTTCGTAGAATAAGTGTCATCATCCGATATGGCAATTGAATGTTTAACAAGCACATTCTGACTCTCGTTTATATCGATAACATCATTTTCGATTTTGTATAAATCCTGGAATCCCTTGAGATTTTTTATTGTAACATTGTCGGAACGAACAACCATGAACGACCAGAAACCGGCATCCCGCAATATTAAACCATCAAAAGCAAAATTTGTGGTTGCGAGCGGGACCAACAGGTTATTCAATAATCCTTCATTTTTATTCGGTGCTGGCATTTTTCGCTCTCGCATCGCTATGCCTTTTCCATCAATAGTCCCCCGTCCCCGTATGGTGATATCACTGGAGTTTACGGCAGTACGAATAAAATACGTTCCATCCGCATTTCGTGAATCCTTCCGAAAATCAATCCCATAGTCTTCGCCCATGCCAGTGCCGACAATGACAGCGCCTCCAGCCAGGTAAAAGGTCACATTGCTTTTCAAAGTCAGGTTCCCGCTCTTATAGAC
>NZ_MRTH01000096.1 GCF_001956045.1 Paenibacillus sp. FSL H7-0331 | reverse complement strand
CATTCCTGGTCGGAGAAAGTTAGGCTAATTGGGTTCACTGAGGCTTTCTACGTGTCTACTTTTTCAGGGCAAGGTCAGCCCGCTAAAAAGCAGGGCTTCTTAGGAACAACTATTGTGCTGTAAAAATGCAACAACTCTTTCCCACGCATCTTTATTAGTGTTAGCCATCTCAACAAACGAAATTGATGAATTCTCTAGGGTCGGAGGTAAGTTTGGGATAGAAATGACATGCCCAGCGTTCGGATACAGAGCCACTTCTACTTTGTGATGGTAGTGATTATCCTGAAGTATATTTGCGATTTCAGAAACGTATTCCAAAGAAGGCCACGTCCCATCCCTCCCTGCACCTAACAACAATAAAGGGCAGTTTATCTCTTCAACCCGTATCCTGGATTGATTAACTACCTCAATGAGAGTATTTTGCTTTGCGCGTTCATGCTCATATCTCAGGTCGGCATTATTCATTTCCGTTGGATATGGTATAAAAGGTAGTGAAGTTCCTTGAAAACTCCAAGAAGACTTCACACTCTGCCTCCTGAAATCAATCCCTTCAAAAACATGTGTAGATGGAACGTAGGAAACAATCTTTCCAATACTATCTGAATATACTGTTCCTAGAAGGAGGGACACTTCCCCTCCTTTAGATATACCTATAATCCCAATAGATTTATCACAAACACCGGTTTCTTTCTTCAACCAGGATAGTGCTGAAAAAAAGTATTCTAATGGTATATCTTGAAGTGTATCCTGGAGACCATATGCACCTTGATAATCAAAATAAGCGACTGCTAATGCTGGAATGCCCTTCGTACTTAACATTGCGGCCATCACTTCAGACCATTGAAAACCGCCTGCAGACCCACCTACTACTATCACAGGTTGCTTAGACTGTTTATTTCTAGGCTTGAAGAACTTTCCAACAAAAGGTGAAGTTATTAGCTGTTCTTCTACCTCATTAGACTTAAAATGCAGTTCTATTTCCCGCTCCTGCAACAGTATCCCGTCCGAAATCAGTTGAATAATTACGACTAATGGAGATGTATTCGTTTTTGTAAAGAATTGTGGCATTTTTTTCTTATTCTCCTGAGTCATAGATACTAAAAAATATGATTGAACGCTACCCTTCTCAACTCCTAATGGCACATCAACTCCTAAATTAATGTTACCTTGATCGTTGGCTTTATAAACATTGGAAGAGGACCATATGCTTCCTGCATCGTCTTTGGTATAAGCTAAGATTTCTGTACTTTGTTGGCTTTGTAAGCCTTTAAACACAATCTCTATGTCATCTATTAAGAAAGATTGTACATCGTTCTTATTCATCTTAGTTCTTTCCTCCTTAATACAGTTCGTCAATATGATCTCTGATTTCATACAGTAACTTGATGTCCGCTTTCATATTATTAATACCATTCATAAATACGGCTTTAAGGAAATTGGGTGATTTGATTCCTAGGTTAATCTTCTTTAGCTCTCCTTCTTCCCATATTTTTATACTCTTCTCTAACTCTACTATGTGCTTTTGTATGCATATTAAAGCATTCTGTTTCGGTACCTGTGATATAAATGATACAGCTGTATAAAGTTTAGATGGGAAATGTAGTGTTGGACTACATAATGTTTTTTCAATTTCTTTTGTAAGTTCTGCTTTGCCTGCTTCAGTGATATTATAAAGCACGCGTGATCTGTTACCATTCCTATCGGTTGAATGAACCTTGATTAATTGTTCTTTTTCCATCTGCCTAATAGCATGATAAATTTTATTCACTTGAAGATTTGTCCAAAGCTCTACCTGGTCAAACTCTAGGATTTGTTGTATTTCATAACCGTGCATCGGTTTTTTAGATAGTAACCCCAAAACTGTTATTCTAAACATTTTCTACTCACCTAATTTTATATATTTAAACTTAAGTATATATTAAGTTAAAACCACGTTTTTTGCAAACGAAATAACATATGCCTTACATAACCCTGAAATAACAAAGGAAGTTGATGATACTCTTTTCACGATTCTAAAAGAGTACACAAAAAAATAGATGGGTCGACGGCTGCGCCCGATACTCTACAGGATAACCGCGCTCGGTGCCGGCAATAAAAACGAATGATTTTAACGAATACTCGGAAGATAGCTGGATGCCAGGGCCGCTCTCGCCCACCATCTGCTTTAATTCATTAATATTCATATCCCCCCTTTTTTTCTCTGATTCTGTAACTAAGAGTCGCAAACTTGGATGAGTTGTACACAGTATCGGCATCAAAATCGCTCATCTATACCTGTACTATTTCAATAGATACTAACTTTGAGAAAGGATTTTCGTTCGGATAGCCCAGTGCATTATTTACTAGACGACAACCCTCGATCGCATAATCATTACGAGAATGAGTATGTCCGTAACACCAAATCTTTCCACGAGCTTGAGACAACCATTTGGAACCATCAAAGTAGAAAAAACTTGTGATAGGATCTATCCGATATTTCTCATGCACATTAGACCAATCAGGTCCGACATGAGTAACTACAACGTTACACTGCTTAAATACCTTTGCTAGTTTCTCCTCTTCCTGTAGAAATATAGGAGACTCGATAATATAATTTACATCATTCATCGTTCGTTTCCACAGTTCATGGAGTCTTGCTTTTGTCATACCTAACTCTTGAATGCCAAACGAATAATCGTACCACATTCCTGTGCCACCATATGTTACGCCCTCAATTTCCATCAGATGTCCATCAAGCGGAAAAACACCAGGAATTTCTGCTGCATGCTGTTTCATTTCTCCCGAACGATTTATAGAGTTATTATAGTAACGCTCTCGCTGTGCGGAGGAAATCATATATAAGTCGTGGTTCCCAAATGTAAACAGTACATATTCGTAATACCGCCTAAAGCTTGTCAACATAAGAATATTCTGTTCATTGTAATGCCCTAAATCACCAGCGATTACTAGGACTCTTGATGGTTTATCAGGCAGTATATCATCAATGAATGAATCTATTTGAGATCTCATTCTATTCACGTTTTGAATAAAAGGAATCCAGAATTCAAGATGGATGTCAGAAATCAAATCAAAAGTTTGCATTGGCTCTCCCTAAATCTGATATTTTAACGGGATCGTTCACTGTTCATTTATCCCGGCCGCCACCAAGGTAGACCGAATTGGAAATCTGGTCACTGAACCGATTAACAGTTGCGTTTACTACTCGAACGAGATAGATCTCCGGAATGTCATCTTCTAAATCCATATATATGTAGGCATCAATATCTTTCTTAAACGCCTGCCCGTCAGCGTAAAAGGCTACCGATACCGGCAGCCTGCTGATTTATTTATTGAGCTCTTGTTTCTCGTTAGCGTAATCATGCTTACCTGTCCAAAGGCCATTTAAATGACCCGATTCCTCTCGAAACACTAATTCGCTTGGGTTCAAGCACTGCGATCACTTCGGCTTCATTAAATAGGTTCAGCTTCAGTTGATCTGGATGCGTCTTCTCGATCGAAGTGCCAAAACGCTTCTGCTGCGCCAGACCGAACTGTTATTCGTATCATGAGAGCCTGACCGACAACTCGCAAGCTCACGGGCTTGTTTTGTATTCTGTTGCTCAAGCTCGACGTTTTGCTGCTGGATTTGTTCTATTCTATATAAGGGATTCCGGTTTGATTCTAATAGTAGAAAGATTCGACAGGATACGCGCCCTCTCCTGCCGGCTACCATTAAATCGCCACTTCCGGCGAAACGCGGGGATGTGCCTGCTGTTGTGTAAGCGATAAGCCATCGAGCAACCATCGCAGCTCCCGCTAGGTGAGATGCAGCGTAGTTGTGCCGTCGGCGGGCCATCCTAACGTGCCGCGCAGCAGACTGCGATAGCAAAGCCAAAATCCCATATGGTCCCAATGCAGGATTTTGAGTTCATCGTATAGGAAATCTTTAATCCTCGCTCGCCCATCATCTCTATTACATCTCGATAGCTTAAACTGTATTTCAAATACCACCTCACCGTTAGTAAAATGATCGCCGACTCATATTGAATTTATTAAATAAATCCATTTCAGAGCGATCTCAGACGAGTCTAAGACGTCTTATGCTATATAGCCTTTCCTCAGGTAATCCATTTAAGCGAATACTGTTTGCTGTTTCTTGGACAGACAACCTTAGTTAGGAGTTTGCCTTATGCACAGTTCGTCCGATCACATTGGACTGTTTAATCATCGCTCTTCATAGATATTTGTCGATCTAGAGCCACCGTCTTGCATACGCGTTTAGCTTCTTCCACAGGTCCAGTTTATAGTTGGCCGCTTATCCAAACAGCTCTTGGGCAGCGATATCAGCCTTTACTCACTTATTTTCTAACCCTTTCCCAAAGGTGGCCCACAAAAATTTGATTTGGATCATTCGGGTTGTATTTGCGCTTCATCGCTTTTTCAAACTCATCGATCAACTTAGCAAATTCGCTTACATTTGGCTCAAGTCCAAACGTACGCTTCATGTCTCTATAGTGGCGAAAAAAAGCAGCCTTCGCTTGTTTACAAGGATACCCTAATTGCTGAAGCTCCGAAATAACGCCTTGTGCATAATGTTTTTTCATCATTCGTCGGTTTATCAACTGAGACATTAAGCTATTCCTTTCGATTTAAAGTAAGATCAAACATCAACCCCGATATTTATCAGTTATCCAACGTTCCTTATAAAAATTTTCAGCATCTTCTACAGGCATTTGTTTTAGGAGATCCTCAAACTTAATAATGATCACAGCAGCATCCATTGAATCAGCATATCCCACTTTATCGAATGCAGCTATTAGTGAACCTACCGCCTGTTTTAAAGTAATATGGTTATTTAAAACATAAGAAAAGTTGTCAATAAACAACTCACTATTAGAAAATGCTGCTTTTTGAAGAATTGGATCTTTTGTTTTTAGAAACCCACGAATTGATTCAAGATAATTGGCAAAGCTGTTTTCACTCGGAAGTTTATCAATATGACGTTCTAAAAGATCGATTAAGATAGTGACCTTTTCTCCGTCATTTAGCAGTGTCATTATTTTCACCCCAATTGTAATTTGTTTTCCACATGTTCATCTTGACTAACTATTGTATTACAAATGTGATGATCATTATATACCTTCTTAAGCTAAGCCCTTAAGTAGGGCACGTTAACCATATCCCTTGCAAATCATCGATTTTCCACTCTAACACTCTGATGTATGCTAACATTTCCTCTTCCGTTTTTCGTGTGATAAATCCAGAAACACTATTCCTTTCAACCGTTATTATTTTCTCGAACCTATTACTCATTTTACTCACGGGGACACAGTGACTATTTTTAAAACTTAGTATTATTTTCGAAAAGCTTTCCCAATTGTCCAAAACGATTTTGTAACAATATAAGCGTGTAATAATGGTCGTGGTAAATGGATATTTACGATATTTCTTGTTTCGCTCAATTGTTGACCTTATACTATTTATGTTTTTTTCAACAACTTTCAGTAGCTCGTCCAAAACCACTACGTCCTTTCACTTATAGATTAGAGCCTGCCGTCCAGGCAGACTCATTAAAGGTTCATATCCTATTTCCTAGCGTTTCACCTTATAAAACTCATGATATAGCTTCATCAATGCACGCTTTTCGATTC
>NZ_MRTH01000095.1 GCF_001956045.1 Paenibacillus sp. FSL H7-0331 | reverse complement strand
AACTTGGTGCCATGTATCTTCGATATCTTTAAAATTATTAAATCCGATTTTTTTATAAAAACTTTTAGATTCAGGGGCGGATATAAGGAACATCAATGTACCCTTTTCTAATTGTGGTTTTAAATTCTCTACTAGTCCTTTACCGATTCCCGTTCCCTGGTACTCAGGGTCAACAGCAATATCGTTAATGTAACAATCAAAGCAAAAATCTGTGAATGCTCTTAGGAAACCCACTAACTTCCCGTTATGCCAAGCGGATACTTTAATATTTGCATTCTTTAACATCAATTCCATTCGTCTCTCGTCGTTAGGTCGTCTTAAAGTAGCTCTGTTATATAGTGCTATGACTTCCTTCAATGATGGCATTTCATCGCTTTTATAAATTATCATTAGTTCAGACCTCATTCAAAAATTTATTAAGAATGACACAATTATTCATGTATTTCCTTATTGAGCATAACTGCCCGTAACACTTGGACATACTGTTTTGTTACTTTTCTCCAACATGAAACACACCAATTACGGTTTCACCATCAACGTCATACAGCGGAATATCACGACCACCTGGTGATCTACTGTTCTGTATTGCAATGGCTTCCTCGGGTGATTTTGGTTGCTCACCGTTTATGTCTTTTTTCAGCAAATATCCTTGTGTGCGATCCACACCTATAGCACTTATTAATTCCGGTACCGTTTCTGGAGAAGTAGCATCTGTGGCAGAACCGTATGTCTTTCCGTTTTTATTTTTAGGATAGAAGTTCATATTCTTAGCGCCGCTAATATGAAAAGAACCAATTATGGTTTTCCCATCAACATCATATAGCGGGACATCACGACCAAGTTCTTCGAGATAATCTTTTTTCAATACATATCCTGCAATGCCATCAACACTTCCTTTATGGATTAAGTCAGATAGCATTTCAACAGAGGTGGCTTCTTCAGCAGAACCGTATGTCTTTCCATTTTCATTTTCAGGATATTTAGGAGGATTTGTGTGGCTTTGATTAATCGTAATTTTAGCATATGTGCTTTGGAATGCCATTGCACCTCCCACTACACAAACGATAAAAACAACACCAATCAATATTCTGATGCTTTTAGAATACATCCTCACTTTGTTCACCCCTTAAAAGTTTCTCACTCTTCACTCTATAGCCGTTCGTCTCGTCCTTTTCACTTCTTATACGGCACCAAATAATGGAAAGTTGCACTAAACTGTTTGTTAGTTAAATAAAGAAACGGAACCATTTGCTTCTAGGTTCCGTTCTCTGGTGTATTATTTACTTTTTTTCCTTCATCTTCTTCTCTTTTAAGAAACGAAACATGTCCAACTACTCTCCCAGCCGCAGCACTAGAAGGGGGCATTGTTGTCTTTTGGGAAGCACTTAATCCTATTTTGATCTTTGCACCAGCCTCCACTACTAGTAGCCGTAGCTAGCCTATACCAATGCATGAATTAAATCATAAACCGGTACCCTGATCCCCAAACCGTGCCTATATACTGGGGCTTGGACGGGTTTTCCTCGATTTTTTCCCTGATTCTGGCGATGTGCACGGTCACGGTAGAAGCGTCGCCCAACGCATCCATCCCCCAGATCCGCTCAAAAAGCTCCTCCTTGCCAATCACCCGATTGGCATGCTTCAAAAGAAACACAAGCAGGTCGAATTCCTTTTGCGCCATCATGACCTCATTCCCGTTCACAAACACTCTTCTGGAATCTTGTTGAATCTCAAGGCCCCGGACCTGGATATGGCTTCTCTCATTCCCTTTACCAAACCGTTCCTTCATCCGCTCGAACTTTTTCAGATGTGCGCTAACCCGAGCTACCAGTTCGCCGGAGCTGAACGGTTTAGTGATGTAATCATCCGCACCAAGGCCGAGGCCGTTAATCTTGTAGATTTCCTCTGCTCTGGCCGATACGAGAAGCACAGGAATGTCGTCCTGCTCACGGATGGTCCTCAATACTTCAAATCCGTCTATATCCGGCAGCATGATATCCAAGATCACAAGCTCAAACTTTTTTCCTTCAAGCGCTGCGAGCCCCTCTGAGCCGCTGTTCACGATCTTCACCGAATAACCGCTCAGCTCAAGATAATCCTTTTGCAGATTGGCAATACTTTGGTCGTCCTCAACAATCAATATCCTTTTCATCATAACCTCCAAACCTACTACAACTTTTTCAGAGAGATCATTATTCGGGTGCCTTCCCCGACAATGCTTCTAGCCCATATTTCCCCTTCATGGCCTTCCACAATTTGTTTGGCAATAGCAAGCCCAAGTCCGCTGCCCTCTACATGGTTCCTTGATGGATCCACCCGATAAAATCGTTCAAAAATGTGGGGAAGGTCTTTCTCGGCTATTCCCTTTCCATTATCCTTGATTTCTATAATGGCGGATGTCCGTGTTTCCCTCAGTATAATGGCAACCCTCCGGTCACTCTTATCTATGTAAATGGCAGCATTGTCGAGGATATTTTGAATGACTCTCTTTAATCTTTCGCGATCAATTAATACAAGGACAGGCTCCTTTAATTCATTGATTAGCTCTAATGTAATATTGGCCTTTTCATATTCATATCTATGATCCGCAACACAATCTTCGAAATAGTCCACAAGGCTGCTTTTCTCAAAATGATAAGGGAGCTGGTTCAGATCCAGCTTGGAATATAAAAGCAAATCATCAATCATGGCATTCACCAAAATGGTCTTTGAACGAGCCGTTTCAAGGTACTCTGCCATTTTCTCAGGTGACTTGGCTACCCCGTCAATAATACCTTCGATGTACCCTTTGATGGAGGTTACTGGCGTCTTTAAGTCATGCGAAATGCTGGATACCAAAAAGTTTCTGTTATCATCGTATTTTTGCTGTAAATAAATAGATTCCTTCAGCTTGATCCTCATTAGCTCCAGCGATTTGCACAGCTCCCGAACCTCGCCTTCGCCTTCCTCTGCAATTTCGCAGCTCAAGTCACCTTCACTGATTTTAACAGCGGCTTCCTTCAGCCTGGATACTGGTGAAATGATCCCGCGTGAGAATGTATAAGAAACCCAAAAGTTCATCAACAAAAAAATCAGGATGAAAAAGCTGACGGTAAAAATGCCAAACAGCATATAAAAGCCTGTTTGCAGCTTGATTGGCGCAAGCAGTAGCAATACTCCCGTATCGCCAGATGGAAGCTTATAATCCACCCGGGTAAATATATAAGTTTTGCCATCAAGCTCCAGGGTATCCTGATTAGGTGTACCACTGGACAGCAGCAGGCTTTTTTCAATATCGATGGCATTCAGCTTTCTTGTAGCGTATACAACCTCCCTATTGATGAATAGGAAGGCATGGGCGCCCAATACCTGGGCCCGATCAGCCAGCTCTTGCTGAACTTTTTTATCCAGAAGCTGTTTGAACTCGAAGACCATCGCCTCCCGCTTGATCTCACTGATCCCGGTCCTGACCTCGTAAGCCCTTTTCAGTTCATTGATATCCGCTTTGTTGCCAAATACTTTGGTATAGGCGGCAACAAAAATGATGACTGCCAAAGCCGTCAAGGCAATGGAAAGCAGCACGGACAGCGCATTCATCACGAAAAAGCGTTTGGTCAAATGCATGTGGGTTCCTTTCTATATATCCTTTTTATCAAATAAATAATAACCAGCGGTAAATAACATTATACCACAGCCCAATAAAATTAAGATCTGGCGGAAAATTTTGAATATATTAAACGATTCCGAAATCCAGAGCGTATACCAATCCAACATCGACGTCACAAAAAAACTGGAATACGAAGAAAAGAAAATACCCAAGAAATTAAAAGCGACAAAAATAAGGATGGAGAGGAAAAATACCGCCAGCCCTCCCTGTAGTATATTGGATAGCAGGACAACTAAAAGGGCAAACACAAACACTGGGAAAAAAGTAGCGATATAGGACAACAACACCCTCGCTACACCAAGCAAGCTAGCGGATGCAGGATTAAATATGAACCCTACCAGTAAAGAAAGCACCATAACGAACATCAGGTTGGCCAATATAAACAAAGCAATATTCAAAACCTTCGCACTATAAACGCCAAGTCTGGAAACAGGTCTGGCCAGCGTTATTTTCATCGTATTAGACGAAAATTCACCGTTAAACATATCGATCGCCACAAAGATGGCAAAAAGAGGTAAAATCGTATAAGTAAAAATCGACAAAACAACTATTGGAAACTCCGTGCTGCCTACTACCCTTAAGCCGAGGCCATGCTTAACCGCTGTAACCGCAATTTGTCCGATCAAAACGGCCAGAATGGACAAAATGGCAGCCGCCATAATTTTTTTCTTTTTCAACAGCTTCACGGTTTCATTCAAAAATGCAGCTTTAAACCCTGGCATTCCTGTCCACCTCACTAACAAAATAATGTTCAAGCGATGCGTAATTGGAAAGAATGTTTTGGGTATAGTCTACATTGACAAGCTTGCCCCCGTATATAACACCGATTCTTGTACAGGTAAGCTCTACATCATGAATCAAGTGGCTGGAAATAAAAAAGGTCGTACCTTCATCAGCAAGCTGCTTAGTCAGCCTCCGCATCTCCAGCATTCCCTCAACATCCAATCCGTTCAAAGGCTCGTCCAAAATTAAAAGCTTGGGCTTCGATAGGATAGCAGCCGCTAGCCCTAGCCTTTGTTTCATCCCAAGTGAAAACTTTTTAGATTTCTCATTTTTATACTTCAACATACCAGTAATTTCCAGGCATTCGTCGATTCTTTGCTGGTCCACCTGCGGATAAAACCTGCCAAACAGCTTCAGGTTTTCATTGGCCGTTAAATAAGGATACGACTCTGCTGTCTCGATCATACAGCCCACATGCTTCATCGCTTTGACGTAATCCTCTAATATGCTGGCACCAAAAATCTTCACGTCGCCGCGGTCCGGTTTCATGAGCCCTGCCATCATTTTCATGGCTGTCGTCTTCCCAGCCCCATTGGGTCCCAAAAAGCCGAATATATCGCCTTGATCTACTTCTAAATTTAAATCACTGATGCCCCGATCGTTTTTATATACCTTGGTAAGACCGATGATTTCAATTGCTTTATTCGTCAACGACAGTACCTCCCCATAAAATGGTCAGGAAGCCGCATTGGCGGCTTCCCTTCCTCTCTCTATTCCTCAAATACGCGGCTGAATTGACCATCGAAATTAGGTCTATTGCTGCTTCTGTATGAGTTGTTGTTGATGATCTCGGTATTCAGATCCACATAAATCTTTCCAGGACCGTTCTCATGAACCTGACCGTTTTCCTGCTCGCCTTTCGCATTCTTATAAGTAAAGGTAGATAGGGACTTCGTACTGCTAGAATTGTATTCAAAATTAAAATTATACTTGTCAGGATAATTGGCCTCAAAGCCAGGTTTAACGGTTTCGTAATATTTGCCTGCCACTTTACCGTTCTCCACGCTTGTGATTTCAAAGGTTCTCTCGCCGATCTTCACTAGTTTTCCGTCTTTCTCCATGATGATGTTATTTTTATAGGTTCCCACATACTTGCTAGTGAGGCCACCTGACTGGTTGACCGTTTCAACGCTTGCTCCTTTCAGGTCTGGCAAAGTAATCTTTGTATTTCCAACACCGGAAAGCTTGACGACCACATTGATCGTTAAATCATGCTGGGCGCCGTTTTTGTCTTTCCCGGACAGAAGGATATTCCCCGTCACATTTTCCAATATGCCTGCTTTGTTCTCAACAGCCGTGCCTACAACCTTTTTGACAAAAATATCACTTTCTATATCCGTCATCTTTGCATTCTTTTCCATACGGCTCTGGTCTCTAATCAACTGTTGGATGCCATAGGAGGAGACGGCATTGACTACGGCAGGCACCTGTGCCTCAGACAAGCTTCCTGAGTAAGCCTTTCCGCCATCTGGCCTTTCTTCCACCTGCACATAATCCTTTAGCCCTCCGACCACTGCGTCAACGATCTTTTCGATCTCAGGTGCTCCCTTTTCATTAAAAGGGTTTGTGAACACGCTCCGGCTCCCTCTAGCTGCATCATCAGGATATTCCGTTACATAATATTTGTTATCTACCCCGTTTTTCCAGACCGATTGCTTTTTGTCGGAATATGAATAATTGGATGAGGACTTGCCCTCTGAATCCTGAGTTACGGTAGTTTCTTCAGATGCTTGCTTGGTTGTATCGATTTTTTTGGAGGTGGTAGTCTGAAACAAGATTTGATCGTTACCCTTCAGCGTAAGCAGCGTATCGATCGTATAATTGTTTAATCCCTTCTCCATCTGTGCGGCGGTATTTTTCGCAGAGCCCTTGAGTCGATCATAACCAGAGCCAAGCAATGTATCAGCAAAAGCTGTGGATATAAATAAACTGGCTCCGAGCGTAAATGAGAGTGCGGTAATTGCTTTTTTGCTAAGTTTCATTTCGTATCTCCTTCTTGGTATAGTGGGGGAAACGTTTCCTTAGCTTTATTATAATCGAAGCTTATTGAATCTATCTGAATAAACTATTAACAAACTATTAACTCAAGCTTGATTGCGCACTAACATGGATGCCATCCCAACACTAATGACTTTATCACATAAATTTCTTACAGTCATTGGATTTTAAGTACCCTTTCCTTACCATATTTGCAGCGTAAACGCCGCACCACCGATGATGAAAATGGTTATATATGTTAATACTGCTACTATGGCTTGGAGAGGAAGGTCGATAAGCTATGGTGCCTTAGAGCCCATCCGCTGATTCTGAGACCCATTTAGCAGGGTTTGAATCATAGCGGATAGCAGATGGGAAGCCCCCGTATTATAATTGAAGGCAGTACCAGGAGCACTTGCACTTGACATAGGCTGATTAAGGATAAATTGAACTTGATTAGGACTCTCCATCATCTGGCTGACAATGTTGTTGTCTCCGTAAGGAACTTGCGGTTCCAGCCATTCTAATCCGCTCTGCATCGTCAGTAAATCTTTCACGGTAATCGCGGCTTTATTCAAATCCGTATTGTTTTTGCTTTCCTCCGGAAAGGAATTCAGAACTTTTTGATTTGTGCCTTTGAGGGCACCCTCATTAATGGCAATCCCCGTTAATGCTGAAGTAATACTTTTCGTCACGGAATGGACTTGATAAAATACGCCATCACCTTCTTGGTAAGGAGCAAAATAGGTGCTAAGTAC
>NZ_MRTH01000094.1 GCF_001956045.1 Paenibacillus sp. FSL H7-0331 | reverse complement strand
GCGCGGCTCAGCTTACAGCGTTTGCAATGAAAAGTACATATGGATGTGATGGGATTTCTACGCGGCAACATAATGAGCCTGCTGGTAATCAAGACGTGTGGCATTATCATCTCCATGTTTACCCTAGATATGTGAATGATCAACTTTATCTGACAACGGGTTCTCAGTCCGATCCAGGTGAACGCTCTTTCTATGCTGATAAGTTACGTTCTTGGATAAAGGAAAACATTTAAGGTCTAAGAGGAGCGAATGATAACCCTAGTAGGAGATGAACCTGAGATTACGTGGCCTTTCTAGAGAAAAAATAGGGTTCTCTCATTACGAACTGGGAACGATAGTGCAATGGAGTTACTGTAAGGAAGCAACTTCTTTCTTCAATGCGTCCATTTTTCATTTAGCCAGGTATCTGTTCTCCCTCATAATAAGTTATGGGAAATCCCATACACTTAGATGATCCGTTTTTCTTCACAAACACAACATAAGTACTAGCTTTATGCAATAAAAGAAACTCCGGATAAGTCCCCCCGATTTGGTTACATTTATCGTAACTACTCAGGTACCACGGCTCAAGTGATGGAATAAGTAGTCAATTGATGTTTTGACAGGTAAAATAGAAATAACAGAAACCGGATCGGAAAGGGAGTTGGGACAGATGAAGTTTACAGCCGAACAAGTGATGACCATCAGTAAAGGTGACGCTGAAATTGCCTCCTTCATCACCCTCCTTCTCGAACAAAATGCAAAGCTCGAAGACCAAGTCTGCAAACTGGAAGAGCGGAATAACCAACTCGAAGCTCGTGTCAAGGAATTAGAGCGGCAACTGGGCAGTAAGAGCAATAACAGCAGCAAACCACCCTCAAGCGATGGGCTCCGCAAACCCAAAAGCTTACGCATACCCGGCGGGAAAAAGGGCGGAAAGCCAGGTCATGAGGGAACAACCTTGCGTTTTGTGGATCATCCCAACACCATCCAGCGACACACGGTGCAGACGTGCACCTGTTGCCAAATCGCTTTGGGCGACAGCACTGTGTTGCGAGAAGAACGGCGCCAAGTATTCGACTTGGTTCCTGTCCAGATGCAGGTTATTGAGCATCGCGTAGAGCGTAAACGCTGTTCGCATTGCGGTACCCTCAATGAGGGCGTGTTTCCTGTTGGTGTGGATGCCCCTACCCAATACGGTGAACAAGTCAAAGCCTTCATGGTGTACTTGAATATCCATCAATTGCTGCCAGTCGAACGCATCCAGCAGTTGCTGCGTGACCTCACCGGGCACAGCCCGAGTGAAGCAACGATCCTTACCCATATGGGCAACCTGCACGAAGCGCTCGCTCCTGTAGAAGCTATCATTCGTGAGCAGTTGATCCAGAGTGACGTGTTGCATGCCGACGAGACAGGGATGCGTGTCCAAGGGAAGTTGCAATGGATGCATACAGCAACGAATGCAAGGTTGACTTTATATGGCATCCACGAAAAGCGCGGCTATCTGGGCATGAATGCCATGAATGTACTGCCCCAGTATGCAGGGATCGTCGTGCACGATTGCTGGGCCTCCTATTTCAAAGACCTGTATCGGTTTGAGCATGCCCTCTGTGGCGCCCATTTGTTACGGGAATGCCAAGGGGTCATCGATTACGACGGCCAGGCTTGGGCGGAAATGATGAAAGCCTTGCTCCAAAAAGCCTGCCATGAAGCCAAGCAGGCCCGTAACTTGGGGGGGCGTCTCCACGTTAGACCAACAGCAGATGGCGCAGGCTTATGATGAAATCCTTCTCCAAGGCGAAGCTGAGAATCCAGACTCGCCTTGTTTGCCAACGGAAGCCAAGCGCGGACGAAAAGCGAAGTCCAAGGCACAGAATCTATTAGCTCGATTCTCGCTATATAAAACCGAGATTTTGCGATTCCTCTACGACCCGCGCGTCCCTTTCGACAACAACCAAGCCGAGCGTGACATTCGAATGGTCAAGGTGAAACTGAAAATCTCCGGTGCTTTCCGTACCCAAGAAGGCGCTGAGCAGTTTGCTCGTATTCGCGGCTTTATTTCAACACTCCGTAAACAAAACCTTAATTTACTCCAATCGCTCACCCAAGTCACTCGCGGTCAATTTTCATTTCAACTGTAGAGTACCTGAGTAGTTACCATTTATCTAACGAGCTCAATAGTTTCTCGAAATCATTTTGAGATGGAGTATTTACGAACTTCCTATATATAATGTAAATCAGTCAAAGCTTATTAAAAGACATATTATTACCAGGAGTGATCATGTGATTATCATGATTAATGGGGCTTTTGGTTCTGGTAAGACTTCCACAGCCCAAATGCTACAACCATTTGTTGCGAATAGCATGATATTTGACCCTGAAGAAATTGGACTTATGATTAGAAAGATATTACCTGAGGAAGTAAGGCACATACATGAACAAACTGATGATTTCCAGGACATTGAACTTTGGAAAATCTTGACCGTAAAGGTGGCAGGAGAGGTAAAGAAGAAGTATCAAAAACACTTAATTGTGCCCATGACCATATATAAAGAGGAAAACTTCAATTACATTTACAATGGATTTAAAGAATTAGATGACGAGCTCTATCATTTTTGTTTAATAGCTTCAGATGACACCATTTATAACAGATTAGTCAAGCGTGGTGATACAGTAGGAGGGTGGTCATTCCAACGGGCAGCTAAATGTGTCGAAGCTTTTAAGAAGGATATTTATCAAGAGCATATAATTACGGATCACTTAAAGACAACTGAAATTATAGACATTATTTTAAAGAGAATAAACAACAATTATGAATACAATTCGACGAAGTGACTGACATCACCTAACATTATATTCACGCGGCAGGTCGACTGTCGTCGTCCCTTGGTCCGCCCGAAGCATTTCGGGATTAAAATAACCGGGAACGTTAACGCTTAATAAACAACCAAGACGATGCTGCCGACAGAAACAGGTGGTCTCGTTACGACGGGAGTTTAGCATAGTGTTTTATATTAACGCAAGTTGACGGTTCAAATTTCACCGATCGATATCAAACTTAAAAATCCTTAAAATTGCCTCTGTCAGAACTTAAAAAGGCCCCCTTTGAACATTTATTGCTTGAGGGTATAGTAAAAAATGTATGCGATTTCTTAACCAACATAACTCTTAGCCACGTCGTAAAAGAATTAGAAACTGCAATTTTCCTATGCAGGATCATTGTTTATAGGGAGGTAGGTTTACTGGCAAAGTTCCTCGTTAAGAAAACAAGTCACTGCAATTTTAGCGGTTCAACGCTTTATTCAAACGTATGTCTCTGTTGAGATTAAAGTTACAAAATCTGGTTAATCAACAGGTCTGGGTTTTTGTTTGAGTATCCAACATCCGAGTTCGCACATCGTTTTAGAAACGAAAATAGCATCTCCATTTTTATCAAAACAGTATGCAATGGGTATGGATACATCACTACCTCTGAATGAGCCGTCGGCGTGACTCGTACCAATAATCATTGGTTTATATGCTACAGCAATCTTTTTTGCTTCATTTATCCATTCGTCGAACTGTTCTTCACTGAACATTCCTACACCGATTGGATGTACAATTAAGTTAATGGCAGGAGTATCTTCATTCTTAACTCCTTGTTTAACCAATTCATCACAAAGTATGTGTCCTATCTTCAGACCCTCGACCGACTTAAAAGTCGTCTGACTGTACTTAATCCTCTTGAGAAAATTCCTTTAATAATGTCCTGCTTGTTTCACATGAGTCTCTTTAGCCATGTCGATACCTACAACAAGATGAGATGTGCTAATTCGTTAAATTTAGTTGATTTTGTCCTTCTGTTTGTTTAAACTTCATAGTAAAAGCGCCTCCTTGATGGTGTTGGGTTTAGAACCCGTGGACAAATCCATCATACCGAGGCGCTCTTTTTTCGACAAAGGCTATTTCTTAGCCTTAACCAAAAACTCATCTTTAATTACATTATTGTTTTAATGATAATGCTCTTAGGATAACAGTTGCTGCTTCCGCTCGAGTTGTTTTCCCTTTTGGTTTCAAGGTTCCGTCTTCAAAGCCATCCATTAATCCTTTTGAAGTCGTAGTAGCTATGGCAACTTTTGCCCAATCGGAAACGTCGGAGCTATCTGCATAAGCCTTGCCGTCGGCAACCAACTCCATTTTATTGACACTTGCAATTAGAACAGCCATCTGCTCACGGGTAATAAGGTCGTCAGGACCAAAAGTCGTATCGCTGTAGCCAGAAATAATTCCATGCATTGCAGCTGTGGAGATTGAATTGTGTGCCCAATGATTGGCGGTGTCCGCAAAGACCTTCCCATCTTTTGCCGGAAGATTAAAAGCTTTTACGACAACCGAAACGAATTCAGCACGGGTAATGTTAGTAGCTGGTTTAAATGTTCCATCAGGATATCCGTTTATAGCCCCCAACTGAATCAGATCTTGAATGCTTTTTTCCGCCCAATGCCCCTTTATGTCAGAAAAATCTACAGAACCAGGTGCAGATGTGGAAGCATCTGTTTGGACCGCAGCATAAACAGCAAATTTAGTAAAATGATTGACGGATCCGCTTACCGTTGAATTAGCTTTATCGACTTGTGTGTTGTCCAACTGAATCCATTGGTTTGTTTGTTCATTCAACCAGTATACAGCAACCGATGTTTTATCCAAATCAACGGAGGTTTTGTCAAACGGCAATGTAATAGATACGGATTTGCTAAATTCACCAAATTTATCTTTTTTAATCTCATAGACATCACTTACAAGTTTTAGCGATGGAGTTGCAGGTAAAGTAGCCGTATTAGTTACTTTATCAACAGTCACCCTAATATCACTCGTAACCGCCCCGTCCGGAATGACAATTACAACTCCATTTTGGTTAACGGTACCTCCATTGGATAAAATGATATCTGTGTTTATTACAGAGCTGCCTCCACCGCCGCTGCTACCAGAACTGGTTGTGGGAGTCGTTGGTGGTGCTGTCGTATAGCTCGCAAATTTAGTGAAATGCTTCGTCCAAATAACTTGGTCGCTATTAACATCAATTTTCGCATCGCCCCCTGCCACAATTTCTCTATCCGCAGCAGCTTGTGTATCAGCACTTATTGTTTCAGTAATGGGTGTAAATATGCTACCTTTTACATAGCCAGCCGCTTTTCCTGCTTGGTTTGGTATAAGAAGCCGTACTCCTTTATCAAAGGTTAAAGTAACATCAGGTGATCCAACTTCAACAACTGTACTAACCGCTCCATTAGCTACCGATACACTACTATTGCTCTGAATCTCCGGTAGTTTAATGACATTATCCCAGTTTGCCGGAGCTGTAATTTGAGTGCCGGCAGGAATTGTAACACTAACAATCCCCAATGAAGTAGCAACTTTCACTTCTATTAGCGGAAGCGTGGCATGTTTTATTGTTCCTAACGTAACAGTCGGGACTTGCATTGTCGCATTCATTGAACCTGCTGGTACAGAAATGCTTAGTGGCTCCGTAGATACTAGGATTGGAACATTTGGGACTGCGATTTGAGTAGCTGGTCTTTTTATGTAAAGACTGTAGATTTTTCGGGTTGTTCCATCTTGAGCCGTCACTTCAACCAAGACGGTATTGGAACCCTCCATTAGATTAATTTGTTTAGAGTTCGTTTTTTCACTATTAATTGTAACCGTTGCCTCGGTGTCATCTGCATTTGCCGAAACCGTTATACTTGTAACGTTGTTTCCTACACTAGCCGAATATTCCGTTTTATCGGCAGAAAAGTCTACGGATGCTTCACTTAATTGTAAAGCTTTCAAGTTCGCATTCGTTCTTACAACTGCCGCTGTTGCCACTGTAAATTCGCCTGTAATCACGTCTGTTCCCTTACCCGCTACAACCGTGTAGTTACCTAAATCGGCATCTATTGGCAGCTTGAAGCTTGTAGTGTAGCCTCCATTAATAGGAACTGCAACATCGTAATACAAAATAGTAGTATTAGGTCGGATGGCTTTAATAATAACTTCATTTAAACTGGTTGTTCCCGATATAGTAACCGTATCGCCAGGATTTTTTGTGGGTATATCCGTTAAAGTAACATTCACCGATGCAGCTATAATATTCAATGGCATTAAAGTAAGTAGTAGTGCAATAATTGTTGCGATATTAAATAATCGTATCTTCACTCGATATCCTCGCTTTCATGTTGTAAATCGAACCCGGCAAACCCGGGTCCGAATCTACTAATAAATGGTGTTAACTATTCTAAAGTTATGGCTTTAGCTAATTGGTTACCGACATCTGTAAAACTGTTGCTGTAACTATCCACTACAAATACGTCAACCTTGTAGTCCGAACCTGTGACATTAAAGTAAGCAGTCAGTGCTTCAGAGAATTGAATGTCTTTCTCCAGAGCAACGATACTAACTGGAATCTCACCCTTCATCAATTGAAAGATGACCACTTCATTGCCTGTGTGTACAATTGAACCCATACTATTCCCTGTCACCGTTACTGTAGCCTTGATTCCGCCAGCCTTGCTAAGCGTTCCTCCACTAATAATGAAAGGTTGAGAAACAGGAGTTAATATTAACGTAACATTTGAAGGACTCGAAACATTACCCACAGTGTCTACGGCATATACTTTATATTCCCCGGCAGTTAAACCTGTCGTTGAAAGGCTTGTATCTGTGTTAGCTGTACTTACCGTTTCCTTTATTGCCGTACCTGCTGTAAACAGCGCATCAAGAGAAGCTTTATTCGTTACAGCAGCTGAAGCAGATACCAGATAAAGCGTCCCTACTTCGTTGCTTTGTACCCCTGTGATCGCAGTACCGACAGCGAATGTTGTCACATTCGTCATTGTGACTATTGGCGCTATTAGGTCTGGAACTATTACTTCTGGTGCTGCCACGACGATCAACGTAAACGTTTTTGTAGCAGTTTCTGTACCTTTAGTGATAGTCGCCGTTAAGGTTACCGTCGCATTGCCTGCTCCATGTACAGGACGGGTTACCGTACCTGTCGTCATAATAATGTCTGTGTTATCGGATACCCATGCAATCACGGTTCCATTTGTTCCTGTTGTTGGCAAGGTTACATTTTGCGATACGCTCGATACCGTATCACTACCGCCAAAAGTAATTACCAATGCCGTTTTTGCTCCGTCTACCGCTTGTGCATCCGAGATCTGTACATCCATATCAATAATGAATTGGAACCATCGTGAATTACCTGCAAGATCATAAACTTCTAAAAAGTAACTGCCGCTTTCGCTAATCGTCTGGCCCCACGTGTAACCCTC
>NZ_MRTH01000093.1 GCF_001956045.1 Paenibacillus sp. FSL H7-0331 | reverse complement strand
GAATCCAGATCTCCCCTAAACTCCCCAGCTTTAATCCCGTCACGAATAATACTTTTCATCATATCCAAGAAGCTATGCAGCCCCTGCCTTGCTCGACCATAAAGTTCCGCATGAGTATCGTCACTTTCTACAGCTGTATTCTGCATGGGGCATCCGCCAATAAATGGTGGATTATCGACAACATCTTCATATACACGAAAAAATGCAAGTAACCTCCCTGACGCAGACTGCTCTTGGTCGACCGCCTCAGCAAATTTCCCGCTAACCAGACTGGCAGCGTAATTGTAGGCTTCAAGCGCAATCTCATCTTTACTGGCAAAATGTCGATAGATGCCCCCTTTCTTAATTCCGGTGTCGGCAATAATATCATTTAACGATGTACCGGCATAACCTCTTTGATTAAAGATTGCTGCCGATTTCATAATAATGTGCTCTCTTGTTCGATCTCCTTTTTTCATAGGTTCCTCCGTGATCTTATTCTAATCTAACATTATATCAAATTTTACGTCCGAAACCTTGCAAATGTCTTAAATCCTGATATAATAAAGGTACCGATCGGTATCTTTTATTTTAAAACAAACCCATTCCAAAGGCAAACTTGTTTGGCTTCGGCTCAGTGCTTACCTTTAAGTTCTATTGGACAAACTTATGTGGAATGGATTTCGAACGAAACAGGAGGGTTATTCAATGAGTGTAAAAGTAGGCATTAATGGTTTTGGGCGAATCGGAAGACTCGCTTTCCGTCGAATTCAAGAGGTGGAAAATATCGAGGTTGTGGCCATAAACGACCTGACTGACGCAAAAATGCTGGCCCATCTGCTCAAATATGATACTACGCAAGGCACTTTCCATGGTGATATCGAAGTTCATGGTGGAGCTTTTACTGTTAACGGTCAAGAAATTAAAGTGCTGGCTAACCGCAACCCTGAAGAAATCCCTTGGGGCGAGCTTGGCGTAGATATCGTACTCGAATGTACAGGTTTCTTCACCACCAAAGAAAAGGCCGAGCTTCACCTGAAAGGCGGAGCAAAGAAAGTTGTTATTTCCGCTCCGGCAACAGGCGACATGAAGACCATCGTGTATAACGTAAACCATGAAATACTGGACGGAACAGAAACCGTCATTTCAGGCGCTTCCTGCACAACGAACTGTCTAGCTCCCATGGCTAAAGCTCTGAACGATAAGTTTGGCATTCAATCGGGGTTAATGACAACCGTACACGCTTATACAGGTAATCAGAACACTCTTGACGCGCCAGATTCAAAAGGAGACTTCCGCGCAGCACGGGCTGCTGCAGAGAACATTGTTCCTTACTCTACCGGTGCGGCAAAAGCCATTGGCCTCGTTCTTCCCGAACTGAAGGGCAAACTTGATGGTGCCTCTCAACGTGTGCCTGTTGCAACAGGCTCCGTAACGGAACTCGTAGCCGTATTGAACACCACGGTAACAGTTGATGAAGTGAATGCCGCTATGAAAGAAGCATCTGATCCAGAAACATTCGGTTACACAGAAGACGAGATCGTATCTTCCGATGTGAAGGGAATGACATTCGGGTCCCTATTTGATGCCACTCAAACAAAAGTTCTGACAGTTGGGGATCAGCAACTGGTAAAAACCGCATCCTGGTACGATAATGAAATGTCTTACACCGCGCAACTGGTTAGAACATTAGAATATTTCGCAAAAATCGCCAAGTAACATTGCTGCAATTCTTCTTAATTCTACCTGCAAGCGTCAAAAGAGCAGGGGATTTCCGAATATCCTGCTAATCTTACATCTGTACACGTCATTGACTGTATTGGCAATAATGATCCCATCAACAATACAGCACTTGCCGAAAAAATGGATTTAACGAAAGCAAGCATAACAAAGATAACGACCACATTATTAAAAGATGGTTTTATTGAGCGTATCCGTCTTAACGATAACAAGAAGGAAATCCACTTCAGATTAACGGCAAAAGCGCTGGAATTATATGTACTGCACGGAAAGCTGCATAAGCAGGAGCAAGATCGGTACTTCCGATTTCTAGAACGTTACACTAGTGAAGAGTTAAGTTTTATCAAGACATGATTGATGAATTAGAGGAAAGAATGATAGAGAGAAAGGCCATTGATTAAGGATATGCGAACAGTGAAGCTGATGGCACAGCCTCTATGAAAGGAGTCATAAAATGAGAGATTACGAGGAATTGTTCGAAGAGGTAGACGATGTATTGAGAAAACTGCGTCCTTTTTTAATGCGCGATGGCGGGGATGCTGAATTGGTTGAGGTTAAGGATGGAGTGGCTAAATTAAAATTCTTGGGAGAGTGCAACGGCTGTCCTAGTGCAACGATCACATTGAAGGCTGGCATTGAACGTGCCATTTTTGAAGAAGTGGATGGCATTCATGAAGTCGTTCAAGTCTTCTAGAAAAAAGGGTGACCCAACAACAGCTTTCATGCTGACATACGTTTGGACCTGCCTTTTCGCTACAATAAGAGCGTAAACTAACTTGAAACGCATGCAGCTTCATGACGTACAGTCTCGTTATATTGGATGCAGCAATTCCCTATCAGGATGGAATCACTCTTTGTTCTAAGATCAAGAAAGATATTGAGGTGCCGATTATCGTTGTGACTGATAACGACCATCAGATGCTGGAGAGTTTTCAAGCTGGCGCTGATGATTGCGTACTGAAACCGTTCAGTTCCACAGAGTTGATTCTTTGTTTCAAAGCGATCATTAAACGCTACACGGCAAAGAGATCTTACGATTCACCATAGACTATCAGCCATAAACCCGTTCATTTTCGTTGAAGGAATATAAATTGCCATTATAGATGTTTAGCCCCAAAGTACTAACAAGAGAGTATTTATGTGGTTTGGAAGTAGTAGTAACCAAAAACTACAGTATGATTGATACGCGTATAAAAAAATGAGATGAATTGATCAAAGCGTCTATAGTTTCGTACATCGTGATTTAAACCATAGGGGAAGCGGATATATTCTACGAGACCCCATGTAATAACATTAGTGAGAGGAGCAAATAAAATGACGTATTATAAGCTTGTTCAAGAAGATAATGAAATTCAAAAAGAAAGCCATTGGATAAGCCACAACAACCAGGGGGGCTGAAGTAAGATGAGTGAAGCAGCAGAAACGCTAGAGGGATGGTACGCGCTGCATGATTTCCGCACAATCGACTGGGTTGCCTGGAAAGGTGCAACCGCAGAGGAACGCGAGACTGCAAAGCATGATTTGATGATGCTAATCTGCGAGTGGTCTGCGGTCGAATCCCGGATGGAAGGCAGCTTGGCAATGTACGCCGTCGTCGGCCAGAAGGCAGACATTATGTTTATGCACCTACGTGAGACACTCGAGGAGCTGAACTCAGTGGAGAACGCATTTAATCGTTCCGGGTTCGCCAAATTCGTGAAACCAGTTTACTCGTACGTCAGTATCGTCGAGCTGAGCAGTTATTTAGCACCTCCCGGCTCCGATCCGATGCAAGTTCCCGAGGTAGCCGCTCGCCTTAAGCCAATCCTACCCAAGGCGAAACATATCTGCTTTTACCCTATGAACAAGCGACGCATGCTCAACGATAACTGGTACATGCTGTCTCTGGAGGAGCGCAAAAACTTCATGCGCAGTCACGGTATGATCGGGCGCAATTATGCGGGCAAGGTCAAGCAGATTATCACCGGCTCGGTTGGCTTCGACGATTGGGAGTGGGGTGTCACACTGTTTGCGGACGAGTCGCTGCAGTTTAAGAAGCTCGTCTATGAGATGCGGTTCGACGAGACTAGCGCACGCTTCGGCGAATTCGGCCAGTTCTACGTCGGCAACATACTCACACCCGGTGGCTTGACAGAGTTGCTGAACGTGTGAGGCCAAAAAAGACGCCAACGGCTAATTTAGGCTTCACGGATTTGTGATTTTTTTATCTTTTGTGACAGTTCTAGGTCCGTTTCGAAAATACAAGTATCTCGTATTGTATGCGTGCAAGAAAGAAAAATTTGACTGCAACTAATAAACCCAATTGCATTGTACCGAGGGAACTTAACAAAAACGGATGTCCAGATTGTCGACGTGTTGCGACTCAATACGGAATTGTCACGTTGAATGAATATGCGTCAACCCCTATCGAATAGACTAGGAAAAAAGGCAAACCTGATCGAAAGACAGGGACGCAAAGCCACGGGTCTTCTGCACTAGTGCAATGATCGGCAGGTTACCCTCTCAAACCACACCAAGATGACAAGCAGGCACGCCAGTGAAGGGGCGTGTCTTTTTGTCATTTGAAAATAAAAAGAGGTGATCGATTATGAACAAACAAACGAGCTTTTCTGTAGAGATAATAGATTTGATCCATAGGAAGAACGGGAGTATTAAAGTATTACTGGCCGATAGTGACCTAGATTGGCAACAGCGACTCGCTATGTTGATTGAATCCGAGCCAGATATTTATTTATCTAACATCGTTTCGACATTTAACGCCAAATTAAACATGGCCGTATTCATAGTTATAAGACATTTCGTTATCGTACCAAGCTACTTTCGTGGTGAAGAAGCCTGTACATTCGAGAACGATGTCTACGCCAAGCTCTCCCCAAGGGAGTTCTTCAGGATTCCGCTTAGCCAGAACCTTAACCTCTTTGCCGTTTACTTTGAAGGTTCCGCAATGGACTTCAATGTCACCGTGAAAAGTCCTTGCTGTTTAATGAAAATAAAGTATTTTCTTTGAACACTTGCGTTGTATCATATTACAGTCATTGAAAAATCCCCCTATAAGTTTTATTTATTCCAAACTGGCGAATGCCTGTCATGAAATCAAAAGAAGTCAGCTCTTCCATGGTCAGGGTGTCCTACGTCCCCTGAGTGGATGGCCCGGCGCTATTTCCTTCTGGACCTTTAAACCGGCTTGTTGTACAATAAAAAGGGACTGAATGGTACCTTTTATTGTAGCATGATTCTAGTGAATGGCAAGCCCGGCAAAGAATGAACCGTAAATTTGATTCAGTTCCAAAAAACATTCAAGACCGAGGAAGCCTGCCATCAGCATTTGTACAAGTTGAAGTGGCCCGAGGGGTTTCACTGTCCGGAATGTCAGCATCACAAGGCATATGAGATCAAAACACGCAGCTGCCACTATACGAATGTACAAATTGTCGTCATCAAACGACGGTAACTTTGATTGATAAATAGAAAAGGTCCTGAATCGTTAGGTTGGAATACCAAACGACTCAGGACCTTTTTTGTTGGAGAGATATTAAGCTGCTAACTTGGATGCATCTTTTATATTGGACTTACGGGTAAGAGGTATAAATAATAAGATAGATAAGAACCCAAGTAACAAGAAGACAATTCCTACCCACATGACGCTTTGAATACCCATGCCATTGATAAATGCACCACTAACCATTGTACCAATGGTAACTCCAAGATTTGAAAACGCTACGAACAGACCGTTAGAGAAGTCTGGTGCTTCGGGCGCGGATGAAGTGATCATGTACTGGGAGATATTAAGGCCAAAAGTAAACAATACGCCCCAGAAAGCAATAAGAAGTATCATGGGAACAGTAAACGATCCGAGCAAGAATAGTACCAAATAACTACCAACAAACACGAGTGGATAGACAAAGGCAGTCTTTAACGCATTATTTGTAAGTAATTTACCTGCGAGTAAATTACCTATCATCCCTGTTAAACCAAATAGAATAAGCATTAAGCTAATCGTATTTGAAGACATTTCCGTTACACGCCCAAGGTACTCTGCAAAGAAGCTGAATGTTGCATACATACCAGAAAGGATAAAGATTGCACCAAAGATGGCTGCCCAAACAACACCTTTCTTCAAAATACGAACCTGTGAGCCATAAGACTGTTTTTGTTTCACGGGAAGGGAAGGGACAAAGAGAAGAATGGCCAAGAATGTTAAAGCATTTACAACAGCAAAGAATAACATCGCTATCTCAAGATTCGCATAGTCCGCAATAAAAGAGGCAATTGGAGTTCCAATAATCATACCCGCTGTGAGACCCATGAATACACGACCGATTGCTTTTGGAGCCATTTCTGGACTAACTGAGGAAGCAGCTGCAGTAAAGGCAACAGACACGTAAACCGGATGTAGGAATGCAGGAACAATTCTTGCTATTAAGGCTATTGTAAAATTGGGGGCAAACATAGAAACAACGTTACTAACCACAAATAGCCCGATAGCAAGAAGCATAACACCTTTACGGTTAAATCCTGAGAATAACAATGGCAAGATAGAACCTGAAATTGCAACTGCGAGTGCGAATAGGCTAACAAGCAGGCCTGCAGTTGAAACGCTAACTCCAAAGTTTTCAGCAATGAGTGGCAATATCCCGATAATGCCCATCTCTGTATTAATGATTCCAAAAACCCCGAAAGCTAGGATGAAAATAATAAATGCTTTTGATTTGGTAACAGACACAATATTCACTCCTATTTATATTATTTTGTATAACTACTGTGAAAATGAAAAAAGATATACTGGTATTTTTCTATTAGGAATCAATCTATAATCAAAGATTCATCAGAGCATCTTCCCGATTTGTAAAATTAGCAAAATAACAATGGTAGGCTTAATCCCAGGCAAAGTAATATGCCATATTTTAAGAAGCCTGCTCGCCAGCCTTTCGTCTCCGAATGGTCCATTCCGCCGCCAAGAAAAGAAGTACGATCGTTCCTATAACACTCGCCGTACATCCGACCTCATAGCTCATTCCCAGCGCGTTGATGAAGAGAAGCATAAGCGTATGTATTATCTGATTTGTAAAGCAGAACGCGTAACTGCGGATCATCCAGCGGCGGTGGTTTTCAACCCGTCCTTGTCGAATATCCAAGTATGCGTTCGCTGTTATAAATATCCAAATGATATTAAGCAAATTGAAGGCTACACTCACGACCTTGCCTCCGGTCGCAAAAGGAGCCATATAGCCTGATGTGATGCATACGGCCAGTACGGCGACGACATAGACGTAGCCGAGAATACGATGCGTCTTCCGGTACTTACGGAGCTTGGCACTAGCAAAGTTTATGGCTCCCGCAGCGATTGCGATGCAGGCGAAGATGACGTGAACGTTCAGCATAGTTAGCCAGACAGACAGGTAAATTCATCGGACGGATGAGCTTGGTCTTGTGGCTCAAAAAAACCGACGCATCCGGATCCAGGGCGAAACGATTCAAGGGCGTCCAGAAGACGAAGGCTGCAGCAACGGTAAACAGGAGGCGGAAAGCACTTTTAGCGTTCATCAGCCTGAGGCGCGTTACCTATCAATCGGCGAGAGTCACGTTGACTGCGCAGCCGGGCAAAACGGAAACCGGCGAATGTGAACAGTGAAATGAAAAACCAGCAATTAAGCCGAGAACAAGAGACTGTGACTA
>NZ_MRTH01000092.1 GCF_001956045.1 Paenibacillus sp. FSL H7-0331 | reverse complement strand
GAAAAGTACATATGGATGTGATGGGATTTCTACGCGGCAACATAATGAGCCTGCTGGCAATCAAGACGTGTGGCATTATCATCTCCATGTTTACCCTAGATATGTGAATGATCAACTTTATCTGACAAAGGGTTCTCAGTCCGATCCAGATGAACGCTCTTTCTATGCTGATAAGTTGCGTTCTTGGATAAAGGAAAACATTTAAGATCTAGGAGGAGCGAAAGATATCCCTAGTAGGAGATGAACCTGAGTGTACGTAGGCCTTACTAGAGGATTGGGGAAAAAATAAACGGGAAACGATAGTTGAGTGACTTCGATCCAGGAGGGAACATTTTGGTTAGGAATACAGCAAAAGCAATTATTGAATATGATAATAAGCTACTTTTTATTAAGAAAAAACTTGATAAAGTAGGCATTTATTATACTTTGCCCGGTGGTGGGCAAGAATCAGGTGAGACAATTGAAGATACTATTCTACGCGAATGCAATGAAGAATTAAATATTAAGGCAAAAATAAAAGAATTGGTTTGCGTTAGGGAATATATTTCTAATAATCACGAGTATTCTTTTTTAGTTAAACAAGTACACGCAATTGAATTCATCTTTCACTGTTCCTTTGAAGTTGAAGATAAGATCACTCATTTACAGAATGATGTTGCACAGATTGGATTTGAATGGTTGGATATTTCAACAATAATAGAGTCTTTAAAGCAAGACAGCGAAATAAATGATCTAAAGTTTCCTCAAACACTCAAAGATTTTTTAAAAGAATATTATATAAGCCGTAGGATTGAACCATATTCAAAATTTAGATTCTAAAATTTCATCATTTTGTTGAACTAACGGGAAACGAGAGCTCAACAAACAATAAGAACTAGGCTGCCAGTACGAACGGCAGCCTTTGTTCACCTAACTGGGCAGTTTAGCGGAGAAAACAAGACGATCTACTGTTAAAAATAGAGGATTTTCATATCACCTCACCGAAAATGTATCTTTCTTAATTATAGAGGTGTGAACCGCATTATAGATGACAGAGTCAGGAAAAATAGCTAACGGCGAACAATTGTTATTATTCCAGCAGTAGTAATCTATCTAGGAGGTCTTCAAATGAGCTATGATTTGATGGTTTTCGAGCCATCTAAGGCGCCGAGGGATCGGAGGGCATTTATGCAGTGGTATGATCAGGAAGTACAATGGTCGGAAAATCATGATTATAATGATCCTTTGGTCTGCTCCGAAACGTTGCATCGCTTATACCAAAAGCTGTCAGAGCATTTTCCTAATATGAATGTAGAGATTAAGGAGAAGATTGCAGAGTATAAAATTGAATTTTTGACTAAGAGGTTCGTTAAGGAACAACTTTTATTTGAAACTGAAATTAGAACTATATTAAACAATGATGGGTATAAGGTATTCGACGCATTGTTTTACTGGGAATTACATGAAATAACTACAGAAGGAGGTAATAACAAGTGGAACAAGGCTGTTTTTTCTGTACAACCAGACGGAGCATTTGATATGAAATTTATTTGGGATCAGGAATTACAAGATGAAATTGAAAGATTAGCAAAATAGTTAATGTTATGATTTAAAATTAATATCCATGGTAAATAATTCCATGGAACCCTGTTAGTATCTTAAAATAAAAGGCGAGCAATTTAGCTGCTGATGAAGCTGTGGCACAATGCTTTGCACAAATCAACAACGGCACAAAATAGCGAAAGGTGGTAAATATGAAAACAGTCGACAAAATTTATGAATCTATTGTAACCAATATTAGCACTGTAATTAATGGAGAGTGGGTGAAAGCAAAATTAGATATTGAAGTGATTGGTGAAATGGTTAGTTTCACAGGAAATTATTTGAACAATAAAAATGAAACAATACAAATAGATGTAGATGAATTTGATTTTCAACTAACATTTGATGTTCTTGAACTTCATAAAATAACGACTGAAGGCGGGAATAATAAATGGAACAGAGCTGTTTTTTCTGTACAACCTGACGGAGCATTTGATATGGAATTCATTTGGGATCAGGAATTACAAGATGAAATTGAAAGATTAGCATGACGCTCGCCTACGATTGAGCGATATCTGTATATACCAAAGAACATTTAGATAATTTTTGCTACCAGCATGCCAGTTCAATAAGAACTAGTGATCATTGAAAATAAAGTATTAGATTGGCCAAGCGCCATTAAGCGAAAGGGCATGATAGTGGAGTTTCTTATTACATGAAAAGGGAACTGACGTATACTGAACTAATATAATACATTATTCCAGTAGAAGGAGAAGTATATGAGTTACGATCTCTCTGTCCACCTTAAAGGATTAAATGATAGTATTATTCCTGAATGGTTGTCTCAAATAGGAAAGTTTAATATGGATGTAGAAGTATATCCTGGTTTTTCATTCAATAATCATTCAGGATTTCTTCCCTTCAAGGTTGTCATCTATGATTGCCCTAACAGAAGTCTGAATAATATCGAATTGATGACAGGATTTGAATTGGTTGTTAGACGTATTGAAGTAAAGGGTAAGAAGGGAACCTTTTTCACAAAGATATTTGGCAAACAGCAACCACTGAGTTCAATTGAGAAGAAACTAAGAGAAGCGGAAACTGAAATAAGTTTTTACATAAGTGCCCAGGATAGTTTTGAATTTAGAATGGGATGGTATTCGGCAGCTACGCTCGCTTTATTGTGTGATGGTGTATTGACCGACTTACAGGAAGGAATTCAATTGGAAGGAAGTCAATTAATTAGACATGCACATGAAGTTGTTTTGAAAGACGAGAGGCTAATCAATAAACACGATTGGAGGGTACATGAATTTAAAGAATGGCTTGGGTAACAACAAAGGGTTCCCATTTTTGGGGCACTTGCATCATTGAACTAACGGCGAACGATAGTTCAATGCCAGAAGGGCTGCCGCGTGGTAGCCCATCGCTACGCTAACTGGCAGAATAGTTCAATCGTTTCGTGTGCACTTTCAAGCATATAAATTCACGAAAGCAGGAAATACAGGAACCATGTGGAATAAATATACAACTTTACCGCAATCAATAAAAGCACAGGAAGGCAGCCGGCCAGATGATCGGCTGCCTTTCTCAACTATGGGCAGGTTAACGTAATAAAAGGAGTTTGTTTTGTGGTAAGTGATTAAGAAATGGTTTCAGGTCAGATATGCCAGGGGGATATGTGTATGGATGGTATCACCGACAATTTTTATCGTCATATTGGTGTTTACGGAATTAGCGTAGATAATGAACGCTTACTAGTTATCAGAAAAATTTTAGGTCCATATACTGGGAAATTTGATTTGCCAGGTGGACGATTAGAGACTATGGAATCCCTAGAGCTTGCCGTTAAACGAGAGTTTCGGGAAGAAACAGGACATACGATTAAAGAGCTTAAAAGTATTGGTGTTAGCGATTTTTTTGTATTGTGGACCCTAAAGAATAACACAGTTGAACATTTACATCACATCGCCGTGCTGTATGAAGCAAGTGTTGACTCTTGGGAACAAGTCAGTTCTGTAGAAGCATTCGAAGAACAAGATTCTAAAGGGGCTCTTTGGATGTCCCTAACAAACGTAAATCTTGATAATTCATCCCCGTTGGTATTACAAGCGGTTGATTGGATAAGGTCAAGAACACTTCCCGTTGTGTCAGGACAGTTCGATTATAGAAATAAGTGCTAAAACTTCGTTCTACTCACGGATACTATAGTGGAGGAACTTGCTACGTGGCAGCTCCTCTTGTCCTTTGAAGTAACGGACAGGTATGCTCAATAAAACTATTTTGGTTAAAGAGTAAGCGTGGTAAAATATGTTAACTGATCGGGGAGGAAATATGGAAATATCAATCCGAAGTGCTCATCAAGATGACTACGAGTCTTTGTTACCTTTGTTCAAACAGGTTCATGATCTACACGTTTTTGAAAGACCCGATTTGTATAAAGAAAACCCAACTCCAGTCGGGAAAGAATTCTTCTTAAGCCAGCTAGTTGATCTCAAACAGCATATTTTTGTTGCTACCATAGGCTTAGAGATAATCGGAGTAGTTGTGACGAAGGAAGAAGACATAACTGAAAATTCATTTGTGAATGCGAGAAAGATATTATATGTAAATAGTTTGTGTGTTTCCGAAACGTACAGAAATAAGGGCGTTGGAAAGAGACTTATGCAATATGTTATTGATTTCGGAGGAAGCCTGAAGGTTGATAGTATTGAACTAGGGGTATCGGAGAAAAATGCTTCTGCAATTTTATTTTATGAATCATTCGGAATGACAACGAAGAGTAGAAAAATGGAGTTTAGGTTGAACTAACGAAAGACTATAGCTTCATGACGAACAGGCGGTCGGCATTTTTGGCTGCCTGTGGCAATATAATTTGGTAATAATTATAAAAAATATTAAAATATGAGGTGAAAAATGCAACATAATGTACTAGGTAAAGTCACTTGTTTTATCACTAGGGAAACTGATACGAAAATTGAACTCCTTCTAATTCAACATCCCAATGCTGGTATACAATTACCAGCAGGCACAGTGGAATTAAACGAAGATTTCAAACAAGCTGCTTTGCGAGAATCTTTTGAAGAAACAGGTTTAGATGGATTTATTACATGTAACTATATTGGGAAGCAAGAGATTAACTTATTAGGTAAGTACATTGTTTTTCAAAAGACGAAGGTCTTCTCAAGACCCGACTTGTCAAGCTCCCAATGGGCAGAAATTAGAAGGGGTATCACTGTACAACAAGAACGCAGACACGGGGAATTTGTACAAGTGTCGTACATAGAAGGAGATAAATATCCTGATCCCAACTACATAACCTATCAAATAACAGGTTGGGTGGAGGAATCACATTTAGCCTCAAAAGTCTCAAGACATTTTTACCACTTTCATTCAAATAGTAATTTAAATAAATGGGAACAAGAAGCAGATAATCATACATTTAAATTATTCTGGTCTCCGCTCGATGAGTTACCTGAGATTGTTTCTCCACAAAATGAATGGCTTAAATATGTTTTAAACGATTTGAATTATTCCTTCTAGATGGTGTTTGTTTGTTAAGCTAACGGAGTACCTATAGCATAATAAACAACCTGAGACGCGGCTGCCGGCATGGATCGGCAGCCGCGTTGTGCTAACTGGCAGTTTTTACCTTAAGAAATGATCGTCGAAAACGGAATCCAGAGGCTAATGGCAAGCAGAAGCCAGCGAACCACGTTTTCCCCAAGGGAGCCTGTATCGATCGCCATAAACTTCGGGAGCAAGCGGATATGCAGTTTGAGCGGCCAGAATAGTTCGACGCCTCTGTGATTGAGCAAATCAATGAGCGGGTGCGAGACGTATGCGACGACAAACGTCAAGAAAAACAATGCAGGCAAAGGAACCGTCACAAACATCAATACCAGTATAAAGAGAATGGAATGGGTTATTGACCGGTGGCGAACCTTTAAAATCTTTAATAGAGCGGATATAGGATAGAGAACCTTTGCCATAGTGGAGCCTTGCTTATCGACGTCAGCCAGCGTACCGGCTAAACAGCCAAGCAGCAGAGCGCCGACAGCCTCCCACGATAGAAACGGTACATCCTGATGAACGAGTACAAGCTCGGCGGCTACTAATCCGGCGACGCTATGAGTTTTTTGCAGCATGATAACGCTCCTGTACGACATATTCTTATTTCAACCATATAGTATTCGGGCGTTATCCGGAAAATGGTCCGTAGCTTTGAAAAACAAGCTAATAAAATGTGGAGAGGTATTATGTTCTTAGAAAGAAGAAGCTCTAACATGATATTATTCCACGTTCATTAATCTAACAGATAACTATAGCTCAACAAGAACGCGGCTTTCGGCACGGATCGGCAGTCGTGTTGTGCTAAACATTCCTGTTAGGGCTAAGAAATGGCCTTTGTCAAAAAAGGAGCGCCTCGGTATGATGGGTTTGTCCCGGGTTTAAAACCCAACACCATCAAGGAGGCGCTCTTATTATGAAGTTTAAACAATCAGAAGTACAAAATCAACGAATTGAACGAATTACCACATCTCATCTAGTTGTAGGTATCGATATGGCTAAAGAAACTCATGTCGCACAAGCTACGAATTTCCGCGGAATCGTTCTCTCGAATCGACATCTCTCATTTAGTAACACCATATAAGGCTTTGAAAAGCTTCAGCGTTGGATAGAGGGAATTAAGCAAAAGCACCGTTTGAATAGTGTAATCATTGGCATGGAACCCACTGGGCATTATTGGTGGAACTTAGCGAATTGACTTACAAACAAAGGCTCGAACGTCGTCCTAGTGAATCCAGCTACCACCAAAAGAAACAAGGAGAATCGAGATAATAGCCCTTCCAAGAGTGATCCAGGTGATCGTTATTTTTAAGGTGATGAAATCCTGCGAATGAGTGAGAATACGTTAGATAAACCGTTAAAACCGAGGGACGGGCAGATTTGTTGAACTTCAACTTCCAACATATGGTATTATTGTTGCAATAAGATAGTTGGAATTGATATAAAGGGGGATGATTAAATGGGGTCTAGGTTTATGCATTTGTTGATTTCAGATTTTGTTTGCAAGGAGTTGTCAATCAAACAACGTGGTGAAATGCTCCTTGGAGCGATAGCACCAGATGCAATATCAGAAAAAAACGATACCCATTTCGTAGGAGATCAATTTAAGTATGGCGTCAACAGGCGATGGGAATACGGTCGGTTCATCATGAAATATAAGGAGCGTATCACTGAGCCTTTTATGTTGGGTTATTTAACCCATTTGGTCGCGGATGAAGTTTGGGCAATGAAGTCTTATTTTAGTGGTTTTGAAGAGAGGATAAAGAACGACCCAACACTGTACGAGCGTTATCACCAAGACTTTCGATTGTGTGATGCGAAGCTAAATGAAAAATATGCTTCAGATGGACTTTACGAAGCCCTAAATTCCGCTGTGTACATACCAAGTATCGAAGAACTTGATGAGAAGAATGTATTAGAATTTAAGAAACATGCACTGGACGACTTTAACTATCCAATTGGACACATTGAGCAAGAGTTGAGCATTTTTTCGTTCGAAGAGATATTGGCATACTTAGAACGCTCGGCTTATCGTGCATTGGATGTTTGTCGACCATTATTCGTTACTGGAAATATTAAGATGAACCCATATGCCTTATTTGACTAACGGATACGATAGCACAATAAACAGGGAATAGATTGCATCGGCAGCTACTCCCTGTTTTGATTTAAGTAACGGGAGGATAGTTTAGCAATAACTAAACCTTATCAACTACGACAGTAACACGATATGTTACAATAGTTATGGAAACAAATACCAGCTGATAGGGTGAAGACGTTGAGCGATAAAAATATCTTTACTATTGAATGTAAGGATGTCTACCTAAGAGAGTACACACTTGATGATCTGAATCAATTTCATTCTTTAACATGGCAACCTGAAATACACGAATACTTACCTGGTTGGAACGTATCTAAAGAACAGCGGGAAGATTGGTTAACGAATTATGAAATACCTGGAAACAAACAGTTTCTAAATACCGTATCCGAAGGTGGGGTCATAGGTGAACTTCGTCTTCGGCTGGGAATCATATTGAAAGCATCGGGAGATTTTATCGGTTGGTGCTGTACAGGAATTAAACAGGAATTGCCGGCTCCAAACCGAGAAATTATGTTTGCAATCTCAAAGGATCATAGAGGTAAAGGTTATACCACGCAAGCTACAGAGGGGTTAGCCAAGTATTTATTTGAGAACACCAACGTTGAGATGCTCAATGCAATTGCTCTTTTACGAAACGTACCGTCAAATAGAGTTATACAAAAATGCGGGTTTAATTTTCAAAGCGTTATTGAATTAGAAGACGAGAGATATAATTATTACAAGCTTGGTAAAAGTGAGTGGGAAGCTAAGTTTTAGTTCCGTTAAAGTAACGGCGAACTATAGCGGAGACTGCATCACTGAAGCTCCGCTATTTTTGTTCTTTCAAGTAACGGGAGGATTCTGCAACTTGATGGATATTCTGTACGTCTTTGGAGTCGTTCGTAACAGCAATACAAAATCTCTATTTCGCACATACCG
>NZ_MRTH01000091.1 GCF_001956045.1 Paenibacillus sp. FSL H7-0331 | reverse complement strand
GGCAGTCGTATTAGAGGCAACGGGTCATTATCATAGTTCAGTTGTTCAATTCTTGGACGAGCATCAGTTTGTGCATATCGTCATTAATCCGTTACTTTCACACCAAGCGAAAAAGGCTAATTTACGCAAGGTAAACACGGATGCCGTTGATGCGTACCAGTTGGGAGAATTATTCTACAAAGAAGAACTAGAGCCTTACAAAAAACGAGGTCAATATCTGATGAATTTGCGTTACCTGACAAGGCAACACGAGTCTCTAACCCATATGTACGTTCAAGCAAAGTTACAATTCCAAGCGGTGCTAGATCAAGTGTTCCCGGAGTATCATGGCGTGTTTGGTTACCTTTATGCTAAGGTTTCCCTTCGTTTCCTGGTTCTATATCCAACGTCTCAAGTGGTGCTAGCGATGTCCGAGAAAGACGTTATGACGCACATTCATAATCTTGCGGGATATGTTAATCCCAACTGTTGGACGATAGAAAAGGCACAAAAGTTAATGGCTGCAGCAGAGCGTAATCCCTTTAAGGAGACAGCTTTCCCAAGTCATTTAATCTCTCTGGAACTACTTATTCATTTACTTCTTCAATACCAAGACCATCTATCGAAACTTGATCAGTCCATAGAGGATTTGGCTCAAGAATTATTGGAGTATGATTTGATTCAATCGATCCCCGGCATTGGCACTAAACTTGCGGCAACAATTTTGGCCGAAATCGGGGAAATCGATCGGTTCGATCATGCAAAGAAACTGATCGCATTTGCGGGTATTGATCCTAGCGTTTTTTCTTCCGGAAAGTTTACTGCTACTCGAAATCCAATTACTAAACGCGAACCAAGAAAGAAGCTTTCCGCTTAGACTGAATTAGCAAGCCTTAGACATTGAGGAAAACCTTCCCAAATATTGTGGAGCGGTTATTTGTCGTACCCTTTTTCCAGTATAGCATCCCTCGTTTCGTTCATTAATAATTAAATATTGACAAGCTATTAGCTGGTATAGCCATACATGCAGCGCAAGCGCTGCACCACAGATGATGAAAATGGGTCGAAGAATCTGTCCATACTGCTACTATGGCTGGGAGAGGAAGGTCGATGAGCTACGGTGCCTTAGAGCCCATCCGTTAGTCTGATTCCAACGATCACGGTACATCACAGATTGTCGCTCCCTTACGGGAAGCACTCATGGGAGATTAATCCTACTTCTGATTGTTGCCCCTGCCTCTACTTAGACGGAGCCATAAAGAGGATGTTTTCAAAGTGGAAGTTGTCATTGAACGGGCATGCGGTATGGATATTCATGCATTCCTCATTGGTTTCTGTTCCAGAGAATCCTTGTTCAAGGTTACAGATTTCTTCCACAATAGCAGGTGGATTGAGATCAAATAACAAGTCACTTGTTGTTATATCAGTATTAAACTATTTAGTTGTAAACCCTATTCATAATTTTCTTTCTCATTTATATAAATTGCCCCTTCAAAGATGGAAGGGGCTGTTCTCATTTCAATTTCTCTTTGAATCGTCATGCTTTATTGAGATACATCAAGTCGGTCAAAACGGGAATTTTATCCGCATATTTACCCCCAGATACCTTAGTTTTCCCTTCCAAGTGAATCGACAATACTGGCTTTATTTAGCCTGTACATCGGCCATACTGTTGCGATGAGAGTGGTAATAATTGCGCCTATAAACGCGAAGCCGATACTGTGCCATGGGATAGCCCAAGCAATTTCCACAGCATACCTGAAGAGGCGGTATATTACAAAATTTAGAGCCGTCCCGATAATAACTCCGTAAACTGCAGCAAACAATCCATAAAATACCCCTTCTAAAATAATCATTTTCCTAATTTCTTTCTGTGTCATGCCGATTGCCTTTAGGACTGCAAACTCTTTGGTGCGAAGAATCAGATTCGTACTCACTGTATTTACAATATTCAAGAAGGCAATTAAAGCAATGACACCAATAAAACCGTAAAGAAAGATACTGGCTATCGTTGCGTCGTTTTTAGCTTGGGCTAATTCCGTGACTCTATCAGTGTAGTTATACCCGGCGTCAATCTCGGTTAATGCTTGAAGGTAATCCATTATTGATGTGTTGGGTAGATCGGGATTGGCAAGAATATATATTCTAGAATAAGTGTCATCGCCCATAATCTTTGCGAATACATTCGGCGTAGTAATGAATGTGAGAATTTCACTCTCCGTATATTTATTCGACAACAATTCTTGATCTGCGATTCCGGCCACAGTCACCGTGTGGTACTCCTCACCATTTTTTTCCGTTGCACGTATTTTGATCTGATCTCCGACTTTGAAGTTGGTTTGATCGATTATAAGCTGTTTACCTTGTTCCGTTATTTTCTTTATTTTTTGTATAACGATAACGCCATTCTCCCGGTTCATTTTCTCCTTGTCGATCGTTCCGGAAGTGAGTTTGGATTGTAAAGCATCCAAACCGTCATTTCCGTAGGATACAAGGTAATTGTTGTCTTTTCGATATCCCTCCCCTTCTTTATCCGGATAACTATCTTTCCTTAGTTCAAAAAAACTTGGATTGACCTTATTCTGTGGGATAATAGCCATCGCTTGTTTATTGTAGAACTTGTAGGCTTGTTGTACAGCATCAAGCTTGAGAATGTCCTGATAGACGGAATCATCTATCTGCTTAGAAGGGCCATCATAGGAAACCGAATAAGAATATTGAATACCCGGTAATTGCGTTATTTGCTTCAAAAAATCAATCAGACCGCTAAAGACAATAAATAATATGATGCTGATAACCATGGAAAAAGCTGTAATGCGGAAGCGTTTCTTGTTCCGTTTCAAGTTCCGACTGGCAAATTGTCCTTCTATGCCAAACAACTTCTTCACAAGCAGGGATTGCTTAATACTTGTGATTTTTTCTATTTTCGTGCTTCCTACACTTTTTACCGCTTCAAGAGGGGATACTCGAGCTGCCTGTCTTGCTGGTCCAATAGCGGAAAGATAGACGCTCAGCAACCCCAATAAACCAGCTGAGAATAAAATCGGCAAGGAAATGACCATCTTCATATCATTAAAAAAACCTAACTCTAAAAAGCTGATGTTGTAAAACAAGAGCTTCATAAAAATGGTTCCTGTGAAGATCCCAATTGGAATACCGATCAAGCTCAAAAGCGTCGCTTCTTTAATCACAATTTTGCGAATTTGAGATGGCGTAGCTCCAATGCACCGTAGAATACCAAATTGTGAAATCCGCTCTAGCACAGAAATATGGAATATATTATAAATAACCGCTATGGTGCAAATCATAATAATCGCGATGACAGCAGCGTAAGCCAGTATGAAGCTTTTATTCACCCCTTCATACGTGCTTTTGCCATACAGCTTTAGCAACTCATTATTATACTCAATTCTCAAATTATCCATACTGTATTCCCGATTCAGTTGCTTGGCAGAATCTTGATCAACATCACTAACACGTAATGATGACAAGATAGCTTCCGTCTTTTCTTTAATTTGATCCAAGGTTTTCATCTTGACGTAAATGAAGTACTTTTTCTTCTCATCAATCGTCTTGTTATCATTAAAAGTTATGGCTGGAAAGATGAATGTGGAAGACCAATTACCGCGGCCTATCTCCTTCATAAATCCGACTACCGTGAATTCGCGTTGTGTTTGGGCTTGAAAGGCTTCATCCAGATTCCAACCAAGATCGCCCATACCATCAATCTTTCTTTCTTTACCGGTCGATGCTACCTTCCGAATGCCGAGGTTTAGTTTGATACTTTCACCAAGTTTTGGTTTTTCTGAAAAATACCTCAAACTCTGTGAAGAAAGGATAATTTCACTCGGATTTTTCGGCAGTCTGCCCGAGTCTAACTGTACCTGAAGCATGTTCATCGCTTCCACATCATAGCCCTTTACATTCAGGTAACGATAGGGTGCGGCAATCGGATTTTCCCGCTTTTCTTTCACATCCGATTCACTAATGGCAACATAGCCTTCTCGGCTGATAACTCCCGTACTTTTTACCGTTGCATTATTATTTACTTTTGGGACAGCTTCTCCTGAAATACTATTGAATGACACGTGGTAATCTCCGAAGTCCCGTATGGTTTGTCTGATTAACTGGTCGTGATAGCTCACACCAATGGTTCCAATCGATGTGAGCAGTGTAACCGACAATACAATGCCTAATATCGTCAGCAATGATCTTTTTTTCTGACCCTTTAAATATTTCAGGGTAAGGCCGGTATAGTTATTCACTCTTCACTCACCTCATTTTGTTGCAGTAAACCGTCTTCAATCTTCACGACTCGATCCGCTCGCTGAGCAATATTCAAATCATGCGTGATCATAATCAAGGTTTGATTGTATTTTTTAACGGAAAAGGTAAGTAGATCGACAATTTCCTTGCTGTGTTTGCTATCAAGATTACCGGTTGGTTCATCAGCCAAAATAATGGAAGGTTTGTTGATTAAGGCTCGACCAATAGCTGTTCTTTGCTGTTGACCACCTGATAATTCAGAAGGAAGATGATGCCTTCGGTTAATCAGCCCTAAAATGTCTAGCAATTCCTCAAGATATGCTTCATCCACTTTTTTGTTTTCGAGCAACATCGGCAGCTTAACGTTTTCCTCCGTGGAAAGGACCGGGAGCAGATTGTACGATTGAAAAATAAATCCGATTTTACGCCTTCTGAATAGGGCAAGTTCTTTTTCGCTTTTGGTGTAAAGTTCAATGCCATCGATAATTACCTGGCCACTTGTCGGTCGGTCCACTCCCCCTAACAGATGCAGCAAGGAGCTTTTTCCGGACCCGCTAGCGCCCACTATCGCTACAAATTCTCCCTGCTTGACTGACAAATTGACATTTTTCAATGCCTCCACTTTGACCTCTGCACTTCCATAGGATTTGCATAAATTTATGGTTTTAAGTATTTCCACCTGTTATCCCTCCAAGTTTTTTTAAATCACTATGCTTGTTTGTTATTTTAAGCGTCGAAGCTTACGATAAAGTGAAGAGGAAGCTTACGTTTTCGTAAGCTTCCTCTTATCGACTATCTTTAAGAAACGAGATCCTGAATTCAGATCCTTCTCCTGGCTTACTAGCAACGGTTATTATACCGCCTTGTCCTTCAATGATTAACTTGGTTAAAGACAAACCGATGCCAATACTTTGAGGTTTTGCGGTACTTCTTCCTCTATAAAATCGTTTGAAAATATGAGGCAGATCCTCCGGAGAGATGCCTTCTCCATGATCTCGAATGATCATCGTATTAAATAAGGTGTTTTCCTCCAAAACAATATGGATTTCTCCCTCCTTTGGGGTGTGCTCCAGTGCATTTTTAATCAGATTGATAAATGCTTCTGTCAGCCACTCTTCATCCGCCTGTACGAGTATTTCATCGCCACCACGGATGTAGATCTTCTGCATCTTCTGCTCGGATAACAATCGTAACGACTGTAAAGCATTTTCGATCAACTCCCTCAATCGAATCACTTCATTGTGAAATAAAATTGCCCCTGCTTCGACCCGTGCCAGCTTTAGTAAACTGACGATGAGCCATTCCATTCGTTCAAGTTGTTGCCGGCTTCGTTCCAGAAATGTAACTTTCATTTCTTCCTTCATTTTGGGGTCGTTCAGCAAATTTTCATTGAAAACAATTAGTGATGCTAGCGGCGTTTTAAGTTGATGCGAAATGTCGGATAGCAAATTGTGCAGAAAGGTTTTTTCTTGTTTAAGTTGCTCAAGACTGTTGTTTAGCCTTCCAGCCATGGCGTTGAAGCTGCGTCCTAATAAACCAAAGTCTCCTTCATCGTTCTCTGGCAGCGGTTTGTCAAATTGACGTTCTACGACCTGCTCCGCAGCAAAGGCAACGGTTCTGATCTTGTCAAACAATTTACGATATTCCCATAGCAACAAAAGCATGAATGGAATGACAAAAAGTAAAACAAGAGCTGCCATATTCATGGGCAATGCGATGCCTGAAAGTGCTGGCTGATCTTCTACGGACATATCCTCCTTATACCCGTATTGCGCCAATATCCGTTTGCCCTCTATGATTTCACTTTCTTCCGCTCCCTGGGTAATATAGTGAATAATTTCATTTTCAACTTGGGGCTCTTTCTTCAAAATATACCCAATTAGCGCTGCATTCTGGTCCACAATGGTCTGATTTATGCTACCGACTTGACTACTTATAAAAAAGAACATGAATAGTGACAAAAGAAGTTGTAATGCAAGTGCTTTGGCGGCGATGGACTTCCACTCTGGATTCCTGATGACTTCAATCATGGTTCAACTCCCTACTACTTCTGCATTCCATTTGTATCCGACTCCTCGAACGGTGATGATATATTGAGGTGTAGCAGGCTCGTCCTCCACTTTCTCCCTTAACCTTCTGATGTGAACCGAGAGGGTATTGTCATCGATGAATTCTCCCGACATATCCCATAAACTATTCAGAATGGCGCTTCTGCTGCAAATTTGTTTGGGGTGAGTGATTAACATCAACAGCAGTCGATACTCCAGCCCCGTCAGTATAATTTCTTTATTATTTTTGAAGACAGTTCCTTCGAGAACTCGAACCTGAATGTCACCGGATCTCCATATATTTGCTTTTTCTATATTCTTATTGTTGCGTCTTAATACGGCTTTAATTCTGGAGAGGAGTTCTTTGGTCCGGATAGGCTTGGTCATATAATCATCCGCACCCAAATCAAGCCCAACAACAACATTGGTCTCCTCATCCAGAGCCGTCAAAAATATAATAGAAACTTGGGACGATGCCCGGATTTCCCTACACATTTCATAACCTGATCCATCAGGCAAATTAACGTCTAACAAAATAAGATCGACAGCGCCTGTCACTAATGCCTTTCTGGCTTCTTCTAAGCTACCGGCAAGAATAACAGTATACCCTTCACTAGTTAAGGTGTAGCTAATACCGAACACAAAATTATCATCATCTTCAACCAGTAATATTTGATTCATCGTGCACCTCATTCCACGGAAGTTCTATATAGTAGGCCACTTTCATAACTACAAGGATCATGTTAAGGATCATGTTTTTTAAATTTATTGTATATCATTTACCGTAGCAAAGGAAATTCCATACGCTTCCATGTAAATGTAGTTTACCCCCTAAAAGCCAAAGGCCTTAGAGGTACAAAATCAATCGATATCATATCCCCTTCAGCATTCCCAGAACTTATTCCCAGCATTACTTTTCGCCGTTACTTATGATACAGTTCACCACGTATGAATCTTAAACTATCCTGCCTCTATCGTATTATAAGGTCAACCAGTTTTTTCTGGTTGATCCTTTTTGCATTTGCTTTGAGGATTAAGGTAGCTGGGTCTAACGTTCCTGCCCGTGGGACTTGATCCCGTGCGCTATAATGTTCACCCCTACTTGTCATGACCATGATTGAGGCTGGTTGGGACGCAGATCCCGAATAACAAGCGATGCTATGGAGCGAAAAGAACTACCTATAGGGGCTACCGGTAAATCTATATCGAGGAGAGATGGGATGAACCCTGTTATCGGGTTAGATTTTTCTAAAGAAGAGAGCCATGGACAAGCCTTTTTAGAGCGCGGTAACCGTACAGAGGGACGTTTCAATTCGAACATAACCGTGAAGGGCTGGCAATGCTACTTCAATTTGTCCACAATGTAGAGCATGCGTCTGGACAACGTCCTTTGCTTGTTCTAGAAGCAACCGGGCATTACCAAAGTCCGGTGGTTAAGTTCTTGGAGGAGCATCATTATCTGCACATTGTCATTAATCCGCTTATCTCAAATCGGCTTAGAAAGTCCAGCCTTCGTAAAATAAAGACAGATGCTGCTGATGCTTATCTGTTGGGAGAACTGTACTACAAAGAAGAATTGAACCCTTTAAGAAAAAGGGCGTGCAACTGCTTAATTAATCTGCGTTATCTAACGAGACAATATGAGTCTCTTTCATAGATGGGTTGTGGTGCAAAGTTCTAATCCATGATACCATGATTGAAATTGAGACATGGGATGGGGCTATTTTTTTGGAAACTGAAGTAGATTTGTTTAAGTGGAAGCAATATGAATCAGAGATTATCTTGCTAACTATTAGATGGTATTTAACATACAGCCTC
>NZ_MRTH01000090.1 GCF_001956045.1 Paenibacillus sp. FSL H7-0331 | reverse complement strand
TGGGCTTAGGAGGAATTATTGATGAAAAAAATATTGCTGGTGCTCGGGCTCATTATCGTGATTGGGGCATGCTTGTGTATATTCTTCCTCACCCCGGAGAAGCTAACACCCGATAATCCTAAGGGAAAAACCGTCTATTATACGATGATAACCGCCCCCGGCGTTCAAGATGAAAATGGACGTTACGGCTATGAGCTGACTGTCTATAACGAGAAAGGAAAGGAAAAAACACTTGCTTTTTCTGCCGGGAAGCAATTGAGAAAAGGGGCTTACGTCCAGTTATATAAAACGCTGATTCGGGGCGTCACGCACTGGGAAGAGATTTCCTTCGAGGAGCTGCCGGAGGCGGTTCAACAGGAGTATCAAAAATAATAAGGCTGAAGGAAGCCAGACGATTGATCCGGCTTCTACGGGCTTGTCGAGAAAGTGGTTGGTTATTGGACAATTTCATTCCACAAAGACATAATTCGATTTTGGTTTTTAGCAAATTCAATTTCATAATCAATGTTCTTTTCTGCTGGTAATGAGTCAATATCTGTTGAGGTTTCAGCAGTTCCACCAATAGTTGGCTCATTAATTGGCATGGTCATCTTCAGCACCTCCATGTATTTCAGACAGTCAAGCCCTTTTCACTAACACAAATCCAACGAAAAGAGCAGTGACGAACACATATTTTGCGATCTCAACTATCAAACATTTCAACCTCCTGACGAATCAATTTCCATAGATTAGATTAGCAGGCGATAACTGAAAAGTCGCTCGAATGCTGTTGTCGTAACATGACTTATTTATGTAGAGAGGCAAGCAAGGAAGACCTCCCCGTATATCTCACCAAATTTACCAATGCATTGGATAGAAAAACCCTCGCTGCATCTTGGTATGCATAGCGAGGGATGAGGATGTTACATTCTATAGTAAGGCAATCGCCAATAGATCGAATAATACAAGAGTAGTTATAAGAGGATTAAAAAATCCTTTAACTTTTACTTTTTTATTTGAAATCGAGGCAGAGGATCCATCCAGATATAAAAAATTTGGATCAACATTAACTACGGTCCCTTCATAGATTTCCCCGGATCTCATAAAAACACGAACTCGACGATTAAGACAGTTTCTGCAAGCATAATATATTTCGTCCACATTCATCACCACCTCTCGTTGTTCCATTATTTTATGGATTACAGAAACGAACGTGAGGGCTTATAGGTGTCCAATTTTATGGGAGATCCGTACCGAAGTTATCTGGAACATGGGTTTGGGGATAGGACGGTGTAGAGAGAATAAGTATCGGAGTATCCTATAAACCAATCAATCTTTAAACTTAACGGCTGTACCCGCAGCAGCTACAGACTGATTTGTTACAATGCTAAATGTTAATCCAATAATAGCATCTGCTCCCTTTCTGTATGCTTGTAATTGTATGTTACGTATAGCTACCTCCAATATTCGTGCGTTTTCACACACAAAGGCAACGTATTCAACATCTCTTCCTGGAAAAACATCTGTAGTAAGTATAGGAATCAGGTCACTATCTTTATAAATGTTTTCTGCGATATCAATCAGCTCCTCAAAATATTTTATCTGATTATTAATCGGCAGTAAGAGAATTGAATTTTAGTGTTATCTTTTAACAGATTGGTCGTATATCTGGTTGTCTGAGGTCCAAATCAGAAGTGGCCACCGCGTAATGCTGTACACCGGTGCAAGCTTTGCAAGGTCCTATCTCGGTAGCAAGCTGGCTGAATTTCCATTGTGGGTGGCGCACTATGGTGCAACTACACCAATGGCAAACAGCACATGGGACAAGTGGGCAACATTTCAATATTCACAGACAGGAAAGGTAGCCGGAATTTCAGGAAATGTTGATATGAACGAAATGGATATTGCTTTCTGGCATGTGATCACAGAGGTAAAAAGAATCGAGGAGGATGATGAGGATATGACAAAACCACTTGAGTATGATGCAGATTGGAAAGGGGATCAGCTTGTCTTATCTTTGAATGGTCTTTTCCACAAAGGGTGCTGAACAGCTACAATTGGACGGAACAGGCTTCTAAATGTGAGATTAACGCTGCTGATGCTTTGCTGATTATTGCTACGATGCTGGCAAGGCAGAACGACGTAAAACTATAGCAGCCAGAAAAATAGAATAGACCACCTCCTGATTTAATCGGGAAGTGGTTGACAAATACTTAAATACAAAAAGCACTGGTTATAATAACCAACAATATGAATAATACAAGAATTGCGCCTGTACTAGTTCCTAAACCATAACCTGCACAGCTTCCACCAACTCCACCAACTCCACCAATTCCACCAACACCGAGTGCACCCATAGCTATTCCTCCTTCCGTCTTGCATAATCTATGTTATGTATGTTGGCGGAGGCGTGACTGGACGGATGCCAAAATAGGTAATCGCCCTACAGATAAAAAGCAAGTTCCCAAAATTAAAGATCTTCATACAATGTAATGTGGCGGTAACCCCCAACTGCCCACATATCGACCCTCCTTTCCCATGAATAGACGGTAGCATTCAGTGCCCGTCTATTTCGCGTTCATAGCATGTATATGGGACCAGATGCAGAAGATCGTAGACAAGTTACTTGCGGCCTCGGAACTGGAGTTTATACATCGGATTTATTCTCATTATTGGATCTAAATAAATTAAAAGAAAGAACAAGATATCAGGCTCTTGTTCTTTCTTTACACTCATTTTTCTGTTAAATACAGAAACCAATCGACAACACGATCACCAACAAAATGAAAAGAACCAAAATTTCTGCAGTGGAAGTAAATCTGTTTCCAACAACACTCATCGATTATCCCTCCTTTTTTGCTTCATGTTGTAATGATATTCACCGTTCGTTCTGAATGTATGGATTGTAACCTAAATAACATAGAGGAATAGAATTTATTTGTGAAACTCATTCCGCCAGCCACTTCATTAACCACTTGAATGAAATATACGCTCATCCATTCCGATCTGTTGAATTATTTTTTTGATATTGGGTATGGGTACAATAAGGAGTTCACTATTTGAGTAAGCTCAACTTGTGTTTAAGTTGAGTGCTGTTCTATATTGAATTCAACCGCCGATTGAATAATAATAAAGAATTGCTCAGTGAGTCCTTTTCCTTCGGGACGAGTGCTTTTATTTTCAATGGTACGATCACCTACCTCATAGCGGATTTTCGCGACCATCGCCTAAGACAGTAGCAAGGCTGCAGCATGGAAAGAGCAGCGGGACTATTACGGATGGCTTGCCAACAACCTTCGGGATGCATCCGGACTGCCCAGGGAAACCTATGCAGGGTTGAATTTAGATTATGTGGGCATATGTGAGCTATTAGAGGGAAAAAGGCAGCTAGAAGGTGAAGGGTACTATGGCATTACAGAAGATGATCGAATAGTTTTCATGCCTACAATTCAAGAAGATATTGAGCTTATAACTGCAAACAATTTCGAAAATGAACTTTTTGAGGGATGTAGGGAGGCTATCCATAAGTTTTCTGTTTCTGATTCTAATAAAGAAGTATATGCTTTTGGTTTGTATGCGGATGAACATAATACATTTTTGATTTACATAAATACGTTAGATGATTTAAAAGAAACAGAAGAATCTTACATAAAAAATGGAATTATACGGAAGAACAATTGAAATCATTACGATACGCTTTAGGGGATTTTGCTCACAACTTCCATGAATTTAATGAAAAGTTTGACACTCTTTATAACCATTTTGAAATCATTGCAAGCGCTCATGCAGATGAGGAGATTGATCATATAGCAGAGGGTGATGAGGTAGTCATTGCTTTTGAGAAAAGGATATTTAATGATGCCCATTATTTGTTTGCACAAAATGTAGCTATAAAGCTCAAAGGCCACTTTTCTGGGTTGAATACCACTGATGATTTTATTTACTTTGCATCCACTGGCAATGATTATATCGATTATAGTATCACAATGAGAAAAACAATGGATCAGGAATTGTTCTATAGATGTTTTCCAGAAACCAAAGAGTTAGATAATGAATTTGAAAACAAATTAAATGAATTGAAACAATTAGATGTTTCTAAGCAAGTCGATTATTGGTTAGAACAACTCATTAAAAATACTCATAACACAGATAAATTTATCATTACTCGATGTTTAAAGGAGAGTTATCATGCTTTTGAAGCTTTAGAGGCAAACGAATATGCTTTAGTACCAGAGTTGCTGTCTAGAATAGAACATGAGGCGAACAAAGATACACTGAATGCGGAAGCATATTTAGATTTATCTGTATATGTAACAGCTCTTAGGTTTATACAACAATTGGACAACAAGGATGTTGATTCACTTATTGCGATAATTAATAAACTTGAATCTTGTAATATAGAAGATAGACGATTAAAGGATTCTCACGAACATATGTTAGTTGATTTTAAAAAATATATGGATTATTTGGCTTAAATGATTAGGTTGGATTTTAGAATCAAGATGTAAAAGGGTTGAAAAAATTGCAAAAGATCTAAATCAATCAACGATGGGAAATCTAGAATTTCTTTTAAAACAGAGCACAATATGGTAAAAACAACTAACTCGACTAGCATTCTATCTAAATAGGAATTTGCATTATCGTCAGTAAAGACCATCATTCTAGATAGATCAAAAACTAATAACTGAGCTAAGAAACCTAATATAAAAACTCTTGTAAATCTTTTTGATCTGGATGGGTAGAAAAAGTATGCAACTAGGACCATAACAATAGCCCTGTCACTTGGCTTCACAATGAATAATGAGCTTATCTTCGTTATAAATGGCAAAGAACAAAGCGTTGTCAAAGTCGGCAGGGGAAATGAGCTGTTGATGAATGTGAAACATGATACTCAACTACTTTCTGGGTTATGTGGAAATCAAATTGATTTTGGCGCAGGTTACGATTCTAAAATGATTCTAAATATCCATTGTTGCCAATGCCCAATTAACATATAATCATTTTATGGAGGGGAACACATGAGCGTATTTCAGATAAACAAAGAGAATCACTTACAGCTGGTATATAAGAATAATGTAGTTATTGCTAGAGATGGCAATAAACTAATTGTTGTACATAGTAAGCGTAGTATAAAACCTTTACTACCATTTGAAATTACTAAGCAGGTTTATGAACAATGGAGGAAAAGAGATAGTAGAATGGATTTTACAGATACACCGTATAATGAATTATTTACATCTAGCGTAATAGCACAAACCGAATTAGAATGTGTGCTCGATTTTAATAAGATTGAGTTTATTGAAAATTAGAATATTGAATTCATTTAATTGGCTGGATCACTTTTGTTGGTGATCTATTTTTGTATTTTAAAACGTGTATTAATCCACTAAGGATGACATAGGTATATAGTAACATAATGTGCTAAAATGTGACAAATTAACTGTTTGTATTTACCTTAAATAGTGAATTATTGGTATAATGGGGCTATATATCGAATGTCTAGAAGGGTTGAGAATTTAATGAAAAAAGTTGTAAGAGGCATAACGATATTATCTTTAGTTGCAATTATGACTGCTTGTGGTAATCAAAATGAGGTTGTTAAGACAGCTGCTGCTCCTCCAGTTGTGAAACAACCAGCAAAAGCAGAGGTCAAGGAGGCAATAAAAGAGCCAGTAAAAAATAAGTTTGAAATACAAAGAGAAAAAGATTTGGAGAAATTTAATGCATATGTAGCAGTCATGATGGATTCAAAGTCGTTCGTGAAGAGTGCGACTTGGGAGAAAGGCGCGGCAAGAATAGAATTTTTGGATTATAGCGAGTATAAGGGTGAGTTAAGTGAAGCTGAATTTAATGCTGCATGGAAGAATGATGATAAATTAAGAAAAATTTTGATGGAGTGGTCGCTCATATTACTAAGAGAATTTCCAGAAAATGATATGATAGCATTGCAGATGACTACACCACTCATTGATGGCAAGAAGTTGGAAGTCTAGCAGAAAAAAACTATGGCATCAAATTTAAAGATTTAGACGCAGATCAAACAGGAAACTTGTGGAAAACAATTCAAGCTACTCTTTTTACGAAAGAAAACCGTGATTATTTGGAGCAGAATAATCATTTCAGGGATTTGGTAAAGAATCCATTTAAATAATGGTAAGTACCATTTAAAAATCATTGGACGAAACGGTATAGAACAACATCATAATCATACGTGAAAGGAATTAAATGAATAGAGGGAAGAGAGAAGGACTCAAAATTGAGTTCTTTTTTTCTTTTATAATCAAGATTATAATTATGTAAAAATTGGATTTTTCATGATATCATAGGTATATAGTAACAAAAAATTCCCAAAATTACATGATATTTTCTATCGTCAGCAATATGACGGGATACATTTATTTTACATTTAGAGGACTCGAAAGGTAGGAATCATACATATGAGAAAGAAACTGCAAGTGTTCATATCATCAACGTTTACGGATTTAAAAGAGGAAAGGCAGATAGCTGTTAAATCCATTCTAAATGCAGGACATATTCCTGCTGGTATGGAATTGTTTACGGCAAGTGATGATTCGCAACTGGATATCATTAAACGCTGGATTGAAGAATCAGATGCTTATATGTTGATAATAGGTGGCAGATATGGTTCTTTATTGAAGGATAAATCAAAGAGTTTTACACATTGGGAATATGATTATGCTGGTGAAATTAAAAAGCCAAGATTTGTATTTGTTTTGAGTGATTCGTTTATCCAGAATAAGGTGAATTCATTAGGATATAAAGATGCATTAGAGCATGATAATCAACAAATGCATAAGGAATTTAGAGAGAACATTTTATCCTCAAAGCTTATTGCTCTGGTTGATGACAATAAGGACATACAGATTAGCATATTTAAGTCACTAAGAGAGATTGAGCAGAAAAATTTGTCAGGTTGGGTGTCAGGTAAAGATGTTCCAGATGTAAAAGGGTTGATGGAGGAAAATGAGCGGCTATTGAGTGAAAATGCTAAAATTATAGCAGAGAACGATAAAATAAAAGAAAGTCAGGGAGTAATGAAAAAAGATTACCTAAACAAATGTACACAGGATTTACATTTGATCAATTAAGGGTAGCTTTGTCCAATTATAAGACAGGTCAACATAGCATATATCCTAGCGATTTATATGAATTATTTATTAAACAGTACGATAAATATTTGCATGGAGTATCTCTCAGTTCATCTCGAAATCAGGATATCGTTTTAGATATGCTTATAAAGTCTGCATCAGAGTACATAATTTATGGATTAATTGAGAAAAAAGATGGTTTGTATATTATTACCGAATTAGGTAAGAAATTCATAGCTGAGTATAAACATAGAATTACGGTTCGTACCAGATAGGCTTAATCTAGGCAACTAATTGTCAACTATTAAATTTAGAATAAGTTAACATATCCACTCGTCCACTCGCCGTTTATTGTTATAACACGATTGCACAAACCTATCACTATCGAACATGTGATAGGTTTTATCTATGTTGAATATTAAAAGTAATAATTACAATTATTGTTCATGTTTCATATGTTCTGCCTATATTTTACCTACTTAAATCAATTCTTCACAAGTGTATCGAGATGTATCGTTAATGACACAAAATGTATCTAAAGTCAATCGAATTGTAATCATAATAACCCTTATTCTATATGGGTTCTACATTTACACATTCATGTAATAATAAGACACGATGTTAAAGTTCACTAGATGAAACTTCATAAGAGTAGATGAAAGACGATAAAGGGGTGGAGGATACGTTTCAAAATAAAAACCTATCCGAGTTTCAGACAGGTTTCTTGAGTCATATCCAATTCATAAACCCTCTGATTTGCTCCTTACTACGCTTCGTATAGATGGCTGTAGTCGTTAGAATAAAGACATCAGACAGGAGCGAATCTACGATGCCCAAAGAAAGACGTACATTTACAGACGAATTTAAAAACCAGATGGTTCAGCTGTATGAAAGCGGAAAGACTCGAGCCAACATTGCTCGTGAATACGACCTGAGTGCAACAGCATTAGATCGATGGATCAAACAAAGTCAAACCTCCGGTACCTTTTCGGAGAAAGCAAACCGTACCCCTGTGGAAAACGAACTTCTTGCTTTACGTAAAGAAAATCAGCGGCTTAAGATGGAGAACGACATTTTAAAGCAAGCCGCGC
>NZ_MRTH01000008.1 GCF_001956045.1 Paenibacillus sp. FSL H7-0331 | reverse complement strand
CAATTCTTTTCGATCATTTTCGACATTCCGTCAAAAGCGACCTGATCAATATAACACATTCATTCATTCAATTGCAAGTATTATTTTTAAACACTTTGTAATTTTATGAATATTTTTGTCTTCTTCAATGCCTTCAAATTCGACTGCCTCAGAAGCGACAAGAAGTAATATAACAAATCCAGATACAGAATGCAAGTACTATTTTCAATTTATTAATAAAGAAGTTAGAAGGCACGGTTTATCCTATTAAAAAGCCGCCCTGCACATAAGCAGAACGGCTTCAGGAAGCAGATTATACGGACCACTCTTCCAAACTCAAAAGAGGCTCAGCCTTAAAATCCAAAGACGAAAACTGTCCACGCTGAAACTTCAAATAGGCAGCCGCTCCGATCATAGCAGCATTATCTGTGCATAATCCAAGGGGCGGTGTAAGCAACGGCACATTTGCTTCCGCACAACGTACAGCCAGCTGCTGCCGCAGTCCTTGATTCGCAGCTACTCCTCCCGCCAGCAGCAGCTGCTTCGCTCCGTAAGCCTTAACGGCACGCAATGCTTTTTCTACCAGAACCTCAACAACAGATGCTTGAAAGCCTTTGGCTACAGATCCTGGATCAAGCGGCTGCCCCTTCATATTGGCCTGATTCAATGCAGATAAAACAGCAGATTTGAGTCCGCTGAAACTAAAATCATAAGAATCCGACTCCAGCCACGCACGAGGAAGAGCCAGTGCCTCGCCCGCTTCCTGAGCCAGACGATCAATATATGGGCCTCCAGGGTATGGAAGCTTTAAAGCACGCGCCACTTTATCATAGGCTTCACCTGCAGCATCATCCCGGGTTTGACCAATAATTTTGAAGTTACCCTCAGATTCAATATAAACCAGCTCTGTATGTCCACCCGACACAACGAGCGAGACCAAGGGATACTGCAGCTCATGCACAAGCTGATTGGCATATATATGACCTGCAATATGATGAACGGCAATTAAAGGTAGCTCTAAGGCGTACGCCAATGCTTTGGCAGCCACCACTCCAACCAGTAAAGCTCCAATAAGCCCGGGTCCCTGCGTAACTGCGATGGCCGACAGGTCGCTTGGTGCGACACCCGACTTTTCTAAAGCTTCTTCAATGATCCAGGTAATGCTTTCCACATGCTTGCGTGAAGCCAGCTCAGGCACGACTCCACCAAAGCGTTCATGGGTTTCGATTTGACTGGAAACGATATTAGACTTAATAATCGTACCGTTCTCGACAATGGCTACTGACGTTTCATCGCAGCTCGTCTCTATGGCCAAAATATATAAGGGCTTATTGGGATCGGATGCAGACTGATTTACTTGCATATCGTTGCTATTCATTTTAATTCCCCTGTAAGTTATTTAGCGTGCGCTTGGAATCAGGCAAATCCGCCCACATGATGATTGCATCTTCCTGATTGTCTGTATAGTACCCGCGTCGTACACCGACTCCATAAAACCCAAGCTTTTCATACAATGCCTGGGCTATGCGGTTAGAGGGCCTTACTTCCAGTGTCATTCGTGCAGCCCCAAGAAAAACAGCTGTTTTTTGCATCTCTCTCAGCAGTCTTTCACCAAGCTTTTTCCCTCTATGCCTCTTACCGACGGCAATGTTGGTAATGTGCGCTTCGTCGACGATGATCCACATTCCGCCATAGCCAAGCACGCCTTCTTCCGAATCCATGACCATATAACGAGCGAATTGATTGTTTGTTAATTCATTATAAAAGGCTGCCGAGGTCCATGGTGTCGTGAATGCTTCCTGCTCAATCTCACAAATGATCGGAATATCTTCAAGACACATAGCGCGAAACTCCAAGGCTCGAGGGGCATCCGTAGGTTCGTTATGATTCACTAGTCATTTCGCCTCCTCTGCTTGAGCTTTCCATTTGACCTCTGCCTCTGTCAGCTGCGTGTAATTGGGAATTAAGCCATGCGGCTCCCGAGTGTCTCCATGTTTCCATTGTTCAAGCGCCAAATCAGCCGTATAACGGGCTCTCATTTCATGATGTACGATTTCTGCGGCGCCTGTCCAGCTTTTAGAAAAATGCTCAATTGTCGCTTCATGCAGTCCGGTCTCACCTGTAAAAATAATACGATCCGGACGCTCAGTTTCCGTACTCTTATCCATGGCACGTTCGAGCAACTCTTCCGACCAACTGGACATGAGACGAATGCCATCGGTCGCCAAACAGCTCCATTGCTGGTTCGCTGCTTGATAAAGAGCAGTAAAAGCCTGACCTCTCCGAGCCTCAAACATCGGAACCACCCAGACTTTTTCCTGTAGTTCTTCTATATGGGAGAATACCGACGCTCCCGAGGTACGCCCCTTACCTGCATGGGATGGTGACTCCAGCATCGTATGGACGCCGCCTAAAGCCAGAGCTTCCAAACTCGATACTGCAAGCAATACCTTCTGATGCGTCCAAGCCAACGTTTTGGCAACAGTAACGCCTATACGTACACCCGTGTAAGATCCGGGTCCGACTCCGACTGCGAATGCATCCACATCCCGTGAATGAAGCCCAGCAGATGCAAGTACCTGCTGAATATGTGGAAGTAAATGTATCGAATGATTGCGTTCTGCATTTGAATTCAACTCACCCAGCAGCTCACCGCCGCGCGTTAATGCAACTGACATGGAGCTCGTGGAAGTATCTATGGCAAGCAGCGTGCCCTGTAAGTTTATTTGATCGTTATTCATATTAAAACTCCGTTCTCCTTAAGCTGTTCACACCATTGTTCATAGGAATCCCCGTGTGGGTTCAGCCTGAATAAGCGGGTCTGTTCACCACAATTCTCGATGGTTACGGACAAACGATCTGCAGGCAATAGCTCCTCTATTAAAGAAGACCATTCTATTAAAGTAACACCTGACCCATATAAATAATCGTCCAGTCCAAGATCATCCGCCTCCTCCAAAGAAAGACGGTATACATCCATATGATAAAAAGGGAGTTTCTCCCCTTCATATTCTTTAATAATAGTAAAGGTAGGACTGTTCACAATACCACGCACGCCGAGAGCTTTGGCGACCGCTTGAGCGAATGCGGTTTTGCCCGCACCCAGATCACCGTCAAGTGTAACTACGGTACCGGGTTGAAAGCAGGATGCTAGAGCGGATGCAAGACTCGCTGTTTGCTCGAGACCCACTGCCTGGTATGAATAAGTGTGTTTTGTCGGCATACAAGCTCAATCCTTTCGAAAATGATTGTAGCCTTTTTTATCAATCGGAACGACATATCCGCTGCTTTGAACAAGACGCACACCGCTATCTTCCGCATTCACATAACCGATAATGTATAGCGTATGCCCGGCTTCCCTGAATTTGATTTGCATTTCAATCGCATGCTCAGCCTGCATCGTACCGATAAGCTTGTAGTCTTCACCGCCGTAGAGAATATAATGGAGCGGATCTTTTTCGGCTTTCTCGGCATACGCCATAAGTTCATCCGCAATTGGAATGCGATCCTCGATCAAGTCGATCCCCACACCGGATGCCTGGGCAATTTCCCAAGCCTCACTGGCAAGTCCATCACTTACATCGTTCAAAGCCCCACAAACCTTGGATTGCTGCAAAAGCTGCCCCATTTCAATCTGAGGCTCTGGACGGCAATGGGCCGCTATTAATCGGGCTTCTGCCGAATCCTTGCCAGCTTGAGGCCACTGCTCAATTGGAAGTGCTTGCTGCAGCAGGTATTCCAGACCCGCAGCAGAGCAGCCAAGCTCACCCGTGGCGAATACAACATCACCTGTTTTGGCCGTTGAACGCAGCAATGCCTGACCATCGGGAACTTCACCGATCACGGTAACGGTTAAAGTCAGACCACCAATACAGGAGGTTGTGTCTCCACCAACGATGACGACACTCCAGCGATTGGCGCATTCATACAGCCCTTGATAAACGGCTTCCAGCTTATGCTGTGGCGTTTCCTGTGGAATGCTGAGCGCAACCAGCGCATAACGCGGTATTGCCCCCATTGCCGCTATGTCACTGATCGCGGCAGCCATGGCTTTATAGCCCACATCGCTGTCACGCATCGTATGCGGTTGAAAATGGACCGATTCCGTCATCGTATCACAGGTCATCACAAGCTGGCATCCAGGTGCCAAATACGCAACTGCCGCGTCATCTCCGATTCCTATGTCGACCCCGCTAGCCTGCTGAAAAGCAGCTGACTGTTTTCCTTCTGTCAAACGCCGTATAAGTGCAAATTCGTCCAAAGAACTCAACGTTTAGCCGCCTCCGAATTGGTTTCCCCCTATTATATCCCTCTCCATCAAAGGTGGCAACAAAGAGGTAGTCCTCTCCCTAAAAAGGGAGGGACACGGAGAGCTAAACCATCTGGACCCCTTTGGAGTGAATAAGAAAATACGTTGAACAAGATTACTTGAATGCTGGAATGAGACAGACTGTGATCAGCTCTGAACGAATTCATCCCGGACGGGATGGGCGCTGGCGCGGATGCGCCCGACTATTCTGGGGAGGGTTTTGCTTAACTCTTCTCTTCTTTATGATTAAGGACAGATTCTGGATACGTCATCGTATCGGTTGTCGATTCTCCGATGTGACCGTTACTCATTGTGACATTGCCGCCGCCTAAGCCCTCATTGACCATCCGGTCGATGTCCATGAAATAATCCTCACGGCCTTGAACATCCACGCCTGTACCTGGTGAGGCTGAGCTCATTGCAGCTGCGTCTTCTTGGGTTCGTGCCTTTGTAATTTCGTTGATCGGTTCCTTTTCTTCCGATTCGTTCGTATTTGTGTTGGACTTGCTCATTGGATTACCTCCCTGGAGTTTAATTACTGTTGGACACGCTCTTTTAGCATGTCCATTCCACTCCAGCTATCATTCACATCGCCGCGGATAGCAGGCATACGCTTTTAAAAAAGCGGTGAGAGTAGGCGGGCTGCAATTTCTTTGGTGCGATGCCAGCGTGAACGAGATCGAAATACCTCCAGCTTTAACTCCGTACTATTTCGTAAGTCTATGGCGCAATCGGCTTCAAGTCGCCTGATCGTTTTTTTATCAAACAGCACGGCATTTAATTCAAAATTGCTGTAAAAGCTGCGAAGATCTACATTGGCGCTGCCAACCGTAGCGAAATTATCGTCAATGATCAAAATTTTGGCATGCATAAATCCTTTTTGATATTCATAAATGTGGACTCCGGCTTCCATCAACTCCTCAAAGTAGGAGCTTGAAGCATAATTAACAGCAGGGGAATCCGATTTAAACGGATATACAACCTTTACATCCAAACCGCTGATAGCGGCTGTTTTCAAAGCCATACGTAAACTCGGGTCCGGTATAAAATATGGAGTAATCAGGATAATCTTCTGCTGCGCATTAGTAATGGCTCCAAAATACAGCTGTAAAATATTATGCTGCTTCGTATCCGGGCCGCTGCTAATAATCTGAGCAGACTTGTTTCCGTAGGTCTGGAGATCCGGATATAAGCCAACACCCGTCACATGCTTACCGCTAACAAACATCCATTCCTTCAAGAAAATAGATTGCAGTGTATGTACAACAGTGCCAACAAGCTCCAAATGCGTATCTCTCCAAAAACCAAGCTTCGGATCAGCGCCCATATATTCTGCACCGATGTTGAGTCCCCCCACATAACCCTTATATCCATCAATAACCAGTATTCTGCGATGATTACGATAGTTCATCCTTTTATCGAAGAAAGCAATAAGGGGTCGCAGAAACAAATAAACCTCTACCCCGCCCTGCCGGAGTTGATCAAGAAAGCGCTGCTCCAGCTGATAGCTGCCCACCCCGTCGAATATGCAGCGCACTTGAACACCTTGCTTCGCTTTTCGAATCAGCAGCTCCAGAAAAGTCAGACCTATCGTGTCGCCCCGAAAGGTGTAGATTTCAAAATGGATGTGCCGTTTCGCACCCTCCATTGCCTCCAGCATGGCAGGATAGGCTTCGTCCGCGTCAGTAAGTACCCTGATTTCATTATTGGTAGAACGCGGCCCATCTGATATTTGGTCTAGCAGCTCATCCAAACGATTCTTCATAGACAGCACATCTTGCTTTGACTCTAGAACGTGCTCATGATCCTTGCTATTTGACGGTAAAACAATAGAAGTAGGTTTGTTACCTGCAGGATGCTGCAATGAATCGTAGTTAAATTCATGCCGTCGTACCTTTTGCCTGCGTGAATATTCCGTAGCCAGAAAATAATACATAACAAATCCAATAATGGGAAAAACAAATAAAATAAATAGCCATGCGAGGGTCTTGGCGGGTTTGCGATACTCAATCAGCAATATGGTCAGTATTTGAAAAATAAATATTAGCAGCACAATAACCAGCCATAACAATGAAACGCAGCCCCTTTCTCACATGTAGTCAACTCTTTCTCATTCGTCCTCTAGCTTTGACCTATCGCGTAGGAGCTATACAAGGGACAAAGCGCTGCAGAGAAATTGTTCGAAGTTTCTGTGAAACAGACATAAAATTTTCAATTTAAGGCAACCTACACGTGAGACGCTCCGCCATTAGCTGGCAGCACAGGAAACTCAAGGAGGTCGTCAACATGCTTCGTAACCGAAAAGAAAACAAATCCGGCAAACAACAGACAGATACTTTGCACCATTTTGATTATCAATTTATTGACGAATTAAAATCGGTACCGATCTTCGTAACGCTGGAGGAAAATAAAGACTATTTAAAGCATTTATTCGCGGACTGCTCGGATTTTGTCATCCGTGAGTTCACCATTGAAGGCGGTATCTCAGCGATCATTGTGTTCGTGGACGGCATGGTCAATACCCAATTCGCCAACGAGGCAATGAAATCGCTCATGATCCTTGAGGGACATGAACAGCTGATCGATGCCATTGTTGAAGCAACACTGCCCATTAGTCAAACGCAGAAAACAGACAATTATTCAGATATGCTCATCTCTATACTCAGCGGTGATGCCGGACTGATTGTTGAGGGTAACAATCAAGCTCTGCTCATGGGCATTCGAGGTATGGAGAAGCGCTCTATTAATGAACCGGAAACGGAATCCGTCATTCGTGGTCCTCGTGAAGGCTTTGTGGAAAATATTCGTACCAACACGTCGATGATTCGCCGTAAGCTGAAAACACCGCATTTGAAAATGAAGCCGATGACAATCGGGCGAGAAAGCAACACCAGTATTGTTATCACTTATATGGACGATATTGCCGATCCGGAGATTGTCAAAGAAGTGCTGCGCAGGCTGGAGAAGATTGATATTGATGCAGTGCTCGAATCCGGCTATATCGAAGAATTTATTCAGGATTCAGCTTATTCGCCTTTTCCACAGCTTCAATATACGGAGCGCCCCGATACGGTCGCTGCAGCTTTATTGCAGGGTAAGGTTGGTATTATCGTTGATGGAACTCCGTTCGTACTGTTAGTGCCGTTCGTCTTCACCGACATCCTGCAATCCAATGAAGATTATTACGAACGTTTTCAGATCGCGTCTTTGATCCGAATATTACGTTACATTTTTATGGTCCTCTCTTTGTTGACGCCAGGGTTATATGTAGCCATAACAACCTTTCACCAGGATTTGATTCCCACTTCCTTGCTGCTATCCATAGCCGCAGCCCGAGAAGCGATCCCTTTTCCTGCTGTTGTAGAAGCATTAATCATGGAGATCACGTTCGAGGGTCTGCGTGAAGCAGGTATCCGACTCCCCAAAACCATCGGCTCTGCCGTCAGTATTCTAGGGGCGTTGGTCGTGGGGCAAGCGGCTGTGCAGGCGGGGATTGTTTCGGCACCGATGGTCATTGTTGTATCGCTAACGGGAATCGCTTCTTTCACGATTCCTCGCTTCAATGGCGCGATCGCAATTCGGATGCTGCGCTTTCCTATCATCATCGCCGCTTCGATCTTTGGCATGTATGGCATCCTGATTTCGGTATTAATCATTATCGGACATATGGCTAATTTACGCTCGTTTGGTATTCCCTATTTGTCTCCACTGGGTCCTCTATCCGTCGGCGATTTGATGGATACCGCGGTGCGCCCTCCTCTATGGCTCAACAAGCATCGGTCCTACTTTATGTCCGTTCAGGATTCAATCCGTTTGGGAGACGAGCTGCCTGCTGAAATCAAAGAGCAAGGCGGGCAGAAGGGGGAAACGATCCACCATGAGAAGGAGGAGGACACCCTATGAGCGCACGCAGCACAAGCTTACTCCTGCTATTGCTGGTTTCAACGCTGCTATCGGGCTGCTGGGACCGTACAGAAATTAATGATATGGCCTTTATTTTGACCTCCGCTATCGATTTGGAGAAGGACGGGAAAATTCGTTACACGGTTATGCTGCCACTGCCGGGACAAATGGGTGGGGCCACTGGTGGCGGTGGCGGCGGCGGTTCAAATGGCGGGAAGAGCTACTATATAGATTCCGAAGTCGGAGAAACGTACCGTGAATGCCATATGAAGCTGCAAAAACGAATGTCGAGACGTATGTTTTTGGCTCATCGCAGAACCATTCTGGTCGGAGAGGATCTGGCACGACAGGGGATTCGCGAGCTTTTTGACACCGTACCGCGCAGTCCTGAAAGCCGGATGACCACCTTTCTCGTTGTCACCAAGGGAAAAGCTTACGACATGATGAATTCCACGCCCAAATTCGAGCATTTCCCATCTGAAGCCATACGTGAATTAATCAAGTCCAAATCAGTTATGGACATCAACTTCAAGGATTTTGGGATTTCACTTAGCTTACCTGGTGCTGATCCGGTTGCCGTGTATATGGACGTGAAGGATTCAGAACAGGGTGTTGAATCCTCCAAGGAAGTGGAACTTAAAGGCTATGCACAATTTCGCCATGATAAGATGGTGGGTACGTTGGAAAATGATGCAGCAATGGGTCTCAGTATCATCAATGGGCAAAAAATGATCAGCCACTCCATCACGCTTCAAATGGGAGACGGTCAAATTATGTCTGCACGGATCTACGAAGCACTAACAAATATTAACACCAAGCTGATAAATCAAAAGCTGGAATATGATATAGCATTGAACATAAAGGCTACGTTAATGGAGGACACTTCCCACTACGATTTGAGTCAAACTAAAAACATCTTATTGGTCGAGGATGGTATATCCAAGAAGGTCAAAAGTGCCGTTCAGGATGTCATTAATCAATCTCTTAAAAATAATGTCGACTCCTGCGAGTTTGGAAACTTTCTATGGAGAGCATATCCTGGCGAATGGAAATCTCAGTTTGAGAAAAACTGGCCAGAGAGTTTGAAGGATGCCAAATTTAATATACAGGTACAAAGCCAGCTGACAGATACGGGGCTCATCTTTGATAATGTTACGAGGGAGCGGATCACCCAATGAATCTCATATTCCTGACTATCGTTTTTTTTGTACTTGTGTTGAATCTACTGTTGAACCTGAAGAAAATGCGCAAGCAGCCTTTGCCGCTCAGGTGGCTTTGTCGGATCGTATATGCATGCTCGTTCAGCCTGTTTTTGTGCATCTTGTTTCATGTTAACATCCCGATGCCTACCCGTTTTTTTGTCAACCATGTCTCACCTTGGGCGTTCTCTCTCCTTCAATCTTTGAATAGTACACTTAAATAGAACCTTGCAAAGGCAGATGAGCAGATGGACTCTAAACAAATAATTAATTACCGACAATTCGCCTGGCTGACCGCCGCTCTGCTTTCAGGCGGTGGTCTTATCAGTACCCAACAGGTATTATTTCGCATTGGCTACTCGGATGCCTGGTCGGCTTATATGCTACCCGTGCTGTATGTGATCGGAGTTGCAGCCCTGTTCACTATGCTGGTCAAACGTTTTCCCAATAAACATCTCTTTGAAATTAATAAAATCGTCTTCGGCTCTGTGATCGGAACTATCGTTAATCTGATACTTCTGTTTCATCTATGGCTGATTCTTACACGCGATTTATCCACATTCGGTAAATTTATCGGGATTACATTGCTTCCCAATACCCCTGGGGAAATGATCCTCTTGGTCTTGGTCGTGCTGTTTATCGTATATGGCAAAACGAGTGTGGAGGTATTGGCACGAGTCAATGACCTGTTATTCCCTGCATTTGTATTGATTATCCTGCTGACACCGCTTGCCTTGGCCAACGAAATGGACATCCGGTTAATGCAGCCCGTACTGACCAGACCGTGGAGTTCCATTTTCTCAATCAATGTACTTAGTCTGGGCTGGTTTGGCGATATTTTTGTAATGGGTGCCTTCTTACATACGTTATGGGGGCCACGTCAGGTTGGCTCTGCGATACGGCACGGTGTCCTGATGGCAGCCTGCATGCTCTTCGACTTTATCGTGCTCGAGGTGCTGGTACTGGGTCCGACAATTCCAGCAAATATGGTTTACCCCAACTATTCCTTGATCCAGCAGATTCATATTACCGACTTTCTGGATCGGCTGGACTTGCTTGTTCTGGTTATCTGTTTCCCGGTTACCGCTTGTGGTTTGCTTCTCGTCTACCTGGCCTTTCAATTGGGGATGGCGAGCCTGGTGAATCAGCGTGATTACAGCAAATTGAATACACCTGTCGCCCTGCTTCTCCTGCTGACGACCGTGCTTGCTTTTAAAGGTACTTCTGAGGTATTCAGTTTTGTTAATTACAGTTCGTCCGTCATTACGCTAAGCTACCAGCCTCTTCTATTTATATTGCTGGGGCTGCTGTCCCTGCGTCATCCCATTCATCAGGATCAAAAAAACGATCAGAACGACACCTCGAAGGAAAATGGTACAACAAAGCCTGCTGCGCCCCCCAAACCTGCTTCTCCGCTGCAGCGATCACCCCAGCAAGGCTGGGAACGTTGGACCTATATTTTGCTGGCCATCAGCCTGGCTGCATTAATAATCGGCCTTTGGAAAGCGAACAGTTGGGCAAGTGCTGGCTTTATCTGTGGAAGTATGTATGGGCTTTGCTCAATCCTGCTCATCTACACCTCTTACATGGAGATTCATTCGCTCAGCAAAAGATGACAAGGCCTCCAGAGATCTCAGAAATAAGCATGATCTAGAGCGATACACGCTCCATGGAGGGCATACTGAGGATAGGATTTTCCCTGATGCCATGATATAATCTGCTTAAAAAATAACGGAGACAACCTATGATAAAGCAAACGATTTTATTTGATCTGGACGATACATTAATTCACTGCAACAAATATTTTGATCTGGTAGTTGAGCAATTCGCGGATTTAATGGAGATGTTTTTTCATACCTACCATGTTCCTGTCGAGGAAATCAAAAAAAAGCAGGCTGAGGCTGATCTGGATCGTGTGATGCGGCTTGGCTTTGATCCTAATCATTTTCCCGAGTCATTCGTTGAAACCTATGACTATTTCTCTGACTTAACCGGCCGACCGAAAAATTCCGATGAAATTGCCCGATTGACGGAAATTGGAAGAACCGTATATGGGCATAGTATTGAGCCTTATCCAGGGATGAAAGAGACGCTAATCCAGTTGGAGACTGAAGGACACGAGCTTCATCTGTATACGGGCGGCGACAGAATGATTCAGATGCGCAAAGTAACGGAAGCCGATTTGGAACGTTTTTTTGGCAGTAATATTCATGTCACCCGCCACAAAACAGACGAATATCTGGAGCAGCTGATTACCGAGCAGCAGTTTGAGCGCAAATCGACCTGGATGATCGGTAACTCGCTTCGCACTGATGTTACCCCCGCTCTGAAAGCAGGCCTAAACACGATATTTATGCCTGCTCTACAGGAATGGATCTATAATCAAGTCGATATTGACACGGAGCCTCAAGGTGCTTTCTTAACACTAGCCTCACTATATGAAATTCCGGAAGCAATCCGCAGCTACCTATCTTCGACTTCATCCGATATGTAAGCTTAATTGGACTATCTCGAATAGTACTCCAGTGATTCCAACGGTTCCAATGGGATAGCCTGCAGCGCTTTGCCAGCCTTCCACATCGATAAATTGAAAGAAACCCACGACGTCTCTCCGTGAAGCGGAAGGCGTCTTTTCATGAGCTGGATCGCTTTATCCGTTCCTTCCAGCTCTGGATGCTTCTTCTTCAATTCTAAGAGATAGGGCACGACCTCAAAGCTGAGGGAACCCAAATATTCCGTATCGATACTGCCGAAGGCTTCAAAGCGTTTGATATTGTTGGAAGCTACGATCGCATCCACCTGCATATAGTTAACGATCAAATACGCAGCTAACGCCAGAATCGCATAAGGCTTCATCAGCTGGAGGCGATCCTTCCACAGCTTTACCAAAGCAATCGTAAACAGCACTGATAGGAAGATGATAAATACATCGACCAATAAACGTGTCTCCGAAAAACCATACGCCTCCTCATACATCAGCATCCGCAAAAATGCCGAGCAAAGCATAACACCTGTGCAGCCGATCAATACAGCCAAAAGCACTCGAAGGAATATGTCATTCGATCGTACAGCACGATCCGTCCCGTGCAGCGTGATCATCAGCAGCGTAAAATTAATAACCGTGACTACAATCAGCTCAGCAAAACCGCGATGAGCGTAGTCAGCATAAGTCATTTCCGAAGGCAGCGCAGTCATGCCCCCTCCAAAAAAATAAGAAAACTGCACGACTGCAAACAACACATACATCGTGTTCAAAATCAGCAGGATCGTTATGGTTACTGTAGCGTCCAGACCAACTTTTTTTCTGGGAACAGCAGGCACGTTAGCATAAGACGGCCCAAATTCAGAGGGATCTGCATTGCCAAGTGATGCTTGAGCCTGATTCCCCCACATCTCCTCCTCCGGTCTGTGCCTCCTCTTCAATGGGTACAGCATACCCCACACATAAGCGAATAGCCCGCTAGTTACGAAACCGATCCAGATCAACCTGAATATCGTTTCACCTGGATGCATATCACCCACAAGCTCCGGAAGCTGAGAAAGCATACGATCGAACATCGTATCCGCGGAAGCAAGCAGCGATCCGACAAGCAGAACCATTGGCAGTGAAATGACAATGCCGATCAGTATTTTCCACATACGCTGAGAACGCCCTGTTTGAATTCTTTCCTTGATGCTTCTGATTACTACGACAGCAGGCCGCGGGATATAGCGCATCGTATGTCCGAACATCTGCTCCAGAACAGCGAGCACCATACTCACATCGTACCAGCGAATTGCAGGCCGCCGCAGCGTCCATATGGTATGCACAAAGATCAGGCAAGGAATCGCAAATGCATTCAGCACCATGAACAGTGTATTTGAAAAAACCGCATACGTTAAGGATAGTAAGGCTATCGGGATGAGCAGCATAAATGAAGCATCCAGACGCAGCGCGATCCTCTCCTTCAAAGCCCAATAAAAATAAATATAAAAAACAGCGATAAACAATGGATAGGAAACACCCCATGCTTGATCATAGAACAAGAGATGATGAACACAACCGCATACAAGAGCACCTATGAGCAGCATGGTTTGCTGTTTGCTTTGTTGTTCGTCGAGTACCAGCATAGACTTTATACCTCCGACTTTCTATTTTAATGCAGCCAATAGGTTCCGAACTGGTTAACCTTCTCTTTAATTTGACTAATATACCTACTTGCATAGGAATGGATATAGGTGCGTTCTTCGAGGGTCAGTAGTCTCTCTTCATCTTCTATTACTGTTTGAAGAGACAGCTTGAGCAGTGGATGAAACGATTCCGCGGTGATCTCAAGAGCTGCCTTCACGACCTCCTCTTCTGGAGCGAGCAGCCAATCGTTGGTCGTTTCTGTCTGTGATGATCCCGCTTGATGACTACCGTTCAGCTGGTGGTCTTGTGAAGCGGCGGCTTGTTGTTTTTCTATTTGTACGTGCATACCTGCATAGAACAGTACAGTCTGCGCGGTCGTCCTCACATTTTCCAATTCCAAAGCTTGCTCCGCCTCCTTCACAAATTGCTCAATCCACTGCATGTGTAAAGTAAAGCCTTCTGTGGTTCGCATGCTTTTTATCATTGTTATCCCTCCATTAATAGCCCAGTCCGTGAGCATAATTCTATTGTAGACAAAAAAACAGGAATAAAAAGGGCAACTTTCCAAATGGAAATTTCCTGTTTTTCCAGCTCAGGTTCGGTTATGCTTAAGTCCTACCCAGGATTGCCCTTACAGGGCGGATAACACTCCGTATTCACAGATTGAGGTGATAGCATGAAGCTGGCCAGCCATTATGTACGTTTGCGGGAAAAGCTGCCCTATGCGCAAGAGCATCAGGAGCAGGAGATCATGTTAGATGAAATAGCCGCCATCCTAGATTGTACGCATCGGAATGTAACGATGATTATGCAAAAGATGGACAAGCAGGGCTGGTTGCAATGGACGCCAAGAAAAGGCCGGGGCAACCGCTCGTTGTTACAGTTTCTGACGCCTGTGGAAGAGGTCGTGCTGCTCTTGGCCAAAGAGCTGGTCGAGCGCAAGGACCTTCGTGGCGCTTTGGAGCAAATGAACATTTCCTCAATACCCGATTCGCTAAAGGCGAACTTTCACAGCTGGTTAAACGGCTACTTCGGTTACAGCAGTGAGCTGCGAGACAGCAAAAGGTTTGATACGCTGCGGTTTCCGTTGACTCAACCGATCCAGACGCTGGACCCTGCTTTTACGAACTTTTCGGCTGAGTCTCATTTGGTCAACCAGCTGTTCGACAGCCTGGTAAGCTACAATCGACTGACGCAAACGGTCGAGCCACATTTGGCTCATGCCTGGGAAGCCAACAAAGCAAGAACCGCATGGACTTTTTATGTGCGCAAAGGTGTTCGCTTTCATCACGGCAAGGAGTTGGCTGCCGAGGATATTCAATTCACGCTGGAGCGGTTAAAGCAGTCTTCCGCACGTTCGTTATACCGCTGGGTATTTCAACAAATTGAACGGATCGAGATTATAGATCCCTTGACGATAACGATTCATTTAACTGAGCCTAATGAGCTGTTCCCGCAATTTATGAGTACGAACCGGGCTGCCATTATTCCATCGGATTCCTATCGTGAAGGAGAATCCGCATTTGCACTTGCTCCTATGGGTACAGGGCCATTCAAGCTCACCTTTCATGATGCGTCGATGTCGATTCTCGATGCCTTCCCCGATTATTTTCAGGGTAGAGCGCATTTGGATCGGGTTGAGCTGTGGCATGTACCAGATATGCAGGAACAGCAGAAGGATCAGCTCCGCACATTGGAGAGCTTTCAAATTATTCATAATTATCAGATGCCGGATACGAAGGAAAGCGATTATCTGCAGGTACAGCAGCAGGGCACAACCTGCAAATTCGTTACCTTCAATCTATTGAAGCAGGGTCCTCTGAAGGACCCCGCGATTCGGGAGGCGGTGTACGATGCATTCGATCAAGCCAAGCTGCTGAAGCTGATTGACGGCGATGCGATCTATGCGGCTGACAGCTTCATCCGCCATACACCTGTACACCTTGCCGAGACGGAGCTTGAGCAGGTACGGGAAAAAATCAAAAAGTCGGGATATGTTGGGGAACGTATTGTATTATGCACAATCCCTCATTACGAGCGGGATGCCTTGCTTGTGCAAATCCTGCTGCGTGAGGCAGGCTTAAACATTGAAGTGGTACTGCTTCCTGTTGAGGAGTTCAAGGGGGAACGGCGCCTGCAGGCTGATCTATTACTGTTCTCCATTATGCTCGACAATGATGCCGAGCTGCGTCTGATCGACTTGTACAAGAGTATGCAGCATCATTTGGAACCCAACTGCAAGGCTGCCGTCGAGCAATTCATACAAGCCGCGCTTCGCGAACCGCAGCGTGACGGACGGGCAGGCTTGCTGCACAGCATCGAACGGCGCCTGCATGATGAGCATGTACTGCAACTGCTTTATTTTAAAAGACTTAAAACAGCCTTTCATTCTTCCGTAAAAGGGATCACGCTCGATTCCCTCGATTGGGTACAGTTCAAGAACATCTGGTTCAAGCCACAAAGCGACAAGCATGGGTTACAGGACTTATGATTCATGCAAATTTTGTCGAAAGTTGCGCAACAAGAACTATTTAAGCCAATCCGAGAGTCAACTATAATAAGAGGGTATTGTAAGAAATAGGAAATAGATGTCATCTATTAGCTTCGATACGACTGACAGATTGATGTGGACAACTATGAATCGAAGGAGAATGAGTTTGATATTCATCAACCGAAGCAGTTCCCGTATTGTAATCAATTATATAATCGTTACGGTATTGCTCTTGAGCGTGGTCTCTACAGCTTGTGATGCTGCATCGCCGCGTCCCAATCCCATGAAAGCAACCTGGCTGTGGGATACCTCATTGATCAGTACCTTGGAGAATCGGCAGGCTGTTCTCCAGTTTGCAAAGGAGCAGTCGATTGGCCGCATTTATGTACAAGTGAATCCGGATGTCGCCAAGAACACCTATCGCGCCTTTATCCAGGAAGCTGTACAAGCAGGTATTCAAATTCACGCCTTGGACGGTGCCCCGAACTGGATTCGCTCCGATCAGCAGCAGTATATCGTCAGCATGGTTAAATGGGTGAAAGACTATAATGCCAGCGTTCTAGAGAATGAACGATTTAGCGGGATTCAGGTCGACATTGAACCTTACGTGCTTCCGGAATGGCATAATGAGCGGGATGTGACGGTAAGCAGTTGGATCACAGCGATGACTTTATTTACGAACGAAGTCAAACACGATTCCACTTTAACCGTCAGTGCCTCCCTGCCCTTTTGGCTTCATGAAATATCGATTCCTGATGAGAGCAGTATCAGGTTGAATGCGAAATTCATCGGTATGCTCGATGAAGTCACGCTGATGTCCTACCGGGACCAGGCTGAAGCTCTTATAGAGATTACTGCTGACGATCTGGCTTTAGCTGACCAGCTTGGTAAAAAGGTTTTTGTCGGTGTCGAAACCAATCCCTCTTCCGAGGCTGCTTTTGTTTCCTTTTACGAAGAGGGTCGGGCAGTACTGAATCAACAATTAACCTTAATTGATGATTCATTGAAGGGCCATGCATCTTACGCCGGTATAGCCGTACATGATTACACGGGCTGGAAAAACCTGAAGCCTTAGTCGTTTGATCCATAATGTACCGTTATTTTTGAATTACGGATGCATGCAAATCGATGTTCCTGAGTGAGTCAAAGTCAGCTTGTCCTCGCATTTCAGAGGGCGTTCCTCTACGAACGCGATACCGAGCTTGGTGAGCCTTTCCCGATTGGACCAGCTGTACGTAAAATCTGCCTTAACGGGCAGCTGGGCCGATTGTATTTCTGAGAGCTGCTCGCGCAGCGTCTGGTTCCACGTATATTGATAATACGTATAGGTACTGCCTACGATTACCGTATTGATCGAAATAACCGCTATTAAGAGCCAGCTTGCCCCCGTTACAACTCGATTTCCTTTAATACTGAAGCCAAGCCACACACAAATGAGCGGAATGATCCAAAACTGCGGTACGTAGCGAGCCCACCAGGCAACCGGATTAACAAAGGCCGAGATGGCTAGTATCACGATCAACCCAATAGCAGCCATAGCCGCCCCTTTACGATAGTGAAAGCCAAGTGCCAGCAGAATGAGAGAGAGCAGCAGCACACCACTGAATAACGGACCAAAGCCAGAAACCGCCGCGTCCGGTGCACTCAAGGCAATCAACTCGCGCTCTGTGAACGTAAATGGCAGTTTGATCTGAGTAGGGGTCTTCTCCGAGGTATTACCCGCCATGACGGAAAAATTAGAATTCACGGCCTGCTCAAATCGATTCATCGACTCCAGGTTTCGTGGAATGAAGTCCTCGATCACATCGACAGCCCCTGCACCCGCCAACGGATAGAACGGATTCCCCTTCGCAAGGGTATTAGTGACATAGGGGTTATACCCAATGAGAAACATACCAATCAATCCACCCACTGCTGCTATCATAAACATCTGCTTCAAACGCCCGAACTGCTCACTCATGTATAACGCTACCAGCAACCCGAGCGTCAATACACCTGCATAGGCGATCCCAGTGAACTTAATATTCATTGCAAAAATCATCAGGGCCGAGTAAGCACTGAGCAGCAGCCATCCCGGTCTGGCAAAGATCAGGCAAGCCAAAGCCACTAAACATAATAGAACTGAAGCTAACAATCCGTCCACATAATAACTGAATACTTGGTATACACTTACCGGATTCAATGCAAGCAATGCGGCAACGATGACAGCACGTTTAGTTTGATCCGGTCTCAACGCCAGCAGTGCTGACATGCTGAGCAGGAAGGATGCAACGATCATCAGCAGGTTGAATACCTTGCTATGCTCAATCAAGCCGGTTGCTGCATACATGACTGCCGAAGCGATCTCCGATGCCCGCCCATAATGATTGATCCACAAGGAATGTCCGGTTGATACATTCAATGCTTCGTCATACACGGGATTCCAGCCGTTCGCCAAATAAATAACCGACTCTTGATGATAAGCTTGACCATCATAGGACAGATCGTAAAAGCTGCCGCTAATCCAAAAGCATACAACGAATAATAAAATAGAAACAGCCAAAGCCTCCCCTAACAGACGACCTGGTCGTTCCACCTGAAGCATCTTCGCTGCCATCCACGCCATACCGACAGACAATGCCACAACAGGCCAAATGTGTAGAGCCGTTATAGAAATACCGAGCATGAACAATAACGAAGGCACGATCAAGGAACCCACGGTTACTGTCAATAGAGTCAATCCGCTAACCATACTTATTGCTATCAACCGATTTTTCATATACTTTCCACCTTTCAACATGAATTACAGCATGCTCGAAGCGGCCCATGCCAGCAGCAGTCCGACCGCCAAACCTCCCGCTACTTCCATACGTGTATGCCCTTGCTTTTCGCGCAAATGTACCTTTCCATCCGCTAAGGTATTAATCCAGCGTGCACTCTCGCCAACAGCACGGCGAATGCCAACTGCATCAATCATCACAATATAGGTTATAGCTGCAGCCAAACCGAATAACGGTGTACCCCAGCCATGCTCAAAGCCGATGAATAGCGTGATCGAGGAAATCACCGACGTATGGGTACTTGGAAATCCTCCATTACCGATATGCTGTCTGGCATCAACACCATAACGCAGACGATTAATCACATATTTAAGCGTACCTGAGCACAGCCAGGCAGCAAATGGCAAAACGGGATACAGGTACCCTGCATCTAAGCTCATCAATATCACCCTCCTGAACGGGCTATCAATGCAACGCCAGCCAAAATAACGGCTGCTCCAAGCCATTTTTGCATCGAGATCGTTTCATGAAACAACCAGACACTTATCAGCATCACGAGTACATAACCCAAGCTAACCATCGGGTACGCCGTGCTTAACGGAAACTTCCTTAACGCAAGCAGCCAGCATATCGAGCTGAGACCATAACTAGCCAAGCCCGCTGCCACAGGCCAAGCACGAAGTAAGCCAAATCCTGTTACCGTAATCGTGTCACCCGCCTTCAACGATTCTATCCCCCACTTCATCAGCACTTGTCCCACAGCGCCCAGCACAATGGAGGCTATCAACTCTATGTACTTCATATCTGCTCCCCCATTGCCGTTTATTTATCGAAAACCAGCAGAATGAACATCACCGATATCGCATACAGCACAACCGTCACTAAAATATGTCTATCTTCCAAAAGGAGCTTATCCGGCTTCCCACCCTTGCCTTCCACATGAATCAGATACAAATATCGAAAAATACCATACAGCACCAATATCAACGTCCACATCAGATGGATCGTATGTCCGGAAGTGAAGGTAAACAGTGCATAACTCATAATTGTGGCTGTCGTAACAATAGCGTTCATCTGATTCAGTAAATCCATCGAATAATACTCCAGTACATGGCGGTGGTCGCCTTTATCTGATTTCAACAAAACCAATTCATGCCTTCGCTTACTAATCGCCAAGAAAAGCGCAAGCAAAAGCGTGCATACGAGAAACCAGGGTGTTAATGGAACCCCAATGATGAGCCCCCCACCAACAGCCCTCAGCACAAATCCAGAAGCCACGATCAATAGATCAAGGATAACCACATGCTTAAGACGATACGAGTACAGAACATTCAGGACAAAATACAGCAACAGTACAAATCCAAAAGGTGGATGAAAGCGAAAAGCAGCAAAAAAACTGGCCGCCAACAAAACAATTCCATTTGCCAGTGCCATCTGCGGATTCAAAGCACCTGAAGCCAATGGTCGGTTCTTCTTCTCGGGATGCATGCGATCCCGATCACGATCTACATAATCATTCAGGATATACACGCAGCTGGAAACGAGGCAGAACAATATGAATCCAGTGAAAGCTTGCCCCAGCATATCCACATTGGCGATTCTAATCGAAAAGATCAAAGCCGCAAATACGAGCACATTTTTGGTCCACTGTTTAGGCCGCATTAACGTAAAGAACATCCCGAGAAACGGTTTGTTCACCTCTTCCTTAAGCTTAATATCTGCTTTGGTAGGCGCCATAACTGAATTCTCCTTTGTTCGTTCAAGATAAGCGAATACAATCGCATTCGTTCTGAAATTCATTATAACGAACAAATATTCTGTTATAAAGAACGGTATTATGGAGTTTTGTGGAGTATATCGGCGAAATAATTAGGATATTGTTCTTTAAACCGAACCAATCCAAGTTCAAACATTTTTATTTTCGATAAATTTGCGTTATAATCCATTTTAATGTTCGTTATTAAGAATAATGGGTAATGGTACTTGTTGTCACCACAAGGTAAGCTGGTCAAAAAGGAACTAAGGAGGAATCATAAATATGTGTGGTATTGTCGGATATATAGGAAACAGGGACTCACAACTTATATTGCTCGAAGGTTTGAAAAAATTGGAGTATCGTGGTTATGACTCTGCGGGAGTTGCTGTACAAACTGCTCAGGGTCTTCATATTCGTAAAGCTAAAGGTAAAGTTTGCGAGCTGGAATCACGGCTCGCAGACTACCCATTGACTGGTTACGCTGGGATAGGCCACACACGTTGGGCAACACACGGCAAGCCCTCGGATACGAACTCTCACCCACATGCAGATAACGAAAAGAAAATATCGGTTGTACACAACGGTATTATTGAGAATCATATGGTTCTAAAAGAAGAGCTCGAGCAGCTTGGTCACCACTTCCTATCGGAAACGGACACAGAAGTCATCTGCCACCTCATTGCCCATTACTATAAAGACAACTTGATCCAAGCCGTGCAGCAAGCGGTAGCCCGAATTAAAGGTGCTTACGCCATTGTCGTCTTATCTGAGCATGAACCAGATAAGTTGATTGCCGTTCGCTTGGCAAGTCCTTTGATTATTGGTGTAGGCGAGGGTGAGAATTTTATCGGCTCGGACATACCGGCTATCTTGGAACATACACGGAATGTATATGTATTGGGTGATGGGGAAATGGCTGTGCTTTCACGGGAAAGCGTTGAATTAATGACATTGGAAGGGAACTTTATCGCCAAGCAGCTGCTTTATATCGACTGGGACATTTTGATGGCAGAGAAAAATGGTTATGATCATTTTATGTTAAAAGAAATTGAGGAACAGCCTCGTGCATATCGGGACACACTTCGTGGGCGGATTGATGAGGATAGCCAAAGTATAACACTGCCCGATATGATGATGAGTCCTGAACAAATTCGTGAAATTAAACATATTCAGATTGTTGCCTGCGGAACCGCCTACCACGCAGCATGTGTCGGTAAATCCATTATCGAACGGATGACACGAATCCCCGTCGAGATCGATGTAGCTTCTGAATATCGGTACCGTCAGCCCATTATTCAGGAACATACACTCGTCATCGCTGTCAGTCAATCCGGAGAAACCGCCGATACGTTAGCGGCAATTCGCGAGGCCAAGCTGAGCGGTGCCCGGATACTGGCGATTACCAACGTTGTTGGCAGTTCAGTAGCGCGAGAAGCCGACCATCTGTTAATGACATGGGCAGGGCCCGAAATCGCAGTAGCTTCTACAAAAGCTTACACCTCCCAACTAATAGCCTTCTATTTACTGGCATTGTACATAGGTCAAAGCATTGGCTCTATGGACCTGGCTGCACGCGCGCAACTGCTGACACAAATCAAAGAGCTTCCGGATCAGGTGCAAAATATGCTTGGGCATATGACACAGATTGAACAGATAGCCGAACACATTGCAGGTTACCATGATCTTTATTTCATCGGTCGCGGACTCGATTATACGATAGCCATGGAAGCCTCACTGAAACTAAAAGAAATATCTTACATTCATTCAGAGGCTTATCCAGCCGGAGAGCTGAAGCACGGGTCACTGGCCTTAATTGAAGATGGAACGCCAGTCATTGCGCTGGCTACGCAGGAAGTTGTGCTTGAGAAAACCATCAGTAATATTCGAGAGGTCAAGGCACGCGGCGCTTATGTGATCGGGGTCGCTTTCGAAGGTAATATGGAGCTTGCCCAAGCAGTTGATGAAGTCATTTATGTGCCTCGTACAGATGCTCTGCTAGCACCGGTTATTGCCATTATTCCTTTACAGCTGCTTGCTTATTTTGCAGCCTTGGCTCGGGGCAATGATGTCGATAAACCAAGAAATTTAGCCAAAAGCGTTACCGTCGAATAGGTGATGTGATAAAGCTGAATGAATAACTAGCGGAAGGAGATGCCTGGATGCTCACGAATTCATTGCAACCCATGATTGTGATAACATCGATACTCGGATTACTCATTATGGTAATGCTTGTTATCTTGTTCACATTACGTGCAAGGAGCCTTTCCTTAGACCAGCAAACCGCTGCATGTTTGCTCCAACATCAGGAGTATTTCCAATATCTCAGCATCAATATGGACAGCCCGGAGGCATTATTACCTCCACCCGGTAAGCTTACCATCAATGAACTCAAAGCCATACAACAAAAACTATTGGAATGGATCGAGGTGCTTGAGGGTTCACACCGCGATAAGCTAAGTGAATTATGCGAGCAAATGGGGCTTGTCGAGCTAAATCGTAATCGTCTGCATAGCCATATACACTGGGAACGCATAGATGCCGTATATCATCTTGGTGTTATGCGAGCCAAAACATGTACAAGCGAATTACTTTCCCTTCTGGAACGCGAAACGGATGAATCCACTGCTTTTGTGATCGGCCGCGCGGCTGCCAAATGCGCACAGCAGCCAGGTGAATTGCGCAAGCTCATATTGAGACTAGTCAAGCATCACCCGCAGAGCCAGCATTTGATCATGGATATCATAGGTTCATCCACCTTGGATCCAATCCCTGTCTTTCTGGAAATGCTGCTGACTCAGGAGGAAGACCTGATCATCGTTGCTTTGGTCGGACTTTCTGGGCGTAATGTACCTGAGGCCATTCCGTATCTGAACAGCCTTGTCCAATCGGAGCACAAAGAGGTACGTGTTAAAGCCTCCAAGCTGCTGCTCCAGTACACTCATTTGCTGCTACCGGATCAGCTTCTTGCTTTTATGCAGCATTCGGATTGGGAGATCCGGGTTGCAGCAGTAAAAGTCGCAGGCCAGCAGCCTGTTGGCGATTTCACAGATATGTTGAAACACGCCATGTTGGATTCCGAGTGGTGGGTACGTCATCACGCTATTGCAAGCTTGTCCAAGCTGGGTATGAACGGTTTCCAAGCCATGTGTGAAGCTGCTATAGCTGCTGATGAAGAGCTGCATCGTGATATGGCCAGAGCCGCCATACATGAACATATGGAATCGGCGGAGTCTTTGGCCGCCCAAGACATCAGGCAGCTTCTATATTTCAATGAATGTTCCCACCTGTATGAAAAAATGTTCAATGAGTCTTATGTTGACCGTAATGTGACACAACTGCGAATCAGTTCGTAGAAAGGAGAACGAGATGAGAGCTTTTTTATTAGAATATGGGCTGTTCGCCACCTTCCTGATCGCAGGTTCCAGCTTATTGTATTTTTTGATTATGGCACTTTCATCACAGCGGATGCGGACACAGATCAAAAGCACGATGTATTCACGATTTCGCGAATTATCAGGCTCAGAGCATGTACCACCTGTTTCCATTCTCGTTCCTTCCTACAATGAGGAACTGACCATCATTGATAATGTCCGTTCCTTGATGGCACTGGAATTCCCCCAATACGAAGTCGTCGTTATTAACGATGGCTCTCAGGATAGCACCCTGCAGGTGCTGGTGGATGAATTTCAGCTCACAAGGATCCGTCCAAGCTCCATCCGCAGCCTTGTGCAATCGAAGTCTATAGAAGAAATTTATCACAATCCGCAGTACCCCAAGCTGGTCGTCATCAACAAAAAGAACGGTGGCAAGGCCGACGCGCTTAATGCCGGTATCAATGTAGCCCAATATCCATTGGTCGCTACCATAGATGCTGATTCGATGCTAGAAAAGGATGCGCTGATCCGTTTGGTCCAGCTGTATATGGAAAATCCGGAGCAGCACATCGCTATTGGAGGAAATGTGAGGATTGCGAACGGCAGTACTATACAGGGTGGGCGTGTGACCAAACATCGCTTATCCCGTAAATCATTGCCGGCTATGCAATATGTAGAATATATGAGAGCCTTCCTTGGAGGACGCATCGGCTGGAGTGCCTTAAACGGTCTGTTGATCGTATCAGGAGCTTTTGGTTTATTTCGTAAAGACTATTTGGTAGAAGTCGGTGGATATGAGGCGGATTGTCCGGGTGAAGACATGAACATCGTCATGAAGCTGCACCGTTATATGCTTCAGCAAGGGCTGCCTTACCGGATTCTTTTTTGCCCTGATGCGGTGTGCTGGACACAGGCACCGGATACGTTAAGCATACTTGGATCACAGCGAAAGCGCTGGATTCGAGGTAATTTGTGGAATGTTATTCATTTTAGAGCAATGCTGTTCGTGCCCAAATATAAAATCATCGGATGGCTGGCCCTGCCCTACACGATCCTGTACGAAACGTTAAGTCCGTTTATTAAGCTCTCAGGCTTGGTCGCACTACTTGCTTATGTGGTGATGAATATGACGCAATGGCCGATTTTGTTAGCTTTTATATTGATCAATCTGCTTATCAGTCTGTTGTTCACGACCGGGTCGCTCATCATCGAGGAAATTGCTTTTAAACGCAGCACACAAACCACTGACATTTGGAAAATCATTGGGTATTCGATGCTGATGACTATCGGTTATGACCAAATGAATGCACTGTGGAAGCTGCAGGGTCATGCAGACTTCCTGCGCCGTAATAACAGCTGGGGCACCATGGTACGTCGCAGCTGGAAAGAGGATGTCACTGAGAAGCCCCTACCTCAGACGCAGCTATCACCAGGACAATCGTCCAAAGCGACTGTTATGTAACATATATGCCCGATCATAATCAAAAGGAGTGTTCCCATTATGAATATGTCAGCTATCATCCATAACGATTTATCTTACCATCTATATGAGCAGGTCACCGAGCAGCTGCCAGCTTCCGGGCAGGCCAAATGCGGTCTCATCCTCGCACATATCAGTAATCCAGGATTGATCGAGATGCAGGATTTGGAGACACGACTCAGTATGGAGGATACGACGCTTAACATCCAAATGAGCTATGAACCCAGGGAATCACTTCTGGTTGTTGTATTACCCGGGCAACCTCTCGCCCATACACACTTCCTTTCCCTGTCCATCAAAGATTTCTTGCAGCAGTCAGGCCTCTTGACCGGACCTATAACCGCAGCCAGCTTTCCTGAAAGTGCAGTGCTGAATGCACCCGCAATGTCAGAAATGATCGCTATGACCAATAATCAGGATACGGTAGATCGCGAAATCCGCGTATTTCATCGTCATATTCAAGTCGAGACCGCATCCTCTATTGTTATGATTGATCAAAATACCGATCTGCTCGATTTCTTGTCAGCACGACTTAGTCACCGAGGCTATGATGTTCGCCCAGCTCAGGACGGTATGGAAGGTCTCCAATTAATTAATGAAACGCCACCGGACCTGGTGATCACAGAACTCAATCTACCCGCACTTGACGGTTATCAGTTAATTCATCGAATTCGCCAATCTCGCACATTAAAAAATCAATGCAAAATCATGGTGCTTACCGATCTCGGACTCGAGCAGGAGTTCAGCAAATGCTTTGACCTGGGAGTCTCAGATATCCTTACAAAGCCATTTTCCCCCATTGAGCTGGAGGCCCGAATTCACCGGCTGCTAGCATAATGAGTTAAAGGAGCACACCCGATATGGATGCGAAAACAACCGTATACGCCAAATGGCTGATCCGTATACTCATAGGACTTGTTGTGGGTTACCTCATCTGGCATTATTGGCCCGCCAAAAAAGTGGAGACTGTTCTGGCAGCCGACGGAACTCACTTAAAATTCCGTACACAGCAGGATCATATCGAACTGTATGATCAGCAAGCCTGGACCCCCTTCTTTGTCAAAGGGGTTAATCTAGGTGCTGCCCTCCCAGGATACGACCCCGGGGATCTTCCAATCACGAAGGATCACTATCTGCGATGGTTCGCTCAGATTCAGGACATGGGTGCAAACACAATCCGGGTGTATACGATTTTGAAGCCAGTCTTCTACGATGCACTGGTCGAGTACAATCAACAGCATGCCGAGAAACCACTCTATTTCATACAAGGAATATGGACCCCGGAAGAAGAGCTGATTGAAAAGAAGGATGCCTATATCGAACAAATCTACAATCGTTTTAAAAGTGAGATCACTGATGCTGTTGGGGCGGTGTATGGAAGCATTGATATCCCTGAGCACTTTGGGCAAGCCAGTGGCATTTATCGTTCCAATGCGGGTCCTTACCTGCTGGGCTGGCATATCGGGACCGAGTGGGACCCGGCAATGGTGAAAAATACGAATGAACAACATAAGGATAAAAAAGATTTTATCGGTACTTACCTTTCTGCCAAGCCTCAAGCAAATCCATTCGAGAACTGGCTGGCAGAAATGCTGGATCATCTTGCCAATACGGAAGCTCCATTCGGTTGGAAACACCCGCTTGCTTTTACGAATTGGGTAACGACCGATCCGCTGACCCACCCAGGTGAGGTTCTGATCGAAGAGGATATGGTCAGTGTGGATGCGACACATCTTCAGGTCAAGGACTGGGCGGCCGGTTACTTTGCCACTTTTCACGCTTATCCTTATTATCCCGATTTCTTTCGACTGGATGATACGCTGCAGGATGTTCGTGAAGCAGATGGTACGGCTAATACCTACAAAAGCTATCTCCGCAAGCTGAAAGCCTATCATGCAGGCATGCCCGTTATCATTAGCGAATTCGGTGTCCCCTCTTCCATGGGTGTTGCCCATCTTGGATCAATGGGGCGCGACCAAGGCGGTCATGACGAACAGGAGCAAGGCCGAATTAATGCCTCTTTGCTGCAGGATATTTATAGTGAAGGCATGGCGGGAGCAGCGGTATTTTCCTGGCAGGATGAATGGTTTAAACGCACCTGGAACACGATGCATTTTGAAATTCCGGCGACTCGGCGTAAGCTATGGCACAATGTATTGACTAATGAGCAGCATTTTGGACTGCTCGCCATGCTGTCCTCCAAGGATGGTCCGCTTATTATCGATGGTGCCACTCGTGATTGGGATGCTTTGAAATCGACAGACAAGCAGAAGCTGGATATGACCTATCCCGGCTTGAAAGAAATCACGATGACACATGACGAAGCCTATGTCTATATCAATGCCAAATTGGAGCAGCCGTTTGATCCAGAGCGCGAGCTATTATACCTTGGTGTAGATACGCTTCCTGGCGGAAACAAACATGCCAAAGAGTTAGGCGATAAACAGCTTGATGAAGGGTTGGAAACATTAATTGTGTTAGGCAAAGACGGCGAGTCCGATGTGCGGATCGCATCTAATTATGATATGCATACTCGGGTATATGGAAAGCAATATGGGATGAAGGCTTGGACACCGGAGGAATTCGTTGACGATTCGGGGGTATTTAATACTTGGAAGCTGGCAGTTGGTCTGGAATTCAGTCCTCCTGATTCCAAGAAATACGGTCCTTTTGAAGAGGTTTCTGTTGGGGCATTACGACGCGGCACTACGAATCCAGATTCGCCACAATATAATTCGCTGTCCATGTGGCAAGCACAAGGAGATACGATTGAGGTCAGAATTCCCTGGATGCTGCTTGGCTTCACGGACCCTAGCTCACTGCAGGTCATCAGCTACGAGGATAAGGAGAAAAGGTTGTTTGCACAGCCTACAGAAGGTATTCGTCTTGTTCCATGGATTGTCAATCGTGCTACAGGCAAGATTACCGGTTTGGAAGGCACCAGCAGCTATCCGGTTTCCCAACTGCCGATTTACAGCTGGAAACCCTGGGATCAAGTGACTTATGTCGAACGTGTCAAGCAAAGCTATAAGCTGATGCAGCAAGCCTATCAATCGTTAGGTCAAAAGTAAGTGCTGCACCGTATCCTTATTGCTGATTATCTTTACGCCATTTATTGTATTGTAGAAACTCCAGAAACTGCTCTTTGCTAATTCCCGATGCCATAGCTTCTCTCACGAGCTTCAGCCACTCCTCATCAAGTTCTTCTTGGGGAGTGGTTTTATTATGCAAGAACGTTTCCATGGGAACCTCAAGTACAGCGCAAATCTTCTCAAGAAATTGAATGGATGGGTTGGATTGGATATCCCTTTCAATTGAACTCAGATAAGACTTCGCAACACCTGCCCTATCAGCTAACTCGGTTAACGAGTATCCTTTTTCCAGACGTAATTGCTTGACTCTTTTGCCTAACATCGCAGCTACTCCCCTATCTACTGACTGAAACGCTTTTAATTATTTTACCATATTTCCCCCACTCTGTAGCTGTGTGGACAAAAAAAATAACACAGCAAGCGATAAACGCTTCGTGTTAACAAGGTAGGTATGGACTTGGCTTTTCCTAATGCTCATCTGGCTTTACGTTTATTTTGTTTCTGTAATTGTCGGATACAATGTAACACTTCTTGTTTGGAAATACCCATGCTGCGAGCCGCGATCATGAGTTGGACCCAGTTTTCGTCGAGGCTCTTCTTGAGTGCAAGTGTTGGTGAAAAAGACATTTGCCTGATCCCTCCAGATTCCTTAAACTTAACTTGGCATAAGATAGTATTCGCCGCCAGCCTTCGATTAAAGGGGGTATAAGAAGGGATCAGCCTCTCGATCTCAGTTACTTAATCAGACGAATCGTAAGAGGGTAACGGTACATTTCCCCTTTATAGGCTTTGAGCGTTGCCACAATGATAAGAACCAGAGCGGCAATACCGATCAAAGGCAGCAGCACAAAACCGATAAAAATAATGCACAAGAATCCGGCAACAGTAGAATAAATCAAGACCGATATTTGAAAATTAAGTGATTCCTGCGCATGCTCGGCTATGTAGGCTGATTGATCCTTTTTAAGCAGCCAAATGATCAGCGGGGCAAGAAAGCCTCCAACCAGGCATAACACGTGTGATAGCAACGCGATTGTTTTCTCTTCTTCCGTTAACATAAATCCGCCTCCTGCGTGTTTTATTGGATACACCTTAGCACATTTATTTAATTCCGGACTAGAGTCATTGGAACTAAACCGGACCAGGTCCTTAACTAGTCTATTACGCTGACATGAAAAAAAGAAACGTTCATCGTTACCGATAAACGTTCCTGTTCGATCAAATATGGTCATTACGGCAAATTCGATGATCCCATCAGGAACCGATCACATTCGCGGGCAGCCTCGCGTCCTTCATTAATCGCCCATACGACCAGGCTTTGGCCGCGCCGCATATCTCCAGCCGCAAATACACCTTCTACATTGGTGGCATACTTGCCGTAATCGGCCTTGGCATTGGAGCGTGCGTCTTTCTCAACTCCCAACTGATCAAGCACCGTGGACTCTGGACCCATAAAACCCATCGCAAGCATAACCAGTTGCGCCGGATATACCTTTTCACTGCCTGGCACTTCTACCGGTACAAACCGACCTTGCGTATCCAGCTGCCACTCGATCAGAACGGTATGCAGTTCCTTCACATGGCCGTTCTCATCACCAACAAATTTCTTCGTATTGATTAAATATTGACGCGGGTCCTGTCCCTGAAGCTGTGTGGCTTCTTCCTGCCCATAATCGACTTTGAGCACCTTCGGCCATTCTGGCCAAGGATTGTTAGCGGGACGCTTTTCCGGTGATCGCGGCATGATCTCGAATTGGGTAACACTGCGACATTTATGGCGGATTGAGGTACCTACACAGTCTGTACCTGTATCGCCACCACCGATCACAATAACATCCTTGCCTTCTGCAGAAATAAATTGTCCATCCTGATGCCTGGAGTCGAGCAAGCTTTTCGTATTCTTGGAGAGAAATTCCATAGCAAGATGAACACCCTTCAGCTCACGGCCCTCAATGTTCAGATCACGGCCTTTGGTCGCACCGCCGCACAATACTATTGCATCAAACTCTTCCTTGAGCTGCGCTGCCGGAATATCCTTGCCAATCTCGGTATTGGTAATAAAGGTAACGCCTTCTGCCCGAAGCAGGTCAACCCTGCGCTGCACATACTTTTTGTCCAGCTTCATATTCGGAATACCGTACATCAGGAGGCCACCAACCCGATCCGCTCTTTCGTAGACGGTTACGGTATGACCCGCTTTATTAAGTTGTGCTGCACATGCCAGTCCGGAAGGACCTGAGCCTATTACTGCCACCTTCTTGCCTGTTCGAATAGTCGGAGGCTCGGGAACAACCCAGCCCTCTGCATAGCCTTTATCGATAATCGACTTTTCAATGTTCTTGATGGTGACGGGTGATCCGCTCAAGCCCACGGTACAGGAGCCTTCACAGGGAGCTGGGCAAACACGACCGGTAAATTCGGGAAAATTGTTCGTTTTATGCAAACGCTCCAACGCTTCACGCCATTCACCTTGATAGACGAGATCATTCCATTCGGGAATCAGGTTGTTGACCGGGCAGCCAGCTGCCATGCCGCTAATCAAGGTGCCTGTGTGACAAAATGGGATTCCGCAGTCCATACAACGTGCACCTTGTTTTTGCAGCTTGTCTTCCGATAACGGAACACTAAATTCGTTCCAATGACTAATGCGCAGCAATGGTGAAATCTCGCTTGGTGTTTGGCGCTCATATTCAATAAATCCGGTTGGTTTACCCATTCCCATACCTCCATATTGGATTGTGAAAGCGCTTTAAATATTAATGTGATTAAAGGGTTCATGTCATTTCAATCGAGGAGCCAAGAGCTGCCCATCCTCTGTACCCTTATCCACACAGGTGCGGTAAAGGTACAGAAGATGGAGCCGACTCGAAGCAAACCTTATTTGCAAATTACGACATGAACCCTATCAAACCTACTGATGTTAAGGATTAGTTACCGCCTACACGGGATACGTCCTTCATATTTTCTTCAAACGCCACTAGCATCGCTTCCTGTTGACTTAAGCCGGACCGTTTTACGCGTTCAATCGCTTCAAACATCCGTTTGTAGTCCCTCGGAATGACCTTGACGAATTTCCACACGTACTCTTCCCAGTTTTTCAGGACACGTTCAGCCACCGAGCTTCCAGTAAAGGTAGCATGACGCTGAATCATATTGCGCAGCTCCTCGGCCTCGAAGGTCTCTTCAACCTGCTCCAGGTAAACCATATCCTGGTTACATTGGTCTTTGAAGGTGCCCTGCTCATCAAGTACATAAGCAGTACCACCCGACATTCCCGCTGCGAAGTTACGTCCGGTTGGACCCAATACGACTACACGTCCACCCGTCATGTATTCGCAGCCGTGGTCTCCTACACCTTCAACTACTGCACGAACGCCGGAGTTCCGTACGCAGAAGCGCTCCCCTGCCATACCGCGAATATAAGCATCTCCATCGGTTGCTCCGTAGAAAGCAACATTCCCGATAATAATGTTCTCTTCCGCTGCAAAGCTCGATTGCTCGGATGGGAATACGATAACTTTACCGCCAGACAAGCCTTTGCCGACGTAGTCATTGGCATCGCCTTCCAGCGAGAGCGTAATGCCCTTTGGTACAAAAGCACCAAAGCTTTGACCAGCAGAGCCATTAAAATGAATGCGGATCGTATCGTTCGGCAATCCCTCACGTCCATAACGGCGCGTAACCTCACTACCCAAAATGGTACCAACAACGCGGTTTACGTTATGAATCGGAAGGATCGCATGCACGTTCTTTTTCTCTTCCAGAGCAGGCTCACAAATGCTTAACAGCTCTTTCATATCCAAAGAATTCTCAAGTCCATGATCCTGAGCCATGGAGCAGAAGCTGCCCACATCTTCGCCAACCTCTGGCTTGTGCAGTAGCGGTGTCAAGTCAACGCCCTTGGCTTTCCAATGGTCGATGGCTTGCTTCGTTTCCAGAAATTCCGTGTGACCAACCATTTCTTCAATGGTACGGAATCCAAGCTCAGCCATCAGCTCACGAGCATCCTGGGCAACAAAGTTCATGAAATTCACCACATGCTCAGGGTCCCCCGTGTATTTGGCACGAAGCCGCGGGTTCTGGGTTGCGACACCGACCGGACACGTATCCAGATGGCACACTCTCATCATGATACAGCCAAGTGCAATCAAAGGTGTCGTTGCAAATCCAAACTCTTCGGCACCGAGTAGAGCAGCAACCACAACATCGCGGCCTGTCATCAGCTTACCGTCAGTTTCAACCACAATCCGACTTCTCAGATTGTTCAGCATCAGCGTTTGATGCGTTTCGGCCAGACCAAGCTCCCATGGAAGTCCTGCGTGACGAATACTTGTTTGCGGTGAAGCACCCGTTCCTCCGTCATAACCACTGATCAATACAACATCGGCTTTACCTTTGGCCACACCGGCAGCAATCGTACCGACACCTACCTCGGATACAAGCTTGACGCTGATTCTTGCACGCGGATTGGCATTTTTCAAATCATGAATAAGCTCAGCCAAATCCTCGATCGAATAAATATCATGATGCGGTGGCGGTGAGATCAGACCTACGCCTGGTGTAACACCACGAACCTCGGCTACCCATGGATAAACCTTCGTACCCGGAAGCTGGCCGCCTTCACCCGGCTTCGCGCCTTGCGCCATTTTGATCTGAATTTCATCCGCATTCACCAGGTAGTTGCTCGTTACGCCAAAACGGCCCGAAGCAACCTGCTTGATCGAACTGCGGCGTGAATCGCCATTCTCGTCCGGAGTGAAGCGATCATAATGCTCTCCGCCTTCACCCGTGTTCGATCTGCCGCCGATGCGGTTCATCGCAATCGCCATATCCTCATGCGTCTCTTTGGAAATCGAGCCATAGGACATCGCTCCAGTTTTAAAACGTTTGAACAATGATTCTACCGACTCAACTTCATCAATAGAAATAGGCTCACGGTGCGATTTGAACGAGAACAAAGCACGAAGCGACATAAACTTCTCATCTTGACCTTGTACCAAGCCTGCGAATTTTTTGTACATCTCATAATTGTTCGTTCTTACCGCCGCTTGCAGCGCATGAATCGTTTCCGGATTGTATAGATGCTCCTCGGCATTCTTACGCCATTGCAGCTCTCCGCCTGTATCCAGTCCACGATCACGACCCTCCTGCTCGGAGTAAGCCCGTTCATGGCGTAGAATCGCTTCCTGGGCAATCGTATCAATCTGAATACCGCTTACTGGCGTATACGTCCATGTAAAATATTTATCAACCACGGATTGATCCAAGCCGACAGCTTCAAAAATTTGTGCCCCGCGGTAGCTTTGAATGGTTGAAATCCCCATTTTGGCTAGTACCTTAACGACACCTTTTGTTGAAGCCTTCACGTAGTTGTACAATGCTTTTTCGATAGTGAGATCTTTCAATTTGTTCTGGCTCGACAAATCAATCAGAGTTTCCATCGCCAGATAAGGATTAATTGCGCTCACACCGTAGCCAAGCAGCAGAGCAAAATGATGCACTTCACGCGGTTCGCCGGATTCCAGCAGCAAGCCCACTTTGGTACGTGTGCCTACACGGATCAGGTGATGATGCAGACCCGATACAGCCAGCAAAGCAGGAATTGCAGCGTTATTCGCATCCACGCCACGGTCAGATAAAATAATCAGGTTAGCCCCATCAGCAATAGCCTCATCAGCTGCTGTATACAAGGCCTCCATTGCTTCTTCCAGTGCTTGTGTTCCGGAAGTTGGATTGAATAAGATCGGCAACGTTACGGTTTTAAAACCATCACGCTTGATCTCACGCAATTGAGCAAGCTCAGCATTGGTCAAAATCGGTGTAGCCAAACGGATCTGACGACAGCTTTCCGGTTCCGGCTGAATCAGATTGCGTTCTGGACCTACCGTTGTACCTTGTGCCGTAATGATCTCCTCAAAGTTGGAATCGATCGGCGGGTTGGTTACCTGGGCAAACAGCTGTTTGAAGTAGCTGTACAGCAGCTGCGGTCTGTCGGAAAGAACGGCAAGCGGCGCATCATAGCCCATCGATCCAAGTGGATCAACACCTGTCTTGGCCATAGGCTCAATCACTTTACGAATGTTCTCAAAGGTATAACCAAACGCTTGCTGACGCTGCAGCACGGTAGCGTGGTCCGTCTGAGGAACAACTTCGGCTTGTGGCAGCTCCTCAAGTGAAATGAGGTGCTCATCCAGCCAAGCACGGTAAGGCTGCTCAGTAACAATCCCTGCTTTAACCTCTTCATCCGGTATAATACGTCCGGCGACCGTATCGATCAACAGCATTTTGCCCGGCTGCAGACGTTCTTTGCTGGCAATCCGTTCAGGAGCAATGTTCAGTACCCCTACCTCGGAAGCAAGTACGATCAAATCGTCTTTGGTTATATAATAGCGGCCTGGACGCAATCCGTTACGATCCAGAACAGCGCCGATCATGCGGCCATCCGTAAAGGAAATGGCTGCAGGCCCATCCCATGGCTCCATAAGGCAGCTATGGTATTCGTAGAAAGCCTTCTTCTCGTCGCTCATCGTCGCATGCTTGGACCATGGCTCAGGAATCATCATCATTGCTGCATGTGGCAAGGAACGCCCGGAGAGCATCAAAAACTCCAACGTGTTATCAAACATTTGGGAGTCGGAGCCATCTGCATCGATAATCGGCAGAATTTTTTTGAAATCATCACCGAACAGATCGGTATCGCACATCGCCTGGCGCGCATGCATCCAGTTCACGTTACCGCGAAGTGTGTTGATTTCGCCGTTGTGGATCACATAGCGGTAAGGATGGGCGCGTTCCCAACTCGGGAAGGTGTTCGTGCTGAACCGGGAATGGACAAGCGCAAGCGCCGTCTCAAACTTCGGATTTTTCAACTCAAGGTAATAATTGTCCACCTGTTCAGGTGTAAGCATACCTTTGTATACAATGGTGCGGTTGGACAAGCTTGCAAAATAAAAGGCCTGCTCCTGATCAAGTGCACGAACTGCATTTTCAGTCAGCTTGCGAATGACAAAAAGCTTACGCTCAAAAGCCAGTTCCTGCGACGCCTCAACTGTCGATCCAATGAAAACCTGACGAACGAACGGCTCTGCCGATACGGCGGAAACGCCTAATGATGAGTTGTCAGTAGGAACCGTTCTCCATCCGATCAGACGCTGGCCGGTTTCCTTGATTTGCGCCTCAAGCACCTGCTCACAGGCTGCACGCTGAGCTGCATCCTGTGGTAGAAAGACCATACCCACACCATATTGGCCCGGCTCCGGTAATTCAATATGTTCAAGGGCAAGCTCCGCTTTAAAAAAGCTATGTGGAATTTGCAGTAAAATACCTGCTCCATCCCCCGTATTGCTTTCACTGCCTTGGCCACCGCGGTGATCCAGATTGCAAAGCACATTCAACGCTTGACCCACAATTTCATGGGATGGCTTCCCTTTAATATTAGCTACAAAACCGATGCCGCACGCATCATGCTCAAACTGTGGGTCATAAAGACCTTGTTTGACTGGTAATCCTTTTCTGCTCATGTTGTACAACCTTTCTTCCTGTAAGATTAACTTCCATGCTTGCAAAATCATGCCGATTCTACGAACGTTATAAATGATAATATGTTTTATATTAACACCTGAGACCTAACATATCAATTTAAAAAATATCATTTTTTCGATAAAAAGCTATCTTTTTTCGCAACGATTTCACTTAATATTCGGTTTTTACTACGCTTAAACCGCTAAAAGCTAACATGAGACCCCCTAAAAGCAGGCTAAAATGCTCAAAATCGTGATCAAGCGAGCAATAAATCCTGATACATAAATTGAGCATTCAATCGCTTCTTTTTGCCTTCTACAAATGCCTATTAAATTCCAAATGATTAACGAAAGCTTCCATGTAGGCATAGACCTATACATTTATAGGGCATCCTGTGCTATGATAATGGACATATTTCAGCGGAGAGGACTGTCTATCTCAGTGGCCAAACTTTATTTTCGATACGGCACCATGAACAGCGGCAAATCTATAGAAGTATTAAGAACCGTCCATAACTATGAAGAGCAGGGCAAGAAGGTACTGCTCTTCACTCCATCCGTCGATGATCGACACGGGATCGGTACGGTAACGTCAAGAATCGGGATGCAAAAAAAGGCGATTATCATTGATGATCGCATCGATATGGTGGAGCTCGCCTCCACAGAAAAGCCAAACTGTATTTTATTGGATGAGGCACAGTTTTTAACAAAGGCTCAGGTTCAGCAATTGGCAGACATTGTGGATACGCTGGACATCCCTGTTATTGCCTACGGCTTGCGTGCCGACTTTATGGGCGTGTTATTCGAAGGCAGCTATCATCTGCTGGCCATTGCAGATAAAATTGAGGAAATCAAAACCGTCTGCTGGTTTTGCGATAAAAAAGCGATTATGAATATGCGCTGCAAGGATGGGGTTGCCCTATTCGAAGGGGAACAGATTCAAATTGGCGGTAATGAAAGCTACTTGCCTGTGTGCCGCAAATGCTATGCATCAAAACGTAAGGCAGCTCATAAGCTGTAGCAGGGATGTCCACACAAGGGGATGAGGCAGTCGGAGCGTTCGACCTGCCTGGTCCTCTTTTTTGTACAAAAAAACCGGTCTACAGGCGCCTGCATGAGCAGAGCTTACCTGTTGACCAGTTCCTTGACCTTTTTTAAGGAAAGACCAGTTTGATGAACCACGTCCATCATATTGGCATAGGGATTTTGATTCAGAAAGTTTTTTACCGTGTGTGTATCCTCGATAAATTGCTTGAAGCAATCCAGACATAACGCTTCTGCTTGTTGGAGCTGCAGCTTCCCGCAGCTGCTGCAGTTGGATAGAATCATCACATCTCACATCCTATGTCAGCTTAATCAATCCTAAACAGCTTCCTTATTATCGAATAATCATCAATCATTACCCTTCTATTCGACATAAGAAACAAAAAACTGTTGTAGTCTCTTTGAACATGAACTTATAATAGACCATTTCGGTGATCAAGCTGATTTTATAGGGGTAGAAATGAAATAAATTGTTAAATATTGTTTTTATTTGCCTCGTAATCGACAGATTCAGCCAAAAAGTCGATCACATGCACGGCTTTTCTATGCTGGCCTTGTTCGGAACGCAAAATTCCCCACTGCATTTGCAGTAAGCAGCCCGGATTGGCGGTAACAATCGTTTGAGCCTGGGTCTGATCGACCAGCTCCATTTTATGATCAAGCACCTGTGTCGACATTTGCGGCTGTGTGAGATTGTAAATGCCCGCTGATCCACAGCACGTATCTGCACCCTGAAGCTCGTTAAGCTGTACACCAGGAATCGACTTCAATAAATCACGCGGCTGCCGATTAACCCGCATCACATTCCGTAGGTGGCAGGAGTCCTGATACGTAACCAGCTTGACGGGAGCATCAGGTGCAGTCGGCTTCAATACCAGTGGTCGGCCATAGTCGATCAACAGCTCTGACACATCCTTCAATCGGTCTACAAAATCCTTGGCTGCGGGAACAAGTGACACCTCCGCATGCAGCAGATGGTCATATTCCTTCAAGCTGGCGCCACAGCCTCCCGCATTGCTCGCGATATAATCTACCTGGGCATGAGCAAATACATCAATATTGGTGCGGGCAAGACGACGGGCGCTCTCCGCTTCTCCGGCATGGGCATGCAAAGCACCACAGCAGGTTTGGGCCTCAGGAATCGCAACCTCAAAGCCTGCTTCGCAAAGCAGCTTAACGGTGTTAATATTCGTTGATGTAAACAATACGTCCATAATACAGCCGCGGAACATGCCTACGCGAGCTCGCTTGTCACCAACCTGCGGAATGACCAGAATCCGCTGTCCATTGGCTGCAGTTTCCCAGGCTGCCGGAAGTCCCAGCTTCTCCCATGCTGCAATAACGCCGTCGGAGGAAGCCTGCGGCAGGATCTGCTCCATCTCCCGCATATGCCGGGGAAACAGCTTCATCACACCGCTTTTTTGCGTTAGGGTCTGCATACCTGAACGTTGGTACAGCTTAAGCAATCCGCCCACCATCCGCATGCGGCCATGATTCGGAAACAATCTTTCCATGAATAAGGTACGAACCGCTTTGACATGCCAAGGAAACTCGGTTTCCGTAGCTATCGATTCTCTTGCCTGCTCGATTAATTGGCCATATTTCACATCGGATGGACAGGCCGGCTCACAAGCACGACAGCCGAGACATAGATCCATCTGCTCCTTGAACTGCTGACCGGGCTCCATGAACCCATCAGCGACCGCCTTCATCAGTGCGATCCTTCCCCGGGGCGAGGCCGCTTCAAGTCCGGTTTCATTAAAGGTCGGACAGGCGGTCTGACAGAAGCCGCATCGCATACAATTCGTCAGCTGGTCATAATCCAAGGTGGCAATCAATTTGTCTTTGAGCGCTTGTTGTGTAGTCTCCACCTTTTACCCCTCCCCATTGGTCGTTTGACCATTATGCTCGTTAAGGATTGGATCGGCAGCCTGCTTGGTCCCTGATTGGGGCTCATGCGGCGCTGCATCCTCTGCTTCGTTCTTATATACAATCCGCTTACGCGTTTCAGCAAACAGCTTGCCGGGGTTGAGAATGTTGTCTGGATCAAATGCTGCCTTCAGGCGTTTCATGATATCAACACCGGAAGCACCTACCTTCCATTCCAAAAAGGGTGCCTTGACCATACCAACACCATGCTCGCCGGTGATCGTACCACCCATGCCGATAGCCGCTTCAAAAATTTCCTCAAAAGCCAGCTCGACCCTGTGAAGCTCCTCCTCGTCTCGCGCGTCCGTCATCGCCGTCGGATGCAAATTGCCATCGCCTGCGTGCCCGAAGGTACAAATTTGAACATCATGCTTGCTGGCAATCCGCTGTATTTCCAGAACCATATCAGCAAGCCTTGAACGCGGTACGGTGGCATCCTCGAGTATCGTCGTCGGACGCAAGCGCGACAAAGCGGCAAGCGCCGTCCTGCGAGCCTCCATAACCTTGGCCCCTTCCTCAGGAGTTGCTGCAACCTTAACCTGGATCGCTCCCTGCTGCTTGCAAATGTCGGCGATTTTCAACAAATCGCGCTCGACCATGGCTTCGTCCCCATCCTGCTCAATGGCCAGAATCGCTTCTGCATCCACCGGCAAGCCGATCTTGGAAAAGTCCTCAACGACGCGAATTGTCGCTTTATCCATAAATTCCAGCGTACAGGGCGTAATCCGGCTGGCTACAATTTGTGATACGGTTCGAGCTGCCGATTGAAGATCACTGAAGATCGCGATCATGGAGCGTCGGAAGTCCGGCCGCGGAACAAGCTTCACAGTAGCCTCGGTCAAGATGGCCAGCGTACCACCAGAACCAACAAGCAGCCTCGTCAGATCGTAACCCGCCACATCCTTGACCAGCTTGCCACCCGTACGTAAAATCTCACCATTGGCCAACACAGCCTCCAGGCCGATTACATAATCCTTGGTCGTTCCGTATTTCAGTCCGCGCAAGCCCCCTGCTCCCAGCGCAATATTACCGCCCATCGTACAAATAATCATGCTGCTCGGGTCTGGAGGATAAAATAAACCCGTTTCTTCGACCGCCAAATGGAATTTTTTCGTATTCAAGCCGGTTTGAAAGGTGGCGGTCAAATTGTTCTGATCGATCTCGATCAGCTTGTTCATCCGCGTCATTACCATCACGAGACCGCCCTGCATCGGAACGGTGCCTGCACACAGATTGCTGCCTGCACCACGTCCAATAACGGGAATCCGATTGGCAGCACATATCTTCATCACAGCCGACACCTCTGCGGTTGAAGCCGGAAATACGACGCCATCAGGCATCGCCTGGTAAAGCGGGGTTGCATCATAGCTGTAGGAAACGAGCGTTTCATTATCATGTTTGTACCAGCCTGGGCCTACAGCAGCCTTCAGCTCTTCATGTACGGATGGTGATATCATCGATATAAAGCCTCCCCGTTGCATATTGAATCGTTCTGAATTACAATCATAAATAGCAATTAATAATTAGTCAGGTCATCTGATGACTTTAATTATAAGAGGTTGCTTTTACCTATGTCAATATCGAATTAACCTATTAATGAAAGGATCGATATTATGCTGATTCCAAAAGCTTCTACTGTAGTCTCAGAAGCTCTACGCGAACAAATTATGAAGGGGGATTGGCTCGTAGGCTCCCGGCTTCCTTCCGTTGAAAAGCTGGCTGAGCTCTTTCAGGTCGGCCGCTCCACGATCCGCGAGGCATTGGCTTCGCTGAAAGCCCAAGGCTGGGTGGACGTACGCCACGGTGGAGGTACCTTCGTGCTCAAAGATAAAGAGCCTGCCATTGGAATTTGGCAGGCTCCTGAAATTCAGGATATCAAACAGCTCAAAGCCTGGCTTGAGCTGCGTTATATACTCGAAACGGAAAGCGCAAGCCTGGCAGCCGGGCGTCGCTCGGCTGAGCAGCTCTCCGAGCTCAAACAAATCATCCAGGAGATGATGACGCTCCAGGAGGAAAACCAGCTTGATCAGGCTGACATCCGCTTTCACGTTGCGATTGCCCAAGCCTCAGGAAATCCGCTGCTTGCGGGAACGCTGGAGTCATTGTTTTCTTCCATGGGACCCATCATGCGTGAAAGCCGACGTCTCTGGCTGTTCGCCGAGCAGAGTGAAGCGTCCAGACTGTCAGACGAGCATTTTCAACTGGTAGAAGCGATAGAACAAGGCTCTGCCACACTCGCCAAAAAACGTATGGCCTCCCATCTGCGCAAAGTTGAGCAAACGCTGCAGCGGCTTAGCAACAGTTGAACGAAAGCTACAACACTAGACTGTAACTCGGCTCCGCTCCAGCTCCTGCCTTGCCAGCACTAAAGAACCACTCAAACCGGCATTGTCCCCCAAAGCAGGTGGTACAATATATTGGCCGATTTTCTCAGGTGTCAGCTCTTCCTTCTGGACATAGCCGTTCAATATGCTAATAACATGACGGTGGATTAACGGAAATAATTGCTTTTGCTTCATGACACCGCCGCCAAGGATGATTTTCTTAGGAGAAAGAATATAGATGAAGTTCGTCACAGCCTGCGCTAAATAATAAGCTTCGAATTCCCATACTTGCTGGTTCTCCACCAGATCAATCCCTTTGCGGCCCCAACGTTTCTCGATGGCAGGTCCTGCAGCCATACCCTCCAGACAATCGCTATGGTAGGGACAAGATCCAGCAAACGTATCCTCCGGATGACGTTTTACCAGAATGTGTCCCATCTCCGGATGAAGCAGGCCGTGCAGCAGCTTGCCTTCAACCACGGCTCCTGCGCCGATTCCGGTACCAATGGTCACATATACGCAGCTGTCCAGTCCTTTGGCTGCTCCCCACTCCGCTTCCCCAAGAGCTGCGGCATTCACATCAGTGTCAAATCCCATCGGCACATGAATATGCTTGCGAAGCTCGCTCAGGATCGGGTACTGACTCCAATATGGCTTCGGCGTGGTCGTAACGCTTCCGTAGGTAGCACTCTCTTTATTCAGATCAATCGGACCAAACGATCCGATTCCTATCGCTTCAACCTGCTTGTCTGCATAATAACGAATCACTTGACCCAAGGTCTCTTCCGGTGTGGTTGTCGGAAAGCTGATCCGATCCATGATTTCACCATGCTCGTTACCAATCCCGCAAACAAATTTAGTGCCTCCTGCTTCTATTGCTCCCAAAATCATAATCGTAGGTCTCCTCCATCAATAGCAATTAATTTGATTCTTAATATACAATAACACCTTTGTTCACATTCATTTTAGGATAATCGCCCATCACCTGTGGTATATCTGCAAGCTTGAATTTGTGGCTGATTAACGGCTCTATACTCACGATTCCCTGTTGAATAAGGGCAATGGCTTCCTCGTGTGTGTGCGGATTAATAAATGAACCTAATACATGAAGCTCCTTGGCAAAAATCGCAAACGGCGACACCTTGATTTGAGTGGCTGGTGAAGCAACGCCAAACAGCAGCACCTGACCGCCTTTTCCCGCAGCTTCAAAAGCCAGCTCCATCGATTCGGGGCGTCCTACGCATTCAATAACAACATCGGCCTGGCTCTTCAACTGCTCCACAACGTCCGCAGTCGGGCTTACGACCTCGTCCGCTCCTAATGCGAGCAGTGCCGCATGCTTCTCAGCTGCAGGGTCACTGACGATAATTCGGGCTGCCCCCTGCTTCTTGACCAGCTGCAGGAACAATTGACCGATAAATCCGCCACCGATCAAGAGCACGGTATGAATCGGACGAATGTCGAGCTTTTTAAAACCATGAAGCACACAACCGAGCGGCTCAACCATAGCTCCTTCCACAAAGCTCATTGAATCGGGGAGCAGGTAACAATTGGCTGCAGGCGCTACACAATATTCACCCATCCCACCGTCTCGCGTAACACCGACTGCCTGAAGGTGATCACACAGGTTCAGCTGACCATTGCGGCAATATCGGCAACTGCCGCAGTAAATATTCGGATCAACCGATACCCGATCCCCCACTTTAAGCTGGGTGACACCTTCTCCGCATTCCGTGACTTCACCAGCAAGCTCATGTCCCAGCACGATTGGAGGTGTAACGGCTGCCGAACCCGGATTTCCATGATAAATATGCTGGTCCGTGCCGCAAATGCCACAGCCTTGAACACGAATTCTGACCTCTCCGGGCATAAGCTCGGCTGGCTCCCATGCGACTACTTCAATATGATGCTTGCCTTGCAATACCGCTGCCTGCATGTCACTATCTCTCCTTTAATTTATACTTCTCAAATCTTAACAAAAAAACAACAGCCCCACAATACAAAGCAAGTCACTTGGACTGCTTTTATTATGAAGCTGTTTATACAACTTTGTCAGGCATTTTACTTATTTCATAAGCTTGCCCATAGTTTTCAGCAGCTCATCAATGACATCCGTATCTCCCTGCTCCAGCCGCTCCACCAGACAGCTTTTCATATGACCCTCCAGCAAAATTTTGCCGACACCATTAAGAGCGGATTGAATCGCTGCGATCTGGTTGAGCACATCATCACAATAAGTGTCCCGCTCAATCATTCCCTTAACACCGCGAATCTGGCCCTCAATCCGGTTCAGCCTCGTTGTCAGGCTGCTCTTGACCTGATCGGAATGGTGGCTTTGACGTTCTCCATGGATTGTACAGCCAACTGCTTCTGTATCACTCACACCAATCTCAGCGGTCACAGATACTTCCTGAGGCTGTTGAACAGCCTGATCATCAGGTGTGTTCCTATTCATATTACTCACTTCGCTTTCCACGATGCGGGTCATGCGCCCGCAGAATTGTATGTTTATTATACAATATTTCCTCAAGCAGCAGCAGCAAAAAACCTTTCGCATAACGCGAAAGGCCAATTGAGTATAACCTAACCAAATTAATAAGCAGCTTACAGTTCAGGAATAAAAATATCGACTTCCCGCTTCAGCTCGCTTGAGCGCAATATTCCGTCAATAATTGCCTGATTACGAATAATTTCTGAACCGGGAATAGGAGCAGGACGACCCTCCTGGATCGCAGTAACGAAATCGCGGATTTTCTCATAAAAAATGTTGATCTGGTGCTGCTTGACAGGAAAAGCGCTCTCCGTGTTGTGACCCAAAATATCATGAAACAGCGATACCGAAGTAATACCGCCATCCCAGGCCCCGTTACCGGAAGGTGTGACCTTCAAGCCAGCGTCAGTGCCAAGAAACAGAGTAGGTCCAAGCGTATCCATATGCATAGCCCAACCAATTTTGAAATTGACGACAAGATCTCCTTCAAAGCGGATCATCGCCATTCCGAAGTCTTCGACCTCGAACGCGCTGGCCTGCGGATGATAGTGAGGATTCGTGCCAAAATGATTACTTGTCATCGCTGAAACTGTCAGCGGCTTCGGATACCCAAGAGCATTGAGCACCATATCGAGCGAATAACAGCCAATGTCGGCCAGTGCCCCGGCGCCAGCCAACTGTTTGGAAATAAAGGTGCCCTTCGGCATGCCTCTGCGCCGTCCGCCGCCTGTCTGTACATAATATACATTGCCAAGCTGTCCAGACCGAACGATATCACGGATCATTTGCATGTTCGGATCGTAGCGGGGCTGAAAGGCGATGGATAACATTTTGTCGGTCTGTTTGGACGTTTGCACCATTTCTACGGCCTGCTCCATCGTGACTGCCATCGGTTTTTCCACAAGGACGTGCTTACCTGCACGCAAAGAGTCCACACTGATCGAGTGGTGCGAGACATTGGGTGTACAAATACTGACTCCATCCAGCTCCAACTCCAGCAGCTTGTTATGGTCGTCAAACGCCTTTACACCCTCCAGCTCGTACCTCGCGATAAATTCATCAGCTTTGCCTGGAATAATATCGGCTACCCCGACAATTTCCACATCATCCATAAGCCGATAAGCCTTCAAATGCGCGCCTGCAATGTTGCCACTGCCGATAATACCAATCTTTATTGTCTGTGCCACCCTTGTCGCCTCCTGTACTTGTAACCAAGCTTGTATGATTAGCCAAATTCTATCATGTTCCGGGTAGGCTTCCTACTGCGAAAAGGTGACATACCGCTTCAACATTGCGACTACACCCGATGCATTTTACGATATTGGGAGGGACTTGCCTTCATCCTCCTCGTAAACACGCGGCTTAAATAAAAACCGCTCTCATACCCGCAGCGTTCTGCAATTTGCTCCAGAGTCATTTCGGTTTCAAGCAGCAGCGTCTGTGCTTTCTGCATGCGGAGGGTCGTCAAATAATCAATTGGTGTTGTCCCATGAGCCGCGTGAAACTTCCTCGTAAATTGCACAGGGCTTAAATCCTGACTAGCACTCAGCTCTTTCAGACTGACCGGTTCAAAAGCATGCTGCTGCAGCCATCGGGTTGCTTCCACGATCTTGGGGTCCTTGTCCTGCTGCTCGCTCGTCTGTTGGGAAAAGCCGCTCTCGACCACATGCTGCTGCCACAGATCGTTCAAATAATGGTCCCACAGCAGCAGCCGCTGCTCGTCCGGCAAACGTGTCAATTGGTGGATGTAGTAATAAGTGGAAGACAGCCGATTATGGTCCATATAGGTAAGCTGAACGGGCGGGGTGAAGTTGGATGTCCCCTCACTCCTATACGATGCTGCATTGGGCAGCATGGATGGGAAGGAGTCCGTCGGCCAGCCAAGCCTTATAAAATGGAACGAAACCGGCTCCAGCACCTCCCGTTCAAACACAACACCTGGCGGGCATAGGATAGCATCGCCAAATATCGCAGTTCCAGCCGCCTCTCCGATTCGGTAACGAAAAGAGCCATTCTCGACAGCAAACATCACCCATTCCGCATAACTGTCCTGCATGAACTGGAATTTGTCCTTCTGGTGCCAATAGGCATAGCTAATAAAATAAGGCTTCCATTCCCATAGCGGTGCGTGCATACGGTTCCTCCTCTGGAATCACTTGTTCCCGTCCGGCCAGGCAGCAGCGGCTTGATTCCCGAATTATGAAATAAAGGATATGTCTGATGTATAATCCGTGCATGTTCATCGCATCCAGCCGATTTTATAATGAAATTACAGATATTAACCATTATACTACTGAGGTGATCCTAATGAAAAATGAAACTGTGCAAACCGATATTACCGTCATCGGTGGCGGCCTATCGGGTGTGAATGCGGCGATCGCGGCAGCCCGCTTGGGGCAAAAGGTAGCTCTGATTCAGAACCGCCCTATGCTTGGCGGCAATTCCAGCAGTGAGGTCCGTGTCTGGGTATGTGGAGCCACCTCGCATGGCGTTAACCGCTATGCGCGCGAAACGGGCATTATGGGTGAAATGTTCGTTGAAAACCAATACCGCAATCCCGACGGCAATCCGTATTTATGGGATATGGTTGTGCTGGAATCCGTGCTGGCCGAGCCCAATATCCAGTTGTTTTTGAATACGGATGTGCATGAGGTCGAAGCGTATGGAGATGAGGATGATCGACGGATCGCTTCAGTCACAGGCTGGATGATGGGCTCCGAGCGGCGGATTCGTTTTGAAAGCGAGCTGTTTTTGGACTGCACAGGCGATGGGCTGGTAGGGTTCCTTGCCGGAGCACAGCACCGGATCGGCCGTGAAGCCAAGGATGAATACAATGAGGATTGGGCGCCTGAGGTCGCTGACAACATTACGCTCGGCAGCACGCTATTATTTTATACCAAGGATGTCGGACATCCGGTTCGATATGTACCACCCAGCTTTGCCAAGGATATTGCAGCTACAACGATCCCGCTTAAAAGGGTGATCCGCAGCGGCGACAACGGCTGCAGCTATTGGTGGATCGAGTGGGGTGGCGAGTTGGATACCGTGCATGAGAACGAACGTATTCGTGATGAGCTGTGGTCGGTCGTATACGGTATTTGGGATTATATCAAAAACTCCGGTAAATTCGAGGCCGAGACGATGACACTGGAATGGGTCGGCTCGATTCCCGGCAAACGCGAATACCGCCGTTTTATCGGCGATTACGTGCTGAACCAGAACGATATTCTCGCGCAGCGGGAGTTTGAGGACCGAGTCGCCTTCGGCGGATGGTCCATTGATTTGCATCCTCCCGGAGGCATGTACGCGACGGAGAGCGGCTCGAAGCACCTGCATCCTGACGGCATCTATCATATCCCTTTCCGCTCGTTATACTCGGTGAATGTATCGAACTTGATGTTCGCCGGGCGCAATATCAGCGCCTCGCACGTAGCCTTTGGCACGACGCGCGTGATGGCGACATGCGCGGTCATTGGCGAGGCCGCGGGTACCGGCGCGGCCCTGGCTGTGCAGCACGGCGTGACGCCACGCGCCGTGTATGAGCGGCACCTGACGCAGCTGCAGCAAACGCTGCTGCGTCAGGATGCCTCGGTCATCGGCCTGCGCAGCAGCGATGACGAGGATCTCGCACGCCGTGCGAAGCTCACGGCGTCGAGCACACTGCGACGGCTGGCGGTCGAAGACGCCGCGGAGCCGGTGGCTCTGCAGGGCGGGGACGTCGCCCTGCTGGTGCCGGTGGCGCCAGAGCTGCAGCGGATTGAGCTGCTGCTCGACGCCGCGGCGGCAACTACGCTTGAGGTGGAGGTATGGAGCACCGGCCGCGCGGAAAATTATATCCCGCATCGACTGGAAGTAAGCGGCTTGGCTGCCCTCACACCCGGCGAGCGCCAGTGGGTCAGCATTCCGCTAGCATGGAAGCCGCCAACGGCACAGCATGGCTTTATTATTATCAAAGCCAATGAGCATGTGACGCTGTATGTATCCCATCAGCCACAAACCGGGGTGCTCTCATTCGTTAAAAACACGTCTACGACCGTATCTGCTGATTTCAGCAATCAGGATCCGGAACAACCGGTCGTATTGTGGAGTATGAAGAAGCTGGTGCGCAAGCCCTTCTGCTTCCGCATGTACCCTGAAACAACCGCCTTCGAGGTCGAGCATGTAACGGATGGCTTTGTCCGTTCCTATGGTGAGCCGCACATGTGGCTGTCGGAGGCTCGGGACCCGGCTGTGTCTGAGTCCGCTTCCCTTGAGCTGCAGTGGCAGGAGACTGTGCAAATTAGTGAAATTCATCTCACCTTCAATGACGATGTGAATGAGGATCTGATTAATCTTCACCATCACTATACCCCGTTTCCGGTTATACCTGAGTTGGTTCGGGACTACCGTCTGGAAGCCTATGTGGAGGGGCAATGGGTCAAGGTCCATGAGGAAACAGCCAATCACAAACGCAAGCAAATCCATCGGCTGCCTACAGCGGTAAGCACCGATCAACTGCGCCTGGTCATCGAAGCAACGAACGGGAGCCTCCACGCAGAAGTTATTGAAATACGCGTCTACGGGTAATCACAGAGTCGTAGCGGTGGCGCAATCAGCGAATCGTAACCACTGATGTGGAGGGGTCAAATAGCAACTTAGTCATCAAGTAGGCCCACACACAAAAAAGGCTGTCCTCCCTGCAAATAATGATATGCTCCCCTTTAAGTAGACAGGTTTAAAAAATAAACCACTCTACTTAAAGGGGAGTTTTTCCTTGTCACAAAAAAATACATATAAGGCAATAGATAAATTCGCCATCTTAGAGGAACTAAAATCGGGACGAGCCGGCCGGGCAGGCGTTGCGAGCAAGTATAAGATCAGTGTGAATACCCTGGTGAAATGGCGACGTCGGTATGAGTTATACGGAATGGAAGGACTTGAAATACGGTCTTGTAATAAAAGCTATACTGCCGAACTTAAGCTTCAAGCGGTTCAAGATTATTTGTCCGGGCATTATTCTCAATACGAAATTATTGATAAGTACAAAATATCAAGCCGTACCCAACTCAAAAGCTGGGTGGACAAGTATAATGGTCATAGCAGCCTAAAATCCTATGGTGGAGGAACCCAAGCTATGACGAAGGGTCGAACGACAACTTGGCAAGAACGAATAGATATTGTCTTATATTGTCTTGCGCATAATCAGGAATACCAAAAGACAGCAGATCACTATAAGGTTTCTTATCAGCAAGCGTACCAGTGGGTGAAGAAGTACGAGGATGGCGGTGAGGATGCACTACAGGATGGTCGCGGACGGAATAAAGCGCCCGAAGAGCTAAATGAAGCGGATCGTCAAAAGATCGCGATGAAGAAGTTGGCGTATGAAAACGAGCGGCTGAGAGCGGAGAACGCGTTACTAAAAAAGTTACAGGAGCTCGAAAGGAGGCGACGTTAAGCCAACATCGACAGGAGAATGTCTACCTGGCTATTCAGGTCGTTCAACAAGAAGGTCCCTTTAGCTTGAAGTTACTGTGTAACCTTGCAGGGATCCCTCGCTCAAGCTATTACAAATGGCTGAACCATAAACCGAGTGCCCGTGAACAAGAAAACCAACAACTCTTAGAAGCGATGATCTTGCTGTACGAGAAGGTTGGAGGCATCTACGGGTACCGTCGATTAACGCTTAATTTGTGTCGGCAAACCAAGAAAGAGATTAACCATAAAAGAATAAGCCGTCTTATGGGGGTTGCTCGAATTCAATCTGTTATTCGCAGAAAGAGGAAGAAATATGCAGGGTCAACACCACAGCAAGTTGCAGAAAACTTGTTAAACCGTGAGTTTCAGGCCGAGTTACCTAACGAGAAGTGGGTAACAGATGTAACTGAATTTAAATATGGAACGAGCCAGAAAGCCTATCTAAGCGCTATTCTTGACCTGCATGATAATACCATTGTTTCCTATGTCCTAGGTCACTCGAATAATAATAGGCTTGTATTTGAAACAATAGACCTCGCGTTACAAGCAGCTACAGGGAGTACTCCTTTGCTTCACAGTGACCGTGGCTTTCAATATACCTCTTTAGGCTTTAAGAAGATAATAGATGACAGCAAATTAAAACAAAGTATGTCACGCGTTGGCAGATGTATAGATAATGGGCCTATGGAATCATTCTGGGGTACGCTGAAATGCGAGAAGTACTATCTAAACAAATACCATAACTTTGAGTCACTTAAAAAAGATATTGAGGAATACATTTACTTTTACAATTACGAGAGACTCCAAGCAAAATTAAACGGCCTCAGTCCTAAAGAATTCAGGACCAAAGCCGCTTAACTTATTTTTATTATTTGTTCTGTCCACTTGACGGGGTGCAGTTCATAATGCCGGGGGACAGCCTTTTCTTCAATTACATAGATCAGCAACCATTAGTCTAAATCACAATTGGTTCCTGACCGTATCCTTTCTCTTACTCCTCGCTCTCTGTTTCCACCTTAAACAGCTTCTCAATATATAAGGTTGGCTCCTGACTGAGATCAATAAAGCTTCCCTCAACTTCAACTAACGGATTTACCGGATTTTTATCATTTAACATCACGATTTTACCGAGCTGTCCATCCGATAGTACAACCTCGCAGCCTATTAAATATATCATCAGCTTTTCCATAAAGCTGTGCACGACAAGGGGATCCATAGCCCCATAGGCATGTACCCACATGTTTCTTAATACCTCATACAAAGGCAGCTCTTCCCTGTAGGCCCTTTTCGAGGTCATCGCATGAAACACATCCGCAACAGCTACAATTTTGCTCCACGGATCCATCTCTGAGCCCTTGATACCGAGCGGATAGCCACTGCCATCTTCCCGTTCATGGTGCTGCAAAGCGACGAGAGCAGCTCGTTCATCCACTTCCGGCTGACGCATCAAGCACGCGTAACCAAGCTCTGGATGAAGCTTCATTTGTTCATATTCCTCACTCAGCAAGCGGCCGGGCTTCTGCAAAATAGCCGGTGAAATAAACAGCTTGCCCACATCATGCAGCATCCCAGCCATTGCCAGGCGGGGGATTTCATCCTCAGGAAGCTTCATCCAGCGTCCAATCATCGCAGCCATCATCGCCACGCCCGCACTATGTCGGTACGTATAATCATCTACCCGCTGTATCGTGAGCATAAATCCGATAATTCCAAAATCCTTGGACAGGTCACAAAGCGTAGGCAGTATGGTTTGCTTGATTTTCTCGAATGGAATGTTCCCACTGTGCTCAATTTCCGAGAAAATCTGTTTGACTTCCATGACCGACTGATCCATAATCTGCTCCATCTCGTCTAATGCCGGTTCCAGATCCTCCGGGCTGAGGTGAATACAGTGTTGCGATAACAAACGGCTTGACTTCTCATTCAGCAGTGTCGATGCGGGAAGCAGCAGGGCGCTTTGTGATGTATAAATATTTTTGTTAATTCGCCGACCCTTAAACACATCGAAAGCATTCAATTTCTTCTTAGATATGACTTTTCCCCCTCTTTAACCGTCATAGGTCAGATTAACTTTCGCACAGCGTTCACTGATTCTCTTACAGTTAAGAAGTTCGAAGCTGCCGCATGATCCAGACCTTGTCTATGGTCTGATTCTCGATCACATCTACTATATCAACACAGAAGCTATCCACACATACGCGCCCCGAATACATTTTGCGAAGCATGATCTTATCTTTCGCTTTCAATTGCGACAAGGAGCCTGTGACGCCCCCAATAATAGAAGCCGATATCATGCCATCCGCCTCCAGTCGAGATCCTCTGCATACCGCATCATTGTGATAAAAAATAATGTTGTCTGTTGATCGGAGGTCGCTTTGCAGCACACCCTCCTTGCGGATCATAATATCTCCTTGCGACTGCAGTGTAGAAAGATGACATTGACCGATATCAATTTTTATGTTCGTTTCCTTCATGTTATCAATTTTTTCGACGGTTTGTTTCAGATCGTAGAGCAGACTCATCCATAACGCTTCGGACCCCTGCGAATAAACCTTGGATACATCGCTGAACATGCCCAGCTTATCCATCAAATACTGCCAGGCTTCATGATCCTGCTCCGGTACGCTATGGACATGGACAAGCAGCTTATGGATCAGCTTCGGAATTTCCTTGAATTTATTATCTACCAGCAATTTGACAACTTGTCCAAAAGCAGCATTTTGACCTTTCTGCCTGACCTGATCGGTTAGCAGCTTGGCGGCTTCCATCAGGTGCACCAGCTGCACAGACAATGCCTGCGAGCCTTCCTGAATACGAACGACCTTTTCACCGCAGTAGCCTGCATACAGCTTACTTTTCACAACATTGCCTTTCACAATAATACTTCCCGTAGCGGTCAATACGGCACTGTACACACAGCCAACCACATAAATCGTACCGAGCGCTTCAATCGTCATATTTTCCGTGACATCACCATACACCATCACATCACCTGAGAAAACAATATTCCCCGTGCTTAGATTCACGTCACCCGAAACAATGTAAGCGGTTGAAATATCCAAGTACAAGGTATGGGTACCCGTTACCCGCGGCCTGCCCTCCTTCATCGCGATAAAAGTATCACCTTGTTGTTCCACGTGTTCCCTGGCTATAACGTTCACATCCTGCGGCTTGGGGGGAATCACCAATTGACGGTGCACATTGTAGCCTGTAATACCATCGACAGCCTTGATTTTTTTGGCAATAACCTGACCTTTGCGAACTGAAGGAATCTTCAGCGAGTTTCGGTAATCGATTCCACCGCCGACCTCCATGAAGCCCCTTTCTACCACTTCAGTGAAAAACAGCTCCATACGCGCATCCTCACCCGGAACGGGGTAGCTGCCCTGTGCAACGAGAACAGGCTTGAAGGTAGGCTCCTGCAGCTCCTGATATATATTCCCGATATCCAGATTGTATGAAATCGATAACTGGGAAAGCTCCTGAGTCACCTCAGCCAGCTCCAATTTGCGGATCAGCTCCCCTGCTTCCCGATCCAGCTCAAGCGTCACTTTAGAGGCCGGCTCTGTGTTTTTCAACCTAGGTTGAACGAGCTGTGTATGGCGTACAATCAGGAACACTTTCATCTGATCCTCGGATACAAGAATCTGGAACAAGGGCTCATCTTCAGCCTTCCATTCCATTCGTTCATTGCCCTTGACGGTATAAGGGCCTTCTACCAACTCACCGTCAACGATCAGGCTTATCGGATGTCTGGCTTCGATGACAGGCAGTGCCCCCTTCGCCGTATCCACCTGAACATGAATGTGATCGTTATGGACCCAAATCCAATTATGCTCGTCATTACCCCCTTCAGAAACCCTTATCGGCTTGGAGGAGGATCTATCCATTTTGGGAACCGCTGACGACGGTTGAGACAGTTTCATGATCTCAGTTTCTTTGATAGGAATGGTCATTCTCGTCTTCCTTTCCATTATCCGAATTCACAAAAAAAGACACCTTCCCCATGTAACGGGAAAGATGTCTCATATCACTAAGCTCATCCGTATTCTCCCATTTTCGGTGGCATGGCGACCATAGAAATATCTTTAGGTCCATTGCTTTGCGTCCTTGCCTTTCAGCAAGTTTGCCTTTATCGTATGTGAGTGATTGTTGCAAAAAATGTAAGAATATAGATTTTTTTGATTAGAACTAAATGCCTGTAACATATGGCTAAGCCTAATTCGTAAGTACCATGAAATCGATAATTATATGACTAAATAGTAACATTCTTACATCACTTTTACAATTGATTTCTACAAGTATCGGGATTTTTTTGTCGATTTCACGCGATAAAATGGAAGTCCCTAAGAGCTCCTGTCGAATCCCTGGAAACCATTAGTGGAATTGTTCACTAATCCTCCATAGCTTCAAGCTCCTCCATCGTTGGCAGAGCAGCAAACACACCATGACGCGTTGTTGTCATGGCACCTGCTTTATTGGCAAAAGAAAAAATCGAGCGCACCTGCTCCTCGTCGTTCAAGATGGTTTCGATTTGCTCTGCAGTCGCTCCACGCTCCGCAAGCTTGAGCAGCATCGCACCGACAAAGCTGTCACCAGCGCCTGCGGGATCTACCGATTTGACACGAATACCGGGAATCGATGTCATTGCCTGGCGTGTAACCACACAGCAGCCGTATTCACCTAGTGTCACGACAATTACCTTTGCCCCCATATCCAGCAGCTGCTGGACGGCTTCCGCGGGTTCCAGACCGGTAAGGGCGGCTAAGTCCTTCTCATTGATCTTCACGATATCGGCCGTCCCGATATGGTTCCGCAGGTCCTGCCGCATCGTTTCTTCATCCGGCCATAAAATAGCACTCGAATTAGGACAGCAGCAGGTCAGGCCGCCTGCCGCCTTGATTCGGCGCGCCGCTGCCAAGGCCGAGGTCTGTGAGCGCCCTTCACTCAGAGGCGCAGAACCATAATGATACACGGCAACGTCATCGAGCCAGGTTTCATCGAACTCCGCCCTCTTCAGGTTGTTACCGTTCACCCTTGTCTCTCCGTCAGAATCGAGCTTGTTTCCAGACTTATCGTCGTGGTCCTCGCTCCACTCCGTCCATGCCAGACTCGCCATATCCATCCCGACGAGCGCAGCCTCAACCCCGGCAGCCTCCAGCTCGCTGCGCAAATATAAACCGGACGCGTCGCTCCCGATCTTTCCTATATAACGGGAATCACCGCCGAGCTTTGCTATTGCCGCCGCCACATAAGCAGGCGTTCCTCCACTTGCGGTCTGTCTACAGGACGCCACCCCATCTGATTGCTCCTGTTCCTCCAGCCTATATCCCGTCAATAACTCTCCGTAGCACACTATTTTTTTGGGTCTCAATGTAAACATACAGATGCGCACCCTCCAATATTACTTTTTTCCATAAATTAATTAGGTCTTAAGAACCTTTTGTTCATATAATCATAGCACAAATTGTTACCAAAGGTACAAGACATTCCTCTCTTCTTGATGTTCATAAATCCTCCACAAGATGAGTAGTGACCACATTGACAACCGGCTGAAACCATAGTACGATTTGGACTAACCAAAGTCACAGGTAGACCTTACCTGCATTTTCGTAAAAATAAGGGAGACCGACAGCATGCCTTATTTGCGCTTCAAAGGATTTTCCAACGAATATTTACACTCCGTCGCACCTCGTTTAATAGAAGAATTTGCCCAGCTTGTTCAAATTGACAAGAGTATGGTCAAGATCGAAACCCTGCTCACTGAAGCTATCTCGCAGGTGCCGCTCAGTCTGGAAATTCTGCTATTCCCCAGAAAGCAAGAGGTACATGACGCCGTAGCAGCCAAGTTTAATCAGATCCTGCGGGAGTCCGGCTATGAGCAGGTTCATATCTTTTTTATTTTGTTGAGTCCCTATGTTTATTATAAAAACGGTGAACCTATAGCGCATCGTCAAGCTGATGAAGATACGGAGCCTGCCTTCAAGCACAAATTAGAGCTTTCCTGAATGTCAAAACGATTGCCCCTTCCTATTCAGGAGCGGCGCAATCGTTTTTTATTCGTTTACGGATTCGCTGTTGGCAGGCCTGTACCTCCAACTATTTCGCCTGCGCTTGCAGCCACAGTACAAGCTGTTGACTGGTAAAGCTCCACTGATCTGTGGCCGTTATCCCAGCAATCCCATCGCCATTCTGGGGTCCATAGCTGCCAAACTGGGCATGATTGCCACCTGGGATTTCCACATACTGTGTCTGCATCGGTAAATAGGCTTTCGCCTGCTCCAGGACTGTTCGATTCAGCACGCCGTCCTCTGAACCAAATAGCGACAATACGGGTAGCCCCGCTTCACGTAAGCCTCCTGCTTCATCAGGATACGAAGCGAGGAAAAATACCCCCTTCAGCTGTTGGGTATGCTTCACCGCATAACGTGCTGCCATCACACCACCAAGCGAATGACCTCCTATTACAAAGGTTCGATCTGGTACCGTATCTATAATCCCGTCCGCCTTATTCGCTCCAAGCACAGCCAGATTCAGTGGCATTTTCACTATCCATGTACGAAATCCTTCCTGTGCAAGCAGCAGTGCCAGAGGTGCATAGCTTTCTGGACGAACACGTGCACCTGGGTATAGGAGCACATCCGTCTGTTTAACCATAGATGGCTCGAACTGGATCCAGCCTTTATGCTCCGTAACCGTTATCCCACTTCCGCCCTTCATCGCTTCAAGTCCTGCTACCGCTGGTGGATATGGCTTCAAGTAGATGCCAACGGCTAGTACAAGAACCACGAGCAACACCATCATGGTGGTCCATATCGCCTTTCGGGCTCCTGGCTTCATCGGCTAGCCTCAATTCATTATGTATGTTTACGTTCTATCCTTTACTTTACCCAATTCATTCGGACTTTTAGCAGACAGCGCAAATAACCGGATACCTGAAGGCTCCGGGTTACGCTGCTCACACTATGCTCCTATACACGCTTGCCAATTTAGCTACTGCACATGCTGACCCATTTTGCCACTCCACCTGACTTGCCGAACCAGCTAGTCCAGAATACGCAGCTCTCTTGCCTTTGCGATCGCCTGAGCTCTTCGTTTGATGCCCAGCTTGCTGTAAATGTTAAACACGTGATTTTTAACTGTTCCTTCTGTCAAGCCAAAATGAACTGCAATTTCCTTGTTCGATAACCCGGAAGACAATACACGTAAAATCTCGGCTTCACGGTTTGTCAGCGAATCGATCAAGGGCTGCATGGCCGAGTGAATCGTCTCATTATAGTTATCCCCCACATCTTCCACGGCAGCAACCTCCATCCGAGGCATACCCAGCGATTCCAGATATACCATTCGAGAGAATAGCATATCGAGTACATCTAACCTATCCTCTCTGAATATACCTGACACCAGATTGTTTTCCAGATAAAGGATGTAAGGGTGCCGTTTTCCCGGATGCGGTAGTGTCATGCACAGTATGGATTGCGGCTGACTGCCACGAACGTAGGGATCGGTCATGTATGGGCTTAATGAAGCATTAGCCAGAATGACTCGCTCTGCCGTACGCACCACATAACGGACAATCGAAGCAGCAAAGTCAACCTTCTCGGATTCATCGACTGATTGGCTTCCCACAGCTGCCTCTATGGTAAACAGTGCCTCCTCCGCACTGCTCATACTCAGCACATACCCTTTACCCGCACCTGCATAACGGATCGCCGACTCCAGAAAACGTTCCATAAGACTGCCCTCTCCAATGCCACCCGGCCAGCCAGCTGCCTGCTTCATCACGGATTTGTCGATGTCTCTGAACAGTAAATATTCCCGTTCATCCTCGTCCAAATCGTCGACACTGTGTATATCCGACATATATTCACCACGAGCAATCCACGATTCCAGCAGCTCAGAAGAACCAGCCTTCTCGAGAGTTGCCGAAACGTCGGCATAGGCAGACAGTCCTGAATAATGCTCACGAAGCTGCTTGGCCTTGGCAGTCGCGCCCCAACGTGCATAAGCAGAGTAAGCCTCGGCAAGAATCGCATCGGCAGCAGTCAATATTCCGGACACCCGGTACCAGCTGGACATCCGTTCGCAAACCAAAGCTTCTATCATCACGTTTCTTTCCTCGCGCGCAGCTGTCAGAGCTTGCTCATAGCCACTCGTCACAGCCAGCTTATTACTACCCTTGATCCGCATGGTTTCCGCCAGAATCAGCAGGTAAGCTGCTGAACGCTGAACATCACCCTCAGTCCACTTTTTCATTGAGCGGAGCTGCTTGCCCATTTCTGTACGGATACTGCGCTGCTCATCCAAGGTCGCCTCTTCATATAGCGAAGCTAACGACAGCGACTGGTAAAAATGCTGCTTGCGAACCTGAAACAAAGTTAATTGATGGGAGTTGAATTTCGTAAGCTCTACCCAGCTCAGCGCTTCGCGATAAGCTCCATTTAAGTAGGCAATCTGTATTTTTGAGGTACAAGCATAGAAGGCCTGATTTTTCTGTGTCACATTGGTAAGATCTCCGTTCATCAGCTCATCCAGCTCCATGTGGACACCAGGCTTACCTTCCATTTCATCTATATAACTGCGTGTAATTCGCAGCAGGTTCCGTGTAACCTCGTCCAGCAGCGGCCAAGAGCTTGCTTCGTAAACCGAGACGCATGCTGACAGATCGCGCAGGTCCCCGGTATGATTGAGAATACGCAGAGATACTGAAAATCCGGCAAAGGTCAGGTCCCCTGATTCCAGACCATAACGAGCTGATTTTTCAAAATGCTCTGCGGCTTTAATGGGGTCGCGGTATTGCTCAATGAGACCTGTTGCAAAATGCAGACGGCATTTAAAGCTCGTGTTCTCAAATTGAGCCGATAACTGAAAAGCGACATCCAGCAGTTGATAAGCAAAGCTGTAGCGATTAAGCGCTATGCCCTGGATCATTGCAAAAGCAACGAGCATAAACGTAAAAGCTTCGTTATTCCCATGCTGCAATCCATATCGAACGAATTTGGCATACAACAAAGCAGCAACTTCAGGGTTGGAAATAAAAGCGGAGGCCGCGATGGCCATGACCAGATCGGACAAAGCTCGATGCATAGGATCGGTATTGATAGGCAGTTCCTGCAGCTCTGCGCCTTTACGCTTCAAGGCCCAGAACGTTCTAATCATTTCACGTCCGATAACGGCTTTGGACGGCTTCGCGGAAATGCTCCATCCCAGTTCTTCCAATCCTTGTAGTCCGACGGCTACAGCTCTATCTTCCTTTTTCAGATAGGCATACATGGCGACTCGGATCAAATAAATACCGGAGCGCTGCAGCGGGTCCACGGTACGATCCATCAAACGCTGGAGCAGTTCCTCCGCACGGTCAGAACGCCCACCAACGTATTCACATTCAGATAGCTCCAGCAGCAGCCTGTAAAACAATGGATCTGTTCCTGATTCATCCTCACCGAGCAGCAGCAGGCCGGTTTCCAAAAAATGCTGTGCCACCACATAAGCCGTCGTCGCCTTTGATTTCAAACCTGCCTGTAGATTATATTCAGCCAGCTTTCTTCGTTCTGCCTGGTCCTTAACCTCACTAATTCCTAAATTCAAGTGATGAATAATATCAAAAAGTGCTTGTTCCTCATAACCGGGCTCGGTCTGAAGCTGCAGCATATATCCGATGTTCCTATGCAGACTAGCCCTGTCCTCTTCCGGAACTACGGCATATGCCGCTTGTTGAATCCGGTCGTGCATGAAACTGTACAATCGGTCTTCAGCCTGATCCAGCAGCGTGTCCGATTCCATAAACAACAAGCCTTCATCCAATAACGGCTGTATATTCTGATGCAGCTCCTGAAGCGGCTTGCCACTGACCAAAGCAGCTGATGATAAACGAAACCTCTGTCCCATCGCCCCTGCTATACCAAGCAAATCAATCGTATCTGGTGGTAAGGTACGGATACGAGCACCAATAAGCTGAAGCACATCCAGATCATCAGGCAGCTCCTTAATGGCCTCTTCATTCCATGTCCAAAAGGCCTGCTTGGCATCAAAAACCAGCTTTTTCTCACGATACAGACTGTCCAACAGACGATGCAGGTATAAGGGGTTTCCGCCTGTTTTTTGATACAAAAGTTTAGCCAGTCGACGCGAACGTTCCAGTTCCCCACCCAGTACAGAGGCTACCCATAGATTGACCTGTGTGAAGGGCAGAGGCCCCATCGTGATAAACTTCAACCGTTTGGTATCTTCCATAGACTGTAACAAGAACTGCTTCAGCCATACAGCGACATGTTCTTCTCCATCCTCATTAACGATTGAATTGGATTCCACCCGATGCGTACCAATGAGCATAAAGCCCTGAAGGGTGGAATCCTGCATCCACTCTCGCAAAATGTCCAGTGTAGCCGGATCGGCCCACTGCAGATCATCGAGAAACATCACAAGAGGATGTTCGGTATCAGCAAATATTTGGAGGAAAGCGGAAAATAACCAGCGGAAACGGATAACAGCTTCAGCGGGCTGCAATATCTCTACAGGAGTGAGTTCTCCCAAAAGAGGCGTAGCCTCAGGTATCAGTTCGGCTATAATGCTCGCAGACAAGCCCAGATCTGTGGCCAGCCGGCTTTTCCATGCAGTAATTTGTTCGGGAGATTCCTGCCAGATTTGCCGCACCAGACTTCGAAGTGCCTGTAGAATCGGCTCATAAGGTATATCCCGATTCATTAAATCGCATTTGCCCTCAACAAATCGCCCTCCCCAACGCATAACAGGAAGCTGCAATTGTCGAATCAATGTGGTCTTACCACTGCCTGAGCGGCCTGTTACCCAGACAAATGCCGGGCTGCCGCCTTGAGTCTGCTCGTAAGCATTCCACAGCTCCGCCTCTTCAGCCTCACGTCCGAAGAGGGTCCTGGGCAGCTGAAAACGGGCTGCATCATCCGTTAAGCCGATTTTAAACGGAGGAATTCCTCCTGTCTCTTCCAATAAAGAGATACATTGCTTCAAGTCTGCCAGCAGTCCTGATGCACTCTGATAACGCTCATCCGGAGCTTTGCACAGCAGCTTCATCACGATGTCTGCGAGCGGTCCCTTAACGTCTGGACGCACGTCACCAAGCGGCTTGGGTACCATGGCCAGATGTGCATGCAGCCAATCCTCCGCTCGATCTGCTTGCAGAGGTAGGCAGCCTGCAAGCATTTCATAATAAATAACACCCAGCGCGTACAAATCACTGCGAGTATCTGGCGTCCGATTCATCCTGCCGGTTTGCTCAGGTGACAGGTACGCATACTTCAACCTGCGCTCCTCTATAAGTGCTGCCTTATTGGAATCGTGCTGCAGCATGATTCCATCTGGACTCAAATCGCGGATGACCAATCCCTTTTTATGCATCGGCTCAACCATCTCGATCAAGGCTACAGCTGTATATATAAAAGGTTGGACATCCCATTTCATTCCTTCCAACCTATTGCGCAATATTGTGTTCTTAATATTCGTCATGGAGCCTCCCTTGTAGTCCTCACATAACCTGAACTCTCTTCAAGTCCAATTTAAATCCAACCTGTCTTTCATTTATTTTACCACCTTTTGATGCACCCTGTAACTAAAGTTATAGTCAATGTAATTGTTTCTATCATCGAATATATAATAAAATTAACCTAAAACCGATACATAACCTCCCGGTCTGCAGGGTTCGGCTAGAAGCGCCGCACGCGAATTGGAACAGCAAAAAACCGTAGCTCTCTGCCTGAGTAGAGCTTCGGTCTTTTGCTGTCCCGATATTTATTTTGCTTTTTGCAGGTCCTGGATCTCTTTCATTGCTTTTTCGCAATCCGATTTGGAGACACCGCTTTTCACACATTCATTAACATCGTTGCTGGATACAGTCGTTCCGCAAGCCGTTGCCATAGCAACCAACAAAGTAAGAACCATGAATTGTAATAATGATTTCTTCAACATCCTATCCATCCCCTTTTGTATAATACGCCTTAATACGCACAATATGCTGCACAAAGGCTAGTATAATGTCTAAACATGCAAAAGGAATGTAACCAAAGTACTAAAACCGTGTAAAAATAAGCAGATTTCAAAAAATCTTCGATTATTTTCGATAAATTTATGCTTCTATAACTTTAGTTAGATGTGCTTTAAGAACTAGTACGATAAGATGAAAATAACTTGCAAGGGCAAGAAAAAGAACGATAAGGGAGCGAAATTAACATGAAATCAAAAACAACTGCTGGAATACTCGCGATTCTACTGGGAAGCCTTGGTGTTCACAAATTTTACTTAGGTAAAATTGGTTTAGGTGTTGTCTACATCTTGTTCTGCTGGACTGGTATTCCGGGAATCATCGGTTTGATCGAGGGTATCCTTTACCTGACTAAAACCGAAGAAGAATTTCAAAGCAAATACGTTAATGCTTAATTTGTAGGGAATCAGTCCCGAAGGCTCGGGTATATACATGATGCGTTACATATGAAAAAAGCTTGGCCGTATGCGACGGGGCATACTTGGCCAAGCTTTTTTTGCTAATAGTGCGTGTTCAAAAAGTCGACTTTTCAGCACCGAGAAGGTTGCAAGAAGGTAAAGAAAGAGGAGCGGAGTTTCCGCACTTCGAGCCTGAATGCAAGATTCGATGCCGAGTAAGCAACGTGTATGACTTCGTGATCAAAAGATGACTTTTTGAACAACCTCTAATATTCAATTTCATACGATTCATTATAAGAAGTGATACACACTCGGATCTTTACCTTTTAAAACGTAGCGCTGATAGTGCTGATAATGCGCCTTGTAAAGCTGACCATTCTTTGCCGGTGAGTAGGTCAAGTAAAGCTGCTTGCGGCTAATTTCAGAGTTATTAGCGCCGCTCTGATGTGGGGTATAGGAGTGGAATATAATGATGTCCCCAGGCTCGGTTTCGACAATCTGACCGGTCGACGGATCAATCTCATCGATCTCCTCCTGATTCATATTCCGCAGCTCGCCCGGCTTTGAACGAAATCGGTCATGGTAGCCAGGGAAAAGCTCCAAACCACCATTTATTGTGCTCGCTCCGTCGATCGCTACCATAACCGAAATCAAGCCATCGGGTTGAAAGCCCTGCCAATAGGCAGCATCCTGATGCATGGTATATCCATTTGCCCCAGGGAGTTTAAAAATCAATTTATCCTTGAACAGCAGCGGCTCATCCAGATAAATATCACGAATCGGGTCCAGAATGCGCTCATCCCTTACCAAGGAGGCAAAGACAGGTGACAGATCGTGCACGGGGTCCATCTTTTCAATCATGACCTTGCCGTCCGGGTAATTACGGTGTGCAACACGAATGTTCCCGTGTGTGGTATACGGCTCCAACTCGAGCAGATGATCGCATTCCGCTTGAAGTACTTGTGCCTCTTTTTCGGTAAATACATGTTTAAGTACGAGATAACCTGCTGCATTGTAGCTTTCCAACTGCTCATGGGAAAGAAAATTTAGTCGCTTTTTCATGGTCCTACCTCCGCTGTTTCAGCTTATTTGCTGATGAATGATTTTATATTATTTACGTGCCTTGTGTTATTTTTGTAAGTAGGCGTCGCTCAATGCCTTCAGCACTTCTTCACCACCGGCTTTTTTCCAGCTCGCCACATACTCGTCATAAGCACTAAGCGGCAGTGCACCCGAAATGATTTTCAGGAAATACTCCTTTTTGAGATCGGCAAGCTCCTTCGATTTTTTGTCGACGATTTCAATTGGTGGAACCAGATCGATCACATTTTCATGCTTTGAATATTTGACAACCGGTTCAAAATAAGGTGCAAAGCCTTTTTGCTCCATCCGCTGCAAGCCGAGCTCTATCGTATCGAACATGTTGTAATAGACACGAAAGCGGATTTTTTCAGCTTCTGGTGTGGCGATAAATTTGCCATCCTTTTTCGTGTAGTGCTTCCCTTCCACACCGAAGGAAATATAATCAATCAAATCCTTGTTGGTCATTTTATTCAGGAATTCAACAGCGGCTTTAGCATTTTTACTGAACTTAGGAATGATGAAATATTTGACAGTCGTCTGGCCTTTGGCCACACCGGACATTCCGTTCTTGCCCGTAGGCGGATCGATATAAATTAAGTTGGAGCTCGGGTCCTTCGTTTTTATCGCATCGCCAATGACCTTGGCATCTGCCCAACCAATGGTTGACATAGCCGCCTTACCGCTGACCAGCTTTTCCTTCACATTATCATTTTTGTTAACCAATGCTTCTTTATCCAGCAATCCTTCGTTGTACAGCTTGTTAGTGTAAGCGAGAAACTCTTTGGCTTCTGGCTCTACCGCATTGTACACGACCTTGCCATCCTTCGCCGTGTAATCGACAGCCTGACCGAAAGCACCAGCTATAACCTCGAGACTGGACAAATCCCCCCCACCCTGCGCCAACGCACCTGCATAAGGAACTGCATCCGGCTTTTTCTCCTTAACTGTCTTCAGCATGTTGTAGAACTCATCTAGTGTCTTCGGTTCCTTGATGCCTAATGTATCAAGCCAATCTTTCCGGGCAAGCAATCCTTTAGTGCCCACACCGAAATTAACAGTACGAACCGCGTAAATCTTCCCTTTGTAGGAAGCTGATTTCCATTGATCGGGTGTCAGTGTGGCTTTGACATCTTTACCGACTTCATCAAGCAGTGGATCGAGCGGTGTTAACAGCCCCTGCTGCAAAAAGCTGCCGAATGTCGCCTTATCGTTAAGAATAATAATGTCAGGGGTGTCTCCTGAAGCCATCATGACGTTAAGCTTCTGCTTAGCTGCCTCAGCATCCTTCGGCTGGAGCTCCCACTGAACGTTAAAACCGGTTTTTTCGCGGATCGCGCTGATCATCTCATTGTTGTTCACATCGCTCCCCGTCGGAAATTCCTCCATATTGTTGGGACCGAGCACCTTGATTACCGGCTTATCCTTGCCTCCACCGGCTGCTGCTGTCCCACCTGCACTAGGTGCTGTATTTCCTCCGCTGCAGGCCGCCAAGGCCGTACAGAGCATCAATGTGGATACAACACCGCCAACTCTCTTTTGGTTCATCATCTTCATGTTTATGCCTCCCCATTTCATTGTTTCAAGTCGCATTTATGATTGCTTATATTAGCCTTTTACGGCTCCAAGCGCGATGCCTTTAACAAAATATCTTTGCAAAAAAGGATAAACAAGCACAATCGGCAGTGTTGCCGTTACCACCGTAGCTCCACGAATCGATTCCTGGGATACATGAACCTGCGACAGCATATCGATATTGTTGCTTGCATCCGAAGCACTCAATAGCATCTCGCGTAAAAACACCTGAAGCGGCAGCAGCTTACTATTATTAATGTACATCAGAGCATCAAAATAACTGTTCCAGTATTCTACCGCGCAGAATAGTCCTATCGTTGCGACCACAGGCATTGCGAGCGGCAGCATAATGGAGAACAAAATTCGCAGGTTGCCCGCTCCATCCATTTTCCCTGATTCCTCCAGGCTGTCAGGTATATTGAAAAAGAACAAACGGACGATAATCATATTAAAAGGGCTTACGAGAGTCGGAATAATTAATGCCCACAAGGTGTCCAGCAGCCCCAGGCTTTTGATGACCAAATAAGTGGGAATGAGTCCCGCTCCAAACAGCATGGTGAATACATACAGCATCATGATCACCTTCTGCCCTCTTAACCTGCTGCGCGACAACGCGTAGCCTGTAAACACGGTCAGTGTGACATTAATCAAAGAGCCAACCACGGTAATAAATACCGAGTTCGAAAAGGAGCTTACAAACTTCTGGCTGCCGAGTACCACACTGTAAGCATCAAGCTGGAACCCAATCGGCCAAATAAACACGTCTCCCGCAAGTACATGGGCTTCGCCACTGAACGACTTGGCTACAATATTCAGCACCGGGATCAGGCAAGTCAGAATGATGCAGGTTAGCAGGATATAATTCAACAGTTCGAACATGACTTCGTTTCTGGTTTTCAAGCGCACGGTTAACCGCCTCCTTTCCTTACCACAAGCTGCGCTCGCCAAATTTTTTGCTTACTGCATTGGCGGTTATAATGAGGATCATGGCGATCAACGACTGGAACAACCCAATGGCCGTTGTGAAGCTGTACTTCATCTCTCCAAGCCCGACACGGTACACAAAGGTTCCGATAACATCACCAACATTGTAGACAAGCGGACTGTAGAACATCAGCACTTGCTCCAGATCATTCGATAAAGCGTGGCCGATCCGCAGCATAATGATGAATACGATAACGCTACGAATACCAGGCAAGGTTACATGCCAGATTTGCCGCAGCTTGCCTGCCCCATCCATCTTGGCTGCTTCATACTGCTGCGGGTCTATCGATACGATCGCTGACAAATAAATGATCGAGGACCAACCCGTCTCCTTCCAGGCTGCTGATACCACCAGCAAGCTGCGGAAAAACCGCTCGTCTGCGATAATTAATACATGCTGCATGCCAAACAAGGCGAAGACTTCTCTTAATATTCCGGTCTCCGGTGAAAGCAGGTTGATGAATATTGCGCTGATAATAACCCATGACAAGAAATGCGGTAAATACGTAATCGTCTGGGTAACCCGTTTGAAGGGCAAATGACGTACTTCATTAATCATCAGCGCAAGGATGATCGGCAGCGGGAACTGAAACACCAGCTTGTATAGATTAATCAGTAATGTATTGACCAGCACGGTGTAAAATTTGGGGTTAGCAAAAAGCTCTTCGAAATACGTGAATCCCGCCCAGGGGCTGCCCCATATGCCATCGAACAAATTGTAATCCTTGAACGCAATCACAACACCGAACATCGGTGTATATTTGAAAAGCAGCAATACGATCAAGCCTGGCAGCAGCAGCAAATACAGATCGTAATCCTGCCGCAAATCCTTCCACCACGTTCTGGGTCGGACCCCTGTTCCCTTCCTTGTTTCTTCCTGCTGCATATTGGCGTTCACACCTTCCATATACGGTAACCCTCCTCTCTATCTTGTAGCTGTACATTCGTTGGTACCGCTTACATCAATTATCATACACAAAAAGAAAAGCCCCCGTAACGGGGCAAACCTACGAATAGGTGTCTTATCTTACGCTCTTTCCAATGGAAGTGCCCTTCTTTCCTTGCGCAGAATCAGCTTGACAGCCGTGCCCATACCGGGTTTGCTCCAGACCCTAACCCCACAATCCGGACCATAGGTAAGCACCAATCGCTGATGGACATTACGTAGGCCATATCCGGTAGTGGAGGAAGTAAATAGACGATCCCTTGCAGCCGCATCCATGCCTACCCCATCGTCAATCACCATAAATTCGATGAATTCCCCGACAATAACCCCACGAATGACGATATTACCCTTCTTGTCGGCTTTTCTGTTCACGCCATGTATGATGCCATTCTCAACTATAGGCTGCAGGATCAGCTTGATGATTTCCAAGCCCAATATCTCGGCCTCAATAACAGGGTGATACCCTAACTGGCCGTTAAACCGTACGTTCTGGATATCCATGTAGGCAGCCACATGCTCCAGCTCCTTATCCACTGTCAGCACATCATTCCCTTTATTCAGACTGATTCGGAAAAACTTGGACAGGCTTGTCACGATCTGAACGATATCCGGCTCCTTATTGCGAAAGGCCATCCACTTGACCGTATCTAAGGTATTGTATAGAAAATGGCTGTTAATGCGGCTTTCCAGCACCTTCATTTCCTCCTGCTGCTTGCTGATCGTGATTTTGTAAACCTCCTCAATGAGGCTGTTAATTTCGGTCGACATCCGGTTAAATCGCCTTTGCAGCAGCGATATTTCATCATGGCCAGTGACCTCCACCATTTCTCCGAAGTTCCCCTGCTCAATGCCTTTCATTTTATCAGCCAAAATATGGATGGGACGCGTAATTCTGCCCGACAGCACGATCGATAATAAAATGGCAGCTACTACCAGAATTAAAGTCAAAATCGAAATAAAAAAACCGAGCAGTGTACTTTGATCCGTAATATTTATCGTAGGTATGAGTACCACCAGCCTCCAATCCAGCTGATCGACAGGATGGACCAGGTACAGATACGATTTACCATCCATTTCGAGTTTCTCATAACCCTTGTATGGAAGCGGGTGGCTCTGCAGCTTGTTCCTCAGCATGTCCCAGCTGATCGATAACTGATCCGACTTGTTGTTCGTATAGGTCGTAATCACCGTATCTTTATTGACCAGCAGCGCTTGGTAAGGAAGTGACAAGCTCATATCGCGCAGTACCTCGTTCAACGTATTCTCGTCAACATCAATTGCAACAGCACCCAGTACATTATTAACCTGTTCAAAATCCTTCATCAGCCGATTGAGCGACAGCACTGATTTGATGCCGTTCGATAAGTACGCCTGTTGATCGACAAAGCTCCATTTCATAAATCCCGGCTGGCTGAGCAGCTCCTCATTCAGCTTTTGTGCATCTACAGCATTAATAGGAAAAATATTACGGTTTTCTGTTGCATATAAGGGATTGCCTGGAACGAACAGGCGGATTCGAAATATATTGCGATTTTTTTCCAGATTCGTTATGATTTCTGTCAGGCTTTTATAATCCTCATACACTTCAGAAATGGAAAGCTTCTGCGCAGCTGCCCTACGGACAATTTTTTGCAGCTTTTCGTTCGTATAAATAAGCTCTGAAATATTTTCGACTTCCCTTAGCCGGTAGGAAATATTGATCGTCGTTTGGCGAAGCGCCTCCAGATAGGCATGGCTCGTCTGTTCCTGTATGATGGAGGATGATTTTTTATACGAAAAAAAACCAATGCTAAGCGTTGGAATCAGCACGATCAGAATGAAGGCGATCAACAGCTTATGCCTTAGTTTAATGCGGGCGTCAAGCAGCAGCAATCGGCGCAGAAGTGTAGGCCTGATCATTGCTCGCGGTACGCTCTCGGACTGCGTCCGACCTCTTTTTTGAACAGCTTCGTGAAATATTTGACATCCTTATAGCCGACTTTCTCGGCAATTTCCTGAATGAGCAAATTGCCCTCCGAGAGCAGACGCTTGGCATGAGAAATACGGACGGCAGTGACATAATCGTTGAGCGTCGTTCCCACTTCCTTCTTGAACAGTGTGGCCAAATAATTGGGGGACAAGTGAACCTTGGTTGCAATATACGAAATCGTTAGCTCCTCCATATAGAACGATTGAATAAGCTCCATAATACTGCGTATGGTTCTACGTTGGTCCGGCTTGCTGTGTATGAATTCAGCCAAATGGTCAAGCAGATTGACCATAAACTCCTCCAGCTCTTCATCGGTGATACAGCCTTTCATCGCTTCTATCCCTTCGGCCACAAAATCAGTGGAGCCCGATTCGGCCAATTGTGCGAAACGCTGCTTGATCTGCATCAACAGTATTCCGCAAAATGCCTGCAAATAAGGTACGGCATTCCGCTCGAACTTACGAAACCAATCAAAGTATAATCGGACCGAATAGATCCGGTTCATCCGCTCATTCTGCTCGAGCTCCACGATGATCGCCGTCTCCAATGCGGCCTTACGCTCCAAAAAATAGTCCTGTTCTGCCTGCAGGTGAGGGGGAAGCCCCTGCTCCCACAGTCTGCGCTCCCGTTCGGCATCGCAAGCCTTCCTTGCTTTATGAATCACCTGCTCCAGCTCTGCCGTATCAAATGGCTTTAACAGGTAGTCCGTCACCTGCAGCTGCAGCGCCGATTTGATATAGGACCAATTTTCATGCCCGCTGATCAGAATCACCTGCACCTGCTTTTCGCTGAGTTCCTCGCGTAGTCTGCTTACAAATTCAATACCGTCCATCCCATACATCACCACATCGGTTAACACAATATCCGGAAGCATCGCTTTAGCGAGTTGGAGAGCAGCCGCCCCATCAGCCGCTTCCCCGATAATTTCAATGTCGAGCGAGTGCCAATCCAGACAACTCTTCAGCCCTTCGCGAATAATCGTTTCATCCTCTACAATCATCATCGTATACAACTGAAGTCACTCCCTTTTAAACGCTTACACTCCCTGCATCGTAAAAGATTTATCCCACTTCGTCAATTGTAACATCCAAGGACTCACTTCAGGTTGACAGCTTTGGATTATTAACAGCGTACACCGATCCGTATAGCGGGACCATACACTTCCTGCGCATCGTACATATACTTTTTTTCCAAAAAAATTGTTCATAAATGTTCATAACATCAAAAAACCTCCATCACCGGAAGCGGCGACGAAGGTCTTCAAAGGATAGCGATGATTCATCCAGCACTTTATTAACAGCATCAATGATTTCTTTCTTTTCAAAAGGCTTTACAATATAATCCTTGGCGCCTGAACTGATCGCGTCCACGATCAAGGCATTTTGCCCCATGGCGGAGCACATAATAATTTTGGCTAATGGATCGAGCTTACGAATTTGTCGGACAGCCCCGATCCCATCGAGTTCGGGCATCGTCACATCCATCGTGACCAGATCAGGCTTGTATTTCATATATGTATGAACGGCTTCCCTACCGTTCGTAGCTTCAGCAATTACTTCATGTCCAGCCTCAACCAGCAGCAACTTTAGCATCATCCTCATAAAAGCAGCGTCATCAACGACCATGACCTTTGCCATTATACGCCTCCAATTTTTATCTTATTGATTTATATCCTTAGTATAACAGGTAATTATTAGGTAACTTTCAGGAAACGATCTTCTTTCTATTAATATTCCAAACGCTTTTTTAATGTTTATGTTGAAACAACGAAAAACCTCCTATTGTCTAAATACAATAGGAGGCGGATCTTCATGCAGTGGATAATCGTGACAATCCTCAGCTTACAGGACCACCCAGTACTTTATTGACGGACTCGATGACACGATCCTTCTGGAAAGGCTTGACGACAAAATCCTTCGCGCCCGCGGTGATCGCTTCTACAACCATAGCCTTTTGTCCCATCGCGGAGCACATAATGATTTTGGCTGCTGCATCGAGCTTGCGTATTTCCCTCACCGCCTCGACCCCATCCATCTCGGGCATCGTAATGTCCATCGTTATGATATCCGGTTTTATTTTCATATAAGCTTGCACGGCTTCCAGGCCATTGGCCGCTTCTCCCACAACTTCATGACCGCCCTCAACCAGCATTGTTTTCAGCATCATTCTCATAAAAGCCGCATCGTCTACTACCATCACTCTTGCCATGCTGTAACGCCCCATCTCCATATGTTCCTACTTGATAATGTTACTATAGCAAATCGGAGTTAGAGGAGTTTTAGACACTTGTTGTACGCAGGTTAAATTCCATAACAGTTTGTTAACAATTTGAGATTTTACCTGATGGCACTTAGCATGCTAAAAAAGAACAGCCAGCCTATACCGCAGCCTCATTCGGACTCACGGCGTGCTAACTGCTCATCAATTGAAAGACAAGAAGCCTATTCATTTATTCCTCAGGCTTTTAAACTTCCTCACCTGCTCGGTAATCGCAATCTCCGTAGGCAGCCGTTCCACGCTGGACGCGCCGAAGAAGCCGGCAATCCCTTGTGTTTGACCAAGTACATAATCAACATCCTCCGGCTCGGAAATCGGTCCACCGTGGCAGATGACGATAATATCTGGATTTACACTTTTCCCGGCATCATAAATACGCTGCACCAGGTCGGCCGATTCATCTAGCGTCAATGCCGTTTTGGCTCCGATACTTCCTTTGGTCGTCAGGCCTACGTGAGCAACAAGTACATCTGCCCCAGCCTTAGCCATTAGTATGGCATCCTCTTCATTGAACACATAGGGAGTCGTAAACAGGTCGAGATTATGTGCTTTGCGGATCATCTCCACTTCCAAATTATAGCCCATACCGGTTTCCTCCAGATTTTGTCTGAAGACGCCATCAATCAAGCCGACTGTTGGGAAATTCTGCACACCGGAGAAGCCCATATCCTTCAGCTGTTGGAGATACACGTCCATCAAACGAAACGGATCGGTACCGCATACACCCGCCAGCACCGGAGTATCCTTAACGATAGGAAGTACCTCACTCGCCATGTCCACAACGATCTGATTTGCATCACCGTAAGGCATCAAGCCCGCAAGGGAGCCTCGCCCAGCCATCCGATAGCGGCCTGAATTATATATAATAATCATATCGACGCCGCCCTCTTCAGCACATTTCGCCGATAGCCCGGTTCCCGCTCCTGCTCCTACAATAAAATGCCCCTGCTCCAATTGCCCCCGCAGTCGGCTTAATATGTCTACTCTGGAAATTGCCATCTCTGCTTTACCCTTCCTTCTTCTGTGTTAAGAGCTCCAGTAAATAGCCAGCAATCGACTCTGCTACCACTGTATCGTTGATATGCGTCTCCAATTCGACCAACCGAATATCCGACCGCAAATGCTGCTTCATACCCTCGTACAAGGCTTGACGCTCTTCTGTTCCTGCAAAAGGTTTGTCATCCATATCAAGCAGTGAGACCCCCTTCTTCGGGAACACAACGATAGTCGGGCCGGTGGCGGTACTCAGCTTGAGAGCCAGTCTGCGACCTAATTCCCGATTCTCATCAACCGTTGTACGCATCAGCGTGGTTGTCGGGTTATGCTGATAAAAGGTGCGTTCTTTGAACTGTATCGGAACCGTATCCGGAGCACCAAAGTTAACCATATCAAGTGCTCCTACCGAGACCACCTGTGGAATACCTGCCGCACCCGCTGCCTCCAGACGGTTCGGTCCGGCGCTGAATACACCCCCTACCAATTCATCAGCAAGCTCGGTGGTCGTAATATCGGCAACACCCTTGATGTAACCTGCCTTGATTAATTCCTCCATAGCCAAGCCGCCTGTACCGGTTGCATGAAAGACAAGCAGATCATAGCCCTGCTCCTCCAAAATTTCACGAACGCGGGTAGCGCAAGGAGTTGTGACACCGAACATCGTTATGCCCAATGTTACTTTATCATCCTCGACTTCGTCCTCCATGTTCAGCACCATACCTGCCAAAGCATGAGCGGCATTACTCAATATTCGCCGGGACAATCGATTCAAACCGGCAATATCGACAACCGAATACATCATCGTAATGTCCTTAACACCGACGTAAGGCCGTGTATTTCCGGATGCTACCGTCGATACGAGCAGCTTCGGAATGCCTATCGCCAGTGCCTGCAGCGCAGAAGCGGCTACGGTTGTACCGGCTGTGCCCCCCATTCCGAACACACCGGCAACTATCCCCTGCTGCTCCAATCCGATCATGATCTCGGCAGCACCACGGGTCATCACCGCAATGGCCGTTCCCCGATCATTCAGCTTCCTCAATTGCTCAATGCTGGAACCGCCTGCCCTTGCCACTTCATCTGCTGTTATATCCGGGGTGAACAGTGGATCCCCCAATACACCGGTATCGATGACAAACGTTGTTACACCGCACGCCCCCAACTGATCTCTGACAAACTGAAACTCTAAACCTTTCGTATCCAAAGCCCCGAGCACAACCACCTTTTTCATCGCATGCATCCGCTCCTTTAGCTCATAACCTGCAGGAAAGCTTCATGTATTGCCAGCAAATTGAGAGATTATAACAATCCGTTGTGCAAGTACGTATAACAATCCTTCATGCCTTGAAGAATATCGCCGCCGCTTTCCTCATCAGCCGAGATCCATCCGGTATAGCCAATATCCCGAATACTGGCAAAGATCGGACCAAAATCAATAGCCCCTTGACCCAGCACCCTCCACTCTCCCTGCTCATAATCCTTCATATGGAAGTTATCAATCACATGACCAAAGCTGCGAATAACCTCAGCGACATCATCAATACCGGACTTAACCAAATGGGCCGTATCAATCGTAAGCCCTACCGAGCCTTCCTTGATTTGGTTAAAGAAAATGTCAAAATCATCGCGGTACATGACCGGATTATTATGATGATGATGCAGCGACAGCTTAACCCCTTGCTGCTGCGCTTCGAGGCCCAGGTCCGATAACACGTCTGCATACTGGCGAATGTCAGCAGCCGTCACATCAGCTCTTGGAATACCATGACAATAAACAATTAATTCCGTACCAATCGCTGAAGCAAATTGAATCGTGCTTTGCAGCTTCTCGATACTGCTCGCATCCAGATTACCGCCTGCAATCAGAGCCGAGCCGATACCCGGCAAATGTCCAAATGCTTCTTTAAATCGGTTCGGTTCATTCAGATAAGGCAAATATTGCACTGCTTTTAATTGAAGTCCGTCATAGCCAACAGCACCAAATTGTTGAAAAAGCTGTTCCTGCTCCTCAACGGTTGCCGTCAGTCTTGAAAAAGCCAGCTTATTGCTCATCTCGATTACTCCCTTGTCACTATATATTCGTGAACGTATTTAATCATGTCGAGAACATCCCTCCAAGCAGGTATAACCGGGAGAAGTCGTTCATTCCCCTGGCTATGCTGCCTATCCTTTATTCGCCGATCGTCTGACGGTCCGGGGCTGAGTAAGCAATGATCATCCGGCAAGGCTCCCAGCTTGTTGTTGTTGCATTATGCGGCACATTGCGCGGAATCCGCAGCATCATACCCGGCTCCAGATGGTAGGTTTCGTCGCCTAAAGTATGGTCACATTCCCCGGATAAAATAAAGATGACTTCCTCGCAATTCGGGTGTACATGCCTTGGATTCGCCTGGCCTGCGTTAATATAGACCATTCCGAATGTCATTTCACTAGCTGGATCAATATCCTGCCCGCACAGCCATTGAATTTTGCCCCAGTTCTCGTTTAAAATGCGTGTTGCTTCCTGCTTTCTCAAGTCAGTAATGGTAGCCATACACTCTCAGTCTCCTTTATATGTTTACTTAGCTGCTAATCGCTCTTTATATGCGGTGTTCATCTCCTGAATAATCTTCTGGTAGTTGGCATCTGCCTTCAGATCGGCAACCAATTTGTCCCATGCGTCAATACCGACCTTGCCCATCGTAACCTGGGTTTTCATATCGTTGATTTTCTTGGTGTAATCGGCACCTAATTTATTGTTGGTTTCGGATACCAGCCCGATCACAGGTATAGGTGTGCTGATTTTGGCTTTGGCATCAATGATTTTTTTGTTCTTTTCAAAAATTTCCTTCGGCATGCCCGGGGCAAAAGCATACATATACGGATCATGTTTCATAAAGAGCTTGCCAAACGATCCGGTACCCAGGTTGTCTTTAACCGCTTGCTCGTTGGTTATAAAGAAACCGTCTTCTTTCTTGTAATGGACACCTTCAATACCATATTGCGACAGGGTGCTGCCTTCCTCCGAAGCGCCGTAATCGAGCAGGGCCAGGATTTTACGCATCTTCGCTTCCGGAACGCTCTTCGGAATCGCTGTTACGCCAATAAATCCGCTGTTTTGCTGCTGGAACGGTCCTGTCCCTGGGCCGGATAAGGAAACGATCGGCTCCCAATTTACCTTCGGATCGCGCTTCCACTGATCATAGGTCCAGCGCCACATCGCTTCAATGGTTTCAGTCGTAACTCCTACTTTACCGCTTGACGCCATATCAACCCAGTCATCGTTCTTCATCACCGAGTAATCCGGTGGAATTAACTGCTCATCGAACAGCTTTTTCTTATACAACAAAGATTCACGCATTGCAGGTTCGAGCGTAATATCGATAAGCCCGCCATCCTTAACCTTCCATTTGTTTGCAGCGCCAGTATAAATGAATTCGATTTGATCGTTGGTACGCATCGTATAACCGTAAGTGCCTTTTTTCCCATCGGGTTCCTTTTCCTTAAAAACTTTCATGACCTGATACAATTCATCGAGCGTTGTTGGCATTTTCAACCCCAGCTTATCGAGCCAATCCTTGCGAATAAAAAAGGTAGTTCCACCTTCAAGTGGACGAACAATCGGAACGACGTAGTTTTTACCGTTAATCTTCGAATTTTCCCACATGCTTTTGGGTGAATCCATCAAGTTTTTGTAATCTTTTAAATAGGGGGTAAGATCCCAGAAAGCACCTTGCTTAACCATCGTTAGAAACTGTGGAACGGTCGTATCCGGCAGTTTAATCGCATCCGGAAGGTCTCCCGAGGCCAGAAGTACATTTAATTTATCATTGAAAACCGTATCCGAAACCCAGGTAATATTCAGCTTGGTATTCGTTCTTTTTTCAAATTCCTTGGTGACCGGATTATCCGGCGATGGCGGCTGGGCAATGGAAAAGTTACTGAAAATATTCAGGGTAACCGGTGCTTCCTTCTTGCCTTCCTCTCCCTTTGGTGCTGTCGCTGCCGGATTGCTGCCGGAGCAAGCTGCAGTTAAGACGGCAACAACCGACAACATCGCGATCAGTGCATGTTTCCTTGAGCGTTTTTTCATAGCCGAACCCCCCATTAAAATGAAACTGCGATCAACCTTTAACTGAACCGAGCATAACTCCTTTGGCAAAATGCTTTTGCAGAAACGGATATACAGCCAAAATCGGGACTGTCGCAATGACGACTGCCGCCATCTTGATCGTTTGCTTCGGAAGCTGATTCTCTGACACCATCTCGGCTGCCGATGCCCCGCCTGTAGAGGTTTCTGAATCGATCAGCATCGTTCTGAGCACCACCTGCAAGGGCACCTTCGTATAATCATTAATAAACAGAATAGCGTTAAAGAAGGTGTTCCAGTAGCCTACCGAATAGAACAAGCCGAAGGCAGCCAAGGCCGGGGCCGACAACGGAAGCACAATACGAAAGAACGTGCCGATATCGTTGCAGCCATCGATCATAGCCGCATCCTCAAGCTCAACCGGGATGCTGTCAAAAAAGCTTTTCATCAGAATGGCATTCCATCCGCTGATAAGTACAGGAATAATAAGCGACCATACGCTGTTGATCATCCCCAAGTCACGAACGACGATATAATTGGGAATAATACCGGGATTGAACAAGATCGTGAGTAATATCATCAGCATCAGGATACGTCTGCCTCTGAGTCGCTTGCGGGATATACCGAACGCCATGGCTGAGGTGAAGATCAGACTTAATCCGGTGCCGACCGTTGCCAGAAAGGTACTGACTAACGTGGCATTTTTAAACGTATCCGTATCTAATAAATACCGGTAAGAACCGAGCGACCAGCTCTGCGGGAACAAGACGAAGCCGCTTTTCTGAAGATATTCATAAGGATCGGTAAAGGAAATAATGAACACATAATATAAGGGGAAAACCGTAATAATTCCGATTACGACCAATGCAACCGCATTCACAATGTTAAATATACGTCCTCCGAAGCTTCCCTTCATTGTCCTGACCACCTTTGTCGCTTGTACTTAATAGACGCCATCCTCGCCAATTTTCTTGGCCAGCCTGTTGGCCACGATAACGAGAACAAGACCTACCAAGGATTTGAACAAGCCTACCGCTGTACTGTAGCTGAATTGTCCACTTTGGATACCATTCCGGTACACATACGTTTCAAAAACATCTGCATATTGGGCGACAGCACCATTACTCATCAGAAATACTTGCTCGAACCCAACATCCATAATATGCCCAAGCCTCAGTATGAGCAGGACCAGAACAACACTCCGGATTCCAGGCAGCGTTACATGCCAAGCCTGCAGCCATCGATTGGCCCCGTCTATTTTGGCTGCTTCGTATAATTGCGGGTCAACGGCTGTAATCGCCGCCAAAATGATAATCGTACCCCAACCGGTTTCTTTCCAGATGTTTTGCAGCACGAGCATTCCCCAGAAGGTATCGGTATTCGTCAAAAAATCATACTTGGGCAGTCCAATTGAGCTCATCATCATATTGACAATACCCGAAGATTGGGACAAAAGTAAAAACGAGATCCCCACGATAATGACCCATGACAGAAAATGTGGAAGGTAAACAATCGATTGAATGACACTTTTGAAAAATTTGTTATTTACTTCGTTCAGCAATAATGATAAGACAATAGGCAGTGGGAAGAAAAACACCAGGTTTAAAAAACTGATGACCATCGTATTACGGAACAGCAGTATAAAATCGGGATTAGAAAAAAAACGAATAAAGTGCTCCAGCCCAACCCAATCGCTATTCCAAACGCCTGCGTATGGGGAATACTCTTGAAAGGCAATCACGATTCCCCACATCGGAAAGTACTTAAATATGATAAAAAAGATAACGCCGGGTAAAATCAACATATACAAATATTTATCACGCCGGATATCGGACACAAGTGGCCGCCGCACTTTTTTCTTCTCTCTGGTGATGGACGATTGCATCGCAGATGATTGTGTTTCCATATTCACTACCTTCCACTTCCATCATTATGGTCAAAATATCGGACAGGCTGCACGCTTACACCAGAATCCCGTGCTTTAATTGAACGATGCGCTGCTCATCGGCCGATACATAGGCTGCGTCCAAGATGGAAATCGTTTTGAGATTGTCCTTCGAGCTGTTAGGCGCTTCAACGCCCGTTTCCAGTGAGGTCAGCAGGTGATTCAAGCCCTCGTAGGTAGCGACTTCTCTGGAGAGATTATTTTCCCAGGTCTCGGCAGGCGTCTTCTCGCCTTTACGATAAAGATCGGCACGGTTATAGCCGGTTACGATCGTTCCGGTCTCACCAATTACGATCATCTCGGTTCTGTTAAAGGTGGAGGAGAAGCTTTGTACATACGTAGCCACGACGTTGTTCTCAAACACAACTTGAACGGTTGCATCGGTCTCACCTGCACATTGAATGGCGGAGGAGGAACGATTCTGGCATACGACCGATACGGCATCGCAGCCCAATATTTGCCGAAACCCGTCAAACCAATGAATCCCCATCACAGACATTGCATTGCGTTCACATTCCTGACGCCAGCCCACGTCCTGTCTAAAGAAAATATTGGTGAACACAATAGAAGTGATTTGACCAATTACACCGTCCGCCACCTTATTCTTGACGAGCTCAAATGGATAATGGCGTCTGAAGTTCTGGTTGATCGATATCGGTACGCCCTTCTGTCTCGCTTGTTCGGTAATCTCGGTCGCTTCCTCCAACGTATCGGAGAACGGCTTTTCAACAAATACAGGAAGACCAGCCTCAATCAACGGCAGTACAATTTGCTTCCGGATGGAGGTAGGTGTACACACGACTGCCACGTCGATACCGCTATTTTGTATAAAATCGTGCAGATCGGTAAAGCGTTGAGGCACTCCATATTTATCCGCTTTGGCATGCAAGGCTTCGGGATTCGGATCGCATAAGGCTACGATCTCAATTCGCTCGGGATGTTCCTTATACCCTACAAAATGCAATTCCGTGACGCCGCCAGCACCCACAATACCTACTTTGTACTTTTTCATCGTCCCACTCCACCTCTTGAAATTATTGGTTGACCCAGCACACTGATTCGACAACGAGTTGCACGACTAGTTCATTTTCAACAAAGTTTATTGTAGATTAACTAAGTTGTATTTAATTCAACTGTGTTGAACAAGATTTATTTTACACTATCACTATGAATAATGCAATCGCTTTCTTTTAAGAAAATGACAAATAGTTATTTGTCGCCTTGTCCATAATCCTTGAGATGGAAATCATCGATAACACGACAAAAAGGCCTGGGTTTGTGCCGCAGGCTCTTGATTGGATAATTGGATAAGCTTCTACGATGGTACGTCAGGTAGTCCACTGTTCGCTTTGGACTGTGTGAATATGCCTATATACTTCACTTCATCTGTGATGGGGCACAGCATATGTTTCTCAACCGAATCGAAGTACAAACTGTCGCCAGGCTTTAACGTATACTCGACATTGCCAACCTTGTAGCGCATTTCGCCTTCCAGAATAAAGATAAATTCCTCGCCATTATGGCTGTACACATTTTTACTGTCGTGCTCGTCCTTACGTGAAACAAAAAGAAAAGGCTGCATCAGCTTTTCACCACGTTCAACAGCGAAGGCAAAAAAGGAGTAGCCCTTCTCTGTCTTGACAAGCTTTGATTCGCTCGTTTCCAATGTTGTATAAATCGTACCGGACTGCACTTGATCATCAAGTAAAAAAGAAACCTTGGTTCCCAGAGCATCGGCTATTTTGATTAAAGTGGCAATAGGAGGAACCGTTTTCCCGTTTTCAATCTTCGACAAGAGACTTTTGGAAAAGCCGCATATGTTGGCAATCTCGGTCAAATTGCGGTTCTGCTCTTTTCGGATTTTCATAATTTTGTTCCCAAGATCCATATGTTCATTCTCCTGTCCTCAAGGTAAACCATGTTTATCATAGCTAAACCTTGTGGAACAAGTCAAGTGTTACATGGTTATCCTTTAACCGATCCGAGCATGACACCCTTGGCAAAATGCTTCTGCAAAAACGGGTATACGATGAGAATCGGCACAATGGCGAGTACAATCGAGGCCATTCGTATCGTCTCCTGAGGAATGACCCGATCGTCTCCACCCCCGCCAGCTGCGCCTACCCCATTCGAATCCGAATCGATAACAAGTGATTTGACCAGCACCTGAAGTGTCCATTTCTTGGCATCGGTCAAATAGATCAACGCATTAAAATACGTATTCCAGTACGACACCGCGAAAAACAACGTAAAGGCAGCGATGGCCGGCATGGACAAAGGAATAACAATCCGCCAAAATACACCGATATCGGAGCATCCGTCGATATGGGCTGCATCCTCAAGCTCCGGAGGCAGCGATTCGAGGAAGCTTTTGATAACGATCAGGCTCCATGCGTTGGTTAAACCTGACAGGATTAGCGACCAATAGGAGTTCAACAGCCCAAGCTCCTTGATCAGCAGGTAATTAGGCAAAATGCCAGCATTGAATACCAGTGTAAAAATAACCGCGCTAAGCATAAACCGCCGTCCAGGAACAACTTTCTTGGTCAGCACATAGGCAAACGTGAACGAAATGATGACACTCAGCACCGTTCCGATGCCCGTTACGAATACCGTGCTTTTTAAAGCGTTGATAAAGCTGTTGGTCGACAAAATATACTTGTACGCCGACAATGACCACTTTTCCGGTAATAAATAAAATTGCAGCGGCACATAGACCTCGGGGTCTGTGAAGGATACGCTGAACACATAAATAAACGGAAAGATGCAGGCCAATGAAATCACGCCCAGCAGCGAGTAATTTATATAGTCAAAAAGCGTCAATTTTTTAGTCGCTACGAAACTCACGGGGTGTACCTCCTTTATTGTGCGTGTTAAACAACCTCTAGTAGATGCCCTCTTGTCCCATTTTCTTGACAACATAGTTGGACAGCATAACGAGAACCAAGCCCACAACGCCCTTGAACATGCCTACGGTCACACCTACGCTGATTTTTCCTCCGAGAATTCCGATGGTGTAAGCATACGTATCAAACACCTGGGACACCGAAGTAACCAGCGGGTTGTTCATGAGCAGCAGCTGTTCAAATCCGACATCCGCCATATGGCCGAGCCGCAAAATCAATAAAATAATAATGGTCGGACGAATCGCCGGCAGGGTGACATGCCAGATTTGCTTGAAGCGTGACGCCCCATCTATAACTGCGGCCTCGTACTGCTGAGGATCAACGCCAGCCATCGCCGCCAAAAAGATGATCGTTCCCCAGCCGACCTCCTTCCACATGCTTTGCAGGGTAATCAGTCCCCAATAGTAGTTCGGGGTCGATAAAAAGGATACCGTCTCCAAACCCATACTGGATATCATCTTGTTGACAATCCCCACATCTGTGGAGAGCATGAAAAAGGTCATACTCGCTACAACGACCCAGGACAGAAAATGCGGCAAATAAACGATCGATTGATTAATGCGCTTAAATACCTCATGTCGGACCTCATTAAGCATCAATGCCAACAAAATAGGCACGGGGAACATAAATATAATGCCAAAAATATTAATCGCAAACGTATTTCGCAGCATGATATAAAACGTTTGACTGGCAAACATTTCTGTAAAATTGGTCAAGCCGATCCATGAGCTGCCCCATAGCCCTTTATACGGGTTGTATTCCTTAAAGGCGATCAACAAGCCCCACAGGGGCGCGAATTTAAACAAAATAAAGTACAGGATTCCCGGCATTGCCAGTACATACATCCATTTTTGCTGTACCATCGTTGACCACAAACTACGCCGTGATTGTTGTTTGGTTTGCTTCTTAATAACAGCCGTTTGCATAAAGTCACCTCATTCGCTGATCTGATATTCCGCATTAGCGAGCCAATCCGGTCGAATCGTCACACCCCAGCCTGCTCCTTCAGGAACCTGCACTTTGCCATCACGTACTTCCAAGGGCTCCATAAAAAGGTTGTTCGTCCATGCATCCTGCTCGATCGTATATTCCATATGTGTCCCCGCATTCGGAATAGCCGCGACCATATGAAGGGTAAATATCATAAGCATCGACAGGTTGGCAGCATGTGGTGTGCAGGTCATCCCCACGGCCTCGGCCATTTTGGCTACCTCCAGCGCACGGCTGAAGCCGCCCACATAGCATATATCCGGCTGGACGATATCAACCGCACGCATGTTGATCATGCGCCTGAACTGTGCCAGATCGGTATCCTGCTCACCACCAGTGACGGGGATATCGAGAGCGTCTGCTACCTGCTTGGTCCATTCCAGCTCCGTGTACGAACAAGGCTCTTCAAAATGACATACGCCATATTGCGCCAGCATACGTCCGGTTTCAATCGCTTTGCGCGGCGTAAAGCCGCTGTTGGCATCGACATACAGTGGCGTCTTATCGCCAATGGCTTTTCTAACCGCCTTCACCACCTGCTCCGAACGACCCGGATAGACATCCACGTCATTACCGAAATTGCTGGCGATGCGGATTTTGAAAGCACCGTACCCATACGTATCCTGAAGGCGCTTGATCCGTTCGGCCTCGTCTTCCGGGGAAATGTCGCGCTTCATGCTAGAACCGTAAACCTCTACTTGACGCGGTTTTCCGCCCACCAGCTCACATACGCTTTTCCCTAATCGTTTCCCCTTCAAATCCCATAATGCCGTATCCAGCCCGCCGACCGCCCTGCATATATAAGAGCCTGGAAATTTGTGCTCTTCCCTGATGCAGGAAACAGACAAAGCCTCGATCGCGTCACAGTCGGCTCCGAGCGCATGAGGGGCAATCTGCTGATGCAGCACGAGCGCTGATATATTGGCATGGTAGGGGGCAATTTGTCCATATCCCTGCAAGCCATCCTCGGATGTAACACGAACAAAGGATAAGTTTCGGGTCGTAAAGGTTTCTATACTTTTAATCTTCATCACTTGGCCTCCATCTTGATTCGAATCTATCGGTGGTTTGATCTGTAGCCACCTGGCGTGATCTGGACATGCCGCTGAAAAATCCGGATAAAGTTGCGTTCCGAATATCCAATCGCTGTGGCAATCTCGCCGAGTCCCTGATCGGTATCCCTTAAAAGCCGTTTGGCTTCATCGATTTTGCTTTCCACAACATATTCCAGAAAGTTTTTGCCCATGCTTTTCTTGAACAGTCGACTCAGGTAGGAAGGACTCACACCGACAATTTCCGCACACTGTACCAGTGACAAATCATTCCCGCAGTTTTCACTAATATAGGTGCAAATTGTTTGAATAATCGACTCACCGGCTGACTCCCGATCGTTCCGCGTCAACCATAGGTACAGTGGAAACAGTGTATCCTCAAACCATTCACAAATTTCCTGAGAGGTCTGTTTGTCACCCAGCTGTCCAAACAAATTGTGCTCCATGACGTCTACGGCATTGGCACCCTGCTTTTCCAAAGAGACGATCAATGAAGAGAGCAGTACATGGTAGCTTTGATAAATAAATACATAGGATTGGGAGCTTTGCAGAATCTCCGTAAATCGTTTGAAATTTTGAGTAGCGAATGGAATATCCTCCTGTTCGAGTGCAGCCACTACCGCTGCCTCCTGCTCACGAGGGTATTTAATCAAGGCCTGCTTCTTCACAAGCTCCACATCTTCAATAAATAAAATCGTTTCCGAGTCCCGGAATATCCGATATTGCAGTGCAGTTTCTGCTTCCTTGTAGGACACCGGAACGTCAGCCACATGCGCATACAATCGTCCAATACCGACGGTCACCTCAAACGATAAATAGTTGTGGAAGGCTGCGGAGATGGCAGCGGCATATTCTCTAGTGAGATCCAGCATCGCTTGCTGCACCATATCGGGCTTGAATTGCAGAATTGCCGCCCCTCTCCCCTGGTAAGGAATCACATAGCCTTGCAGCGTATGACTGCGCAGTATCTCCTGCATCACATTCGCCAAGGAAAAGGCCACGATCCCTTTTTCCTCAGGTAAAAACCGCTTCTCTTTGTATATGTTTTCGGCTTCAACAATCAGCACGAGATTCGTCGAGGTCACTTCAATCCCATACGTTGTGCAATCCTGAATCAGCGTTTCATTTCTCGTATAATCGCCGCTCAATAGTTGAAAAAGAAATTTTTCCCGTAAAGAAGGCTCCATTTTGTCCATATAGGCACCAAGCTTTTTCGTTTCCTTGCTCAAATAATCCAGAGATTCCTTAATGATATCCAGCTCATTTTCCTTATCCTGAATTCCGTCTACACGGAGCGAACGGCTTTGATTAATCAATTGCTCTATAGGGTTATAAGCCCGTTTGGAGGTGAAGTAAGTCAGCAGGACCCCAACCCCCACAAAGAGCACAAGAATGAGCACCATGATCCTGCGAATCCAGTCCAATTGATCCGTAATCGCTTGCTCCGGTATGACGGAAACATAGGTTCTGGCAAACACGTTTTTCACATAACTGTACTGCGCCGGCTTACCGTCAATACCTTCGGCCACAAACCGACCGGAGTTTTTGTCTGAGGCTTGAATCATTTGTATACCCTTTAAACTGCCGGTCTGCTGCAACAGCTCAGCATCGGATTTCCTGTCCAAACCAAAGGGATCGTGCAATTTGACGATGATCAGCTCTTGGGCACTGGTCACAATGACCGTATCGGTCTCTAAAAACTTGCTGAGCGCCGACGTCTCGATCTCAAAGCCGAGTAATCCCTCGGGTCCACCGTTCCCAATTAATGGAAGTAATCTGGCAAAGGTAATATATCCTTCCCTTTTGCTGAGCGGGGACCATTGAGTCAAATACTTGCTTGCCAGCAATCGGTCGATATCTTCCTTATATTTATACTCTTCCTTCGGAATGGGGCCATATTCGTTAGACAGAATCACGCTGCCCGGGCTGTTATATAAAAAAATTTCATTAATAAAGCTGTTCGAGTTTTTAACCAACGCAATTTTTTTCAAGATTTCGATATTCCTGATGGTACTATCACTGGATGAGCCTGTGTAGGCTTCCTGTAACATGGGATCCTTGGCTAGCTGGAGCGAATCCTGCTCGATTTCTTGTAACACCCTTTCAGCACGATCCTTCAGAATGGTCAAGGACGAATCACTTTCAGTCTGAATAAAGGTCTCCATCCGATTCATCGAAAGCTGATAATAGACCGTGCTTGCCAAAATCACCGGAACACATACGGATATGCAGCCGAGCCAGATCAGCTTGTATAAATATTTATTGGGGTTAGTCAGTCGCTCGATTCCCAGGTATTTCAAAAATAACTTGCTCCAGTTCGCCATAAGTCCTCCCATTTCTAGAGCTCAACATCTTAAGTATGAGCTGTGCGCTGGCTTTAATGATAGGGAGTGAAGCACAATACATCAAGTGCCAGCAGAAGATTCCCATAGATGCTGTTCTAGCTGCCGATCTTTTCCTTGTATTCCTTGGCAAATTCCTGATACGCCTTCTTGAACTCCGCGCTGTTGTTCAGCTTGTCGACATAGGCTTTATACTCGTCCATGGAGATTTGTCCGACGATAGCTTTCACGACCATCGATTGCCATTCGCTATTGTATTTCGGCCAGATCGATATCCACGTATTGGAATTGATAATCGAGAAGAAATCAATTTTGCCGACCTTGCTGTACGATTCTACAGATGCTGATTTGGCGTCGTTGTACACTTTCGGGGCCGCCGGATTAATAACTTTCATCTTGTTGTTGTAAGCAAGCGGGAAGATTGCGCCTGTCCCGTTAGCCGTTACCTGCTTCTTACCAAGATCGGTCAGCTGCTGCTGGCCCTCGACCATCGTATAATGTACGCCCTCAATACCATAGTAGTTATAGTCCGTTTGCTCCATCGTTGTTGTTCTCTCGAAGAAATCGAGAATTTGCTTCACTTTCTCTTCAGGCACTTTTTTGGAAATATAGAAGGCACCGGAGAAAGGTACGGATAACTGAACACTGACCCCTCCAGGACCTTTCATAGGTGGCAATGAAATGACTTCCCCTTCCGGCTGTACTTTCTTGATCCCCTGCTCAAAGGTGAAGTCCCGCCAAACATTCCGGGCATATGAAGCCGCGCGTCCGGTCGTGTACATTTCTTCTGCCTGCGTTTGCTTGATAGCCGAGAAATCCTTAGCCAAAATGCCATCTGTATACAATTGACGGAAGTAGGCGACCATATCCGTATAATTCGAAGTTAAATTTTTATTAATCAGACCGCCTTCCTTGTCGTACACCGGGTCCAGACCGCCAAAGGCAGACAGGAAGCTGCCGTCACCGTCAGCAAGCAAAAACCCTTGCCCAATGAGACCGATTGTGTCCTTTTTCCCGTTGCCGTCAGGATCGCCGTTGACTATCGTTTTTAATGCGGCGGTGTATTCATCCAATGTAGTTGGCACTGGCAATTTGAATTTATCAAGCCAGTCCTTACGCATTTTTAAGCTGATGTCGATTTGCGGACGATTTCTCGGCACACCATAAATGCCGCCTTCGGACTTCATATAGTTCCATACTTCCTTGTAGCTGTTATTCTTCAAATTTGGATACTTGCTGAAGTCCCCAAGAAATGGTGCCAAATCCCAGAATGCACCTTGCTTAACTGCGTTTTGCAAGGTCGGACGTGTAATGTTGCCCGCTACAAGAACCTCCGGAATGTTACCGGAAGCAAGCACCAGATCGAACTTGGTATCATAGTCACCGGAAGGAATCCATTCTACCTCCAACTGAGATTTGCTTTCCTTTTGAAATTTGGACCAGTACTCATCATTCATGTTTGGAACATCGGCGTACGATGGGACCATGAATTGAACCTTAAGATCAGTAGGAGCCTTAGGTTCGCTTCCTGCTGCTTGTGGTTGTGGATTGTCGCCGCCGCACCCTGCGATCACACCTAAAGAAAGTGCCATTAGCAGGGACGAGCTGACTGCTTTACAAGATAAAACCTTCATGTTCATAAACCTCCCTATATCTGCTCAATATCTTTTCGTGACGATCCCGATTGCCAAGCCAATTCGGCTCATATGGGTCGTTTGCAGCTTAATTGTAGTGCGATCTTCGACTGCATGTAAGTGACAGTTTTTGAACTGGCTTTCAAAAAACACTGCAACATCAAGTATTGTCACCCAATGATGAATAATTTTGGGCTGAACTGTAACCGGACAGACTATTAGCAAAATATTCTGAAAATTTAATAAGATTCTAAGCTTAGCTTAAGCTTTCTCTTCGGCAGGCGGCGTATAATGAAGCACATACCAACAAATGGAGGGATCGCCATGAGTCACGTTAAACATTTTCTGATTGGTTTTTTCTATAGCTTTATTGCCATTGCTGCCCTGCCCGTTCTGCTTATTCAAAGCTTGCTGGAGTTATAAAATCAGCTGCATCCTGACATCATTTTCTATCATTATTGCCATAAAGGAGCCGTCATTTCCGTAGCTGCTGCTGCTGATGTGACGGCTTCTTCTCAGCTGTATATAGATGACTCAAGTGGAGGCACCCAAACCCATCCATTATCGCTAAATGGCTGCTATTGCTAAATGCGTTCGTGTACGGTAAATTGATAGTATATTCATTAAGCTACAGGCTTTAACCAAGGACATACGGTTAACGGTATGATTGCTCAGAGAGGGTGCACTCGGCTGCAAGGCGCCCCAATCATCGTTCAACCCTCCCACCTTGCAGCCGCGATGGGGAAATCCGTCGCCGGGGAAACCCGTTATTCCGTTTAAGGACTGCCGTTGTCAAACGGTGGTTAACTATAGGGTGGTACCACGAAACCGCATTCGTCCCTAACGAATGCGGTTATTTGATTTGGAGAAGGAGCTTGATCATGAGACAACGACACGCATTAATTCCTACACTACGGGAAACCCCATCTGATGCAGAGGCCGCCAGTCACCAATTGCTGCTGCGGGCAGGATTTATTCGCCAACTGGCCGCCGGCATCTATACCTACCTGCCTTTAGGTCGAAAGGTTCTGCGCAAGCTCGAAGCTATTGTCCGGGAAGAAATGGATTATACCCAAGCCCAGGAAATCTTAATGCCTGCTATGCAGCCTGCAGAGCTATGGCATGAATCAGGACGACACTCGGTGTATGGACCCGAGTTGATCCGTTTTCAAGACCGCAATTCCCGAGAGTTCACCCTTGGACCGACTCACGAGGAAGTTGTCACCTCGCTGATTCGCGATGAAATCAATTCCTATCGCAAACTTCCTGTGATTGTGTATCAAATTCAGAGTAAATTCCGGGATGAACGGCGTCCACGGTTCGGACTGCTGCGCGGAAGGGAATTTGTGATGAAGGATGCCTACTCGTTTGATACAAGCTGGGAAGGTGTCGATCAAGCTTATCAAGCTATGTACAGCGCCTACCACCGCATATTTGATCGGTGTGGTCTGAAATTCCGTGCAGTTGAAGCGGATGCCGGAGCCATCGGCGGCGAGGGCGGCACCCACGAATTTGTGGCATTAACAGATATTGGCGAAGACACGATCGTAACTTGTGAGAGCTGTGGGTATGCCGCTAATCTGGAGCGAGCCGAATCTCGGATGCCTGCTAATGGTTTAGATCCTTTAAATCGTTTGGATCTCTTGGACATCGAAAAGATCGCAACTCCCCATATGAAGACAATTGACCAGCTTGTACATTTTCTGAACGTGTCGGCTGATCAACTGATCAAAACCTTGATTTATATAGCCGATGGTCAACCAGTAGCTGTTTGTGTCCGCGGCGATCATGATGTTAATGAAACGAAGCTCAAAAACTACCTGAATGCCGATAGCCTTGAGCTTGCTGACGCCGATACGATTGCCCGCGCCACCGGGGCGCCCTCTGGATATATTGGTCCCGTGCAGCTGTCCATTGCCCTATATGTGGACCAGGAAGCTGCTCGCATGGACTCGGCGATTACCGGAGCCAATCTCACAGGCTTCCATCTACGTCATGTACGGCCAGGGCGGGATTTCACTCTGGAGCATACAGCGGATCTGCGCAACGTAGAGGAAGGTGACCTCTGTATACATTGCGAGAGCTCCTTAAAGCTGACTCGCGGCATTGAGATTGGCCATATTTTCAAGCTTGGTACCAAATACAGCGAACCGCTGAAAGCAAGCTTCGTTGATGCTGAAGGTAAGGATCAGCCCATGCTGATGGGCTGCTATGGAATCGGTATCTCACGGCTGCTGTCAGCTGTGGTGGAGCAGTCTCATGATGCGTTTGGTATCGTATGGCCGTTCTCCATCGCTCCCTTTCATGTCCATATCGTGCCCGTTTCGGTGCAGGATACGACCCAGATGCAGCTGGCCGAGAGCCTGTATGCGCAGCTCGGCCAGCTTGGTGCCGACGTACTGCTGGATGACCGCGAGGAAAGACCTGGCGTCAAGCTTAAGGATGCCGACCTGATTGGCATTCCCATACGTATCGTTGTTGGCAAAAAGGCTGGCGAAGGATTGATCGAATGGAAGGAACGTGGCGAGGCAGAAGTGCTTGTACTCACCAGCGAGGAAGCCATTGAGCTGATTACTCTCAAACTACGCGGTGCAGTTAACTAAAGAACTGGATAACCCGCTTTTTCAATAAAGGCAAGTTTGTCTTCAATTGTTGAAGCCGATGTCCGTTTGCTCCAGATGGGTGAGGAAAACCGGACAAGCAGCTCTGACGCTTAATAACTCCTTGTGAGACGAGGAGATTCAAAGCATCCTCCACCATTTTCCCCAACGGTATGATGAGTGGATTTGCGAGTTGTTTCAGTTCATTGTTCAGGGTGCTGCACATATAAGCCGATAAAAATTGTGATTTTACCAGCTGTGGATTGTGCCCTGTATAATTAAGTCCGTGTGAAAAAACAGGATATTTAATAACCGACGACGTATGAAGCCATTCATCCTGATCTTCAAATAATCGCGAGCAGGATGAAAGCCCAAGAGCTGTGTCCAGTTCAATTTGATCGAGCATGCTGCACAGGTTTTTCCTCATCGTACCGGCAAATCTCGCAGCTTGTTTAGACCTGTAGGCGATTTGTTCGAGCGACAGCCCTGCATCCACATCCTGTTTGGCTTGTCTGAATGCCAGCTCCATTTGTGTCCAGCCCGGAGTAATGCCAAGTATGACCAGCTTCGCAGCTTGATTGATATACTCGTTATGAGGAGCATAATACATCTCCAGCCCACCTTCCCTGTGAAGAAGAAAATCGGGAATAAGCAGATCCTGCTTCGTTAAAGGCTTATCAGCAGGCAGCCGCTGGATTGCATCTATATAATGGCGAAGCTGATTCCAGTCCTGCATATAAACACCATCCCGGTAAAAGGTAACTTTCTTTTCACGTTATCAAAGGTTTAGTATATCAAATATTCCGATAGATACCACGATTCATCGCAAGAAAATCAGAGTTACTGAAAGAACAGTTCATTTCCATAAAACGGAGGCGAAATCGGCTATGACAATAAATGAATTTGCTCCCAAGGCACCTTTATTCAGAGATCCAATCTATGATGGCGCGGCTGATCCGGTCGTAATTTGGAACCGTCAAGCTGCCGAATGGTGGATGATTTATACGAACCGCAGAGCTACAGCCAGAGGCCTTGGAGTCCAGTGGGTGCATGGGACCGATCTGGGGGTGGCTTCCTCTGCAGATGGCGGACAAAACTGGCTGTATCGGGGAACACTTACCGGACTTGAGCTGGAATGGGGTCGTAATACATTCTGGGCTCCGGAAATCATCTGGCATGAAGATCAATATCATATGTATGTGAGCTATATTCAAGGAATCCCGCAGCAATGGGCAGGCCACTCGCGCCATATCATTCATTATACAAGCCCTGATTTACTGAAGTGGACTTACCAATCCCGCTTACAATTAAGCTCGGAGCGTGTGATCGATGCCTGTGTGCACAAGCTTCCAGACGGCAAGTTTCGGATGTGGTATAAGGATGAAGACCATCATTCGCACACCTATGCTGCGGATAGTGATGATTTGTACAATTGGACGGTAGTCGGACCTGTGATTACAGGTCGCGGTCATGAAGGACCTAACGTATTTATCCTTGGCGGCAGCTATTGGTTGCTAGTCGATGAATGGCGCGGACAAGGCGTGTACCAATCAGAGAATGGTATAGACTGGGTGAACCAGGGGCTTATCCTTGACCAGCCTGGACAGCGTGAGGATGATCAGGCAATTGGCCTTCATGCCGATGTCGTGGTCCAGGGCGAGCATGCCTTTATCTTTTATTTTACTCATCCGGAACGCAAGCCCGGTCAGCCTGAACGTACCTATCAGGATCGCCGGACCTCGATTCAGGTCGCGAAGCTTACGGTTAACGATGGCAGGCTGATTTGCGACCGGAATGCACCTTTTGATTTTCGCATGATGGCCCCTGAATCCTGAAGAAAGATTACTTATTATCCGGAGGCCGGTGCTACTTGCACCTTGAGCTTCTATACAATGGAGATGAAACGATCCGATGAGCAACATAGAACCACTGCCCTATACTTATGGAATGTACACGATGTGCCTCGTTCAGGACGGAGACCGTGTATTGCTGGTAAATCGCCCAAGCGAAAAAGGATTTCCAGGTTATATCGGTCCTGGCGGCAAAATCGATTTTCCGGAAAGTCCTACTGATGGAGCTATTCGCGAGGTGCTCGAGGAAACCGGATTAACCGTTACGAAGCTGGTCTATAAAGGAATGGCTGAGCATGTCGAGCCGCAAACCAATTACCGTTACATGGTATTCAACTATGTGGCTACGGCTTATGAGGGTACCCTGCTGCACAACCCGCCCGAAGGCGAGCTCCTCTGGGTCCCGATCAGCGAGGCTTTGAATCTCCCGATGCAGCCGTGGTTCAAGGAGCGATTTCCTTTGTTCTTCGAAGAAGGAACCTTTGAAATCCATGCTGTATGGGACGGAGAAAGCAAGCAGACACTGGAGAAAACGATCAAGAAGCTGTAGACGTTCTGAGCCTGATCCTCTCCATATCGGCCATTTATTGAAAGTTAGTAAAACTGTCAGTACCCATCTATCAATTTAAATCATAGAGTATAGTGCACTTAAATCTACTTATGAAAGGAGTGCATTCATATGTCTGACAGAGTGACTCTATCAACCGGTGTGCTTACCAGAGAGCCTGGAACTATTACTGCCGTCATCAATCTTGCAAATGTGGACAAGGACGATTCACACCGTATTACTGTCGAAGTACTGGATTGGTCCTCCTATTCCGATCCTGTACTACTTCCAGTGCTTATCGGCGATAACGTTCCAGTAGTATTTCCCTATCGCCTGGCAGGCAATAATTTGGCTGTGATGTATGCTGATCTGGATGAAACTGTCGATCTCTACGAAATCCGGATTATATCTCACAAACACAAAAAAATTATTGCCAACTGTTTTGGAAGAAGTCTTCCTCCTTATACCAGTCAGCAAGGAAATACCGTACTTCAAAGCCAGCTCATCAAAATTAATTAACCACCGGTACAAAATGCTGCCTCTTAACCTTGACCTTGAGATGACAGCAGCCGCCCAGCATAGTTTATGCTGGGCTATTTTTTTGGAAATGGATTAGCTGTTGTTGGAATGGAATCCAGTCCCCCTGTGGACCGCAGGCTCCGCATAATGCAGCAAGCCCCGTAATAAAGCCAACTGGATCGTTAGCTGCACTACGGGGCGAGCACTTTTACAATCATTTATTTACTGAGCTCAATAATTCTTTTTTCCAAATACTTCGGCTCAATGACATGGAGTACTTCCAACACGGTTCCGTCCTTGTCAATCAGATAGTTCGTCGGAATCGCCTTATATTGGTAGGCGTCCATGCTTCTTCCCTGATAATCCAGCAGCACCGGAAATTTAAAATCAAATTCCTTGACCATATCCCGGGCATTGGCAATCTCATCCTGTACGGTGACATTCACTGCGTACACATCAAAGCGATCCTTATATTGGTTATACAAGCGTGTTAAATCGGGAGCCTCATCACGGCAGGGCGTGCACCAGGAAGCCCAGAAATTCAACAGCAAGGGCTTATCCCGCTTGCCCCCCACCTTATAAGTCTGTCCGTCAAAAGCAGGAAGCTCCAGCGCCGGAGCAGCCAGACCGGGTTGAGGACCGACTCCCTCCGGCACAGCAGCCTTATTCTGTTGGGTTTGGACTGCCTGAAACACAGCAAATCCGGCCATAATCAGGATAACGCCCATAATGATCCAGTTACGCTTCATAACTAACAGCTTCCCCCGATACCTGGCAGCGCTTTGAGCTGAATACCGTGCGGCTGCGCCCCGACTTTAATATGCTCCACGACCTCCTGCTTGACGGTATCGATAACAACAACCTCATCAGAGCCGCTCAGCGTCACATACGCTTTGCTTTGCTGACGATTAAAGGAAATATGTCTGGCACCGGACAAGCTCGTTAACGATTTGATCACCTTGCCGCTTGGCAAATCAACAAAGCTGACCGCATTGCCTTCCATACTGGTTACAACAGCGGTTAAACCATCTTCCGTAACAACAACATCTGTCGCACCCGGGGCTACGCTAATTTTACTCAGCTGCTTGCCGTCAGCAGTATCGTAAATCTCCAGCGTGTTATCGCCTGCGCTTGGAACGTACAGCTTTTTCCCGTCATCGCTGACCTTGATCGCACGTGGCACTTTGCCGGTAGGAATCGTCTGCTGCAGCTGCTTGGTTTTGACATTGACGACATATACTTTATGGTTTTCATGATCGCTCACATACAATTTGTCGCCGAAAAGCACGAGATAATTGGTTTTGGCACCTGCCCCCAAATCAATCGTTCCGGCCTCCTTGCCTTCCTTCGTATCGACCAAATAAATAAATTGATCAGCAACAGCTGCCACATACAGCATTTTATTATCAGGCGATAGCACCATGCCGTGCGGCATCGGTCCGACCGGAACTTCCTTGGTCACTTTCAACGTTTGTGTATTAATGAAGGAAACTGTGCTGCTGTTCATATTCGCGGCATAGGCTTCCCGCATGGTCGAAGAAAAAATAACGGTAGACGGAGCCTCTGCAAGCTGAATCTTGCCGACCACCTTACTCGATACGACATCAATCACCGATAGGCTGTTGGTTTTTTCACTGGGCACATAAAATTGGACGCTCGTTAATTTGCCGGCAGAGGATTGTTCGGTATTTACCGATTCACCACCAGCTCCGGGTTTGGTTTGCAGGCGCTGTGCGGCCTCCTCCTTCGTCTCCATCGCGCAGCCGCCTAATAAGACCGACATGGCAATAGCGATAATCATCATCTTTTTTGAGTGTATCATTGCAGGCTCTCCTCACAACTTAGACAATTTATACATAAATAAATCATTGTATTTATATCGGAATTAGTGCTATTATACAGGAAGCAAAGCTTTAAAATCAACAATTCATTTCATCATGGGGGGAAATTAAAAAATGAAAAAACCGGTCGTTATGATTACATTATTAGCTTTAGCCATTGTATCCGCAGCATGCGGAAGTAAGGATGCCGCCAAACCAGCAGCCAGCACACCAGCAACTACCGCGGCCGCGAAGCCTGAAGCTGCTGCAGCCTCTGCTTCCATCAAGGCAACAGACCCGTATCCGAACGCACAGCTGTTAGCTGATGTGAAATGGACTGAGGAGCATCTGAAGGATGCTAAAGTAAAAATACTAGATGCTCGTGCCAAAGGCTATGAGCAAGGACATATTCCCGGTGCATTATCGCTGAATTCCGGTCTATTGAAAGATGCCGCGAATAACACCATTGTAGCCAAAGATAAATTTACTGAGCTATTTCAAAATCTCGGTGTAAGCAGCGATACCACTGTTCTTATCTATGATGAAGGCAATTCCTTGAATGCTGCTCGTGTTTTTTACGCATTGGAGTATTACGGACACAAGGATCATGTTAAAATACTAAATGGTGGTTATGCTGCTTGGGCTGCAGCCTCCAAGGAAGTATCAACCGACACCCCTGCTGCACCTGCCAAGGGTAATTTTGCAGCCGCACCTAATGATAAGCTAATTACTACAAAGGAGCAACTAAAAGCATTGGATATTCAACAATGCACGCTGCTTGATGTACGCTCTGCCAAGGAATTCTCCGGCGATGACCTGCGCGGCAACCAAAAAGGCGGTCACATCGATAAAGCTGTCAATCGGGAGTGGAGCGATGCTATCGATGCTAACGCCAAGGACGGCGTACCTGTGTTTAAAAGCTATCTGGATTTGACTAAAGCATTCGAGCAAACCGGTGTCGACAAGGATAAGAGCAAAACCGTTATTCCTTATTGCCAAACCAATATCCGTGGAGCACACACTTACTTTACGCTTCGTCTGCTGGGTTACACTGATATTCGTCCTTATGAAGGTGCGTTTGCAGAATGGGGCAATGCCGCTGATACAACTGTTGTAAAATAGAAAGGAGTCAACTCCATGGCACAAATTATTGAAGGTGTATCCCACATTAGCTCACAGGAGCTGCAGGATATTGTATCCGATACAAACAGTTCTGTCATCATCATCGATGTTCGTGAGCCTGAGGAATACGAAGCAGGTCATATTGAGGGGCTTCCATTAATTCCGATGGGTGAGATTGCCGACCTGATGGATCGTTTGGACCCGAGCAAAGAGTATATCTTCGTCTGCCGGAGCGGCCGCCGCAGCTATGAGGTCGCCAAGTTTTTTGGTAATAACGGCTTCGAACGCGTGCATAACCACTTGGGCGGCATGCTGAATTGGCAGCAGCAGGGACACGATATTGCGTTTGGACCTGCCGAGGACATCATCGAGAACTTCAAACCTGAGCAATTGGAAAGGAAGCGTGGATAATGAGCTTGAACGAACAGCAACTACTTGAAATCAAACCGGATCATATTGTCGATGCTATCGGCGAAGTATGCCCTCATACCTTAAATCTGGCGCTGGCTGGCTTGAAAAAAGCCAAGTCTGGTGAAATTGTCGTTGAAATTACCGATCATTCGATTGCAACCAAAACCATTCCAGCAGCTGTGAAAATGAATAAATACGGAGAATTCCTCGGTGTCGCCAAAAAAGGCGGTAACTATCACATTTTTATCAAAAAAGCTTAAGCTGCACGATGAGCAAATCCTGATGCGGATTTGCTTCTTAATTTATTAAAGGTTAGGACGGTTTACATCATGGCTTATACTTGGGATGTCTTTTTAATGGCTGCTATCTTTGGATTTCTGTACGGGTTTCTGCTGCAAAAGGCGGACTTCTGCTTTGTGGCCTCGATTCGTGACTGGATCAGCGTCAAAGATACCCGAATCCTGAATGGCGTGCTTGTACTGATTGCAACAGCTTTACTTGGCTGGGGACTCGTGCTGACCCTTGATATCAAAAGCGTGTCCGACATCTGGACTGTACCGCTTGGCGGCGCTAACCTGCTCGGCGGCATTTTGTTCGGTATCGGTATGACGATTGCCGGCGGCTGCGGCTCGGGAACGCTGTACCGCTGCGGTATGGGCTATATCCAATTTTGGATTGTGCTGTTGTTTGCCATTGCCGGTAATCTGCTGTTTGCACTCATTTATGATCCTTGGGCGCGCGATGCGCTTAAACCTCTTACTGTACTAGAAGGCGGATTTACACTGTTCTCATGGCCTTTGCCCTATTATTTACTTCCTGTAGTTATCGTAGCGGTTATGTTGGCTATAGCGATTTATCGCTTCGGGCTGAAAGGTTTTGTTGGCGGCATCAAGTCGTCCTTGACGGATTGGGAAGGAAGCCCTCTGAAGCAGTCCCACTGGGATATTCGGTTGGTCGCTTTCCTGATCGGAGTGGTAGCTACCATTCAATTCGCATTGATGTCCAATGTCAGTATTACCGGGCCTGAAACGAGAATCGGAGCGGTTGCACTGGCGCAGCTGTTGGGAAATGATTTTGTATTTAACAATACGTACCTGAATGCGATGTTTGCCGATTTTCCGCGGGTTGGACTTGGTCCAGAAGAAACACTCATTATTTTTCTGGTGATCGGCTCATTTGTCGCATCTCTTCTAAGCGGTAGCTTCAAATTCCGTATCCCGAGAGCGTCACGGCTTCCTTTTGCCATTGGCGGAGGTCTGTTGATGGGTGTATCCTCACGGATCGCACCTGGCTGCAATATTGCCAACGTCATTACGGGAATCGGCGGTTTATCCTTGAGCAGTGTTATTGTCGTTATTGGCATGATCATCGGAATTGTCATCGTCGTCGCGTTTGTATTCAAAATGCCGCTGATGCTGTTCCAGCGTAGTGATGCTTTGGATGACTGACCACCTGCATGTGAACAACCTAAAAACGTCTAACCTCTTATTACTCGGGGATAGACGTTTTTTGCTGTTCCAACATCCATGTCGCCATAACCAATCTGCTTAAAAATGCTCCAGGACGATTTTTCCAATCGTACGGCCTGACTCCACCAACTCATGAGCCTTCCGTAGATTCGCCGCGTTAATCGGCGTAAGCCGTTCTGTCATCGTGGTACGGAGCTCTCCGGCATCAAGCTTGGCCGCAACCGCATCCAACAACCGATGCTGCTCAATCATATCTGGCGTCTCATACATCGCTCTTGTAAACATAAATTCCCAGACAAAGGTCGCGCTTTTATTCTTCAGCGGCATCAGATCGAGCTGCTCGTCGGTCTCAACGATTGAGCAGATTTTACCCTGTGGGACAATGATTTCTAACATTTGCTTCCAATGCTGCTGCATTTGATTCAGACAAAAAATATAGTCGACGCCTGCAAAGCCCAGCTCCTTAAGCTGCGGAAGAAACGGTTCATAATGGCTGATCGTATAATCGGCTCCATGTTCTTTGACCCATGCCACCGATTCTGGACGTGAGGCTGTGCCAATGACCGTTAGTCCAACTCCCTTTGCGATCTGCGTTGCTATCGAGCCTACACCTCCGGCAGCACCTATGATCAAAATCGTTTGACCGGCATTATGCTCAGGACGCTGAGAGATACCGAGTCGATCGAAAAGTCCCTCCCACGCCGTAATCGTCGTTAATGGCAGGGCTGCCGCTTCAGCATAATCAAGCGTCTTCGGCTTGTGGCCCACAATTCGTTCATCAACCAGATGAAATTCGCTGTTGCCACCAGGACGGGTAATACTCCCCGCATAATACACTTCATCTCCGGGTTTAAACAGTGTGCAGTCGGGTCCAACCGCCTCCACTACCCCGGCAGCATCCCAACCGAGCACGCGTGGTGATGCTTCTGTACGATTCTTTGGTGCCCTCACTTTCACATCAACGGGATTAACCGAAATCGCTTTGACCTGTACGAGCAGATCGCGCCCTTGCACAGTCGGTTTCTCCAGCAACACATCCAGCAGACTTTCCTTATCTGCAATAGGTAAATATCGGTGTAAGCCAACAGCTTTCATTTGAAACATCACATTCAACCCTTTCGTTTATGTTACCATGCACTCATTATATGTGATAAAATCGTTTTGTATAAGTACGCACATTAATGTTGTATAGGTACATTCTGTATACTATGGAGAGTGAAGCTATCATGAGAAATCGCAAAAGCGGCTACGGACCTGCATGTGAAGACGGATGTCCGGTCGAATTTACACTGGATGTCATCGGTGGCAAATGGAAAGGCGTTCTGCTCTACCATCTGATTGACAGCACCAAGCGGTTCAACGAATTCCGTAAGCTATCCCCCGGCATAACCCAAAGAATGCTTACCTTACAGCTCAGGGAGCTTGAGGAGGATGGTATCGTACACCGGGAAATCTACCGTCAAGTACCGCCAAAGGTAGAATACTCGTTAACCGAGTTCGGACGTACACTCGTACCGATCATCCTGCTCATGAAGCAATGGGGTGAAGCCTATAAGAGCAAAAAATAGCTTTTTTTTCTTGACAATTCCCTTGATAATCATTATCGTTTAAATGATCTTGATAATCATTATCATGATAGTGGTGGATCGTTGTTGAACAACGTCCCTAAATCTCTATAAGGAGTTGTCATTGTGCAAAATATGTTCAAGTCTGTTACAGCTATATTAAGTTTAACCCTCTTATTTCTGATCTCAGCATGCGGCTCTGCCCAAAACCCGGGAGAACCTGTTTCCGCTCCAACCGCTCAACCCCCTGCCGCCTCTGCTGCCACCAAGACGATCAAGCATGCGATGGGTACCGTAGAAATTAAGGGTACACCGAAGCGTATCGTAACCCTGGAATGGGTGTATGCGGAGGACCTGCTGGCACTTGGTGTTCAGCCAACAGGCGTAGCCGACATTGCCGGATATAAAAGGAATTTCAGTATTCAGCCACAGCTGGCTGCCGAAACGGTAGATGTCGGAACACGACAGGAATCGAATCTGGAGTCTATTGCCGGTCTTAAACCTGACCTTATCATTACCTCTGCCAACCGTGCCAAGCAAAATTACGAACAGCTGAAAAAAATCGCACCTACGATCGTATTTGACTCGTATCCGGCTGAAGGTGCAGGTGATCAATATACGGAGATGGAAACGACCTTCAAAACAATCGCCGACCTTACCGGTAAAACAAGTGAAGCCGACAAAGTTTTAGGCGATTTGCAAAAAACGTATGCCGACTCCAAAGAAAAGCTGAAAGCAGCGAATAAGGAAGGCGCCGAGTTCGTATTAACCCAAGCCTACAGCAACCAGAATGCGGCACAGCTGCGGTTGTTCACTGACAATTCGATGGCTGTACAAATTTTGCAGCGGGCCGGTTTGAAAAATGCTTTCAAATCGAGTAAATTTGAAAGCTTCGGTTTTACAACAGGCTCGGTTGAACTGCTGCCTTCTGTACAGAACGCCAACTTTCTATACATTGTTCAGCCGGAAGATAATGTATTCGAGAAGCAGCTGAAGGACAACGCCGTGTGGAAAGGGCTCAACTTTGTAAAAGAAAACCGTTCTTACATGCTGCCTGGAACTACGTGGGTATTTGGCGGTCCGCTATCTGCTCAAGTATTCGTCCAGCTTGCGACCAAGGCCATTGCGAAATGACAACCCGTGAAATCGCCGCACCTCTGACATCGACAAACACGGTAGGCTGGAAGCCGGTCCTTGTATTCGGAGGCGGCTTTCTTGCGCTGATCGTGCTCCTGTTTGCCAGTCTGACCCAAGGTGAAGCCAGCGTCACGATGCAAACAGTCATCGATTCGCTGCTGCATCCGCAGGATATCCCTTCCCACCACCTGGTACTCGGTCTTCGTATGCCCCGGGCCTGTATCGGAATGCTTGCAGGTGCCGCACTGGCTGTGGCCGGGGCTTTGCTGCAAACTGTAACACGCAATCCACTCGCTTCGGCATCCACACTCGGACTTAATGCAGGCGCCTACTTCATTATCGTATTGGCTGCCGTTTATTTTCCGGGCCTAAAGGCTAGCATGCCGCTGCTGCTCGCGCTCATTGGCGCTTGCGGCGCGGCTACTATGGCGTATCTGATGGGGGGAGGCCGCAGAAGCACACCGGTACGGATGGCACTCGCGGGACTGATTGTTTCCCTCGTTCTGTCCTCGTTCACCAGCGCGCTGCAGCTCATCTATGAGAACCAAACCTCCGGCCTGTTCGTCTGGGGGTCCGGCTCACTTGTACAGAATGACTGGGTCGGTGTCCGTTATGCTTGGCCATGGGTCACGCTCGGTATAGCTGGTGCTATATGGTTTGCCCGTCCACTCGACCTGCTGGAGCTGAATGAAGAAACATCGGCTTCACTCGGTCAAAGCGTCACCTTTACCCGGTTTGCTGCTTTAGGTCTTGCTGTTCTGCTGGCAGGTGTGACGGTCAGCGTAGTCGGACCGATTGGCTTTATCGGACTCATAGCCCCGCATCTTGTACGATTGATCGGGCTGCGCCGCCATCGTATGCTGCTGCCTGCAAGCGCCCTATGGGGTGCTGTCATACTGGTGGGCGCTGACACGGTAGCCCGTATGTTCCACAGCACGCTTGGTGAGCTTCCGGCAGGTGCAGTGACCGCATTGATTGGTGGACCATGGCTCATCTGGCTCGCTATTCGGGGTATTCGCGTGCAGCGGTCGGCTGAAGGCTCTTCGTCTATGAGTGTCGGTAATCTGAATAGAAAGATTCCGTATAGTGTGCTTGTCCTGACCGTCAGTGTGGCACTCGTCCTGCTGATCACGGTCAGTGTGATGGCTGGCTCGATGAGGCTGTCATTCATGGAGGTGTGGTCGATCTGGAGCGGCGGAGGTACGGAACTTGCCCGTAATATCGTCTTTAACCTGCGGCTGCCACGTATCCTTGTTGCTGCCATGGCCGGTGCAGCGCTCGCTGTCGCCGGCGTGATGATGCAAGGCGCACTACGCAATCCGTTGGCCGATTCGTCGATAGTCGGCGTTACCGCCGGTGCAGGTTGTGGCGCTCTGCTGCTGCTGGTCGCCTGGCCGCAGGCTTCAGCAGCGTGGCTTCCTGTCGCTGCGTTGGCTGGAGCTTTTGCCGCAGCCACAGCGATATATGTGCTTGCCTGGAAAAAAGGATTGAATCCGGTTGTTGTCGTGCTTGTCGGTATCGCTATCTCCGCCATAGGCTCGGCCGTTATCCAATTCCTTGTCATTAAATCGGGGGTTACTGCCTCAGGAGCCATTGCCTGGTTGGCAGGAAGCACGTATGCCAAAGGCTGGGAGGATCTCATCGGACTCACAATTGCCAATGTTATCCTGCTGCCGCTCGCCTGGCTGCTGGGTCGCAGGGTCGATCTGCTCGCATTCGGAGATCAGGTATCGTTGGGTCTTGGCCTTAAGCTGCAGCGTACGCGACTGATCACAGCCGCCATCGGTGTGGCGCTTGCCGCAGCTGCAGTAGCCAGTGTAGGGACTGTGGGCTTTATCGGATTGCTAGCCCCTCATGCCGTACGTTTGTTTACCGGTCAACATCATCGTCACTCTGTTATACTGTCCGCGATGATAGGCGCCTTATTGCTCGTCGGAGCCGATATGATTGGCAAATTGGTTTTGGCTCCCAAGGAAATTCCTTCTGGAATCATTGTAGCGCTCTTGGGAACTCCCTATTTGCTGATACTCATGTACCGAAGTGCTGTACGACGCTAATCATTAACCCTGTTAATCGTATTGCTCGGTTCTGTGCTTCAGCACACTTTCGCCTCTTCCGCTTTTGATTCACCAAACTTCCAAAACCGCTGTTACGGCACATGATTCAGTGACGTCCCAGCGGTTTTTACATTTTTTTCAACAAAAATACGGTATGAGTGGATAAACAGAAGCAATCTGGGTAATAAAAAAATGGAGCCTCGGCATATCTAAGAAGCTTACAAAATTCATAAAAGGAGGGACTGACATGCTTGTCTCGCAAATCCATACGGATCATCTGACCAAGGAACACATACATAAGCTGCTCTACGCTAATATGGACGATGACGGGAAACAGGGTGATTGTATCTTCGTATTCGGAAGCCGCAATGCCGTCACCTACCGCGTTCCCAAAGCCGTCGAGCTGTACAAGCAGGGACGCGCCAATAAAATCCTGTTCACAGGTGGCGTATTCGACACCCCTGAGGCCAAGACGATGAAAAGCAGTGCCATTCAGGCCGGTGTATTAGAAAAGGATATTATTATTGAAACCCGCTCCAAGCATACGAAGGAAAATGTGCTGGCTGCGTTATTTGTGCTTGATCGGGCGATCGGACTCCATAAGATCAAAAGACTGCTTGTCGTCACGACCAATTATCATATGAGACGCTGCCTGCTCACGCTGCAAACCTATATGCCGGACTGGATCGAATACACCATATGCAGTGTAGATGATAAAGTGACCCGGGCTGACAATTGGTGGCTGCATGAAACGGGCACCAAACGGGTTCGACAGGAGATCAATAGCCTTGTCAAATATATTAGACAAGGCCAAATTCGTGATTTTGAATGTTAGTAGTCCTCTTACCCTTTCACCAGCACCTTGAGCATCGCTTGGATCATTCCCGTATGGTTGTTCTCATGAAGCAGATTGGTTAGTAGAATCTCTTCCACATGGTCAGCTTTGGCAAAGTTTTCTTTAACCGGAGCTTGCAATTTTCCTGCAAAAACTTCGCGTATCCGAATTGGCTGCTGTTTCAATTGCTCAATGATCGCTTCCCACGTTGGCGGTTCCTCCGTCCAATCGGCAGGCTTCGTGCCACTACCGAAGAAGGCACGGTACTCCGCAGGAATCTGGACAGCTTCTCCAGAAAATCCAAAGACAAGGCCTTCCGTTATCGTTAGAATATGACCGATCTGCCATAAGATCGAATTGTTAAATCCCGTCGGGACCACATTACGCTGCTCTGCTGGACATTTATCCACCAGCTGCAGCAGGCGGTTACGGTATTTGTCCACCGCGTCAAACATAAAAGTTTCTCTCATCGATTAGCCTCCCAAATTTTGCGCATATTTTACACATACATCTTATCATAGCTTTGAAATTTCGGAGGATCAAGCAGGTCTAACGGGATTTTTCTTCATACGCTGAAAAGCCCATACCATAGCACCAACTCCAACCATGCAGCCTCCTGCGGTACAAACCCCATTCCATTCCCCGATACTCCAGGCATAGCTGCCAAGCGCCGAGCCTATGGATCCACCAATAAAGGTGCTAACCATAAATACAGTATTAATCCGGCTTCTGGCCTCTGGAGCCAAAGCATAAATTCTCGCTTGATTGGAAATTTGAGAGCCTTGCACACCCAGATCAAGCAAAATCACACCCAAAATCAAACCCCATAGATGAGAGCCCACTGTCCAGAAGGAAAGGTAGGATAATAAGGCTAAACCAATAAAGATACCTACCATCCCCGTCGCACTGAACCGGTCGGTTAAACGACCTGCGGCCGGAGCAGCAGCAGCTCCCAATACACCCACCAAGCCAAACAAGCCCGCGATCTCACTGCCATAATGATAAGGGCTCCCCTCTACATAAAAGGCAAGTGCCGTCCAGAACACACTAAAGCCGCCAAATAATAAAGCCCCCAGTAATGAAGCTTCACGAAGGACAGGCTGTGTCCGGATCAGTTCTGCAATCGACCTCATTAGCTGCTTATAGGTGATAGCAACCTGCGGCTCGGCTTTGGGCAGCACCTTCCATAACACAATCGCCAGAATCAACATAAGAGCCGCGGCAATCCCGTACATGGAACGCCAGCCCATAAAGCCGCCGATTACACCGGAGACCGTCCTTGCCAATAAAATACCGATCAACAGTCCACTCATAACCGTGCCGATCACTTTGCCACGCTCTGCGGGAGGAGCCAGATGTGCAGCAAGCGGAATGATAATCTGTGTAGTGACGGCTGTGAAACCGACGGCCAGGCTGGCGATATTAATCCATAGGATCGTTTGAGAAGTCGCCACTCCGATAAGCGCAATCATCTCGGCAAGCAGGATCATCACAATCAGTCCGCGGCGCTCCTTCATATCTCCGAGCGGCACGAATATAAACATGCCTACTGCGTAACCGATCTGCGTTAACATGGATACGCTTCCGACTTCCCTCGCCGTTGCATGAAAGGTACGGCCTATATCAGCAAGCAGCGGTTGATTATAATACAAATTAGCTACAGACAATCCGCAGGCCACAGCCATTAAAAGAATAAGTGCTTTTGTCATTATCGGCTTGCTGGATTGTTCCCGGGTTTCCATTGCTAGTTCACTCATAACCGTTATGCTCATCCCATTCATCGTTTACTTCGGCTATTAAACCTTTTATTAGTATACTACGATCTCAGGTTCAATACCGCAATATAAACAGGACGATTAAGTATCAGGATGTGCCTAATCCGTAATCGATTTTCTATAGCAGGCTGGCGATGCTCCTGTCCAACGCTTGAACTGCCTGCTGAAATGAGCGAGCTCCCGATATCCAATCAACTCAGCGACATGATCAATGGAAAGCTCTTTTTGCATGAGCAGATGCTTGGCCTTTTGAAGCATTAAGGAGGATAAATATTGACGCGGAGAGATCTGATAACGTTTTTTGAAGATTCGATTGCAATAAGCAGGACTAATGCCAAGCTCTGCCGCGATATCGTCGATGCCTATTCTGTCCTCATCGACAGGACCGTGTATATGCGTATTTTTAACGAGATTCTCGATTTTTTCAGCAATAAGAAAGGCTAGCTGCTCGTTCATCTTCGGATCAATTTGTCTTTCTTTCTCCGAAGTCAGCTCATCGGCTATCGTCCCAAACAATTGAAACAGCTCAGAAAGCATGAACATACGGTCACTTACCTGTAAAGAAACGTTTTTTTTGGAAAATTCGATTAGGCGGTTCAGGTGGGGCAGCACTTTGCTGGTCATTGGGGAATCACAAGGATAATACGTTTGATTGGAGCCGTTAAGCACTGGAAGCAGTTGACCATCATCGATCTGAAAATGCAGACAAAAATAAGTAAATTCCTTTTCGTTGCCTGAACGATTAAAGTGAACTTCACCCGGTTGAATCAACAGCAGATCACCAGCCTGTTGATTATAAGTATTACCATTTATTGTAAATTCCTGACAACCTTCTATTAAGTAATTGATCTCATATTGAAAGTGCTCGTGCGATGGAAAAAACCACGTTCCTTTGACATGGCGTACATGCATGCTGAATAAATGCAGGTTGGTTTGAACATCCTTGGCGAAATATTCCTCCAATGTAAAATCACTCGTTTGCGGTCTTGCCGAATTCACCAAGCTGCTTCACCGCCTTATGGATTAATAGTACGGTTTGTTCACCTCAAATTGCAGTGAATAAGTCCCGCTGCGCAACCGAAGTGTGGCCAAATGTCCTTCCGATTATTCACGCTATCAAAGGTGAACATTTCGCTGTTACAGGATCATTTGGCCGCTTCGCTTAAGCTTTAAAGTTATTATAGCCTAGCTGCTGCAAATACTTTTTGCTTATTTGCACAGCGTCCAGAGAAGGATACATCGGACGACCCTTACGGGTCTGGCTCCACTGATTTCCGTCTAATTCTACATGAGCATAGCCCTTGTACCCGATCTCCTCCAAGTATCCGAGAATACCATTGATGTCTACCGTCCCTTCTCCAAGAGGGGTGTATCCCAGGAATCCGGTTGTATCGACCTCCCTGCCTTCGGCATCCTGTTCGACAGGCCCTCCACTATAATCCTTTACGTGAACAATCCCAATCAGTTCGTGGTAAGCTTTGACGATAGTGAGCGGATCAGAGCCGCCCTTGGCTATTTGACCCAGATCAGGCGCAAAGCTGACAACACGTCCATCCACAGCATCCATCACGCGGTTAATTTCCTCTTCGGTTTCTACAGGCGTGCCTGTGTGCGGGTGGAAACAGCATAGCAATCCGTGATCCGTGATCCGCTCGGCCAGCTCATTGAGGGTTGAGATCACTTGTGGGATATGCGCTGTCAAAGAAAATTGCTGCCGATTCAGCATTTTACCTCCGATAATAACCGCAGGTCCGTTATATTTTGTATACAGCTTTACCCATTCCATCACCTTATTGATTTCAGCCTCGCGATGATCCGGATTTAATAAATCCAAATGGCAGTACAGGGACGTCAGTTGAAGCTGATTGCGCTCGAAAACCTCCAATAGATCTCGATTGGATGCCTCCCACTCCTCCAGTACCCAGCCAAACGTCTCCGTCCCCCAATAACCGCAAGCTGCAATAGCTGGAACGGCCGTTGCAATATCTTCATTGGCCCAAGTAATAGCCGTGTGTCCAAATCGTATTTGCTTATCCATTTTGTCTATTTTGTCCATTCAACATCCATCCTCTCTATTGCTGATCCGATTGGTTGCGCCAAGAGAACTGCGGCTTGTAGCCGAGCTTGGTCCGGAGCTTTTGGGCTGTAATGAGTCCTTCCGTCCCTTCCAAATCCGTTGCCATTTCGACCAGATCGGGCCATACCTTGGCGACCACATCCTTCGTATCCTCCACATGACGGCTGTCAGTCAGCAAATGAAAAGCCTCGAACATCTCCAGATGCTCAGCCTCGATAGCCAACGTAAAAGCTTGCGCTGCATCACGAGGATCAACGTATTGATAGGTTGTACCTACAGGACCGCCGGCATGGTTGGGCCGTGCTTCCAGCGTAATACCATATTTGTAGTCATCCTTGCGAAACGGCCAATCAATCCCCTGCAGACGAAAAGCGACCGCACGAATCCCATACGCTCTGCTATAGGCGCGCAATATTTCTTCTCCGAACATCTTGGACAAAGCGTACGAATCCTCAGGTCGATTCGGATGCTCCTCATCAATCGGCAAATAATCGACCTTGAAAGGCGTCCCGCTAAGTCTTCGTCCCATACCCAGCGCATAGTAGGAGGAGGCAAACGCAACGGTTTTCACATGCTTGAATCGGCGTGCGGCGTCCATCAAGTAATACGTTCCCATTGTATTGACCTTCATGCACTCGTCCTCCGGCAGACTTTGAATTCGCGACTGACCAGGATGAAGCTCGGTATCATAAGGAATGGCAGCCAGATGGATGATCGCTTCCGCTTCGGATAAAGAAATCGCCCGCATGCAGTCCTCAAGAGTTGTCAAATCACCTTTGACAAACTGCACGCCCTTGGGATAATCAGTTGCATTCGGCGCAGCACAATCAAAGCCGGTTACCCGATAATCCCGGTCCACTAAATACTCAATAACATACCGCGCTAGTCTACCGCTTCCACCTGTTACCAGAACATTTTTCATCTGCTTACCCTCTCCCTGATTGATTTTGCAGCTTTTTCAAATAAGCTACGCTCTGTGCGTAAAATTCAGCTTCCTGCAGATTAACGTCCCGCTCCGGGTCCCACCGCATCCAGCCGGGCTCTATAATCAGATGCAAGCCTTCGGCACGAGGGCTGCACTCAGCCAACAGCTGAACCGTTCTGGGCAAATCGACATGTCCTTCACCAAAGGCACAGCCGAATGCCGTAAACGGGATATAACCTCTTATCGGAGAATCGACCACAACCATGTCCTTCACATGAGTAGTAAAAGCATAGGGCGCCAGCGCTTCAATATCTTCATTCGGATCGCAAAATACCGTAAACCCATTCGCCGTATCCAGCGCAGCGCCGACATGAGCGGAGTCAACCTTATCGAACAGCCTGGCCATTTCGCGACCGGTAAAATCACAATGATTTTCCACAGCCAGTAATATATCTGCATCCTTTGCGATGGCAGCCGCTTCCTGTAATGAGGGGAGCAAAGACTCGATATGATCGTGGATGTTCACACTCCGATTGAAACGGCTGCTAGTGATCTTCAACCGTCCATAACCGGTTCGAACGACAGGCATGTTCAGCAGCTTGGCAGTTTCGATGGCCTGCAGAAATTGGGCTTTAGCCTCCTGATCTACATTCACGCCAGCCAATTGAAATACACCGGGAACAGATGTCTCCAGTTCAATTCCCAGTGTCTCTGACAGCTTCCCCAGTGCCTTCAATAACTCTAAGTCTTTGGGAAGATGACGGGTTTGCAGCACCGTACATCCGAGCTCTGCTGATCTGTGCAGCAGCCACTCGGCGGAACATTCCTCTCCCACTTCCGTGGGAACGGGATAAAAGCCTCCCTGCATCCCGATTTTCATCGAACGTACTGTAGAGCTGATGGCTGTATCCGATGGTAGCACCAATAGGCTCATCCCCTTTTAAATGATCAACAGGGAAAAGGAAACCTTTCCCCGCTGCCTATGATCCTTGATTTTCGATTCAGCTGCTTTGCTTATTTCTTGCTGCCTTTCCATTTGGCATCGTATTCCTTTTGCATGATGGAGATATATTCATCGTTCCCCATGTTCTTCAGTTCGGCCTGGAACTTATCCCAATCCTTCTCAATGTCCCGGTTGCCTACAATAAAATCCGCGATATCGGCTTCCAGCTTTTTAGAAATTTCCGTCTTTAATTCATTAAATCGGGTTGCTGTCTTCGGTTCAAAGAAAAACTTCGGCACCGAAACCTTGCCAGCCGTCTTGTCGTACAGCTTGGCTGCATTGTACAGCACCTTTTCCAGGTCGAATTTGCCGTCTGGGAGCACTTCCCTTGAATCCGATCCGAACGGAGGCCATGTGGAGTTCGCCCCTGACCAGTGCGCATTTTGCGGCTCCCCCCATAAATCCTTGCCTACCAGCTTGAATTTGGCCGGTTCTCCATTCGCCGCAAGCGTACCCTTCGGCACTTCCCAATTCACACCCTCTACCCCGTAACGGCTTCGTAAATAGGCTTCCTTGGAATACATAAAGTCGACCAATTTCATCACAACATCCGCATTCTTGCCATTGGCTGGTATGGCGAATTGGTAGGAACCGACAACGCCAAACTCATTGAAATACGAGGTTTGGAATCCGCCAGGTCCTTTTAACGGGGGCACAATCTCATAATTCAATCTAGTTGCATCATTAGCCGCAAACGCATGAGGGCCGCCACTCGGAACCGCAGCCACATTATTGCCGTTGTTCAACTCGACAATTTGCTTCAGCTGCGCCTCATCGTTAGTGAATGAGGTCTGATCGATCAAGCCTTCCTTGGAGAGCTTGTTCAGGTAGCGAATGCCATCTCTCCACGCAGGTGTCGTATACGCAGCGATGACCTTGTCATCCTTCACATACAGACCATTGGCGTCCTGATAGGTGAACGCGTTCATAATAAATTGATCGGCTTTGGCGAACCAGCTCGTTTTTGAACCGACAATTCCGATTTCATCTTTTTTGCCATTGCCATTCGGGTCCTTTTCCTTGGCAGCCTTCAAATATTGGTACAGCTCATCCGTCGTTGTCGGCACGGACATATTCAGGCTTTTCAGGAACGATTTATTGGCCCAGAACCGCATGGCACGATCGCAGTTATAGCATATGCCCGCCTGTGGGAGTCCATAAATATGACCATCAGGTGCTGAGGTAGCCTGTTTGATATTGGGGTATTCGGCATACATTTTTTTAATATTGGAACCATGCTTGTCTATCAGATCTTCCATTTTCCGAATAATGCCTTGTGATCCATAGGTGGCAAGCGAAGAATTGTCCAGAGAGAAGTTGCCCATGATCAGATCACCGAGGTCGCCACCCGACGAAAGCTCCAGATTCAGCTTCGTTTTAGCGTCAGCTGCCGGATAAAAATTCCACTTGATATGAACGTTGGTCTGATCCTCCAGCCATGTGGTCAGCTCATTTTTGCCATATTCCCAGGATAAGACGTATGGGCTCGAGGGGACGGTTATCGTGACCGTGACCTTTTCCTTGGAAATAGGCAGTACCCCTTCAGCCGATAAGTTGGTGTCCGTCGATTCTTTCTTTGCCGTATCCGCCGGTTTCTCTGTGCTGCATGCGCTTAACACGATTGCCATACACAGAAAGACCACGACCATACGGTTATACAACCTTCCTCGCATAAACATTCTCCCTTCGATTTTTGTTCCCTTCGAACCCGTCTATCTATCTTTATACAATCAAATCGGCCTTTTACCTGAATCTCTCTGAGGACCACTTCAAGGGCCGATGTACAACCGTTTATCCTTTGATCGATCCAATCATTACGCCTTTGACAAAATGCTTTTGCACGAACGGATACACAAGCCACACGGGTAAGCTGGCTACAATGATAATCGAATATTTGAGCAGATCGGCCAGCCCCTGCTTTTTGGTCATCGATTCCGGATCTGTAATCGAAGCGGGGTCCACCTCATTTTGAATCAGAATATCCCGCAGAATGATCTGTAACGGAAAAAGCTCCTTGCTCTTCAAGTAAATAAATGCATTAAAGTAAGCATTCCAATGGGACACTCCATAAAAGAGCACCAGTACCGCGATAATCGCTTTGGACAAAGGCAGCACGATACTCCACAAAAATCTCAGGTGCGAGCACCCGTCCATCGAAGCGGCTTCAAAAAGCTCATGGCTGATCGTCGATTGGAAAAAAGTACGGGCGATAATCATATTCCAGACAGCAAGTGCACCCGGAATAATCAGGGCCCACCTCGTATCGATCATCCCCAGCTGTTTAATCAACAGGTAGTTCGGAATCAAGCCGCCGTGAAAGATCATCGTAAAAGCGAATGCATACATAATGAGGTTGCGGCCAATCATCGTCCTTCGGGATAAAGGATAGGCAGCCATGATCGTGAGGACGACATTGATGGTGGTACCTACAACTGTATACAATATCGTGTTTGCATAAGAAGGGAGTATTCTTGGGTCCTTCAGTATTGCCGTATAGCCTTCAAAAGAGAAATTGACAGGCCATAAAAATACTTTGCCTGACACGACAGCCAGTCTGTCACTGAAGGAAGCGCTGAAAATATATATGAGCGGATACAGCACAACCAGCAGCGCAAGCAACAGGATGAAGTCGTTCAGCATATAAAATATTTTGTCCGCATTCGTTAGCCCTACTCGATTGGATTTCATTGTGCAGCCTCCTTGGTTACCACAAGCTGGTTTGTCCTACTTTTTTGGCAATCTGGTTGACGGTTAAAATGATGATCATATTTACGACCGAGTTAAATAGGCCGATAGCTGTCGCATAAGAATAATTAGGGGCACTGGAAGCTAGACTGACTGAATATACATAAGTGGAAATGACCTCTGAGGAAGAAATGTTCAACGGATTTTGCATCAAATAAATTTTTTCAAAGCCGATGCCCATAATCGATCCGGCATGCAGGATCAAAAGCGTCACGATCGTCGGCAAAATACCAGGAATATCCACATGCCGGATTCGCTGCAGCCGGGTGGCTCCATCAATAGTGGCAGCCTCATGGATTTCTGGACTGATACCCGATAACGCCGCCAAATAAATGATCGTTCCCCAGCCCGTCGTTTGCCAGATGCCTGACCACACATAAATCGATTTGAACCAATTCGGATCACCCATGAAATTGATCGCGTCCATGCCGAATAAGCCAATGCCCGTGTTCACGATCCCTACTCTCGGATTTAAGAACTGCAGGATCATACCAACCATTACGACTGTAGAAATAAAGAAGGGCATGTAGGTGACAAACTGTACGGTTTGCTTGAATTTGGTACGGAGCGTTGCATTGAGCGCCAGAGCCAGTACAATTGGAAGCGGAAATCCGGCAAGCAGCTCATAAAAGCTGATAATTAACGTATTCCCGACAATTTTGGTAAACTGGTAGGAATAAAAGAACTTCTCAAAATATCCAAGACCGGCCCAAGGACTTCCCCATATGCCATCCGTAATCCTGAAATTTTTGAAGGCCAGCTGAAGGCCAAACATCGGCACGTAGTGGAAAAGAATTAACCAAGCAACCGGCAAAAGAATGATGACGTACAATTGATAATCATGGCGCATTTGTCTGAGCCGTATCCTATAATCTCTTCGGGCCGCTGACATGGCTCTGGCTGCTGGCTTCACGGTTGTAGATTGCATAATAATTAACCACTCCTTTTCAGGACACTAAATATTAAAGCGTTTACATCAATGGATAATAAGTCCAACCATCCCAATTAATTATCAGTTTATACCCATTTCGTGAAAGGCAACATATCCAAATCGAATTCCAAATTTACCCAAATCAGCACTGTTAAAAGACATCTTGATAAAGCTATCCCCTATCATTCACTGCAAATGCAAACATCCCTCACCATAGCTGGCAAGGGATGTTTCGTAGCTTCTGTGTGGTTGGTTATTAACGTGATAGCAGATGCTGCAGGTTATATACAGCTTGTGCGGTTTCTGCGCGATTCGCCAGCTGATTGGGCTGGAACTGGTTATCTCCTCTTCCATTCATTAACCCGATGGAGGCCGCAGCCTGTACGGAGCCAAGAGCCCAGCCCGATACGCTGTTAAGGTCCGATAAGGAAACGTCAACTGTCGATGGCCTTGCGACTCCCGAGCCTTCGTAAGCTCTTACCAGCATTACGGCCATTTCTTCTCGACTGATCTGATCCTGAGGTGCAAAGCTCTTCTCCGTACGTCCTCCAATCAGCTTCGATTCGTATGCTGCCGTCACTGCCTCCGCATACCAATCTGCCGGAGACACATCCTGGAATGGCGCATGGCCTGAAGCCTTCAATCCAAGCGTACGAACCAATAGTGTCGTAAACTCGGCTCTGGTTGTGAAGGCTTGTGGCGCAAAGTTTATATCATTAATGCCATTAACGATATGTCTGGCAGAAAGCACCTGTATGGCATTCGCTGCCCAATGGCTGGACGGAACATCAGAGTAAGACTTGTTGTATTCAAGAACTGTGTACTTGCTGAAATGAGCCAGCTGTACGTTGATCTGCTTGGCAGCAGTATCGATATGTCCGCCTATATATTCCCATTGCCCCGTTTGTTCATTGAGATGGTACACACCGAGCAGCTGTTCCTTAAGGTTGGAACCACCCTCATAGGGTAACGAAACGTCGACAGGCTTATCGAACAAAGCTAACTTCTTAACCGTTCCATCCTTGGAGATAATGGATAAATCTAGCTGGAGCACAGGCGCTGCTGCTTTAATTACGGCTTCCTTGCTGCCCAGAGCTGTAGCAAGCAGGGCTTCCGTGTCCTTCTCTCCTGCCACACTCAGCTTGAAGGAAATCTGTGCGCCCTGTAACGTTTCCTTACTGAGCAATCCGGTTAGCGACTGGATCACAATTGAAGGAAAACGGATAGTCGCTGCTCCTTTTTGGATTTCCAGCCAGCTTCCGCCCAGGAGTGACAAGGCATCAGCTGGTATTAACAGCTCGCTGGCGCCACCGTTCATGCGGATCGTCAGCTTGCCGTCCCTGATTGCCCCAAGATCACTGGCCTGAACAATTTGCTTGTCACCGCTCTTGTCGGCCTCGTTCATACCGGCATCGACTCCGACTCCGGCTGCGGCTCCACCACCACCATCACCACTATTGCTCGCGGACTGGTTACCACCGCTTGTTTTAGCCGAAATACTGGCACCGTTCGACATATTGCCAGCGGCATCTCTGGCTTTTACGACGAGGATATACGTTGTATTCGGATGCAACCCGGTTACAGTGTAGCCGAGATTAGCATTTGCTGTCAGAGAAACCAGCTTGTCGTTTCCATTGTAAACGTCATATCCTGTAACGCCGACGTTATCCGTCGCTGCTGTCCAACTCAAAGTTATACTGCTCGGCGTCCTTCCTGTTGCGCTAACAATCGGATCACTCGGAGCCGACGTGTCTGGCGGATTTATCGGGGCCTCATCAAATGTAACACTTATAACAGGCAACACAGCTTTTGTAATTGTATTCCCTGACACAGAAGTCAAGTTGGCGTTGTTCACCTGTAAGCTGGTGTTTTGACTTGGGTTCAATACTTTAAAAAACAGCGTAACATAAGGCTTGGTCCTGCTAGTACCAGCTCCGGCTTGAGTAGTACCAAACGAAAGGTGTCCACCTTGTACAGCCAGGCTTTGAAACCCTGTGAGTACACCGTTGTTGGAATAGGACGAATTGTGACTGTCTAGAGCCTCAGGTGTACCGCTGACAAGTCCCGATACCACTTGTTGCAGTTGCAGTATAGCAGGGTCAAAATCGATATCCGATTGTGCTGCATACACATTGTCGATCCCTTGTGCCCATAAATGAACCTGAATCGTGTCCTTTCCAACACTTAGTACGGTGAATTGCGATGAGGCTCCGGTTGAACGCACAGTCACGTTGGCTATAGCCCGGCTCTCTCCGTACACAGCGGTAATAACTGCAGTGCCCTCAGACCTTCCGGTGACTTGGCCAGTGATATCTACCTGGGCCACAGCAGAATTGGATGAGCTAAAGCTGGAAAAACTCGTAACCGGGCTCTCCACTCCATCTGCTGATAGCTGCAGTACAGACGTTAGGTGTGTTGCATCCGGTTGCAGCTCATAAACATCCGAATCCAGTCTAATAGAGCTGACCGATACATGAGCTGCTTTAGATTGACCGCCATAGGTTGCGGTAATAACGGTATGTCCCGCACGAATACCTGCTACATTGCCTATACGATCGACCGAGGCTACGGAAGCATCCGAGCTTGTATAGGTGGCAAGCATCGTAGCGTCAGCAGTGGTTTGATTCGAATATACAGCTGTTACTACGGTCTGATGCACCGATCCTGCCTGCAGATCGTAAGCAACTGAATCCAATAGAAGCTCAGTAAGAATCGGTGTGACAGTGACCGCTACCGAAGCGATTTTCCCGCCATATGTGGCCGATATGACTGTTGATCCTGCACTTTTTCCAGTCACCAGTCCACTCTGGCTAACTGAAGCAATCGACGGGTTACCGGATGTATAAGCGGTATTCGCAGTTACATTACGGGTACCGTTGGAATATACAGCTGTTACCACTGTAGCATGCTCCGAGCCTTGTGTTAGGCTATAAGCAGTTGAATCCAGCTGCAGGCTATTCAAAACAATACCGTCGGTAACCTGTACGGTTGTAGTCGTTGCCTTGCCTGCATAATGCGCAGTAATGGTGGTCGTACCCATGGATCCTGCCGTAACGACTCCTGCCGCGTCCACTTGAGCCACCGATGGATTGGAAGAGTCATACCAGGAAGCCTTCGTCACATTGCCTTTGGTCGCATCGGGATAGATAGCGGTGACGGTTGATGCATGGGTGTGCCCTATGGCCAACTGGTAATCATCCCCCATCGATATCGAAGCGGGCAGCTGCGCTACTTTTAAATCATCAAAATATATCGTTCCGGTCTGGTCGGTGCCCAAAGCGAACCGCAAGAGCGTAGATTCTGCAGCATTATTACGAAAAGCAAATTGGTCTGCCTTCAATTTTCCATCAATATACATATCGTATTTGTTGGTGCTGGTATCCAAAATAAGCTGAATCCGGTACCAGGTGCCAGGCGTAAACGATTGAAGCTTCGTGTTCGTTGTACTATTATATGCCTTGATAAAACCTGCATCGAACAATACACTCACCAGGTTAGTCCCGCTCGTGCTGCCAAACACGTAGGGAGCTGACTTGCTTCCAGCGATCTCTTCGCTTTTCACCCGATAATCAACAACAAATTGACCGGATTGTGCAAGGTTTTTACGATCCGCATTTACCGTACCGGAGGTATTCGTTTTCGTTATTTTGACGCTTTTATCGCTTGGATTACTCGGGTCTTCCACGACCATTATCGAGCCCGATGCCGCTGAAATGGTCCAGTTTGAGCCGGATAAAGCGGCAGACGGATAATTATCAAAGCTCTCATCGACAGTAACAGAAGCCGCTGCTGCCACAGTTGTGACGAACCCAGACACGCCAAGCAGCAGTAGTCCGACTGCCAGTATGGCAGCAGCTGCCCTGAAACAATTTATTATTTTGTTACCCATAGAAAATCCCCTCCCTTTCCTTTCTAGTTATTGATATAAAGTCCCAGCAGGGACAGATCCGTAAGATCGATAATGCCGTTGCCATCCAGATCATGCTGGTAAGGAAAACTCGCCTTGTCTCCAGCAATCGTCCGTCCCCGCTCCTGCCATAAGGCTGCCAGATCGGAGGCAGTCGCCTTTACTCCATTCAACCTTACGCTTCCAGCCTGCTTATCGACGAACAAATCACTGCTGCCGTTAAGTACGAATTTCATACCACTGTCCTCAATTGTGATGGACTGGAGTACATCGCTGCGCGTTGAATATGTCTGAACTGGTGTCACGGTGAAGCTGTCCGTATCACTATCCGGCGCATATTTGGCCACAAAATAAACCCACTCGCCTGCTTTATAGTTAACAGGCGCTGCCGAGTCCGTCAGCTTGACCATGATCTTATCCGAATTGGCAAACTGAACAGTAACGCCATTATTGTCGGATACCCGGACATTTGTCGGGTCCCATAACGCCTTCGTGTACAGATCATCCATAACCTTGCCATTCGTTGTGGTAAAGCCTGCGTTCAACTGATTGATGTCGGCAGTCGATAACCATGTTGGTTTTGCCGTACCTCCCGCTGGCGCATTGACCGCCTTAAGTTCGGGCCAACCGCTGACTTTGGCCGTACCCATTCGCATCTCAGGAGCTGTCGCTTCTCCGGTATCCTTGGTCAGATCGAGCAGAGGTGTACCATCACTGCCATAAATTCCATTGATCCGTACCATTCGCGGATCTACACTGGCTGGAACATACGGATAATCAGGCACCGACATATAGGGAAGACCGATCAATTGATTCAACGATTTATAGCTCTGATCCGAGCTGAATTGAACGGCCAGCACATTGTAAAGTGATTTGCCATTCGTAATATAGTACTGCTTGGTGACGTTCGATTTGGCTGTAGTCACCCCTGTATCCTTGCGTACAAAGTAACCGGGTGTCGACATGTTCGCTGTAGTGGATTTGACATCGTCATATTGCCACTTGTCATTCCCATCCTTGAAATACATGCCCATGATCCGATCAATCTTTGGACCCTTAGACGTCGTGGTACCGGAATCAACCAAATTCTCGATAAAATCAGTACCGGATACGGAAATATGAAGTGGCTGCCTGTTTTCATTTTTGTAATATGCGGAAACCTTTCCTTTACGAAAGGTGTAGTCCTCCAGCTTCTGCTGCTCGCTCGGCACCCACGGATACTGCTGGATCGTACGATGCAGAGCTACAGGTCCGTGAACCGCAATATGCCCCAGATTTGCTGTTTCCCCATAAGAAGGAGTTACCGCACTTGGCCCTTTGATCAGAAATCGCCCCAAATCGGAATTCAAAGCTTGTGCCCAATAAGAGAGGCCTGAAAAATTTCCCATATTAAAGCTGGAGCCGCCGCCTTCATTATGACGTGAGCCTGCAAAAATCCAGCCATCCGCCGCAAGCCTTGAGTTAAAATATTCGGCCATCTCCATACCGTCGGCATGAATGACCGCTTTCAGATCCTTAAACGATGCATCCTGATCAGGAAGCTCCCCTATAATCTCGGCAAGATCACTTAGAGAAACCCCCGCGTAGCTAACGTCGAAGCCTTTGACCTCGTAAAAAATAGATTTTCCATCCACTACCTCCCTGGCTTCATCGCGAAATGCCTTATCAGGCAGATTCGTCCCGGGAATACCTTTGGTATAGTAGTCATAAATTTCAGCTTTTAAAGCGGCATCGTCATAGAGCATAGCAACCTCAATTCCGCCCAGCAAAGCAACCAAAGCCTGATTTTGAGATTTTTGCGTACTGAATTGGACGACCCTCGTCAGCCACTTCCACATAGAGTAAGCCTGTGTCTTTCCTTCTGCAAGCTGAGCTGATGTGAACAGTTCCTGTCCATACTTCAGCGCGCTTGCCAGATTGTGCAGACCAAACGCCGTTGTCGGGTAATCCGCACCCGTTGTGCTGCCGCTTACATAGTAAGGCACATAAGCGGCACCGCTGTTCGCCGCACCAGTAAGCAGCTTGTCGGCATTAGCAGGATTATCGATGGTTTGCACACGGTTATGCATATAAAAGTCGAGCGTTTTCCTCGCCTGCTTCGCCAGCAGAGCATCAGTTTTCCCTGTTATTTCCCATATGTAGGCGAATAGTCCAGCCGCACCAAACCCAGCCTCCGTGCTGCTGCTCTGCTGATCGATCCCGATAAACGAAGCATTGTCAAAAATAACTGTACCGATCGCATGGTCCAGCAGCAGCTCAAAGCTCATCGTATACACTGGGTATTCCGTATCAAAAACCCCACTGATTTCACCCCAATTGCCGTCAGTAGAACCACCATAAAAAGTTCGACTGCCAATGACTTGACCAGATTTATCCTTGTAGCTGATTTTGGCAGCGACTCCCTTGCCATCCGCTGCCGTAAAGCCTGGCAATGTCTTATACTTGACTGAAAAAATTCGGTAATCGCCACCAAACTGCCGTGTACCATTAGAGGAAGCCGTTGCATTCATGCTGAGCGAAGCCACCGTATCTGCTGAAGTGGAAACAATCTGCCCACCTTTTCCAGATACGCCATTAGCTAAAGTCTGGTTGATCGCCGCTTCGGGTCCGCTTGCATTCAATTGCTTGTTTGCCGTCCATGCAGGTGTCGAGTCAAAATTCGCATTTGGAATCGCTGCCGCTCCTTTATTACCAACCTGCACTCCTGCAGACCCTGCAGCCGTCGAAATCGAGCTGTCGATCCGCATGAGACGGATGCCGTCCAGATAAACAGTACCCATTGCCCCATCCAGTCCGGCTTCGATCACGATTTGGGTAGGCTGAGTCGAAGGAACCGTGACAAGACCACGCAGCTCCTTCCAGTCCTGTGTGCCTTGATTTACGGCAACCATAGTCGAATTACCGAGATCCGCTCCGCCAGCATCCTTGAAGGATACTTTTACATAGACGCCTTTCCCCGAACCACTTAGCTGCTCGGTCTTGACGTAAGCGCTCAGCAGCAGCAGACTGTCCTGCTTAACGACTGCGGTTGCAGGCGTTACATAATCTACAAGCACATCCAGCGGATTGGAGATCGTCTGTTTAAGTGAACCATCGCTTTCTGACAGCGCTTCCAATTTAAGCATGCGTGCGCCTTCATAGGATGTTTCCAGATCATGTATCCAGGTTAAATTTGATGTACCTGTATAGCTCCAACCATCAGGCGTACTGGATGTGCCCTGCTCAAAGCCCATATTGGTTGTTATGTTGCCAGTAACCAGATTACCGGCGCTGATTGTCACCTTTTGCGGAAAATTATCGATTCTGCCATCAGGCTGCTGGTTGTTTAACAGATTGGTTTTGAAAAACTGCAGCTGTTTTTCCGCGGTGGCGACGTCGGGATACACCCGGTCCACGCGGTCCAAAAACAAATTTGCGTCCGATGTTATTGCTGATGATTCTGCCATTATTGGACTTGTCATAGTGGATACGGACACTAGCATGGCCAGCGCGGTTGCAATAATTTTTGTTTTCATTGGTTTATCCTCCTATATTTTTGACCCTCCCAAACCCTCCCTATAGGGAGGGCCCCAAAGGGCGCTGCCCTCTGGACTCCCTTGGCACGTGTGCAAGGCTTTTGTGTTCTCGGGGCGCTTATTGTCCCTGCGGGACACGCTTGGTCTCGTGCTGCGCTGTACAGTGGGGCAGGGATTGGTTTACAGTGAATGGGGTGCGTTGGATTCGTTCCTGCGGAACATCATGACTTTACCTCAACCCTAAATGAATATAATTATGAGCTAGAGCTTATTGCGCTTCAGTAACGCGCTGATTAGTAGAAGGGCTAAAGCTTGGCCGTATGGGGTTGGGGTTATTTTCACCTCGTTATAGGCCTCGATCGTTGGCATGACGGGGGTACCGCCGGAAACACCATGAACGGCGCCGTATACGTCTACGTGAATCATGACAGCTTCGGCTGCTTTGCATACCGACTCTTGGAGCTGCGAACGCAGGATATCATCGGTGATAAGACCTGTACGTAAGGCTACCTCGAAGCCATACGCAATACCGGCTGTGGCTGAGGTTTCCAGATAAAAGTCTGGTCGATCCATGACGGTATGCCACATGCCATTAGCGGTCTGAAGCTTGAGTAATCCTTGTACCAAGGCGGTGTAGCGTTCCCCGATTTCTACCGGAATCGGGGTCAGATGCTGGACCTCGGCGACAATTTCCGGGACACCGAACGTCACCCATGCATTCGCGCGTCCCCATCGTGCAGCTGACATGTGATTACGATTATGGCCATCGAAGCCATGGAACAATACGCCTGTCGCTTCGTCCTGAAGCATCTGCAGATGAATGACAACCTGCTTAACGGCTTCGCGTGCCATCGCTTCATCTTCGGTTAGTGACGCCAGACGCGCCAAAAATAAAGCGCCAACAACAAGTGTATCCGCCCACAGCTGCTCCGGGAAATCAACACCTTCGGTTACCGTATGCTCAAAGCCGCCTTCCTTGGTGCGCGGCGCTTCGTTCATCAGCCATTCGCCGTGCTCACGTATGAGCGGCATCCACTCTGCTGCCGCTTCTGGCTGCTTGCGCAGCAGCTCGGTCAGCGCTGCGAACGGTGCCGTCGAATTAATAACACGCTGTTGTGCCGCCTTATGTCGATTGTCCCTCATCCAACGCCACAAGTACTCATCTACCTCATCCGAGCCTATCGCTTCACCGTAGGCAACGGCAGCAATGAGACCGACGCCAGGCTTCCAGTCCCAATTGCCCATATTGCGCTGCCAATCGTTCTCCGGGGCCGTTACCATGTACGCATAAACCTGCTGCGCTTTGTCCAACAGCTTTTGGGTATCCATCCTTGTTTTCCTCCTCCCACTATTTACGGCAAGCTTCTTATATTCACGATACATCATCAAACGTTAAACCATTAACCCTTTACCGAGCCAATCATCGCGCCTTTGGCGAAATATTTTTGCAAGAAAGGGTAAATCAGCAAAATCGGAACCGTTGCAATAATGATCATCGCCATTTTTACGGTAACGCCGATTTTCGGAACCTCTCCGGCCATTGCCGCATCAACGGCATCGCTGGTCATTTGCATCAATATTTGCCGCAATAACACCTGCATCGTCATTTTGCTAATATCACTGTTGTACATAACCGCTTGAAAAAACATATTCCACTTGGATACCGCATAAAACAGCGTCAACGTCGCGATAACTGGCAGCGAGATCGGAATGACAATACGCAGCAATACGCCGATATCGTTACAACCGTCTATTTTGGCCGATTCCTCCAGCTCCGTTGGCAGAGATCGGAAAAAGCTGACCATAATCATCAAATTGAACACGCTGAGCGCACTCGGAATGATCAACGACCACAAGGAGTTCAACATCCCAAGCTCCTTGACCAGCAAATAGGACGGAATGATTCCCCCATTGAACAGCATCGTAAAAAAAGCAATAAACAGCATGACGCCCGTACCCTTGATCGTTCTTTTGGAGAGTGGATACGCAAGCGTCGTAGTGAGCAGCATGCTTACTGCCGTACCGACAATGGTAATGAAGACCGTATTTTGAAAGGTTTGAATGAATTGACGGTTTTGAAATACGGCGTTATAGGCTACTGTCGTCCACTGCTTAGGCCAAAATAACAGCTGTCCCTCGTAAACCAGATGCGGTGTGGAGAATGACATCACCAGCACGTTCCAGAATGGAAACACCATCATCAGCGCCATCAGTCCAAGCAGCGCATAGTTCACTAGCTCAAACCCTATTTTTGTTTGTGATTTCATGTGCAATCTCCTTAAAACAAATAATTGTCGCTCGTTTTCTTAGCCAAATAATTCGATCCCAGTATGAGCACCAGACCCACAACCGATTTGAACAGTCCGACGGCGGCAGCAAAGCTGAAATTACCCTGAAGCACACCCGCCTTGAACACGTACGTATCGAATACTTCGGCCACACTGTTGACCATCGGGTTACCCATAATGTACAGCTGATCGAATGACAGGCTCATAATATATCCAATCCGCAGCAGCAGCAGCACAACTACCGTACTCATCAGTGCCGGAATGGTGATTGATCTCATCTGCTGCCAGCGGTTTGCACCATCTACACGCGCTGCTTCATACAGCTCAGGATTAATTCCGGCCAGTGCGGCGAGAAATATTATCGTACCCCAGCCCGCTTCCTTCCAGATGCTTTGCAGCGTAATCATTCCCCAGAACAGCTTGGTGTCCAGCAGCAGCTGTACCTTCGGAAATCCGAGGAAATGAACCAGCTGGGTAACGAGTCCCTCCGAGTTCATCAGTGTTATCGTCAGCGAGCAGATTACGACCCAGGATACAAAATGCGGTAAATAGACAATCGTTTGCACCGTCCGTTGAAACCAATGAGAACGCACCTCATTCAGCAGTAAAGCAAGCACGATCGGCGTAGGGAAAAACAGTACCAGATTGAGCAGGCTGATCACGAGTGTATTGCGCAGCACCAGCCAAAAATCCGGATGCTTAAACAATCTCGCAAAATGTGCAAATCCTACCCAATCGCTATGAAGGATACCTCCGAATGGGTTGTAGTCCTGAAAAGCCAATACAATCCCGTACATCGGGACATAATCAAATAATAAAATAAACGCCATGCCAGGCAGTGCCAGCAAATACATATAGCGATCCGACCATAATTTTTTTCTTAGCTTGCTGCCGGAACGGACTGCTGCTTGGGGACTCCTGCTGGTTGGAACCGATTCCGTTCTCATTGACATCATAATCACTCCCTGTAGAAAGCTCGGGTACGTCCCGATGATCCAGAACGTACCCGCTTGTCATCTTGCTATGCATTCCATTCCTCGTTATTACTATTACTGTGACATTACGAATAAAGCAGCCACAATCACCATATCTGAGCTATTTTCCGTCGGTCGCAGCAATTTCCTCAATCCACTTCGCACCCTCGAAACGGTCATACCACTGTTTTACGATACCATCCCATTCTGACACGTTGATGTTGCCCATAATGACTTTGACAATGCTTGTGTTAATAAAAGCCTCTGCTTCCGCATTGTACTTCGCACCAGTCGGTGAGAATGCAAAATCGAGTGGTTTTGGGATTTTCAAAAATTTCTCCAGCATTTTATTTCCATCAGCGACAATTTTTTGCGCTTCCTCGGAATTTTTCTTGCTGACGAATACTTCCTCTGTCGGCTGCAGCGGCAGCGTAGCAATGAATGTACCTGGCATATCGCGGGAAATCAGGTCGCTTTTCACTTCAGTTTTGCCGTCTTTCTTCACAGAGTGGATATTTTCCACCCCATATAAACTAAAGTTTTGCCCTTCAGGGCTGGCTCCAAAATCAAACCATTCCATCAGCTTTTGCATTTTGGCCGGGTCTTGACCTGCTTTTTTGGAAACGAACATACCGCCATAGTTTACACGTCCTGCAGCTCCTTGCAGACCTGTAGTACCTTTGACAGGCTCAAAGGGCAGCAGCTTTGCAGTAGGGTTCGCTTTTTTGAAATTATCCTCAAAATCATTAACACGAGACATATAATGGAAGAAAATGCCCGCCTGTCCTTTGCCAACTACCTTCGATTCAGCTGTTCGACCATCGGTTACCGCGAAGTCGGGGTCGATCAGACCGTCCTTGAACGCTTTGTTCATCCATGTTAAATATTCCTTAAAAGCCGATGTCGCAAAGTTAGGCACGTATTTGCCATCAGGCTGCTTTACCCATTTATCCTGAATGCCAAAAGGCTTCTGCAAGCCGCCTATTCCAACAAAAGCATTGTTCGCATAGCCAAGCTGTATGCCATAGGTATCTTTTTTACCATTTTTATCAGGGTCGTTTAAGGTGAAGGCTTTAGCAACATTGTAGAGATCATCCAGTGTTTTGGGAGTCTGCAAGCCCAGATTATCGAGCCAGTCCTGACGAATCAACGGCGCATCACCTGAGGCTACAGGGTTGCGGACGTTGGTCACAGCCCAGATCTTATTTTGATATCTTGTGATATCCAGATCCTTTTGCTTTTTCAGGTTCGGGTATTTATCAATGTAATCATCTAGCGGTACGATTTCACCGGCTTTGATCATACCGACAATAAAATCGTCCATCGTCCGCCAAGCGAACGCATCCGGAATATCCCCTGAGGCAATTTGCACACGGATTTTTTCCTTGTAAATCTCGTAAGCATTGACATTGAATTCGAATTGGACGCCCAATTTGTCTTGCAAATACTTCATCGCTTCATTGCTGTCGGCAGAGGTGCTTGGAATTGCATTACCGACGTCATACGCAAGCTTCAGCTTCACTGGACCGCTTGGCGCTTTGGTCGGTGTACTTCCATTAGCAGTTGGAGCGGGTGGATTGCTGCCGCAGGCTGCCGTTACCCCTACTAAAGCAGTCACGAGCATGGTGCTTGCCGTACGTTTCCAAATACGATTATTCATGTTAGTCCCTTTAGTCATCGTTGTTATTCCCCTTTTCGTTAACTATTCGATTGGCTGTGGATCTGGTACTGCTTCGTTAACAATGTACAGCTGCATGGATTGTTCAAGCAATGATCATTACCATCAAATCAACCAAATTTCAGTAAATGACCATTAGAAAGCTATTGATATCGGTGTTTTCCTGCCAATTGTTGGTGGGTATCTTTATGCTTAAATCCGCTTTTTACGCGAAATGACACTTTCCATGCTATAATTTTACGGTTATATTTTTAATAGAAAGGGGAGAACCCTATGCAGCTGCAACGCTCCAAGAAGGTTCAAACGCTGATCATCATGCTGCTGTTGGCCTCCCTCTGCATCACGGCTATGGGTTACACCGTGTACATTGTTGCCACTAACACGTTAACACAAGAGGTGCAGAGTGCCTACCACGTATCTTTGCAGCGCACGCAGGATCGGGTCGAAAGCTATTTCCGACAGATCGATCAATCCGTCCTTCAATTTGAAAAGCTTCCTGCTCTTGAATCGCTCATCACAACGGGGAAGGAAGAAAATAATCTTGAAATATTGACCCTTCTCGAAACGATGCTCCGCATCCAAACGTCGATTGACGACGTCGATAATATTGCGCTCTACCGTCTCAGCAACAAACGGCTGTACAGTACCAATCATCAGGTCACCGACTTTCAAAATGATTACGAGGCCGTGATCGCCAAGTTTGAAGCGATGAACAAGGATACAGCCTTTTTCAATACAACCGTCAAGAAGGCACCCACCGCTATCTATATCCGCAAGCTGCCGATATTTCAGGCGTCGAAGCCACTCTATATGATCCTTCATTTGAATCAGCAGTTTTTCGATCACATACTGGGGTCCACGGACGAAGTGAAAGGCAATTATTTTATACTCGATGAATCCGGTCAAATGCTGCAAAACCGTGGCACGCTAGACAGTGCAAGTCTGATGTTGAATGTGGTGCCGGAGATTACACACGGGCAGTCCTCCTCCAGAGAGCTGTTCGTCGCTCACCTGCCTCCCTCTTACAAAGGTTGGATCTTTGGCTTTGCGATCCCCAATGATGAGCTGTTCACCAAGATCAACCGGATTCGCAATGTCGTGTTTATATTGGCGGGGATTTTACTAGCCATGGCGGCCCTTGTGACTATTCTTTCCACCAATCGGCTGTGGCGGGGCTGGAGTGATATTGTGACCTTGCTTGATGATGCCACAGTTCAATCGGACAAAGAAGAAGGGGTAAGCAAGCGTGCACCTCGGGATGATGAATTCCGATCGATTTACGATAAAATGCAGCACATTAAAGAGACACGGGATGAGCTCAAAGAGCAGGTTAAGGTGCTTACACCTGAAATCCGTGAGGCATTTATTCGTAACATGCTGCACAAAGGACTTCGTTCCCAAGAAGATCTCGACAAATGTGAAAGGTATCAAATTCCGCTGCTGGCGGGCGGTTACGGTTGCTTGTGCGTTGAGATCGATCAGTATAAAAGTATGACCGGCCTCTATTCAGAGGTGGATCTGTATTATTTTGGCTATGGGTTGTCCATGGTGATCCAAGAGGTTATTGACGGTAAGGGCAAAGGGGTCGTCAGCAGCTGTGGCGAGGGCAGATTTCTGGCTCTGATTTCCTTGCCGGACGATGGTCTCGGACAGGGTGCTGTGAAAGCTTTTGTGCAGGACGCCGCAAGTACGATACGCGATTTTATCGAGCAATACTTTCCGTTCACGGTTTCTATCGGAATCAGTCTGGTGCGCAAGGATTACGCTTATTTGAGCTTGTCGTCGCAGGAAGCAGAAGATGCCCTCAAGCATAAGCTTGTAACCGGCACGAACGAGGTCATCCCCATTGATGAGTTTCAACAAGAGGATAATGAGGGGCAAACCACCGCACTGCCTGTCTCCTTTCGCGAGCTGGAAAATGACGTCATCTACGCCATTCGTTCACTTGACCCGGCACTTGCTTACCGTTATACGGATCAATTGAGTACACTTCAAGGCTTGCGATCCCTTAACTATCAATGGCTGCAAAGCCAACTGACAGAAATGGTGTTCTCTATCTACAGGACGATAGGTAGCTCACTGCGCAAGCCCCCTGTCGAGCCGTTAATGGTTGAGCTGATGCAGCTCTCTACGCTTGAGGAATGGATCGGCTGGCTCAAGATCAACGTCATCGACCTGCTCTGCGCCGATCTGCAGCAGGAACATATGGAGCATATGCATAAGGTGGCGAGCCAGCTCTCCATCTACATTCACGAGCATAATGAAGCCGATCTGCGACTGGAAGGCTGCTGCAAAGCACTGAATGTGCCTACCTCTATCGGCAAGCAAGCGTTAAAGGAGGTTCACGATACTACATTCTCGGACTACCTGCTGCACAGTCGCATTGTCAAAGCACAGAATTGGCTGCTTCACAGCGATATGAGCGTGGACGAGATGGCTTCGCGGCTTCAATACAGCAACGCGCAAAATTTTTCGCGTACATTTAAGAAAACCGTCGGCGTCCCTCCGGGGCAATATCGTAAAGAGGTAAGGGAGCAGTCTGACGGAATTTAGAATCCCGGTGATGAATGAAGAACTCATGATGGACACAAACAAAAGCAGCCCGTTCCCCAATGGAATACGAGCTGCTTTTGTTACCTTCATCGCTAACCCTATCTTACGAGACCTGAGCAATAAACTGCAGGGTCTCAAGTGTAATCGGTGTCCCTGCATATATCGTACTGCCATCTGCGAATAAGGTCAATGTATGGGGAGTTACGCTATATGCATTGCCTTCTTGCAGCATCCCGTTGATGAAAAGATTATTATAGCTATTGGTACCCAAGCCTGAAAAAGAGTTGATTAAATTCCCTGCATCATCCCTGAACAAATTAGCTGGAAGCACAGCAGGGTCCGTAAGTACTAAATCTGAGGTTACTATATAATAATAACGATTGGCCACAGGAATGATGGTTACGATCGGGAGAGGGCCAGTTGGACCCGTTTCACCCGTTGCCCCTGTTGGACCTGCCGCACCTGCCGTTCCAGTTGCTCCTTTCTCTCCTGTAACACCCGTCGACCCGGTCGCTCCTGTCACACCCGTCGACCCAGTCGCTCCTGTTTCTCCCGTCACACCTGCCGTTCCGGTTGCTCCTGTTTCTCCCGTCACACCCGTCGACCCAGTCGCTCCCGTCTCTCCCATTACACCTGCCGTTCCGGCCGCACCTGTTTCTCCCGTCGGACCCGTCGCTCCGGCTGATCCCGTCTCTCCCGGCAGTCCCGTTGCTCCTGTCGATCCAGTCGTTCCTGTTGCTCCTGTCACACCCGTCGACCCAGTCGCACCTGTTTCTCCTGTCACACCCGCAGTTCCGGTTGCTCCTGTTTCTCCCGTCACTCCCGTAGACCCAGTCGCTCCTGTTTCTCCTGTCACACCCGTTGCTCCGGCTGCTCCTGTCTCTCCCGTCGGACCTGTTGCTCCGGTCACACCCGTCGACCCAGTCGCTCCGGCTGATCCCGTCATACCTGCCGATCCGGTTGCTCCTGTCTCTCCTGTCACACCCGCTGTTCCGGTCGCACCTTTTTCTCCCGTCGGACCTATTGCTCCGGCTGATCCCGTCATACCTGCCGCTCCCGTTGCTCCTGTCTCTCCCGTCGGACCAGTTGCTCCGGCTAATCCCGTCTCTCCCGGCAGTCCCGTTGCTCCTGTCTCTCCCGTCACACCCGTTGTTCCGGTCGCTCCTGTTTCTCCTGTCACACCCGTCGCTCCGGCTAATCCCGTCTCTCCCGGCAGTCCCGTTGCTCCTGTCTCTCCCGTTGGACCCACCGCTCCGGTCGGCCCTGTCTCTCCGTACTCACCCGTCGGTCCTGTCTCTCCGGTCGCACCTGTCGATCCGGTTGCTCCTGTCTCTCCCCTTGGACCAGTCTTACCTGTTTTGCCTGTTTTGCCTCTTTTTCCTCTCTTGCCTCTCTTACCCGTCTTACCTGTCTTGCCTGTTAGCCCTGTCTTACCCGTTTGGCCTGTTTTTCCTGTCTGACCCGTTAGACCAGTTTGCCCTGTTTTTCCTGTCTGACCTGTTTGACCTGTTAGACCCGGCTGACCTGTCTGATCGTCCATCATAATCCTCCTCCCTGTTTGGTTTTTTTTCAAATTATTAAAAGTATATGAAAAGTAAATCCAACCTGGCACGGTAAATGCCTCGATTGCTCTATAACATACCTATGAAAAGCGTGAGTCATTTCATAAAGTTTGGATGGTAAACTATAAATAATCCTTCTAAAAAATTGTTGGACAACTTTAGAATAAACAATAGACACTATCCATAGAGGACTAGTGTATATTTGTTTGCATTTAGTATAGAACGCCTTTGAACGTTCGCTATTTACAATACCGCTGCCATTCATTGCATTTTTATGTTTACGAGTTTTTATTTCAACTATGGAATTATCCCAATAAATTGCTCTATGGCTCCATCGAACGGAAACAGCTTCTTACTGATTCTTTCCTGCAACCCTTCCAGTTCTTTTCTCGCCCTGTGGATCAGTTCACTTGGATATCCAAATTTTATCGCGTTGCTGGCAAATTCATCTTCATCAACAACCATCCATCGATCATTTCGGTAGACCAGATCAAGATCCAAATCAACGAACGAGACCACATTATCCTGGATTTTCGCTGGCTGATTAATATTGCAATAATACTGGTTGATTTCCCCACCCACAACATCCGCACTGACGGTGAACCAGGAATCAAATGAAAAGAATTCGATGGTCCAATTCTCAACGGTAAATATCTGATCTTTTGTGTAGTGTTTTAGCTTGCGACCCTGCTCACCCAACACGAAAATATGTGTATCTGTCTGCTCAAGAAGTGTAGTGCTCCACTCGTAATGAAGACGGTCACCATATTTCAACGCTTGAACGGTTATCATGTTATTTTCCATATGTTCATTAATCCTTTATCTCTAAAATTGGATCCAGACGTATCCCATCAATCGAGCTGTTTCAATATTTGCTTGGCGAATAAAGACCAATCTTTACTATCTGTATTTATTTCAATTGTAGGAATCAGCGACTTTTTGGATTGCGCTCGAAGCATATCTTGGACATTAAGCAACTCATCGCACTGTGCTGCAATATACGACTTCGATTTATCCAGCCATTGGGCAGGGCTTCGGCTTTGAATCCTCTCTTCTACCGCTTCTGGCGATATGGTTAACAGGATCGTTATTGCTCCTAAGTCCACCAAGGTGCGTTCCAATTCTGTCACCTGAGTTGAGTCTTGGTCAGCAAAAGCCGCTCGATGATTCAGATGGAAACGCTCCAGCACGTAAAAGATACCTCTGCTTTGCCGCGATGCCTGCCCTAATGCTTCTGCCCACTGATTCAACTCCTGAAGCATAGCAACACGTTTATGTAAAAGCTCCAAATGCTCTTCTCTATGTAAAGCAACCAACTCACCATGGACTCGGTTTAATACCTGGGAATAATGCTCACCGAGAATTACCACACTCCGTTCAGCCTGTTCTTCCTGTGCTTGAAGCAGCTTGAGCGCTTTTAATGTGGAGGTTTTTCCTGCATGGGAATACCCTTCCAGAATAACTCCCCTGATTTGCCCCATTAACAATCCACCACCTTTATTCATAATGATGCTTAGCACCTGTTTCACCTATACATAAATAGAGCACCTTATTGTACAATCATTACATCAGTCAAATAGTATAACAAGGAGTAATTTTACATGAGTAAGTTGAATGAAATAGAAAGAAAGGTTACGAAGTTCGGTGACAGCCTGGTTATTATCATGACGGATGCTTTACAACAGCTCGGACTTGAAGCAGGGGATACAGTACGCATTGCTGTACATCAAAGTGATGGAGAACGACCGTAAGCATCAGCTTTTGGCGATGATGTTTATCAGACTCTGTATGAGAAAGCTGCGGCATTATTCGAGTCTCTGGGTCAAAATCACCCATTCCAAAAAGCTAACATACGGACAGCCTTTACTGCTTTTGTTGTTTCCCTGCATTACAATGGCTGCCGCTTTTCTAATGATCATCAAGCAGCCGAAGATTTCACCGTAGATATGGTTAACCATAGATATTCCTTCAAAGAAATTGTTGGGATCATCGAGGAACACTGTATAGCTTTAAAGTAAAGAAGAGGTTCCATCCCAAAAAGAGACCCACATCAACGGGATGTGGGTCTTCATTATATATATTAATAAGGGGGGATACATGTAGTATAAGCGGGAATCCTTAATCCAAGATGAAAATTAGATTTCATTTTGATTACAGAACTACACTTAAGACAAGATGGACATGGCTTGTTGGACCGTTTCGGCGACAATATCCTCAGCCCGTTGTCCGGAAGTCAGCAGCCTTGTACCTTGTCCTGCCCACAAGGACATATAGTCAGCATTGTTGTGCTTGGCAGCGGCATTCCTGATATCCCGGGTCACCGTATTTTGCGTTGGAAAAGGAAGCGGCTCGATGCCGCTCGCATCCCATTGTCTAATAAACAGATTACGTATTCCCCTTGCCGGACGGCCCGAAAAGGCCTTGGTGATCACGGTACTTTCTTCCGTGCTTGCCAATAGAGCTTGCTTGTAGGTATCATGCGCTCCAGATTCTACAGCCGTTAGAAAACGCGTGCCCATCTGCACACCCTGAGCACCAAGAGCAAGCGCGGCGACGAGCCCTCGTCCATCCATAATACCTCCAGCAGCAATAACTGGAATCTTAACGTGATCAACTATTTGCGGTGTTAAAGCAAACGTACCGATATTGGCACCTACGGGATGCTCCTTCACATCGAACGTTCCCCGATGCCCCCCCGCTTCACTTCCTTGAGCGACAATACAATCGCAGCCGGCCTGCTCAGCCAGTATAGCTTCACGCACTGTCGTGACCATCGTGACAATTCGTATACCAGCAGACTTTGCTTGCTGAACGAACGGTTCTGAGAGTACACCGAACGCTGTGCTGATGACTGGAACCTTTTCCTCCAACACAACGGAAAGCTGCTCCTGAAAGTGATCTGGTGTGCTTACGGGTTCTTGTGTTGCATGAGTAACTCCAAGCACATTACGCAGTCGGTTGAGCTCTCCTTGAACTTCCCCAATTCGGGTGTTGTTATCCGGCACTTGTATCGCAAACAGGTTAACGGCAAAAGGTGCATTCGTTAGCTGGCGAATTTCTCGTATCGCTTCGCGAATCGCCTTCGGATCCATGTATGCTGCTCCCAGCGTCCCCAGTCCACCTGCGTTTGACACGGCGGCCACCAATTTAACCGTTGATGGACCTCCTGCCATACCTGCCAGAAAGATCGGGTAACGGATATTAAACAACTGACAAACCTCTGTCTTCAATTGAATGCTCAATGTGCTTCCTCCTCATAAACTGATTACGGCATAACGCTCCTATCGTCAACATCGCTAGTATAGAACGAAAAGAAACACAAGTAAAATGAGTGATAAGCTTTATATATTGAATTCGTTGAAATCGGCGCAACCAAGCGGCTTTATCCCCTTACAGCCTCTCTTTTCGACTTCATATCGGAATTTCTTTCAAAAAAAATGCAACGTTTCTCAATAAATGGAGTCTAATAATATAACGCTTGCTGTCGAATAGGAGGTCATGCCGGCAAATAAACGTTTCAACACACACTTGAACCCTTAATGAAGGAAATGCTCGTAACTGTCGAATTGTCCGTATCTGATGATGGTATAGTGTCACAACCAACTATGAAAGGTTTTTTAGAGGTGAATGATGAAATTGAAGTGGATGTATACCCTTTTATTGCTGCTTATCGCATTTATGCTTCCTGCTATGGCATCTGCCGCTCCTGCTCCTGTAAATTCCGCCGCTGGCGTCCCTTTATTTTTTAATGGAAAAGAACTGAAGCCCGAAGTGGCACCCCGCATTATTAAAGATGTCACCATGGTACCTGTCCGGATTATTGCTGAGGAGCTGGGCTCCAAGGTAACCTGGAATCAGGAAGCTCAAAAAGTAACGATAACCAAAAATACGCAAAAAATCGAAATGGTCATTAATCAGCTCACGGCTACCGTTAACGGGGATAAATTCAAGCTGGATTCAGCCCCCTTGCTGATTGAAGGAAATACCCTGCTGCCCGTTCGATTTATTGCCGAAAATATGGGCATCGACGTGAGCTGGAACGACGTTAAGAGAGCTGTCTACTTGAACGAAAAAGTCGCTCAGACTACACCAACACCTGGTACACCAGGCCAACCTGTTGATGTGACGGACAAGCCTGCTACGGATAAGCCCGTTTCGGTTGCCAATGGCAATTCTTCCTTGGCCACAATCAAGAAGATCGATATGACAGCCTCCCAATTGCTAATCAAGGCGGACACGGGGGAATTAAAGCCCACACTGTTTACTTTGAAAAATCCTGAACGGATTGTTCTCGATATTCCCAATGCAACACTCGATTCGACCCTCTATAAAGACGAGGCTAACAAAAGTGGTACAACTGTGTCCGCAAATGTGTATGTCAGCAATGTGCGCTACTCCCTGTATGCGACCAGTCCCTCTACAGTTCGGATTGTATTGGATATGAAGGACTCCATGGATTTGAACTGGGTTTCCGGAATGGGTACGGCCTCTTTAGTCGGCAGCATCCAGAAACCAGCCAAATATCGAGTTGTCATTGACCCCGGTCATGGAGATCAGGATCCAGGCGCCAAAGCCGCCAATGGCAGCAATGAAAAAACCTTTAATCTTTCTATGGGGCTAAAGGTGTACAAGCTGCTCCAGCAGGAAGCCAATATTCAACCTTATATGACGCGTAACGATGATACCTTTATCCCATTGGATGATCGCGCCAAGTTTGCGAATGACTTGAATGCCCATGTTTTTGTTTCCATTCACGGGAACAGCTATTTGGCGACATCTACAGGAACTGAAACGTATTATTACAAATCGGATAGTACCGAATTCGCCAAAATTATGCACAAGCATTTAGCAGCGGCAACGGGACTTGCTGATCGCGGTGTGCGTCAAGAGCCCTTCCGTGTGGTTAAAGTAACTAATATGCCGGCTGTACTGCTGGAGGTAGGTTATTTGTCCAATCCAACGGATACCGCGTTGATGTTTAACGAGGATTTTCAGAACAAGGTTGCTGGGTCGATTGTTGCAGGTATTAAGGAACAGCTTAACATCAAGTAAGTCAGAATCGTACGTGTAGAAAAAGGTGGTGGTCTTGATGAACAAACATACAATCATCGGATTCGTTCTGACAGGAGCAATTGCCATGGCCTTATCGGGCTGCGGACAAAAGCCTGCGAGCAGTGGGATGACCTCTCAAGGCTCAAGTGGACAGAATCCGGTTAGCAGCAGTGTAGTACCTCCCACTCCCAAGCCGGAGGTGACTCCTACACCTACGCCGGTCGAGAGTAAGCCCATCCAAGCCCATATCAAAGCCTATTATGGTGATGAGCAGGCGACCAAGCTGGTGGAGAAGGAAGTAACCATCAACTATCCGGAGGACAAGGAAAAGTACACAACCGCGCTATGGACGTTGAAAAAAGCTCCTGCGGACAGTAAGCTGGTCCCTTTGGCTGATGCACTTGGCTTTAAATCTGCCATATTAAAAGATAAAAAGCTGACGCTGGACATCACGGTTTCCGGAGAAGGGCGTCTCGGCGCTCCCGGAGAGGCTATGCTGCTGCAGGCTATCCAAAAAACTTTATTTCAATTCCCCGAAGTCGATTCCATCGATATCCTGGTGGACGGCAAGCCGGTTGAATCGTTAATGGGTCATATGGACCTGCCTCATCCGATGAAACGAGCAAAGTAGCACTTCAAGGGTAAATGTTACCTACACATAAGGCTTCGCCGTCCCGATGGGATAGCGAAGCCTTGTTTTGTTGTTGCTAATGTCATTTTATTCGGAAATCCCGGGAGGGGTGATTGGATATGAATTGGCACCTGTAGGACGTGATTTGATGACTCCGGCGTACTGCAGCGCTGTGACCTAACCGGGCCACAGCGGAGAGTTTTCTTCCTTTTCCCGGAATTGACCTGGGGTCATATTTTCTTTTTTCTTAAAAATCCGATTGAAATAGGTTGATTGATAGCCAACCATCTCGGCAATTTCGTTGATGCGCAGATTCGAGTTCTTGAGCAGCTCCTTAGATTTCTTGATCCGGTAATCCGTCACATAGTCGATAAAATTAATTCCAGTCACTTCTTTAAACGCTTTACTCAACCGGAACGGATCGACATGATGCAGGTCGGCACACATTTCCAGTGACAGGTCAGTCATATATTTGCTGTGAATCGTAGCTTTGACATCCTCCGCCAACTGCACCAGCTTCACATTTTGCGACTCGACGATATGCTCGATGAACGGCTCCATCACCAGCTTCTCAAAGCAATCGCACATTTGCTGAAGCTCATTATGCTGCAGCAGCTCCTCGTACAGGTTGCTGAGACCGAATACCTTTTGCGGACTGTGACCGGTTTGATATACAACATGCAGCACACTGCCCAGCAGCTGCAGCATGCCTTGGTGTAGCACGGTTTCGATATCGGCATTTTGTCTGAATGCCGCGACGAACTGCTTGAATAAGGCAGTCGATTCCTCGACATTGCCGATACGCAATGCCTGCAGCAGTTCCTTCTCCAGCTCAAACGGATAAAAGGCCGCACCCTCGCCCTGAATGATCAGATCCTCCAAATACAATATTTGCGCCGTTTCATGCACGCTGCGAAAACGCAAAGCCTGCTCGGTCTGCTCATAGCTCGCGTGCATAGCCCGCAGCTCCTCCTCAGACTGGCCGATTACCACAGTCACATCCATCTTCAATAAGCGCTCCAGTGTCTGGATCATTTCACTTGAAAGCTTCATCGTTGTTTGCTTCTCTTCCTCCACAGTCATACCTTCTGGGAACCTAAGCAGAAAACCTACCGTTAAATCCTGAAAGTTGAATACTGAGACGCCGTGGCCCGTGGCCCCAATCAGCTCCTGAATGATGTTGTAGGCGGCGAAGGTGATCAATTGCTCGTCGTCCTCGCTAAATTTCCCCTGAAGCCTGGATATGCCGGAAATTTGGATCAGTACAAACTGTACACGGGCGCTGCAGAGATCCAGACTGTAGTTTTTCAGCCTCTTGCGGATATCCGCTTCACTCAAATGATAATAATGTCCGTATATCAGCTGATACAAAAAGCCTTCACAAAGCGATGGCATCTGCGTCTCCAGCCTGTCCTGCAAAATAAGGCTTTCCGTCGTCAACTGAGCCCAGCGGGATTCGATAAATTCGATCTCATCCTGATGGACAGGAGGTTCAGATTCGGATTCGGATTTCTCGGGAACAAATAAGGACATCATCCGCGATATAGGCGAGTACAGCCTTCTTGAGGCTACCCAAGCAAGAATAAGCAGTATAATGAATGTTACAGCAGTAATACCCGCAATAATCCTCGTGACAAGCACGACAGGCTCGGTTAATTTGTAAATCGGCGTTGCCAGTAAAAATTTCCACTTCATTCGGGGGACGATTCCATTGGAAATGAGGTATTCATTCCCGTTCCAGGAGAACACATAATTCCCTTCTCCATCATGACCCTTCAAGCCCGACGCGAGCAGTGCCGCATCCTCACGTTTCTCAAACGTACCGGCAGACAGCAGCTCCTGATTTTCATTCATCAGCAATGTATAGCCTTCACGGTAAGGATTAATTTGACCGATAAACGATGAAAATTTCACCGGGTCAACCTCAACGATAATAGCTCCAAAAGGATGGGAGGATTCTGCCGGGATTTTATGCATTAAGGCCATATCTTTATTAAGGACGTTGCTGGATTCATTCAGACCGTAGCTCCAGTACATATCACCCGGCCGCTTGAAGGCATCCCTGTAACGGTCACGCTTCTCCGTATTATAAATGCGGGAAACGCCGTTCATATTGGAAATGAGCAAATCCTGATCCGCAATGTAGATTTCAATATTTTTAATGAAGGAGATTGAATTTTCCATAGCTCCCAAAGCGTTCATGATAGATCTTATCGTGGATAATTCCTGATAAAAATCTACATGCTCCAAATAATCGCCAAAAATCTGATTGACCGCCCAATTTCGTACCGTAAATTCAAACTGAGTAAGCTGCTGGTTCACACGCTGTGTCATCTGCTGGATCAGCAGCTCATGTGTTTGGTTAATCTGTTCCTTAAGCTCTTTCGTCGCAATGACATTGATACTGATGGATAGCAGCATCGGCGGCAGTATAATGACCGTAAGCAGCAGCAACAGACTTCTCCGAAACCAGGTCCTCCTTTTATCCATAATGCCGAATAGCTTGGTGAATAATCCCATACAGTTGCCTCCCCTGGTGAGGTTGAATACGCTTGATATAAATTCAGACGGGATTACGAGTGGAGTGGTCCCACAACTGGTTCATGATATTTACTTTTTCAAGGCTTTGTTGCCCTCATCCAGCAATCGTTGCGCTTCTTTCTCATATCCGGCCAGAGCGTCCCTGGCTGTCATTTTCCCGTTATTGAGCATGGCCTGTTGAAAATAGTTGAACCATACCTTGCGGATTTGCTGGTAATTGGGCATCGCTACCGGATTGTTAATCGCTTTATCGGGCATAGCCGCCCAATCCTTGCCCGGTTCATCGGTAACCAGGGACTGCAATGATTTTCTTGACGGAAGCTTGGCGTATTTCTGATAAATCAGTTTGTTTACCGCCTCGGATTTGCCACTTGAAAGCCACAGTGCGAATTTGGCAGCCTCCTCCTCCCTCGCCTTATCCTGCTGCTTCTTGATGACAATGCCCGATCCGTTCACGAACAACTTGCTTTTGCCACCGTTATCGGTTGGATAATGGGCCAGCATGAAATCAAATTTCCTGGGAATGACACCGTCGTTGATCTCTCTGCGCAAGTCCCCTCTGTCGTTCATCATAATGCCGACTTTTCCCTGCTTGAACAATTCGTACAGGTTCGGAATTTTATTGCCTGCGGCTCCTGGAAGCGCATACGGAGAGGTTGTCAGTTGTACTAACCATTCGAGCTTTTTAATATTCCCCGGTGAGTTATAGGTAATCTGGGTGTAATCCTTATTCGTATATTCATCGCCATCGCTGTAAATGTACCCGTCGACGAACTTGTCATAAGCAATATCGCCTGCTACCATGCCGAGACCGTACACCCCATTTCCCAGTTTACCAATCGCTTCAACGGCTTTGGCAAACGAGTCACGCGACCAGGTTTTGGTTCTGGAATCAGGAAGCAACTGCTCGACTCCTGCCTTGAGGAACAAATCCTTGTTGACCAACAGTACCTCACTGCGGATTTCCATCAGGAGCATCGCCAGCTTGCCGTCAATCGTCATTAAATCGATGGCACTGCTCATGTAATCGGGCAAATTGTAGTCCGCAGTGATATAGGCATCCAGGCCTGCAGTAACACCGCGCATATATAAAGGGACCAGACGGTTAACGGCATCCACATACAGATCCGGAAATGATCCCGAGGCAATTGCTACGTTCAGCTTCTCATCCAGACCTGTAGTCGGAATCGAGCTGTAGTTAAGAGTAACATGGGGAGCGACCTTTTTATATTCAGCTACGATCAGCCTGAAATCTTCTTCTTCTACAAGACCTATTGAAGGACTGCTCCACCATTCAAGCGTTACAGGATTGAATTTCACAGCTTCTTCTTTTTTCGGAGATGAGGTGCTGTTAGGTAGGGGACCCAACGAACAGCCGCTTAAAAGTACCATGAGAATCGCACTGACTGCTAACAAATGCCTGCTTTTTTTCCACTTCGAAGCCATCTTGAATCAACCTCCTCTTGAAGCCTTGGCATATTGGCATACTTTGAATCTTATACCTGTGGTTTTCAATAATCGCAGGCTCTCCCTCCACTATAAAGAACAGTCCCGTTTCCATCAATTAGATTTTGTTGGTATCGCTCTCTTACACACTTGGACTTTCTTGTTTATTGCTGTCAAAACAAATAACCTTAACCCGATAATCCGGACTAAGGTGCATCTGTATGACGGTTGAGCACTTAAGACAAACGAAGCCTGCAATCTCCTACCTGCTGCTCCCCCCAACAAAGGGACATATGAACCCCATCTGTAACGGCCCCTGCCCCGCCCGGTGTGCCTGTGAATATCACATCCCCTGCTCCAAGTCCAAAGTGAAGCGCCGTGAAATCAATAATTGTCTGTAGATCAAAAATCATATTGCGAATATTGCCGATCTGGACCCGCTTCCCGTTATGGACAAGAGAGAAATCAAGCTTCCTGCATGCCTCGACACCAGTGAACGGCATGAACGGGCTGGCTGCCGCTGAACCAGGGAAACCTTTGGCCAACAGCCATGGATAGCTCATCGCCTTCAATTCACGGTGGATGTCGCCAAGCGTGAAATCAATACCCACAGCCAGCCCGTCCACCAGCTCATCGATCTGGATTCCCGGTTTATAGAGCTGGCCTATCCGGATCACCAATTCGACCTCATACTCCACAACGCCGCGATTGCCAGGAAGAACAAACTCCTGTCCTTGTACTTCTACAAACGCATGCGTTGGCTTAGAGAACAGGAGTGGGGACATCGGGATTTCAAGGGCTGATGCAGTTTCTTCATGAGCTTTGGCAGGAAGCCTGTAATTTCGGCCGACACAATAAATATTTCGAATGCCATGCATAGCTGCGCCTCTTTCTGAATGATGATCCTACCCTTTAACGGCTCCCATCGTAATACCGGAGGTAAAATACTTTTGGAAGAACAGAAATACGGTCAACAAAGGAATTGCGCCCAATGTAGCCCCCGCCATCAACCGTCCGAAGTTGGCTGCAGACTCCTCCTGTAAGCCTGCCACACCCAGAGGGAGTGTCTTCATGTCCACTGAAGTAATGACGATCAACTGCCACATATAATCGTTCCAGACGTACACAAAAGCAAAGATCGACAATGCTCCCAAAGCAGGCTGAATGATAGGGATCAGGATCGAATGGAACAGTCTGAACGGTCCGCATCCATCAATCTCGGCGGCATCAAACAAGTCGGAAGGAATCGTGCTGATAAACTGCTTCATCAGGAAGACGGCAAACGGCCAAGCCAAAGCCGGAAGAATAATACCGTAATACGTATTAAATAAATTGTATTCCTTCATCATGATAAAGAGCGGCAGGAGGAGAGCTTCCTTTGGAATCGTCATAAACACAATAATGATCCAGAACAACCATCTCACACCCGGAAATTTTTTCTTCGCAAGCGGGAATCCGGCTAATGCCGATAAGTATACAATAATCGCCGCGGCTACGGTGGACGTGAACAAGCTGTTGAAAAACCAGCGGATGATCTTCGTTTGCGTAAACAAGTGTGTGTAATTGGATAAGGTTAAATTCTCGGGGATCAGGCTGACACTTACACCCGCACTATTGGGCTTGAATGAGGTCAGCACACCGAAATAGAGCGGTACCAGACTGAGTATAGCCAGCACTATGACCAGCACGACGAACGACTTTTGCACAATCCCTTGCAGAGATAGACCCGTTGTATTCATAAGATTCCCCTTAATACTCGATGTCGGTTGATAAAAATTTGTACTGGATAATCGCAATGATCGTCACGATGAAAACAAGCACAGCCCCAACTGCGGAAGCCGTTCCGTATTGTCCAAAAACAAATGCTTTTTCATATAGCAGATAAGCCAGTGTCTGAGTGGAATTCCCGGGTCCTCCACTCGTCATAATTTTAATCAGTACGAACACATTAAACACCTGAATCGTTCCGGTGATGACCAGATAGAGCGTGGTCGGCTTCAGGAGTGGAAGCGTTACATGCCAAAACTGATGTAGTGCGTTGGCCCCGTCAATCTTGGCCGCTTCATAGAAGGTATCCGGTATATTGCCGAGAGATGCCAGATATAAGATGACCGGTTTGCCAAGCACGAACGTGAACAGCACAATAATGATGGCAAGGAACGCATACTTCGGGTCGCCCAGCCAAGTGACCGGAGACAAGCCGACCGTCCGCAGTATTTGATTGGCTAATCCAACTACCGGATTGAAGATGAAGCCCCAGACCAAAGTCAGCGAAACGCTGGATACGACAAGCGGTAAATAAAAGGCTCCTCTGACAAACGTTTTCACTCCCTGCGAGCCACGATACACGGAAACCGATATGAACAAAGCCGCGAATATACTCACCGGCACGATGATCAGAACCAAAATAAACGTGTTTTTCAAGGCGATCCAAAAGACCTCTTCATGAAACAATTTCGTGAAATTATTGAAGCCAACAAATACTCTGGGAGAACCTATTGTAAAATCAAATACCGAGTAATACAGCCCCTGCAGCGCCGGAACGATCAGAAACAAGGTTAACAGCAAATACATGGGGGCCAAAAATAAATAGTTGACCCGATTTTTATATATTTCCCTGCACAGTAAAATCATGATGTATACATGCTCCTCTCCTTAAACAAGGTACAAATGAGCAGGATGCCTCCAGAACAGACATGGTATGATTGTAACCCTGAGTTCAGGGATACCTTGGAGGCACTGTGCTGCTGCAAATCCCCTTGATGTGCGTGTTCAAAAAATCGCCTATTCAGTGCCGAGAATAATCTACTGTGATACATCGCGATCAAAAGGGGAATTTTCGACCAACTTCTTTATGTCGTCATCTATTGTGAAAAGTATGCTCTATTTACGCGCGTCTTCATCGTCCAATGAGCAGCCCTTTTGCTGAAGAAACTGATCAATCCAATCACGATTTATCGATCCGCCCTGCTCAAGGGTTTCGATGATGCCATCCTCAATTTGCTGTGTTTGACGGGCTTTGTCCAATAATAATCCCGCATACTGTACTGGGATGGCGACCAGACCGTCTTCATCTCCAACGATGATATCGCCAGGGTTGACGATCATACCGCCGATGGATACCGGCACATTGATTTCTCCGGGACCATCCTTATAAGGTCCGCGATGGGTGACACCTCTGGCATACACTGGGAAATCCCTGCTGGCAATCGCACCGGAATCGCGGATGGCGCCATTCAGCACGAAGCCTGCCACTCCTTGCTTTTCCGCCAACCGGGTCATAATTTCACCAATCAGGGAATTCGTCAAATCTCCGTCTCCATCCACCACGATCACTTCTCCGGGAAGCGCCATCTCGATGGCCTTATGGATCATCAGATTATCTCCCGGTCTGGTTTTCACCGTTAATGCTGATCCTACCAGCTTCTTGCCAGAGTGATAAGGCCTCAGCTGCGAGCAGCTGGCAAAGATCCGATTCATATTATCACTAAGATGAGGCGTCACGACATTCTGAAATTGCGCTATCAGTTCAAGATCGGGATACTGGCTGCGCGGAATAATTCTGAATCCTATATTTTCCATAAAAAGGTCTCCTTCGGATGATATTAAAATGGGTGATTACAATAGTTATGAATGGTTGCAGCGTCTCGGTTCGTTGACGGTATACTTACTTTTTCAACTGCTTGTTGCCTTCATCCAGCAGTTTTTGTCCTTCCTTCTCGTAGGCCGCTAATGCATCCTTTGCTGGCATTTTACCGTCACCCAGCATTGCCTGCTGGAAGTAGTTGAACCATACTTTACGAATTTGCAGGTAATTCGGGATAGCTACAGGATTATTGATCGATTTTTCAGGCATTGCCAACCAAGCCTTACCCTGTTCATCTGTAATAAAGCTTTGCAGCGATTTTCTCGATGGGAGCTTTGAGTATTTCTGGTATAGTAATTTGTTCACAATCTCGGACTTGCCGCTTGAGAACCACAGCGCAAACTTGGCGGCTTCTTTTTCTCTAGCCTTATCGTCCTGCTTCTTCACGACAATTCCCGATCCATTCACGAACAGCTTGCCTTTGGAACCGTCATCGGTTGGATAATGTGCATTCATGTAATTGATTTTGTTCGTAACCGTACCTTCATTCGTCTCTCTGCGGAAATCGCCTCTATCATTCATAATGACCGCCACCTTGCCTTGCTTGAACAGCTCATACATATCCGTTACTTTAGTGCCTGCCGCCCCGGGAACCGCATACGGAGAATTCGCCAGCTTAATAATCCATTCGAGTTTTTTCACATTTCCCGGCGAATTGTAAGTCATCTTGGTGTATTCCTTATTCGTCCACTCATCCCCATCACTGTACACATAACCGTCAAGGAATTTATCGTTGGCAGCTTCGCTGGCCACCAGACCCATGCCGTACACGCCATTACCGAGCTTACCGATAGCCTCTACTGCTTTGGCAAAATTGTCCCTCGTCCACGTCTGTGTCTTCGCATCAGGCAGGAGGCTCTCCACACCAGCCTTGGCGAATAAATCCTTATTCACCAGCAGCACCTCGCTGCGAACCTCCATCAGGAACATCGCCAGCTTCCCATCGATGGTCATAATATCTTTGGCGCTGCTTACATAATCCCCCAGGTTATAATCACTTGTAATATAAGAATCCAGTCCGGTCGTTACACCACGAATGTATAAAGGCACCAAACGGTTAACTGCATCTACATATAGATCAGGGAACGATCCAGAGGCAATTGCTACGTTCATTTTCTCATCGAGCCCCGTCGTCGGTATCGCATTATAATTAATAGTTACGTGAGGTGCGACTTTCTTGTACTCCGCTAATATTTGCTTAAACTCATCCTCCTGTGAAAGTCCAAGCGAGGCACTGCTCCACCATTCCAGCGTCACTGGTTTGGCAGCTTCATCTTTGTTGGTCTCTGTTGTACTGCTGGTTGAACTGCCAGTCGAGCACCCGCTTACTACAAGACTGAGAGTCGAGGCGAGAATGAGACTGTTTTTTCCTATTTTCCATATCGAACTGAACATGGGTAAGCCTCCCTATTGGTAGTTATGAATCACTGCTTGCTATGTCGATCACCTCAATGGCTGAACGCCTCCTCCCTTCCACACTGACTATAAAGACCCGATGGATTGCCGACAATTAGACATTGTTGGTTTTGGCGGCTTGCACACTTGGATTCTCTTGTCTCTGCTCGCAATTGCCCTGTTCATGCGTATTTCCAAGCAAAAAGGCCAACCAGAACAGCCTGGTTGACCTTGAAATATGAGAAATATAGGTAGAAAATTTATCGACCCAGCCAGCCTCCATCCACTGCTAACAGATGACCATGCACGTAATTGGAGGCCTCTGAAGCCAGATACACAACAGCACCTTTAAAATCATCGGGGTTGCCCCACCGTTCTGCCGGAATCCGATTCAGGATTTGTGTACTTCGGACCGGATCGTTCATTAATGCCACATTCATATCTGTCGCTATATAACCGGGAACAATGGCATTCACATTCACATGATGCTTGGCCCACTCATTCGCCAGTGCTTTGGTCAGTTGGGCTACCCCGCCCTTGGCAGCTGCATACGCCGGAACCGTAATCCCCCCCTGATACGACAGCAGGGACGCGGTATTGATAATCTTCCCTTTACCTCGCGGCACCATATGGCGGCCTGCTTCCTGGCATAAGGTCCACACGACCTTCAAATTAATTTGCAGCACATCGTCCCAATCCGATTCGAGAAAATCAACCGACGGGGAGCGGCGTTGTATCCCAGCATTGTTAACCAGAATATCGAGACTGCCGAATTGCTCGACTACATTAGGTACCGCGGACTTAACTTGAGTCGAATTTTCCAAATCGCAAGGAATAATCAGGCACTTTCTCCCCAGCTTCTCAATCTGCTCCTGCAGCTCCGTCTGCTCGGGGGTTCGCTGGAGCAAAGCAATATCCGCGCCCGCCTCTGCCAACGCCAAAGCCATCGACTTTCCGATTCCTCTTGTCGCACCCGTTATGGCAGCTACCTTGCCTTCCAAACTAAATAAATGAATTCCCATTTCTTCTCTCCTTATCACTAGGGATGGAACAGCACTTTAATCGAAACATCAGGATTTTCCATCAAATGAAAACCCTCCTCAATCTGCTCAAGCGGTAGCTCATGGGAAATGAGCGGAGCTACATCAATGGCTCCACTATGCATCAGCTTGATCGCCTTGGCAAAATCACTTTTGCTGCAGCAGCGCGTCGTCGTTAATGAGATTTCTCTATAATGCATCGCTGCCAAATCAATCGCAGGCGCTTGCTTGAACACGCTGACCACGACAATTTGCCCTTGAGTTTTGACCGTTTCAATCATTTGCTTGGCTGTGATTTGGTTACCTGCCACCTCAAACACGACTTCGGCGCCATTCCCGTTGGTTCGTTTCAATATCTCCTCAGTCACGTTGACTTCCTTAGCGTTCAAGGCGGTAAGTCCAAGCTGCTCCGCCTTGGCCAGCCTATACGAACTGATATCGGAGATTAGCACCTGACCTGCTCCCGCCTGTTTGGCTATCATACCGGTGAGCAAACCTATAGGCCCCGCTCCCAACACTACCACATGATCCCCGACCTTCAGATTGGAACGGCGAACCGTATGGACAGCTATAGCTACAGGCTCTGCAAGTGCTGCATGAGCATCCGATAAACCTTCAGGAATCCGGTGAAGCCTGTCGAACGGAACCGCTACATATTCCGCGAAGCCGCCGTGCTTGTCGATACCGATCAGCTTCAAGGTTTTACACACATGAGACGCACCGGCGAGACATGCCTCACACTGGCCGCAGCTCAGAGTTGGTTCTATAACCACACGGTCCCCTACAGCCCAATCAGACTCACCCTGCAGCCTTTCGATCCTTCCAGAAAACTCATGTCCCATCGCGAGCGGAGCCTTGGCTCTTGGATGCTTGCCTGCATAGATCATCATATCAGTTCCGCAAATCCCTGCAAAGGCTACCTTGATCAGCGCCTCTCCAGGTTGTAGATCGGGCACTTCAATTTGACCGACCATCACCTTCTTTTCAGAAATATATAATCCTGCTTTCATTGTCATTGGGTTCTGCTCCTCTGTGTTCATTTGGGAAGCTTTCTTAACTGATTAAACTGAGTGGGCTCACTTGAATTGAACCGATGGATTTACGCAAGCCGGAAGCTTCTCTCCCCGCAGCCCTGCTAATAAATTATCTGCTGCCAAATTGGCCATCCGGTTTCTGGTTTCGTAAGTCGCACTGCCCACATGCGGAGTGATAAGGATATTCGGAAGACTGAGCAGCGGATGATCACCAGAGATAGGCTCCGGGTCCGTCACATCAAGGGCCGCATAAGCAATTTGATTCGTTCGCAGGGACTCATATAGAGCCTCTGTATCAACAATGGAGCCACGTGAAGCATTGATAAAATAAGCGGATGATTTCATTTTGGCAAATTCTTTCTTGCCAAACATCCCACGGCTTTGATTGGATAAAGGCACAAGTACAATAATAAAATCTGCCTGCTCCAACAGGGCATCGAAGGAAACATATTGCGCTTCCAGCAATTGATCATCCTCTCGCTGTGAGCGGTTATGGTAAATAAGCTTCAGTCCGCACGCCCTGGCTCTCCTTGCCACTGCGCTGCCAATATCCCCCATACCCACAATACCGAGCGTTTTGCCGAACAGATCGACACCAAGCGAAATATTGACGCCATTCTTCCAGCTCCCCGATTTCACAAATTCCCAGCCTTCATGAATGCGGCGGGCTGAGGACAGTAGCAAAGCAAAGGTCAGATCTGCTGTTGCTTCAACGAGAACACCAGGCGTATTGCCAAAAGGAATGCCTCTGCGTGTGCAAGCCTCGATGTCAATATTGTCATAGCCGACTGAGGATTGCGCAACTACCTTCAAATTGGGAGCAGCAGCTAACAGCTCCTCGTTGACATGGACATCCCCGGTACTGAACAAGCCCTCCGCTTCCTGAAGCCAATCCATTAACAACGAGCGGGGGATTGGGCTGCTGTCTTCCCAAACCTTGACTTCACATTCCTCTTGAATGGCTTCCAGTGCAGCGGGCCATGTTCTTCCTGTTAGCAAGACTTTAAATTTACCCAGAAGGAATCAACCCTTTCCTGATCAATTAAAATTCCTTATGCATGAAAATCAGCTGCAAGAATGACGGAGCAGCTTGGGCTTACACTCTTGATTATATAACTTGTATACTTGTCGACAACTTAAGTATAAAGAATTATTTAAGGCTTGTAAATACCATTATCGTAACGTCAGCCTTAAAATAAGCTCTCATCCACGGATTTCTTCGTATCCATAAAATGCTCCTGAATGATCTTGCTCATATTGGAAGCATCGCGTGAAACAAGCGCCTCCACGATCAGCTTATGCCGGTGAATCAGCGGCTGGATTTCCTCCTTATGCTTCGAGAATCGTCGTTCCGTTGCCACTAATAGAACCGTGAGGATGACATAACGAATGTTATTCCACAAATATAAAATCCGGCTGTGATGAGCGCTTAAAATAATCGTTTCGTGAAACAGCAAATCATAATAGGCAAATTGCACAGGATCATCATGGCTTTCTGCCAGCTCCATTTTGTCCACAATCTGCTGCAGCTCCTTGATCTTCTGCTCATCATAAGCGCTGGAAAGCTTCTGAACCGCGAACCCCTCGAACAGAAAACGGACATCATTCAATTCTTCCATATCCTTGGATTTAAGACCAATGACCACGGCACCCATGCGTTCCATCCGTATCAAGCCCTCATTGGATAAAATTTTGAGTGCATCGCGAATCGGTGAACGACTGGTTCCAAATTCCGCGGCCAGCACATTTTCCGTTATCACCGTATCAGGAGCCATCGTTCCATTAATAATCCGCAAACGAAGCTCACTGGAAATTTTTTCACCTAGGGAAGCCCCCTGCAGCCACATTGCCGGAAATTGCATCCGTTTCACCCCATCTTGTGTACTTGTCGACCATCTAGTCTTTCTATCATACCTGAAGTGCGCATATCATGCCAGTCACTAAGCGCTCGTGTTGCCTCGGATAAGATGACGAAGGAAGCGCATAATATTGAGCATCAGATAACAGGTTGAACAATGGTGCAATCTGTTTGATTTAATGTCCAGCAGGTTAATAATAGTACACAAGTGCATACTAACATTGGAGGCGACCTGATATGTCGAACAATACCTATAATAACGAAGATTTGAAAACGACCGTAAAGGCACACGAAGAGTTCGATGAGCAAAAAGGGTCCGATACCCCGATCAGTGAAGTTATGAACGGATCCATGGCTCCCAATATGGAAGAAATCAAGCGGCTGGGCAAGGATATGAAAAATATGAAAACCGAGGCAGAGCTTAATGAAGAAGGCTTGGTCTCCGATCCGATCCAGAACGAATCATAAAATCATGGAAGCTATGAATGAAACGCTATATCTCAAATTTCACATATGATCTCCATTAAAGCAAAGGAGCTGCCCATACTGGCAGTTTTTTTGCTTTTTTTATGGGAATATCGTCGTGGATATCGCCAATAAGGTTTGAAGAATGTTCAACCTTATGTTTACAGAAAATTAAAAATATAATGAAAATATCACTTAGCACAGGAGGTTAATACACATGAGAATTATTTATTTGGACATCGACTCTCTTCGTCCCGATCATATGGGCTGTTATGGCTACAACCGCAATACCACACCTAACATTGATAAAATTGCCGCAGCAGGTATGAGATTCAACAATTGCTACACCGCGTCTTCTCCATGTGTACCATCGAGAGCCAGCTTCATGTCAGGCCGATTCGGTATTCACCACGGAGCGTTGACGCATTGGGGACCGGGCGGAGAGTTTCATTACCCAGAAGGCGACGGGCACAGTGAAGACATTCCTTTCTTTACGAGACATATCCGCAAAGCTGGATATAAAACGGTTACATTCTCTACCTTCGGAGATCGCCATCACGCTTGGTGGTATTTTGCCGGCTGGAACGAAGTTCATACGCATTCTTTAAAAGAAGGCAACGAAAATGCCGATGAAGTAAACGCTTCCGTAATTCCATGGCTGAAGCAGCATGGTAAAGAAGATAACTTCTTTTTACACATTCAATATTGGGACCCACATACATTCTACACGTATCCCATCGAATATATGGAGCAGTGGAAGGACGCGCCTCTGAAGGCTTTCCCTGATGAAGCAACCATTGCTTCCCAACAAAAGGACAGCTTTCCGCGTTCCGCTCCTTTCCTTCACTGGGGTGACAAGTATCCGGCAACGATGCCAGGACAAATCGCCAATCGCGACGATTTCAAGCACGTGATAGACGGCTACGATGGCGGTATCAGCTACATGGATAAATATGTTGGTGAGTTGTTAGACACGCTGCGCGAGCTTGGCATCGAAGATGAAGTGTGCTTCATTATTAGTGCCGATCATGCCGAATCCCTTGGGGAGCAGGGCATTTACATCGAACACGCAAGTGCGACGGAAGCTGTCCATCATATTCCGCTAATTGTTACAATTCCGGGTGTAACCCAGCCGGGGCAAGCTGTTGACGGATTCGTCTATAACGTCGATGTAATCGCTACCCTTACCGATTTGGTTGGACTCGAAGTTCCATCAGGGTGGGACGGTCGCTCCTTTCTTCCAGCACTGACAGGCAAGCATTGGCAAGGACGCGATTATCTGGTGATGGATCATGCTTTGTATGTATGCCAACGCGCTGTGCGTGACGAGAAATGGTATTTCATCCGTACGTATCATCCGGGATTACTGCTGCATTTTGACGATGTGACTTTGTACGATATGGTTAACGATCCTAATCAAACCCGCAATGTGGCCCATGAATTTCCTGACATTGTGAAAGAAATGGACCATCGCTTGTCCCAATGGCAGCACGAGCAAGCACGCAAACCAGGCTATAAGGTAGACCCGATGCAGAAAGTCATTGAAACCGGACCTTGGAAATATTTGAAGGTTGAGGATTGGGTTCGTAAATTAGAAAAGAGCGGCTGGAATGAAGCAGCATCGGAATTGCGAAGCATCTACTCCAGTGAGGCGCTGCAGCCTGCCTATGATGGGTAGACCTACCTGCAACCGTCCCCATTAATTAAATTGAGCTCTATGAAAAGAGGTTAACACTATGAAAAAAATCCCCAACTGGATGCTGACGATCATCTCCTTGATCGTAGGTATACTTCTCTGGTACCTCCTATCGTCGATTCCGGCTATAGGAGCTATTATAGCGAGTCCGGTCAAGGTTCTGAAATCGTTCTCCACGGAGATTGGGAGCGGCCGGATGTGGACCAACGTATGGGCGAGCCTGCTCCGGGTACTTGGTGGCTTCTCACTCGGGCTGATCGTAGCTATACCCGTTGCATTTTTGATGGCATGGTACTCACTGATCCGTTCCATCGTGGACCCATGGATTCAATTTTTTCGGACGATCCCTCCTATCGCTTTGATCCCTCTTGTTATTGTTTCACAGGGTGTGGGCGAATCGGCGAAAATCAGCGTTATTTTTGTTGCTACCTTTCTGGTCATGGTGATCACGATCTTTCAAGGAATACGCAACGTCGATCCAACCTTAATCCGTGCGGCCCGGGTGCTTGGCGCCAGAGACCGGGACATTTTCTTCGAGGTCATTGTACCTGCCTCCTTCCCTTATATTCTGGTAGGAGTGCGACTTGGTCTGGCTGCTGCGTGGACAACACTTGTTGCTGCTGAACTAACGGGCGCCAATAAAGGACTTGGCAACATGATCATGGAAGCAAGCTTATACTTCCGCATGGATGTCGTCATACTCGGTATCATTGTTATTGGGATTATAGGCTTGGCTATGGATAAATTCGTACTGTTTCTGGAGAGGAGGCTGACAGGATGGCAGGAACTTCGTCAAAGCTAGAAGCGAACAGCATCAATAATCAAGCGACAGAAGCTAACAAAATTGAGATCAGCAGCCTTTCGAAAATATACAAGGGACGTGGCGGCGATACCATTGCCCTGCAAAACACGGATTTAACGATCAAAAACAATGAATTTGTATGTGTAGTTGGCCCAAGCGGCTGCGGGAAAACAACCCTGCTCAATATTATTGGCGGGCTTGAAGCCGCAACCTCCGGTTCTGTGCGAGTCGATGGCAAGGAGGTGAACGGCCCCGGTAGGGAACGCGGTGTTGTCTTTCAGCAGTACGCCTTATTCCCGTGGAAAACCGTATTGAAGAATGTTGAATTCGGACTGAAGCTGCGCGGATTAAACCAGAAGGAACGCAAGGAAAAGGCAGAGTCTTATTTGGAGCTGGTGGGACTCAAGGACTTTGCCCATGCGTATCCGAAGGAATTGTCAGGCGGGATGAAGCAGCGGGTCGCGATTGCAAGAGCGTATGCGGTGGAGCCGGAAGTACTTCTTATGGATGAACCGTTCGGAGCGTTAGACGCCCAGACGCGAGCCCAGCTGCAGGAGGAGCTGCTCAAGACCTGGCAAAAGCAAAAGAAAACGTGCTTCTTTATTACTCATGATGTTGAGGAAGCCGTCATCCTGGCCCAGCGTGTCATTATTATGAGTGCACGTCCCGGCCGTATCAAAGAAATTATAGATGTAGACATCCCTTACCCTCGAGATCAGTCAACCAAGCTGGATGAACGATATATCAGTATCAAAAATGAGATATGGTCCAAAGTGTACCGTGAATATCTCGAGGTGTCGAAGTAATCGGTATATATTACCGTTATACTAATCATAATAAAGGGAGGGTTTTTAACATGGTTTACAAATCACAATCCGTAATTAAGCTTCCACTGGCAGCACTTGCACTTAGTCTTACACTTCTTATCAGTGCCTGTGGTTCAGGCAGCGGGTCCACGAATGCCAATGCACCACAAACGCCAACCCCCACAGCCAAAACCGAGGAAAAAGTACAAACCATTAATTTCGCTTATATGCCTAACATGGGCGGAGCAGCACCGATTGCGATTGGCGAGGAAAAAGGCTTCTTCAAAGAAGCAGGCATTAAGATGAACGCAGTGAAGTTCCTAAGCGGCCCTCCGGAATTTCAAGCCATGGCAGCGGGTGAAATCGATATTGCTTATATTGGGCCTGGAGCGACCTTCCTATCAGCTCAAGGTCAAGGCAACATTATAGGGATCGTCAGTCTCGGCAAGAGTGATATGGTGTTCGCCACGAAAAAATCCGGTATTAAAGAATTTAAAGATTTAAAAGGTAAAACCGTTGGGGTACCCAAAGGAACCTCGGGTGAAATGGTATTGAATCTGGGCATAGAAAAAGCCGGGCTTAAGCTGAGTGATGTGAATATCGTCAACATGGATGTTGCCGGTGCTGTTACCGCTTACGTTGCAGGCAAGGTCGATGCAGTCGCCATCTGGTCCCCGTACACATCAGAGATCGAGAAACAAATTGGCAAAGAAAACATGGTTAAGCTCGGGGATAACAGCAGCTTCTTCCCTGAATACTCGTTCCCGTCCAGCTGGGTCGTGAATCCGAAATTCTTAAAGGAAAAACCGGAATTGGTTGACAAATTCATGAAAGCGATGGCGAAAACAACCGAGTACAAAATAAGCCATAGTGACGAAGCCGTTAAATTAACAGCTGCCTATACACAGGTGCCTGAGGATAGCCTAAAGCAAGAGCTGGAAAGTATTGATTGGATCGATAGCAAGAAGCTTGCGACCGTATTCAAGGACGGCACAGCCAAGCAATGGTTCGACAATTTGCAAAAGCTGTTTGTGGCTAACGGCAAAATGGACAGCATCGTGCCATCAGAAAAATTCATGACGACGGATCCGGCTATCAAAGCGGTTAACCCGTAAGCAGGTTCAAGCGATACCACGCTTAGCTTTACAGAAACTTATACATTGTGATGATTACAAATAAGAGAAGGGCTCTATAGCCCCTCTCTTATTTTATGTATGTAGGGTATAATGTCCGAATCACGCAGCATGGCGGTTACTTCTTTTGTTCGCTTTTTATTGAATTTTTTCAAAATGAGATTAATTTGTGATTTGATGGTGGACAGCTCCACCTGCCGTTCCTTGGCAATCTCCGTGATTTTCATATCCTTTAACAGCAGATCAAGAATGGCTAGCTCGGAGGGAGTTAATTGGTACAAAATCTGAATGGACTTGCGAAAGGTTTCTTCGTTGCGCCGAATGCGGGTAAATTCATTTTTGATCTTATAGGCGACCTCAGGCCGGATTTGGACCTTGCCCTGATAGGCCGTTCGGACGCTATTGATGATTTCGCCAACCGAGCTTGTTTTCAATACATAATCAACGGCTCCTGTTTCAAAGGCGCTAAATACGGTTTCGTCATCCTCATGGACGGTCAGGAAAATAATCTTCGTCTCAGGAAATTGAGCGAGTACCTTTTGGGCGGTAATAATACCGTCATGCTTCATATCCATCTCAATATCCATCAAAATAATATCCGGTCTAAGCTCCGGAACGAGACTTAGCACCTCTTTGCCACTGGAAGCTTGTCCAACGAGGATCATACCCTCTGTCTGCTCGATCAGTAAGCAAAAATGTTCTCTCAATACGTCCAGGTCCTCGGCTACAAGAATACGAATTGGTAGTGTCATAGAGCCCTCATCCCTCCTTTGCTGACGGTTTTAATAAGTATAGCGGAATGATGACCTGGAAGGTGCATCCGGTATTTCCCTTGCTGTCCAGATGAATATGGCCGTAGTGGCCCAGCACGACATGTTTAACATATGATAACCCCACCCCCCAGTTTCTAGTCGTGTTCTTGCTCGTATAAAAGGGGTCAAAGACGCCTTCCTGCAGCTCTTTTGCAATGCCGGGGCCGTTGTCGGTTACTTTAATTATGACCCAGTTTTCCTCCACATAGCTGATCAGACGGATTCGACCTTCAGGATCGTCTCCAATCGCTTCGATGGCATTTACCAGCAAATTGTGGATCGCTTCGGACATGTGATACACATCGATTAATATAAAAGTTTCTTCGCTTGGCACTTCAACCTCAACCGCGATAGACTCCGGCACCGTCGTGCGGTCGAGCGTGTGATCGATAAGCTTGTGGACAGCGTACGGCTTTAATTGAAGATGATTGCTTTTCGAAGATTTATATAACTGGTCCAGCCGTCCGAGCGTGTGATCAGCGATATGTGCCGCTTTTTCCAAAGGGATCTTCACCTCGGCAGAGCCAGGTGTTTCTTGCTTGTTGAGCTGATCTGTTGCCTGTGTGATGAGCAATTGTATCATAATCAGCTGATTTTTAATCGCGTGTGTGAATACCTGGGCACCCATATTAGCCGTTTTCAGCTTTCTTTGCAGATGCAGGTCGTTTTTACCCATCTTGTTTTCGATCTCCGCATATTTCCATATCGACACAATACTAATGAGTGACAGCACCCCCGTAAACACGATGCTCAAGTACCACTGGATGAGAGTCAGCGGTGGATTGAAATTCGAGAAATCCGAATACAGGACGTAGAACGTCCGTACATCAAATACTTGCAGAGGTCCCATAAAACCGAGGAAAAAATAAAAGAGCACCAGCGAGCATACGCCCAATATAATGAATCTGCTCTGCTGCTTCACCCAGGGTATTGTTATTTTCCGGTAGCTCCAGATCATGATGGAAACCGCCATAAGAGCAGAGATGACGATCCAACCCCGTGTCAGCCAACCAACCATATACGTATAATGGCGTTCCATGACCGTAAGTGCCTCTTTGTATATAACCGGATCATAAAAAATAATGTTGGCAAGCGCCAAAAGCAAGCTTAGCGTGTAGATATGCCACTGCTTCCAAATCGTTCTAGAAGATAACAGCGACAGGGATAACCCGATGAGACTGAAAATAAACATCGATCTTCCCACCGTAATCATGCGGCTGATGCCTTCAATTTTGATTGGCGAATTCAGCAGCAGATTACGAATGTCATCATTGAAAAATAAGACAATGTTTACCTTATAATAGAAGCCGCCGTATTTGGCTATAAACAAAATAAGACCGGCTATACTCAGGAACCACCCAAACAGAACAAAACCCATCCAGTACGCAGAAGGGTTTCGAGCTTTGGTTATGAACAGCGCAATAGCCGCTACCATGAGGACCATAAGTAAAATCGTCAAGTTGTCACCCGCATCATCAGTATAGCTTTATCATACCACACAACGCTGATATATATCTCACATAAGGCTAACCTTTAACTGCCCCGGCAACCAAACCTTGAATGATAAATCGCTGCATGAACAAGAAAAATACGATTATCGGAAACATCGAAATGGTGAGCGCAGCCATAATGGAATTCCACTCGTTGCCATAATCACCGAAAAATATACTGACAGCTAAAGGAAGCGTCCGGAACTTATCGGAACTGATCATGACCAAGGGCAGCATGAAGTCATTAAACACCCCAAGTACATTGATGATGGCGATTGTTGTCGTAATAGGCATCAATAAAGGCATAACGACCTTATAGAACATTTTAAATGGACCACAGCCATCTATAAACGCGGCCTCCTCCAATTCAATGGGAATCGTTTTGACAAAACCATGGTACAGGAACAAAGCCATAGGAACCAAAAAACCCCAGTACATGATAACCAGACCATAAACCGAATTGATTAAGTATAAATCCTTGGCTACCTTTAGTGCGGGTATCATAACAATTTGAAACGGAATGACCATTGAGGATAATACGAGGAAAAATATAAGCTGGCTGACTTTGCCCGGGCTTCTGACGAGTCGATAGGCGGCGGCAGAGCTTACCAGCAATACGCCCCCTACCGAACAAACGGTGACAATGATGGAATTAAGCAAGGCACGGGGATAGTTCATCGAAACCCATACCTTGGAGAAGTTGTCCAGAGTCCACGAGCCGGGAAGTGCAATTAAAGATTGCGAAACTTCGAGATACGTTTTAAAACTGTTGAGAAATGTTAAATAAAAAGGATACAGCATGAGAACCGCAGACAGGATCAGCAGCAGTTCAAGTATCAATAACCCGACTCCATATCGTGTTTTCCTCACGCTTCCACCTCTTTTCTTTTCATAAGCGCTACCTGGGTAACTGAAAACAAAGCCAGTATGAGAAAAAATATGACCGCTTTAGCAGAAGCGTAGGAGAACAAATCGCTGCTAAAGGCATCTTGATAAATCTGATAGGAGATGGACTCTGTCGTTCCGTAAGGTCCGCCCATCGTAAGTGAATAGTTGAGATCGAACGATTTGAATCCGTGAACAATAGAAAGAAACACACAGATCGTAATCGAGGGCCGGATCAATGGAAGAATGATGCTCCAAAAAAGCGTAAGCTTGCCGGCTCCATCTATTTCTGCGGCTTCCTTCAAGTCGCTGGACACACCTTGAAGCCCTGCCAAATAAATAATCATATAATAGCCCAGACCATGCCATACCGTAACAATGATGATGGCCCAGAAGGAATGACTCGGCAAGGAGAGCCAGTTATCCTTCAGTAAGTCGATCCCCATGAATTGACCCAGCTGCGGGAACATATGTTTAATAATAAAATTCCATAGGAAGCCCACCACAACGAGCCCCATGACCGTCGGTAAAAAGAATGCCGTTCGCAAAAAATTTCTCATTTTCAATCCGGTATTTAAGGTGACTGCCAACAATAACCCGAGTACATTATACGCAATTACCGTAGCAGCCACATATTTCAAGGTGAAGGTGATGGTTCTGGCAAAGTTCGAGTCTTTAAACAAGCCTATATAGTTTTTCCATCCTACCCAATGAATTTCACTCCTGATTCCATCCCAATCCTGAAAAGAGTACAGAATTGAACGGATAAACGGGATGAAGATGAACATGAAAAACAAGACAAGCATCGGACCGACAAATGCGACATATACAAGCCTTCGCTGAATGACATTCTTACCCATGATGAACTCCTTCCAAGCCTTATGATAGCGACGTGTGCCAATGAGAAGGGCCTGGTTATGACTAGCACCAAGCCCCACTTTGAAAAGCTATTTTTTCATATGCTGAATCCAGAGATCCTGCAGCTGCTTCAAAGTTTCTTCCTTATTCGCTACGCCTGCAATATAGGCTTGCAAAGGCTTGGCGATATCCGTATTGAAGCCGGCCGGCCAAAGTCCGGTGCCATAATTGTCATAAGTTTTGCCTGCTTTCACGTAGCTGTTCATGTCTTCGTGCAAAGGTCCTAAATTTTTTCCATTTACATCATCAAACACAGGAGCCAAATTCATTTTCTCCACAATATATTTTTGTCCGTTTTTATGAAGCCAGGTCAGAAACTCCTTGCTTTCTTCCAGATTCGCTGAGTCTTTGTGGAGAACGAAATAAGCCGTGGTGGCAACTTGCATCTTGGTTTCTTCAGCGTTGTCATTTAGCGGTACGGCGAACATTCCCATGTTCAGCTTCGGATTTAGTTTCAAAAGAGGCCCCGTGTACCAGGTTCCCTGCTTGATCATGGCCATTTTCCCGTCGGCAAAATCCTTTTGCTGCTGATTAAAGTCATAGCCTACCGATTGCTTACCCAAACCGTAATCATCAGTCAGATCCAAAACCGTAAAAAAATTATCAATATTCGTCACATTTTTGATTTGCTTCGTGCCTTTGTTGATCTGATCGATCAATCCGGCTTGATCTTTCTCATAAGCAAAGGGAATACCGAGAAGGTGCATGAGAAAACCCCAGTTGCTCCATGCTTCCCCGAAGGATTGAATGTTGGCTGCTTTCAGTTTATCAGCTGTCTGCTTCAGTTCCGACAAGGTTGTCGGGACTTTAGTGATTCCCGCTTTTGCAAATAAATCCTTGTTGTATACAAAGCCATGCCCTTCAACCTGCATCGGAAAACCCAATTGCTTGCCGTTAATCGTCATTGGGGCAAGGCTCGGCTTCAGTGCGTGCGCCATCCACGGCTCTTTCGACAAATCCGCGAGTTTATCTGCCCAAGCAGGAATTTCGGAAGCACCCAAGTAAAAGATATCCGGCGCGTCACCAGCAGCAAAGCGCGTCTTCAACAAAGTACTTGCTTTATCCGGGGGAATTTGAAAATCCACCTTCACTCCCGGATGCTCAGCTTCATAATCACTAACGATCGCTTTAACATTTTCGGCATGCTGCGGCGTTAATCCGATTGCTTTCAGAGTAACATTTTTCGGCGGCTTCGCTTTATTGCCTGATTCTCCTGCTGCCGAACTTTCCTTCGTTCCCCCATTGCCCGGTACTTGATTAGTACAACCGACCAGAGCTACCGTAACGGCCATTAAGACCGACAGCATGGAGCAAGACCACTTTTTCCCCATTTCCTAACCCCCTATTTATCGTTGCTACAGTCCTATTATAAGATAAGAATGACCGCACCCAACAAGGAGAATCGCCTTCTAAAAAAGGAATATTTGAACTTCTTCAGGTTCACCTGTCTCTATTGTGTTTACGGAATTGGATTGGAGATAATCCGGTCTGTTTCTTAAATACTTTGCTGAAATAATTCTCATCCTCATAGCCGAGTGAATTAGCTAATTCCGCAATCGGAGCATCTGAATGGATCAACAGCGATATCGCCTTTTCCATCCGAAGGCTGGTTAAGCAGGACATGATGGTGGTATGGTATTGTTCTTTAAATTTTCTGGTCAAATGCTGTGGACTGAAATGAAAGGCTTCTGCCAGCGTAGACAACGAAATCTGATCCTGATAATGCTTGTGGATGTACTGATAAACCCCTTCAATTCCAAAAGATAACGATTGATCGTTTCCATACTCGGCCATTTCCCAGCAGCGCTGCTCAAGCTGAGCTTGCCATTCATCCAAGTCACTAATCCATAAGGAAAGTAAACCGTCTATTCGATCTTTGTTCGTTTGACTAGAACCTGCGATACGCTTCACCAGCAGGTTGGCTTCCATCGTGTACACTTGAAGTTGTTCCAGACGCAAGGAACCACAGGCGTGCAGCGCTTGAAAAAAAGCTCCTATAATATCCGTCAAACCGGCATGATGACCTCTCTGGATAGCGTTCATCAACAAGATTTCACGATCCGCCCATCGGGGCAATTCGTGGGTAGGGTTGATCGAGCCCTTCAATAGCTCGCTTTTCAATAAGGAGGTTCGTGCCTCGGCGACTGCAGGAAGCAGCTGTGTAGTATCCGCTACCGATATGAAGGTTCCTTGCAGCACTTCCAAGCCTAACGTCTCCCGCCATGCCTGCTCTAATTTTTTGAGATACCAGTTATATTCGTTCTTCATGTTATCTGAATGTGTAGATGACATGATCAGGATCCATTGGTATTCATCCAGCCTGCATAAGTAATGCACCACGTGAGATTTGAGAATTTCTTGCGCAATATTATTGACAGCGAATTGAAATAATCCGATATCCCCTACAAATCTTCCATCGATCAGCCTCGTTTTATTTCGCGGCAGCATAAAAGAAATACTCAGATTGTGAGAGGGGAGCCCGATTTTATGAAACAGATTGCGAAGGGTTTCGTCCTGCAGCACAACGTTCCCTTTAAGAAATTCGACCAACTTCTGCTCATCCAGAAGTGAATCGGCAAGGCGAAGGCGGTGACGCTTTTCAAGCTCCTCAATCGATTTGTTATGGATGGCTTGACTGGCCGTTACGGCGCGATAAACAGCTTCTTCCAAATCCTTGGTCTTGAACGGCTTCAGGATATAATCGACCCCGTTTGCTAACAGCGCTGCTCTTGTAAAGCTATAGTCGGCATAGCCGCTAACGACGATAACCTGGGTATCCCACCCTTCATCCCGGAGCGACTGCAGTAATTGAATCCCATCCATCTGCGGCATACTCATATCGCAAAATAAAATGACAGGCTGATGCTTCCTGACCAGCTCCATCGCCTGAATACCGTTATCGGCCATGAATCGTTCTGTTATGCCGAATTGTACCCAATCCACAGCAAGATCAATTCCTTTACGGACATGCTCTTCATCATCAGCTATCACTACTTTCATGATTCAGTCCTCCCCTCTGCAGTTTGATAAGGAATCGTAAAGGACACGACGGTAGCTTCGTAAGGTACACTTCGAATCCCCCAATGAAATTCCGGGCCGTAATAAAGCTGCAGCCGATGCAAAACGTTAAGAAGCCCAATCCTTGTATCGGAATTAAACTGATAATCCGCATAGCTCTGCTCCAGCTGCTCGATCATTTTGGATTCCAGACCTTTACCGTTATCTATGATTCGGATTTCAATAGCGGCACCGGACTCAATGCAAATGTGTACGGTTCCGTTTCCTCGACCTTTTTCCATGCCGTGCACGATACTGTTCTCAACCAATGGCTGAAGAATCATTTTCGGCACCTCTATGTTCATCAGCTGTGGCGGGCATGAAATTGTGTAGGACAGCTTGCTTGCAAATCTTCCCCCTTGAAGCGACAAATAATTTTCAATATGCCTAAGCTCGGTCTGCAAAGTTACCACCTCCGTCTTAAGGTCCATACTATAACGAAAAATATCTCCCAGCTCAGCGATTTTATCGTGGATTTCCCTTACGCCATGACTGAGTGCCAAGGTTCCAATGGACTGGAGGGTGTTGTAAAGAAAATGCGGATTAATTTGCGACTGCAGCATTTTTAGCCGGGCAGTTGATAGCTCCAATCGGTTCCGGTATTCTTCGTTAATCAATATATCCAGCTGCCGAACCATATTTTGAAAGCGCTCTTCCAAAACTCCCAACTCATCCGCTATCCCCGTCTTCTTATCCACCTTGAAATTCCCGGTCTGGACTTTGGCCATGTTTCTTATCATTCTCTTAATCCGCAGGATCATATAGTAGGACATCAGTGTCACTAATACAATGATAAATACAACACCAATGGATTGAACGATCAACGATTGGCTCAACGTCTGATTAGCTGCCTTATTAATGGTTGAATCGGGTACAAACCTTACTATGGTAAGGGGTAATTTCCTGAATTGATCCGTTGCATATATAAAAACACCTTGGGCTCCGTTCCATTCTCCGCTGATGAACCCATTCTGATCACGAATGCTTGCCACCATAGCGGTAATTTTATCGTCTCCAGCCTGATTCAGATCGGAATCGGAAGTGAATGCCAATTGAGGCTTTTGATGAATGAGGAAAAACTCCGAGCTCTCTTCCTCAGGATTGGAGATTCCGCTGACGATTCCTGCGATTTCTTTGGGACCAATATAGAGAGAAGTCAAGCCTAATACCCTCGAGTCGGGATAATCTATTAGCAGCTTGTTCATCGACAAAATCCGATCTTTACCCGTATGAGAAACCTGAAATTCTTTGGTAATGTCCCATTCATTAGCCTGTGCTTTGATCATCTTGGAGTCTGAGGATTGGATGCTTTGACCGTTACTATTAATCATATAACGCTGACCGGATAAAGCACTCATGAAATCAACGGCCTTCAATTCAAGATGGCTTGCGTAAATTTTTTGCATCTGTTGTGAAAAATATAAGGCTTCGTACGGTGTAATCTCCGAGCTTTGCAAATATTTCATTAAATCCTCGTCTTTATAAAAGGATACGGCCAAATCTGATAATTCAACGAAATACCTTTTGAGCCCGTCCATGCGGATCTTCATCGAATGCTTATTCAACTCAATGATTTGCCGTTTCACGGAATTGCTATTCGTCTGATAAGCGATCACATTGGATAGAAAGAAGGGAATGACTGACGCAACCAGCATTCCCATTAATAATTTCGCAAACAAGCTTTTTTTTATCCAGCTCATATCGGTTCTCCTTGGATCAATATGATGAATCCACGTTTGTTGGAACGATTATACAGGCGGCTATATTTATAAAGCAAGACTTTTTACTTGATCCTATGACTAAATAAATGAAATCACAAAAAAAGCTGTCTCATAGTCATTGTATGACCTGTGAGACAGCCCTCTATTATCCTTTCACAGCACCAAGCGTAATCCCTTTGGTAAAATATTTTTGAAAATAAACGAACAACCCGATCAGCGGTAACGTAGCAAGAACGGCTCCGGCCATAGCAATACCGTAATTATTGTGGAATTCCTGCGCCTTCTGCACAACCCGTACACCTACAGGCAGCGTGAACATAGAATCCTTTGTCAGAATTAACAGCTGCCACACGTAATCATTCCAGGTGTTGACGAAGGTGAATATCGCCAGCACAGCCAGGCCCGGCTTTGCCAAAGGCAGGATGACCCGCGTGAAAATTTGAACCTCGCTGCCCCCGTCTATTCTTGCCGCTTCAATCAGCGCGGTCGGCAGCGTCTGCATGAACTGCCTTAAGAGAAATACGCCGAACGGCCAGCCGACAACCGGCAGCATCGCTCCCGCGTAGGTGTTGATCAAGCCCAGCTCATTCATCATTTGAAACAGCGGGATAAACATAACGGCATGCGGCAGCGTAAGCGATCCTACCATCAGCGCAAAAATATAACCGCCCGCTTTAAACTGGATCTTGGCAATAGCGTAAGCGGCCATTGAGCTTAACAGCAGCACGCATACCGTCGCGCCTGATGAAATGAACAGACTGTTACCAAACCATTTGATAACAGAATGATCAACGAATAATGTTCGATAATTAATCCAAGTTGGCTGCAGCGGTATCCATTCCGGTGGGATCTGTATGGCTACGGTCAAGTTTTTAAAAGAACCCGTCACCATCCAGTACAACGGCCATATAAAAAAAGCTGCAGCGATCACAAGTATGACATTGAAAATCCATTGGTTGCTGCTTTTGTTCCCCATCATCCGCTCTCCTTAATATTCGATGTCGGTCTTAAGCAGCTTGAACTGAATGATTGCGATCGTTGTGATAATCAAACACAGCACGATTCCCATTGCGTTGGCGGCTCCAAAATTCATATTCATAAACGCTTCGCGATAAATAAGCATCAAAATGGTAGTAGTCTTATAAGCCGGTCCGCCTCCGGTCATCAATAAGATAACCGTGAAAATCTGGAATGCGGCGATCATCCCTGTAACCACCACATACAATAAGCTGGGCTTCAGCAGCGGCAGCGTAATCGAGAATAAAATACGTTTCGGTGTAGCTCCATCTATGTTGGCCGATTCATACAGCTCCTGAGGAATACCGTCAAGTCCTGCGGAAATAACGACAACCGCCGTACCGAGTGTGATGGTGATAACAATCAAGGATAAGGCGTAGACGCCAAAATTGATCCCAAGCCAATTGACAGGCTCCATCCCGACCAAACTCAACGCATAATTGGCAAATCCAAACTGGTTATTGTAAATATAATCCCACACCATCGCGAGACTGACGACAGAGGTGACACCAGGCACATAAAACACCGCTTTATAAAAGGACTGCAGCTTGCTGGAGAAGCTGTTAATGGTCAAGGAAATACATAAGGCAATAACGGTCTGGGCCGGAACAATCAGAATGACGAATAAAAGGGTCGTTCGGATCGATTTCAGAAAGGTCTCATCTTGAAATATCGTTATATAATTTCCTAATCCATTCCAATAATATTGGGTGTAGTCAAACCCGTATAGACTCGATTTAAAAGCCTGGATGACGGGATAAATGACAAATGACAAAAACACGATCAGCATCGGCAGTACGAACAGCCAGCCGGTCAACTCTCTCCTCGTGCTCATTGAAAACGTGTTACGGCTTGGGGTCATAAGGTTATCCTTTCAAGCTTACTTATTTGTTATATTTTTGAGTAATGTCATTGAATTTCTTGGATATATTGTCGACCGTCTGCTTCGGTGTTGCGGCATTAATGAACATCCGCTGCATCTCGGGATACATCGCAGCTCGCATTTCGGTAAAGCCTTTGACCTTGGTTAGCGGATCAATAAGCGGCCATTGTCCTGACTTGGTCAGCAGGGTTGTCAAGAAGCCCCATTCCTTATCCTCTTTTGTCCAAGCTGGAGCATCACCAACCGATTTCATTATTTTTTGGGCGTTGAAGAACATCTCGGTATCATTGATCGCCCATTTGAAAAAGATTTTGGCCCATTTCACCTTATTCGGGTCTTGATCCTTGAAGATCGTTCCATTGCCAAGAGCTAATTTAATACCGGATGTGCCTTTCACCTCTGACGGGAAATTCACAAACATATAATCGAACGGTTCCTTGATGCTGCCGTCTTTGATTTTCGCTTTAATATTTTGCACAACGGCTGGAGAAGCGACTACCATCCCATTTTTGCCTTGGTAAAAGAAATCGTTGGCGTTCGTGGTTGATAGCGTTTCCGGGTGTGGATTCACGAGTCCTTCATCGACCAGCGATTTGAAGAAAGTCATGACCTGCTCGGTTTTCGGATTCTCGGCAGCCAAATATTTGCTGTAGTTATCGTTGAACAACTTCACCCCGTGGGTCATCAGCGTGTTGTTATACAGCTCGTCCCCCTGCTCATTCAACGCATACATCGTGAAGCCATACGTATTATTTTTTGGATCAGCAACAGCCTTAAGCGCAGCCTTAAATTCATCCAGCGTCCAAGTGCGGAACTCATCCTTCGGCAGTAAGTCGAGAGCATTAGCCTTGGCCCACATGCTTTTATTGACCAGAATCGTAACCGGTGTCGCAGCCAACGGCATAATGATAATCTGATTGTTCAGAGACACCAGCTTCATCATATCCGGGTTGCTGCGAACCGCTTCCAAATCCTTAGGTGACAAAATATCATCCAACGGTTCAATAACACCTAATTGAGAAAGCGGCAATATGCGGTTTGGTACATCAAAATAAATGTTGGGCAGTGTCTTCGAGGCAGCCGCAACGGAAATCTTCTCCTGGATGCCGTCAAAAGGAATCAGCTCCACATTAATCTTCACATTCGGATAGATTTTGTTAAACTCCGCAACCAGATCCTGACTAATCCACTCTCCAGCCTTCTGCCCGTCTTTACCCAAGCCGGTTGGCGTTGCCCACAGCGTAAGCTCGACCTTCTCGTCGCTTCCACCCTTGGCACCTCCCGTTGTGTTGGCTGCAGACGGTTTGTTGTCACTACATCCAGAGACAATGATCGAAACCACCATAACAACCGATAACAGAAACGCAAATGTATGTTTTTTCAAATAAAACACCCCTCTCCTTGTTGGTCGTCACTATGGAAGCATCTGCATAATCGAATTACCGGTAGCCCTCCCTTTTCGTTGATTCGCAGTGCACTCCTTATTTCAAAAGTAGCATCGGAAACGACCATTCAGGTAGGTTGAATATTCAAGATTACCGTTAAATTCTAAGTTTTCCCGGGATTAAGTAGACTGATTTCGGTATTGAGAAGGGGTCAACCCGGTTTTATCCTTAAACCAGATGCCAAAATAATGTGGGTCCGCATAACCAACTTCCTTGGAAATTTCTTTAATTTTCAAATTCGATTCCCCAAGTAAACGTCGCGCATGTCCAAGCCTGATTTGGCTTAAATAGTCCATGAAGCTGGTTCCAAGCTCCTTTTTAAACAATTGACTGAAATAAACACTATTAATATGAAGGATGCGTGCCATAAAATCGATGCCCATCTCATAGTTGTTGTATTCCGCTTCCATAACAGACACTGCTTTTTGAATCGCTGGACTTAAGCTCCGAGCACCCTGTCCTCCGATAGCTTGAATATATTTCTCAATCGCGGCGATTAATTCATCAAAATTTCGTTGGAACGATCCCTGGGAATCAACCAGCAGATCAGTCTGCCAAATTCTCGGGTCAAATAACTGCTGCGGATCGACATGATGCTTAACCGAAAGCTGCTGCAGGTAAATATACATATTCGCAAGCAGCGTATGAATAATGAAAGGTTTGATATTATTGTCCCGAATAAAAATGAGCAAATTCCCGACCAAAGTTCGGCACTGCTCCGGATCAGCCTGCTCGATGTAATATTTAAGCTGGTTTTCAAGTTTGTCCGGGTAGGTCGTCTGCCATACTTTCCCCATCACAGCCTCGTAGCTCATGCAATGTGAATCGATGAAAAACCGATATTTGCTTAATTCCTTCGCTTCCTCGAACGAGTTTTTAACAAAATAGATCTCATTGTAATCATTCCCTATATAGCCGACCGCTGAAATTTCCAGCTGTGTATGATAATAATCGATCAGTTCGTTGGTTATCCGGTACGTCTCTTCTTTACTATCATTAAATAAGATGCAGTATTGCCCCGGCTTCAATGTAAAGCACACCATAGGGCTTGTTTCCCCATATCGATACATCCGTTCCTCCATCAGCTTCAGCTTGTGGGCAGGCAAATCGATCGCAAAGTCAATAAGCACAACCTGATAAAAGGGCTGAATCAGCGGGAGCGCTGTCAATTGGTTGAGCTCCATAAACTCTTCCTTGCTCATATTTTGTTCAAGAATCGATCGAAGCATTTTTTCCCGTCGCAGTGGAATGCCTTCACGGATATTATCGAGCATTCGATTAAAGCTGCTGCCGAGTATCCCCACCTCGTCTTTATATAAGGAAAGGAATTTGACATTCAGGTTGCCCCGCTCGACTTCTTTGTTCAATATTGTGAGGGTTTTGAGTGGTCCGGAAATCGATTTGGAAATCTTCAAGGAAATCAGACTAATCAATATAAATGAACCGATAAAGAACACGACCCAAATAAAATAAATATATTTAATGTCCTTAAATAGTACATTTTGCTCTATCGTATAAGTAAATTTCCAGTTGGTCAGCGGGTTCGTGGAATATGTGACAATGTAGGTTTTACCTCCAGCTTCTGTAAAATAGTGCCCTTTGGCCGCATTCATTTTGCTCGTATCGATGATCGACTGCTGTCTGCCCGATTCATCCTGAGAGTAAATTTCCCCGCTGCTGACGACAATGCTGTAAATCCCGTCCATCTGGCTGTCTGAGGTAAACATCGTTTTGAGAATATCCGGCGATATGGTGAAGAGGACCACCCCGAGTGTTTGCTGATTACGGATGCTTTTAATGGAGCGGAGCATATGCATCGTTTTTTTGCTTTGTGACCAGTCGGTAATTTCCCATTGGTACAAGCCGTCACGATTCTCTGCCATTCGGAACCAGGCCGTATCCCGGTAATTGCCGTTGGGCGCGGAGGTTAGCAGATTACTGCTTTCACCGAAGGTAAACGCATTATTGTAATTATCCATAATCGCGATCGAGCTGATCCCATACGAATTGTTAATAATCTCTTTGATCTTTTGATTGATGTCTTGAAAAGCCTTCAATCGATCCTCAGGGTTCAATAAATCGGCGTTACTTTCCAGATGGTCCTGAATGGCAGGGTTGTATATCAGCAGCACAGACGATTTATCAATTCCATTCAAGTAGTTATTCAGGTTGCCGCGGAAGGCGTCCAGATTCGTCAATGTGGAGCTTATTTCCTTGTCCGTCATCATATTTTTGTAAATCATAATGGTCGTCGTGGAGAACAGCGTCAGTGCAATCAAGCATACGAATGAAATCGCTATCGTCAGCTTATAGCTTAATTTCAAATTATGAAATACGAGACCCAGCCTGGTCAGCATATCCATCCCCTCTTTCTTGGACTTGTCCGTCTTTACCAGTAACAGTATAACAAAGACTTAGAGATTCCAAGAGGCAATCTGATCCAAAAACCTTGAAATATCGGCATTCTATAATATGAGACCCTTTTCTATAAAATCTAACCTACCGCCGACAGCCGCTACCTTCTATAGTAAGCTTCAGAATTGCATACCGTATAAGCCTAAACCTCTTATAACGGTCAACCCAAGGAGGAATTGAAATGCACGAAACTATGATTCGAATGAGACCCAGTCGTGTGCTGCACAAGCTTCGTGCCGGCGAGGTTGTCATGAGCACCAAGCTGAATTTAGCCGATTCACGGGTAGTCGAAATTGCCGCGATGTCGGGCTTCGATTGTATATGGACAGATATGGAGCACGTAGCCAATGATTGGTCCGTTATTGAAAGGCAAATACTCGCGGCCAAGGCGTATGGGGTCGATATCATTGTTCGTGTGGCGCGTGGGAGCTACAGCGACCTGGTCCGACCGCTTGAACTGGATGCCACAGGTATTATGGTGCCGCACGTGATGAGTCTCTCCGATGCAAGGCTGGTCATCCAGCAAACCAAATTTCATCCGCTCGGCCGTCGGCCTGTCGATGGAGGCAATGCAGATGGAGCCTACTGCAATATTGAATTTACGGATTATTTGCAGCAAGCGAATACGGAGCGGTTTAATATTCTGCAAATCGAGGACCCGGAAGCTATGGATGAGCTGGAGGAAATCGCCAGTATGCCCGGCGTGGATATGATTTTCTTCGGGCCGGGCGATTTCAGCCAAGGAATTGGCGCACCCGGACAGATGGATCATCCGAAAATTGCCGAGGCACGCAAACGGATAGCCGCAGCAGCTGCCGACAAAGGAATATTCGCAGGGACTGTAGGCACTGTAGGTAACTGGGACGAGCTTGTCGCTATGGGCTACAGCTTCATCAATATAGGAGCAGATGTCATCGGTTTAAGTCATTATTATCGGCAGCTGAGAGAAAGTATGTCCGGCAAGCAGCTTTCGATGCCCTCTGGAATGTATGGTGAAAAGTGATTACACCCAATTTATAAGAAAACCTCTATCGAGGCCTTTCAAAGATGAGCGACCGCGGTTCAGAGGTAGGTTTTCTTGAAACATAACAATTCTTCAGCTCCGCTGAAAACTTATAAATTCTTATGTTATAAAAAATAACGTATGACCGGTCCATGCGGCCGGTTTTTTTACATTCCCCGAACGGTTTCTCCGAGTGTACAAATCCCACCAAGTAGTTTATATTTATTTTACTTAAATCATCAGCTGGAAAGAATGTGGAAACAGTGAAAGATACCTTGACCTTATGGGGGACAGGCGATTCAATGGGTGTCCCCAGAGTATACTGCTCCTGCGGGGTATGCACCGAGGCCAGAACGAGCGGCGCTAATCGGCGATTCCGTTCATCCGCTCTGCTGCATACGTCCGTTGGTAAGCTATTGATTGATTGCGGTCCCGAGTGGCGCACCCAAATGGAGCATTACGGACTCAGGAGTCTTGAGCATGTGCTCATTACTCATGCGCATTTTGACCATATAGCCGGACTTCCCGAATGGGCAGATGCTTGCCGTTACAGCCATATGAAGGGTCATGTGTATGCGCCAGCCGATGTGCTGACCCAGCTTCGCACGATGTTTCCCTGGCTGGAAAACCAGTTCGACTACCACGATTGCAGCGGCAGTATGGTATGGGGCGAGTGGGTTGTTCGTCCTTGGAAGGTATGCCATGGCAAGAATGGCTTCTCTTATGCTTATCGCTTTGACAAGCACACGGATCAGCCGTACCACTTTGCCTACTGCTCAGATGCAATTAATCTGAATGAAGAGGAAAAAGCTCCTCTATTTGGCTTACAGCTATTAATTATCGGTACTAATTTCTATAAGGAAGAATCTGCAATCGAGACACGATCTGTCTACGATATGACCGAAGCCCTTGAACTGCTGCAAGAAACGAAGCCTGAGCATACGATATTTACCCATATGTCGCATGGTGTTGACGTTCTTGAACAGTATGGCCTTCCCGTAAGTGTCGTAATGGCCCGAACCGGCATGATTTTGGAGCTGGAGTAAAAGCTGGATTGGACATGAAGTCTGGGGCAGCTCAACAAGTCTATGGAACGGAAAAAGACTATAAGTTCCTTGTTCAGGAGCTTATAGTCTTTTTCGTGAGGTTTTGGTCATAGTGAATGGAGCCTGCTCACAGCGCGGGGGTCATCTGCAACTATTTATAGCGCTGCCTGCAGGTTATTGATATATGCTGCGGTTAAAGGATTGCAGATGGTTGCCGGTCTGAGATTGAAAGGCAACATTCGTGGCTTCCTGAACAGCCATCTCCAGCTGCGAACACAATTGAGCGCATTCCTGCATACGCTGAAGCGCAACCTGATGAGTTTGCAGCGCATTTTGGATAACCTGCACCGCTTGACGCTCACGCTGGGCGATTTGCTCCAGCTGTTGGGCGTTTTGCTGCTCCTGTTGAAGCATAATTTGATAGGTCTGATTCGAATGCTGCGTTTGCTGAATCAGCTGTTGGATGATTTGCTGGCATTGACGCGCTTGCTGGACGATGTTATGGATGTGAATCTCCTCCTCAGAATGGTTAGGTTTGGTATATCACCCATATTATTCTGGTTTATAGGGAAGGAAATTATGCATGATTTATTAAAAACGGGGCAAAGAAAAATGAATGCGGATTGATCTCCAAGCGCGATATGATTTGGGGGACTACCTGAAATCTGCTATGATAAATAATAAGGATTTACTTGAGTCTTCATACTACAGCCCAATAACTAACAAGCTGAGCAAGGTTATCCGAACTCCCAGGTAAAGGAGCATACATCATGGCATTCGGTATCAAACGAGCTGAGCTTCAGCAATGGAAAGCTACGGTCGCAAGAGGTGATATCGCTTTTCTCACCCATTATTGGTTCGATCCGCGCTTTCCAAATGTGAACACTGTTACCAAAGTAGGCTGCTCCGATCTGGGCAAGCTGGCGGCTTGGTGTACAGCTCATGAATTGAACCCGGACTATATTCATCATCGCCAGCCCTATCCCCACTATGATCTGATCGGTCCGAGGCAAATCGAAATATTACAACAAGAGCAATTGTGGCATCATCTGGAGAGATTCAAGCTGTTGTAACCTGAACATCTTTTTCTCTTCACTGCTCCTCACTGGGAACGACCATCGCCTTGATTTGTTCGAACGAAATTGGCGTATAGTCCCACAGCTCGACTGAGACATTAATATACTGCTTTCCTTCATATTTCTGTCCATGAATGTGGCCATGAACGTTCACATAAGGCATATGCTTGTTCATATACATCGGCTCATGAGACAGGAAGTAAAACCCGTTATATACAATTGGGTTTTCACTTACCTCATCAAAACCGGCATCCAACCACCAGCTTCTCGATCGACCACGATCATGATTTCCGAGGATCAAGGTTTTGTAACCGTTAAGCCTTGACACGATACTTGCTGTCTTGTCCTTGTTCAGAAATGAAAAGTCGCCCAGATGGATCACCTTGTCGTCCTTGGTTACGACCGCATTCCACTTCTCAATCATCGTTTCGGTCATTTCATCGGCGTCACGGAAAGGTCTTGATTCAAAGTCTATAATATTCGTATGACCAAAATGATGATCAGAAATCACATGTACGTTGGACATCAGTATCAGCTCCTCGGGATCAATAGAATTGTATTTCTATTATAACCGCACCTATGGAATCATCACAATTGATGTTCACGTACACACTGAGACCAAGGCCAGAGGTTGACGGTACTTGTCCCGTTTAATCGGGCATACATATACCTATTTTTAGAGCTTCCTTTTATCCTCACATATCATGAGTATATTGCCATCGGGGTCCTTGAAAGTGAAGAACGATATGTTGTCATGCTCTTCGATCTCCGTGACGACTTCTATCCCTTTCTCTTTTACAAAATGGTACGAATCCATAAGCTTCTTCGTTTCAAAAAATAATTGAGTCTTATTGTTCTGACTGCTGTCGTCTCTACGGTTACTGTCCAGCAGCAGGTCCGACCCGCCATCCATATGCAAGCTATAAATTGTTCCCTCATGACTATCAGCGTGAATTGGCAATCCAAGCAGCTCGCTGTACCACTGGATCGCTTTTGGCATATCCGTCACATGTACAAATACTGCACCTATTCGATTTGTTATCGGACTATTAGTCATTACAATCGCTCCTCACGTTTGATCCATGATTTTGTAAAGAATCTTCTCCCAATCGTTTCTCCGAAACCGTTAACCTCATTGTGTAGGGTATATTTTCTCCTCACAACAAGAACACTTGTTCCAATTATTATAATCCCATTATATGGGTATGTCATTAGATTTATTTTGCATGTCCCCAGGAAATTCGTTAAAAGACAAAAAACCTTCAGGTGCGTATCACACACCTAAAGGTTTTATCACAATTTGGCCAATCTTCAACGAGACGTTTTCCGCACAGCAACAATTTTTTGGGCAATTATCGCTTCCAGTCCCTCTGGAGACACTTGCGGAGCACCCGCATTAATGCGCGGTATCCGGTATGGATCTACACCTCGGGTCGCCATCAAGGGCTGGATTGTAAAGCCATAGTGGATACCGGCTGCTTGGACAGCTAGGGCTGTATTTTTATCTGAAATGCCAAAAGGGTAGGCCATCGTATCCACCTGATGAGGATCAGCCTGCTCCACATTTGCTTTGCAGGTTCGGGTATCCGCCAACATTCTATCTATGTACTGTTGATCCGTTTCATCGGCTTCTTGAACCAAATAAGCTTTTCCATCCTCGCGTTTACCATGAAAAGCATGTGTATGGCACTCGGCATCAATCAAATCGGAGCCGGTGGTCATGGCGGTGATCTGCTCCCGCGACATTTTTGGCGGAGTATCCTCCTGCGGGTGATCCAGCGTCTCGGTAATAATAAAATTGACTGCCGGAATCTGCAGCTCCTTCAATATGGGAACACCCATTGTATAAAAGCTCTCATAGCCATCGTCAAAAGTTACCAGTACCGCATTATCTGGAACCTCCGCACCACCGAGAAACTTTTTGAATTGATCCAAGGTAATGAAGTGATGTCCCTTGCTCTGCAAATATGCAAGCTGCTGTCTGAACAGCTCGGGCTTGATCGTGCTTGAGCTCGTATCTTCTTCATGAAGATGATGGTACATGAGGACAGCAACCTGATCGGTATAATGCGCATCGCGCTTGTCGAATTGCTGAACAATCGTAAGGCCTATCACGCATATAAGCAGGCCTGTCAACCAATAACGAATGATGACTTCCGCTCTCCCTTCGGGCAATACCGTTATCTGTACAATATCCGGCTTCACACCTGTGCTGATGTACCTTTAGAGATCGGGTACCAGAAGAATAAACAGATTGAAGCGATTTTGATTATACCATAAGGGTTGACCGTTTGGGAAAATGAACGTTGTGAAACCCTCACGATCAAGCAGTACATGCGCCCTTTAAGCTAACACAAGAAGACCGCCGGGAATTTCCGGCAGCCTGTTAACGGATCTGTATGCAGTTGCTGAATCTCACCTTTACAGCTCCACCATGGCCTTGATTACGCCTGTTTCTGGCTTCAGCCACGAATCAAACTCACCGATCATCGCATCAAACGGGCAGCGGTGCGTGATGTATGAATCCGTATCAATATGACCGTCGGCCATCGCTTGCATCACCTTTTCAAAATCAACCCTCGTTGCGTTGCGGCTGCTAAGCAGGGTCATCTCCCGTTTATGAAATTCGGGATCATTGAAGGTCAGCTCCTGCTTGACCAGACCCACAAACACCAGCTTGCCGCCGTGAGCGGTATATTGAAAAGCATCCATCATGGATTTGGCATTGCCGGTAGCATCAAAGACAACCGTCGGCAGCTCTCCCTGCGTCAGCTCCAGCAACCGGTCCAAAGGATTATTCAGCGCATTGATCGTTTCATCCACCGGCGCCCAGCGCGCGCAATAAGCCAGACGTTCTTCGTTAATGTCCATCGCTATGACCCTTGCGCCTGCAAGCTTGGCAAACTTCATCACACCCAGACCAATCGGCCCAGAACCGATGACCAGCACGTTCACCTGAGGCTGCAGCTCGGACCTTCTCACGGCATGAGCGCCAATTGCGAGACATTCCACGATAGCCGCCTGCTCCAGGCTGATGCCCTCGGCCTTAATAAGCAGCGAGGTTGGGTGTGCGATCACCTCGCACATACCGCCGTCACTGTGCACACCGATCAGATCGAGCTTTGTGCAGCAGTTCGTTTTGCCGCTGCGGCAGGCAATGCAGGAGCCACAGTGCTGGTACGGTATGATTACGACGGGATCACCGACCTGCAGCCCTCCCTCATTGCTGCCAATCTCCATGATCTCTCCGGACAGCTCGTGCCCAAGCACCCGCGGATAAGAAAAAAACGGCTGTCGGCCTTTGTAAGCATGCAGATCCGTCCCGCAAATACCGATCCTGCGTATTTTGATCAATGCCTGACCGGGTCCGGCTGTAGGCGCTTCCATTTCTTTAAGCACGAACTGGTCTGGCTGTTCACATACAATCGTTTTCATTTTGTACCCACCCTTTCTACGATTGGCCAATCCTTTTCCTAATCGGAAAACATTCAAGCCTGTTGGCCAAGTCTATTATATTTCACGGGAGCAGCCCTCTATTCCTTCCCTGTCACGCAAATAATTAATGTAATGGCAGCTTCATGCCTAAACAACCCGAGCTATTATCCAATGTCTCAGGTTGTGTTATAGCTTTCGACAGTCGCTCAATACCAAGTAACCGTAACGTGTACAAGCTTATTGTTTGATAACACGAACCGTTTCCTCTTTATCGTTCCATTGGACATGCAGCGTAAAATGATCTTCGTCAAAATACGGTGAATTCATCGTTGATGTTCCGCTGATGATCTTGTTCTTGAAGCTGCCCTTGCTTTCACCGCTATTTTGAAAATTACGGCTTTCCTTAAAAGCATACTGAACAGTAGTATCAGGTTGACTTTCCTGTCCGATATATCGTATCTCATACGATTTGTCTTTGGCCGTCACCGAGCAAGCAACGGACCAGTTGATGCTTTCTCCTTTAAATTGCCGCTGCTCGGAGCAGCCTAATAGCCCAAGTAAACTGATGAGCAGCATACTCATGATGAAACTTCTCATAGACGAAGCCTCCTTTTCTGATAATGATATGTTTGGGTACAACTCCCTACTGTCACCGGAAATGATGCTTTCCGTGCAACTCTATTCAGATTGGAGATAAGATAAGTGTAACAGTCAAATCTTAACAATATGTAAGGGAATTTCTTAACGGTTTCTTATTTTCCAGCAAGCTGTACGCAAAAAAAAAGACCCAGGATTCCTGAAAATAGAATCCTGGGCTTCTCGTATGCTTCTAACGATCTTTTATTGAACACTCATCTCACTATCCGTCGTCTCTCGATCCGGGTCCGTCCCTTTCGTTTCCTTGCCCAGAAACAACACAGCAGCCGCACCAATCACGATCGCTATACAAAACACGGTGAAGATCGACGTGATCGGTATTTGCCGAGCAACGAGCATACCTACAAGATAGGGCCCGACGACACCACCAATTCTCCCGAAGGAAGCGGCAAGACCTACTCCAGTGGAACGAACCGCGGTCGGGTACAGCTCTGGCGTGTAAGCATACATCGCTCCCCAGGCACCAAGATTAAAGAAAGAAAGGCAGATGCCCGATACGATAAGCATACCGACCGTATCGGCATTTCCAAAACATATCGCACTCACCGCCGTCAACAGCAGATAGGTAACCAACACAAACTTTCGGCCAAATCTTTCAATCAAATAGGCGGCGGTAAAATATCCGGGCAGCTGGGCCAGCGTCATAATCAGCACGTACTGAAAGCTTTTTACTAGTCCGAAGCCTTTCAGCATGACCACCGTGGGCAGCCACAGGAACATGCCGTAGTAAGAAAATACGACAGTGAACCATAAGATCCACAAGGTTATCGTCGATCTGCGATACTTCGGCGACCAGGCCGCCACCACTCGTTCGCGGAACGACAGCTTGCGGCTGCGCTGTTCGGTAAAGCGAGGCGAATCCTGTATCGCCCGCCTCAAATATAAGGCGTACAGCGCCGGTACAGCCCCTATCGCAAATGCTATCCTCCAGCCATAGTGGGGGATGATGAAGTAGGCAATCAATGCCGCAATGATCCAGCCGCATGCCCAGAAGCTCTCCAGCAAGACAACTGCGCGCCCTCTTTCCTTCGGAGGCACGGACTCGGACACTAGCGTCGAAGCAACCGGCAGCTCGCCGCCCAGTCCGAAGCCTGCTGTGAAGCGAAGCACGCACAGCATCACAAAGCCGGCTGCCAACGCCGATAGCCCACTGGACACGGAAAAGATAAGCAGCGTCCACAGCAGCACCGACCTGCGGCCGTACTTGTCCGCCATCGATCCTGCGACGGCTGCACCCACCGCCATACCGATCGAATTGATGGCCGCTAACAATCCGATCTGTTCAGCGCCCAGGCTCCATTCTACCGCCAGTGCAGCGGCGATAAACGAGATAATGCCTACATCCATCGCATCAAACAGCCAGCTAAGACCAACACCGAACAGCAGCTTTCTTTGTTTCCGTTTAGCGGTAAGGTCTATACGATTCATAGTCAGTAGCTCCTTTTACAGTACAATTCCGCATCAATCCAAGCCAGTGCCTTGTATATATGCAGTATTGTCTTCTCCTCTCACTTTACCCATGTTTTCCCTGACTTATATCATGCATCGCCAAAGAAGTCTGAATCATCCATTAGACATAAAAACCGCCAAACTTCCACATGAATCGTCGTGGGTTTGGCGGTTGTATGCAAAGTGTCTGATCGTTTAGTATTCGCCCAGCATTTGATCCAATCGATCATTGAACTCCTGCTTGGTAATAAACTCGTAGTCCATCAATTTCACTTGATTCTGCTGCGTGTAGCTTTCGATATCAAAGGATTCATGAATATCTTCTTCTATTAGAATATCATTGCCTGTATGTAGGATGAGGATATAGTCCGATTTGGTTGTCTCCATAGTTTAAGTTGCCTCCGCGTGGTTGTATCGTGCTCACATAATCTGATTAACCTTAAATCGAAGGATTTAAACATTCCGCCTCCCCCTTAGATAGAAGAACCACAGTTAAATGAGCGGTTCGATCTGTCGAACGACAGTGAAACAATTCTTCTGGACTAATGCTATAATAACAATGAAGTTACTTTCCACATACCAAGAGGGAAAGGCACTTCCACCTCATGGGAAGGCTTTCATCCGGAAAGGCTGACCCTGATAGCATGGGCTTGGACATGCGGATTATTTGATTAAAAATCAAGTAAACAGAGGTGTGGTATTCGCTAGCTATTTATTAATCTTACAAGGGTTCAGGAGGAATAATGGATGCTTCCAATCGCTTTCGATCAAAAAGGAATGATCGATTTCGACTACTGGGTTGAAAATCCGATTGTTCCTATGTTTCACTCCCATTCTAATGTTTTGGAAGAGAAACAGCACCGATGTTTGATCTCCTTGAGAACATAACTCCAAGTCGCTTAATTACTATGACATAGGTTGCCTGACCGAGCTGGAATTTACTATGGATACCACGGAGGAGCTACGATGATTGAATTTGAAAGGCTGCATCATATTAGTCTTGCTGTCAGGGATTTGAAGCAGGCCAAGCAATTTTATGGCAGTACGCTTGGATTTCAGGAATTAGTAAGACCTCCATTCGATTCAGAGGGGGCCTGGTATGCGATAGGTGACTCCCAGCAGCTGCACTTACTGGAATTTCCAGATGGAGAAACGTTGCGCAAAAGTGAAATTAATTCGATTGACGGCCATTTTGCCATCTGGGTCAAAAGCTATCAGAATACGATACAATCGCTGGAAGCGGCAGCTATTCCTTATGAAGCCCGACCTGACAGTCTCGCCGGCTTCTCGCAAATTTATATTTTGGATCCCGATCACAATATTATTGAATTCGATGCTGCTTACGGCTCATAGCCAGTCATCATGACAATAAGCTCGTCCCCATTAAAACAAAAATAACTGCCCTGCAGGCTGGAGGAAAGAAATTTGGACCCTTTACAAGTAGAATTGATTGTTGATGCGCAGGCAACTTTGGGAGAAGGCCCTTGCTGGGATCACCGCAGCGGGCTGCTTTACTGGGTAGACATTAAAGGACAAAGGGTACATATTCTGAATCCGCAATCCTTGGAAGACCGTACTATTCAGCTGGACCAAATGGTAGGTGCTGTCGTACCGAGACAGTCTGGCGGTGTCGTGCTGGCCTTGCAGCATGGGCTCTTCCTGTTAGACCTGGAAACAGAGCAGCTGACATTGGTCAATGCCCCCGAGAAGCAGCTCCAGGATAATCGTTTTAACGATGGAAAATGTGATCCCGCAGGTCGGTTCTGGGCGGGTACGACAAGTCATCTCGAAGAGAAGCCTGTCGGTTCGTTATATTGTCTTGAAGCCGATCATACCGTTCGTAAGATGGTTGATGGGGTGACGGTTTCCAACGGACTCGCCTGGAGTCCCGATGGACGCACGATGTATTATATTGATTCGCCGACAAAGCGAGTGGTAGCCTACGATTATGATATCGATACAGGTACTATAAGCGGTCAGCGTACCATTATCACAATCCCTGAGGGCGGTGGATTCCCCGATGGCATGACGATTGATGTAGAGGGTATGCTGTGGATCGCGCAGTGGGACGGCTGGCAGGTGTCACGCTGGAATCCGCATACGGGTGAAATGCTGATTGCCATCCCGATCCCCGTAGCCCAGGTCTCATCCTGCACATTTGGCGGACCGAATCTGGATGAGTTATACATCACGACTGCCCGTGTTCGTCAATCGGACGAGGCTTTGGCGAAGCAGCCGCATGCAGGCGGCATATTTCGCGTGAAGCCTGGCGTAGCCGGCATGCCAGCGCACTTTTTTGCTGGTTAGCCGGTCAGTCGAACGAAGAGCATATAAGTAAAAAGCAAGCTGTCGCGCTACTTACGTGCGGCAGCTTGCTTCTCATTTTATAAGCCTTCATATTTTATTTTTTATCGGATAACCGCTTTAGCAGCATATCATATAGATGTATCAGATCCACGGACGGTCGGATACCAAGCTCCCGGCTGAGAAGCCGAACATAATCCGTATACAGAGCCGTTAATCCTTTTTTGTCCCCGGTCATCTCGCGGATCGTTATAAGCTGGCGAATTACAGACTCGTCCAACGGATTGCGTTCATTCAGCTTAAGCAGGAGCTTGGAAGCGGCTGTCGTATCCCCCAGCGAAATCAGCACGGCGGCAAGCCGCTTTACGAACGAAGCATACTGTTCCGCATAACGCTCCGTTTCGTGAATGGCCCACACGTACGCCTTGTCCCCGAACAGATCGCCCGTATACATCCGTTCGATCTGCAGCGCACTCTCCACATTTTCGATATCTATGGTTTGCAGCCTTTCCACCTGCTTTTCGAATTCCACGCAGTCGATAATGTAATCCTTTAGTTCGAGCGCATAGCCATCGTTCTCCGAGCGTACGACCTCGCGCATGCCCAGCGGTTCCAAAGACTTACGCAATTGATAGACGGTCGTATTCAAGTAATTCTCCGCATTGACTTGGTACATCCCTCCGAAAATATCCGTTACCAGTCTGGTACGAGGAATTCGTTTGCCTCGGTAAAGCAGTAAATAAGCGAACAGCTCCACGCATTTTCGCGAGATCCACTTGACGCGTCCCGCTTCATTACTCACAGTAACGTCGCCAAGTGTCGTTAAGACGATCCTGCCACAATCTGCGGAAGCCGGGGCTGACAGTAATGGCGAATGAACAGCCTGCTGATTCGCCAGCGCACGATTGACCGTCCGCTGCAGCCGCTCCTGGGAAACGGGCTTGACCAGGTAATCCAACACGGACAGTTCAAAAGCCTTCAAGGCATATTCCTTGTGCGACGTGACAAAGACGACTTGCATCGTAGGATGAGAAACTTCCAACTTGGCGGCAAACTCTACTCCGCTCTCGCCAGGCATGGAGATGTCTACGAAAGCGAGTCCGATACCGGTGTTCTCCCTTAGGAAGGAGGTTGCAGACTGCGTATCCGTAAAAGCTCCTGCCACGTCAACCCCAGGCAGCTTGACAAGCATTTTACGCAAAATCAGATGCATTGTCGGCTCATCGTCCACCAAAATAACTTTCATAAGCTTCCTCCTCCATTCCACCGTTGTCGAACGCGTTTCGCACACCAGCCGAGCCGGGCAAGGTGAACGAGAAGGTCGTTCCAATTCCAGGCTCGCTCTCGAACCAAAGGGTACCGCCATGGATACGAACGAATTCACGGGTCAGCGCCAGTCCGAATCTTGTATCCCCAGAATCGTTCCCGTTAACCATCGCCTTTAAGAATGGCTCCTCCAGACGCAGCAATTCCGATGTCTGATCATCGATTCCCGCTCCGTTGTCACGGATGGACACGACAATCAGATCACCCTCCAGAACGGCCCCGATCTCAATCGACCCACCTATTCCTGTAAACTTGATGGCGTTCGAAAGCAAATTTCGCAGAATGAGATCCAACATCTCTTTATCGGCCCTGATCGTAAGCTTCTCGTCAATACCCTCCGTCATCCGAATTTGCTTCATAGCCGCCTTGGTACCAGATAACATCAAAGCCTGCCGGACGACCTGCTGCAAATTCCAGCCCAACGGTCGAAACACAACTTTCCCTTTCTGGCTGCGATACCAATCGAGCAAATTTTCGACGAGATGGAACGTGCTCTGCACTTGTCCTTTAAGCTCTCTAACCAATTCGGCATGCTCAAAGTCGGCTGCGGTCAGTTCATCGCCCAGCAGCTCGGTCAAGCTAACAAGGAGTGCAATCGGATCGCGAATGTCGTGTGCCACTACAGTGAATAGCTTATCCTTGAATGCGTTCAGCTCGGACAGCTGCCGGGCGTTCTCGAGCAATCGGGTTTCGCTCTCCTTCAACTCCGTAATATCGCTGAACATCAAAATTTTACCGATCAGAATTTCACCCGATTCGTAGATGTGTGACAAACTGCAGTTGTAATACTTGATCCGGTTGGCATGGAATCTATGAAACGGGAAGCGTTCGTCCCCATCACTTGCGGTGCGAATACGTTCAAGCAGCTCCGGACTCGCCGACAAAACTTTCTCCATGTTAACGGGGGAGCGTTTCATCAATCCGAGCTCGGGAAGCACCTCTTGAGCTGCGCTATTGTAACTGACGATTTGGTCCTCATAATCAAACAAAATGACCCCGTCCCGAATCGTTTCAAACACTTTGGCCATCGCCAGCGGCGTTAAGCGAAGCAGATTAAACCGGAGAATTCCCCACGTGTAAACGACACCGGATACGGCGAATCCGAACGGTGTTAAATCAACTTTAATGCCGGCCCAAAAGAACAAATTGAAAAACATCGGTGCTGCTGCACCCAAAAGAAGGACAACGATTTGCTTGCGCACAATCGGCAAAGCCCGCCAATACATCGGGATAAACAACAGCATGCCGCACAGCAGCACGGAATAATTATAGATGGTGTGCACCTTATACCAAGGTCCCTTGTCCGTTGTGTACAAAGGAACCGAAGCGTCCTGATTGAGTATATAGCGTTCATAGATCAGGTGATGCCAATCATTCGTTAAATGGAGGAAAAAGACCGCTGTGGGGATAACGAACAGTATGATCGCAAGAAGCTTACGATAACGAGCCGCCGTCCCGGTAAATTGAATGACCTGAAAGAACCAAAGTGTAGTAACGAAGGGAATCCCCAAATATTGGATTTGAAGTGATAGCTTCACTTCATTTAAATCCCGGCTTAACACCTCAAACGCGTAACCGAGTGCATAGCAAGCTGCTGCCAGCATAATCAGAATCATCGTTTTGGCAACAGGCAGATGGCGTTTCCGATAAGACAAGAAAGAGACGAACACCATCAGCGCCGCTGCGAGAAAAAGTGTTACCGACATCCATTGTCTTGTGTCCACGGCTGCGTCTCCCTTGTTTCAATTAACTGTCGAACCGCTTCCACGGGCCAGTTCAACAAAATCTGCGTAAAATCAGGATATCATCTTCTCTAGGTTGTGTCCACGGTGCTTCTCCCTTCTATCAAGCGACTAACGAGCCGGTTCCAATAATTTACATTAATTGGATATTTGATTGGATATATTGGTTTTATTCATTCATAACCTTGATCGTGCCACAGCGGAACGATATCCTTAATGATAGTGAGTCAAGTATGTTCCTTAAATAAGGAGGCCTATATGAAAATTAAAGCCCAAGGCGTGTCAGAGGTCGTGTTGGAAGTTAACGATATGAAACGTGCCGTTGACTTTTGGTCAGGTCAGTTAGGATTTCCTGTTGTGCAGCAATGGGGTTATCAGGACAATCAATTTACAGAAGAAGCCAATGAAATTTGGGCTACATGGCTGTATGTGGGTGGACCGACGAGATTAGGATTATGGCTGCCGCGCAATTTTAATAATCAGCAGCTTGTGGAAAAGGCCTCCTCGGTTTCTTTATGGAATGGGTTATTTGATGAAGGCGGTGTGCATGTGCATCTGGCGTTATATATAGGAATAGACCAAATTGAAGCCGCGATTCACTTGCTTGAGAGCCATCATATCGACAACAAGATCATCACAAGAGGCATTCATAAAAGAGTCTATTTTAAGGACACTGAAAATAATGTAATCGAGTTCTATACCCAAAGTATGGAAGAAGATTATTTGTCCAGGCTCAATCCCATGTAAGTCATGCACCACTACGTCATGTTCAGGAGGACTATCCCAGTGAGTATACATCTGCATGAATGGATCATCGAAGCAGACCTAACACAGCTGCAAACAGCTATGGAATCCGGCTCCATAACCTCGGAAGAGCTTGTTCAAGCCTATTTGGACCGAATACATAAGTATGATCCCAGCATCAATTCTATCCTGGAGATCAATCCAGATGCGTTACATATCGCGCGTGCTTTAGATCAGGAACGCAGAGATACAGGAAGTCGGGGAAGCCTGCACGGTATTCCCATTCTTTTGAAGGATAATATCGATACACAGGATAACCTGCATACGAGTGCCGGATCGGTCGCTTTAGCTGGATCATTCGCAGCGGCGGATGCCTATATAGCATCAAAGCTCCGCTCGGCAGGTGCCGTTCTGCTCGGGAAAGCAAATATGACGGAGTGGTCCAACTTTATGTCCAGCCGGATGCCGGCGGGATATAGCTCACGTGGCGGATTTGTTCTAAATCCGTATGGTGCGGGCGAGCTCTTCATTAGCGGCTCCAGCTCAGGATCTGCGGCGGCTGTAGCGGCAAATCTGTGCGCAGCAGCGATCGGAACGGAAACGGCGGGCTCCATTGTTGGACCGGCATGTCAAACTTTTCTGGTGGGGATCAAGCCGACTGTCGGATTGATCAGCCGTGCCGGAATTATACCGATTTCCAGCAGTCAGGACACACCTGGACCTATAGCCAGAACGGTTACGGATGCAGCGATGATTTTGGGTGCATGTACAGGAATTGACGAGAAGGATTCGGCTACGCTAACGAGTGAGAACCGTTCTTTTTCAGACTATACGCCCTTTTTGGATGCAAGCTTTTTGCGACACGCTAGAATAGGGATTCCCCGATATTATTACAGGCATTTGGACGAGGAAAGGCTTGCTATTATGGAAGCTGCCATTACGACTTTGATCCATGAAGGTGTCACTATCGTCGATAATGTTACGCTTCACGTTGAACAGAATAACTGGAACAATGATGTTATTACGTATGAATTCAAGCAGGGCTTGAACGATTATTTATCCCAGTTAGGAGACTCCGTGCCGATTCACTCTTTGAAAGAATTGATCGCCTATAATGAAAAGCATACCGACATAGCTCTACAATATGGGCAAGACACGTTGATCCGATCCGAAGAAACCACTCTCACCGAGCAAACCTGTCTGATTAAGAAGCAAGCCTACTCGGAGCTCCCGCTGCAGCAAGGCATTGATTATGCCATAGATACGCATTCCTTGGATGCACTTCTGCTGCCTGGAGATGTAGACGGTATGTATATTGCTGCACGATTGGGCTACCCCTTAATTACGGTTCCGGCCGGCTATTCAGTGAATGGCAGCATCGACGCCGATGGCGACTCTACAAAAGGCCCATTTGGTGTTGTTTTCTCTGGTAAAGCATGGAGTGAGCCGACTTTGATAAAAATTGCATACGGATTCGAACAAGCTACACTCCATCGGGTTCCACCGCAATTGGATTAATTACACGGGAGATATATGAAGAGAACCAAAATCAGGCAAGTTATTTGGGGAAACGTTCATTATATACGTCCTATCGAAGAAAAATGGTGATCAAGGGAAATGAGGTATGACTATGACGAATTCGATTGAAGTTGGACCCATGACGAAGGCAGACATAGATTCCGTGTTTCGTATTTTTACTGAACACAAGATTAACAAGCCTTTGGATTACATCGAGAAGTGCTGGGAAGAAAATGTAACAAATCAACGGATAACGTTATTGGCCTCTTACGACGGTCAGTTTGCAGGAAGCCTGCATCTGCTCTCAACCTCTGAATATCCTTATTTTAGAGAAAATGGCATACCGGAAATCAACGATTTTAATGTAATCCCTCCTTTGCGAAAGCTCGGAATCGGTCATGCGCTCATGGAAGCCGTCGAGAACATAGCCTTGAACAAATACGGAATTGTGGGCATTGGTGTTGGACTTTATCAAAGCTATGGGAGTGCGCAGCGCTTATACGCTAGAAGAGGATATATGCCAGATGGCAGGGGTTTGATGTACAGGCAGCAGCCAGTCACCCCCGGTACCGAGGTTTGTGCGGATGACGATTTAAACTTGTATTTCACCAAGTCCCTCATAAAAGAAAGTGAATGACACTCATCACGTAGACAGTAAATTAAGTCCATTACACGCACTCATGAACGACCTCTTTTATCAAAAGAGGTCGTTTTTTTATATTTCGGGAACTATTCGCTTAGCAGTCTGTCTAATAGTAGAGGTGATTTCGTGGAACCACATTATTTACAGCATCTGAGTGGCGGGAGTGATAAAGACGTTATACTTCGGGACCTGATGACCCAATATGGAAACGACGTTTGGAACTTCGCGTTTTTTCTAACCCGTCATGCTGACGCAGCGGATGATCTCACTCAGGATGTGTTTTTATCCGTATACGACAAGCTATACAGCTTTCGAGGCGAATGTAGTGTGAAAAGCTGGCTATTGACGATCACGCGCAACAAGTCACTCAATTATTTGAAAAGTGCGTTCATCCGTAAAGTGACTTTGGTTGATTATGTTATTCGAAAAGGCTCCTCACGGTCAGCTGAAGCAGAGCTGTTTGATCGCTTGGAGACCCGTCATATTTGGGCTACTCTTATGCGAACTCCCCGTAAATTCAGAGAAATACTGCTTTTGAATGCTCATTATCAGCTAACGAACAAAGAAATTTCCTTACTGCTTGAAATACCGGAAGCAACTGTCAAAACACGACTTCATCGAGCACGAAAAAAATTATCCGATATGCTGAACAACGATAACCAAGGAGGAGAGTGACTATGAAAGAGCAACCGCCACAATGGAGCGAAGCGTTCAACTCATCCCCGTTCATGAAGCCTCGCTTTACGGAGCAAATGAAGCAGGACATCATGAACAAGACGAAGCAGCGGCCGGAATCAAAAGAACAAAGGTCGTTCCTTTTGATTCCGGCGCTGGCTATCCTTGTAGTTGTCAGTGCAATCATGGTATTCGCCCTCCTGCCGAAGAACGTTACAGAGCAAGGTCAGAATCCAACGTCAACAGGAGTGACAAACCCTTGGAACGTTCGAATGGAATATCGACTTCATGATCAGACACTGTTCACTATTTTCCCTGACCCTAACCTTACTGCGGGCAGACCATTCGGGTATATGATTCATTTTACAGCGCCTTTTGCTACGTTTGCAGGTAACCAAATAGCGATCTCCGCTTATCATCAAGAAACCGGTATGCGCGTAATCGCACTCCCTCCACAAACAATTACAGAGCCAAGCTCGGGGTATCCGGGTTTGGAGCGTTTTACAGCGACGTTTGCACTTCCTCTTGGTGGCATGTGGCGATATGAGGTGCTTGTAAACAATCAATTATACGGGGACGCTGTCCTGTCTGTAGCGGAACCATCCTGGATGGTAAGCCCTACTTTTGAACTGACTTATATAAGCAGGGATGGCAAGAACGGTTCCTATATTTTGGTTGGTGAGAAAGGAAAAGCTGGTTTTATTGTAGGTCCTTATCTAAATGAAAAGGGTGTAACACTAGACCAGCAACCTTTCCTTGCAGGCAAGGGCAACAAATACATGTGGCATTTGTGGGGATCGGAGCAAGAGCTTGAGGGCGAATTCAAGGTAATGGCCGTCAAACAAGGTTCAACTGAACTCATACAAGTGTTCTCGACAAGTCAGTTAGGCGGAGGCCTGAATGGAGCTGATCGCACGGCGGTGTCATCCATGTCGTTGCCTGAACCTGGACGGTGGAGGCTCATGGCCTACGTCAACAACCGCTTGCTTAACAGCATCGTTGTGGATGTGGTATCCAATTCATAGTCGGCCTTATTGGGAGCCATTGTTGATAGACGACCTTTTCTGCCGCAGCAGAAGAGGTCTTTGTATTGCGTTATTTGTGGCACCTACTGGCTCGCGTACTTTTTTGCTAGATTCGTGAGGTCATCATTATATGGGAATTATTACATATCGCCTTATCCTGCTTAACAACATACACGGCTTGCAGCTTTCACCATTGACCCCTTGGCAATATTCAGGATCGGTTGTTGGTAGAGATTGACCCTTATCTACATAAAACCTTTATATGTAGTTGACCCCTGGTTAACAAATGCACTTTATACTGACAAAGATGCCAAGGAAGAACTCAGCTTCCTCATCAAAAGCTAACCGCTTAACCAAGCCGTTATCGACAGGAGTGATTGAAGCATGAGCCTTATGGAAAAACAACTCAGGAGCGTTTCCACTAGCAGACCCAAGACAGCTGCCGTAAGCCGTACTCATAGCCTTCGCAAGCTGCGTCTGCAGGAAAATCTGCTTGCCTATTTATTTTTGGCCCCCTCTCTGCTGCTGTTTGGCATATTCCTATTTTATCCGCTGCTGCAATCCATCTATCTGAGTATGCATCTGACCGACCCTCGGGGACGCATTGCCGAATTTGTTGGCATGGAGAACTTCCAGGAGTTGTTCCTGTCCGAGCGCTTTTACCAAAGCTTGAAGGTAACGTTGTCCTTCACCCTGCTGACCGTCCCTACCTGTATCTTGTTGGCGCTGCTGCTGGCAGCACTGACGCAATCCAGACTGCGCGGCATGCGCGTATTCCAGTTCATTTTCTCTTTACCTATCGCCATCTCTGTCGGAACCGGCTCTGTGATCTGGATGATGCTGTTCCATCCAAGCGTCGGTACACTTAATTATTTTTTGAGCCTCGCGGGTATTTCACCTGTTGGTTGGCTTACCGATCCTGCCTGGGCGTTGATCTCTGTCTCTATGATGACTATCTGGATGACGCTTGGCTTTAATTACATCGTACTGCTGAGCGGGCTGCAGGGTGTGCCTGAGGAAATATATGACAGCGCCAAAATCGACGGCTCGGGACCGATCCGAACCTTCGTACAGCTAACGCTGCCGCTCGTATCGCCAACGCTATTTTTCGTGGCAATCGTATCGGTTATTGGAGCCTTCCAATCGTTTGGACAAATGCACATTTTGACCAAGGGTGGTCCGATGTACACGACCGATGTAGTCGTTTATAACATTTATCAGGATGCGTTTGTTAATTTCCGGTTCGGTATCGGCAGCGCACAGGCACTGGTTCTGTTCGCCATCATTCTTATTTTGACCGTGCTGCAGTTTACCTTTTTTGAAAAGAAGGTGCATTATCAATGACCACCCGCCTTCAAAATACCGTCGTATACCTTCTATTAGGTATCGCCGCAGCTTTGGTACTGTATCCTCTGCTGTTTACGTTCTCTGCAGCTCTGATGACTCCTGCGGAATCATCGTCTTACCCGCCCAAGCTGCTGCCTGGTGGATTGTATTGGGATAATTTCATTACTGTTACGCACCTGGTCCCGATCTTCACATTTATTATGAACAGCTTGCTGATATCTACCGCCATTATGATCGGACAGCTGCTGACCGCCAGCATGGCCGCCTATGCCTTCTCTTTTTTAAGATTCACAGGCAAAGGCATTCTGTTCGCGCTGTTCCTTTCCACGATGATGATTCCATGGGAGGTCACGATGATTCCCAATTATTTAACTGTAAAAAGCTGGGGATGGCTTGACAGCTACGAAGGGCTGATTGTACCTTTTCTGGCTACGGCGTTCGGTACGTTTTTACTGCGCCAATTTTTCTTGCAGCTTCCTGCCGAGCTGTTCGAAGCAGCAAAGATCGATGGCTGCGGTCATATACGAAGCTTTTTCCAAATGGTCCTGCCCTTGGCTCGTCCGGCATTGGCGACACTTGGTGTTTACTCGTTCCTGACACATTGGAACATGTACCTGTGGCCGCTGCTGATCACAAACGGCGAGCAAATGCGTACCGTACAGATTGGAATCAGTATGCTGCAGTTCGAAGAAATGACTTCGTGGAATCTCGTATTAGCTGGCGTTACGTTGGTGATGCTGCCATCGCTGCTGCTGCTCGTGCTCGGGATCAAGCAGCTGGTTCGCGGTATTACAGCCGGGGCTGTGAAGGGTTAGCCTTACATTTGGTGGAAATAGCGCGTCCCCAAGACGCTCTATATAAATAAAACATTTTTTAAGGGAGCGAAGACGACAATGATAAGCTGGAGTAGAAAAGGTTTAGTGACGCTTTGTATGGCCATCGTGATGCTCTTCATGGCAGCATGCGGCGGTACCCCAACACAACCGTCAGCCGCAAAGGGAACAGACAATAAAGAAATGGCCCCTAAGCCTGCTGCAAGCAAGGAACCGGTTAAGGTTGTATGGTGGCATTCCATGAGCGGAGAGCTTGGCAAAGCGATAGATAAACTTGTTGCTGACTTCAATGCATCGCAAAAAGATGTTGTCGTAGAAGCGGTTTTCCAAGGTACTTACGATGAAAGTCTGAACAAAATGAAAACGTCAATGGATTCCAAAAGCGGTCCTGCTCTGATTCAGGTATTCGAAATCGGCAGTCGTTTTATGATTGATTCCAAGGCGATTACCCCTATGCAAAAATTTATTGATGCCGACAAATATGACTTGTCCCAGCTTGAAGAAAACATTCTCAATTATTATCGGATTGACGGCAAGCTGAATTCCATGCCTTTTAACACATCGAACCCGATCCTCTACTACAACAAGGATATGTTCAAAGCAGCGGGTCTTGATCCAGAAAAACCGCCAGCTACGTACGAAGAAGTAGCGGCAGCGTCCAAAGCATTAACCAAAGACGGCAAGTACGGCAATTCCTTCGCTATTTATGGTTGGTTTATGGAGCAATTTTTTGCCAACCAAGGTGCTGAGCTGCTGAATAACAGCAATGGCCGCAAAGGACTGGCAACCGAATCGATGTTGAACAGTGATGCAGGCGTTAAGACACTTGCCTGGTGGAAGCAAATGGTGGATGATAAATCATCCCTGAATCTGGGTCGTAAAACCGATGATACCAAAAAAGCCTTTATTGCCGGACAAGTTGCTATGACACTGGACTCCACTGGCTCTCTGCGCGGTATTGTAGACGGAGCACAGGGCAAATTCGCAGTGGGAACAGGCAATCTGCCTAAACCATCCGACGCCAAGGAAGGCGGAGTTATTGTCGGAGGCGCTAGCGTCTATATTTTGAACAACCGCAGTGAAGCCGAGCAAAACGGCGCTTGGCAGTTTATCAAATTCCTGGCTGAGCCTAAGCAGCAAGCTTACTGGCACGTGAACACTGGCTACTTCCCAATTACCAAAAAAGCTTATGACGAACAAGTCGTAAAAGACAATCTGGTGAAATATCCACAGCTGAAAACAGCCGTTGACCAGCTTCACGCTACCAAAGCCAACACGGCAACACAAGGCGCTGTCATGGGCGTATTCCCGGAAGCTCGCCAGCTTACAGAAGGTGCGATTGAAGAGGTTCTTAATGGCAAGAAACAACCGAAGGAGGCACTTGACGGTGCAGCCAAGGAAATTACCGGTAAGCTCGGTACTTACAATAAAACTGTAAAGTAATTTATACTTTCAAAAAGCACCATACACGTACAAAAGGGGCCTCGGTACATACCGAAGTCCCTTTTGTTTATCATCACTATGTATACTCAAGCTCCAACAAAAAGCCTGTTGAGTCTGGCTTCACAGCAGCACATATTTACCGAATCTTTAACGTTCCTTTAAATAGTAAGCTTTAAGAATATCGTCCATAACCTTGCTTGTTCTAATCGCGCTGCTCCCTGTGCTGGAGCATATCCCTTGGCCCCGTAAAGCATCGACAACCGTTTGAATCAAGGGCTGCTGGATATGGTGAGGATGCTCGATCATGTACTGCTCCTCGCCTTCTAAGGTAGATACAACGATCGGATTGTTCTGAAAGGTAGAAAATGTAATTTTCCCTTTGGTGCCCACAATCTCGTTCTTGTCCATATCCTCATAAGAGGTAAAACACCAATTTCCGGTTCCATATACGCCGGACTCAAATCGATACGTCCCCGTTACAATATCCTCAGCCTCGTAATGGTGCCCTTGATTGCCTGCGAAGCCTTGTATACTCGCAATAGGCCCTAACAAATAATCAAGTAGATCAAGCGTATGGCTGGCTACATCCACAAACAGCCCACCCCCGGATATTTCCGGCTGGACCCTCCAGGAGCTTTTTTTAAACTGCCCCAAATGTATCGTAGTTACCAAGCGAACCTCACCAATGATTCCGCTCTCAAGAAGCTCCTTCACTTTCAGAAATCTGGGTAATTGTCTCCTGTAATAGGCAACAAACAGGGGCACATCCGCTTGGCGGCTTGCCTCCAGCATTTCCTCGCATTCCGCTACATTCATCGCCATCGGCTTTTCCACATAAACTGGCTTTCCCGCTTTCATGGCTTTGATCGCATATTCTTTATGAAAGGCTGGCGGTGTGGCGATATAAACTGCGTCTACCTGCGGATCCTCGATGAGCTGCTCGGCATCACTGTACCACTTCGGCACGTTGTGCCTGCGGGCATAATCTTCCGCCAATGCGGCGTCTCTTCGCATGACAGCAACCAGCTCAGAATGTTCAGCCTTTTGAAAGCCTGGACCACTTTTGACTTCAGTTACGTCTCCGCAGCCGATAATTCCCCAACGAATTGTTTGCATAGATAGATAATCCCTCCTGATAAATAATAATTGGATGAACCTCAATGAGAGTTAAGTATGCACCCATCATACCATTAATGGCACTATTTATCCGAAGGGATTCCTTATTTATTGATGTTCCTGCTGACTTGGTTCTAGAGGATCTTGCTGTTCAAAAAGCGTATTTTGCGCTTGCAAGCTCTGCTGCTCTTCAAGCTCCTGATCCTTATGCTGCTCACGCGCTAGCTGGTTCTGTTGATTTTCAATCCACAGACGTAAAAGTCCATCCACATCATCAGCATGCTTCGTTGGGATCTGATGCGGAGCACCGCGAATAAAATGCAGAGTGCTGTGCGGCAGCCTGGTCTGCATCACCCTTGCATACTGGTGGAACCTTGTATCTCTCTGCCCGTAGAGCAGCAAGATCGGCGCTTGAATCTCATGCAGCCGATCCGTACAGTTGAAGCTGAGCACCTGCTCATGATATTGGGCCATATTCAACACATTCCCTAAATTACAGCTATCGTACATCGATTTAAATATACGAAAATTAGTCGCATTGCCTCCAGCATCAAGGGCCGATAACAATCGTTTCCCATGAAGTCCACATAACAGATATGCGATCCATACCAGACCTCTCTGAATCGGATCCGTTAATTCCGATGTTGGGCCTATCAGTATTGCCCCCAGATAACGGTCCGGATCGTTCAGCAGTGCTTGCAAAACGATTTGACCCCCTACCGAGTACCCGCACAAATAGGCTTGGCCAATTCCAAGGGAATCCAAAAGCTGCCTTATATCTTCAGCAATCATTGTATAGGAAAGTGGCTCTTCCGAAAAACGGCTTTTACCGTGGCCACGAATATCGAAGGTAATGATTTGATAACGGTCGGATAAAGAGGCACGCTGATAGCTGAAGATTTCTCCGGTTAAAAGAATCGGATGTATGCACACAATCGGTATTCCTTGACCCACGCTCTCATAATAGAGAGTCGTTCCATTCACATCGACAAATGGCATGCTGGTGCCCATCCTTTCTTACTGTGCTTTTGTCTATGTTTTCTGTCCTGTTAGAATACCCGAATCGTCCCATTTCATACGACAAAAAGCCTCATTGGGTCACAATGAGGCTTCGTTCAGCAAGAGGCTTCGGCTATAGCTCCAGTAACGATTTATGTATCTTGATAACGACTTTTTTAATCTTCTGACCCTCTTTGACACTACAAACTGGACGATGGATATCGCTCGGATAAAAAACGGTAAAGTTCCCCGGGAGCAACAGGATCGAGCTTTCCACACTTGTTGTTTTATAAAAAGCAATATCTCGTGATGCGAAATCTTCTTCGGAAATGACTGCTTCTGATGTTAGGCGTGCCACCTTGATCAGCTCTTCGCCTTCGATCAGGTATTGAATATCGATGTAGGTTTGGTGTGATTCCGGACGCTGCTTCTCCCAGCTTTGAGTTGTCGGCTCCTGAACCATCACAAACATTAAATCACCTTCAATATCATGCTTGCCCGGCGCCATAGTGCTAAAATCGGTGGAACGGATATACTCCAATCCACGGTTAAGCGCTTTCGGATAAAGTGCCTTTTCAAGTTCCCAAGTTGCCAAATCACTGAAAATCATGAATGATGCCTCCCCAACATATCGTTGTTTGTACAGATAGCTGCTGTGCAGAATCTGCCCTTTTCAGTATAAGCTTCTTTGATTCTATTTAAAAGACCGATAAAGTCCGGTGAATAAGTCCCGCTGCGCGGCCAAATATCCTTCCGATCACTGTTGTTTCCGTATTTTTTGATTTTTTAAGAGATTTAGTGGTAAAAGTACGGAAACAAAGGCGAACGCTAACGCTTCTACAGGATTATTTGGCCGCTCCGCTCATTATTCACCGGACTTTTAAAAAAGCGGAACAAAAAAACCGGATTCCTTATCGTGGAATCCAGTCATGAGACTAACGCTGCATACATTAGATTGATAGCCTAATATTTAATCAGGCTAATCCTGTTAGCCATTAATGATTTCGCCACCATTGATATGCAGAAATTGTCCTGACATGTAAGAGGAATCATCCGATGCCAAAAAGACGTAAGAGGGTCCAAGCTCCTCTGGCTGACCCGGTCTTTTCATGGGTGTATCTCCACCAAACTCACTGACTTTTTTGGCATCAAAGGTTGAAGGAATCAGTGGTGTCCAGATCGGTCCCGGTGCTACACCGTTAACCCGAATGCCCTTATCCGCCAAGCTCATCGACAACGACCGGGTGAAAGCGACGATAGCCCCCTTAGTGGAAGAGTAGTCTATCAGCTGCGGATTACCCTTATAAGCCGTGATCGAAGCCGTATTAATAATGGCCGCACCTGACTTCAAATGAGGTAAAGCCGCCTTCGTAAAATAAAAATACGAGAAAATATTAGTACGGAACGTTTTTTCCAGCTGCTCCTGTGTAATATTTTCAATCGATTCCTGTGGATGCTGCTCAGCAGCATTGTTAACCAAAATATCGAGCTTGCCAAAGGTAGCTATACTTTTGCGTACAACCTCCTGGCAAAAGGCCTCATCGCCCACATCACCGGCAATCAGTAAACAGCGGCGTCCTTCCTTTTCGATCAGTCTCATCGTTTCCTTGGCATCGCTGTGCTCATTCAGATAGACGATCACAACGTCCGCTCCTTCAGCTGCATAACATACTGCCGCTGCCTTGCCTATGCCGCTATCTCCTCCGGTAATAATCGCTACCTTCCCGAGCAGCTTACCGCTGCCCTTGTATTGGCGGTCAACGGAATTCGGCTTCGGATTCATCTCGCTCTCCAGTCCGGGCTGGCGATTCTGATGCTGTGGAGGCATCGTTTGTGTGGGTGATTTGGTTGGCATGGGTATCTCTCCTTTTCTTATTAAAGTGATGATGTCCCAATCATGTGTTGCTGTAAGCTAGCTTGTACATATGGATAAGCTTTTATGTGGCTTTCAGTGGTTACGAGTAATTATGTGAAGTTTCAACGGTACCGTTCTTACGGTGAATAATTGCGCTGGAATTCGTATCTGATGCCCATTGCTTCGCTTTCTCGACGGCTTCTGCCTTTGTTTCCGTATTCAAACGAACATCATGAAAGCCCTCTACCTTGACAGCCCATCCGTCTCCGTCGGGAACCACATGCAGATTGTGTCCGCTGTGCTCGTTATGGGAAGCTGATTGTTGGTTGCTTTGAGTTGAGGTTGCTTCCTTCTCCTCATGTTTTTGTCTCTGTAGGGGATGATTATCATCCCACTCTTCCCCCTTGGCCGTAGCGATAGCGATTGCTCTGCCTTCCTCATATCCATCCTCCAACAAAGCATTTGCGATTTCGACTGCTTTATTGCGGACGCGAGGCTCCAAATTTTTCATTGAAACGGGGTAATCATTCTTTTTCCATGGCATAGTAGTCCCTCCTGGAATTAGTCATTACTTTATTTTATTAGCCAATTGACCTTGAATCGAATCATTCATTCAAATACTTCTAACATCAACCGTCGAATTTTCCGCAAAAAAATACCCCAGCTGCCACCGCGGCAACTGGGGTTCAAGTTTATATATTTTAAAAGGGGGTCATCTATTAGTATAGGCTAAGAACATTAAACGAAGATGAAGCGTATGTTTCAATTCGATTACAATCGTGAGGCAAATTGTATCGGCATTTACGTCATGTTCATAATGTAAACAGTAAACAGTGATACTCTATGTCATATTCGAAAAATGTTTGCCTGATGTTGAAGCTGCTCTTCCTCTTTATGCTGAATAGATTGCGTGGACATCCGCTTACTGGACATATATAGTAAAACCATCACGAAAATATATAGGTATAAGAGCTTCGTTATGCTTCAATGCCAGTTTTGCTGCGCAAAACCTAGCCTATGCTTCAATGCCAGTTTTGCTGCGCAAAACCTAACCTATGCTTTCGATGCCAGTTTTGCTGCGCAAAACCTAACCTATGCTTTCGATGCCAGTTTTGCTGCGCAAAACTTTAAGGAGGGTTCAAACCATGAAAAAATGGACAAGTTGTTGGCTTCCCTTGATGATCATTATCACCGTGCTGTTCGTACCCTTGACCTCAATCCCGAATACTCATGCTGCCAATACCGTTACCTTCAGCGATACCGTACGACACTGGGGCGCAGATGCTATCGACTGGGCTGTGCTTAATAAAGTTGTGGATGGTTATGCCGATGGTACCTTTCACCCGGATAACCCGGTCTCTGAACCCGAATTTCTTGCTATGCTGCTTCGGGCCTATCCCGAGGTCAAATTGCCAGGCGCCGCTGCTGGATTGCCTTGGTATACACCCTACTACGACATGGCTGCAGCTCAGAAGTGGCCAGTACTGTCTGCCAGCAACCGTGACCAATTTAATCGGGGCCATGTAGCCCTAATAATCGCCGCTACACAAAAAGGTACCGTGAGCTTAACCGATGCTATATCGTTTTTACTCAACCAAGGTTTGTCCAAAGGCAAAACAGCCGCTACAGTCGAAGGCTACCGGGCAGCCGATAAGCTTTCTCGTGCCGAGGCTGTACAGTTCATACGTAATCTGAAGCAAATGCAGTTCCAGCTTTCAGCAAGTAAGGATGCTGCCGGTTCTGCTCCAAGCGTACCTGCTCCTGTAACACCAGATGTACCTGTCAGCCCAACTGCACCCACAGGATCAGTCTCATCCTCTGCTGTCATTACCTTGAAGGATGTGCATATTGGGGACACATTGGAAGCAACCCTTAGCAAGCTGGGTCAACCAGCCCGTAAGGATGCCAGTGAATACGGTTTTACCTGGTATGTGTACAATCAGGATTACTCCAGCTATGCGCAGATCGGCATTAGTGATAATAAGGTCGTTGCCCTCTATTCCCTGTCTACCAACTGGTCCAATAATAAGGGCATCCAAGACGGATCAGCCAAATCCGAGGTGATTAATCAATACGGTAATCCCCTGGAATCGATAAGAAAGGGTAATACCCGATTTATATTCAATTATGGAAACGGTGAAAGTGGCACCTATGAAATTGACGGCGTCTACGTGACCTTCTTTTATGACCTGTTCCAGAATAATGTCGTAACCGGAGTACAAGCAGTTGCCAAGCCCAATGAGCTCGCCCTAGAATCATTTTATCCAAAAGAAAGCCCTGCTTTAATCACAGCCTACGAACGGGAAGCGTTCGATCTGGCCAATGCACACCGCACCAAGCTTGGAAAGTCCATTCTGGTATGGAACGATACCATCGCTGGCACAGCCCGCAAGCATAGCATGGATATGGCCGCCAGAAATTATTTTGCACATGAAACCCCGGAAGGTAAAAGTCCTTTTGATCGAATGAAAGATGATGGTTTGAAATTACGTGCTGCATCAGAAAATATAGCCGCAGGTCAGACGAGCGCCATATTCGCCCATCATGGCTGGATGAACTCGGAAGGCCATCGCAATGCTCTGCTAAGCGATATTGAGCGTCTCGGTGTAGGAGTCGCATTTGGCGGGAAAATGAGTATATATTATACTGAAAATTTTTATACGCCGTAAATTTTGCTGTCTTGCCGTCCTTCTTTTAGCATACTTTTTAAAAAAGCGTACCTGGCTTCTCAGCCAGGTACGCTTTTTTTATTTGAACACAAGCAATCGTTCTTCGATCGGTTTAAATTCTTTATCTCCCGGAGGTGCGGTCGGTGTCCCAAATGGCATTTGGGCTACGAGCTGCCAGTTCTCCGGCAATTTCCATTCCGTCTTGACCTTCTCATCAATCAGCGGATTGTAATGCTGCAGACTGGCGCCAAGCCCTTCGCTCTCAAGCGCTGTCCAGATCACAAACTGATGCATCGCATTCGTATGCTGTGCCCAGACAGGAAAACGATCCTGATAAGTCACAAATGCCTCCTGCATGCCTGTAACCACGTGCTGATCTTCAAAGAACAGGATGGTCCCATATCCGTTGCGAAAACCGTCCATACGCTGCTTGGTCGATTCGAACTGGTCCGCCGGAACGATTGCTTTCAAAATATCAGTCGTGATATCCCACAGCTTATCATGCTGGGCCGCTAATAGCACCACGACTCTTGTACTCTGCGAATTAAAAGCTGAAGGCACGTGCTTAACCGCATCTTCGACAATTTCCAAAATACGCTCATCCGAAATCGGAGATTTTTTGCTAATTGCATACATACTACGACGCTCTCTTACCGCTGTCAAAAAGTCCTTTGCCATCATTGATACCTCCATTATCTTATAAATGCTCACATTCTTTTATATAGTTACCCACTGGACACCAAATTATAACCTTACTGCCGGGCTTAAACCTCGTATACGAAAGTCTCTGGTTTTCTACCCATCACGCATTTATTTATGTAACACCCCAGTTGATCTCTCACCTTTTGCGAGCTGTTACCGGATCCATAATATTACCAATTTTTGTATATTCCATCATTATAGACCTATACATATAAATTTCGTATTATTTTTCATTAATTTGGAAGATTTTCGCAAAATTTGATGTTATAATGCCCATAGCACTTTCCTGCATTTTACATCTTCATAGACTCGTGAGCCTATAAATTTCGTAGAACACAGGTCTAAAGTAACAATTATTAAGCAGCCATTATAAGGAGGAACAAATGTGTTTTTAAGAAATCGTTACAGTAAAATCAGCGGATTCCTGGTTTTTATGCTGTTGTTTGGCATGCTGGTACCCACTTGGACATTCGGTGCTGATACTCCAGTAGAATTAACGGATATTTCTGGTTCTTACGCACAAAAAGAAATACGGAATTTGGTAGATAACGGTGTGATCAGCGGCTATGAGGATGGGTCCTTTCAACCTGCTAAAGCGATGAGTCGTGCAGAATTGGCCAAAATCATCGTCTTATCTCTCGGTCTAAAAGAAAATACGGATCGGGCATCTGCTTTTACAGACATCGGTACAAACGATTGGTACCAAGGTTTTGTAGGTGCATTGGTTGAATCCGGAATAACGCAAGGAACATCGGCAACCACATTCTCGCCCAACGCAAAAGTGACAAGAGAAGAACTCATTGTATTTTTTATTCGCGCTATGGGTCTTGAGGAAACAGCCGGAAAGATAGCTGTTGATGCTAATTTGTCTGACTTGAAACAAGTTTCAAGCTGGGCTCAGTCACATGTATCATTAGCTTTCAAAATCGGTTTCGTCAATGGAATCGAGAGCCACGATGGCACTTTGAAATTCAGTCCTAAGGATCAAGCAGAAAGACAAGCTTTGGCTCGGTTAGCTTATGAGTTCAATACGAACAAAGCAGCATACATAAGCAAAGGGAAAGCTTTTGCCAATACGGGCTTGTCTGATGTTAGCTCGGTGTCGGTTGTGAACAACAGCAGCGTCGAAGTTACCTTCCACAAGGACGTTATTACCGTTAATGAGACGGATTTTACTTTTGATAATGGGTTGAATATTACGAACGCAGCGTTGAAAACCGACAGCAAAACTGTCGTAGTATTGACAACTAGCGTGCAATCAACTGGAACGGTGTATAAGCTGAGCTATAGAGGTAAAGATACCGGTTTAACCTTTACAGGATTTGCTGCTGGTGGTTTTGGCGGCGGGGGTGGTGGAGGTGGAAGCGGACAAAACTCTCCTGTAATTCCTCCTTCAAAATCCGATCTTGATAAAGTAAATAGCGGCGGTACATACGATTCTCTCTCTATTACATCTTCTGGAACAGTTGGTCCTGCTGACGGTGCGGCTAAAACGATTGTTACAGGTACGCTGACATTAAATCCTGGTGCTGGTGGTGAGATTTTGCTGCAGAATGTGGAGGCTGCTAATATTGTAGTGGCTTCAGGCAGCTCTAACTCCATTAAATTGAAAAATACAATCATTACCACGTTAAGAGTAGCTGCCAATAATCAATCAGAGCCTGTTCGGATCGAGTCCCTCAGCGGTTCCGAAGTAACAAATACTAATATCCAGTCCAAGGTAATCATGGAATCCAGTGCCGGAAGCCTGGGAATGATCACAATCGGATCGGGTGCCCAAGGACAAGAGATTGAATTAAGAGGCACCATCAAAGGTGATGTTACTGTACAAGGTGAAGGTGCGAAGATCAAGATTGCCGCCCCAAAAGACGGAGGCACTTCATCTATCGCAAACTTGAACATAGGCACTAACGCAACGATCAGTGCAGCCACAGGTACCTCCTTAGGAAGCTTGAGCATCACGGCGCCGAACACTTCGGTTACTCTAAATGGTGAAGGTGAATTTCGCTCGGTTACCGTGTCTAAGGAAGCCCAAGGCACAACCTTGAACCTTTCAAGTACGAGCACCAAAATTTCTGCGCTACAATTAAATGCAAATATTAAATTAGAAGGTGATGCGGCTGTAATCGGGACTATTCCCATTACCGTTAGCCCCGGAGTTAAAGTAGAGGCATCTCCAACATTAATCAATACTTTGAAGGCTAATGCCATTGCTGCTATCGCGGCCATCGGATCCTTTAATTCGTATTCTGCGGAAGTGGATGCCGCAATTACTGCAGCAGGGACGATTGCGAATAATGCGATCCTGCTTGGAGTAGCTGAAGCGGATATTACCGATTATTCGACAAAGCTGGTTGAATACAAACGCTTGATGACCACATTCGCCTTGGAAGCGGCTTATCAGGATTTGAAAATCGGTTTTGCAGGAACTGATACGCTGCAGGCTGTTACGCAAAATATCGTGCTTTCAACAGTTGATGTTTTACGAGGGGTCAGCATAACTTGGAAATCCTCCCAACCATCGGTTGTAAGCAGCACGGGTCTGGTGACTCGCCCTGCACTAGGACAAGCAGATGTACAAGTTATCTTAACAGCTTTAATATCCAAAAATGGTCAAGTACGGGATGTCGAATATCCGATTACAGTATTAGCCCAAAGAACTTCCGTTCCGGTTGAGCCTACAGTACCCATTCTGGACTCATTATCCGTCGAGCCAAGCAATGTGTCTTTAAAGACTTTGGGTGCAACCCAGTCTTTGAGCATCGTTGCAAAATACTCGGATGCCACGATTCGTCCAGTAACGAAGGAAGCTTCTTATACTAGCAGCACGCCGACTGTAGCCTCAGTAAGTAAGGAAGGTATTGTTACTACTATAGCTAACGGAACAGCCGGCATTACGATTAGCTACGGTGGGAAAACAGTGACAGTGCCTGTTATTGTGGATGTACCTTCTGGACCAACGGATCCTTTCGGATTAAAGCCAATCGCAGGTGATGCCCAGGTGTTGTTGTCTTGGAACACACTAGGATCGAACGTAACCTATCAGGTTTACAGCTCCAAGACAAGTGGATCATATACCCAAGCTCCTACAACGGTAACGGGTACTACGTATACAGTAAACCGATTGGATAACGGAACGAAGTACTATTTTATTGTTAAAGCTACAGTGAATGGAGTCATCACCGCGTCTAATGAAGTGAGTGCAATCCCAATGGTCGATTCAAGAGAAAAAACCGCAAAACCTACTGTATCCGGCAATGTATATACCAACGGATTTTTACTCAGCGGAAAAGTTGGACCAGAGAATACTTGGACTACTATTAAGTTAACAAAAAAAGACGGCTCCTATCTTTCTGGAAGCAGTGCAAACGGGGATGGCACATTCATTATTAGTCCCATCAGTTACTACTATACTAATTTAGTCATTTTGGAAGGCGAGGAACTGCTGCTTATTGCTCAAGCCGAAGGGAAGAAGCAAAGTGATCCTGTGACATTGGTCGTACAAGTTCCCAAAGGTCAAACCAAAACGCCTAGTTTTATAAGCGATGTCTACGAGGCAACAAACTTAATAAGTGTTAATGCGGAACCAGATGCGTTCATTACCGTAAGGGAAAATACCAAAGGCTACAATTTGATCTTCGCGCCGGAACCAAATAGTGGCATCTATAAGATATATGTTAATGGACAATTTGGAGTAGGTGATCAGCTACAGTTTACAGCCACTGTACCCGGTAAAGCTACTAGTAATCCTGTTAGTATGACCGTAAAAGCATCCTTGAAAACTGAGATGCCTACCGTAAACGGCAATGCATATACCAACGGATTTATACTCAACGGAACAGCAGAACCTGGGTTTGCAAATAACTGGGGATCAGTTTCTTTAACTAAAAAAGACGGCTCCTATGTTGCCGGAGGCGGAGTAAGATTAGATGGCACATTTACCATTCAATCAAACCCATACATTCCAGATCTGATGCTTACTGTGGGTGAGGAGCTTTTTCTTACCGCACAAATCGAGGGCAAAAAGAAAAGTGATCCCGTATCCATTTTCGTACAGGCAACTACAGGTCGAACAGACTCTGTCATGACCGATATAATCAATGAAACCACTATTAGTGGTTGGGCGCCATTTGGCTCGGTTATTTCCGTAAAGGATGATTTGAATCGCAATAACATGATAGCTTACGCATCATCCATAGATGGCTTTTTTAATATAAAGATACAGACTGGAACTTTCCAGATAGGTGACCGGCTGACAATAACTGCCGCCTTCATCGGAAAAGCTACTAGCAATCCGATCAATGTTATTGTTGAGGCAGCTCCGAAAACAGAAAAACCAACTATTTCAGGATATGTCTATCCCAATGCATTCGCTATAGAGGGAACAACAGTTCCTGGATTTGAGCAAAAATCGACTGACCTGATTTTGTCTAAACAAGATGGTACTTATATTATCTCGCTCAGTGTTAATATGGATGGTCGTTTTTCATATTCTGATTTATTTAACAATTCCTACGTTAATATTATTGCGGGTGAAGAGCTGCTAATGACATCTCAAGCCTATGGCAAGAAGATGAGTGATCCTGCAAAAATCATCGTACGGGCAGTTACCGGACAAACGGCAATACCTACGATTACATCTGCCTCGGAAGCCACCATCAGTGGATATGCAGAGCCCGGTGCATTCCTCAGCATAAAAACCAGCTTGAAGGGAATCAGTATGTCTACTCGTGCGTCAACATATGACGGCTCCTTTAGTTTGGAAATGCTCCAGGATGGTATATTTAATGCAGGAGAGCAAGTGACAATTACAGCAATTACACTTGGAAAAGCAACTAGCGATGTTGTCAATGTTATCGTGCAAGCAGCGCCCAAAACCGGCGTTCCTATGGTTAGAGGAAATTTATATACAAATGGATTTATGCTAACTGGAACCATAGATTCCGGTTCAACATATGCCTATATCACCTTGAATAAGAAAGATGGTTCGTATGTTGGATCATTTGGTTCATCGTCGGATGGTACTTTCTCATCAAGTCAGCTTATCCAATCATCTTACGTAACACTAATTGCGGGGGAAGAGCTGCTAGTAACGGCTCAAGCTAAAGACAAGAAAAGAAGTGATCCTTTTAAAATTATTGTTCAAGCAACTGTTGGCCAAACAGCCGTACCCACTATTCTTGATGACATATTAAATACAAATTTTTTAAACGGAAGCTCAGAGCCCGGTGCGATTGTCACTCTGATGAAAGACTCGAGTGTAAACAAATACACAGCTACCGCTTCAGCTGAGGGCAACTTTACTATCTATTGGCCATATAATTCATTTAAACCTGGAGATCAACTATCTCTCAATGCTACATCAATTGGAAAAGCAACAAGCGACATCGTACACATTACGCTTCTGCCGTCTCCTTAAAATTTTTAGTAAAATAATACCAAAAAAGCGGCTTATCAGTTTTATCCGATAAGCCGCTTTTTAATGTTAAAATAGTACCCTTCGCTTGTTTACAACGAATCGTGTAAATGAACACCTGACGGCAGCAGCCCCTCAACATGCGCTTTCAAGGCTGGCTCCCCATACAGCTCCTCACTGAGAATCGCTATAAGACCATGATCCTCACGAGTACGGATCAGTCGCCCCATACCCTGCTTAAGCCGCAGCAGCATGTAAGGCAGGTCAACCTCCTCGTAAGGCATAATCGCAGATTGGCGCTTGGCCATAAAAACCGGATCCTGCGGTGGAAAAGGCAGCGCCCAAATGATGACATTGGATAGAGATGGCCCAGGCACATCAAGCCCCTCCCATAAAGTAACCGCACATAATATGCTTGTTTCCTCACGCTGAAAAGCCGCGATCAAATCGCTGATTTCACGGTCTCCTTCAAAACGGAACCGCATCCCCGCAACTTCCGGATAATGGATGATGTCTCGTTTGAACCGCTGCAGTGTATCTTTGGTCGGGAACAAAATCAAAGCCCTTCCCTCCGTTCGCACCAACAGACGGATGGCCGTTTTCATTTTTTCTGAAAAGGTGCCTCGGTATGACCACCGCGGCGCGATAACCTCCATCTGATGTGCATAATCATATGAAGAGTCCACACTGAACGACAAGTAATGTTCAATTCCGAGACTTTTCGTCACATAATCGAAGGAACCGTTAACCGACAGCGTCGATGAAGTAAATACAATCGGCATATTCGCACTGAATACCCGTCTCTTCAGCACTTCCTTCACGGCCCTTGGCATGATGACCAAGGTCAAGCCCGTGATACTCTCCGTTACCCAGCATACAAAGCTTTCTGATTGCAGGAAAAGGCTCAGCGCCTTTTGCATCATTTCCAAATGCTCTTCGACAATTCGCGAATGATACGGATTCAATGAGTACAGCTCACTCTCCAGCACCAGTTCCTCCTCGATGATTGCAAGCGACTCTCGGAACAGGCTGATCTCTTGCAGCAGCTGCTCATTCAATAGAATCTGTCTACGATCCGAGCCGGGTATCGCCCTGTTCTGCCGCTCCAACAGATCGAACATGGCCTCACTGCGGTCGATCGCTTCGTCGATTAATACTGCTAGTGAATGACGAATCTGACCCTTCAGCAGCCGAACAATTAATTCCTCAAACACAATATGCTTGATTTTGTAGGTCAAGGCTTTCTGCGCCGCGGACTCCAGCAGGTGGCCTTCGTCGAACACGACGGTGCAGTGTTCCGGCAGCAGCGGCAGCTGTCCTCCACGTTTTCTTCCTTCATAAGTCCATACATGCTCCATATAATAATCGTGAGAGCAAATGATCAAATCCGCCGAGCGCCGAAAGTGATCGCGGGAAAGCGTTTGTCCACACCGATGCCGCTGCTCGCAGACAAAACAATCCTGAAAAGCATCCCAGCTGATTTTTCCCCATTGTTCATCGTTCATATCCGGATAATGCTTGCGGTCTCCATAAGCATGAAACGACTGCAGCGTTTCACGATAACGGACAAACTCCGGCAAATGCTCGTACAACTCCCTGTACAGCCCCGCATCCTCATGACCTAATCTGGCTTCGTCCAGCTTCGTCAGACACACATATTGATCAGGAGATTTGGCTAATCTGGCGTCTATCGCAAGATTCAAATGTCGGGTAAGCTTAGCGATATCTCCCTCAGGCTTGACCAACTGCTCAATCAAGGATTCATCCGCACAAGCGATGATGGCGGGCTTGCGGGTATAACGTGCGTAACAAATCGCATACAGCAAGTACACCAGTGTCTTGCCCGTTCCGACCCCAGCCTCCGCAAATATCGTTTCTTTTCCACTAAAGGCTCGTTCCAGCTGAAACGCCATAAAAATCTGCTCATCACGAACCTCGAAGCCGGATTCCGGCAATATATCGTATAACACATCCACAATCCATTCGCATGCCTGCTTCACGAAGGGCTGGGTGCGATCATAATGAAACGGATACAGATCCATACTGCATATGCCTCCATCGGGACTGATTTCAGTACACCCATAGCCCCTTTACATTGAAGCTATAGTATCACATAAATGCTACAAACATTCAATAATGCTCAAGTGAACTCACCCTACTTGTGGGCGATATACAAAGAACCCCCCGGCAAGCCGGAGGGCTGTTCACAAGACGGTTGTTCTTATACTTCAGTTGACGGTTACACTGATCATCCTGAAAATAACTTAGGGTATAAACGATTTGGCGCCAGCAGAATTAATCTGACGAATAATGTTCACTTCCACTCGGCGGTTTTTGGCGCGCCCCTCGGCAGTATCATTCGTATCAATCGGTTGATATTCACCATAGCCGATAGAACGGTAATGGGCCGGATCAATTTTGCCATTTTGCATGAGCAGCTTCATAAAATTCAAGGACCGCTTGGCGCTCAGATCCCAGTTGCTCTGGAACTCTCTCGTATTGATCGGCACGTTATCCGTGAAGCCCGCCACTTCCACATTATATTGATTATAGCCGCTCAGCATACTCGTAATGCTTTGTGCCAGCACCTGCGATTCCTGCTTTATCTCCGCCGAGCCGGATTGAAATAAGGCATTGTCGCGAATCGTAATTTTTAACATATCCTCATTCAATTTGGTTTCCAGCTGGGAAAGGAGACCGTTATCCTTGATGTATCCGTCCAGCTTCTGTTGAAGCTCCTTGAGATCCTGCATTTCCTTATCATGCAGAGCCTTCATTTGCTGCTCTTGCTGACTTTCCTGCTCATTTTTTTTCTTTTCATCTTCTTTTTTCTTCTCAATGTTAGGTGAAACAGTCAAAGGTACAATATTCGATTGCTCAAACATTCCTGTTCCGCCGTTAAAGCCCGAATTCAGACCCTTCATGATTTGCTCGAACTTTTTGGAATCAATCTGACTTGAAGCGAACAATATGATAAACAAAGCCAACAAAAGAGTCAGCAAATCGGCATAGGGGATAAGCCACGTTTCATCGATGTGCTCCTCATGATGCTCATGTCGCTTTTTTTTCATTCAGCGCCACTTCCCTCATCAAGTAAATGACGTTCATTTGGCGGAATATAGACGGACAGCTTTTGCTTCATAGCTATCGTGGAAATACCGGATTGAATGGACAGCAGACCCTCTACCATAATAAGCTTGATTTCGATTTCCTTCTTGGAAATTTGCTTCAGCTTGTTGGCCATCGGGTGATAGAGCACGTAACCAGAAAAAATACCAAGCAGTGTAGCGACAAAAGCCGCGGAAATCAAGTGACCCAGGTTCTCAACATCGTTCAGATTACTCAAGGCTGCGATGAGTCCAACGACCGCACCAAGCACCCCAAGTGTCGGCGCATAGGTTCCTGCTTGTGTAAAGATCAGGGCACCGTTACGGTGACGTTCCTCTGTTGATGAGATTTCCTCCAATAGAACATCCCTGACAAATTCGCTATCGTTACCATCAATAATCATCCGCATGCCATTGCGCAGAAACGCATCTTCAATTTGATCTACCTGAGTTTCCAAAGCAAGCAAACCTTCACGACGTGTAATGGAAACCCAATCCATAAAGCGGCGAACCAATTCTTTTTTTTCGATTAATTGCTGCTGCTTGAACAAAATTTTCATCAATTTGGGAAACTTCTTAAGCTCACTCATTTGAAAGCCAACGAACAAGGTCGCCGCTGTACCTACGAAAATAATAAGAAGTGCTGCCGGGTTCAATAACGACATAACACTTGCACCCTTCAGCGTCATGCCGACACCGACGGCGATAACCGCCAATACTAATCCAATAACTGTTGCCTTTTCCATATCCGATGAGCACCCCGCTGTAAATGATTTGAACTTTCTTAATCGTGCTTGATCCCTATATTTCTACATTTCATACATTTATTCGACATCCTGTGACGTGAAGCCTGCTTGAAAATATTAAAATTTATACAAATTTAACTAAATACCATTTTCAGCTTTTAGCCAGGGCGAAGGGATTAGGACCAACGTATGATGGTGTTCCAGACAATTGATTCCAATGGCGGAGAATGATGCGGATAAAGCTCCTCCCGCTGAAATAACAGTCCTCATTGACCAAATGGCTCTGACCCTTGAAAAACAAAAAACAGGACCCCGTGGTGCGATCCCGTTCATTTTGAGAACCTATCCCCTCAGCTCGTATACATACTCATCAACAGTGCATACACAATTGCGGCGATTATGGCAGCTGCTGCGATACTAATCAAGCCTACCCCAATACGTTTTCCCATCTTCTCCCTACTGAGCTTCACAACAAATTCCACTTCAGACGGCAGCTTACCCTGATCCATCGACTTTCTGATATCCGGCAGCTCACGAATATACTTTCTAGAGAGGTATATACCATAACCAATCTGAATTCCCCAAAAGCAAAGCAATAAGGCAACAACAAAAGAAACTACCACAGACACATAGATAAAGAGCGGGATACCCCCCACAGGTGCAAAAGAATGCGTCAGGGCTGGCGGCTTATCTCCAGCACCAAGCACGGCCAGATCGTCCGCAGAACCGCTTAACGGCTTCGTGCCATCACACAGCATTGTGGTTTGCTTACCACTGCCGTCGCTGCTGGCATATACCAGATACTCCCGGTTCATTTCAAAGCTGTAGCCGCAGCTGGAACCGCTTATAGGCGTGTTCACATTCAACTCGGCTCGCACCTCTCCTTTCCAGACGTTAGACACCGCGAATGTTACGGTCACAGGATCAGCAGATGAGCTAAAGAAACCTGTGTGTGGTTCTGAGAGCTTCACAACCTTGCCTGCAAATATGGCCGTCTTCCTCTGCAGCTCCTCCTGAACGGATGGCTTCTTGGCACAGGAGCACGCCTGAGAAGGCTGTGGCACCGCGATAAACGTTGCAAACACAAATAAAAGCGTATACAAACCAACAAGTCCTCTTTTCACTTTTCTTTTCCTCCTATGAGCTTTAGCAGAGAGCTGACTTCGTTAGCATCATTCAGATTTCAACACGAATTTTGCTTCAGAAGCTGACATTTATATCATATAGACGAAGCCTGATTACATTTTGTTCCAGTAAAATTTGTTGTCTGTGTCAGATTAGTTACATATTTAGACTATTACCATGAGTTAAGCTACAATAGATTGAAACCTTTTCGGTCTATTTGGAGTTTAAATCATTAAGGACAAATGCTTATTCATTTTAATCAGCAAGGAGATAACCATGACAAACAAACCTATGCTCACTGTTGTATGCCTGACAATAGCTTTATCTGTATTCAGCGGATGTGGCGGAGATCCCAAGACCCCAACTGTTCAATCCCCACCTGCTGCTTCATCAACGAATAGTGGTACATCAGCATCTGCAACCGATAAGAAACCTGCTGCTAATAATGCCAACCAACCCATTACGCAGCCTGGCACTCCAGCAAACAATCAGACCGCTGCTCCCAATGTGAGCCAAACCGGTTCTCAATCCGGCAATTCAGGCGCTACCCCAGGCACCGTGGGAAAAGCTACGGATTCCACTCCGTCCAAACCAGGCGCGATTCAGGTCGTGACCAGCCCGGAAAGCATTACGGTGCTCGTCAATAAACAGCAGGCCCTCCCTGAAAGCTATGAGCCGAAGGATTTGGTCTATCCGAATGTTCCTTTTACATTCACTGAAAAAATCGATAAACGCAAAATGCGCAAGGAAGCCGCTACAGCTCTGGAAACCTTGTTTGCAGGGGCCAAAAAAGACGGGATCAGCTTGGCCGGAGTTTCTGCTTACAGATCCTACGCCACACAAAAAACGTTATATAACAACTATGTAAAACAAGATGGTGAAGAGAAGGCCAAAACCTACAGCGCCTTACCTGGCCACAGCGAGCATGAGACCGGACTTGCGATTGATGTATCAGGCAGCAACGGCAAATGCGCCGCACAAAATTGCTTTGCCGTTACCAAAGAAGCGAAGTGGCTGGATAGCCATGCCACTGAATATGGATTCATCATTCGTTATCCCGATGGCAAGGAATCCATTACGGGCTATCAATATGAACCTTGGCATTTGCGTTATGTAGGAACACAGTTATCCAAAGAACTGGCTCAAAAAAACATAACTTTAGAGGAATATTTCAACGCCGTTCCCGTGCAGTCACGCAAATAGAAAACTAAAGGAGCCCTGATATGTCGACAGTACAAGGAACCAAAGAAAATCCTTGGCAATTAAAAACTCCTCCTCTGACATCTGATTACGAAATGTACAAGGACGAAAAAGATGGAAAAGCCATTTTAGTTTGCACAGTAGGCAAAACGGTATTACATTATGACTATCGTTGTGTCGACGACTTATATGCCATGCTCAAACAACATGGTGACTGGATGGAGCTTGGCAGTGCTGATGAGCAGAAGCCTGTCAAAGAAGGCACGGTTGAAGCCTGGGGACGTTCACCTGAAAATCCGGTCGGTGGATGGTACGGGTTGAAAAAGGGGCTGCGTGGTCGATTGGGCATGTACCTACCTCCTCTAATGGAACAGCTGGGACTTGCGGAGGTTGAACACAATCCCAGGAACAATCGGATCAGAGCCATATAGTATCATCACAAATCAAAGGGAGAACCTACTCAGCGTGGGCTCTCCCTTTTACTACTTATCCATCATAATCGATTGTTGGCAATGGTTGTAAGGCTGGGCCTTCAAGCACCTCACCCTTAAAATTAAAGCGTGAGCCGTGACATGGGCAATCCCAGGATCTATCCCCATTGTTCCATTTGACCTCGCAGCCCATATGGGTACAGGTCGTATCGACAAGATGCAGCTTCCCTTCCGTATCTCGATACGCCCCCGCACGTTTTCCGTTTATTTGGATCACCGAACCTTCATCCAATCCTAACGAATCAGCCTTCCTCGAAACAGCTTCCAGCTTGCCACCGATCAGTTGCTTGGCCACATCAAAATTCTCAACAATCAAATTTTTAATACCAGGATCTGGTTTAAACCGTGAAGGGGTAAACAACTCGGTATAAGGATTCTCTTGTCCCATGAGCTGATCTTTCAGCAGCAGCGCAGCTGCTATCCCTGTGGTCATGCCCCATTTTTTATATCCGGTAGCCACCCAAACATTGGGATGACTTGCCGTTATGGGACCAATATAAGGGACCTTGTCCAACGTCAGCAAATCCTGTGCAGACCAGCGGTATGGAATGTCTTGAATACCGAATGTTTGCTCCCCGAACCGTTCAAGATTCTGATAATACTCGTAGGTCGGCTCCCCCTGTCCTGTTTTATGCGTCTCCCCACCGATCAGTACCATCTGCTCACCATTAATCGTTACCGATCTCAACGAGCGCTTAGGCTCGTCCACACTCAGATACATCCCGCCTGGATAGTCGGTGATCGGCTTCACGGCAATAATATAGGAGCGTTCCGCATGGAGTCGGGTAAAATACAGACCAAGTCCGTCATAGAACGGAAAATGGGAGCTTGCAATCACATGACGGCAAGTAATCTGCTTTCCATCCATCGTCCAGATTTTCTGACGATCTCCTTGTTCCACTTTTCCATCGATCCTTGTATGCTCGTATACCCGGCCCCCTGCTTTAACAAAATGGGCTAGTAACCCATTCATAAATTTCACAGGGTGAAATTGCGCCTGCCCAGACAGCCTGAGTGCCGCGCGGACTTCGATAGGTAACGGAATATTTTGCACCAACTCCCCGGGTATCCCCAGCTTCTCGTAGGCTTTATACTCCAGCTCCAGTTTATTGGCTGATTCGGCGGTCTGGGCGTATAAATAAGCGTCCTCCTCCGACCACTCACTATCGATGTGCAGATCGGCTGCCGTACGCTGAATAAACTTCATCGCCTCGTTGTTAGCTTTATAATAAAGCAGCGCCTGATCCACGCCAAAATTTTTAATTAATTCATCGTAGATAAGGTCATGCTGCACGGTTATTTTGGCCGTTGTATTACCTGTGGTTCCGTGAATAATCTGATTAGCTTCGAATAGTGCGACCCGATGACCTTTTTCGGCTAACAGATAGGCAAGCGTAATACCCGTGATCCCGGCGCCAACAATTGCATAATCGACATCGATATTCTCGTTAAGCGGCGGGAACGAGCTCGGAGGAGCGGATTCGATCCAATACGATTGTGGGGATTCCGGGATTTTGCCCCCGGCGGATGGGTGATCAGCATTCATTTCACTTCACTCCTTCGTTCTGCGGTTTAGGTTCTCTTTGTTCATGATTACCACGATTGACCTGACCTAAACCAGCATGGAAAAGAGCTAAGATATATTCATAAAATCCAACTATTTTGACATGCTCCTGACACACTGCCATCGTACACTAAATATAAATTAAATCTGTGGAGATGATCTTATGCATTTTGCTCATGTACTTTATCTTTCAGCCATGCTGCTCATCAGCGCTTGCACCAACACGAACGGAACGATATTGCCCGCAACGACGACAACGGCTCCCCCACTATCAGTGCCAACTGCATCCGAGCAGGCAAGCTTCACGAAGGGTGCGGCCACCACCATTAATCCCGGGTTGCTTACTTGCAAGGGAGGGCGTGTCAGTGCCGTTGGAGAGATCAAGTCAGAGGACGGCAAAACCTGGACAGTCCCCACTATTGTGAACAATAAGCTTCCTGATGCTTCTGACTTGCTTAATCCATGCACAAATGTCTTACATCCAAATCTCGCAGCCGTTGACTTAAACAAAGTTCCTGTCATTGAAATCGATCCAGACGGTACGATCATCACTGGTTACATTTTTGCAGATAACTATTTCGAGCTATATGTCAATGGCAAGCCCGCAGTCAAGGACGCTGTTCCTTTCACACCATTCAACTCTCATGTCGTCCGTTTCAAAGCTGCATACCCGATGACCTATGCGTTTAAGGTTGTCGATTGGGAAGAAAATCTTGGCCTCGGTACCGAGGATAACAAAGGCAACAAATATCATCCCGGAGATGCCGGTATAGTTGCAACCTTCAGCGATGGTACCGTGACGGATAACCGCTGGAAGGCACAAAGCTACTACATCGCCCCCCTAATGAACAAAACTGATCTGGTAATCGAGGAGAAGAATGGCAGGACGGTCCGATCCACTCCCAATGCTTCTAAAGCTCCGTCATGTGCGGCAAATTGTTATGCTGCCCACTTTGCTATTCCTGACAATTGGTATGCTGCCGATTTCAATGACTCTTCATGGCCGCAGGCTGTCACCTATTCAGCAGCAACGGTAGGAGTCGATAATAAGCGGGAATATACGAATTTTAGCAATGAATTCAAAAAAGGCTCCTTCGTCTGGACGAATAATCTTATTCTTGATAATGAAATTCTTTTACGCCATACTGTCGAGAAGGCTTCTAAATAAGAGGCAAACCACCCTTCCTTGATAAGTGCAAAAAAGCTTCGCCATCGTACTTTAGTGGCAAAGCTTTTTGCGTTGTGGGTGGATTTACTGATCGTATGATATCGCCACGGACTCTCCCTGCTTCACGGATCGATAACCGGCAAGGGCAACTTCGGTCGAACGCAGGCCATCCAATCCCGTAATCGGTACCGACTCGCCAGCAAGCAGCGCATGAACGAATGCCTTTACCATGTAAAAGTCCATCGGATCACCATAGAACATACTTACACCTTTCCCCAAGGAGTCGCTGTAAAGCATGTTGCTCTGGGCAAAAGCATCGATAGATAGATGTCCTTTCGATCCGATGATTTCCATCGTCACATCGCCCCATGTTGGAAATGATTTAGGCCTTGACCAGCTTGTGTCCAGCACACCAATCGTACCATTCGCAAACTTGACATGAATCATCCCCGCATCGTCAACCTCCAGTCCCTCATGAAACAGAGTATTGCAATATGCGTAAACATCTGTCACTTTGGACCCGGTGAACCAGTTCATAAGATCCATCACGTGGACGGTGTGATCCAGCAGCGCACCCCCGCCCGATAAGCCGGGCTCTGTGAACCAGCCTCCGGGTGCGGTTCCGCGATTCGTCCCTTTAATCGCCAGGATCTCGCCGATTTCACCTTGCTCAACTGCCTTCTTCGCCTTCGCTACGGCTGCCAGATAGCGGCATGGGAACGCCGTCATCAGCTGAACACCGTTCGTTTCACAGACTTCGATCATACGCTCCATTTCTGCAACGGATAAGCCAAGTGGTTTTTCACACAAAACGTGCTTACCCGCTTCAGCGGCAGCGATAACCTGCCCAGCATGGTTCACATTTTCCGAGCAGATGACCACAGCGTCAGCATCCGTCTTCAGCAATTCCTGATAATCCGCAAAATATCGTAGTCCATGCTTGCTTACCACAGACTCCACTCTGCTGCTCTTTTCATCGGCAATGCCGACGATCTCGACCTCAGGCAGCTCCAGAAGGGATTTCAGATATGAATGGGCATGTCCGTGAGCAAAGCTGATCATACCTACTTTTAATTTTGTCATGTCGGCGATACCTCCCGTTTGTCTTGACCTATTGTGATAACCTTCCCGGTTTGAACAGACTGAACGACAGCAAGAGCGATTTCCAGCGCTTTATAAGCATCCTCAGGAGTAACGACCGATTCCCGGTTGTCGCGAACGCATTCGATAAAATGACGCAGCTCCTTCTCATAAGGAGTTTCATATCCCGGGCTTTCCGGCACCTCCACGAAAGGTCCCTTGCTTAACGAAGCAGCCGGTTTACGTACTTGCAGCGATTTGGAGGTCGATCTGTCAGTGCGGATGACACCGCCGCTTCCGGCAAACTCAACTGCTGTTGTGAATGCTCCCGGATATCCCCAATATGCTTCCAGATTAGCGACAGCCTCGCTTTCGAATACAAGCGTTGCCGTTGCATAGTCCACTTGATCATTATGCTTGTGCTGCGCGAACACCGAGCGGACTTCACCTGCAACCCAGCGCATGTAATCGATATCGTGCACCATTAAATCCAATACCACACCACCGCTTTTGTCATCCTCCCGATACCAAGGACGAATGTCACCGGGATGTACGCCTATCCGCTTCGCATGTGCAACGCCAAGCCGACCAATCGAGCCATCGTCAATCTGCTGCTTCATCTGAACATATTCCGAAAAAAAGCGGACAACATGTCCGACGAACAGCCTGACGTTATGACGTTTGCAGACCTCAATCATTTCTGCAGCGTCCTCCAGATGGAGCGCAATCGGTTTTTCACAAATCACATGCTTACCAGCTTTAGCCGCCTCAATTACAGCCGATTTATGCAAATAGCTCGGAAGCGTAATACTCACGATTTCACAATCGCTGTGTGCCAACATATCGGCAAGAGACACATAAGCTTTGGCACCCACCTTGGCAGCCAATTGCTGTGCCCGTTCTTCCAACATGTCGCAAACACCTGTAACCGTGACTCCGGATATGTTCGCATAGCATTCAGCATGTATGTTTCCCATGCCTCCACAGCCAACTACAGCGACTTTCATATGTATCCCTCTTCTCTGATTGTTGTATAATAGTTCTACATTCAAGATACAACTAGATGAAGGTGACTTGTATGACCGCTTTTGCTGAATTACTATCCTAATTTGTCGGCTGGTAGCCATACAGGAGAGATTTAATGAACATTTATAAAGAACCGATTCATTACCAGAATCCTCTTCTACATATCAAAGTCTGGGAGTTTACTTCGAGCGGCAGCGTTGCCGTCACCCCTCCTATTAACTTAACCTGGCACCATCATCCAGAAGTCGAATTTATTTATGTACGTTCAGGTATTCATGGTATGCATACGCTTACTAATCGATATATCCTGAATCCAGGCGATATTATGGTCATTGGCTCCTCCCAGCTGCACTGGGGTAACAAGCTCAGTGATGAAGATCTCGTCTATATCGTGCTTCATGTAGATTTGCAGCCTTATTTTGATCCTACGATGATGATGTATTATCCGCATTTCTCTGAAATCCACCAGCCTCTTGAAACGCTAAACGAGATGTTTCGTGAAGACCAGCATCTTAGAGAAGAAGTAGCCGGCTTCATTCTCCGCATTCATGAAGAAATGATGGGACGCGACAAAGGCTATGAGATCGCAACCAGCATTTATATCCGCCACATATTGCTGACGATGCTGCGGGGAGACCACAGAAATTTGCTGAAAGGTAATATCGCGGACGGCACCCTCTTATTGCGGCCCATACTTGAGCATGTGGACCAGCATTTATGCGAAAAGATCGATATGGAGGAAGTGAGCAAGCTGGCGAATATGAGCTACTCCTATTTTTCCAAGTTTTTCAAAAAGACAATGAGCCTTACATTTACCGAATATGTTAACCGAAAACGGATTTCTCGTGCTGAACAGCTGCTTCTCACCAGCTCCATGACGATTACGGAAATTGCTGAATCAATCGGAATCGAGAACATGGCTCATTTCTATGAAATGTTCAAGCGATTTAATGGCTGTACGCCAAAGCAATTTTTGCTCAAAATGAGCACAGATGCATCAACCGGAATCCAAAATAAGAGTAACTGAGTTATCCATCAGTTACTCTTTAACCCGTCGATGACGATTTGGGTTTAATCGCAAGTAATGCACATAACCCGCCCACCCCTGCAATAGCGGCGAACGTATAGAATAATAAGGGCTCTTTACCCAGGAGCAGGGAAGTGACCGGTGGACCAGCCGCAACGCCTATAAATCGCATACTGCTGTAAAGTGAAGTAATCGTGCCGCGCTGCTTTTTATCGATGCCTTCCGTAATCAGCGCATCCAGACAAGGCAAGGCCGCCCCAATACCAAGCCCGGCGGCGAATAGCAGGGTTAGCAGCAGCAGCAATCCCTTGGTAGGAATCCATCCACATACCAGCATAGCTGCAGTCACAATAATGAGCCCTATGAAGGTAAACCATTTCATCCGCTGCTTGTTCTCCCCTACCAGCTTGCCCGTCACATAGGAAAATAGGCAGACGGCTGTCAGCGGAATCGCCAGCAGAAGGCCTTTCCGTATCCCTTCAATGTGGTATTGCTCTTCCAGCATGGTAGACAGGTAAAATAAAAATCCGAACAAAATATACATACCAATTCCGCCAATGCCAAATATGGCATATAGCCAACGTCCCTTTTGCTGCAGAATTTGTTTGATTGAAGTAATAAAGGCTTTTAGCGTCACCTTTTCCCCCTGCTTATTGCCGGGGACCTTGATCAGAAAAGCTACCGCCAGAATCGAGATCAGACAGAAGAAGGGAATAATAAGAAAAGGCAGAAACCAGACCAGCAGAGCCAACGCAGAACCCAGTATAGGACTGAGCACCTTCCCGAATGTATTCGAGGTCTCTACGATGCCCAATCCGCTTGTAACCTCCTCCTCGCTTTGGAACATGTCCCCCACGAGCGGTATCACGATAGGAAAGGCACCGGCGGCTCCAATCCCCTGTACGAATCTACCCGCCAGTATGACCCAATAGGCAGCCATACCATCCATTAACCAAGCACCCGAACCCGATATGCCCCCTCCAATCGCAGCGAGAATCAGACTCGGTATAATAATTTTTTTTCGTCCGAAGCGATCAGACAAATAACCGGCTATAGGAATGCATATAATCGCAATTGCCGCATAAACGGTAATAATTAAACTCGATTGGACGGAGGAAATCCCCAGCTTTTTCTCCATAATCGGCAGCAAAGGGATCAGCATGGAATTGGCCAATGTCATAATAATCGGAATCGATGCGACAGCCGCGAGTTCGAGTTTCTTCGTATGATTCAAGTGAATTCCGCCTTTTCGAGTGATCTCAGAGTTCCGATAGGGCCAATCGGCTTTGCTTATGATCATTCAAACCGCCCGGAAATATACATATCCCGTACCGTTTGCACTCTTTTCACACCAAATAACCTTTTGCATTCCTCAAAGGGAATGAACAAAAGGTTGTCGGATATTTATGATTTAGATGGCTAATGATTGGGATCGTAAATCTCTTGTCGTGCTTACTATAGCCCCGCAGTTTCTTGAATGCATTAAAAAAATCTTGCAAATCGGTACAAATCACCTTGCAAATTTTTGAGTTTATTTCATTTGTCCGTTTCAGTATAAAGATTATCAGTTTCAATGCATTCAAAGCGGACATGCGCAGGTGCTAAGATACAACTATCAAATACAAATAAGAGGTGAGCGACATGGAAACCGTACCATCGCTTTATAATTATGCAACAGAAGAAGAAGTCGCACTTGCTGAACGTATCAATGCCACAATGTATCGTTATGACAATCCCGCAACCAATCATATCGATTCGTTGGCAAATGTAACCGAGACTGACATTGCCGATTTTTGGAAGCAGGGTTATATGGTTGTTGATAACGTTTTCAATCAGGAAGAAGTCAACACATCGCTCGAAGCGATCATGGACATTATTATGGAGCGTGTGAAGGGACCCCAGCTGCAGTTCGTCAAGCCGCGCGATCAACTGAAAAATGACTTTGAGAAGGAGCTGGCGATTCGCAAAATCGAACGTTTTGTCGAGCATGATCCGCGTCTGCATCATCTTGCCTACCACGAGGGTATGATGCAATTGCTGAGCAGCCTGTTCACTGACACCCCTAAGCTTGTGCAGCAGCAGGGAATATTGAAGCCTCCGCATGGCGGCGCCGAGAAGCCTTGGCATCAGGATATGGCCTACGGCAATCTGACTTATGAGAAACCGGTCATTGGCGTATGGATTGCACTTGACCCTGCAGGAGCCGATAACGGCTGTATGCACGTGATCCCGCGCTCACATATGGAAGGTCCGGTTCCCCATTATGCCGTTCGCGATTGGCAGGTGTGTGACACCAGTGTAAGGGTTGAGCAGGATGTCATCGTTCCGCTTGCACCCGGCGGTGTTCTTATATTTCACGGGATGACGCTTCATGGTACACCACCGAATTTCTCGGAGAAACGCAGACGCTCCCTGCAATTTCATTATGCACCTGAAACGGCTGTCAAGATGTCTCCGAAGGAATACAAACGCTGGTTTACGAATGAGATGACCAAAGCCGAGTGCTGAGTGGACAATAGTCTGAGTCTGTTACATTCAATATCAATGGAATAATTTGAATAACTACACAGCACAAAGCCTCCTAAATCACAGAGTAAACGTGGTTTGGGAGGCTTCTTTTTGCTGAAGAACTGAGCTCGCGTTACTCATCTGCTTAGATGTCGTCAATGACTTGCAGGCTTAGCGTCATAATCAGTCATGTCGCCTTACATTTTGCTATAATAAGTGGAGAACGATTCTACAATGAACCTTGGACGGGATGGCGGAGATTCCATGGATATCAACAAGCTTCAAGAACAAATTATTTTTATCCGATCTGGTAATAGTGGAAAAGCACGCTGTGAGGAAGGCTGGAACTGGAATCCGCCGCCTTTGCATGACTATGATCTGTGGTATGCACTCTCAGGCAGAGGCGAAATGCGTATTCAAGGACAGTCTTATCCGATCCGTAAGGGCAGCTGCTTTCTCGTTCGCCCTGGGGACAGTCCTCAGGCGACACAGCTGTCCGAGGATCGGCTGCAGGTCATTTTTATTCATTTTCAATACGCCCCTCCCCTTGAAGAAGATGCAAGCCGTGCGTATATACCTGAGCGGCATACCGTTATCACGGAAACGTATGCTTTTGAAACGATGCTGAATCGGATAATGGAGCTGGAAGAGCGGAAATTCGTGTGGAAAGAATTGGAGTTTGATCTGATTATGAAGCAGCTGTGGTTTCAACTGCTCCGCAGCCAGGCGAATGTTCCGGAAACCCGACTGAGGGAGGATAAGCACGGACAACTGCTTTCGCGTGTCGTTGCCCTTATCAAGGATGTGCCGGGTTACCGGATCAGTCATCAGGAGCTGGCTGACCAAGTCAGCATGTCCCCTGAATATTTGAACAAGCTGTTCAAGCGAAATATGGGGATGTCTTTGAAGCATTATATGACTGAGGCAAGGCTGGAACGGGCGCTCCATCTCTTGCAGGAGACCTCTATGAATGTTTCCCAGGTTGCAGAGGCGCTTGGCTATGGCAATATTTATTTGTTCAGTCGACAGTTTAAGGAGCAGTATGGCCGCCCCCCCTCCGACTTCAAGTTCAAAGGCGTTGCCTCCAGGCCACACGGAAGAAAGGAACAAGGGGACTCATAGACAACCAATTCATGCAAGCTACAGAACCGCGTACAAGCACGCCAAGAACAGCGCTAATAGTCTATGCTTGAACCTTGAATGTACGATACGTGTCGGTATCTGTGATCTCCAGGCCATTCAGCTGCATGCCAAACGCACAGCCACCGTCTACACCAATCTTGTCGCCACCAAACCAAATGTCCGGCGTTCCTTGAATATCTTTCGTTTTCGTATGTCCGAATACCACGATTTTATTGACCACCGTTTTGTTTTTGAAAAAGGGGTCTTTAATATACATAAATTCTCGGGTTGGCTGATTCCTCCAATCCACATATTTCGGGTCCAGTCCCGCATGAACGAAGATATGAGCAGGTCCCTCGTAATAATAGGGCAAGCTCTCCAGAAAGGCTACATGTGCCGCATGCTCAGTGCGAACCAACTGCTTGAACGTCTCCAGCTCTTCATGGATCATTGTATAATCGATTGTGTCGATGTTCAGATAACTCATCATCGTTTGTTTACCCCCATGGTCAACAAATTTGGAGCTGACCAGATGATCCTCAGTCCGGACGATATCGATGAACCGCTGATCATGGTTTCCACGCAGCGCAATCACGTCATCATCCTGAACCATCTTCCTAATCTGCTCGACTACCTCTTTGCTGTGCGGACCGCGATCGACATAATCCCCAAGCAATATTAATTGGTCCACCTTGGGCTCGTAGCTCATCAAATCCAAAAGCTGATTAAATGGCTCGTAGCAGCCATGAATATCGCTGATCACCAGTGTTCGTTGCGTCATGGGTTCGCTCCTCTCATCCGACCGTCAATGTAGCCCCTGCAGGCAGCGCCTATCGCTAAACCCTTTTCTTTATGCGCAGCAGCAAATACAGGAAATACGGGGCTCCAATCAAAGATATCATAATCCCGACGGGGATTTCTACCGGTGGCATAATAATGCGCCCGACCGTATCGGCGGCGCTCACCAGTACAGCACCAAGCAAAGCGGAAACCGGCAGGACATATCGGAAATTCGAGCCTACTAGCAGACGGGCCAGATGCGGGATGATCAAGCCGATAAAGCCTATAGCACCAGCGACTGCAACTACACTCGCCGCCAAAGCTACAGCAACGGCAATCAGGAACAGCCGCGCCGTTTCGATACGCATACCGAGCCCACGAACGGTCTCTTCACTTAACAGCAACGTATTCAAATACCGGCTGCTCATCAGCGCCAATAGGACGCCAATCACTGTCCACGGCCATATCATATCGACATGTTCCCAGGAACGGGCATACAGGCTTCCTTTTAGCCAAATCAGCGCCTGAGCCGCCGACGGAGCAAATTTAACAACAAGCAGTGTAATCAAAGCATGCAGACCGCCGCTAACAGCTACCCCACAGAGGATGAGACGTTCCGGACGAATCCCATTTTTATATGCCAAACCGTACACCAGCATACTGGCGCACACAGCCCCGATAAAAGCGAACAGTGGCAGTGAAGCAGCCGAATAATTCGGCACAGCCAGAATCATCAGCACGGTAACGAGACCCCCACCTGCTGTAATTCCCATCAAATCGGGTGCGGCTAACGGATTCCGTGCCACTCCTTGCAGGATCGACCCGGATAATGACATATTGATGCCGATCAGCATCGCAATGAGCAAACGTGGCATCCGATAATCGTATACCACACCAGAATGCGCGATCAGCTCCTCCATTAACTGCTCGAAGGGAATTTCTACGGCACCAAGACGTAATGATAATACAGCAAAGATCAGCAGCAGCAAGCATCCTGCGATCATGGTAATGATAAATCTCCGCAGAGGATTCAGCTTCAGCATTTAACCCTCCTCCCTTTTGCGGCGCATCAAATACAAAAAAAACGGGGTACCGAGCAGCGCCGTTATAATGCCGACCGGTGTATCGGTAGGGTACAGAATCCACTGTCCGGCTGTGTCAGCCACCAGCAGGAGGCAGGCACCCGTTAGCGCCGAGATCGGAATCAATATCCGATAATCCGTTCCAACCCATGCTCTAACGATATGAGGGATCATCAAACCGACGAATCCAATCGGCCCACACAAGGCAACCGCACCACCCACAAGCACAATAACCAGAATAAAAGCAGCGCGGCGCACCCATACAATGTGCTGTCCAAGTCCTCGGGCCGCATCCTCACCAAGCACGAATATGTTAAATTGATTAGCCAGAAACATACTGGCAATCATAGCTGGAACGATGCTGATCAAGCTTAACTGTACATCAGTCCAGTTCGTTCCGGACAGCTTGCCTGCCATCCAATACAAAATTTCCGACAAGCGGTCATCGTGTAAAATAATAAGTCCTGTCGTTAACGCGCCCATGAACAATGAGACCGACACCCCTGCCAGCAGCAGCCGTATGGCCGTGTAGCCAGAAACCTGAGACAAGCCATAGACGATGCTGCCTCCAACTGCTGCACCCAGGAAGGCCGCTATCAGAATGGTAACCGTCACATCCTTCAATCCAAACCAGGCCAGGGACGCCACGACAAAAAACACAGCACCCTGATTAATCCCCATAATTTCAGGATCTGACAATGGATTCCTGGTGATCCCCTGCAGCAGGCATCCGGCTACGGCCAAACCGCTTCCCACAATAACAGCCAGCACGGCACGTGGCAGTCTTACATACCAGACCTTATACACGAGCAGATTGGATGGCTCCAGACTCATCAATTCCGAGAGATTATGCCAACCCAATCCTTTGACACCTGATGTGAGGGCAATAATGCCAACAACCAGCATCAGGGTCATTAATCCGATACACAGAAAAGGGACAGACATAGTCCGCCCCTTCCTGCTCGATTGCAGCCGATTCACAGTGAACTACCCCCTGATCTTATTTTCCGCCTGCCATGGTTTGTATAGCTTGATCCAGAATAAGCTCGGCAGCGAGTGGCCCGCGTCCTTTGGACCAAAGATCACGGCTAACCTCAAGTGCCTTTTTCTCTTTAACCGCTTTTAAGTTTTTATAGAGTGGATTGTTGTCCCATTTTTTCGGTTCTCCGTATAGAAACAGGTAGTCCGGGTTGTATTCGTTCAAACGCTCCAGATTGATCTTGGCAATGTCTGTTTTACTTTCAGCAGCAGACAAATCCTTTTTGCCTTCGAACAAGTAATTAGTGCCTACTTCGCTCAGCAATGAGCCAATGAAGGAGGTTTTGAGCCATACGGTCGAATCATCCTCGAACGCACCAACAACGAGCACGCTTGGCTTGTTCGTCAATTTTTCCTTACCGGATTTGATCTTGCCTTCAATGCTTTTCACGACTTTGTCCGCTTGCTCCTTCTTGCCAAGTACATCAGCCAGTGAAGTAAAGTTAGCAAGAATCGACTGATAACTGCCATCATCCAACGCTACGGTCGGAGCAATTTCGGCAAGCTGTTTTTTGATCATTTCATGACGGTTCGGGCTCGCAATAATAAGATCGGGCTTCACAGACTTAATGATTTCCAGGTTGGGCTGCTTGGCCTGACCGGCATTCGCCACATTTTGCGGACTGAACTTACCATTCAAATATTCAGGAAAACCGGAATCGCCAATACCGACAGAAGCTACAGGCTTCACATCAAGCGCTGTTACCATATCCACATAGGCAAAATCGAGAACAACTATTTTTTGAGGAACCTCTTTGAATTTCGTTTCTCCCCATACATGCTTGATCGTTTTTTCTGTTGCAGACGGACTCGCTGCCGGATTTGGTGCTGTGTTCGTATTGGCTGAACTGCCTACAGATGCCGCTGCGCCCGTTTTCTCTTTATTTGTATCCGCAGCCGGAGTGGACCCACAACCCGACAGAACGAATGCACTCACTAATCCAACCATACTCATAACCAGCATCGACTTTCTTAAAGTAAACAATGTAGTATTCCCCCATATCGATATCATCATGATTAACAAGGCTTCATGCAGATAATGAATATCATTATCAATGAGACTGTGCATTTGCTCGCTATAAAATTATATCTGGGGTGCTGCGAATAATCTATGAACATTTTTGCTCAATAGCTTGGACAATTCTGACATCAAGGCTTCACAAATAAACCGATTGCTGCGTCAATCATCATCTTATGACTCATCGCCGAGTAATCGATCCACGGATAAAGCTCAATCTCCAGGCACTGCTCCCGTCGTACCGCGGACAAATTGTTCCACGCCTGACTGGCTCGCAGCTTGCGCAGCAGCTTCTGATCGGCTTTATGCGAGGATACCATCAGCAGCATATAGTCAGCGTTTAATTCACTCAGCAGCTCTAGCGATATGGTTCGTCTCCATTTGATCTGCTTCACCTCGGCTGGCGCATTTAATTTCAGATCCTGATAGAGCACACTGCCAATATTCCGCTCAACTCCATATATTCTCAGCTTGCCGCAGACGATTCTGAGAATGATGACCGTCGATTCCCCTATGAGGCTTTTGAGCGTTCGACTCGCCAGTGCTGCCTGACTGTCGTAATTCTGAAGCCATTCCTTCGCTTCCTTCCGCTTGCCTACCAGCTCCGCAATTTGATTCAGCCTCTCTCGCCAAGGAATATCCCAGTAAGGTATAACCGCTGTCGGGGCGATCTGAAATGCATCTTTGTTGTACTTGGCCCACTGGGAGTCACATACAATCATATCTGGCTGCAGCTGAATCAAAGCATCCTTGCACGCCTTGCCATCCGCAGATATTCGGGGTACATGATCCAGCTTCCCCTCAAAAGAAGGCCCTCCCTTGCTGCCTACCCGCACTGATGCATAAGGAATGACGCCCAGTGCGACCAGATCACCATTAAAGGTACCCTTCATGATCACAATTTTTTGGCGGTGCAGCTTTACATAATAGGCAGGTGAATAGCCGGTTTCCTTCTTGAATACACGGCTAAAATACGATTCATCATTGTATCCCAAATGCTTGGAAATTTCGGTTAGGGAGCTTTGGGAAATTATCAGAAGCTCCTTCGCGCGCTTCATCCGCAGCATGGTCATATAAGCGGTTGGACTGATTCCCTTGAGCTTCTTGAATAAACGGGAGTAGTAGCTGGAGCTGAAGCCTGCAAGACGCGATAAGGCATCGAGCTGAATGGGCAGCATGTAATTGTGATTTAGGTACTCCACTGTCCGCTCTACGGCCGTCAGCTGCTGTTCCTCTCCCGTTTCGATTTCTGAAGCAGCCAGGTACAACAGTTCCTGTATCAGACAAGTTTGGCGATAGTGTCTGCGGCCTTGCTCCAATTCGCTCATACTATGGTGAAGCTGCTCGCACAGATGGAGCAGTTGCGGTTGGCTATGTATATAAAATTCACCTTCCAGAGGAAAGGTCGTACCATCCTCCCGATACAGGCTCCCCTTTTCTGTTATGCGGATTGGTGATTGATAACTGAATCTGATCCTGTAAATCGCCAATGGATCTGCGGAATCGGATGCGGCTTGAACCTTTTGTCCTTTTGCCAAAAACAACAAATGTCCCGGTCCCACACGAGTGGAAATTCCATCCATATTGAAAATTGCAGATCCTCTATGTATAAAAACGACCTGATAAGAGGAAAGGATCTCCGACTGCAGGCTCCATGGCTCAGATCGACGGATGTGATCCACATCGGAGACACGAACGACCAGCTCATTTAATTGGGAAAAAATATCATTCGGTACGATCATCGTGCCCTCCTTTTGTAGTTCTCCGTCATAGTCCGATAAACGTAAGCTTCGGCCATATGGCTTCCCACTGCTTGCCGCGCACTCTCTTTTGATAATAGGCTTCATCCTTGAACAACGGGCTTTGCCTCACCCTGCATTCAAACATATCATCCAAACCATGCGGACACACATAGGATATTCGGTTATCTGCTTCCAAAGTAATCGCAACAGCCGTTGCCGTCTCAGGCCAATAGCTAATCGCATCCTGTATGGATAGATAGGGCCTATTTCCGTTCTGAATATGCATGCGGGCCTGGTTTTTAACGGACCAGAGCGGGTTTCCTGTTGCTTGTTTTAGCTGCTGTTCCAGCTTTTTCTCGACCTCTTCGTCCAGCTCTTCTTTATTATAATAAATCACATCGATATCATTCAGCGGTGTCCGTGTATGGTATCCGTGCAAATAATCCCAAATATAATTACGGACATATCCCGCGGCAATGTACCCATGAGGCAGCTCAAGCGATCGGACGACCGACAGATCGTTCATCATTTCAGCGTTATCAGATATCAGTTCAATAAACAGCTCATCATACTTCGACAACCAGCTTCGCTCCATTCCATTCATGTTATTTCACAGTTCCTCATTGTCAATTCGGTTCTTCATTTAAACCAAGCGGAATATTAATATAATGCTCAACAACTGGAAATGGATCGTAAAAATGATGCAATAAAGCCTTCCATTCCTCGTAGGCCGGTGAGGTTCGGAAGCCTACCGTATGATCCTTCAGCAGCTCCCATTTGACCTGCAAAATATATTTATTGTCCACTTCTACACATTTTTGCAATTCATGGCTGATGTAGCCGTTCATCTGGGAGATGATTCGGGATGCTTTTCTAAAATTGCTTTCGAATTCATTGCTTAAACCTGGTTTTACTTGTAAAACAGCAACCTCCAATATCATCGCGTTCCGCTCCCTTTGTTTGATAAATCTGTATCTTTCTCTCCAACTGTAGAGGCAAATACGTACATTCATGATCATATCACATTTGTTGAAATCGTCGTGTAAACTACCCACAATTCCTTGAGATCAAACCGATTTAGAGCTTTATTCGACAAAATTTGCCTTGCTGCTTATAGTTTCAGACCATTCTGGAAAGGTTAATAAAAAGCAAGCAAGTAAACAAGTAAGTCAAGCAACATACATTAAAGGAGGAATACACAATGAGTTTCTTATGGTCATTAATTGTTGGTGGTATTATCGGTTGGTTAGCGGGTCTCATCATGGGTAGAGATATTCCAGGTGGTATCATTGGAAATATTATTGCAGGTTTCGTTGGTGCATGGCTGGGTGGTTTGCTGCTCGGAAGCTGGGGACCTGTAATGGGCGGTTTTGCTCTACTACCCGCGCTTATCGGTGCGATCGTGCTCGTGTTCATTGTTAGCTTGATTATGCGTTCAATGGGTAAGAACCGAACCTAAAACATAAGCGAAACCGTTACGTATATCATAAGCATTACCGTAGCAAACAGCGCCGTTAGTCAGGAATTCATTCCTGGTTAACGGCGCTGCTGCTTTCCATACGCAATACCTATTCGACAAGCTGCTTATTTATACCTAAAGCTCTATAGTAATTGCTGATGAGGTACCTGCTCCTGGTGTCACAAGAATGCCTTGCTCCGTAGCTTTCCAATCCGCGCCCAACACATTGTCAACCTCTGTAATCCCTCTCAGAATGAGACTCCAAGGTTTTGTTGAATGAATACCACTCGCCTGCACACGAATCGTTGAGCCCGTTCGTACAGCCTTAACAGTCAGCTCCAGCTCACCCTTCGTGCTGTAGATCGCTGCTTCTGCCGCGCCCTGATCCTGCAGCTCGAATGCATGTACAACAACATGATCAGCATAATCATAATCCGGACGCAAATGATTACTGCCGACGGCAATCATACTGTTCGGTCTGACCCATAATGGTAAACTGAAATAATCATGACGCTCGGTTATCCAGCTGCCGCCTTCTTTTCTTTCACCGGTCCAATAATTCGTCCAGGTTCCTTGCGGTATATAATAGGAAGCATCTCCCGTTTCATTGAAGATCGGCGCGACCAGCAAGGACTCACCTAACATATATTGCAGATCGAGTGGATGTGCTGCCCGGTCCTCAGAAAATTCAAGCACCATCGCACGCATCACTGGCAAGCCTCGGACCGTTGCTTCAACCGAAGCACTGTACAAATACGGCATTAAGCTGCATTTGAGCTGGGTAAAATGACGCAGCACATCCACCGCTTCATCCCCGAACAGCCAGGGCACCCGATACGATTCATTACCGTGCAAACGACTGTGTGAAGATAGCAGCCCAAAGGCGACCCAGCGTTTGTATACATCAGGTGGAGCCGTTTTTTCAAAGCCGCTAATGTCATGACTCCAAAAACCGAAACCGCACAGCCCTAGCGACAGACCACCACGCAGTGTCTCTGCCATCGAAGCATAATTGGCAGAGCAATCGCCGCCCCAATGAACTGGGAACTGCTGACCGCCAGCTGTCGCCGAACGGGCAAATACCGCTGCTTCATGCTTGCCCAGTGATTGCTCCAGCAGCTCGAAAGTCGCTTTATTATAAAGCTGCGTATAATAATTGTGCATTTTCATCGGATCAGAGCTGTCATAATAAACGACATCCGTTGGAATCCGCTCACCGAAATCGGTTTTGAAGCTGTCCACGCCCATATCGACGAGCCGTTTCAACTTACCCTGATACCATTTGACCGCAACCGGATTGGTGAAGTCGACAAGCCCCATGCCCGCCTGCCACTTATCCCACTGCCAGACGTCACCTTCCTTGGTCTTCACCAGATAGCCTTGCTCCACCCCTTCATCGAACAGAGCTGATTTTTGCGCGATATACGGATTAATCCATGCACAAATTTTCAGACCCTTGCTCTTCAGTCGCTTCAACATGCCCTCTGGATCAGGAAATACGTCCTTATCCCACTCAAAATCGCACCATTGGTATTCCTTCATCCAGAAGCAGTCAAAATGGAACACATGTAAGGGCACCTCACGCTCGATCATCCCATCGATAAAATGATTGACCGTCTCCTCGTCATAGCTGGTCGTGAAAGAAGTCGTCAGCCAGAGCCCAAATGTCCACGCTGGTGGTAATGCAGGTTTACCCGTCAAGGTCGTATAGTTGTTCAATACATCCTTGAGCGTATCGCCACCGATAATAAAATAGTCAAGCGATTCTCCCTCCACACTGAACTGCACCTTCGATACATTTTCCGATGCAACCTCGAACGATACTTTTTCGGGATGGTTGACGAATACACCGTAGCCGTAGTTGGACAAATAAAAAGGGATATTTTTATAAGCCTGCTCGCTGCTTGTGCCTCCATCCTCGTTCCAGATATCGACCGTCTGGCCATTTTTCACAAATGGAGTGAATCTTTCGCCCAAACCATAAATATATTCACCGATTCCCAGCTCAAGCTGCTCGCGCACATAAGCGCGGTTCCCCGGCGTCCGCATATAAGCAGAAGTGCGGTTTCCATTTCCCGTTAGGCGTTTCCCGGCATAATGGTAATCGATTTTCCACGTATCGGTTCGGGAAATATCGACCTTGAGCTTGCCGCTGGACAGACTGGCTCCTTGCTCGTTATTCACAAGTTGAACATGTGTTTCCCCGATATTGAGCTCAAACGCTGGCCCCTTCACTGCCTTGCCTTTATGGTGCACGATCTGTACACGAATAACATCAGGGATAGGTGAGCTGTAACGCAGCGTCAATAATGGACTATTCAGGGTGTCCCCCTTGCGCTGAACCTTTTTATCTGCCGCATATACCGTAATTGAATCTGCATCTGTACGAATATCGCGCACCTCTACCGCATAATGCGCTTCTACGCCTTCTCTGATTTGCCAATAACCATCCGTAAACTTCATTATTGTACCCTCCAGACATTGAACTCTAATTTATCGAGCTTCCTATACTTCTATAATATTGATATGATTGAAGGAATTCTTCTACTATTATGACGAATACTAACAGTATCCTGATATTCAATGGAGGTCGCCGAGATGAACCGCGATACGTTGAAAGAAAATCGTATTCACGGACACCCCATGTATCCCGTCAGTGTCTATAAGCTGCAATACGCGGCTGGAGAGCCGATTCTGGATTGCCACTGGCATGAGGAATTAGAGTTTCTCATCGTGACCTCCGGCCGAGCGCTCTTTCAGGTAGGTACCGAGATGATGGAGGTGAGCTCAGGGCAAGCTGTGTTCATTCCGAGTGGCGAGATTCATGCCGGATTTCCGCTAGAAGGGAGTCCTTGCAGCTTTGACGCTTTTGTGTTCCACAGCGATTTTGTAGCCAGTTCCACCTATGATTCCATTCAGGAGAAGTTCATCGCTCCCCTGCTTAATCGTCCATATACGCCACCGATTCAGTTAAAAGGCGAGCTGGATTGGGAAAATCACGTGCTGGCACTGCTGCAGGACATGATCCGTTCCAATGTGGAGGCAGAGCCCTTACGCGAGCTAACGACCAAAGCGCGGCTGTATCTTATTATTGCGGAGATGTTCTCACATGCTGCCGAGCGTGCTCAGGATACAGAAGCCTACATGAACCGCGAGAAAACGGAGCGCTTGAAAACCGTACTCCATTACATCCACGAGCATTACCAAGAGCCGATCCGACTTAAGGAACTTGCTGTTCAAGCCAATATGAGCGAAGGACACTTCTGCCGATTTTTTCGTGAAATGATGCGTACAAGCGCTATTGATTACGTCAATCGTTTCCGAACCCGGCAAGCAGCCATACAGCTGGAGCAGAGCGACCACCAAATAGCCGCTATCGCTCTCGATACAGGCTTCGATAATATCAGTTATTTTGTTCGTGTTTTTAAACAGCATATCGGTCATACCCCATCCCACTACCGCAAAAAGAGACAAGCCGAGCTGCGATAATATGATATTTAAGGAGATCCTATGAATAAACCTGTGAACAAGAAAAAAACACCTGCACCACTCGAGGCACCCAAGCTGCCGACCCACCTGCCGGAGCTTACGCTTGTTAATATGCAATCCTATGATAATATCGAGCTGGGAAGGGTCCAAGATAGCTTTATCGATAATTGTACCGCTCGCAAAATGTCTTTTGATAAAATGATTTTGAATAACGTCACTTTCACCGAGACTTCACTGACCGAACTTGAGCTTACTGATATTGTTTTTGAACGCTGCGATCTATCCAATGTCAATTTTCAGGATGCGACCATCCATAGAACGGAGTTTAGGAACTGTAAGCTCATCGGCCTGGATCTGACTGGCGCTACACTTCGAAATGTGCGATTCCATCAATGTCTCGGTGATTATGCAACGTTTCGTTTTGCCAATTTCAAGCAGGTGCTGTTCGATGACTGCTCCTTACGCAGTGCGGATTTTTACAATTCCACGTTACACAAGACGATGTTTCAGAGCTGCCTTATCGATCTGGCACAATATTCCGGCACCAAGCTCGACGGCATTGATCTTAGCAATTGTCAATTCAGCTCATTAGGCGTAGGCTTGGAGGATTTACCAGGCTGTATCATTTCTCGTGAGCAAGCAGCCGTATTTGCCAATCTGATGGGGCTGGTTGTAAAAGATTAAACAGACTAATACACAAACAAGAACATATGTTTGCAGTTTATTATTTTTTTGTGGTAATATATGTATCAAATCAATTGAATTCGTACAGGTGGTGCTTGGGTGAAAAGAGTCGATGTCGCTTCTGCTTTAATCTACAATGAACAAGGTCAGTTGCTGGTGGTTAACAATATGAAAGGGAACGCTACCTATTGGAGTCCTCCGGGTGGGGCGGTTGAACAAGGGGAAACCTTGGAGCAAGCGGTGATACGTGAGGTCAAAGAGGAAACCGGATATGACATTGCCATTGCAGGCTTAAGCTCCATCAGAGAAATATGGTTCACGGATGCAGGGCACCACGTTCTGATCGTTAGCTTCTTTGCCAAGATTACGGGTGGGGACATGCTTATTCAGGATCCTGATAATGACATTACTGAAGTGCGCTGGGTTGACCTCCAAACAGCCAAGCAGCTCATGCCAGAACTATTTGAAAATCTACAGATTGATACTGCTTATCCATCCCCGGCTTTTTATGCTTTCGAAGGAACACGCTTACGCGGAATATAAAGCACTTATGGTTTTCAAAAGCTGCATTTCTATTTTAATAAAATGAAAAGGACGTGCCCTGCCACAATCGCAGAAGACACGTCCCTGTATGGAATCCATTATTCTCCAGATAAGCCGCTTTCCTTCAGTATCACATCATGCGCTCCGCCTTCAACAAGGCTGGTTGCCGATACAACCGTAATTCTGGCTTCCCGCTGCAGCTCTGCAATCGACTTGGAGCCACAATTACACATGGTGGATTTGATTTTGCTGGTTGTTTTCTCCAGGTTTTCCTGCAGACTGCCCGCATACGGTACGTACGAGTCTACACCCTCTTCAAACATCAGGCCGCTCTTGCCGCCAGAATCATACCGTTCCCAGTTGCGTGCCCGATTGGAGCCTTCTCCCCAGAATTCCTTAACGAAATTGTTGTTCACTTTCAGCTTGCGGGTTGGACTTTCATCGAATCTCGCAAAATATCGGCCCATCATCACAAAATCCGCGCCCATCGCCAAAGCCAAAGTGATATGGTAATCGTGGACAATTCCGCCATCAGAACATATCGGGATATAAATACCGGTTTCTTCATAATACTGGTTCCGCGCTTCAGTAACCTCAATTAATGATGATGCCTGACCGCGCCCGATTCCTTTTTGTTCCCGTGTAATACAAATCGATCCGCCACCAATTCCGATCTTCACGAAGTCGGCGCCCGACTCGACCAGATAAAGAAAGCCTTCACGATCGACAACATTGCCGGCTCCGATTTTCACATCAAAGTTGGCTTTCACATATTGAATCGTATCCCGCTGCCATTCGCTGTATCCATCGGAGGAATCAATGACCAATACGTCAGCTCCAGCATCGACAAGCGCCGGAACTCTTTCCTTGTAATCCCTAGTGTTAATGCCCGCACCTACAATGTAGCTTTTATTGGAATCCAAAAGCTCATTCGGATGGTCTTTATGCGCCTCATAGTCTTTGCGGAAAACCAAATATTCCAGACGCTGGTCATCGCCAACAATCGGCAAACAGTTGATTTTATGCTCCCAGATCAGATCATTTGCTTCCGACAGCGTAATTCCCAGCCGGCCATAAATTAATGAAGAATACGGCGTCATGAATTGGCTGATCGGCTTGTCCAAAGAGTCGCGGCTAATCCGGTAGTCGCTGCCCTTCACAATACCCAAGAGCTTGCCCTTCGCAGTTCCGTCATCGGTAACAGCCAGAGTTGAATGGCCTGTTTTTTCTTTTAAATCGAGCACATCGGCAAGTGTATGCTCGGGAGTCAGGTTCGAACGGCTGACGACAAAGCCAGCCTTATAGCCTTTGACTTTACGCACCATTTCCGCTTCTTCTTCAATCGGCTGAGATCCAAAAATGAACGAAATACCGCCGCTCCGAGCCAACGCAACCGCCATATGATGATCCGATACTGCCTGCATGACTGCTGATGAAAACGGGATATTCAGCGAGATTGCCGGTTTCTCCCCCTTTTTGAATTTGACGAGCGGTGTTTGTAAGCTTACATTTGCAGGTGTACAATCCTTGGTCGACAAGTTCGGTATGAGTAGATACTCGGTAAACGTACGCGAAGGCTCCGTGTAGTACTTGGCCACTTTTTCTCACTCCTCTTAAAGTTTTGATCACATATTTTCAGATAAATTTTTACAATCTTATCATTCAACCTACGGTGAGTCAACCTATTTTTTCTATTGGATACAATTAGCATACAATCAGTCGGTAGCACTTCCAATATACTCCCTCCTGAATACAAATCTTTCAGAAATTTGGAGAACTAGGGGCTTTCGGTTGGCTACTGGCCAGGAAGGATTTATAAGACCCGTGTCGAAATATTTATTACTATGTCAAAAACAAAAATCCTCATCCTTATAGGTATCTTCCTGATTGTATTAACCGGGTTACGCTTAACTTGGTTTGTTTACCATATGACCCCCGAACATCCTCAAGTGACAGCAGGGGTGCTGGACTTACGAGATTGGGATCTGCCATCCGAGCACACTATTTCATTAAACGGTCAGTGGGAATTTTATCCGAATCTGCTTTTACATCCAAATTCAATTCAAGCGCAGCCTTCCTCTAAGGAAAGAGGCTTTATTCAAGTGCCATCCAGTTGGGATAACAATCCTCAGTTTGATCTGGATACTGCATTTAACTACGGGACTTATCGGCTGCGAATTTTGACTAATCACACAATGGATCAATCCTATGGCATTCGAATCCCCAAAATCCAAACAGCTTCTCAGCTGTTCGTGAACGGTCGACTGCTCGGAAGCGCTGGTCATCCTGCAGAAAACCCTGATGCGTATATGGCTGTTGACATCCCTTACTCCGTATTTTTCACACCGGATACGCCTGAGATCGAGGTTGTTATTCAAGTATCCAATGCCAGCCGCTTTGGTCCCGGAGGCATCGTTCAGCCTATTCGATTTGGATTCCAGCCTGCCATCAACCATGAAACCCTATTTACAATGAGCATGCAGCTTCTGCTGTGTGTCTTTCTATTACTGCACGCGGTATATGCCATCTTGTTGTATTTCATAGGCTCTCGTCAAAAGGCATTGATCTACTTTGCTCTATTAAACCTGTTTACGATCCTTAGTGTTGTTATTGATGACGACCGATTGCTGCTGATCTGGATGCCTATTCAACAGGATTGGTCTTTAAAAATTTTTTTTATAGCTTATATTGGTCTTACCGCATTTTTTGTGCAATTTATGAAGTATTTGTTTCCTGATTATACGAAAATGAAGGTTTTTGTCTGGTTTCCCTATTTTTGCAGTCTTTACAGCTTATTTATTGTTTGCGCTAATACCGAAGCTATCACTAAGACGTTGTTTTTGCTCGCAATTATTTTATTACTCTCTAATCTGATTGTTCCAGGAATTCTGCTTCGTGCAGTAATTAAGGGGGACAATGATGCCATCTTTTTACTGCTGGGGGCCGTAGGCATCACTGCCAATATCGTATGGGGAATTACCCGAAATGCCGGTTCGATCGAGATGACCTACTATCCCTTCGATCTGATTTTTAACTTCCTCGGGTTTGCGATTTACTGGTTCAAACGGTCTTTCCGGAATTCTATTGAAATTGTGAAGCTTGCGGACAAGCTCAAAAAAGTCGACAAGCTGAAGGATGATTTTCTGGCGAATACGTCTCATGAATTACGCAACCCGCTTCATGGCATCATTAATATCGCCCAAACGGTCCTTGACAGCGATGGAAAAGCTATGAATGACACGAATACGCGAAATATGAAGCTGCTGATCAATGTAGGTCGTCGTATGACCTTCCTGCTGAACGATCTGCTCGATTTGAATCGGCTTGAGGAGAACAAGATTCATCTGCAGCGAACCCGAATTGACCTGCATTCCGTGGCCTCGGGTGTTGTCGACATGCTGCAATTTATGACCGAGGGTAAGCCGATTCAGCTCATTCTGAATATCCAGGAACCGTTCCCGAGTGTCTATGCCGACGAGAATCGGCTTATCCAAATTTTATTTAATCTGGTTCACAATGCTATCAAATATACAAACGAAGGCTATGTCACCATTACCGCTCACGTCGAGGCTGGAATGGCCAGCATTCATATTGCCGATACAGGAACTGGTATGGATGAAGAAGTACGGCTGCGGATCTTTCAGCGATATGAGCAAGGTGATTCCAGCATCACAGCTGTAGGCGGTGGTCTCGGACTTGGACTCAATATTTGCAAGCAGCTGGTAGAATTACACGGAGGTAATATCCACGTCAGCACGACATCATCCCAAGGCTCCATATTCACCTTTACCCTGCCGCTGTTCGACCCAGTAGAGCATCTGGAAGCAATTCTAAGAGAGCACCCTGCCTCCACCTCCGTCTATGAAGCTTCAGAAGTTATTTCAGAAACAGCTGTCGCGAGCGAGATTTCGCAGCATTCTCCTGAACCGATAGCTGTGGGCACGGGTATAAGACAACGCATCCTGGCTGTGGACGATGATCCACTTAATCTCAAAATTCTTCAAAGTATGCTGGAAATCGAAAATTACGATATCGTCACGGTGACTAGCGGCAAGGAAGCGATAGCACGTGTTGTAAGTGAGCATTGGGATCTGGTCATCACCGACATTATGATGCCGCATATGTCTGGCTATGAATTGTCACGTCTCATTCGTGAGCGCTTCTCCTTATCAGAGCTGCCGATTCTGCTATTGACCGCACGCAGCCGTTCAGAGGATATTTATACAGGTTTCCATGCAGGGGCCAATGATTATGTAATCAAACCGATGGATGCACTGGAATTAAAATCCCGTGTGCGTGCCCTGACGGATTTAAAAAAATCGATTGGTGAACAGCTTCGAGTGGAAGCAGCATGGCTGCACGCCCAGATCAAGCCGCATTTTTTGTTCAACACGTTAAATTCGATTTCTGCTCTTGGTGATCTGGACATGGAAAGAATGAGGCTTCTCCTCGAGGTATTCGGGACCTATATGCGTTCCAGCTTCAGCCTGCAAAACCTGGAACGGGAGGTTACCCTGGATAACGAGATTGAACTTGTCCGTTCCTATTTATATATAGAAAAAGAAAGGTTCGATGAACGGCTGCAGGTTGTCTGGGAACTTCAGCAACACCTTCATGCCAAGCTGCCTCCGTTATCCATCCAGACGTTAGTAGAAAATGCGTTAAATCACGGCATTCTCAAACGTGCTAGTGGAGGAACAGTACAAATTCGGATTCATCCTGCCGCAGACCATATTGAAATATCGATCATAGATAATGGCGTCGGTATGGATGAGCAGAAGCTGCAGGGATTACTTGACGGCCGCCACGACAAAAAGAGCGGCATTGGTTTGTTCAACACCGATCAACGCTTGAAGCAGCTTTATGGTGCAGGACTTCAAATTCAAAGCGCAGTTGATCAAGGTACGACCGTCAGCTTCAAAATACCTAAATAAACGGCGGGCAAACAAATTTCTTCCTACATACTGACATTTCATTTCGTCCAAATAATGTATAATCATGAACGCCTCGCATATGGTATTACAAATATACCTAGGGAGGTTATTCGTGTGCCGGATGCTTTTGTCGTACGTTCTATTGATGAAATTCGATTTTGGTCCCGCATCATGAAAGAACATTCATTTTTCTTGAGACTGGGCTTTCGCTGCGAAGATACTCAACTTATTAATGAAGCGAATTACTTTTACAAACTGTTTGAAGGCATTGAACACAAATCGCATGCTTTTGGTTTGGATACGGATCCTTCCTCTATACGACAATTCAACACGGAAGTACATACAGCCGTTTCGCATATATGGGTGTTCAAAAGAAAAATATTAGGTCTGATATTGACCTGTCAGCTTCCTGGGCAAAACAACTTCCCCCTATTGGTCGATCATGTTAGTCGGGAAGCGAATTATTTTAGAAATCGTCTGGAAGAACTGAATCAAGGCAAGCTGGAGCCGCTGCAGGATGCGATTCTTGATGAAAATGTATTTTTCCTGAAAATCATGGCAGATCACGCCAAATTCATAGGACATCTTCTTGACCCTTCCGAACGTAAACTGGTAGATCAGGCCCGCGAGTTCAGCCAGGATTTTGATCAATTGCTGTTCCAGGCCCAGGATTTGAGCTCTATGCGGCCACAATCGCAAACGCAGCCTCTTTTAACCCAATTTCTGGATCAGAATCGAGTCTCCGTGAAATCATTACGCGATTTTAAACAAACGGCGAGAGATTTAATCTATGCTTGTAAAATTAAAAGTATCATCCACCCCTTATTGGCGGATCACGTTTTCCGGGAAGCGGAGCGGTTTTTGGAAATTATCGATATGTTTGAAGGGGTATTGACCGCCTCAGGCAAGAAAAGGGAATGACCTCAAGATTAGACTGTACGATAAGGGCATGTTCAACGGCGATCACTTTACGGTATTGTACCGGGAGTGGTCGCTTTGTTTTGTGAATGAACGTTGACAAATCCGGGATATACCCCTATCCTACTAATAGACCGGTTGTTATAATTTCAGGAAGGTGATTCAGCTGTGGCAGACAAAAAAAATTCCAGAGACATTCTGATTGAAGTCGCTTCTCGGCTTTTCCGAATACATGGCTACTATGGTGTAGGACTTAATGACATTATTGAGGAAAGTGGTATTCCTAAGGGTTCGCTGTATCATTATTTTCCCAAAGGCAAGGAAGAATTAGCTATAGCGGCGATTCATTATACGAAAGAGATCGTTATTGGAGAAATTCATGAAGTATTTACAAGCATTGAAGATCCTGTACAAGCGATTCAGACTCATATTTACCAATTGTCCGAGGGGATTTTTGATAAAACAAATGCATTTCCCGGTTTGTCCATCGGAACGATAGCAGGTGAAAAACATTCAACAAGTGAGCCTATACGAATAGCCTGTCATTCTGCTTTTGAGGAGTGGCAATCTATGTACACTAAGAAATTATTAGAAGCAGGCTATAGCGATAAGCAGTCCAAGGATTTAAGTATTGTCATCAACGCTTTAATAGAAGGCGGAATTGTTTATTCATTAACTGCCACAAACGGTGCCCCTCTCCGGGCCATTGCTGAACAAATCCCGTTATTATTATCTATAAAATAATTTCATACCGCATACGGCTTCAGAAAATACTATCAACACAGGTCAATCAAAGCTTTTATTGGAGGAATATCGCATGTCAACACTTGCATCACAGCAGCAGCAAGTCATTAGAACAACCCCTATTTTAATTTCCTTTTTAATTGCAGGGTTCATAGGATTATTTAGTGAGACAGCTTTAAATATGGCACTTGGTGATTTAATCAACGTATTTCAGGTTAGCTCTTCCACGGTACAATGGCTGACAACAGGTTATCTGCTGACCTTGGGGATTCTGGTTCCCGTCTCTGGCCTCTTGCTTCAATGGTTCAGCACTCGTCAATTATTTACAGCGTCATTGGTCTTCTCCATTATCGGAACGCTCGTCGCGGCAGTAGCACCAGGCTTTGGCATGCTCATGCTAGCCCGTGTTATTCAAGCCATCGGCACCGGTTTATTGTTACCTCTTATGTTCAATACGATCTTATTGATTTTTCCGATTCATAAAAGAGGAGCGACCATGGGGCTGATGGGATTAGTCATCATGTTTGCACCCGCTATTGGTCCATCGGTTTCCGGTTTAATTATTGAGAATCTGAATTGGCATTGGATCTTCTGGGTATCGTTACCGTTTCTTGTCATAGCGTTATTATCTGGCATCACCTACATGCAAAATGTATCGACCATCACCAATCCCAAAATCGATGTTCTTTCGATTATTTTATCTACTATTGGTTTTGGCGGCATTGTGTACGGCTTTAGCAGTGCAGGTGAAAGTAGTTGGGGCAGCAGTATCGTGATTTCTACTATCGTTGTAGGCCTCGCCGCACTACTCCTGTTTTCGTTGAGACAGCTTAAAATGAGCAAGCCGATGATAGATTTGCGCGTTTTTAAATATCCCATGTTTACTTTGGGTTTATTAGCTGTATTTATTACTTTTATGATCATCTTATCTTCCATGATTCTGCTACCCTTATACTTGCAAACGGGGCTGGCATTAGCGGCATTCTCAGCTGGGCTTGTGCTGTTACCAGGAGGCGTATTGAATGGTTTGATGTCGCCATTAACAGGTCGTATTTTTGACAAATATGGACCTCGGGGACTGGTTGTTCCTGGTTTTGCTATCATGATTGTCATGTTATGGATTCTTTCAACCGTCAATACTGAAACTTCTATACTAACAGTGATCTTGCTGCACTCCTTTCTTTTTATCGGTGTGTCCATGGTGATGATGCCTGCTCAGACCAATGGCCTGAATCAATTACCCAAAGAGCTGTATCCCGATGGGACAGCTACAATGAATACACTACAGCAGGTGTCGGGAGCTATCGGTACGGCTGTTGCCATTACCATTATGTCAGCGTCCCAAAGCAGTTATATGAAACATGTAACAAATCCAGCTGATCCAGCAGCAATTAGCGCCGCATTAACCGCAGGCGTTCAAGATTCCTTCATTTTCGGTCTCATTCTTGCCATCATGGGTCTTCTCGTGTCACTCTTTATTAAATCTTCTCGTGTAAAATAAGAACGTCAAACAAGCCAGAGAGCATGTATGTTCATCCTCTTCCGGCTTGTTTTTCTATATGGTGGTCAAGCAAATTACAGTTCATTACTTCATTTTAACGAATTGGCCATGTTTCCTGATGATAAGCCATATCCCAGAACAGCGTTTCATAGCGGGTCGTATTCAAGAAAATCATTTCCAGCCGATCCAGCTCCGCTTGCGGCTTACCCTCTGTCAATTGATCGAACAGATCCAGGCACCAGCGAGCCAAATCGCCAAATTCCTCTGAGCTGTACATCCGCACCCACTCTCCATACCATTCATGCTCGGACGCTCCTGGTATTTGATTCAGCTCCACCCCGATCTCCCAATAACTCCACATACATGGAAGCAGCGCCGCAACCAGATCAGCCAATGACCCATTGTTCGCAGCGTGCAGCATATAGTGTGTGTAAGCCAGCGTGATGGGAGAGGGTTCGGCTTGCTCCAGCTCGTCTAGCGAAATCCCAAAACGAGCCGCGTAGTCGCGATGCAGGGACATCTCCTCATTCATCGTGGAGTTCAGCAGCGCGGCAAACTTGCCCATCGTCCCGATATCATTCGCTTTTACAGCGCCCAGAGCAAACAGCTTCGCATAATCAATTAAATACAAATAGTCCTGAACCATATAGAAGCGAAACTTCTCGATGGGGAGCGTTCCCTGCCCAAGCTCCTGTACAAAAGGATGAGTATGATTTTGGCGCCAGACATGCTGGAGCTTTTCATATAAGTAGGTTGAAAATGTCATCGACAGCTTCCTCTTTTCTTTAAAGGGTTATTTCTTTGTATGTCCCCATTCGTATATAAATTGAAGCATCACTTTGGTGAAATCTACTACCTGCTGGATCGATACCTGCTCGTTGACGGCATGGGCATTGCCCAAATCGCCTGGTCCATAAATAGCTGCGGGAATGCCAGCATCCCCAAACCAGCCCCCATCGGTGACAGTCGGTGATACATCAACAATAGGCTGGCTGTTCAAAATACGCTCGTGAGCCCCCATTAACGCACGAACAGCGGCATGCTGCGGGTCCACCTCCAATGAAGGGAAGATTTCGCCGCGATCTTCAATCATCGACGATCCGCCCCATGTAAACTCAGGGGGATTGTCTCTAAGCCATACATCTCCAGCAGCCACCAGTCTGATATGCTCCTCGATTTCTTGGGCCACTTGTTCATGGGTCTCATTCGGATAAAAATGTACGGTGATCCATAATCGGCATTCATCGGCAATGAACGCGGCATGTCGACCGCCTTCAATGACGGCAGGATTGATCGTACTTGCTCCTGGTGGACAATCCGGATAACTTTTGATTACGGACCAGTGACGCTCCAAATCCTGCAGCCCTTGAATCAACTTCACCATTTTCTCAATAGCGCTTGCGCCGAACAGCTTGCCTCCGGCATGGATCATGCTCCTTCTCGTCGCATCGTGAAAGGTTTGCTTGCTCTTCACCGTGATCCAGCCTGTAATGACGCCGCCCTGCCCTTGAATATGCAAATCACTCGTATCGACAACAACGGCAAAATCCGCGCTGTACCCGCGTTTGCAGCATTCCAGCGTTCCCGCTTCGCCTACTTCTTCTCCAATCACGGATTGGAACGTAAGGTCACCGGGCAGCCGAATACCTGCTTCATGTAGCAGCTGAGTAGCAAACAACGCCCCGGCAAGCCCCGCCTTCATATCCGCGGCACCTCGGCCAATGATCGCACCGTCCCTGACAATCGGTGTGAAGGGTGTCGTTTCCCAAGCTTCGTCTGGACTCACCTCAGCCACGTCCATATGACCATTAATAATCAAGCTTTTATACGTATCTGATGCACTGCCTTTTAACACACCAACGACATTCGGATCTCCAGGGTATACGTCCCATTTGTCAATAACAAAGCCCTTATCCTGCAAAAATGCAGCGACAAACTGCTGTGCCTCCTCCGTATTGCGAGCGGGTGGCGCCGGTGTTTGAAACCGGATCAAACGCTCGACCAGATCGATGAGCTCCACCTGTCGCTGATCTACTTGTTGAAGCAATGCTTTCAGATTTATCTTCACTCTTATAGCTCCCTTCCGTTACATAAAAAGACGCTTCTCCTGAAGAAGAAGCACTGCTCATAATGATCAAATAGTAGCATACCTGCACGGGTTTACTCAATCGAGTCTTTCGATTCATACCGTGTAACCTTCATGGCTAATACAGGTTGAACTTCATAGTACCCTGTGGTATGATAGGCTCAAATCTAATAACTTTTGAAAAAGGCAAACCTGTCGAAAGGCAGGGACGCAAAGCCACGAGTCTAAAGCATTTTGCTATGATCGTCGGGTCGCCAAGAGGCAACAGTACATTGTACCCTCTTTTGGCTTAATGACAAGGGAGGTTTTTTGCTATGTATTCCAAATTAAAGATTTTCGTTACCTTACTCACCGTTATGCTTTTTCTTCTCTCTTCGTTGGTACAAGCAGAGACTGCAAGCGCCAGCGCGCCACTGCAAGCTAGTAATTTAACAGAGCTGGAATTAACAATTCAAGCTGAGCTTGCTAAAAAATCAGATTCCATTACAATCACCTACACAGCTAAAGATACAGAAGATTCGAAAAGTTACGTTCAAGCAATTAAAAATACTATAGACCTTGCACAACGGAATCTTGATGAAGAACTTTACTGGAACATGAAGGACCTGTCTATGAATATGAAGGGAAGCATCGGTAATATTACGATTACTCTAACGCCGCAATATCTTACGTCAGTAGAACAAGACCAATACGTAGACAATGAGGTTGACCGTATTCTGAAGGAAATTCTGACACCAAACATGAACAATCTTGAAAAAGAAGCTGCCATTCACGACTATGTCGTCTCCAATACCTCTTATGAAAATTTAGACGACATTGGACATACAGCTTACTCAGCAGTCTTTAACAAAAAGGCCGTGTGCCAAGGCTATGCGATCCTAACGAATAAGCTTCTCAATAAAGCAGGAATCACAAGTCGGCTCGTGGTTGGTTACATAAATGATGATCCTGCGCAAACGCACATGTGGAATGCAGTGAGCATAGATAACAACTGGTATATGCTTGATACCGTCTTTGACGACCCTACACCTGATCATCCAGGTGTTCAATCTACTAAATATTTTAATGTAACAAATGAAGAACTTCTGAAAATGGGTCATACTTGGGTGGAAAGCGATTATCCGATTGCAAAATAAAATAGGATTGTTAAGAAAAAGGGGCCCTCGGCCCCTTTTTTACTGCATGTATGACTAAACGAGTATCATCTGTCTCATTACTGCATGTTACCAGTGTAAGAATTTGATCATCCTTTTGCAGAGTCACAGCCGCCTGATACATAGATTTTTTTCGATATTGGTCTAAAGCAAGAAGAAACGCATCGTCGTTTTCATATGAAATATCGACAGTATCTTTACTGGCGTCAATGGTATAAACGGAAAATATTTCCCAATCGCTCATTTTTCCTTGTATTCCCCAATTAATATTGCGGTGTTCCGCAAAAAAATCTTTGTTTTTATAATTACCAAGGCTTCCGAACATGGAGCCATCTATCATATTATGTCCATAAATGACAAGATTACGTTGTTCTTGATTCGTGTCCAGACGGTAATCCATAAACACACTGCCATAAATGGACTTTTTACCTGATGCGTCTCTGTTTAAGTAATAATCATTGTCTTTATGCTGTAGGACCGGATAATCGACACTAGTGCCGTCAACATGGAGCCATCCAATGATTTCTTTATTAATAGCCAATAAACTTTGGAATCTCTCATTTTCCGTTGGGCCTTTGGCTACAGCGCTTGCTTCTTTGGTTAGTTCAGTGGACTCATTTGCCTGTTCTGTATTGGGTTGTGCTTTTGTATGGTATAGACTTAACATCTGATTTTTTAACTGAAGTGAATTGTTTCTTTCGGTATGTTGTATATAAGCATCCATACTTATAAACACAACTCCAGCACATACCAATATGGAAGCTGCCCAATAAAAAAATCTATAACTTCTAGCGGCAGGTTGGGGAAGTTGCTTTGTCATAAGATTCTCCTCTCTCCTATGAACTCGAAATAGCTTGTTTATACGATTGAAGTGAAACAGAGGCACATGATGTGCCCCTGCTTGTAGGATTTTATTTTCTACGTTGCTGCCAACGTGTAGCTCCAAATACCCCAAGTCCAGCAAGTACCAAAGCTAGTCCTGTCAGATAAAAGCTGCTATAAGCCTCTTGGCCTGTTTTTGGTACTAGGGAAACTACAGGTTCAGTAACCTTTTTATTGCTATTTGGAAGTACATTGACCGTAACATCATGGAAATTAATATCTCCATTCTCATCCTTGATACCGATGGTAAAGGTATCTTTGCCGTTAAAGCCTTCCTTCGGTTTATATACCCATTTTCCATCATCCGTTAATTCAACAATTCCATTTTGAGGCTCAACTTCAAGCGTATACGTCTTCGGAACCGTTATATTTCCCGTGTCCACTATCGACGGCACTGCTCCTGCTACGGGGGTATCCTGATCCGTAGTTACAGGTTGTGCTGGAGTTGGCACTGGAACTGTTACTGGAGTCGGTTCTGGTGTTGGCACTGGAATCGTTCCTGGAGTCGGTTCTGGTGTTGGCACTGGAATCGTTCCTGGAGTCGGTTCTGGTGTTGGCACTGGAATCGTTCCTGGAGTCGGTTCTGGTGTTGGTACTGGAGTTGTCCCTGGAGTCGGTTCTGGTGTTGTTGGCTCTGGTGATGAACCGCCACCGCCACCGCCTCCTCCTCCGCCACCTGAGTAAAGAATATAAACCCCGGCATCTATCGTTCTGTTATCGTCTCCAGAAAGCAATATAATAGGATCCGTAAAACCTAAATTATTGACATCTGAATCGATAGTTTTGTCCGTCCCCATGTTCTTAGGTGTATATATATAACCGTTACCGGCCACGAAACCTACTACATAAGAACCTGGCTCCAGATTGTCAAACAGATAATTGCCGTTAGCATCCGTGACGGTTGTTGCCATAATTACGGCTGGCGCATCGGAACGATACAAGTTAACTGTAACATTCGCAACACCTTCATCGTTCACATCCTGTATACCGTTCACATTGAAATCTCTAAACACTTTGTCGCCGAGTTTAGCTAGCTTGTAGAAACCAGCGTCCACTGTTAAATCATTAATACTTGTGCTTAATGTAAGAGTATGACTGAAGCCTGTTGTAACGTCTCTATCCGAATCTTTGCTATCATCCGTTCCTGCATTTGCCGGACTTTCCTTGTACCCATCTGGTTTAAGGAATTTCACCTTATAGTTACCTACGAGAATAAGGTCTGTAAACAGATAGCGTCCACCTGCATCTGTAGTTCGGGTACCCAGCAGCACATTCGTATCTGCATCATACAACTCAACGGTTACTCCCTGAATGCCTGGCTCTCCTGCATCCTGTATGCCGTTTGCGTTCAAATCATGCCAGACAATGTCTCCGATAGAACCCTTGGTAGAATTATAAATTCCAGCATCCACGGTTCTGTTATCGTCTCCAGAAAGCAATACAACAGGATCCGTAAAACCTAAGTTATTGACATCCGAATCCATGGTACGATCTGTCCCTTCATTCTTTAAAGTAAAGCTATAGCCGTTAACAGCCGTAAACCCTACTACATAGGAACCTGGCTCCAGATCGTCAAACAGATAGTTGCCATTAGCATCCGTGACAGTTGTCTTGACAGGTACCGCCAGCGCATCAGAAAGATACAGGCTAACCGTTACATTCGCAACGCCTTCTTCTTTTACATCCTGAATACCATTTTCATTAACATCTTTAAATACTTTGTCGCCGAGTTTAGCTAGCTTGTAGAAACCAGCATCAACCGTTAAATCATTAATACTTGTAGTTAATGTAAGAGTATGGCTGAAGCCGGTTGTAACGTCTCTATCCGAATCCTTGCTGTCATCCGTTCCTACATTTGCCGGACTTTCCTTGTACCCGCTTGGTTTAAGGAACTTCACTTTATAGTTACCTGTAAGCAGAAGGTCATTGAAGTAATAATGTCCTAAGGCATCTGTAGTTCTAGTACCCAGCAGCGCATTCGTATCCGCATTATAGAGCTCCACCGTTACTCCCGGTATGCCGGGCTCTCCTGGATCCTGTATGCCATTTGCATTCAAGTCATGCCAGACCAAGTCTCCAATAGAACCACCGCCGCCTGCATTAGGAACGTAAATCCCGGCATCCACCGTTCTATTATCATCTCCGGAACGCAATACAATGGGATCTGTAAAACCTAAACTATTAACGTCGGAATCAATTGTATTGTCGATCCCTACGTGCTTATACGTAAAGCTGTGACCGCTAACAGGCACAAACCCTACCACATAGGAATCTGGCTCCAAATTATCAAACAGATAGTTGCCATTGGTATCCGTAACGGTTGTTGCGACAATTACTGTTGGGGCGTCGGAACGATACAGATTAACTGTAACATTAGCTACGCCAGCTTCACTAGCATCTTGTATGCCGTTAACATTCACATCTTTAAACACTTTGTCGCCGAGCTTGGCCAGCTTATAAAAACCAGCATCGACAGTTAAATCATTAATAGTTGTACTTAATGTAAGAGTATGGCTGAAACCCGTTATAATATCTCTATCCGAATCCTTGCTGTCATCCGCCCCTACATTTGCCGGGCTTTCCTTGTAACCACTTGGTTTAAGGAATTTCACCTTGTAGTTACTTGTAAGCAGAAGATTAGTGAAGAGATAGTTCCCGCCAGCATCTGTGGTTTTGGTATCCAGCAGTGCATTTGTATCGGCATTATACAGCTCAACGGTTACACCCGGAATGCCTGGCTCTCCTGGATCCTGTATGCCGTTCGCATTCAAATCATGCCAGACCAAGTCCCCAATGGAACCATTGGTAGGAATATACATCCCGGCATCTACCGTCATATTAGCTTCCCCTGACGATAGAGGGACACTGGCTGTTTTTCCAGTAGTCGGGTCTGCATCCGAATCTAATGCTGCAGAACCGCCTTGATTTTTGGAAGTGATAGCATACCCTGTTGGTTTGATGAATTCAACGAAATAGCTGTCTGGATCCAGATTCGTAAACTGGTACAAACCTGTTAGATCCGTAAACGTTGTAGCCACTGCGGTATTAGGTGCGGAAGTCTTATACAGCTTAACCGTTACACCCGAAATTCCCACTTCGCCAGTGTCTTGAATGCCATTTTTGTTGGCATCGAGAAAGACTCTATCCCCAAGGCTGGCTGGCTTGAATACACCCGCATCGAAGGTATAGTTGCGTCCGCCTTCGAGCAGCGTAATACCATTGACAACAGCTTCTGCATCAGTCCGAGCTGTATAGGTCGCGTCGCTATCCAATGCATCATTGGATCCCCGATTCGAAGGAGAGAAATAATTGTAAGCCGCTGGACGAGTAAACTTGACTACATAATCTCCTGGAAGCAAATCAGAGAATTTGTAAATCCCGCTTGCGTCAGTCGTAGTAGTTGCTATAGGAGTTGTAAGGTCAGCTGCCTTATGGAGCTTAACCGATACACCATGTATACCTGGTTCTCCTGCATCCTGAACACCGTTGGCATTCAGGTCATGCCAGACCAGATCACCGATTTCACCGAGATAAAATCCTGCATCCACGGTCATGTCGTTTTGGCCAGAGCTTAATACCACGATATGGCTTAAACCATTCGTATCATCGCGGTCAGAATCGATTTTATCATCATTCCCCTGATCCTGAAGCGTCGATTTATACCCAATAGGCTTAATGAACTTCACGCGATAGCTTCCTGGATCCAGGTCAGTGAATATGTATTTACCGCCTCCGCTAGTCGTCGTGCTTTTCAAAGGAGTTGTAATATCAGCATCATCATACAGTTCTACCGTTCCCCCATCAAGACTAGGTTCACCTGCATCCTGAATACCATTGGCGTTCTTATCCACCCACACAAAATCTCCAATTGAGCCTTTGGTATAGATACCCGCATCCAGAGTCATATCGGTTTCTTCATAACCAAGATTTTTGCTTACTTGGTATGTTAATGTTGATGGATTTAAAGTAAAATCGCTATCTTTGGCACGATCTGAGCCCTGATTATGAGGTGATAAGTAATAGCCAGTCGGCATTACGAATTCTACCGTATAATCATCAGCTTGAAGATTAGGAAACTCATAATAACCTGGCTCATTCGACCCATGTCGATCTCCGGTTCTTGTGTAGCCTATACGATTAGTGAGATCGTTGGTTTTGTATAAATTCACAAGAATCCCATTGATTCCTTTCTCGCCTGCTTCCTGAATGCCATTCGCATTCGAATCCATCCAGATAAAGTCACCTATATTGCCGGTACCTGCAGGATCGGTGTCTTTAATCAGAAAACCTACCTTGATAGGCTCTGAGGGTAAGAAAGACTGCGGTCCGCCCTCATCGGGATAAGTTGCTCCATAACCAAATGAGTTCCAGGCGATCTCGTTTCTCGGTGCATTTACTGGTGCACGCATATCCCATTCCAAGGTGACTGATTCTCCTTGGTTAAGGGTAATAGTGCCGAAGTCGAATTCCAACGCGGTGACGGTCGTAATGTCATCAGGAGGCGTTAGACTCCAACCTGTGTGAGTCGGATTCAACGGATTGGATATATCACTGACATTCGGACTTACATCTGTCGAATAATATACCTTAATTCGTGGATCCAGTGGTGCTCCGCCTGGTCCCGTAACGCTATTTACCAGATAAGGCCTCCAGTCAGATAAACGAGCATTTGTATCAACTACACCTGTGTCTGTAATACGAGGCAGCTTGTCTACAATAACGATATTGGAAATAGGACCATTGGAAGTAACATTACTTACGACCAATTGATACATCGCTTTACCACCAGGCAGCGTCTCTCCGTTAGCCGGGTACTTTGTGAAGGCATTATCGACTTCTCCTTTTACCCATTTGATGGATTCCAGAGAGCCTGTGAATTTCACATAAGCGTTAACCGAGGCCTTTACGAATTGTGTCGTAGCCGGATTATTATCTCGGTCTTCCGGTACATCGCTCACTACTGTACCTTTATAGGTATTTGTAGCTGTAGTCGTTGCGTACATCGTATTGCCAAAATTCCCATTAGGTGTAGCATGCTTGACAGTACCGCTAATGGTAACATCGATATACTCGTTTGGCTTCAGAACGGCACTAAGAAACTCCCAACTATAGACCGAATACGTTACTGAACCTACGGTCTTATTATAGCTGTTAAAAACAGGGGCTCCAATAGGTGTGCTAGAGTTATTTGTTATACCCACCACTGTGAAATTTTCCAACTCATTCGGAAAGAATTCCACTATTTCCGGGTGCGTCATATCCCCCGTAGCAAACTCATGATTCTGCACCCGCAGCTTATAGGTGAGCGTATCGTTCTCTTTCACCGATGCACTGCCTACAACCGATTTATTCGCAACAACCCAAGGTATAGGTTGTACAACCTTAATAGTTACTAAGCTGCTGCTGTTAAAAGGTGTAGCTCCATAATTAGCCGTAAGCACAGCCGTGTTGTTAATTAGTTGATTATCAACAACCGGTAGTGAGTTATGATCCGTACTAAGCAGGGTCCCCTGCAGCTGGATATCGGAGGCAACACGGAAACTGCTTGGCACTGTGCCATAATCCAACTTCACTTTGGAAACATATTCCCCAGCCACGAGTCCTAAAGAAGCTACATTTAAGGTCTGGCTGCTGCCACTGCTGAGATTAACGCCTCCAGTCCAACTCAGCCAGGTATTAACTCCAGTTTTCTGGTAATACACATTTACGGTAACACCCGTATTATTACTATAGGAGCCTGTAGAAATCTGAGTCAGATTAATTTCTTTCGGTATAGCATCCTCAACTACAAAGTTATCCAAGGGTACATTACCTTTGTTTCCAAAGCCATTAATCTTATACTTGACAGTCTGTCCAATGGAATACTCATCGCTCGCTTGACGTGCTTCCTTTTTAATGTCATAAATTCCTGGGTCAGGAGCTGCTAGCAGATGTGTAGCATTAGCCGTATTCGTCCTAAGAGCAGCTCCAGTCAGACTGGTACCGACCGCATAGACGGAATTCGTAACTGAATCGCCTACATGAAAGGTTGGACTTGGATAACTCAGTACAACTTCATAGGTTTTTTCCTGCCCGACATTTAAAGCTGATGAAGGCCAAGAAACCTTTCCATACACGGCATCATACACACCGCCCCCAGTGGCGGATACAAAAGTAGACCCTACTGGGAGAGTATCCATAACTCCAACGTTTTGGATATTGGTGCCGCCTGGAGCACTATTCCCCTTCAGCTTGATCTGATAGGTCACATTGCTGTTCAAAGCTGGATCAACCGCAGGGAGGATTTTTGCTTTGGATATCGACCAATCGGGAGCATTAACATTTGCGGTGACCACCGGTGCTGATGCCGTAATTACAGGGCTGTTATCAGCTTTGGCTGTCACACTATTTAGTGCAGTGGCGCCATTCAGGGTTACCCCTTCCTTGAACTTGGCTTTAACCTTTATGATGCCGGTTTTACCTGCTGCTAAAGGACTAACCATGTTAAACTTCACTGTACCAGGGACCGAAGTATCGACCGCACTGACATCAGTCGAGGTGTCGACTCCCACATAATCCAGAGTACTTGGCAAGACGTCGGTGATAATCATATTCTGAGCTGCTTCAGTCGTGCTTGGGTTCGCGTATTTAATCGTATACGTGATGGTTTCCCCTGGAAATGCTGACGTCTTGTCTACCGTTTTTTCTAAAGATAAAGAAACATCCGCCCATACAGCAAAGTTGTAATAAGGCAATATGGCCAGCGACAACGCCATAAATAAGAAAAGCACTCTTTTGGGAAACTCCAAAAGGGATCGGCTTCTTTTTGATAATTGTTTCAAATTCCCCATACATCGCTCCCCCAAATCGGTTAACATGAGCTGGCAATGTATTGTATTGAGTAATATTCCAACTACATGTTCCTCAAACATCTTTCAATTTCTAATTTCCATTCTTGCCACGGGTTTAAGATATACCGTACTTCCGAATTGCAGATTAATTTCAAGACGAGTAACCCTACAATCAGGTGTATGTATCCTCTATGTATGTCCTATGACTGTTGATCAAGCCCGTTAGGAGGCAGCTTGAATGATCCTAGAGTCCCCGTACCTATTTCCACCTCCTGCAATAAAAGATTTTCAGAATAAGCAATTAACCACACATAACCAATAATCGATTATGTACAAAAGATGAATCCATTTACTTATATCAATAAGAACTGAAAAACTTCTGAACAAATATATGAATTTTGATAAATCATTCAGCAATTCGCCAAAATACTTGTCCCAAGTCCACCAAATTTATAACGTGATTGCGTGTACGACAAAAAAAGACAGCATCAAGCATCGAACTTTGTCCGAACACTACTGTCTTTTGTATTATTATTCGTATGAGCTGACCCTTACCTCTACTGCATATGCAGCCAACACTGTGAACGGTTATTGTCAGGTTTTTTCAAGCTACAATAATTTTCGTTTGCTGACTATCCATAGAGGTACATGTGTCCTCGTGTCACTGATCTGCTGCTTCCAGCACTCAAACCAATGGGTAATTTCCCCCTTAGGCTCGAGGTTCAGCTCCTGTTCCAGCATCTTCAACAGCAGTTGATACTGCTCTTCTACAGACGCGCGCTGGCCCATAAGATCATACAATTTCATTAATGCAAAGAAACTGTCCTCCGACAAAGGCTGCTCCTGTTGGATTCGATGATATACCCCCGCAGCCTCGTTCCACATTCCGTTCTGCGAGTAGCACTCTGCAACCTGTTGAGCATGGTGCAGCCAGCGCATTGCCATTCGTTGACGATCTCCCTCTGCCCATAAATAATCATGTTTGCCCAAATATTCGCCTCTGTACATGTCTAACACCCGTTGATGCGCAGCTAAATTATTCACGTTCACATGCTCCAGTGTACGCAGGTTGTGCTCCCATTCATCCGACTCCAACCGCACCCGCCCGGCATCCAGCATATAGCCTTCCTCCGCACTCAAGCTTTGAATGGGGATATCAATCGCATTGCGCTTGAGGTTCTGACGAATTTGATAAATGGTCGTATATAGCAAAGTGATCGCTTTTTTGGGGTCTATGTCTGGCCATAATAAATCAAGCAGCTCACTTTTACGTACTAATTGTCCTCGATGATGAAGCAAGTAGGCGAATAGCTCCTGCCCCTTGGTGGTTCTCCATTTGATGAGTTCCTCAGCTTGATTTTCTTTATATTCGATTTGAAGCGATGGGAAGCAGCGAATCGATACAGGCTCTCCAAGGAGTGGGGTTTTAGGAGGGTTAACATTCGGCTGCTTTAACCGCTGAAGTGTCTTTATTAAACGTTTTCGCTGCAGCGGTTTGAGCACATAATCAAGAGCTTGAAGTTCAAACGCCTGGATCGCGTACTCATCGAATGCAGTGACAAAAACGATCTCAGCTGATGGGCAAATCTCTTGCAGCAGCTCAGCTGCCTGCAGCCCTGATAATTCCGGCATCTGGATATCCATGAAAATAACGTCCGGCATTAAATTCCTGGCCATCTCTATAGCTTGCAGCGGATTCATACTTGTACCTACAATTTGGATGTCGGTGAGCTCTTTTAACATTTTTTCCAGCTGCATGAGTGCAAGTCGTTCGTCATCAACCAATAGAGCCTTCAACGTATTGGTCACCCTCCACCTGAAATTGTTTTCATACTAATTTCATAAAGATAGGCTATAATTTGTATATGTTAACCTTCTAACGAAAGTGTGGATTCATATATATGTATAATAATTCAGATTTTCCCAGCTTGTCCACAGAACGTTTGTTATTAAGACAAATGACGCAGGACGATGCCGATGAGCTTTATAGCTTCTATGCTGAAGGATCTCCTATTATCAAGTATCTCGATTGGCATGGACCTTCCTCCATGGAGCAAGCCCGTGAACTGATCGTCGCCTGGAATAAGCAGTTTCAAGAAAATAGGCTCCTGCCTTGGGGGATAACCCAGCATACAGACAATAAATTAATCGGAACCATTATGTGCATGCCCGTTCGCGGCACGTTCGATTATCATCCGCTATCTCCTGTTTCCGTAGGCTTCGAGCTCACAGATGCCCATTGGCATAAAGGGTTTATGTCTGAGGCCTTGGGGGCCGTGATCCAATATGGCTTTAACCATATTGGCGTTCATCGCATGCAAGCGGAGGTTGTCCCCCAAAACAAAAACTCATTAAGACTCCTGGAGAAGTTTGGCTTTAAACAGGAAGGTTTGTTGAAGCAATATTTGATGCACGATGTGACCAAAGTATTTTTCGATGTGATTATGCTAGCGTTGCTGGAAGTTTAATGTCGTTAATGACTTTCGTTATGTGCAGTCGATATCTCTACGACTCCTCAGCATCTACCAAATGCTCTTTACAAAAAGCTTCAATGACTGCCAATTCATCATCTTCAAGCTCAAAATCCACGTAATTATCATTGGTTTTCTCATGAATGGCATATTTCGCCATGCCGGAGCGACTTTCCTCCACCACATAAATGACCCGTACATACAATCCATTCTCCGAGTATAGTTCGTCATCCTCCGCCACCTCTATATCCAGCAGCAGCTCATAACGCTTACCAGTCAAAATCCCGAACGGATCCTTGATCAATTCCACACTATAACCAGTAATGGTTAACATGGTATCATCCTTTCCAAATCTTCTGCATCTTATCATTATACTTCCTCAAATACATAAACGGAAGCCTATCGGACACTTGCCCGCACTCTCTAGTATGATTACGAATATATTGGTAGCAAGAGGTGATCCGATGCAAGAAATAACGATCGCTGCAGTTGGTGATATTTTAATCAATGGGGCTATTTCGATGTCAGTCAAGCAGCGTGATGCCAACCTGTATGATTTTGATTGCATTTTTGAAGACATTGCACCTATTTTACGGGACGCTGACCTGACTATCGGCAATTTAGAGGTTCCTTTAAAAGGGGATATGCCTTTTATTAAAAAAAAGAACCCGCGAACAGGGTTTCCTATGTTCAATGGACCCGAGCAACTTGCCGCGGCGTTAAAACGAAACGGTTTTGATGTATTGGTAACGGCCAACAACCATTGTCTTGATAATGGGATCGAAGGACTGCGGCGTACCCTGCAGGTGCTTGATGCCAATCAACTAGCCCATACCGGTACTTATGCCGCTCCCGAGCAGACTCGGCAGCCACTGATCATGAACGTTAAAGGGATCAAGGTCGGGATTCTCGCCTATACCAAAACGACCAACCAGATCCCCCTTCCTACCGCCATGAGAGGGTCAGTCAATCTGATCAACGAAGCTCAAATAATAAGAGATTTACGCAAAATTAAGCCAAAAACCGATCTGAATATTGTTTGTCTCCATGTAGGACAGGAGTACCAGGCTGCACCGACCTTGGAGCAGCGCGCGCTCGTTCGCAAGCTTTTACACCATGGAGCAGACGTTATTCTTGGCTCACACCCCCACGTGCTGCAGCCGATCCTCAGGACGCGTTCCAACCAACTGGCCATATACTCGCTTGGTAATTTTGTATCGATTCGCTTAAACGATAACCCTTATACCAATAATGGATTGATACTTCAATTGACCATACGCAAGGATGAATCCCGTACTACAATCAGCAGCGTGGACTGGGTATCTACGTGGACTTATCGTAATTTTCGGGGAAAGCGGCCCATCTACCGTATCGTCCCCAACACAGCAAAAGCCAGTATACAAAGCAGAGAAACCGGCATCTCTCTGAAGCAAAGAAAACTAATGGAACAAATGCGGATTTACACCTCAAACTTACTGAGATCTCGCGAACATAAGCCATAGTGAACCCTATTGGCAAAGATGATTTCACCGGATATTCATAAAAACCAAAAATCCCCTTCCAAGCAGCCGTGTCCATATTCATGAAATCATGAATTTCACACTTCCTGTTAGAAGGGGATGTACCCTATACTCACTATTTATGTTTAGTCGGGATCTACTATGCGGTTTCTTCAACTTCCTCGTGCACCGTTTTGATCTGAATCATGACAGTACTCGGATCCGTCAACACTTCAATTCCATCCTGGAAAATCAGGTCAGAAACGAGAAGCTGATCGCCAGCATCAAGGCCGCTAATATCCACTTCCATGGAAGTCGGCAAATCACCAGGCATACAGCGAACCTCTACTTCATACTTTTCCACCTGCAGGACGCCGCCAGATTTCAAACCGATTGCTTCACCTAGAAAATGGATCGTAACTTTACTATCCATGCTTTCCGTCATGTTCACATGATGAAAGTCAATGTGTAGCAGCTTGCCTGACAAGGTTTCCCTTTGGATGTTCTGAACAACGATCGGCAGTACTTTTTCATCGGAGGTTTTCCCCTGCAAAATAGCACGCGGATTTTTTTTCAAAATGTTCAGCATTTCTTTTTCATTCACTTCTAATGACAAAGTATCTTTACCAATCCCATACAACACAGCGGGGATGCGTCCCTGTTTTCTTGCTTGATTGATGTGGGACTTTGTTTCACCGGTGCGCTTGTTTAATTGAATAAATTTACTCATTTGTTGGTTCCTGCTCTCTTTTGACCATAAATTCTTGTCAATTCATTATAACATGACCATAGAATCTAGTCAAATTCATCGATTTTCAAGATTCATATTCGACAAAAGGATCCGGGATTTCAATCTGATAGGCTTCAGCATCACTCACACCAACGGAGAGTACGGCTCGACCGTGGCCTGACCGTATAAGTCCACCGCTAAAAATAACATCCTCCAGGTCTGGCCGTTTACCAGGACCTATTGGAAAATCACTTCTTGCCGCAATAATTTTTAAAGGCGTTTTCTCACAAGTTTCGGGGTCTATCGAAAATACCATTGAATAATAGTGCTTGTTGCCTGATAGATCAAAGCAGGCGATATGCCCCAGCACGCCCACATGCCCATTGCTCAATAAATGTGCTTCGTTTGCCCCTCCCCATTCCTCGGGGACAAATTGATTTCCAAGCATCTCTGCATCAATAAACGTTTGCTCATCAAGCTCATCCAGCGAATCGATAATGGTAAATCCGATTTGACCTCTTCCGCCTTTTGCTCCTTGCGGTCTTGTGAATATGCCTATCCTGCCATCCATAAGCTCAATCAGACGAATATCCTTCATCGTACCAGGGCCGGATGAAAAGTGGCATAACGAATCTATTTGAAAGCCGCGATAAAATTGAGTGACCCACGACACGATTTTACCCGGATTATCCGCTGCAGTGAAGACTTCAACTCCGCCAACAATCAATTCACCCTTAATAATCGTTGTACAGGGGTCCTGCAAATTATAAGTATGGGTATGCATACGAGGGCTCCACACCTGATTGTCGCATGTAAAAAAGAAGACTTGAGAGAACTCGCTGTCCCGTTCCTCAACTCTTCCCAAGAGTACTTCCTCCCCGTCATATTGAAACGGAGCCGTTATATTATATACATCTCGGTTTCCAACCCCAGAGAACGTTAGCTTCTCTACCTTCGTTATGCGAGGATTCGCATAAAATGTATCCAAAAGCTGTTTACAGGTTTCCACTTGTGCCGCTTTCCTTGTCATTGCCGTCCTCCTGATGTTCAATCGATTCATCTATCGGCCAATCGCTTTCCACATTCTCTTCCATTATTATGAGCTGCCCAGGCTGAACTTTAAAATACAAACAAAGCTTTAACAGCAAATCCCTCGGATACTGTACCATCTCATCCTTATACATACGACGTACCGAATCAAAGTGGTAATCTATATCTTTGGCAAGCTTACGTATCGATAATTTGGGATCGTGATTTTCCATGACCGCTTTTAAATTACTACGTATGACTGACATACTTACACCTCCAACATTAATATATATGGAGAAGGGTGGAGAGTCAATAAAATTGACAAGAAAAAATGGTCATGTTATAGTGGTTAAACAGGAAATAATTTGGAATTTTCAGAAAATTTAATACCACTTCCCCCTAATTAGAAATAAAGATCTCTTTATCTTCTTTTTTTTTACCCAAAAATCATGAACGCATATGGAGGCTATTGATATGAGAAATACAAGCAGTAATCGGAATATCGTTTTTCTTGGTACCAGTCTGCCAAGAGAATGCGGCATTGCTACCTTTACACAAGATTTACTGGATCAATTTGAACATATACAAGGCTTCAATAAACCTCGGATTATTGCCATCAACAACAACGAGACTTACTCGTATCAGGAACAGGTCATGAGGGAAATTGACCAGCATAATCTGTCGGCATATATCGATACGGCTGATTTTCTGAACTCGTCAGATGTTGATCTTCTCGTTATTCAGCATGAATTCGGTATTTATGGCGGAGAAAGCGGGGAATATTTGATTCCATTTGTCGAGAGACTAAGGATTCCTTATATCGTCATTTTTCATACCGTGTTAACGAAGCCTTCCGCCAAACAGCGACACATTATGAATCGTATCGCGAAGCTGAGCGTTAAAGTCGTAACGATGGCGCAATCTACCGTCAAGGATTTGATCTCTATTTATGGGATTGATGCCACCAAGGTCACCTTCATTCACCATGGCGTACCCGATGTCACAACAGATACAAGGGCAGAGCTCAAAGAACAATATGGTTATGCAGACCGCAAAATTTTGTCTACCTTTGGCTTCTTAAGCCCTGGCAAAGGAATTGAGTACAGCATAGAGGCCATGCGCGGTGTCGTTAAGCAGCATCCGGAGTGTCTCTACATCATTTCGGGGAAAACACATCCGGTAGTCAAACAAGAAACAGGCGAGGTTTACAGACATAGGCTGCTCGATCTTGTGAAGGAATATGATTTAAATCATAACGTTCTCTTCATCGACAAACTATTGACTCAGAAGGAAATTATACAATCGCTTGTTATATCCGATATTTACATGACCCCTTATTTGGGCAAGGATCAGGCCGTTAGCGGTACTTTGGCATACGGAGTCGGCTATGGAAGAGTCATTATTTCAACACCTTACCGATACGCTGAGGAAATGCTCGCAGAGGGCAGAGGTTTACTGGCAAACTTCCGTGATTCGGCCTCTCTGGAAGCTTGCATCCTCCAACTGCTGAACAACCCTGCTGAAGTAAAAGAAATGGAAAATCGCACACTTGAACTAGGCAAAACCATGCTCTGGAGCGAAGTCGCCAAAACCTATGCAGCACTTTTTCAAGAAAAAATAACGATTTCGCAGTTAACGAACAGGAGTGTGATTTAATGGAGGTACAGACGATCATAAAGTTTAAGACCGATTATATGCGCAGGATCACGGATGATACGGGAATTTTTCAGCATACGAAGTTTGGTGTTCCCGATCGTGCGAAGGGCTATACAACCGATGATAACGCACGGGCATTAATCGCAGCCGTTTTATCATACAGCAGCAGCAAAGATTCAGTCACGCTGGACCTCATCCATACTTATATTTCCTTCATTCATCACGCACAAAATGCAGAGGGAAACTTTAGAAATTTTATGGATTATAATCGTTCATTTATAGAGGATAGCGGCTCTGAAGATTGTCAAGGACGTACGTTATGGGCACTTGGATTCGCACTCTCTCATTCTTCCTCCCTACCCGATAATTTATTAAACACGTGCCGTTATTTAATCAATCAAGCATTACCGCATATTCATGCGCTTGGTTCACCCCGTGCCGGGGCCTATGCCATGATCGGTCTCAGCTATCTAATAGAAACCCCTGATGCCTTAACCTACTCCTTCCCTTATCTCCATAAGGCAAATACCGCGGAAGATAAAGCATTTTTACCCAAAGCCTTTATTCTTAATTTGATCGAAAATATGGCTGTCCGGCTGCACAATCAATATATGCGCAATAAGGGAAACGGTTGGAATTGGTTTGAAGACAGCCTTACCTACGGAAACTCGATGCTGCCCTGGGCACTTCTAAAAGCATTCCGTATTTCAGGTAATGTGTGTTTGAAGGATACAGCCAAGGAGAGCCTGGATTTTCTAGCTTCGAAAACCTTCTCCAAAGAAGGCTATTATAAGCCCATTGGCAGTCACGGCTGGCTGCTGCGCGACGGACATGCCGCTCCCTACGACGAACAGCCGATTGAAGCGTGTGAGATGCTGCTTGCTTGCAAGGAAGCTGCGGTCGTACTGCAAGACCCCGCTTATCTGAAGCAAGCAGATTTATGTTATGAATGGTATGTTGGTCATAATTCAATTAAAACGTCTCTGATCGACCCCCAAACCGGTGCTTGTTACGACGGTATCCATTCAACAGGGTTGAATCTTAATCAAGGCTCCGAAAGTATCATTTCCTTCTCCATTGCACGTTTGGTGATGCATCATGAATAAATTTGCAACTATCCTTGCAGGCGGTGGCGGAACACGGTTTTGGCCGCTGTCCAGGCAGGAGATTCCGAAGCAGCTACTCAATATTAGCGGAAACGATATTATGTTAAACGATACCATCGAACGATTCAAAGGAATTATCCCTCAGGTAAATACAGTTATCGTGACGAATCGTTCCCAAGCTGTGTTGATGGAGAGCATTATGCATAGCAGTGTGTCTAAAAGTAATATTTTGATTGAGCCCGTGGCGCGAAACACAGCTGCCAGCATTTTGTTTGCAGCGTTATCTATTGAAAAAAACCACGGCGATTCATTAATGGTCGTATTACCATCCGATCATTATATAACCGACGAGGACCAATTCCGGCTTACGCTCGACGAAGCCTGCACGGTCGCGATGGAATCAGACAAAATCGTAACTATCGGAATAAAACCGACATTCCCTTCTACCGGCTATGGCTATATCGCTTTTAATAAGAATCCGATTTCCTCCAAACCTGTAGCTGTATATGAAGTAGCCGAATTTGTTGAAAAACCGAATTTCCAGAAAGCCCAAGGCTATCTGTCCTCAGGTAATTATTTATGGAATAGCGGTATATTCATTTGGAAAACATCCGTAATTATTGATAATTTCAAGCGTTACCTTCCTCGGTTGTATAAGACGATGCTGCCAATCAGGGAATTTCTCGGTACGGAGCAGGAAGAAGACATCATTAATCAGGTTTATCCGACACTTCAAAATATTTCGATTGATTATGGCATTCTTGAGCGATCCGATGATGTCGTGGTGCTGTCTGGTCAATTCGGCTGGAATGATATCGGCAGCTGGGATGCACTTGGTTCGATCTTCCCACCCGATGAATCAGGCAACATAATCAAAGCGAATCACTTGGGCATCGATACGCGTAATTCGATTATCTATGGAAATGGCAGACTCATCGCGACTATCGGCGTAGATGGATTTATCATTGCTGACACCGGTGATGCCCTATTAATCTGTCCCAAGGACAAAGCACAGTCTGTCAAAGAAATCGTCGAGTTGCTGAAGGAAAATGGAATGACTGAATATATTTAGGGATAGGGATTACACTAAAAACCGGATCACCAGCAGAGGTTTAGCTGCGTGAATCCGGTTTTTGTGCTGCCGCTCAGACGCAGATGTATCATCGACGAACAGGCTTGATCATACAAATTTATACAGTAGCTTGAGCTTCCTTCGCGTCCGCCTGAACCAGCACCTTTTTCTCCCAGGCTCGGCTGCGCCATCGGTGCAAAATAATAATTCCCCGCACCCATTCGTCAAGGATAAACACGATCCAAATTCCCATCAGTCCATAAGCGAGATGAATACCCAGAAGATAGGTTAAAGGAATACACATTCCCCATACAACCGTAATACCGGTTATAACCAAAAATCTCGCATCACCTGACGCTCGCAGCGCTTCGCCAATCACAATATTCAAGCATCTACCAGGCTCCAGCACAAAGCCCAACAGCAGCAGCGCGGCACCCAATGTAATAATTTGAGGGTCACTCGTAAATAAGCCAAGCAGCGGCTTTCTAAATATGGCGATTACAATGACAGCCCCCATCGACAGCATCAGACTTAAGGCAAGGCTGCGGAATAGCTGTCGATAGGCTTCTTCCTTTTCCCCGCCCCCGATGAGACGGCCAATAATAATTTGCGTGCCACGGCCTAGTGAAATGGAGAGCACCATTATGAAATACATAATATTTTGCGTATAGATGCGAGTCGACAGCATTTCGGCACCGAGCGACGTAATGAAATACGTAGTGACGATTTGACTAGCTGCATACGACAGTTGATTGCCCGCCGTGGGGATGCCAATCGACAAAATCTTTTTCATATCCTCCAGCTTGCATCTCACGAGCTCCTTCAAGCCCAGATCCAGCTTAACAACCTTACGTAATATCAGAATATAAACGCCAAGCCCGAGGCATTGGCTGATGACCGCCGAGATGGCCACACCCGGAACACCCAGCTTCGGAAATCCCCACGGACCAAAAATGAACAAATAATTGCCGGTTAAATTAATCAGATTCATGCCAATGGCTACCATCATCGTATATCGGGTGAATCCATGGACCTGAACAATCGCCGAAATCGTCAGATTGAGCGCCTGAATGAATAAAGCCCCTCCGACAATAGACAGAAAGGTTTGTGCCGTTCCGAGCAAGTCCTGCTGCAGCCCGAACAGTCCGAGCAGCGGCCTGCTGAAGATGACCATCACGACACTAATGACCACGCCCGATATAAAATTCAGCAAAATCGCACCGGCCGCAAATCTGCGTACTGCTTCTAATTTATTGGCTCCCAAATATTGCGAAATGACGATAGCTGATCCCGCAGAGATCACCTGCAGCAATAAAAACGTAAAAATAATGAGTTGATTGGACACTCCTACTGCAGCTACCGCGCCATCCGATACGTTACTGACCATAAAGGTGTCTGCAGCCCGCATCGCCATTTGCAGAGAGGATTCAATAAATAACGGCCATGTAATCGTAAATAAAGCCAGCTTGTTAGTGTTGGTCATGGGTTCATCCAGCTTCTGTATGATTTTATTTTAGATCTTGATCGCCCTCCAATGAATGAGAGCGCTTTAATAACAGAGTACCACACTTACTTTATTTATAGAACACTTACCGCGACTTAATTGTCTACTAATCCCCACAAAAAAACATCTTGATTGGCTCAAGATGTTACGCAATTCCTATGGAACTTTGACACCTCTGGATGTCACGTACAGATCGTACCATTCTTCGCGCGAGATCACGATTCCGGTTGCTTCCGCGCAAGCACGTATCCGATCCGGGCTTGTTGTGCCTAATACAGGCTGAATCCCTGATGGATGGCGCATGAGCCAAGCAAGTACTATAGCTTCCAGTGATGCGCCCTTCTGCTCCGCCAATTGCCGAACGAGTTCAGCAGTTTTGCGCACTGTCTCTGGCTTGTCCGTCAAATCCTTACCACTAAACAGCCCCTTGGAAAGCGGCCCCCACGATTGAACCTGAATATGCTCCATCTGGCAAAATTCAAGCAGCCCTTCGGGAAATGACAGCTGTGTTCCTGCTTTTTGATTGACCGATATCCCTGCATCAATCCAATCCAGCTTGGCAAGATTCAATTCGAGCTGATTGACGATCAACTGCTCGTCCAAACAAGATTGGAGCCACCGGATTTGCGTGGGACTCATATTGGAAACGCCAAAGCTTTTGACCTTCCCCTGCTTCTTTATCTTGTCAAAAGCGCTTGCTACCTCTTCGGGCTCCATTAACGGATCCGGCCTATGCAGCAATAAAATATCGATAGACTCCAAACCAAGCCGTTCCAAAATGCCGTCTACGCTGGAAATAATATGTTCCTCGGAAAAATCATACCGCGCTGGAAGCCCTGGACCCTCCTCCATCCGAATGCCGCATTTGGATTGGATGATCATCTGCTCCCGCAGCTCCGGACGCTCCTTCAGTACTTGTCCGAATGCAGACTCCGCCTTGCCGTAGGCATAAATATTGGCATGGTCGAACATATTGATTGACACGGAAAGCGCTGCATCTACAGCCGCATGCGCCTTTTTCATATCATCAGCCGTGATAGCATCCCGCGTCCACCCTCCGCCTAAACCCATACAGCCCATAACGAGACGACTGGCCTGGAAGCCATGTTTATGTAATGCCAACTTATTACCCATGATTGCTGTCATCCTCCTTTGTTAATAACCATCAGCTTGTCCTAACCATTATAAACCAAAAGGAGGACCGTACATAGAAGTGCGTGTTAAAATCAGCTGCGTGCACCTTTATCTGGTGTAGCGGATTGGATTCATCCCATCCTGCTGCTATGTCGATCACTCTCCTACAAGCTGATTGGCACGCAGCGCCTGACGTATTTCCCCCATAAGGCTGTCTTTGAACGCTTTCCATGTTTTCTTGCTAACATCCAGCTTGTCCTGACCGATCGCTTGGACGGTTTCCAGCCATATTCGCCGATCATTGATTTGACCCAGCTGGTCCTGAATGTCTTTATATAGCTGTTCATGCGAATGAAACTTCTGATCTAATGCAAAGGATGCAGCAGATGCTGTATATCTCAGCTCCTTGGCTGCGATTCTCAAATCATGCAGAGCGTCGAACGCTTCCTTCGTTTCAGCACCGTTGTGCCTACTAAGCTGACGATAGGCTTGTTTATGCTGTTCATAGGAAACTTCAAGCTCACGCATCACCTGATTTACGTTGATATCGGCACTTTGCGAATCCAGCTCAGGCAAATCCTTCAGAAACGCCTCCCATTTCTCGTCCAGTGCAGGATTAATCAGTTCCGGCAGCTTATCGGCCAGCTTTGCTCTGCAGCGTCTCCGCTGTTTTCTCTGAATCTGGATGACTGCCTTTAACAAATCGGCCTCTTTGCGTCTGCCGCTTCGCTTAGCCCTTTTCCGTCTCGCTTGAAAAGACTCGATCAGCACATCTGCATCCCTGACCTGACCGAGGCGTTTTTGCGCTTGCTTGATTAATGGATACAATCCGGAATGATCATGCTTGTCGAGGATACGCAGCAGTGTCAGCAGCTTCCGGCTGTTGACCCGCGCTTGATGAACATCCTCATTATCAAAGCCGCGGCTTGCCCTTCTGCCATACTCGCAAAACTGTTCATATAAGCGATCCAAAGCTTGTTTCCATGCATCTTGATGAGGTTTTGCACCATGATCCGGCACACCTGTACTCTCCATGCAGCATCTCTCCTTTACTCATCATTACGACAAGACAATGGGAACCAAACAACCGATTATAAAGGTTTCCCCGTAGATCATCGTGAACAGCAATACCTTATTTTGTAAAAATTCCTAATTCGACATGGAGGATTGTTCAAACTGCTCTCGAATTACTCATGTAAACCCTTCCCATTTAAAAAGAAGGAGCCCACTGCCATGCAACTGAAAAAAAGTACATTGACACACTACAGCTTAGGTGAACTTAATCAGTATATGCTAACCATCCAGCATTTAATCTCAGCTACAGCTGCATCGATGGTCGTCATTCATCATGGACAGATTGTTAACGAATGGTATTCCGGCAGCCATGGAAGCTCAAGCGAAAGTCGAACAGTCGATGCCAGGTCCCGTTTTAATGTGGCCTCCGTTCGCAAAACTTACCTCGGTGCGGCAATCAGTCTTGCTATATATGAAGGAAAAATAAAAAGCATCGATGACCCGGTAACGGAATACATAGCGGATTACGACCCCGAACTATTAAGCCATACAACCCTTCGGCATTTATTAACGCATACCCATAGTCTTAGGGGACACAATCAACGACTGTTCCCTCCAGGGACCGAATGGAAATACAATAATGAGGGTGTCAATCTGCTCATCCAAATGGTACGAAATGTGTTTGACCAGCCGCTTGCTCAAGTGATGCAGGAACGTTTTTTTGTACCTTATGGATTCACAGAGACAGGGTGGGTACAAGAAGAACAAGACCATTTGGTTTGGCTTCATGAAGCTTACTCATCCGATCAGGGCAGCGAAGCTAATCTCTTTGCCAGTACGAGGGAATTAGCCTATTGGGGATATCTTCACCTAACGAAAGGTATGTACAAAGGCAAACAAATCATACCAAGCACCGTATTCAATACCTGCTGTTCCATTACTACCCCCGCAGCACTTAATCAGACAATAACCAGAAACGGCTTCTTTTGGTGGGTGCAGGATATACCGCGTCCGACGTCCGAGCTCGGGGGTCAGCTTCCTGTAGGTTCTTATCAATCCCTGGGGCTGTATGGGAATGCCGTGCTGGTTATTCCTGCGTATCACCTAGTCGCCGTCCGTATGCTGAATCAAACAGAACCAAACCCGCCGACTTATGATTATATCCATGATATCCAAACCTTTGGCAATCTCGTATGTCAGTATGGCGCTGCAGTCAACTCCAAATCATCTTAATCACTCAAGATGATTTGGCTAGTTCATGAGCTCGTTTGTTATATTTTTCTGTTGGAAGCTCTTCTTATTCACACAGCAGAAGTTGTACCCGTGATTGCCTCGGAAATTGTTACAACGACTTCTCCGGCCCGCACAGGCTCCAGCAAACGAAGCTGCAGCCGATATAACGTGTCTCCCCATATGGACTGCATTCTGGCATCACTGACCGTGATCGTCTCCACCACAGCTTGCAGTCGATTGGCTGCATACTGAATCCATACCCGCTCGCCGTGCTCATTCGTTAGCTCAATGCGTCCATCCTCTAGCAGCTGTGGCGTTGGAAGCAGCAAGCCGTTAAACACCACATCAGCTGATGCCTCTTTCAATTCAAAACTATCCTTGATCTCAGCATAAGCCTGGTCTCCTGGTGTCCGATGCAAAGTGATGCTTCGTTTCCAGAATTCGATCCCCGCCGACTCAGGATATGCAGGTGTAAGATTCAAGGATAAGTTGGCTGCTGAATCTGTGTTCACGTATTCGACGTCGGTCGCCCTGTAGGCCTCACCATCCTGCTGCTCCACGCCATTCACAGTCGGTAAGCTGTGGTAGCCTGATTGCATCGTCCAGATCTCGTATCTCCGCTCGCTGAAGGTTTTGGCTGTGTAGCTTTCCGTGCCTGCATCAATGAAAAATGGATGTCCGTTGAAGTAGACAATATAATGTCCGACATCATTATGGTTATGGTTCTCATCGTTGTGACCACCTTTTGCTGCTAGATACAGTCCAGCCGAGCTCCCCTCGTGCTCCCTTGCGACAAAAATATGGGTATCCTTCAGCCATACATCCCGTTCAAAGGGTGCCATTGCCCGCTGCCCTGTAAGCTCGGTGTAATTCGTGAACTCCCCAAGTATCCTCGTACATGAAAAAATTCGATCACGCGTAATGCCATTAGCCTGAAACGTATACGCACCCAGCGCACTCATTTGTGAATCCTCAATTCTTTTTCCATAACGATATACCACATCAGCAGACAGGCTCAGCCTCGCGTCGCCATCGGCAAAGTTAACAAAATCGTTACCGGCAATATGCACCCGATAAATATATTTGCCCATTTCCTGCACAAGCGGCTCCTTGTAAAAATCGATGCGTCCTGCTGACCCTTCATATAGAAGCTCCAAACAATCGAACAGGGATGCGCCTGCCCGCCCCCAATAACCCGGCCCTTCATCACAACCACCGTCAGGATGATAGATCTCCATAAAGCTGTCGAGACTTTGCATGCCTTTCGCTACAGCGCGGCTCCTGACTGACACATCCTCCTCCAATATCAGAAAAGCTGCCAAACAATTGGAATGAATCCATGGATTCCAGTTGTTGACGCGTTTTGGCGTATAGCCCATCCACCAGAAATCCTCGCGTTCCAAATAAGGCTCAAATATACGCCTGTTCATCTCATAACGAATACGCTTCAGAATCATCGGGCTTTCCGCCTGCAGCTTATCTTTAAACAAGTATGTCGCCCAGGCAAGTAAACCACCCGTATCCGCGGCAAATAAATCGATCACCTGCTCCGTGACATCAGGCAGCGAATAACCATCACTCTGGGAGGACAGCGTCATATGAGCGGGAATCACCCAATACGATTCCTCACATAAGCACCACAATCCATTCATGATTTGCTCGAAGAATCGGCCCTGACCCTCGACACATTCTCCGAACAGCAGATCGCCTAATACTCTTCTTCTTTCAAAATAAGCCTCTTCATAATGCGTACGATTGCCATTACGCACATAATCCATATAACGAACGGCTGGAAGTGCCGGCCATGTATAATCCAATCGTTCCTCCGCCCAGCCTATCCAGGTCGCACGTGCCTCCTGCGGGAGCTTCTCCCAGAACTCACGCTCTGCAGCTTTTGGGTACGGTTGGAACTGCTGCGCTGATACCAATAGCTCACTCAAATTATGCTCTTTTGCAAATTGATCAAACATCCCATATCATCTCCTTCTAAGGTATAGAATGGACTTGCTTCAAGCCCATCATACACCTTTCAAAGGAGAAGAACTACATCTTCTAGCAGCATAAATACCTTATTAGTTCTTAGTAGCTGCCTCCAGCCAGTCATGGTAAAAAGCAGCCACACTACCGTACCGATCTTTTCGATCCGCAGAGGCAGCCTTGCAAGCAATCCGATACAGAGTTTCAGACGCCAGCCAATCCTTCGAGTCCCGACTGCCCTCATCAGCCAAAAAGACGAATGCGGCAGCTCCCATTGTGAACACGTTAGTAAGGTGGTCAATCCGGCTTCCCTTCACGAATTCCTCCGGTGCCATAAACCGGCTTGAGCCATATAAACGATCCATCTCCAGTGTAAAAGCACCTTGTGCGTAGCAATCCAAATCGCACAAGTGCAGCTCATCCCGATCGAAATCGTAAATCATACTGCCGTCATAAAAATCTACCGCAACAAAACCCTCACTCTCCAGATAGGTGTGTACTTCATATACTGCCGATAAAGCAGCAATTATCTTGTGTACAAGCAGCTGCCTGAATCGGTAGTGTGGCGATTGCGGCGAGCTTCTACCCTCTTTGCCCGGGAATTCCGGTGTTCCGAGCACCTCACCGTCTACCCATTCATACACAAGAGCAAAACCTTCAGAGGTATGGATCGAGTTGAGCAGCTTGGGGAGCCGCGGATGCGCAACAGCGCGATGAAGTCGTTCCGCATTTTGCATAAAAGCAATAGCTTCAGCTCGTTCCGCATATTTGACGAACCATCGTTGGCCCATAGCCTCGATACCATAGGAAATGCATCCCGAGTCCTGCTGGTTGAATACTTTAAATATTTGACCCGCTTCCAACAATAAAGCAGTGATATTACCATCATATAGGCTTACTTTCAGCAGAACGTTTTCCTCTGACATGTGAGTCCTCCTCAATATTTCGCATCCCTCTGACACGCAGCACCACTTCGATGTAGTCAACTGGCTTCATCCACGCTATAAGATTCCTATAGATCAGTTGGTTCCTTTCGCCTGAACCAGATAATAAAAGCTGATCGTTTTCAATCCTTGTTGACTTCGGTTCAGCTCAAACTGGCGACGGATCCCTTCCATGCAGCTGTCTTGTACGAATTGATTGAAGCCCTCGGTTTGCCCGAATCCGATGATTTGGAGCACATCCTCCACTGTTGGCAGGTACGTCGTTTCGCGTAATCTACGAATAGAGAGCACATCGAGCTTGCTTTGTGAAAGCATGAGGTTGATTTTATCCAGAATCGGTGTTCCTTGCTGCGGTGGCGCAAACAGCCCGGGGAAATAGCTCCCCAGCTCGATACCTTCACCATTTCCATCGCCAGGATGCAGAGATAGCACATCACCTCGTGGTTTGAGAATTCGATTTGCTTCGGGATACCAGCTGGTTGGACCTTTTTTGGTATAAGCAAGATCAAATTCATTATCCTTGAAGGGCAAGCCATCATGGGTATTTCCCAGAACAAATGAGACGTTCGGTTTACGGTTCTGTTCCGCTGTACGTAAAAAGCCGTCCGTCATATCATAACCAACGACCTCATCAGCCTGGCTCGCCCATCGATTCGCAAAAGCTCCATGACCGCAGCCTACCTCGAGAACCTTACCGCGCACCAGCTTCGCCAGTTCCTCACTGAAGATATCCTCCGCAGTCTCCCCTTCAACGATCGTTGTCCACGGGTACTCGTATTTACCAGTCTGCTCAGCAAGTCGATTGCACCAGGCTAATGTCTGTCCTCGCAGCCATTCGGGGTGCTGTGTAATATCGGGAAACATATTGAGTTCCACCTCTCCAGTTTAGATTTAGGTTACTAACCATTTGACACGTTAATTGTCGCTTCTATCCGTACACACGGTGGATGACCTCTTCAAAGTCTGGCTCCTCCATGTGCACGTCCTCGATAACACCCCAGGCACTCATCGCCTGAAGCACCTCCATCGCTGTTGTTTCCTGCCGATTGCAGGCTACGGACATCATACGCGAATCAATCATCTGAATCTCAAAAGAAGATGTGTGGGCCGATGGTTGTTTAATCGCTTCACGAAACGTTATTTTCATCCGCGTTGGAAGCCCGATTCTACCCCTCAGCTGCTCCAGCGTTCCATCATAGATCGCCTGACCATGATTAATAACGATGACTCGGCTGCATAGCTGCTCAATATCGTCCATATCGTGTGTGGTTAGCAAAATCGTTTTGTTCAATTCCCGATTTAACAGCCGCAGGTGCTCACGAATTTGCTTTTTGGCGAGAACATCCAATCCGATCGTCGGTTCATCCAGAAACAATAATTCGGGGTCGTGGAGCAGAGACGCCGCCAGATCAGCCCGCATTCGCTGGCCAAGGGACAGCTTCCGTACCGGTGTGTCGAGAAAATCGCGCAGATTCAAGACCTCACTCAGCTTACCCAACTGGCGTCTGTATGCTGGTTTACCGATCTTATACAGCGATGCGAGGATCTCGATCGAATCCTTGACCGGAAGATCCCACCACAGCTGAGTACGCTGACCAAACACCACCCCGAGCTGCCTGACCAGCTCCATCCGATTCTTTTGCGGACTGCGTCCGTTAATCGTTACTTCACCTGAGGTGGGATGCAGAATGCCGCAGAGCATTTTGATCGTGGTCGATTTCCCTGCCCCGTTTGGCCCGATATAACCGACAAATTCACCTTTTGGAATCTCGAAGCTGATATCCTTCACCGCCTCAACCAAGCGGTAATCCCGCGTAAGTAACGTTCTTAGCCCCTGCAATCGACCTTGCTTGACGACTGGAATTCGGAACGTTTTGTGCAAGCTTTTGGCAATAATCATAGGTCTCCTCCTTTTAAAAATCCACTGAATCCGTCTGTCAGGTACCCGTGCTTTGATAATGAGAAATCCCGTACCGCCACAACCGCAGCGCCGCAAGCAGCAGCAGGATCGCTACCAATAAGGTAACCACCACTACCCAAGGTCCCTGCTCGCCACGAATCACGTACAGTGATGGTACATAAGCAGTAAAGCCCATCGGTACAATCGTCAGTAGAACAACGCGCATCCATTGCGGATAAATAGTTAGGGGATACTGCCCGGCAATCGTGCCTGCATTGTCTGTGATCCGCTGTAAATCATCGATCCGATGCGTCCAGAAGCCTACCGCCGCTGTCGCCAAGCCGATCGAAAACGTAATCATCGTCCCGCTCGCCACAACCACGCCGGTTAACGGGATCGCCCACCAGGTCACCTGACCGCTCGCCATCAGATGATGGAGACAAATACTAACCAGAATCGTGCCAAGAATCAGTTCACCGAGCATCGGGCGAAAATTCCGCGTCATCAGCACCAGCAGCACGGGCGCCGGACGAATCAATAGTCCATCGAGCAGGCCCTGTACCAGATATTTTTCAAAGCCGTTAACTTCCGAGGCCAATATCCGGTAAAAGGCTCTGGTGAACATCATGATGGTAAACAGATACCCAATCTCGTACACGCCCCAGCCTTGAATACCATTGAACCGATAAATGACGGTGACCACAGTAAGAAATTCCAGAGAGAACATGAATAACGCCATCATCGAGGAAAAAATAAAATTGAATTTATACTGCATTTGTCCGCGAAGGCTTGCTCCCGCCATCCGGGCATACAATTGTATCCAGCTCATCCGCCCTGCACCTCCACCTTGCGACGCATCGTATGAGTCATAAGTATCGCTGCAGTTGTTAGCAAGCAGCACCAGATCAGGGAATTGACGAGAACCGTAACCGGATCCAATTCAAGATAAATTCGCGCTGGATAATATTGCAGACAAGGGTAAGGGGAGAGCAGGCTGATGGTCTTAAGCCATCCGGGCAGCCAGGCTACAGGAATGAAAAAACCGGAGAGCAGCATATTCAGTGCATGATGCACATGCCATAGCCAACGTGACTCGGTGGTCCACAAGGCTGTGATTCCAACCAAGTAGGAAATACATAGGGCGATATAAGCGGATAACATGAGGGCTATGAGGGTCCACAGCCAGGTTAGCGGATGCTGAGGAATTTGAATCTGCAGAAAAATAACATAGATGAGATAGATCGGCACGGTACTGTAGAGAAACTGATAGATCAACTGTCCCCACTCCCGGCTGAGTAAATACCAGAAGAACGGCATTGGCCTCATCAGCTCGTGAGCGATCTGTCCCGTTCGAACCATACCGTCAATTCCCAAACCTGCTGTCGGGAATAAAATCCAGATACAGGCTTGATTGAATGCAATATAGCTGAGCATACCCTGCAGCCCGTATTCGCCAAGTGATTGGTCATGGCTGATACCAGCCCAGATCGACATGTATACGTATCCGATCGCGACACTGGCGAGCATGCGAAGCAAGTGCGCTCTCCGGTACTGCAGTTGATTTAGATAACCTTTGCGGGCTAACGTTAAGGAAAACATGAGCACCTCCAGCTCTTTTCGTTCTGAGATCTGCTTGCAAACTTACGATCTAATCGAAGCAACATGTAAAATATAAAGTAAAATGGAAAAAAAGACTAGACTGTTTCTTTTCCGTATGTTATCCTAATATTATAGACAGCGATTACAGTTCTATTTCTAGTTGAACTTTGAAAAAAATCAACTCTAGTTAAAATTTACCTACGGGGCTATTGTGCGTCGTTTATTTTAGTTTTATGGCACTTTAAGTTTAAAAGTCGTGAAGCAATTCAATTTCTATCCACCTTTGGGGTACTGCTCCAAAGGTTTTTTTTCGTACATTATCCACTACACTCATTTGCAAAGAGATATGATGATTTCACCAGAAGCACAGTGAAACGCCGGGAGCGATCCGTTATAATGGTTAACAGAAGGAGGAGATACATAATGGGAGAACCTTTAAAAGCCATGTACAATGAACAGTTTTTGCGCAGCTTTGGTGAGAAAGTACGTACCGTATACGAGGCTTTCCATACAGAAGGTTTCATTGCTGCGGCGATTGACGATACATGGGATGGGCTGGAGTTGAAAGCCCGGATGCGGCGGATCACCCAGACACTTGGGGCGCATCTGCCGGAACGGTACGAAGAAGCATTAAACATCCTGTTTGCAATCGACGAGACCTGTGTCGGTTTTCCGTATTTGTTCTTTCCCGATTTCGTGGAGGTGTATGGTCAGGCGGAGGAACACTGGGCGCTTTCCATGAAAGCACTGGAACGCTTTACGCCAAAATCATCAGCGGAGTTTGCTGTAAGACCGTTCCTGCTCCGTGAGCCCCAGAAAATGATGGCCCAAATGGAGGTATGGTCTAAGTCTCCAAATGAGCATGTAAGGCGGCTTGCGAGCGAGGGCTGTCGGCCACGTCTGCCGTGGGGACAAGCACTCCCGATGTTCAAACGCGACCCGGCTCCCGTGCTGCGGGTGTTGGAGCTGCTAAAGGCAGATCCTTCGCTTTATGTGCGCAAAAGCGTTGCCAATAACCTGAACGATATTGCCAAGGATCATCCCTCCGTTGTACTCGATACCGCCCGACGCTGGAGGGGCGTCGATCCGAATACAGACTGGATTGTGCGACACGGCTGCAGAACCTTGATTCGTAAAGCAGATCCCGAGGTGATGACACTTTTTGGATATGCGGAAGCAACAGAGTCCGAGGCACTTACAAGCAGCGAGGCATTCACAGCAGAACCGTCTGTGCTGTCAATTGGTGGAGCCTGTGAGCTGCGGTATGAGCTGCGGATCCGGGAAGGCGAACCCGCTCATGTCCGTATTGAATACGGAATCGATTTTGTAAAGGCTAGCGGACGCAGCTCACGCAAATCGTTCCTGCTGTCCGATAAAACAGTGCCTGGCGGCACCTCGCTGAACGGCACTCGAACTCACCGTTGGTCGGACCTTACAACCCGTCGTCATTATCCGGGGGAGCATCGGATTGCCCTGCTGGTGAATGGACGCGAGGTCGCTTTTACGATAATCCAGTTGGAAGGGAACTAACCTGTTGATCCCATGCCGATGATTCATTTTCGACACCGAGCTTTCGACTCCAGTTAGATTGGAAAGCATGGAGATCAGCAGTATAATACAAGGATAACATCCCATTTGCTTTGGCTTGCTCAGATTAAACCGTTAGAGGGGTTGCGTGGTGGACGAGAAAGACTGTAAGGTTTTACTCATTATATTTGAGGAACAAAATTTGTCCAAGGCAGCGGAGCGTCTTTACATTACCCAACCAGCCCTAACGTATAGAATCCGGCAGCTGGAAAAGCAATATCAATTGCAAATCGTTCAAAAGGTAGGCAAGAACATCAAGTTCACCTCAGAAGGCAAACATCTTGTTGACTACGCCAGAAAATCGTTGCAAGAGCACCAACGGTTTAAAGAATTCATTATTAACTTAAAGAGCGAGGTTCAGGGAACGCTGCGGCTTGGGGTTTCCAGCCATTTTACACAATACAGGCTTGCGCCGATTCTTCAACAGTTTCTTAAGCTATATCCCAAAACCGAAATATTTCTCAATACGAGCACGAACCAGGAGATCTTTCAGGCTCTCGAAAACGGCGGCCTTCATGTCGGTATTGTCAGAGGAGAGTTCAACTGGATTGATCAAAAATATTTGATGAGTGAAGACCCTTTTTATATCATTTCCAACAATGAAATCGACCTGGAGCAGCTGCCCACGCTACCCCGGATTAGTTATCGAACCAATACGCCTCCACTGAATAAGTTCGGCTATAAACCCGACACTTTACTTCTGGAAGCCATCGACGGGTGGTGGAAGGATCGGTATAACGCTCCTCCGCATATTACAATGAACGTCAGCAACTATGAAACGTGTAAGCAGCTGGTCACACATGGGCTTGGTTATTCCATCGTTCCCCAGCTCTGCTTACATCCTCAGGATACTTTCCATAAGTATCTGATGACTTTCCGAAGCGGACAGCCCCTGGTTAGGAAAACATGGCTCATTTACAAGGAACCATCTTTGGAAATCAATCTGGTCAATGAATTTATCAACCATATCAAATCGTTAAATCTTCATGAGTTGATAGGTCGTAATCATGAAAAAGAGACAAAAGGATGATGATCAACATCGCTTCTGTCTCTTTTTTGTTCATGCTATAAGCTGCTCATAAATGCACTTTTGGCTGTATCGAATTCTTCCTTCACCTCATGAAGCAGGTTAGGAACCGTAATTAAATCATAGGCAGAGCAGGCAAGCGCCTTCGCCGCTAAGATGACAGCCTTATGCCCTGCTTCACTCGTTCCGGCTTCTACCCATTCGGTAGAATGACTGGCCGTACCGAAAGGAACAAAAGCGACACGCAGGCAAGCGCCGGGAACTATATACGTCACATTGCCAAAATCAGTAGAGCCAGTGCTCGTTCTGGGAGGAGATATCTCCTTAATACCTGCTTCTTCAGCGTTTTTCAATAAGACTTGATTCAATCTGTCCACGTTGACTTTATTTTCGCATCGCTTCACTTCTTTAATCGTTAATTTGCTGCCTGTGGCAAGAGCCGCTCCACGTGCCGCATTATACACCCGCTCCAGGACGGTATCCAGGTAGGGACGGTCCGCTGCCCGCACATAAAACTGAGCCGTAGCCAAGTCAGGCACAATATTGGCCGCAATGCCTCCATTCGTAATGACCCCATGCATCTTAACGTCTGAGCGAACATGCTCACGTAAATATTCAATGGCATTAAACGTCATCAACACCCCGTCGAGAGCACTAATTCCTTTCTCCGGAGCTACCGCAGCATGCGCAGCTTTTCCTTCGAATATGAAATCAATCAAATTCATCGCAAGCGATTTGCCGTCTACCGTAGTACGGTCGCCTCCATGCATCATTAAGGCTACGTCCATATCATCAAAAATGCCGGCTTTGATCATAGGCAATTTACCACTGGTCGTTTCTTCAGCAGGAGTGCCATAGACGACAATCGTCGCGGGTATATCACCCAAATTTTGCGAAAGCGCAATGGCTGCGCCTACAATAGAAGAGGCTTGCAAATTATGCCCGCAGCCGTGCCCTAATCCTTCCAAAGCATCGTATTCGCACAGTAAACCAATGGTCGGTCCGCCTGCCTGATTGGCATAAGTCGCTCTAAAGGCTGTTGGCAATCCGGCAATCCCTTGCTCCACCCGGAAATGATGGGAAGCTAAGGTGCGGGTTAACAATTCCACCGCTTGAAACTCATTGTTACCTAATTCAGGATGATCATGGATAAAATCATTGATTCCAATTATAGAGTCCCGCAGACTATCCACGGAAGCATATATGTTCGATTTGGACTTACTCACATTCACTACCTCCAGAGGACATTTTCATTAATTAATGATATAAATGACACGCAACATACTGGCCATTAACTTCCTTGAGCTCCGGCTTATCTGTCCGACAAATCGCCATACACTCGCTGCACCTTGGATGAAACGTACAGCCGGATGGTGGATTGGCAGGGCTCGGGACATCCCCTTGCAGTACAATTCTTTCCTTCTTGATTAAAGGATTTGGAATGGGTACGGCAGACAACAAAGCTTTCGTGTAAGGATGCTTAGGGTCATTAAATAATTCGTTCTTATCGGAAAGCTCGACAATTCTGCCTAAATACATCACGCCGATCCGATCGCTGATATGTTTAACGACACTCAAATCATGGGCAATAAATAAGTACGTTAATTGAAACTGCTCCTGCAAATCCTGAAGCAGGTTGATCACCTGAGATTGAATGGATACATCGAGTGCAGATACAGGCTCATCCGCTACGATCAGCTTGGGGTTCAAGGCCAAGGCCCGTGCGATTCCGATCCGCTGACGCTGCCCGCCGCTGAATTCATGCGCATACCGTTTGGCATGGTAGCTGCTTAAACCTACGACATTAAGCAGTTCCTCAACCCGTTGGTCCATTTCTTTTCCTGCGGCGATTTTATGAATCTGTAAGGGTTCTGCGATAATGTCGCCTACAGTCAAACGCGGGTCCAACGATGCATAAGGGTCCTGAAAAATAATTTGTAAATCTTTACGCAGCTTTCTTAATTCCTGCGGTTTCATGCCAACCAGGTTTTTCCCCTCGTATAGAACTTCGCCTTCGGTTGGTTCCAGTAATTGAAGAATCGTTCGTCCCGTAGTCGACTTTCCACAGCCGCTTTCTCCCACCAAGCCGAGCGTTTCTCCTTTGTAAATTGTAAAATTCAAGCCGTCTACGGCTTTAACATGATTAACGGTTTGACCGAAAATTCCTTTTTTGATAGGAAAGTATTTTTTTAAATTATGGACTTCAATTAGCGGTTTTTTCATCTCGGGTCTCCCCCTGATTGTATGAATGAAGCCAGCAGCGGCTGTAATGTCCTGTTTCGACTTCCTCCAGCAATGGTGCGTCTTGGCGGCATTTGTCCATGGCAAATTCACATCGAGGGGCAAACGAACAGCCTTTGCGCAAGCTGCCCGGAATCGGTACATTACCGTGGATCGAATACAATCTTTTTTCTTCCGCATCCAAGGTCGGTATGGATTTCATTAACCCTTGCGTATAGGGGTGCTTGGGATTGGTGAAGATCGTGATGACATCCCCTTCCTCCACCACTTTCCCGCTGTACATAACCACGACACGGTCGCACATCTCAGCGACCACACCCAAATCATGCGTGATCATCATAATGGCCGTGTTTTGTTCTGCTCTTAATTTTCTCATCAAATCCAATATTTGCGCCTGAATCGTGACGTCCAGGGCAGTGGTCGGCTCATCGGCGATGAGCAGCTTGGGCTGGCACGACATGGCCATGGCAATCATGACACGCTGCCTCATACCGCCTGATAGCTGATGCGGGTAATCATCGACGATTTGCTCCGGTCTCGCCATGCCTACTAATTTGAGCATCTCAATAGCGTGTTCCCTTGCCTTTTGCTTACTATATTTCAAATGGATTTCCACTGATTCACCGATCTGCTGACCTATCGTGAACACCGGGTTTAACGAAGTCATCGGTTCCTGAAAGATCATGGCCATTTCGTTGCCGCGAATCCCTCTCATCTCCGCTTCCGGTAGAGACAATAAATCTTTTCCATTAAATTCGATGGAGCCTCCAACGACTTTGCCTGGAGTAAGCCTCATTGTGGTTAGTGAGGTTACACTTTTTCCGCAGCCGGACTCACCGACGATACCAACCGTTTCTCCCTCATATATCGTGATGTCCACACCATCTACAGCCGGAACTACACCTTCATCGGAATAAAAGTACGTTTTGAGCTCTTTAATCTCCAGCAGCTTGTTCTTCAATGTCTGACCTCCCGCATCACAGATTGATTTCATTTCACCTTCAAGCAAACAGAGGTTATAACTTCATCTTAGGATCCAGAGCGTCACGCAAACCGTCCCCCAGCATGTTAAACGCAAGTACCATGAACATAATTGCCAGCCCTGGAATGGTGCTGACGTGAGGAGCTGTCCGCAAATATTCGCGTCCAGTACTCAACATAGCTCCCCATTCCGGTGAAGGAGGCTGTGCGCCCATACCCAGAAAGCTTAGCCCGGATGCCGTCAAAATCGCCGTGGCGATGCGCAATGTGGAAAGAACAATAATCGGAGCAATACTGTTGGGGATGACGTGTTTGAATATAATGAGCGCATTCGTGGCACCCATCGCTTTGGCGGCTTCAATGTATTCTTTATTTTTCACGGAAATGACGGCGCTTCTGGAAATACGCGAGAAGGTCGGCACTGAAAAGATACCAATCGCAATCATCACGTTGACCATGCTGGGGCCCAATACGCTAACGATCGCCAGCGCCAGCAGAAAGCTCGGGAAAGCCATGAAAATATCCATGACACGCATAATCAAAGTATCAACGAGCCCGCCGAAGTAACCGGAAATCGTCCCAAGCGCTACACCGAATACAACAGAAATCAATACGCCGACAATACCGATCATCAACGAAATTTGAGCACCATAAATAACTCTTGATAAAATATCCCGTCCAAACTCGTCATTACCAAACGGATGACTCCAAGTCGGAGGCTCCAGCATAATCTCCATGTTTTGAACGAACGGATCATAGGGCGCAATAAAGCGCGCAAACAGGGCTACGATGACGAAAATCACGACCATCCACAGCCCGACCATGGCCCTTTTATTTTTTTTGAATCGGCTTACCATCATCTGTACAGGTGTTCGCGGCGTATAGGATTGCTCAAATGGATTGCTTTTTGCTTGTGATGCCGATGCTGACTGACTCATGAAATGGCTCCTTCCTTAATCATATCTCACCCTGGGGTCTACAAGACTGTAGCATAGGTCGACGATCAGGTTGACAATGACAAATATAGTAGCGATAAACAGTACAGTTCCCTGAATCGCCGGATAATCGCGGAATTGAATCGATTGAATCACATATCGCCCAAGCCCGTTCATGGAAAATACGGTTTCTGCAAGAACGGCTCCACCCAATAAATGACCAAATTCCAAGCCAATGATGGTAATAATCGGGATGAGTGCATTTTTTAAAGTGTGCTTATAAATGACCAGGTTCTCCTTAACTCCCTTCGCACGGGCCGTTCGTACAAAGTCCTGGTGAATGACTTCCAGCACGGAAGACCGTGTAAGACGGGCCAAAATCGCGGAAGAAGAAAGTCCGATAGCCAGCGCAGGGAGAATAAAATACTTAAAGCTGTCACTGCCGCCGGAGGGCAGGACTCGAAGGTAATAGGAGAAAATCAAAATGAGCATAAGACCCAGCCAGAACACCGGCATGGAAATGCCAAATAGCGAAAACATCATGGTCGCATTATCTCTCAAGCTGTTAGGCTTGGTGGCGGAGAAAATGCCGGCAAACAGACCTACAATAATCATGATGACAATAGCCATCAGGGTCAGCATAATCGTCGTTGGAAAACGGGTAAGAATTTCGGTCATCACAGGCCTGTTGGAGCGCAGCGATGTCCCGAGGTCGCCTTTGGCCAGGTTGACCAGATAGGCTCCGTACTGCGCATACAAAGGCTCATTCAATCCCAAACGATCACGAACAAGCGCAACATCCTCTTCGGTGGCATCATTTCCGGCAACAAGCCGGGCAGGATCTCCAGGGACGGCGTGAATGAGAATAAATACTAGAATGGATACACCAATCAAGGTAGGAATCATCTGCAGCACACGTTTTATGATATAACTAAACAACCGGATGCCTCCTTTACAAAAATAGGGGGATATGCTCCCCCTGATCTGCTAAGCCTTTTGTTATTTTTTTACAACATCGCGAAGGATGAGACGTTCATTATTCCAGTTATATACATTGTCCAGATTGCTTCTATAGCCTGTAGTTTGTTTGTAATCCAGCAGGAAGATCCACGGGGCCTGGTCTTTGATCAATTTGAGCGCATCATTATAAACCTTTTTACGCTCATCCGGATTGGCTGATTTCATCCCTTTATCGATTAAAGCATCTACATCTGGATTAGCCAGCTTGGAATAGTTGCTCGCGCCTTTTGTTGCCAGGATCGGTCTTAGGCCCCAATCCGCATCGTTCGTTGAAGTACCCCAGCTGTTCAAGGCCAAGTTAAATTCTGCCTTCGGATCCCGCGTCGCTTCCTGGAAAGCACCAAATTCCCATTTACGGTATTCCACTTTCAGTCCTACCGCTTGCAGATTGCCTTGAATGTACTCAGCAATTTGACGATCCATTAAATAACGTCCGTCCGGTGTCCATAATTTAATCGTTGTTCCTGGTGCTACTCCCGCTTCAGCCAACAGCTGCTTTGCTTTTTCGGGATCAAATGGATACGCTCCAACCGAAGAATACCCCCACACCATATCTCCGATTGCTGCATCGGCTACTTTTGCCTGACCGGACATGATTTTCTTAACAATCGTTTCCTTATCCACTGCATAGTTCAACGCTTGACGGGCCTTCACATTATCAAATGGCGCACGTGTCGTATTAATCGACATATATAAGTTTCGGGAGCTTGGCTCCACATTGATTTTAATTTTATCGTTGGTTTTCAGACGCTCCACATCGGTAGTCACAACCGGTACGATGATATCCGCTTCACCAGTTTCCAGCATGATGGAACGTGCGGAATTTTCGGCAACAGTTTTAAACGTAATGGTCTTCATCTTGGGCTTATCTCCCCAATAATCGGGGTTTGCTTCAAATACGACTTTGTTGCCGGGAATCCATTCCTTCAGTTTGTAGGGGCCGGAGCCCACTGGAGATTTACCGACGTCTTTACCTTTTTCCTTGACATTCTTAGGGCTGTGAATTCCGCCGTTTGTATGAGCAAAGGTAATCAGTGCCGGACCAAAAGGAAATTTCAAATCAAAGCTCACCTTATACTCGCTATCCACGGTAACTTTATCGATAAACTCTGCATATAACGAATAACGATTCAGCTTATTATCCTTATTGATAACCCGGTCAAAGGTGAACTTCACCGCTTCTGCATTGACTGGAGTACCATCCTGAAATTTGGCTCCTTCACGAAGTGTGAATGTAATTTTCTTGCCATCTGCCGATACAATCCAGTCTTTGGCCAATTGAGGAACAATATTGTTCGTTTTATCCAACGTAACCAGCTTGTCGAATAAAAGCTCGTTGGCATTATTGGATATCCCGTCGCTTGTATCCTGCGGATCCAAAGTAACCGGTTCAGAGCCCAGAGCAACAATCAGATCCTTGGGCACATTGGCATTTTCCCCGGCGGACGGAGCGCCGCTGCTACAGGCAGATATGAGAAGAACGAACGCTAATACTAGCAGTAATGCTGTCTTTTTCATGAAATTTCCCCCTCATAAAATGTAAACGATATAAAAGTCCGGTGAATAATGAGCGGAGCGGCCAAATGATCCTGGAGAAGCGTCAAATACAGAAACAACAGCTAAGAGTTTGCTTGCAAACTAGCTTCGTAAGCATTTTCTCGGAGGGATATTTGGCCGCGCAGCGGGACTTATTCACCGGGCTTTTCAACAAATTCATGAATAACCGCAGCAACCATCTTTATACCATAAATATAATCACTGACCAAAATATTTTCATTAGGAGCATGTTTCCTGGAATCTCCATTCCCCACTCCAAAACCAATCGTCGGGATACCAAACTGCTGGCACAGCTGGTACATCGGTCCAGAACCCGGATTCATCAAAACCTTCTGGGGAGCTTTACCGCTTACTTTCTCCGCTGCCTGCATGACTTTCTGAACGAGTGGATGGGTGGGATCGGTTTTGGCCGCCCGCGTCCCCTTTCTGGCCACAATCTCAATGTCCTCAAAGCCGTGACGGTCCAGATGCGCTCTTAGCAGCCGCACAATCTCCTCGGGATCTTGATCAGGAACGAGACGAAAATCAAGCTTGGCTCTTGCCTCCGAAGGTAAAACCGTTTTGGAGCCTTCCCCTGAGTAGCCGGAGTAGATCCCGCATATATTGCACGTCGGTTGAAAGATCAGCTTTTCCTTAAGTGGCATATCGGTCAGATTCAATAAAAAATGATTGATTCCGTATCTTTGCAGCGTTTCCTCTTCGGGGTAATCCATTGTTGCGAGAATCGTGCGCTCTGCATCGGACATCGGCAATACCCGATCATAGAAGTTATCTATTAAGATCTGTTCTTCCTGATTTTTCAAGGTACTGAGTGCCCATACCAATCGCCAAGCGGGGTTCACGACAACTGCCGCATTCAGGGAGTGCATATCCGAGTTGGTACCTTTGACGACCAGTTCAATATAAAGAATCCCTTTGGTCCCCAACTTGAGCTCAATGCTTTTATCTGAATAAATAATCCCATTTTCCCAGATGCACAAATCAGCCTTCACCTTATCAGGATGCTTCTCAATAAATTCCGGTAAATTAAGGCTGCCCCTCTCTTCCTCCCCTTCGACAATGAATTTGATATTAATAGGAAGCTCGCCGTACACCTGCTGGTAGGCATGAATAGCACAAATACGTGCCATAAGCGCACCCTTATTATCCGCGGAACCCCTGGCCGTCAGCACATCACCCTGAATTTCAGCCGCAAACGGATCGCACCGCCATAGTTCAATAGGATCCTCAGGCTGGACATCGTAATGGTTATAAAATGAAATCGTTTTCTTATTTCCTGAAAATAAATGACCATAAACGACCGGGTGACCCTTCGTTTCGATAATTTCTGTGGAACCACCTAACTGCTGCAAATACGCCATGACCATCCGGGACGCTTCCTCGATCCCTCTGTTCTGGGTGGAGACGCTTGGGATTTTACATAAATCCTGCAGCCAGTTCACGTACATGTCCTGATGTTCTTCGATATAACGATATACAAGTTCCATAAGGTGTCCTCATCTCCGTATTTCCTGGAAGAAGCATATACGCGCAGTCTGCTTTGTCGTGATCCCCCTCCATGTAATGATTCGTAACATGATATTTGTACCCTAGTATAGCACCCCATTTTTTGAATGTATAATTTATAATTTTATCAATAATTAATAAAAAAATTTTTAATTATGCGTTTTCATTACCTTTTACACCTGAATAAATATAGTGATTTCTATTGAATACAATAGCTTCTTCTTCTTTACTGAACCCGATCTTCTCTGCCACACGAATAGATGCAATATTTCCCGGGGCTATGATGCTGATCAATCTGCTCAAACCGATTTGGTAAAACCCATACTCCTTGCAAGCTAATGCCGCCTCCGATGCATACCCTTTTGACCAATGCCCCTTGCTGATGTGGTAACCAATCTCAATTTCTGTTTTATCGTTTATTTGCTGTTTAACAAGACCACAGTCGCCAATACATTCGTCGGTCTCCTTCAAGCATACAGCCCAAAGTCCAAACCCATCCTTATCGTATCTCGTCATATTTCTCGAAATCCATTGTTGGGTTTGATCAAAACTAAAGTGAGAGGGATAAAACTTCATCGTTTCCGGGTCTGAAAACATGGGGTGCAGCGCATGAATATCCTCATTTATATAATGTCTTAAGTATAGTCTGGACGTTTCAAGTATCATCATGGTTTCCTCTCCTATATACAGAATCTAGCTATTGATTGCCTTGCCGCTGTTTGTTGTGACTGTTCTGAATCTAAACTTCCGGTTAGCCTGCTCATGAACTGGAAAAAGCCGCAGTAATCGCGGCCGCATTGTGTTTTGAACATGGTTACGATAGGGAACTCCCGTAAATACTGAGCGTATGTTGTGACGCACATTGTGGTTGTCGGGCCCACGTGGCGTTTCTAGTTGGGTGAAGCTGGTCCAGGGCAACCTCACCTTGTTTTACGGATACAGCACACCCTTTCCACCCGCACTTTTCAAATAGTCGTACATATTACGACGCTCCCAGATCTTAGCCGCATCTAGGGCGGTAAATTGTTTAGGAATATATCTTTTTTTCTCGTTAACCCAATACTCCCCATATGGGGCCAGCCTATCAAGATCTGCTCCGGCTTTGACAAGCACCTGCAGGGTTTCCATGTTGTTTTCATCTATCGCATGAATAAGAGGTGTTTGTGCGTTCCATGAATAATTCACATCGGCCCCTTTGTCAATCAACAATTGAACCAGCTTCGTGTTTGCATTCTTGGCAACCGCCCAGGACAATCCAGCGAAGATACCCTTATAGCTTTGATCCGATGGGCTTAGATGCTCAAGGATAATACTGGCCACTTCGACGTTTCCTCCGTAAATAACTTCATACATCACAGGAAAGTTCGAGGTGTTGTCGGGATCCTTCGGGTCAATTTTCACCCGGACGTCAATACTAGCGCCTTTATCAAACAAAAGCTTGACGATATCCGGACGGTTCTTGCGGACAGCGATCTCCAGAAAGGACAGTTCAATCTTAACGCCAGGCACACGTGCAATCGAGTCAGGAGACATCCCATCCTCCAGTGCAGCTCGCACTTTATCTGTTTCCCCGTTAATAATCGCTAGCATGGCCGCATTTTTTTCTTCCTTAGTGTGCGTTTTTTTCTGGACTTGCACAGGCTTGATCGGTTCTTCTTGAACTTCAGATTTAGAAAAATGATTCCAAGCCACAAATAAAATGATGACTACTACAATAAGGCCAGCTAAGTGCTTAATCGTCAACAACTCCTAACACAATCGAAAATAGTTAAATGCTATCAGTTTATACTCCGCAAAGATTGTATTATACATTTGACCACAAGTAAATAATAATCCATCCCTAATCTAAATAATGATGGACCGATTCTTTCATGGTTAGGCACTACAATCTCCCCGTTTATGAACTCGACTTGAGCATTTCTATAAAATCCGACAGTGCGTGTGACATCCATTTTTTCGGGTGAATAACCATGTGCAGGTCCAATCGTATGTCGGGATGTGCAAATGGAAGGACTACTAATTCCCCTCTCTGTATCTCTTCTTCAGCTGCCATTCTCGGCAATAAGGAAATACCTGAACCGACCCTAACACATCTTTTAATAGCTTCGGGGTTGCCTAATTCCAATCCGATTCGATACGAAATTCCATGTGTCCGCAGTACCTTTTCCAGCATAATCCGGTAATTGCAGCTATCCTCTGCCATAATCCACTCAACACCAATTAGCTGCTCCAACTGTATGTTACTAAGTGCAGCTAACGGATGATTCGGATTGGCGATCAGCACCAGAGGTTCTTCTTTAATCTTGATCCACCCGAGCGTTGGATCTGACGGTTTATTTTCCAGGATAAGCCCGATATCGACTTCGCCTTCCCTTACTTTGTTTATAATGAGTGCTTCACGATCAGGCTGAAGTCGGATGGCTAGATCAGGGTATTGCTGTCGAATATGCTGAATCCAAGGTGGAAGAAAATATGAAGCCAATGAATCAATCGTTCCGATTGAAAGAGTCCCCCCTCCTTGCTTGGCCAGCTTTTCCTTAGACTCCTGATATAGATCAAGCATCTGAACAGCGATCTTTAGCAGCTCCTCCCCAGCCGAAGTCAGACGAAGCCCTCTGCCAAATCGTTCAAATAGCTTGACTTCATAAGCCTTTTCCAATTTTTGAATCTGCATGGTCACACTGGATTGTGCATACCCAAGCTCTTCGGCTGCCCGGGTAAAGCTTTGACGTACCGCTACTTCCCTGAAGGTTTGCAAATAGATAAGCTCCATCATATCCCCCACACATCAATATTATTGATACTATCTATCACTTATTATAGATAACTATGATGTAATATTCCATGGTAAAGTAAATTCACGAAAGAAAAACAGGAGGAATCGTTATGATGAATGAAACGGATGTAAAAGGCATTTATGTACCCGTTGTAGCCCCCTTCACTGGGAATGAAGAGTTAGATCTGGATTCGTATCGGAATTACATCGGGAAGCTGTTGGCACACGATATTCAAGGGTTGGTTATTAACGGTACTACCGGCGAAGCACCGACGGTTATGTGGGAAGAGGTGAGCGAGCTCGTACAGACGACACAGGCATGTATGCAGCAGAAACGAATACCCATTGTCATCGGCACAGGAACGAATAGCACCGTTTCTACAGTGAAACGAACAGAAATGGCAGGGTTATTAGGCGCAGATGCTGTTCTCGTTGTGACGCCCTACTATAGTCGACCTTCGCAAGAGGGCATTCTTGAACATTATCGGAGGGTGGCACAGGTTGGAGTACCGATTATTGCCTACGAGGTCCCTTCCCGTACTGGAGTTCGGTTAACCACGGATACGATAAGAAAAATTATGGATTTGAACGGGGTTATCGGTTTAAAAGATAGCTCAGGCGGCATTGAGCTCATCTCGGAGTTGACACGTCATGATACGAAGCCGATTCTTTGTGGGGAAGACCTTTATTTCCACGCCATGTTAAGTCAGGGGGCGAGTGGTGGTATGCTGGCCTCAGCGAATGTCATTCCAGAAGCTTTAATCCATGTCTTTCGTCTTGCCAGCAATGGTAACTTTATTCAAGCCAAACAGGCATTTGATCTACTGGTCCCGTTGATTCGAGGTCTTTTTCAGGAATCGAATCCCTCACCTATAAAATGGATACTTGCCCGACATGGCATCATCTCATCTGACACCCTGCGTTTACCGATGGGGCCGATTTCTAATCAATTACAACTGGAATTGGGGCAGATAATGCCGAAATCTGGTTACTAATAGCTTTCTCTACCTCTTAAAATAAATAAGCTGCCTCGCGGCAGCTTTTCTTATATTTCCTGAGATAATCTCACCATGTCTCTACAGGGGATACCGTTTTCAACAATTTCTTCCGCATAGTGTCTGACAAAAAAATCCCTATCTATGCCAATCATTCTAAACCCACATTTTTGGTATAGCGCCAGCTGTCCGATCCCAGAGTTGCCCGTGCCAACCTCGATTGTTTTATATCCCTGTAATTTAGCGTTATGAATGGCGTGGTGGACTAACTGTTTTCCTATTCCTCTGCTTTGATGATCCTCATGGACGGCTATATTCACCAGTTCAACGGTATTAGGTCTTGTTGGCAGTAATACATAAACGGCGATAACAGCTTCGCTCAGCTCTGCCACATAACATTGCCCTCGTTCCAAATATTCTCTAACAATCCGTTCAGAGGGGTCTGCTGATAATAGCAAATCCATGGGGGGTGATTCATTAGGACCTAACATGCGGATTTCCATTAATGTACTCCTTTATAAATGGCCGAGTGCTATTTATGCTATACCATCAATCATCATATGGCAATCAGAATCGATAAACACTGTTGTTGCGGTCATGCTGCCGGATAATTATCTTCATCAAAGTAAGCCGATACCTTTATTTAATAGCCCCCGTCGTCATTCCATCCTCAAAATACTTTTGCAGGGACAAGTAGGCGATAACCACTGGAAGACTAATTAATACTAAAGATGCAAAGATTTTACCGATATCCACCGAATATTCGCCGGTAAAAAATTGCGGTGCCTGCGTAATCGTCTGCATGGTGTCCTTACGCATGAAGACAAGCGCCAAAAAGTATTCGTTCCACGAATTCAAGAAACCCCAGATGATCACTACTACAGACATTGGCTTGCATAATGGAGCGATAATAAACAGCAGCGTTTTAAAAGAACCGCAGCCGTCAATTCGCGCGGCATCCATCAGTTGATTAGGTAGATCATCCATGAAGTTTTTGGCGAGCAGCAGGGTAAATGGCAGCGTAAAGGCGCAAATCGGACCGATCAATGCCAAATAATTGTTGAATAGTCCAAGGCTTTTCACAATTAGAAATAGCGGGACGATCAGCGCAATTGAAGGGATCATCAAGCCCATTAAAATAAGGTTCATTAAAGTGCCTTTAACCGGTAGCTCCAGCTTGGAGAACGCATAAGCAGCTAATATCGTGACACAGAACACGATCGCAATCGTGCTGGCCGATACGATCAGGCTGTTTAGAAAAAATCTTGGGATCGCCGGATGGGTTAGCACAGCGATATAATTGCCTATCCCTTCTCCCTGCAAAGAAACCTTCATCATAATGACAAGGGGAGTTGCAAAAATCGCTGCGATAACAGTTAGTATAATTTGATTCAGAACGGTCGTCGCCTTATTGGATTTTGTTGACATAAGCTCCTCCTAATATTTTCGTTAAGAAAACTTACTTCCTAAGCGATACTATGGGTTGCGATAGGCCCGCAATTGAATAACCGTGATAAGCAAAGCAATCACTAGCAGGATCATCGCTAACGCGGAGGAATACCCTGCATTGTACTCAAGTATAGCTTTTTTGTAAATATACGTTGAGATCATTTCTGATGCCCGCCCTGGACCACCGCCGGTCGTCAAATACACGTAATCGAATTGTTTTAAGGAACCGATAACACCCAGAATGATTAACGAAAAATGCGTCGAACGCAGGAGCGGGAACGTAATCCCGATCACCGTGCGCAGTGGGCCCGCTCCATCGATTTTCGCGGCTTCATACAATTCTTTATCAATGAGCGATAAGGCCGCATAATACATCACAAAGCTGAATCCGGTCCATGCCCATATATTGATGGCAATGATAGAATAAAGTGCAATATCGGGATCTGCCAGCCAGGCAAGCGCCATGAAATCCAGTCCTAAAGCGTGAAGCATATGGTTTAAATTCCCGTCGTTCGCATCGTAAATGTGTCTGAACACATAAGCGACCACGGAGTGGGATAATACCACCGGAAGGAAAAAAATCGTTTTATATACGGATTTTGATTTCACATTCGTTTTCAGCAGCAGAGCGATAAAAAGACCAAGAACCATCTGGATGAGCAAGGTCAGCACCATATAAATAAACGTATTTTTCATCGCCTGATAAAATATCGGGTCCGTAAACAGCTCCACATAGTTATCCAATCCGATAAATAGTTTATTTTCCACGCTAATTCCATTCCATTTATAAAAGCTGGTGATTAATGTATCGAATAATGAGTAATAGATGAACACACCCAAGAAAATAAGAATCGGCAGGATGTATAACACATTCAGCCACTTATTAAACCGCAAGCTCATACGGATTGAACCTCCTTCCATAAACAAAACTTCGCAGACCATCCAGACATCGGTTGAAGGTCTGCGAAGAAATAAAATTTGCACCTATTTTATCCTACCTATTTTTTTATCTTATCGGAGGCCGTTTGTACGTTCTTCATCCCTTCTTCCGGTGTGGCTTTGCCGGTTGCAATCATGGCTAGCGCATCTCCGAGAGCTGTTTTCAATTCGGGATAAAGGAATTCCCGTTTACCGATAGCATTTTCAAGATCCTTCATTTGCTGTTTCATATTTGCCTTCTGGCGGTCGGTACCAATATCTGCATCATTGATCTGAATTCCTTTAATTGAAGGGATCTGCATGACGTCGGCGTTCATCTTTTGTGCCTCTTCTGATACCATCCATTTCACAAATTTCCAAGCTGCCTCTTTCTTCTTGCTTTCCTTAGTGATGGCCAGTGAGACATCCGGACCGCCGAAGAGGCTGCCTGGTTTGCCATCTCCGTTCAAATCCGGGAACGGAGCTGCCAAAAACTCATAGTCTGTAGTCAAGCCATATTTCTTTTTGTCATTCGCGGAGATAGTCTTTGTCATTCGGGTATCGTGCCAAGTGCCGAGCATAATCATGGCCGTTTCGCCTTTGGCGAATTTGTCAGATGCATCCGGATAAACGCTGAGACCATACGCACCATTTTGCATAATTCCATTTTGGAACATATCCTTCCAAGTCGTTGCCGCTTTCACAAGATCACCGTCTGTCCATTTGGCTTTGCCCGCTTCGGCTTCGTAAATTTTACCCGGAGCGAATTCATTGGCTATCGCAATGAACATATCAAAATTTTGCCAAGCATCTTTGGCGCCTTGAATAAACGGAGCATTGATCCCTTTAGATGGAGCTACTTTCACATATTCCACCCATTCAGCATACGTGGTTGGTGGTTTCAATCCTGCCTTCTCCAAGAGGGTATTGTTATAAAAGAGGTAACCTGCCGCACTATTAAAGAATGGAAGTGCAGGCGTTTTACTGCCCGCTAACAATTGCTTCAGACCTAAATCGTAGAACCGATTCTGCCAGTCATTTCCCCATTCTTTGACAGCGTATGGGGTAAGATCCTCGCTAAACTCCGTGTATTCTTTGGCCATCGCGCCAGCCTGAATACCGAATACATCAACCTCATCTCCTGATACCATCGCCAATTTCAGTGTTTTGACATAATCGTTATACTCATAACGCTTGTAATTAACCTTAACTTCGGACTGTGAGGCATTAAACTTGTCTACGAACGGTTTGGCTTTGTTCTCATCCGGATTCCACGACCACCAATTGATCGTAACCGGAGCTGCTGATTTGGCCTCCGGGGCTTTCGATGACGCCGGAGCAGAACTCGTATTTCCACCGCTGCACGCAGTGAGCAGCATAGAGGCAAAGAGCGTAGTGGATGCGATTAAACCTATTCTTTTTTTCATGTTCAAAACCCCTTTTTATGATTTATGCAAATAATATATCGGTAAAGAAATAATACGGACCTGGCGTTTTGGTGTTTTTCTGCGCTACAGGAAGAACATACACTTCTAAAGGATGCTCCCCTTTTAGCACCTCGATCTCGAGCTGATGGTTCCCCTTCGGCAGTTGGATCTCCGCGAATTTCGACTCTAAAGCCCGATGAAAGGCAGGCATGAATGCAGTTTCATTCTGATCATCGATAATGAGCTCTCCATTCAAATGAGCCTTTACAGGATTAGCAGTTGCTACGATAAGCCGCAGCTCTTTGTCACCCGGGTTGATCATTGTCGTAACTGCACGATAAATTCCAGGTTGGTCCGTCTGTAACGCTTCCGCGAAGCGAAGCCGATTCCCTGGGAAAATCGCTGAAGCCTCTAAGGAACCTTCCGGACCGGATACCTTCCAATGCGTTGCGCACAATAGGTTTAGATTCAGCGTCTCTTTGTTCCAATAGTTGTTGTCATGATAGCGCAAAACTTGAAAAGTAAGCGTGTAAGCAGGTTTAAGCTCATGGTTCGAGGTAATTTTTGTTTTCCAGGAGAGTTCTTGATCCGGCTTGATCATGAACGGTTCCTCCTTATTTCCGATCCAACCATCCGGTACATCCAGCTTTAGGTAACCCTCCCACAATTCCTTCGAGCGATTTATTATAGTGAAAGTTATTTCCTTTTGCTGCTGCTTACCGATAGCAGGCCCCTCATCTCCATAGTTGACAATCACTTCAAGCCCTAAATTGCTCCGTGTACCTTTGGGTAGCAGATAACGATCGGTGTGAAAGCTGTGGTTCCAGAGCCAATTTGGATCATAATGATCAAGCAAGCCCTCCTTGAGTGCAGTACCCGTCTGTTTAGTGAATTCCAATGGAATTTCCCACACGGCAGCGACTTCTTTACCGACCTTAAAGGTTCGGCTCGTTAATTCATCCAATGTCAAAGGAACGTTGAACCCGACAATAGGAGCATTAACCGCAATGCGGTCACCCACCGGCTTAAGCCAGCGCTCTGGAAGATTCTCCGGTCCCAAAATGATACCGAGAATGGCACCTAATGTCGCTCCCGTACAGTCGGTATCATATCCGCAGTTCACAGCTTTCAGAATGGCGTCTTCAAAGTCTTCTCCATATAGCCATCCCAGAATGGTGAAAGCAATGTTTTGCGGGGCATCCGTGAAATTGGGGTTCCCGTGGTGCTTCAAGATCAATTCTCTGGCTTCAACCCACGTTTTCCCTTCTTTATGCCACACAAGCAAATCCTTAACCGCTAAAGCTGTCCGACAATCGACCGGCATGTAGGTAAGTCCGATATTAATGAGCCGATCTCTGTCGTTTTCAAAAAATGCAGCGCTTTCAATCGCAGCAAAAAACATCTCGCCGTACACACCTTCCCCCCCGGCATGATCGACAATAGCATCCTGATACGCGTAATAAGCTGCTACACCTGGGCATCCGGGAGCTATCATTGCCCAAATTTCAGAACGTATAGGTGAACCCATACAGTTGGTAAACGGATTGTTAAACCACCCTGCAATCGGCGGGACAAGTCCTCTTCGCAAATTAGCTAACGCGTAGCCATACTCGTCAAAAGGAAAAAACACATGCTCCATCCATTCTTGACCCAGCTCCACGGATGTCAATCGTGCCCCGTATTGTTCCAGTGCATGCAGCCAAACGATTTGAAGATCCAAATCATCGTTAGGCAGCGGACCTTCTGACAACTCAGAGTAATAGGTTAAATCGAGCAGCTCCATTTTCCCCTCGACCGGATATCCAAGCGTACCACCTATATTTTTACCTAACCATCCCCCATAAATTTTACGGTAATAATCCGTTTCATTCAGTCGACTCGTTCCCATTGGGTTTGCCTCCATTTTTTAATATAGACTCAATTTATCAGCATCGTTAGCAAACCGCCATTGACGATTTTAATGTTTCACAAAAACTTTGTAAGCGTTCTATACAGGCAGCTTCTCCTGTTGGTAGAAAAAAAAGCAGGCCTATGTTACCATCAACCTACGATAATTTAACAAGGAAGGCAGGCGATGATGTTGAAATACTACACGCTCTCCCGATTATCCGCAATCGATGTCAAATGGACCAATTCATTCCGTGTGAATGAACTATTTAACGCGCATCATTACAACCCTTACTACCAGTTAATAATGGTTTCAGAAGGACCGATATACATACAGGTGGAGGATGAAAAATTCATTTTGGAAGCAGGGGAAACGTTCCTGTTGAATCCGTGGGAACGTCATTGGGGGTGGAAAATTCCTGAGGGGCCCTCCACTTTTTACTGGGTTCAGTTTTCATCTACGTCCCCCTTAACGGAATTAAATACCCAGACAAAACCTATTAGCGATTATAAAATTTTACATGCCGAAAAGAACGAACTCAGAACGGTTGAAAATAAAGATTCCGATCAGCTTCTGATCCCGCGTCGTTTTAAACCAAACCCTCGCTATAAATTACTTGGTATTTTTGAAGAACTTGTTAATGAATTAAAAAAACCAATCGGCTATTTTAAGTTTCGGATGACTACGCATTTTTGTAAAATACTGGAGATTATTTCCACAGATCTGCTTGAACAGCATTTTAAAGATTTGACGTTACCAACCTCTTATCACATTTATAGACAGCTGCTTAATTTTATCCACGATTTTTATCAGACCGATCTTACTAAAGAAGTTATTGAAAAAAGGTTAAGTCGTAGTTACGAATATTTGAGCCAGGTATTTAAAAAACACTCCGGGATGACAATTACTCATTATATTCATCAATTACAGATTCAACGGGCTAAGCATTTATTAGACGAAAGCCAAATTCCCATTCAGGAAATCGCTAAGGAGATCGGCATCGCAGACCCCTTTTATTTCAGTAAAATATTCAAAAAATTAGTGGGCATTCCCCCTTCCACATACAGAGAGAACAGACTTTCGGAAGGCCGTACTTTCCTTGGTGAGGACATGCAAAAAGGACTAACCCCTCCGAGAGAATCGGAATATAGGATAGCCCCTGGTTCAACACTTTTATGATTACTTCTTTCACACTGGCGTCTCCAACGGACGACAATATATTTTGGAATGAATGTATCCAAGTTGGAGATGGAATCCGCCCATTTTGTGGCCTAATGGAAAGCGTATATTTGTATATGACCATAGTGGGGCCTTATTCGATGATGCAGGGATCTGAAATATATTAAAGCTAATTGTACTCACAATATCCATCTCCCCTTAACGAAAGACTGTATATCATCCTTACAATGTAAATGCCTAAAATTATACGCAATCAACTTATTCGTTTAGTTAGATAATAGTTTAGTCATCTTGAAATTAACTAAATTAACGCCATTGCGTTCAACAACCTGCAATTGAATGGTTTGATATCCTTGACGTTCGAAAAAGGGCTTTGCCGTGATACTTGCCTCCGTATCCATTTCAGTGAGCCCTAATTTTCTTGCATCTGCTTCAATTGTATTCATCAAAGCAACGGCTATTCCTTGCCTCTGATAATCTTTATGTATATACAGTCTATCCAAGTGACCCTCGGGGGTCATATCAGCAAACCCGACGATCTCACCATTAATTTCCGCAACGTATGTGATGTTGTGACTCAAAGAAACTTTCCAATTCGCAATCTTAGCGATTTTTTCACCTTTTGGTGCCCATGCTTGAAGCTGATCTGCTGAATAATCCCGTGCGTTTATGGTATGTACGGTTTCGTAAAATAATGAAACGATCTGATTGATATCGGAATCTTGGAACTTTCTTATTTTCATCAAAGAATGACTCCTTGCTATTTTCAATGACTTAGATACACCTTATCACCAACATGAATCTGCCCCACCTGTGCTACAGAAGCATACACGCCAAAGTTCAAATTCATCTCCTCATTTACTTTCCTCAAAAGAGAAGTATCATGCTTCAGCGTATCAGGATCAATCGTAATCATGGAACAACGGCGGCAATACTTATCTACCTGTAATTGTGTATCGCCCACGACTAACCGCTTTCCGATCCAGTCGCTTTCATCGATTGATTCGTCATCTAAGGACACAATGAAGTTCGCTCTAAACCGACGCAAATCCAATCTTTTGCCCCAGATCTCTTCAAGCTTACGTAATGAGGTTGTTGTGACAATCAGAATACTGCTCGCATCAACAGCCAAGAGGTCGGACTCCCGGGGATCATAGCTTTGCATCGTTATCTTTTTCTTGGAAAACCTTTGTATTTCATCCAGCAAAACTTCATTCCATGTAAAATTCCGCCCAAACGGCGAGGTTACATGAATACTAGGAAACTCATTTTCCGATCCTTCACCCATGAGCTCCGCCTTATAACCCAGCATTTCAGGGATACTTCTTGCAGTAATAAAGCTATCCCATCCTTCCTTGGTTTCATCTATAAAAGCATAACAGCGGTCGCCATACAATCCGTATCTCTCGATTGTGCCGCTCTCTAAACGTTCACCTGCGAATGACTTTACTGGAAATCGATGGATTTCACGGAGTTCACCAATACAAGATGCTGCCAATGTTAACGCCTCTTTCCCTAGCATGAATATAGCTATGCAATTAAGAATAAACAAATTGTTATAATTTAACAACAATAATTGAAAAGCACATTAAAAAACAGTTCATTAAAACGGAACTTTATCTTGAACTCCCTTCAAATCAATCCTATCATCAATTAGAATGAAGTTATAAAATATTCAGATTCATCTAATCGATAGGGGAAAAACAGCCGCGGCGGTCTCTAAACTGTGATCCGAGTCTGCTTTTTACCTACATATAAAAGCTTCCTAAACCCATTATAATGGGTCTGGAAGCTTGAAGGACTAGCTCGATTACAATTTAACAAGCGATTGCTCAACAGCTTTCAGTGTATCGCGTACATCCACAGCTGAATGCTCTGTCGATACATACCACAAACCGCTGGTGCGGACAAGTACGCCTGCCTCCAGCATTAATTCGGCAAACCTTGAATATTTGGCCGCATCGCGCTTATTAAAAGCGTCGAAGTCCTCCACCTGCTGTTCATGAGTAAACATCATATGAAATACAGGTCCGAGTTGATTCACGACGCCCGGAATTTGATGCAAAGCAAGCAGCTCACGAATCCCGCTGGCCAAATCCGTACCGGTCTGTTCCAGCTTGATGTAGTATTGCTCTTCTTCACGAGAAAGCTCTGTTATCGTCGCCAGTGCGGCGGCTGTCGCCAATCCATTACCGTTTAAGGTCCCCAGGTGACTGACCTTACCGTGATCGATCTGTTCAAGCAGCTCCCTCGAACCAGCAACGCCGCTAATTGCAATACCACAGCCCATCGCTTTGCCGATAGTAACAAGATCCGGCATAAGACCGAATCGACCGTGCGCTCCACCCAATCCGACACGGAAGCCCGTGATGACCTCATCAAGAATCATCACGATGCCAAGCTCCTGTGTCAGTGCACGCATGTGCTCCAGATAACCCGACTTGGGCATAAGGCAGCCTGAATTGCACATAACCGGCTCAGAAATGACTGCGGCAATTTCGTGCTGCTGCTGTCTGAGCACCAATTCCAGAGCTTCAGCATCATTCCATGGCAGCAGTATGATATCCTCCAGACTGTTTTCGCTTTGACCTTCGGTTCCAGGCGGTGTAAGATTCTCTGCTTTGTTAGCTAGAGTATGCATATCGGGACTTGGGAACGAAGTGAAAATACTGTCCGACCAGCCGTGATAATGACCGTGAAAACGAACGATTTTCCGTTTACCGTTATATGCTCGTGCAAGCCGAAGGGCCAGCATTACGGCTTCCGTTCCCGAGCCGCTAAGTGCAACCTTGTCCGCGCAAGGTAATATTTGTGTCAGCCTTTTGGCCAACTGAATTTCCCCGTCATGCTGCAACCCGTAGGTTACGCCGCGCTGTGAAGCATCATTCACGCTGGCAATCAGGGCAGGATGCGCATGACCAAGTATAAGCGGACCGTAGGCAAGTAAATAGTCGATATAGGTGTTACCGTCCACATCGACAATTCGGGAGCCGGATGCTTTTTCAACAAACAGCGGTACAGGCTTCATAGCAGCACGCAATGAGCTGGCCACCCCGCCAGCCAAAAATTGCTTGGACTCGTTAAACTTTTGTGACGATTTTTCCGTTATATATGGATTCAAGCCGTGCATCCTCCTTTATTTTGCATTATGCATCATGATCGAGTGTCTTGTTTTCCTTATGCTTGTTTATCCAGGGGATAGATCGGTCTTTTCACGTATTGATAGTCGAAATGGCTCAGATTAGCGGAGCAGCAGCCTGGTGTATCCACATGAATAACACGTTTGGCGAATGCTCCAAGCGCGGTTTGCCAGGCAATTGCCGATTTAACAGCAATAATATGGTAATCATCGGGCCATATACCTATATAACGCAGATGTCCCAAATCCCATGGCGGTGTCCGCTTTTCCGTTACGACTACAGTTAAATTACCGCATACTATAACCGCCGTTCGTCCCATATCGGCAAGCTGGCCGGTCATATAAGGACCAACATGATGATAAAGACCATCGAACAATAAACGGATCTGTCCCTTCAGTTCAACAGGCAGACCGTGAAGCATGTCATGCCTCCCGCCCACTTGCCCATGGAACACGCCCCCTGTACCGATTTCATTAGCTTGCTGTGAGGCCTGGGGGTCACACATAACGATGAGCGATTTACAAGGCAAATTCGTCAAGTGCTGCAGTATATGCGTGGCGTCACCTGGAGCCCCACCACCTACATTGTCTGATCCTTCGGTTAGGATTACCGGGCCTTCCGGATTGGCCACAGCTAAAGCCACCGCATCTGCTGGAGGAACGAAGCTTACAGTAAAACCCTCCCGACGTGACCATGCGGCCTGGACAAGACTAGCGGCATAATCTTTAGCCAGCCCCTCGTCACCATCAGTCGTCACGACAAAGGACATACCGGCTGCAGGTACATCACTGTAGGGAAATCCTCCGGCTACGGTTACGTTTAATACCTTATTATCATTTTCGATGGCAAAAGCCAGCTCCATTACTTCTTTCATCATTCCTTGATCGGTCAGCATTCCTTGAGGAATGACCAGCATATTCGTGGCACCAAATGCCCGCACCGGCCTGATCTCGCCCTGTATCATCCTCACAAGCAAATGGAAGGCCTCTGCTGCCCTATCGAACATATCCACGTGAGGGTAAGTATCGTAACCGACCAGAATATCGGCCCTTTCCGTCATCTCGGCGCTGATATTCGCATGTAAATCCAAGGTAACTGCAATCGGCAGTCCGGATCCCAGACGCTCTCGCAGTCGTCCCAACAGCTCGGCTTCCATATCCGGAATCGCTTCCCCAACCATCGCTCCATGTAAAATCAGGATCAGCCCGTCTATGTTATCGTCTATCGAATACACGATATCACTCAGCGAGGCTTCGGCCGCTGCCGTTTCGACCAAACCGCTTGGTGTAGCCGCCGTATACAACCCAACGACTAAATCTGCCCCAACACTGCGGGCAGCTGCAATAACACCGCCCATTGAGGTTTGAGTATGCTCATAGCGCTTGTAAAATAACTCGCTTCCCGTCACGTACTCGGCAGAAAAAGCTGTTAATCCAGTCGTTCCCGGAGCAAACGTATTGGTCTCGTGATAAAGGCCTGCAACGGCTATTTTTAGAGCTTTAGGCTTCACTTCCAGATACCTCCTTCATATCCCGATCAGGCATTGCTTCTTGGGGAAGGAATATAAGCAATGACATCAATCTCAATCAGGTAAGATCCAATACCGCTAACAACCGTTGTTCGTGCTGGATATGGGGCAGCTACTATTTTCTTGTAGGCTTGATTATAAGCAGGAATATCCTCTGCACGGGACAGAAAAGCATTCGTCTTCACCACATGATCGAAGCTGACGCCAGCCGCTTCCAGAATCGCGCCGACATTACGGATACACTGCTCCGTCTGTTCCTCTATTGTCGTACCGGACACCTCAAGCGTATCCGGATTAACCCCTACCTGACCGGACACGTAAAGGAAGTCTCCGGCACGAATGGCATGGGAGAACGGTAGTGGAAATTGCGGTGCTTTACTCGCATGAATGGAAATTGACATGAAATAACATCGTCCTTTCTAATGTTAAATGTAAAATAGTAGCATCGCCGTGTTACGGTATTGTAGTTTTCTAGCTTTATCCATCACGTCTGTTCATCAGGCAGTAACTCCGTAGACTTAAATCGCTTGCTCCGGTCCAATCGTCCCTGCTGTTGGTAGGGCAATTTCTGTATCCTGTATGCTCAGATTATCGATATATACATCCGTGCCTGTACCCGCCGTGCTTCCCGAAGCTATATTGAAATGGGTGATTTGATCCCCCGTCAAATAGTTTGCCGCATTGCCTTTAAAGCTGCCGTTCACCCATACCCCTATTTGCTTGGCGGGCACATCGAATCTCAATTCGATATCATACCAGACTCCTGTTGCCAAATCTGTCGGAACCGGAAGCTCAACACGGCTGCCCGCGGTATTGTATACCTTCAATGATCCATCGGTTTCCAGCATAAACTGGAATATGGTTCCAGGTGCATTATGAACGTAGGAATACGGCTCACGTAACGAGAAGCTGAACAGGTTGGAAAGCTGGTTCGCGTATACGCTGAATTTGACGGTCCCTTTTCTCATTGCAGGGAAAAGTCGGCTGCCAGCTGTCAAAGTCGAAGTATTGTTATCGAAGAGCCGTAAAGAGCTTGCTCCGCTTCGGGATTGATTACTGCTGACTTCCACGGTGTCGCCCAATTTCCACCAATAATCATTTTTTAAATCGGTATACTCAAAACCGTCCGAGACGCCATGCGAACGGTACAAATAACGATTGAAATCCTCGATTCTGATCGTTTGTGCTGTCGTTAATGAATTGCCCCACCAGCCGAATAAATACGTATCCGAATCCACCTTAACCGTAGATGGCTGTGTGGCTATACGTTTGGTCGGATTAACCGCGGCTTCGGAAAGACGGGTTCGACCTAAAATATCACGCATACCTCTCCACGTTGCAGCTTCATCCGAACTGTAAGCGAGTGTAAGTGGATTACGCAGATAGCTGGTTCCACCAAAGCTGTTGTTGCCTGGCCATAGCAGCAAAATATCATGATTCGTGTGGCGCGTCATAACCGACATTGTATTTGATGAAAACACAGGAGCATCGGTTGGCGCAGACCACGTCCGGCCATTATCCGTCGAGGTGCTTTGGGCCAGTCTGTATTTATCGGAGACCTGCTGACGCATATACATCAATAAGTTTCCATTATTCAGTTGAACAATAGATGGCTCTGAAAGTCCGCCTTCGCCGCCACTTGAGGTGACAGAAAGCTGGCTGACACTCTTGGTCCAAGTGCCCCCCTGATCGGTCGAATAGAGTACACTGGTTGCCAGTGATCCGTCAGGTGCTTTGACGTAAACGAAAGGAAAGATCCAGTCCCCATTCACCAGCTTGATCGGATTCGTATAAGTGACATTATAATTAATTGGATAGGTAACACCATTGTAAACAAGCGTACCCGTATCGATTTTTACAGGCTGGGCAAAGGTTCGACCGTTGTCCGTTGATTTGGCATAATATAGATCGTTCCGGCACGCGTTACCGGCTGTCAAGCAATTGGTCGTCGTATACCCATAGTAGGAATAGAAATATAGGAACACAATGCCTGTAGCCGGATCGACGAACAGCGCTGCTGGTTCATCCCGTCCAGCATCATTTAGATTGATGATCGGCGAAGGAACAGTCCAGGTAAGGCCACCATCTGTTGAATATTTGGAGTAGATACCACTTGTCGTGGAACCGACCGTATTGGCAACCATCATGATGTCTCCATTAGCCAGCTTTTCAGGCTTCACATTATCCTTGAACAGCGAGGTCGTATGCTCAACCAACGTTTTATTGCCATATTCAACCTGCAGAGCCTCCTGACCCGCTCCTGTAAACTCGGCCGATGGATTACCATAATACATCGTAATGGTTGAACTGCCTGAAGCCAGAGCCGGAATACGAACATAAAATCCGCTGCTATCCATGTAATAAGCCAGCTCCCGATTCGCTGCATCAGCAAAGCGAACGTCGCGATAATCCTGCTGCAGCTTGCCGGCAGCAATCAGACCACTTGTGTCCAAAGCCGCTTTGGTCACATATACAGCTCTGTCTTCAAGAGAAGCTGTAGTGCTATTAGTCACCTGCACGGACTTTTTGTAGGCCCATGCGCCCCCGCCCGCAGCTGTCCATTCCCCGGTAGGACGATTGGTTACATACACCATGCTTTGCAGGTTCGTATTGGAAAATGTAAAATCCAAATCATCGATATGATTATGAATTTTCACGTATCTTCCTGAACCGGACAAGTTATACAGAATAAGAGTATGATCCAGCTTCAAAAAATCCCAGTCGGTTATCTTGCTATAACTCATGTTGTCGTTGCTGACGTATACCGACAAGTCGGTTTTCTCAAGTCGGGAAGGCCCTTGGCTTTCAACCAATTCGATTGTATTGAACGTTCGGATAACACCCAAATCGATGCCAAGGCTTCGATAGTTGTAATCCAGTGCTGCTGCGACAGCTGCACCCCAACTGCCGATCGAACCGCTAGTCGGATTCATGTCCTGGTTCAGGTAACCAACCGTTCCCGTATATGCACCGGAATGCGGAGTGACGAGCAGCACTTCCAGCATGGATTGCAGGTTGGATTGCTTCAGCCAGGTTCCCGCAGCACCTGCATCAGTGAAATTGGAATGGACCTTAACATATCGTGCATTGGACGAGAAATTGTGCAAAATAACAGACTGGCCTGACTTCCAGAAGCTCCAACCCGTCAGTTGCGTATAGGTTACATTATCGTTGCTCACATAAACAGTGAGATCCGAGCTGTGGTTAATGCGATTGGTGCTGTCCTCATCAATCAGCCTGATTTCATTGAAGTTCCTTGACGCTTGCAGGTCGATGCCGATACTGCGGTTGTAGTAGTCGAAATACGCTGCATTGGTGTAACCAAAGTTCGCCATTACTCCGCTTCCTGGAGAACTGTCATTATTTAAGTACCCTACACTTCCCAGCCATTTCCCTGCGTATGCAATCGAAGCATTCCATGTGTTCGGAAGCAGACCTGCTAACAGAAGCAGGGCAAGCATTAGACAAATCCTCGATCTCATTCAACATCTCTCCTTATAATTGGTAAAGGAATCCATTCATATGATGGTAGGACCATTATCCTCGGATGATGTATGGATTCTGATGCTGCTTAACTTCTGTCAACGGTCTGGGAGCTCAATCATGTGATAGGAAACTAATAATAACTTAGTATGGGGCTGTTATTTAAGCTCCCCAACAGCATTCATAATTTTATGATAAAGAGCATCAATCAATGGGGTATGAACCTCAGACAACTGGGGCAGCGGCTCTCTCACATCTCCGCAATCAACCCCCCGCATTTTGACCAATGCTTTTAGAGCCGCATAAATGGGCAGCTGCAACAGGTCAGCAATGATATCGTTAATCGTATACTGCAGCTGCTGTGCTTCAGCGATCCGTCCGGCACGGTATTCACGCTCCAGACTCACAAACAACTCGGGCATGATCCCGTAGGTTCCTCCGATACCCGCATCCGCTCCCATGATCCGTCCTGCCAGAAATTGTTCATCAGGACCATTAAAGAGCATGAAGCCCGGTCCGCCCATAACCTTAAATTGCTGCAGCTCGAAGGTACTGGCTGTCGTGATTTTAATACCGATAACTTTAGGGCTTTTGATCATTTCCTTCAGTAGGCTTGGAGTAAGGCTAAACCCTGTCGTTGATGGGATATGGTAAATGATAAAAGGAAGCTCGGTGCTGTCTACAATCCTCATCCAATGCTTGCCAACGCTTTCCTCACGATAGCCGTAATAGAATGGTGAGACAGCTGACAGCGCATCTGCACCTGCCTTCTCCGCATGAATGGCTAGATCCACACTTTCTTTTGTCGTTAATGTCCCAACATGAGCAATGACCGTGACGGCTTTTTGACTTTCCTCCAACACGGCCTCCAGTACCTGCTTACGCTCATCACTGCTTTGCAGCAGCCCTTCACCCGTGCTTCCACCGACATAAAGTCCGTCTACTCCTTTATCCATTAAAAACCGTGTCAACTTCTTCACCGCAGTCGTGCTGATATTGCCCTCGCTGTCGTAGCAGGAATTCATCGCCACGATCACACCTTTAAATTTGTCTGTTGTACTGGCTGACATTGTTGTTCCTCCTTGCAATATTTAGGGGTTTGTAGTGGTAAGCTTGCTTGGAAAAGCTTTTCCTGCATGTAGTTAATACTGTTATTCATGTAAGGCAGCGAGCAAATAGATCGGTTCACCACGTTTGATGATGGGTGTTCCTACCATCATGACAAGAAAACCGTCGGCGTAGGCTCGAACCTCCTGAAGGCTTTCACCACTTAAAGCATAGATCGTACCGATAAGATCACCAAGATGCACCTCGGACATGAGCTTGACTCGAGGGATAAAAAAGCCCTCTGCTTCAGAGACAACGGAAGCATCGAAGTTGCCGTCCCCATAAATGGTCTGTATTGAAGCAGGAGATTTACCCAGTTCCCATTGGTCTGGAGCCACGAGCATTTTCAGATGGTTCATCAACCTGAGTGAGCCTGTGTAAAAGCTGTCTGAATCCTGCTGACGTATTCTTCTTCCTCCATAAGCTTCCGTATATAACCACGGAATGCCCAACGATTGAGCAGATGAAATACTGCGGCCTGCGGCAATAGTGGAATGTGCCCAGAGCAGATCCATACCGAAAGCGATGGCAGCAGCACGGCTTCGTTGGCCCAGCTCCGAATGCTCGTCATGATAATAGCCAACCAACGTTGCTACAGCATAATGCGTACCCCCACTGTGCAGGTCAAGCAGAAAATCCGCATGGGCAATAAATTGGTGGTGCAGTACGTAGGCGAGCTGTTGAGTTATCGAGCCTTCTGGATCACCGGGAAATGCACGGGCCAAATTCACATCATCGTCCGGGCTGATTCGAGTACCTCCCCTGTAAGCAAGTGGGTTGGCTGTAGGCAGCATGACCAGCCTGCCGATCACATCCTGCGGGGACAACTGGTTATACAATCGCAGTATGGTATCGATCCCCTCATATTCGTCGCCATGGATACTGGCAAATACGAGCAGTGACGGGCCTTCCTTTTCTCCTGTTATCTGAAGTACCGGCAGGGTCAGATCTGTATCAGGATGTACTCGAAAAGTTAAGCTTGAGCTGCCTTTCGTACCACGCTCATACTGATTCCAGTCAAAATGATGTTCAGTTTCCAGTGATCGTTCATCTGCCATTCCCTGTGCCTCCTCTATTCCTGCCTTCATCAACCAAATCCGCTCTGTACCATGAAACGGATCATACAATACTTTCAGGTGGCTCTCCGGCTTCAAACCGTCGATGTGCCAACATAATATGCTCATTGGCATGCTCCAGAATAGCTGTTCCATGACCAGAGAATAGCTGCTTGAGGTTCATCGATGACAAATTGGCTATCGTCCTGCGATATTGACTTAAGGAAAAGTCAGAACTGCTTTGGAGCGCAAGCATGCCTCCACTAAATACAGTGTCACCCGCAAACAAAGCTCCAAGCTCAGTGCAGTATAAGGCGATCATATCGGCGCTGTGTCCGGGAACCGCAATCACTTGCAGCGTCAGGTTGCCTATTGCTATTGTTTCCCCGATACACAGTGTCCGGTCAATTGGACACGCCTTGAAGCGATACCAAGCCGGATAAATCCCGTTTCGCCTTGCTTCAGGTAGTGAAATCCTTGCTTCATCACCGGAAGCAACTATATCCGCTGTCAGGCTGCCAGCCAGCACCGGAACGGACAAATCATGACGAAGATTGAAGGCACCACCCGCATGATCTGCATGTGCATGGGTCAAGATCAATGCTTTTATCTGTTCTATGGTTATACCGTCATGTTGAATCCAGGCGACAATTGCGTTTGAGTCCATCCCGGAGCCAGCGTCGATAACCACATATTCACCACCGCCATCTACTAAGTAGATATTGCAATCGAAAGCATTGCTGATTTTGTAACCCAAATCGCCGCCGCCAATGGCATACACCGATTCCGAGATTTTCATGCCTGGCCCGTCCCCTCGTACATGGACAAACTTACAGGCCTTCGTTCTGTCGCGGATTGCTCTATAGCAGCCGCTACCCGGACAGCACGAAGCGCATCGTGCGGAAGCAAGATTTCAGAAGCTTTTCCTTCCGTTACGCAGGCTACAAAGTGTTCCAGCTCATTCGCGAGTGCACCGCCGATTTTCCCATGTAATTCAAATCCGGCAATAAGTGAGGGCACATCTATTTTGTTACTACCAATATAAGAGATACTCTGTTCGGGGTCATGAATTTGAATCGCTCCATCCTGTGCCGTTATTTCCATTCGTACATCTGCGAAGGATGACGCACCATCCGGGAGGAGCCAATTATTTTCCAATATGCCGATCCCCCCCTTGGAGAATGTTAGCATCGCCCAGCTCAAATCGCCTGATCCATCGGCTCCAGGCGGGCTGGTCGCATACACCTCACAAACATCATCCTCCATATACCAATGCATCAAATCGATATCATGGATTCCGAGAATATAGACAGGTGCAACGCGGTTATACATCGAGAAAAAGGCTTTGCCATTATTTCGTTTGGCATATATGGATCGAAGTGGTCCATATTCTCCTGCGGAGAGCTTCATCTTTACAGCTGCATAACGTGGATCAAAGCGCAGCACATGCCCTGTCATCAGCAAGCGATTATGCTTCATGGCCGTTTCGATAAGCAGCGCAGCATCCTCGGGAGAGTGGGCGAGCGGCTTCTCCACGAATACATGCAAACCCGCTTCAAGTGCTGCAACTACTGGCTCCTTATGCAAATGCTCCGGTGTGAGCACATCGACAGCATCCAGCTTCTGCTGTTGAAGCATTTCGCGCCAATCTGTATAACACTCCGCCTGTGGGAACCAGGCTTTGAATATCGCAAATTGCTCAGGATTGCGGTCACATATAGCCGTAACCTGTACATTCGGCATCTGTTGCCAGATACGTCCATGCAGTGCGGCGAAGCGCCCCAAGCCTACGAGGCCAATCCGTATAGGATTCATCGGTACCAGTCCTCTCTTGACTTATTGAACTACTACCTCTAATTGTTAAATATCCAGACTCTCAGCTTGCAGTGTTGGCACTACTTTATTGCTCACCATCGCCGATAAACGAGCCCCATCCTTGAAGCCGACACCACTGATGATACAAACGACGGGATTTCCGTGAGGCTGCTCTGCTCTAGCACATGCTTGAATCAAGCCGGCGACAGACGCTGCTCCGGCGGGCTCGCAGAAGATGCCCTCCTCCGCTGCCAGCATTCGCTGCGCTTCCCAGATCCCCTCATCCTCCACGGACATTGCGGAGCCGTCACCTGCAGCCATTACCGACAGTGCAGCCTTGCCGTCTGGCGGATTCGGCACCTGCAGACCGGAAATCAGCGAAGTCGATTCCCCAGGTGCCGGAACAGATTGCCCATTTGCATAAGCGCGAGCAATATTCGAGCAGCCACTCGACTGTACGGCAACCATCTGCGGCTTACCTGAGGTATATCCGAATCGAAATAACTCGTTAAACCCCTTCCAAATTCCCAGGTATAAACCGGCGCCACCCGCTGGAGCATATACATGAGAAGGCATTGCCGCCATCTGGTCAGCCAGCTCAAAAGCAATCGTCTTCACACCCTCCATCGCAAAAGGGTTATATCGGTAAGCTGTGATCATCACCTCCCAATCCTTACGCTGTGCGGCTGCAAAGATATGGCTGAAGACGCGCTCTCCAACCTCAGGACTGACTCCGAATCCCGCTACCTTTCGAACCTGCGCATTGTAGGCCAGCATCTGCTCCAGCTTGGCTTCTGCCATATGCTCCAAAGCATACAGATGGTACGGAATGCCTGCTCTAGCTGCATAAGCAGCAACTGCTGCCCCGGCATTGCCAGAGGAGGTGCCTATGCATGCTTGTCGTCCGCTGGCCAATGCCCACGATATCCCCATCGCTGCGATCCGATCTTTGTAAGAGCCGGTCGGATTACCACCCTCGTATTTGAAATAAAGCTCTTTTAACCCGAGCCTCTTGGCTAAAGCTACGCTCTTAATAAGCGGGGTCATCCCTTCACCGGCATACAAGCGATTTTCTTTCTGTACCTCTGGCAGCAGCTGATGAAATTTCCAAATTCCATTTTCAGTCGGGTCCATCCAGGAGCCCTGTGGCTTTTCATAATCCAGCAGCAATACACCCCCGCATAAGGGGCAGGAATAAGATAATACCTGTTCAACACCCGTATGACACTCGCTGCAAACCGCCTTCATCAGAAGCACCCCCTTTAATAGATATGATGGTATGACCATTGTTGCGAGGGAGCTTCCTCCCGGACAGCCATATGGCTTGATAGATCATCAAACTGCCATTCGAAATACTCTCAGCGATCCTACTTCATCAATCCGTATATTTTTTCAGCGGACGGAGATGGAGCTCCATCTCTTTCTTCGCTTTACTTACATCCTTCGCACGAATGTACTCAACCAGCCTTTGATGCTCTATAATCGATTTTTTTGTATCCTCCAGATTGCCAAAGTGCAGCTGCCGAATATTCAGGAAAAAATCGGTAATTAATTCGCTGAGCTCAAAGTAAGTTTCGTTACCTGTAGCTCTGAACAAGGTTTGATGAAATTGCAAATCCTCCTCGAGCGGCATTTGCCCGCTATCCAGCTTGGCTGCCATTGCTTCATTCCATACATCCATTTGGTCGATAAAACTGAGATCGTATTTCTCGATGGCCATTTCTACGGCACCCAGCTCCAGTATGCGCCGTGTCGCCAGCAGCTCCTTCATCTTGCGCTCATTCTGATGCCACCGGAATGATACCTGATCCATCACGGGCTTGAGCGATAACGCATTGACATATATACCATCGCCCGTTTTGATTTTGAGAATACCGATCATCTCCAGCGACTTCAATGATTCCCTGACGACGGTACGGCTTACGCCCAGCATATCGATTAGCTGCTTTTCAGAAGGCAGTCGTTCCCCTTCCTTGAGCTCATTTTCAATAATATGATTTTTGATCCGTTCACTGACGATATGAGACAAATTCATTTTTTCAGAGATTTCCACTGCCAGCTCTCCTCCTGTATCTATAGGCAAACCTAGATTATGGTATGACCATTCTATGTTTTAATTTAAATCTACTCCATCGTATTGTGTCTTGTCAACGTATCGTTCCTTGCTCTGAGCACCACTTCCCTGCGCATCCCGAGCACCCTCATTGACAAAATGTGAAAAGAAAGCTAAGATTTCGTAGTGGTCTGACCATACAATATCAGGCCTGTTTAAATAGAGTGAGGAGTTGCCAGCTATTATGAAACCCATTGATAAAAGTGAACGTTATACCCTTACACAATTAGTCGTTCAAAATCTAAAACAATTCATTCTCGACGGGAACATGCAGCCCGGAGACAAGCTGCCGGCCGAAAGAGAGCTGTCGCTAATTCTCGGTGTCAGCCGCGCCATCCTTCGTGAGGCACTCCGTTCATTGGAAAGCTTCGGTATTCTGGAGATCAAGCACGGAGAAGGCAGCTATGTGGCGACCAACTTTGTGAATCCCCTCTTTGAGCAGCTATCCTTTATTGTGCAAATGAATGCCAAAACCGTCCGCGAAATTCACGAAATCCGTTATTTGCTGGAGGCCGCTGCCCTTGCAGCCCATCCTACTCCTACATCTGCCATATGGGCGGAGCTTGAACAGTTAGCAGATCAATATGCCAATCCTGAGCTGAGCCATACTCAACGCACCGCACTGGATGCTAAGCTCCATCTTACCCTGATCCGTTCACTCGGGAACCAGACCCTGGTCTACCTGGCAGAGCCACTCATTCAACAGGTACCTATGAAAGAGCTTGATCTGAATGGAATTGAACAGAGCGTCCAGGAGCACAGGCGTTATTTGGAGGCCGTACGTAATGGTGATATGACGCTGGCCGCGGCAATTTTGTTAGAGCATCTGTCCGATAATTCCTCTACCAGGAGCTCCAACCCCCGTCTATAATCAGATTATGACCGGTCACATACTTCGAGGCCCGTGAAGCCAGATACACAATGGCTCCCTTGATATCATCATCGTCAGCCATTCGGCCGAGCGGAGTCCGCTCCTCGTAATTGCGCAGAAACTGCTGTGAAGCTATTTCCTTGTCGCTTCCCACGGGATTATAGCCTCCTGGACTAATGCAATTCACGCGCACATTGTATTTCCCGTAATAATTGGCTAACCACTTGGTCATACCAACCATTCCCCACTTGGCGTACGTATACTCGATTCCACTCGTCATGCCGCTGTCTCCATATACCGGAAAATGGGGTCCCAATATACCCTGAATCGACGATATATTAATGATACTGCCTTCCTTCTGCTCTCTCATCACCTTCACGACTGCCTTGGATAGCAGCATCACGCCGAGACCATTCACCTGCTGAGCCTGCAGCCAACCCGCTGCTGTCGTATGCTCAATATCGTCCAATCCTTCACGGGATACCGAATTATTGACAAGAATATCAATGCGACCAAAGCGGTTGACCACCTCCGCAGCCAATGCGGTAATGCTCTCCTCATCGCTCAGGTCTAGTGCTATCGCCGCTGCCTGACAGCCCTGCCTGCTTAAAGCTTCCACCTGCTCCTCACATTTGTCGATATTTCGTGAAGCCACAATCACCATGGCTCCAGCCTGCCCGAGAGCTTCCGAAATATGAGCGCCATAAAGACCTGAACCTCCAGTTACTATGGCTACCTTGTGATCCAATCGAAATTGATCCAGCACCTGCATCGCTGCTTCTTCCTCCTCAACCCTTCACACTGCCAACCGTGATGCCCTTGACAAAATAACGCTGAAACATGATGAAAATGATGAAAATGGGGACAAAGCCCAAGGTTGCGGCTGCCATCTGAGCACCGTAATTAGCTGAAAATTCACTAATCAGTGTAGAGATCCCTACATTGATCGTCATTTGTTTACTGTCACTCAGCATAATCAACTGCCACAAATAATCATTCCAGGTAAAAGAAAAAACGAATATAGCCAAAGCTCCGATACCCGGCTTAACGACCGGTAAAAAGATCCGGGTAAACAGGCCAATCTCACTGCAGCCATCGATTTTTCCCGCTTCCAGAAGCTCGTGGGGAATCGTCTGGCTGAATTGCTTCATCAAAAATACCGCAAAAGGAAGCGCCAGAATCGGTAATATAACGCTGCCCAAATTGTTGACCAAATGAAGATCTCTCATTAATGTGAACATCGGCACAAGTCCCAGCTGCCTCGGAATCATCATGGTCGTGACGACGGCGCCAAATATGAGCGCTTGCCCTGTGAACTTGTGTTTCGTAAGCGCATACCCGGCCATCGTAGCAATCACACAAGCCAGTAGTGTAGCAATACCAGCGACAAGCACACTGTTCAACAACCATTGAAAGATTTCACTGTCCTTTATCAATCGCAAGTAATTCACTAGAGTCGGGTTAAGCGGGACGAGATCGGGTGGTATTTTGATCGTCGTGGACTGATCCTTGAATGAACCGGTTATCATCCAATAGAGTGGGAACAAGAAAAAAATGGCACATGCGTATAACAGCACATCAGCGATCCATCCAAGCAGTTTTGCCAGCATTCGCATGCCCTCCTAATACTCGACATCGGTCTTGAAAAATTTGAATTGAACCACCGAGAATATCGAGATCAGCACTGCAAGCACGACACCCATCGCCGAAGCCAGACCCAAATTCCCGTATTTAAACGCCGTCTCGTACAGCAGGTACATAATGGTCGTGGTCGAGTAGCTTGGTCCGCCGCCCGTCAGCAGTTGCACAACAACAAACGTTTGAAAAGCACCGATCGTTGTAGTCACAATGACATACAACGTCGTAGGCTTCAACAGCGGTAGCGTAATATTCCAGAATTGCTTCCAAGGTGAAGCTCCATCTATGGAAGCCGCTTCATAATAGGAAGAAGGAATATTGCCGAGTGCCGCCAAGTATAAAATAATCGGTTGGCCGACACACCAGGTAATGACCACAATGATGACAGCAATCAAGGATACATCCGAATCCGCCAGCCACATCACCGGCTTCACCCCGACCAGGGACAAACCATAATTTCCGATTCCGCTAACCGGATTGTAGATCCACAGCCAAGTTACCGACAAGATGACCTGCGAAGTGACAATCGGCAAGTAAAAGCTTGCCCGAAAGAAGGAAGCTATGGCTGCAGATTTTCCAATAATAAGGCTGGCCGCAACGATCGAGAAAAACACAGACACAGGAACTACACCCAACACCAGACCAAACGTGTTCAGAATCGAGCGTACAAATATTTCGTCCTTGAGCAAGGCTGTATAATTGCTGAGCCCTACCCACTCCTTTTGTCCGATGCCATAGTCAAACAGGCTCAAATACAAGGCATCCAGAAACGGATATATTTCAAAAGCAAGAAAAACGATCAAAAAGGGCGCTATGAAAAAAAATCCCCAAAATTCCTTGTACCATCTTGAAGCCATAAACATTCCCCAATTCTCTTGATGAACTGATCCGGAAGTTTTTGCAGCAGGCAAGCTACCGGCATGACAATACTCGATTCTGCTTACTTTGAATTTTGCGTAATGATCTCATTGGCTTTTGTCACCCAGTCATCCAAAGCCTGCTTCGCTGTTTTCTTCTTGGTGATGGCAGCCTGCAGCTCGGGAAAGAAGGCATTTCGGGTTGCAGCATAACCTGGAATGGCTAAACCGATATCGCTGGAATATTGAAACAGCTTGGTAGTTTTCCCTTGTATCGAATCTGGCTGATACGTCTTGGACAGCGACTTGCGCGCTGCGAGAACAGAAGGTACCTTTGCCATTTTCTCCATGCTCTCTTTGCTGTTAATGAACTTTACGAATTCCTTGGACCATTTCATCTTATCTTCGTTCTTGGTGTTCCATGCCCAGGTTCCGTTGCCGAACAGGATCGAGTTGGACGTTTTACCGTCTTTGGATGGATAAGGAATCAGGTCGTATTCGAATTTCGGTGCAGAGCCTTCCTTAAAAGCTTTATCGAACGCGCTGACATTGCCTAAACTGCCGAAGGTCATTCCGATTTTCCCTTGCAGGAACATCTCATTAATGACAGAGCCTGCTTTCAAGCCTGCTACGCCGGGTGGAGTGATGCCTTCGTCAATGATTTTGATTAAATATTCCAAACCGGCTACGCCTTCAGGGGAGTTGAGCACCGCTTTTGTTTTATCATCAGACCAGGTTTTGGCTCCGAAACCCCAGAGGAACATATGATGACCCTGATCACCTCCCGTATCGCCAGCGTACACACCGAATCCGTAAATTCCTTTCGCCGGATCGTTTACTTTTTTGGCAGCCTCTAGAAACTTGTCATAGCTCCATGTGGACATATTTTGCGGTAATAGCTCCAGTGCGCCTTTGGCTTTAAAAATATCCCTATTCACCAGCAGCCCGGGAGAGGTAATGCTATTAGGAAAAATATACAATTTATTATCTACAGATAATGAGTTCAACGTGCTTTCTTCGAAGTCCTGCTTATCGACAATATCATTCAGGGGAAGCAGCAGGTTCTTCTTGGCATAGGTGAGCGGCCAGCCAATAGCGCCTTGCTGTACATCAGGGAGCTCCGAGGTATTAATGGCGATACTAATCCGTTCACCGATCTTGTCGTCCGGCGTTTTAACGATGTTAATCGTGACATTGCTGTTCGCCTTTTCAAAATCCTTTTTGATTTCCTCATATGTAGCCTGAATATCATCGCGGGAATCGACCCACCAATTCAGAGCAACCTTCTTGGCCTTTGAAGCCTCATTGCTCGGATTGCTCTGCTGCGGTGAAGAGCTCCCCCCATTCGTACAACCTGCAGCCAAACTCGTGGATAATAATAATGCAGCCAAAGCGGTTTTTGACCTTCTCATATTTCGTCCCCCTGTTCGATTGATGAATAATTCCGTTCAAGCCTCCGAACTACCCCTGACTACGACCCGATAATGATTTATTGTACCTCAGCTTGCAAGCTTCCAACACCACCATTCTTATGAATAGTATGGTCATACCATTATTCCGATGACGGTGACACGAATTTAAGTAACAGCTAGATTATGGTATGACCAGATTATAGTTTAAAATGATCTTACCTGTTTCTGTTTATTCTGTCAATTCATTTTCTTATATTTTGGTAATTTTATGTTATATAATCTAACGTAATATTCAATAAATAACTCAGTTTCAAGTGGGTATTGTTTTTTTGTTATGTTATATGACATTGTTGTTAGACAAACTTAAGCTCAATATAGTTTGTTCCCTGCTTGATAGCAGTGCTGCCTCTGCAACAGCTATGGATGTATATGCTGCTGATCCATCCAGTAACAGTTTTTTATCCTCATCAATTGGCAGGTGAAGAATGGCCTTGCGAAACGTATCCATTTCCCGTTCCATCGGTGTACGCAGGAAAGCGGGTGGCCGCATCTGTGGATCTCCATAGATCACTCCACCATCCATGCGCTGATACGTTTGAATCCGCTCCTGGTCCTCATGATCAGCACCATGCAATCCGATGATCGCCTCCGTCCGCCCATCCTTGCGCAGCTCTACCGTTGAATTTCTAAAATCGATTTTGATGGCGCCAAGTGTGCCATTGATTTTCATATAATGCTCTCCCCACTGGAAACCTGACCCATACTGCAATGTACAAAAGGTCCCTGTGGCAAACTGCAGGCTGATCAGCAGCACGTCATCCTCATCCCCATAACCGTCTCCTCGATGAGCCACATTATCGGCCATCATGGATACTTTAACTGCAGGTCCCAGAATGGACAATACCAGATCCAGCTCATGAATATGGTGGAACAGATGCCCGCCCGATAAGTCCTGCTTTTTCTTCCAGCTGACCTCCTCCTTTCTTTTCTCCCAGCCTGTTCGTTCGCTGTGGGCAACGACAAGCTGCCCGATCTCGCCTTGTTGAATCCAGCGCTTCACCTGCTCAATTCCCGGAAAAAAATGCAAAATATGCCCAACCATCATGTGTACCCCTGCTTTTCTGCAAGCATCCAGCATTTCCTTGCAATCGCTCAGGCTTAGCGCCGCAGGCTTCTCACAGAACACATGCTTACCGCAGCGGGCTGCCTCGAGGACCGCTTCCTTATGCGCATAATTGGGGCTCGATACAATGATGGCATCCACATCCTTACGGCTAACCAGATCCTCCAGACGATGCTCGACCCTGCAACCAACCTCCATGGCAAGAGCCGCTGTGCTGCCCCCGCTGCCTCCGTAGACCGCTGCAACCGTCGCTCCTTCCAGCTTATGCAAAATACGCGCAAATTCAGCGCCAAAGAAACCGCAGCCTACAATACCAAAACCAACATTTTTCATGTAAACGCTTCCTTTCTTCTACTTATTCCATTGCGTTGGATCAACAAATTGGCGAGGAATATCAGCAAAAGCTTGCTCAACTCGCTCTCGTGTCCGTTCAGAAAGAGCGGGACGGTTCAAAAGCTCCAGGTTATGCTGGATTTGCTCAGGAGTTTCCGCACCGATAACCAGACAATGAACATTCTCCAAATCGCGAACATAGTTCATAGCAAGCTCTGCGACGGATATGCCTTCCTCGAGTGCCAGCCTGTGAAGAGTCTCAAGCAGAATGCTCCCATCAGCTTGAATGGCCTCTGGCAGCGCGTCCTTCTCCAGAAAAAACAGCCCCTGCAAAAACACACTTCGAACGATTATCCATTTCCCCCTGCTGGTAAAATCCTCGAGCGCGCCGCATTGAACCATTCGTCTGTCAAACAAGTTAAGAGGAAGCTGCACCATGTCAAATATATCGTCCTGCACCAATCCAGCGCTGTAGGCATACTGCCCGACAGGATCGGCTCCAAACGATATGCCGGCTCTTTGAATGAAACCCTCCTTCTGCAACTTGTGCAATATACTGTTCACCTTGTCTCCGTATACTTGCAGCATAACAGGATCATGAATCATTAATGCAGATAAAGAATCGACCTTCAGACGGCTTATAATTCGTTCCGTCGTCTGCACCATCTGACGCTCCAGCTCCAGCTCGGAGGTGTGATGAAGATCAACCTTCAGCTTTGATGCTATAAACGGGGGTTGTTTGCCTATGAAAAAGCGACCCAGCTTTAGCTCTGCATCTCCATACTCATGAGCTGTGTCATAACAATTAATACCTGTATGCTCACAATATTCAAGTAAGGCGCTCCCATCCACAGCACCGAGCCGATTGTTAATTCCATAGCTGCCCAGTCCCAATTGTGCAGTACCCAGCATATATCGTGATAATTTCAATCCATTGCGTTCGATATACGGTACAGCCGTGCCTATCATCGTTTTCCTCCTGTCTTGTATCTTCTTCCACTCTTGGATATAGTTTGGATTTTAAACAAAAGTATTATGGTCTGACCATATTATTTAAATTTTATACTCTTACCCGGCAAATTGTCAATACAAGTTTATCATCGTTTGTCCGAATTTTTAGACTTCGCTATCCGATTTAAATGGAGCTACTTGTATGCACTATTAATGGTTGTACAAACCGATAATTCCAATACCGTTGCGACGATGACAGCTGCAATTTTTATTTCACTTACTCGATATTTGTATTGCATAAGATATTAATATTGTTTATGATCAAGGTTGATAATTGAATATTTGTGGGAACAGGTGCTTCAGCAAGCTGAAGCTTAAAAGGGAAGTTCGGTGCAATACCGACGCGGTCCCGCCACTGTAACGGAGAAGTCCTCAACGATTATGCCACTGATCTTAGCAATGTCAAGATTGGGAAGGCCGTTGATGATCATGATCCCGAAGCCAGGAGACCTGCCAGTTCTGACAACACTGCTTTTACCTACGAAGGATAGGGAGGTGTTAAGGACGGCCAAAAGTTTCATACAATAAAACTATGGGCATCTTTACCTTTTTCTTGTTATAGGGTAACGATGTCTTTTTTGCGTTGTATACGATGTTCCGGCTTTAACAAGGTGGCACAGGAAATACAATTATGAGAAGGAACACAGGAGGAGACAAACATGTTGATTTATTTAAAGAAAAGTAGTTGGTTCACCTTCATTTTGACTTTACTCATCGCTTTATCCGCTTGCAGCACGGCTACAAACTCGGCTAGTTCAGGTACAGGTGCTAACAATGCCGCAGCAGGTACAAGCTCCGCGATGGCCGATCAACAGGTGCTGAAATATGTTACCTTGAATATGCCCCGCTCGTTGGATCCAACTAATGTGGATGCACAGCGAATTACGTCAGACGGGATTGCCGAGCCATTGGTCATGCTCAATGATGATGCGACCTTACGTCCATGGCTGGCCAAGTCATGGAAAAACGTAGAGCCTACCCTTTGGGAAATGGAACTGCAGCCTAATGTGAAGTTTTGGAGCGGAGCAGTGATGGATGCGGCAGCAGTCAAAGCAGCGCTTGAACGCCATCAGAAGCTGAACAAGCGGGCTTCCTCACAGATCGGCGGCGTGGAATTCATCGTCAAGGATGCGCTGCACATTCAGTTCAAAACACCTAAGCCCGATCCGGCTTTTATTTTCAAGCTTACCGGATTTGCAATCCATAATGCGGCTGAAGCGGATCGTCTTGGCGATAAATTTAATAAAGAAGCTGATTTAACCGGATTTATGAAGCCCACGCAATTTATTCCCGGCGAGCTGCTGATCGCCGAAGCCGTACCCACATATTGGGGCACAAAGCCGAAGCTTCAGCGTGTCGAGGCAAGGCTGGGTTCCGATGGACAAGGTCGCCTGCTCGCTATGAAAAGCGGAGATACTGACGCCGATATGAATGTGGAGGTTGAACAACGGATTGCCTATGAAAAGGATAAAAAATTCAATGTGCTGTACCCTCCGGGCTCAACGCGCAATTTATGGCTGAACATTAAAAAGGTTCCCGCTTTTCAAGACCCCAAGGTTCGTTTGGCTATAAGCCTGGCCTTGGATCGCAAAGAGCTCATTGACGGGGTGAGCCGTGGATTTGCTGAGCCGGTGACAGGACACTTCCCGAAGGGACTTCCGTATGCACTGGACAAAGGTCCGGAATCCGACCGTGCCAAGGCAGCGCAGCTGCTTGAAGAAGCAGGCTGGAAAGCCGGAGCAGACGGCGTTCGTACCAAGGACGGTCAAAAGCTGCAGTTCAAGCTGCTGACTTACTCGTTCTTTCAGCCAACTGCTGTAGCTTTGCAGAGCCAATTAAAGGCTGTCGGCGTTAATATTGAAATTGCACCTGTTGAAACTACGGCTTCTAATCAATTGATGCTTGACGGCAACTTCGAGATGGCTACGTACTGCTCCTGCGGCAGTGTAACCGGAGATATCGGAGGCCAATTGAAATCGTACTACCGGAGTGGCATCGTTAGTAATTATGGTGGATACAGCAATCCTGAGGTGGACAAGCTGATCGATCAGCTGTCAGCTGAATTTGATGCCAACAAGCAAAATGAGCTGGCGAAGCAAGTTCAGAAGATCGTACTGGATGAAACCGCAATCGTATATATGTATAACTCGGCAAGCTGGGGCTCGGCCTACAACAACAAGGTGAAAGGCATAGATGAGAACCTGAGAACGAAGATTGTACCGGAAATGTACATCAGCAAATGAGTATCTTCAAATATCTGCTCATTCGTATAGCGGTCACCATTCCTGTACTTCTCGGTGTCACTCTGCTCATATTTTCGTTATTACGCTTTATACCAGGTGACCCTGCGCAGATGATTTTGCTGACGATGTTTGATCCCGGGGCAACCGTGACTGATCTGGATGTCGATGCCGCTATCCTGCGCAAGCAGCTGGGGCTTGATCAGCCTTTTGCGATTCAATATTTGACATGGCTAAAGGAGGTCGTTTCCGGTAATCTGGGAACCTCCTTTCGCAGCCGTACACCCATTACTGAAGAGCTTTGGGTACGAATTCCGGCAACCTTGGAGCTGGCAGGCGCAGCATTGGTAGTCATGCTCGTCATAGCTTTACCTTCTGGGATAGCCGGGGCCGTATTTCATCGGCGTCCTACCGACCATATCACCCGTTTTATCGCGTTAATGGGTGTATCCGTTCCGAATTTTTTCCTCGGATTGGTATTGGTTTATTGCCTTTCCTATCTGCTCGGTTGGTTTCCCACACTCGGAAGAGGCTCTTGGCAGCATTTGGTCCTCCCTGCTTTAACGCTCGGAACGGGGCTGGCCGCAACGACCTCCCGATTGCTGCGCACCTCTTTATTGGAGGTATTTTCCAAACGCTATATGGTGCTGGCAGAGGCCAAAGGACTGCCTCGATCTGTCATTGTATACAAGCATGCCCTGCGCAATGCGTTGATTCCCGTTATTACGTCTTTCGGCATGATCATTGGCGGTCTGCTCGGAGGAGCTGTTATTATTGAAACTGTTTTTTCATGGCCAGGTATCGGACGTTATGTGGTCGATGCCATCAACGGAAGGGATTATCCCGTTATTCAAGCATTCGCCTTACTTATGGCTGTAACCTATGTCATGATCAATGTGCTTATAGATATCATATACCGCTGGATCGATCCCCGTGTGCGGATAGAGGAGGGAACCCATGGATAAGCGAATGCTCAGACAGCTGCGGTCAACGATAGTAAAGGACCCGATTGCCTTAATCTTGCTTCTATTCATCGTTATGGTGATCATACTCTCATTGGGCGCACCCTTATTCACAAGCCATGATCCGGTCAAGGTCGATTATGCACAGGTGTTTATGCCCCCATCGGGTGAACATCTTTTGGGTACCGATAATTTTGGCAGAGATGTGTTCACACGGTTGATCTATGGAGGCTCCGCTTCCTTAACGGCTTCCTTCATGGCTGTCGGCCTGATCATCTCACTTAGTTTAGTAATCGGTGTAACAGCAGGCTATTTGGGAGGCTGGGTTGATCAAATATTGACCCGCTTCATGGATGTACTGCTTTCGTTCCCAACCTTGGTACTGGCGATAGCTATTGCAGCGCTGATGGGTCCGGGATTAACTGGCTTGATGATCGCGGTAGCCGCCGTATCCTGGCCTTCTTATGCACGAATTTTCCGCAGCTATGTGCTGATGGTGAAACAGGATGGTTATATTCAGGCGGCACGCTGTTCAGGGACACCAGCATGGAAAATCATGCTCACTCATATTCTGGGAGCCATTATCGGACCGATTCTGGTGCTCATAACGCTGGATATTGGATATGTCATTCTAAGTATCGCTTCCTTATCATTTCTTGGCCTCGGGATTCGTCCGCCACAGCCGGAATGGGGTGCTATGCTGAATGAAGGCCGAGCTTACCTGGAGGAAGCGCCTTGGTTATTTCTAGCTCCAGGCACAATGATTTTCGTTATGGTGCTGGCGACTAATTATTTGGGTGACACGGTTAAGGATGCATTGGAGCCAAGAACACTTCATGTTCCGCTGCTATTCAAGAAAAGAAGCCGAATGAACAGGAAGCTCACCGAAATCTCAAGCAGCCAAAGAGCAGCAAACATGGAAACGGCTGCAGCCGCAGCCATTGGATATCAGCAAGCAACTGCGGGTAAAGAACCGCTGCTTATCGTCAGCAACATCAGTGTGGAAGTGCTCAGCACTCGTAAACGTCAAAAGTCGCAGCCGATTTTACAGTCGATCAACCTGGAGCTATATCCAGGAGAATGTTTAGGCTTGGTCGGAGAAAGTGGTTCTGGCAAAAGCACACTGGTGCTGACCATCATGGGACTTCTGAGACACCCACTGCAACAATCGGACGGCAGCCTCGCCATTCTGGGAGAAAGTACGTCTGACTGGCAATGGGAGGATTGGCGGATGATCCGCGGCAAGCGGCTGACCTATATTACACAAGACCCGATGGATACCCTCAATCCAACATTGACGATCGGTGACCAACTGCTGGAATGTTTGATTTATCATCAACACAACCCTCCATTAGGACGAGTCGAAATGAAGAATAAAGTTATCGATATGCTGTCCAAAACCGAGCTTGCGCCCGAGGTTTATGCAATGTATCCACATCAGCTTAGTGGGGGTATGCGGCAGCGGGTCGTCATAGCCATGGCTATGATCAACGATCCACAAATCATTATTGCCGATGAACCTACAACAGCGCTCGATGTAAGTACACAGGCCAAGATTATGGCACTGCTCAAAAAGCTGCAGCAAAGCAGTGGCGCTGCGATGATCTTTGTATCTCATGATCTTAGGCTCGTTGCCCAGGTCGCAGATCGTATTGGTGTCATGCATCAAGGCCGTCTGATTGAAATGAATGATGTGAAATCGATTTTTACGCAGCCCCAAGAAACCTACACCAAGCTGCTGCTGGCATCTATTCCTCGTCTGTTTATCCCGCAGCACAGCCCGGTTATGGCGAAAGGAGATCCTTCATGCTGCAAGTAAAAAATTTGCAAAAGGCCTATCGCAGCAAGCAAGTGCTGCATGCTATTGATTTTGCGATAGCACAGGGAGAGATTGTCGGATTGATCGGCATGTCCGGATCGGGGAAAAGCACCATCGCCAAATGCATAATGGGTCTTGATAAACCAAGTGGTGGCGATATACTATGGAATGATCAGTCCTTGTTAAAATGGAGCGCTCGAAGCTCATGGAGACAAGACATTCAGATTGTGTTTCAAGATCCCCGAACCAGCTTGAACCCGCGTTGGACAGTACGACGCAGCATCGCTGAACCGCTGCGAAATTATGGCACTGCCGCTGAGGCGCGGATTGTGGAGCTTTTGCTCGAGGTGGGTTTAGACGAACGGTATTTGAACCGCTATCCAGACGAGCTGAGCACCGGACAATGCCAGCGGGTATGCATAGCCCGTGCGCTAGCATTAAAGCCGAAGCTGCTTATATTAGATGAGCCATTGTCGGCCTTGGATGTGTCGATTCAAGCGCAAATGCTTGTATTGCTCCAACAGCTGCATCTTTCCCAGCAGGTCAGCTACTTATTTATTTCCCATGATATAGCCGTCGTATCCGAGCTATGTGAACGTGTGCTCGTCATTGAGAAGGGCACGATTGTCGAGGATACTACGGCGATACGATTAATTAGCGAACCCAAGCATGCCTATACACGCAAGCTGCTCGCCGATACGCCTACCTTTCCTCAATTTAATCAGTAGAATTTACTAGAAAGCGGTGAAAGCATGGCAACCTGGAATTTATCCGAAACGCAGCATCATGTGCTAATTTGCAACGGCGGGAGCTGCATGAAGCATCAGGGGGAAGAAGTCACCTTGGCCATCCGGGCAGAAATAGCTGCACAAGGTGCTGATCGTTTTATCCATACCACAAGAACACGCTGTAATGGACGCTGCCAGGATGCTTGTGTGGTTACCGTATATCCGGAAGGTGTATGGTACAAGGACATGACACCGGAAAGCGGCAGAGCGATGGTACGTGAACATTTGCTTCAAGGCAACACCCTGCAGGCGCATATGGTGTACAGCTTTAAAGATCGTTTTGTCCCTACAGGATTAGGTCCCGAAGGCGTGCAAAGAAATTAATAATCGTTGATCATAGTCCCCTCTCGATTCATCAGTCTCGGTACTAGTACAAGTTAGTACTTACTGAAACCTAATCCATTAACTACTATTAATAGTATAAGTAGATAACGAGAGATTGGGTGAGGTTCTGATGGGGATATGGGTATTATTGATCGTACCGACTGTTACGATTGGGCTTGGGCTGCAGCTGATACATAGCGTTCCGATAACATTTGTGTTATTTTACAGCTGGCTGCTGCTTGTACCGTTAATTGACTTTTTGTTTATTCAGAAAGTACCTCTTGATGAGGCGGTCAAACAGCTTGGCTTACATCCTCGTAAGAACTCTATTGCTGTCGGTGTCTTATCCGGGATCATATTTGGCCTTATTATTGTTATCCCTGCTTCAATTCTCACTCCTATTCTATTTGACATCAATGAAATTCAGCAGACCTTGGCTGGCTGGGGTTTCTCCGGGAATAAAGGTTGGCTGATCCTTATTTTAGTATTGGTTAACCCTTTGCTGGAAGAATTGTATTGGAGGGCTTACGTCTATCAAAAGCTGCTGCGCAAAGTCAGCTCTTATGCAGCTATTGGCTGGACGGCGTTGTTCTACACCACTTACCATTTACTTTCGTTGATCACGCTGCTCAAATGGCCTTTCCCCCTTATAGCGCTCCTCCCTGTTTTCATTGCAGGCTTGTTCTGGGGTTACTTGACCCGCAGATCCAACTCATTGATTGGGTCCGTGATCTGCCATGCTTTGGCGGATGGTGGAATTATGGCGGTATATGTGTTGTATTTAAGCTAAAAAAGCATTTCATATCTGCATGCCTTAAAGAGCCTTGCATCCATAAGTGGGATGAAGGCTCTTTTGCATTTCTTTTACCTATATGATAACAATCCATTTAGCAGTCCGATGAATAAGTCTCGCTGCGCGGCCAAATAGTATGATTTTACCAGTTAAATCTAATGTCATTTTATAAGTAATTTAAGTTAGCGTTAATACTTGAGGTCCAATATAGATAACAGAAGGACGTCTTACTCACTATTATCCAATCCAATATTTCAACTTTATAAAATGGAGGTTTTAACAATGGAAAACAACCACAAAGATACCGATACTATCATACAGCCGTCCAAGGATCATGAGCATCGCAACGAACAGAATTCATTATTATACCAAGAGGAGTCCGGTGATTTTAAGGTCACCCAGCCTCGATTATTCGGTGATTCACATCCCAGGAACAAGCGTCCTCCTGAGCCTGGTTCGCAGGGAAGCAAGAAATCCGGCAGTAATGGAAAAAGTGTCTTTGCCGCCTTTATGGCTGGCGTGATCGTCGTGGGCGGCATGATGTTTGCCTCCGATCGCATGAATATGTTTACTGGAGGTACCCCTGCTTCTAGCGTTTCTGCAGCTGCCCCTAGTACTGTAAATAGCGGCACTGCACAAAAAGCTTCACTGGATATTGCGAGACCCACCAATATTGCTGATATTGCGCAACAGGCAAGCGCGGCTGTTGTTAAGATTGAAACCAAAACGAAAGCTCAAAGCTCCAATAAGCAAAATAACCCGCTCTATAGCGATCCATTTTTTCGTCAGTTTTTTGGAGACAACGGCGGCAGTCAGGAACAAGATCCAAATGGTCAGCTTCAACCTTCGGGGCTGGGCACCGGCTTCATCTTTGAATCGTCCGGCTACATTATAACGAATGAACATGTCATTGATGGCGCCGATGAAATTAATGTAACCATTGAAGGACAAGATAAACCATACAAAGCCAAACTTCTGGGCAATAGCTACGACCTCGATCTGGCGGTTCTGAAAATTGAAGGAAGCACTCCTTTCTCAACGCTGCCGATTGGTAATTCGGACAATTCCCGTGTTGGTGATTGGGTTGTAGCCATCGGTAATCCGTACGACTTTGACTATACGGTAACAGCTGGATTATTAAGTGCCAAAGAGCGTCCGATCAGCATCCCGGATACTAATGGTACCCGTGACTACAAGCATTTGCTTCAAACCGACGCCGCTATTAATCCCGGCAACTCCGGCGGTCCTCTGTTAAACATGGACGGAGAAGTGATTGGTATCAATACCGCAGTGAACTCGCAAGCTCAAGGCATAGGATTTGCCATTCCGTCCAGTACAATTAGCTCGGTTTTACAGCAGCTTAAGGATAATGTCACCATTCCCAAAGAACCGGCTCCGTTCATCGGTGTGAGCGTTCAGGATCTGACATCGGATATGTTGAAGGATCTCAAAGTCGATACTACCGACGGTGCTTTGGTGGCTGATGTACAGCGCAAATCCCCGGCTTTTGAAGCTGGCATTCGTCCTTATGATGTCATCATCGCAGTCAATGGCGCAAAAATTACGAGCTCCACCGAATTAACTACAAAAATACAGGCTCTAAAAGCTGGAGATCAAGCTACTATCACAGTTATCAGTAATGGCGTCAAGAAGGACGTTACCGTAACTGTGGGCGATAAAACGGCAACCACTAGCACACAAAAACAAAGTCAAGGCTAATCAGAGCACAGAACAAGTGTTGGTAACTATCCAATAAGGTCATCTTCGGCTTATAACCACCTCGCATACAAAAAGGAAGCGATCAGAGTATATTATCTCTGAACGCTTCCTTCTTTGTATATATGACTAATTATTTGGTCTCGATGATCATCGGCAGCAGTGTCTGCGTCTCGACCTCAACAAGTGCGATATCCGTAATCTTCGCTCTCGGAATTACCGGCAGCGTGACAGCAATCATCCGGTGAATCGGATTTTTGCCCGGCATAATTTCTTTTTGCAAAATGTCGACCAGCTCCTTGAGCTTCGGCACCAGCGTCTCAGCCTTTTTCGTGCTCATCAGACCAGCAAGCGGCAGCGGAAGATGCGCAATGACTTGGCCGTTCTTGACAGCTACGAAGCCGCCGTCAACCCCGAACGTCCCCCGACCTCTACACCGCTCGCCGACTCAATGTATGCCGTAACCGTCGTCATCCCCATGGCAGAACCGCCGACCATAGCAACCGAATCGACTAGGAAAGGCTTCTGGATATCGGGAAGGTTCCCGTTTTCGTCCAATAATTCGGCTTTTCCACCTACGCCTAATACAATGTTCTCCGCCTCATACTTGATTTTGTAAAAGTTCTCATTCCCATCCTCCCTCGCTCTCTCTGTCCATAGAACAGCACCCCTGCTCATCAACCGTAAAACGCAGACGTAAAAACGAAACAAGCAGCCCCCTACCCGAAAACTACAAGGAAATGAGGACAAGCTAAGTAAGCAATCAAGCAAATTTTGAAAATGAACTGCTTATTTGGAAAACACAATATTATTATGATGAATAGGGGTGATCCTTGATGACAAATACTAGAATGAACCCTAAGGTTGATGCATACTTTTATCGTTCTTGACTGTGAGCTGACCGAAGAATTCAAGTGGATGCATCCTTGTTACACGTTTCAGAATAAAAACATAGTTTTAATTCATGGATTTAAAGAATACTGTGCGCTTCTGTTTCACAAAGGTGCCTTGTTAAAAGATGCCCATGGTATCCTAATCCAACAAACGGAGAATGTACAGGCAGCCCGCCAGATTCGGTTCACCAATGTTCAAGAAATAGTTGAAATGGAAACCATCTTGAAAGCCTATATTTATGAAGCCATTGAAGTTGAAAAAGCCGGTTTGGAAGTGAAACCCAAACAATCCAAAACTCGAGAGTCAAGGATTGAAAAATATATGCAGCAAATTCTGCTTGGAAAGGGATTAAACGATTAGGGCGTGATATTAAACAGCAATCCATAAGAAATCACATTAGATTTTAATGGTATAATCAATCATAGAATCTAAATTTAATAAAGTGAGGCGGTAATAATAATGGAAACAGGTAATACAACAATAACGGTAGAAACGACTGTTCATAAACCGGTTGGACAAGTGTGGAAACATTGGACGGAGCCGCAGCATATAACAAAATGGTGTTTTGCTTCTGATGACTGGCATGCACCAAATGCCGACAATGATTTAAGGGTTGGCGGGAATTTTGTTACAAGAATGGAAGCTAAGGACGGTAGCTTTGGATTTGATTTTGGTGGTGTTTATGATGAAGTGAGAATAAACGAGTTTATTTCTTACACGATTGGTGATGGAAGAAAAGTTGCGATCACTTTTATTAGCCAAGAAAACGACACTAAGGTAATTGAAACTTTTGAAGCAGAAACCACCAACTCCATCGAAATGCAAAAAGCAGGCTTTCAGGCAATTCTGGACAATTTCAAAAAATATAGTGAAGCCTCCTAAGAAGATTAGGATAAAATAAGTCGGATAAGCAGGTTTAATCATAAATATTGGAAACATAATTTTAAACCTTCCTTTGGGAAGGTTTTTTATGCTGACTAACCCCCTAAATGAAACAGCGGCTGACTCGGACTTTTGCGCATACGACAGTTAATTAGGGAAGCATTCAGAGATTTGTTACGGGATAAAGGATTTGATGCAATTAACCGTACCATCTTATATGCCCATTATGAAGATAAATATGCATTGCTGGAAGATATTACAGAACAGGCTTTTCACGAGATGATTCCTGAACAAGTACATGGCAGACCAGCATACAAAGATCATTTCGGCCATGACTGGCTCAGCGATCTATGGCGCAGCGCATTATTGGTTAATTGTTGAGGAAAATGATCGAACCGATCTACTTGTAGATATTGCACGAACCTATGTTATGAACGGTCTGGGGCTGTATCGCAATTGTGATGAATATTGAAACGACCCGCCGACAGCGGCCTTAGTCTAATGCTCGTCCGGTCTAATACTTTATTTTTCTAATTTTAATACGCTATTTTCTTCGAACATTTGCAATTGGAATCTGTTCAACAATTTCCAATATTGTTCAACCATGACCGATGGTGGATACGGCATCGAACGGGTAATCCACCATTCCAATAAACCCACTCCCGCTGAAATTAAAAATTGTACCGTAATGTCCCTGTTCAGCTCCCGATCGAGACTGATCGAATCCAGATGCTCGTTCAGACTTTGCCGGAACATTGTCTCCATTTGGTTTCGGAAAACCGCGCTTCCCTTGCTCGTCAGCATTATGGAATAGAAAGAAGCATGCTGCTCCAAATATTCAAACGTGCGCAGCAGCGCAGTTTTGGAAGTGAGAAGAACCAAGCCCTCTTCAGGCATACAACTGAGCTGCAACTGGTTTAATTGTGCTTCCACGCATTGATCGCGCAGATCGTACTTGTCAGCGAAATGCAGATACACCGTTCCTCGATTGACATTCGCTTCCTCCGCAATTTGGTTGATCGTCATGCTCTCGAAGTCCTTTTCCGACATCAACCTCATAAAAGCATTCATAATCGCTTGCCTCGATTTTTGAATACGCCTGTCCATATCATTCTCTCCCTTTATCCCATACAAAATGAACATATCGAAGCCCTCTGTTGAAAAACCAACAACGGAGCTTGTTTTAACCATTGAACACTATCTACCACCTTGATACACTCACTATATATAACATATGTTGAAAATTCAACGTTTGTTTAACTTATGAGGAGGCGTAATCATGAAAGCAATTGCTTTGACAAGCTTTGGAATCCCCGAAGTGCTAGAGGAACTGGAAGTGCCGGTTCCCACAATCACCAACACACAGGTTCTCATCGAAATGCGTGTCTCGTCCATCAATCCCGCAGATATTCTATTGCGTAGTGGCGCGATTCTTAAGAGTCCGATGGCCGATAAATTTCCGGTTCAATTGCCGCTTGTTCTTGGTAATGAAGTAGCCGGCATCGTAAAAGAGGTTGGCGAAAAAGTGCGTCATTTCAAGCCGGGGGATCGTGTCATGGGCATGGTTCCGATGGGTTCCTACATGGACTATGTTGCAGTGGAGGAAGATCATCTTGCCATTATCCCAGAGAGTCTTTCCTTCGAAGAGGCAGGTGCCGCGCCTGCGGTTGCCCTGACAGCTTGGCAAGCGCTGTTTGAGCATGGCCGTCTTCAACCGGGACAACGCATCCTCGTTCAAGCCGGCGCCGGAGGTGTGGGGCATGCGGCGGTTCAGTTGGCCAAGCAACATGGAGCATATGTTATCGCAACCGCTAGGGACTATAATCATGATTTCGTCAAAGGACTCGGGGCGGACGAGGTGTTCGACTACACGAAGGTCGACTTTGCCACCCAAATAACAGAACCTGTTGATATCGTATTGGATTCCGCTATGGACCAATCCACTTTTGGATCCACTTTCGGTACCGGATTACCAGGAGAAATCGGAAAGAAGAACTACTCGGTCATCAAGGATGGCGGAACCTATATTTCAGTGGTGGCATTTGCGATCAATCAATATCCAAAGGTCCGCGACATTGACGCATTTTTCTTCCAGGCAAGACCTAACCGTACCGATTTTGAATCCATTGTTCGCCATATGAAAGAGAATAAATTGAGTATTCATATTGATGAGACCTATCCCTTTACTGCTCTCGGCCTGCTTCAGGCGTATCGCAAAAGCGAAGGGTTGCCGAAACGGGGAAAAATCGTCATATCGAAAAACATGGGATAAACCTCTTACTTAGTGAGATGGGGAGTCTCAAAAGTAAGTTTGCGCACTTGACGGATAGCTTGGCTGATCAAATCATCTTGCAAAAATAAAGCAATGGCGGTGCTGGGTCCCCCTACACCGCCATTGCTGGAACTGGACACGGAGCTCGGCTATGACAGGTATGATGGAAAGAACAAACAAACGAGAGTTCCCAAAATAATAAACTCTGCTCGTGCAGTCTGTGGCTTCAGCGCTTTCATGAGTATGACCGCGAATTCCGCGTGATTTCTTTTTACTTATTCTAAGGGCTGACTAACCAGCATGTGATAAAGACCTTTATCCATCATTAGCTGCTCGTGAGTACCTGACTCTGCGATAACCCCTTGATCCAGTACGAGAATGCGGTCCACATGCCGAATGGTGCTCAGTCGATGAGCAATGATGAGGGTCGTTCGATCCTTTAATATCGTGCTCATATTCCGCTGAATCGTCTTCTCGGATTCATTGTCGAGCGCGCTGGTTGCTTCATCGAAAATCAAAATACGCATGCCCATCGATGCGAACCGATCATCGAGAGGCAGGTTGGGCCGCAGTCCATCTCACTTTGCTGAATGCGCACGGGGAATCGGTTCCTAAAACGCC
>NZ_MRTH01000089.1 GCF_001956045.1 Paenibacillus sp. FSL H7-0331 | reverse complement strand
CTCACCGTAGCTGCTACGCTCAGTGGCGCGCTGGCGCCTTCGTTCACCGTTGCGCCCGTCGGCTGCGTGCCGATGCTCGGCGTCGCCGCGTTGGTCAATGCAGGTGCAGTGGGTACTAATGTTAAAAAAGGAGACGCAATCGATATGTTGATTGGCTTGCCATCGCTACCTTTGAATGCCCCAGGAGTTATCCGTATAGAGTTCTCAGAACCAACCAGTGCGACTTTGAAGTTGATTTCAAGCGTACTCGAGTAAGCCGTTGATGTCAGGTTCGCAACTGTATCTTCTGCACCTAGTGCTGTGTAGACAGAAGCACCTGTTTTTTTAACTTCAATTTTACTCTTCAATTCATCTAAAGTGCCTGCCTGTATAGCATATGTGCGAAATGTAAACGTCACTTTATTATTGAGCTCGCTAACAACTGCCGTCACACCATTATCAAGCTGTACGTCACGGTAAAAGCACCTTTTAATAGCCCCCGGTGCAGGATCGATGTTACCAAAGGCATTCGCTGTACACGCCGTATAACCAATACTAATATTGGATTTAAATGCAATATTAGCCGGATCAGAAAGAGTTCCTGTTCCCCAGTACCTCACTTCCTTCATCCCAGAAAAAATGCAATTTTGGTTCTCCTCAGAACAATAAGTCCAACCCATGCTACCGTCTGGCGGAGTGGGTAATAATAGTAAAGAAAACGAAACCGATGTGTTAATGGATTGGCCATACCAATCCCTGAAAGCTCCAGGAGCTATCTGTATCGAGATTCCCGAACCAACCATCGATTCCTTGAAATTAATTTCAAACGTACTCGACTGAGACGTAGATGTGTTCGCAGCAACTGTATCTTCTGCACCCAGAGCTGTGTAGGCAGAATCACCTGTTTTTTTAACTGTAATCTTACTCTTCAATTCATCTAAAGTGCCAGCCTGTATGGCATAAGTTTTAAATGTAAAGGTCACTTTATTATTGGGTCCACTAACAACTGCTGTCATTGCACTATCAAGCTGTACGTCACGGTAGTAACACCTTTTCGTAGTTCCAGGTGCAGGATCATTACCGAAAATAGTCCCATTACATGGCGCACCATCCGTAAAAAATTTAGATATGAAGCCATAATTAGCGGGTACAGCAGGAGCCCCAGTTCCCCAGAATCTCACTTCCTTCTTCCCTGAAAAGTTACATTTTCCGTTCTCTGGAGCGCATTCAGTCCAACCATAGCTACCGTCAGGTGCAGTGGGTACTAATGTTAAATAAGGTGACGCAATCGATAAGTTGATTGGCTTGCCATCGCTATCTTTGAATGCCCCGGGAGCTATCAGTATCTCGTTCTCAGAACCAACTAATGTGTCTTTGAAGTTGATTACAAGCGTGTTAGATGTTGGGTTCTCAACTGTATCTTCTGCACCTAGAGGTGTATAGGCAGAACCACCTGTTTTTTTAACTTCAATCTTACTCTTCAATTCATCTAAAGTGCCAGCCTGTATGGCGTGCGTACCAAATGTAAACGTCACTTTATTATTGAGCCCACTAACGACTGAATTCGTTAAACTATAGGGCTGTACGTCACGATAGTAACATCTTTTAGTCGATCCCGGCGCAGGATCGGTAGTACCGAAAGCAAGTAGCGAACATGTTATTCTACTGGTACTTCGAGATACAAATCCATAATTAGCCGGCAGGGCCGGAGAGCCTATTCCCCAGAGCCTCACTTCTTTCGTCCCTACAAAGTCGCAATTCTCGCCAAATGCAGCACAATATGTCCAACCAATGCTACCGTCTGGCCCATTGCCTAACAACGCTAAAGAAGAGTTAATGGATAAATCTATCAGACTGCCATTGCTATCTTTGAATGCCTCAGGAGCTATTTGTATGGAGTTCTCCGAACCAACTAACGGGTACTTGAAGTTGATCTCAAGCGTACTCAACGTAGCCGTAGATGTAAGTTTCTCAACTGTATCTTCTGCACCCAGAGCTGTGTAGACAGAAGCACCTGTTTTTTTAACTGTAATCTTACTCTTCAATTCTGCTAAAGTACCAGCCTGTATGGCATACGTATTAAATGTAAACGTCACTTTATTATTGGTTCCGCTAACGACTGCTGTCATTGCACTATCGAGCTGTACGTCACGGTAGTAACACCTTTTAACAGTTCCATATGCAGGATCAAGAGAGTAGTAGGGACAGTTCATACCACCCGTACTAATATTAGATATAAAGCCATAATTTGCTGGTACAGCAGGAACGCCGGTTCCCCAGTATCTCACTTCTTTCCTTCCAGAAAAGTTGCATTTTCCGCCATCTGCAGCACAATCCGTCCAACCAATACTACCGTCGGGCCCAAGGCCTAACAACGTTAAAGAGGATGAAACTGGTATATATATGGTCTGGCCATTGTTATCCTTGAATGCCCCGGGAGCTATCTGTATGGAGTTTCCAGAACCTACTAACGTATCCTTAAGTTTGATTTCAAGCGTACTCAACGTAGCCGTAGTTGTCGGGTTCGCAACTGTATCTTCTGCACCTAGAGCTGTGTAGGCAGAATCACCTGTTTTTTTAACTGTAATCTTACTCTTCAATTCTGCTAAAGTGCCGGCCTGTATAGCAAATGTCGGAAATGTAAATGTCACTTTATTATTAAGTCCGCTAACGACTGTCGTTATTTCATTATCAAGCTGTACGTCACGGTAGTAACACCTTTTAGTCGATCCCGGCGCAGGATCGGTAGTACCGAAAGCAAACAGTGTACATACATTACCGCCACTACCTGTAATGATTTTAGATATATAGCCATAATTAGGTACAGGAGTGCCCGTTCCCCAGTATCGCACTTCTTTCCTCCCATAAAATCCACATACTTGTCCATCTGCAGCACAATTCGTCCAGCCAAAGCTGGCGTCTGGTGTATCGCCTACTACTAATAAAGACGTAACCGATATGACTATTAGACTGCCATTGCTATCCTTGAATGCCTCAGGAGCTATCTGTATGGAGTTCTCCATACCAACTAACGGGTCCTTGAAGTTGATTTCAAGCGTACTCGACGTAGCCGTAGATGTTAGGTTGGCAACTATATCTTCTGCACCTAGAGCTGTATAGGTAGAATCACCTGTTTTTTTAACTGTAATCTTACTCTTCAACTCATCTAAAGTACCTGCCTGTATAGCATATGTATGAAATGTAAACGTCACTTTATTATTAAGCCCGCTAACGACTGCCGTCACTCCACTATCAAACTGTACGTCACGGTAGTAACACCTTTTAGTAATTCCAACTGCAGGATCATTACCGAAAGCACCAACTGTACAAGCTGTACTATCCGTGAATATTCTGGAAATAAAGCCGTAATTGGTACCTGTTCCCCATAATCGCACTTCTTTCGTCCCCGGAAAGCTGCAATTGGCGCCTTCTGTAGCACATTCCGTCCAACTTCCGTCGGGTCCATCGGCTAATACAGGCGACGTTATCAAAGACGTAAATAAATAAAACATCATTAACCCCACTAATAAAGGAACCGTAACTCCTTTTAGTATCGTACTCATTAAACGGGGGGTCCTTTGAACAAACATATCTTTCACTCCTGTATTCATATTTACAAATAGCATTTTGCTTCTAAATCATCTATCGCTAATGTAAGTGTACTACGGCCAAATAAAAGAATAATGAAAGATCCGGCCTTAAAATGAAAAAAACCGCACAGCATCAAGGCTTCGCGGCTAAGTCAGCTAACATAAATTATTTTTTTTATCACTAAGCCTGCGTAACAGTATGTCGTATAAATGAATCAGTTCCTCGCACGGACGCATGCCAAGCTCCCGGACAAGAAACCGAACATAAGCGTTATACAGGACAGTTAATTCTTTTGTCCCCCGTCATCTCGCGTATCGTCTTAAGCAGACGTATTACTGAATCGTCCATTAACCATTTGTAAGAAAAAAGTGGGTTGTGTAGGTCAAATCAAAATTCTAATATTCTATACCGACAGGTCAGCCGATTATTGTAATGTTTTCCACAAGCGGAGGACGACGACTGCCGCTTCCGCTCTTGTCGCTTGTCCTTCCGGAATAAATTGATTGCCTTCCCGTCCTTCCAACAATCCGCGCTGAAAAGCATAATGGATGTATCCTTTTGCCCAATCCGGTATTTGCGCATCATCGGAAAACGGAGTTATTTGTGTACGGTCAATATTCCACTTCATGGCTCTTGCCATCATGGCGGCCATTTCCGATCGGCTGACCGTCTGCTGCGGTCGGAGTGTACCGTCAGGGTACCCCTCCAGTATGCCGCTCTCCACCGCATTGCTTACTGTATTTTTTGCCCAAATGGAGATGCTATCGTTATCGGTAAAGGACAGCTTGACTGCTTCTCCCCGACCGGGAGAGATTCCTTGTATACGCAGCAGCATAGCTGCAAATTCCACTCGCGTAACCAGCCCTTGCGGACGGAATACCGCCCTGGAATCACCTTCTACAATGCCCTTCCCCGCCGCTTCACAAATTTGAAGCTCTGCCCAATGACCCTTGATGTCACTAAACGTACATATCTGACTCACCGTTGGTACTGGCGGCGTCTCAACTACCTTCTGACGGTGAACCGTCAGGCTGTAGGTCTTGATCGTGCCGTTCACCGCTTTTACGGTAATCTCAAATCCATTGTCCCCTTCGTCAAGAGATACTGATTTTGCCCCGGTATAGGTTTCTTTACGCAGTGTTACGACCGCATTTATATCTGCTAGGATCGCCTGTATTTCTACCTGTGCCGCCGATGTTTCGACCCTGTAGCTTGTCGTTCCCGCAGCAAATGCCGGGGTTAACCCCAGTTCATTTCCGCCGACCTTCACCCTAAGCTGCTCGAGATCCGCATTTCCTGATGGACCCACACTGGACGAATGACCGCCCGAACTACCTCTCCTGGCATTCACATGGACTTCTCGCGTGACTTCCGCAGCCGCATTACCCGAGCTATCCTGTACGTTGTATCGCAATAGATAAGCTCCCGGGGTCTGATTGTCTACGCTGCCTGTCGCCGTAACCGGTAGATTCCCCTCTAAGCTATCGGAAGCCGTCGCGCCAGGGTCGACAAAAGCATCACCTGCTGTGAGGACAAGGGAAACGTCACCCAGGAGCGTGATAACCGGAGGCTGCGTATCTACCGTAAACGTACGCTCCGCCGTAAAACTACCCGTATTCCCTGCCGCATCCGTTGCGCTTACACTCACCGTATGCGCACCTTCGGCCAGTGCTGCGCTTGGCGTCCATGTCCAGCTTCCATCTCCTAATGCCGTTACCGTCGCTGTAGTCGCTCCATCCAGCCGGATGGTCACCATTGCTCCTGCCTCCGCTGTTCCACTGATCGTCGCTACAGAATCCTTCATCCACTCGCCATTCGCTGGTGTTACGAGTGCAGGTGCCGCAGGCGGGGTCTGATCGATAGTAAAGCTTGCACGAGCTGCATCGAGAATATTATGGTATACATTTCTCACCACATTCCCGGCTACCAATACTGCATACTTCCCATCTTGCACGGCGCCGTTCAAACTTAGAGTGAATACGTGCGCTAGCGCATCAAAGCTTGCCGTATAAGCTGTAAAGGCTGCACCGTCCTTCTCCATGCTGATGAGCGTCAATGCATTCCCTGCATGTAACTGGGCTCCTCCTGCAGTCCAATAGACCGCTTCGTAGACAGAAACCGTAACCGCTGCAGGCGGTACATTAAAAAGTTGGCCCTGCGTAAAATTGCCGAATACGGCAACCGGCTTGGTCGTATCATACTGTACAAGCCATGTATTTGACTGAGGATTAGTGTTGCCCGCAGCATCCGTTACAGCCCCTGCAGCTACCCTTACCTTCACGGCTTGCCCGCTAGTCGTCGGGCTCACGGTAGCCGAATACGTTGTCGAGGTCACGGTAACCAAATTCGATACGGATCCATTCTCGATGACCATATCATTCTCCGTAAAGCCCTGAACAGCTTCACTAAAGGTGATGGTTACAGGGAAAGGTGCGTTGACGGCGCCTCCCGCGCTGGAAACCGCTGCCGTCGGTGCGATTGTATCCACTGTAAATGCACGTGCTGTCGAAAGCGTGCCCACATTCCCTGCCGCGTCTGTCGCTCTCGCCTGCACGGAGTGCGCGCCTTCGCTCAGCGCCGATGACAGCGTCCGTGTCCAGTTCCCGCTTGCATCCGCCGTTGCCGTTCCCGCCACATTGCCGTCCAGCACAACCGTCACCGTGCTTCCAGCTTCTGCCGTGCCACTGATCGTGGGCATGGACTGCCCCAGCACCTGTCCGCTCGTCGGGCTCATGATGATCGGCACAGAAGGCGCGGTTGTGTCCTGCACATTGAATGGGAATGATTGCAGTTGTTCATGTACCGCGACCGTATCGTTCACCCTAATATTCAGCGTATACGCTCCTGCCGGGTAACGTTGATCATCGATCAACGTTTGCCATGTAAATGTCTTCTTGTCTCCTGTAGCCGGCATTTCATATACATAATCGGTTACTTTTGCATTCGTACTATTTTTTATCTCTATGCTGATCGTCAAAGGCTCACCGATGCTTCCATCCCGGACATGACCCGAAACCTGAAGCTCATTGCCGGCCGGCTCAGTGAAATAAGTAGCTGAAATAGGCGCGACCCTTAACACGGGTGAAAAGGTCTTCAAGTATGGGGTGCTGACCCCTTCCTGAATGCCCCAAACCGCCGAGTCCCAGCCTCCTAAAGCAATCATATCCTTCATGTCAGACTTCTGAACCGCCCCGTCCGTTCCCGGCTCCATTCCCAAAGTGGTCAGAACCGGATTATCTGTTGCATTCCAATAAGATTTGGTGATGGTATAGGGGGGGAAGGGATTGTTACTTTCACCAATCAAGCCCCCGATATATCCGGTTCCGGAAGCTTTAATCAGCTTCCCCGACGTATAGCTGTTCTTAATGGTACGACCGATAGTCCCTATCAACCCACCTACAGAACTATTGCCATTACTAGCTTCAATGTGGCCGGTTGCATAGCTGTTGGATATTTCCCCATAATGATCTCCGATCAGCCCCCCAGCCTTATTATTGTTGCCGGTCACTTTCACATCGCCGGTTGCATAGCTTTGTGTAATGTCGTTATTACTGTACCCGACTAATCCCCCTGCACCACGACCAAAATTGCCGTTTATATGAACATGCGCGTCGCTGTTGGACACAGTATTGATCGATTGCCCTGATATACCACCAACGTAAGAACCTACGCCGGTTATTGTACCACTCACAGAAACACGATCCACTAAAGTCCAAGCATCGGTAATTCCTGCCAATCCTCCAACGTTAACAGCTGAACCACGGCTCGTTATATTCACATTCTCCATCCGCACATTTTTGATCGTTGTTAGGGTTGTACCTGCGTTAGCGGATTGAGCATACCCGAACAAACCTACAAAGTCTAAAGAAGTATCGATGGTCATGTTGCTAATCGTATAATGACCGCCATCAAAATTCCCGCCAAAAGGGCTGAGAGGATAAGTTCCGATTGGTACCCAGTTTGGAATCGAGGACAGATCGATGTCTGCACCAAGCTTATAGTGCATGGACAAGGCATCCCGAATGTTATCCAGATCCTGCGCCGTCATAATGACGTAAGGATTCCCCAGACTGCCATCCCCCCCTATTTGTGGTACGGTTCACCTCGCTTGATCTTGACATCGACTGATGACAAGAACCTTATTACATAACAAAAAAAAGCCGCAATTTAAGCGACTTTTGATGTAACAATAATGTTGACTTCCGATACCTGACAAATGACAAGAACTTGATCCGATCATAAATAAAGCCCGCAATTCAAGAAGACTTCATTCGGCTAACGTTCTTGTCATCCGACATCGGAAGGCCTGTCACGTTGGTATAGTTTCCGAATAATGACCGTGACAACAACTTTATTCCACTAAACCCAAAGAAGCCCCGATTTACGCGGCACTTAATGAGATAAAGTTCTTGTCAACCAACACATGACTGTGACAAGTCTGGATAAGTGATCCTGAGATCTTTACGTTTATAAAATTAAAAAGTATTATATACATTTTCACATTCTTTCGCGGTCGGTTCATAAAAACAGTGCTTCTTCCATCGTCCTACGAACGGCTGATTATACCAAGTTGGCGGACATGGTCCGGGATTTTCGAACGTTCCTGGACGGAAATACCATAGGGAAAATT
>NZ_MRTH01000088.1 GCF_001956045.1 Paenibacillus sp. FSL H7-0331 | reverse complement strand
ATACAATGCCACCGCCAGCTTGATAGGCGGCATCGATAGCCTGCTGAATCGCGTTCGATGCCATCGATGTCCCCGTATTATCCGCGTTGTATGGCGAATGGGTCACATTATAAATCCCGGCACCTGTGGACGGGGGAATATTCGTCTCCAAGGGATCTGCTGCGATGACAATTCTCTTCGTCTGGTCATTGATTTTTACGATCACATAGGTTGAGGAAGAAAGCGTAAACGTTAGCTTGTTCCCATTAACCGTCCCCTCGATGTTCTTGGCCATTGGACTGATGGAATAGGATGTAATCGGCACATTAGCAGTAACCTCAATACTGACCGTGCCGGCAAAAGAAAATTGAGCGTAGTCATAGTCATCCTTATAGTTGATCACAGGAATTGATTGGTTATCCGCTTTCAATGAAAATACACTGGATGCGGTATAGATGGATGGCATCGGGTAATTCTGAATCGTAGCTGGAGCTGCTCCAACCGTTCGGGATAACAAACCTATGATTATGATGGCAAGCACTACCAACAGGCCGACTAATTTTCTTGTCATTGTAAACATGAATATACCTCCTTAAGATTATTCACTGCCCACCGATAGTAAGGCAGCGAAGCTTCGTACGCCAAACAAGGTCCTTGCTTGCGAATTATTGAAAGCGCTGACATTTTACGCAATAACAAACAAATCTATTTTGCGGCATTCTCTCCCCTTTCATGAAGTAATTATCTTATTTGTTTAGGCATGGCCCAATAAGATCGTTGAATAACTATCGTCTATATAGATGAAAACACAGACAAGAGGAGATCCTACGTCAGTCGTGCAAGCAAGTTCTCCTCTTATTGTAAAATAATGATGAATTACTTACTTTTTCACAGTTGCATACCAGTCATTGACTTCTTTGTAGCTAGCGTCCCCGCCTGATGATTTGAATTTGGCAATGAATGCATCAATCCCCGTAAACGGCTCAGCACCAAAAATTAACTTGGTTGTGTAATCGTTAGATTGCGTATTTAGACTTTGAAAGTTCTTGGAGAATTCCACCATATATGGTGCGTAACCTAGAAGATCAGTTACTTTGGTAGGTTCAGGCGCTAATCCATTCAATGAATTCCAGGCATCGTACAGACGCATATCCTTACGTACACGTGCCTGCCAATAAATTGGGTAGTTCTTATCGTCCGTTCCCGTTAAGAAGTTATTCGCTTGATTCCGCTCATCGGTAAAGATCGGTTGGATCGGTGAATATGCACCATCTTTGAGCGTGTAATGTTTATTTTCTTCCCCAATAGCCATCGTTCTGAACGTATCTTTTTCCAGCTTCGCATTCATCCATTTAATGGCATCTTCCGGATGCTTGGATGCTTTTGGGATGAAGGTAATACGGTCAAAGCCTTTCGAAGCAGATAGGCCTGTTTTACCATCTTTACCTTGCACTGCAGGGATAAACGTTGCTTTCGCAGTTGGAATATTTTTCGTTAAAGCATCAGCAATCGTAGGGACATCCGACCAGTTCATCATAAGAATACCGGCCTTACCGCTTGTAAATTTCTCTTTCGTAGTTGCTGCCTTATTGGCAGCAAATTCTTTATCAATTAAGCCTTGTTTAAATAAATCAGATACAAACGCTGCATAATCTTTGAAGGCGGGATCCAACACACGAGGTGTTAATTTACCATTCACATCATTCCAGAAATTCGGCATGCCGAAAGCACCAACAATATTTGGAATAAAGGATGAATCACCACCGACGGTTAAAGGAATATTCCCATCGCCATTCCCGCCTGGATCTTTTTCTTTAAACGCTTTCAAAACTGTAACAAGTTCATCAAGTGTTGTCGGCATTTTGAGTCCGACTTTATCCAACCAATCCTGCCGAATGTATAAATCTGTATTAACAGTCTTGGTGCTTTTCGTTGGAATGGCATATAGCTTCCCATCTACCTTGGCAGCTTCTAAAGCTTCAGGATCAATGACAGCTTTAATGTTCGGCCCGTATTTATCAATTAACGGTCCAAGATCCACTAATGCCCCCTTTTTCGCATAATCGGAATAAAGCGCTTTAAAATCTGTGGTTCCTGCTGTAGTCACCACATCGTATGGCTCTCCCGAAGCAATCAGGATATTCAGTTTATCTTGGGGTTTATCCTGTGGAAGCATATCATACTGAACTTTATAACCCGTCGCTTTTTCCAAATATGTAGCAACAGGATACGTGTTATAATCATCCTTTTGCCAAATTTGCAGAGACTTTAGTTCCGGCTTTACAGCCGCTGCCGTCGGTGCTGATACTGATGCTGGTGACGTGGAGCTACTTGAGCTGGTACCACCTGAGGAACAAGCAACGAGCGATGAAGCTGACAAGCAAGCTGTAAGCGAAACGAGCATCAGCTTTTTGTTTTTCTTCAACATACAAAAACCCTCCCTAGTTCATTATGTAATCCTATCATTAAGCCGTAGATGGCATTAACGCAAGTTCTAGCCTTTCACTGAGCCAATCAGAACACCTTTGACGAAATGCTTTTGGAGAAACGGATAGACGAGCAGCATCGGAATAATAGAAGCAATAACTGTCGCCGATCGTATGCCTTCAGGCGAAATTTTCATCATATCGTCTACACTGCTATTCAGGGCAGTCGAGCTATCTGCATCCATGACAATATCCCTTAGATATAATTGCAATGGTTTCAAACTTGCTTTCGAAATATACAGCATAGGGTGAAAGTAGTCATTCCAGAAATATACCGCATAGAATAGCGCGATTGTAGCAATAACCGGCGTACTTAGCGGAAGAATGATACGGAAAAGAATCGTAAAATTACGAGCCCCATCCATTTTGGCTGACTCCTCTAACGCTTCAGGTAAAGATTCATAATAGCTCTTAATTACCAATAGATTAAACACGCTAATCAGTGCAGGCAGCATTAAGGACCACAAACTATTGATGAGGTGGAGTTCCTTCATTAGTATGTAATTGGGAATGATGCCACCATTAAACAACATCGTAAAAATGAACAGGATCAAGACAAATGGAATTCCTGGCAGATGCTTCTTGGATAGTGGGTAAGCCGTCAAAGCCGTCAACATAATGGCGAGCACTGTTCCCACAACCATGACAATAATGGATACGGAGATCGAATGTAAAAACTGACTTGAAGATACAACATATTTCATCGTTTCTAGTTGAAAGCCCACAGGCAGAATGCCGACCTTACCCGAGATGACCGCTGATTCATTACTTAATGCTTTGGATAGTACATTGAGCATAGGCAATAGCGTAAGCACGCTAGACAATAGCAGCGTAGCATATACGCAGATATCTAGGGACCAGTCACCGATTGTTTTCTTTTTCATAGCTGCACCTCCTACCAAATGCTTCGCTTGACGACTTTTTTGCTGAGCTCATTGCCCAAAACGATCAAGAGGAATCCAATTACGGAATTAAATAAACCTACTGCTGTACTAAAGCTATAGTCTTGCTGTCCTAGACCTATTCGATATACATAAGTCCCAATGACATCACCAGATTGATAAACAACGGAATTATACATGGTCAAAATTTGTTCCGTACCTGCTTCGAGTAAATATCCGAGACGCAAGACAAGGATCAGGATAATCGTAGGCATGATACCCGGCAGGGTAATGTGCATCATCTGGCGAATTCGCCCAGCCCCATCAATGGATGCTGCTTCATATTGCTCTTGCTCAATGCCGGCAATCGCCGCAATAAAGATAATCGCGTTCCATCCAGATTCCTTCCAACCTGCGGTAAACACCAGCACGCTTCGGAAATAGTGATTATCAAGAAAGAACGATATCGGTGTACCACCCAAAAACTCAATCACATTGTTGACCAAACCTCCGCTTGGGGAGAGTATGGTAATGAACAGTCCGGAAATAATAACCCAAGACAAGAAATGCGGCAGAAAAATAATAGTTTGAATCGAACGCTTGAACCAGCTCTTACGTACTTCATTCAGCAGTAGCGCGATAATAATCGGAACTGGAAAGAGAAGCACAAGCTTGTACAAACTGATTAAGAGTGTGTTGATAAATACTTGCATAAATTCTTCCGAATGGAGTAATTTCTCGAATTGCGCCAAACCAACCCATTTACTTCCCGTAAACCCATCGAAAATGTTGAAATCCATGAACGCAATGATAATTCCATACATGGGCGTATATTTGAATAGCAGTAAAAATAATAGTCCCGGAATTAGCAAAACATAGAGATCTAAGTTTGTGAGAAACAGTTTCCACCTATTCTTACCAACCTTCACCGTTCCGACACCTTGTTTCACTTCCAATGTTCTAACGCTCATATCCCGTTCACCTCCAAGTTGTTAGATTTTAATCTTAAAGACTACTATCAAGTTCGAAGCACCGGCTATCGAGACGTGATCTCTGCGGCACTAGCCTACAAACACTATTATAAAACGCTTTCCTGATTGGCGAGAATGATGGATCTTCCTTTTATACTTGATGAATCTTACTGTTTTTATGAGAAGGTGTTTTGGATAAATGAAAGAGCACTCCTCACCAATCGAAAAATACTAAAAGGCATGAATTCGGCACTGTACCGGACTCATGCCTTTTAGCTTTACCGATAGATATGTAGTAGCTGATGCTGTTAGTTTTGTTACCCTTTTTCTCAATCTTGCTTCGAATATGTTTTAATGGCACTACCGTTCTCGTCGAAACAACGGATGTAATCCGTTAACTCTTTAAAGTTGACCCAAGAAATTCCTACTTTCTGATCAGCAGCACCGTATGACATGATCAGCTCATCTCCCACGACGATACCAGCTGTGGTAAATAAGCAAGGCGTCGGATAATCGGAAGGCATCTCCCACTCTCTTTCTGCGAACATCAGCCGCTCTGAGCACCGATGTGTTACTACCGGGAAATCGTTCGGCTGCTCCTTCACAATCATGAAGGACTGCGTGTAGCCAAACACAACGTCTTTCTTTCCATGATAAGATACGAGCCATTCGTCGTCCGAGACACGGATTGGCGGCCAACTTGCACCAATGCGGTTATCCTCCCAGTGAAAGACACTCGTCGCAAGCAGACGATGCGTTGCTTTCGGAGAAGCGAAGTCCTCAATCGTATTTGCAGCTGCTATGTAGATAGAGGGTTTCTTCACTTCAGCTCCTCGCTCGAACGGTAACACGTTCATTGGACGATGAAGCATCACATATTGTGAATTCCCTTGAATCATCATTTTGTCAGGAAAAAGAAAAACGTCCCGATTATCGCTAACGTGCCCTTCCGTCAGTGGGCCTATATAATGGAATGCTGCGCTATAGTTACGCATTTTCAACTGCTGCAAATCTAATTTATATAGAACCGTGACAGTATCATTGGAGCGCGCTGTTTTAATAAAGGGGTCTTCAGCTTCACTTCCATTGAATATCCACTCTGGTACATATTCAAATCTCGTCTGGACATCCGACAGCCAATAAGGGCCCGGAGGAAATGGACGACAAGCCACACTAACGTATAGCTCCCCTTCAATTGGGAAGATACGCGGATCTTCCATACAGCCATTCGCATAATTGCGTACGCGATTTCCATGAATATCTGCAATGTAAAGTTCGTGTTCTTCATAGCCTAACGCCGGCGATAGCGCTGGCTCGCTGAAATCGGCTTCCCATGTTTCCCCATTATCTTCGCTAGTAGCATAGCCTAGGAAAATAGGGTATGGGTCGTGGCAGCCTTCTCTCCGCTTTTGTGCCCAAGGACCCGTTGCCCTGAACAACATATGCAATGTGCTCGACTCTGGATCTTGCACGATGGCAGGATTCAGCACCATTTTGCTGGCCCAGTCACAGCCTGGTACCGGTTCTAATGCCGGCTTATTTAAATATTTAAAATTTGGTTTCATTATCCGTTTTCCTCTCTTTTCTCTGTCAATCTCAACGAAGAAACTATATAATCGGAGCAGAATAGTTATTTTCTGGAGGAATCTTCCTATGACGAGGTCAGTTCAACACCAATCCAGCGTCATTTATGCTAATTATTTCACCCACACTAAGCCTCACTCCGTTACGTATAAAGACGGGCTGAACTTCTACATGTTCCGGCTTCAGTCAGAAGGATCCTGTCGCGCACTGGTGGGAGGGAAATCCGAGACCATCATCCCCGGTGACCTGCTCATCTATCCTCCGGATCAGCCATACGAACTCAATGTGCAGCCCCGAAGCGCTCCTGATTCGGGTGCGGTTCAACCTGTCGGCGACTATTTCCTGGCCGGTAACGGGGAATGGCTGGACTCGTGGTGGAAAAACAAAGACTTGCCCACTAAAACAAACATTGGCTTTGACGATACGGTCATTACCCTATGGAAGCATATTATCAGCGAAAAGAAAAAAGTCATGCAGAACCAAGAGGAGATCATGGACTACCTTCTTAGAACGCTTTGTTTGACACTGGAGCAAGTAATTAAGAGCAAACAACGCACCAAAGGAGCAGATATCGCTCATAAACTTAAGCTATTTATAGAAAGTCATGCCAATGAACCTCTTAGTTTAGAAAAAATATCGGCCTCTGTCGGATTAAGCGTCTCACGCTGCTCATATCTGTTTAAAGCCGCTTTTGGCCAATCGCTGTTCGCCTACTGTATTGACGTTAGGCTAAAGCTTGCGCAGCAGCAGGTGCTCTACAGCAATCTTGCGCTGGAACAGGTTGCTGAAAAGACAGGCTTTGAGAGTTACCCTCATTTTTGCCGAGTTTTCCGCGAACGATTTGGACATCCCCCAGGCGAATACCGGCGCAAATTTGGATATGGGTTCAATCCTTATTGATGCGTGCTTAGGACGTCTACGTATAATACCTGATTTTCTTGAACGAGCAGGGAATGAAGCTGCTCATACTTTACATTTTGAACGATACCATCCGTATCAAGTGCCAGAACGGCTGCAGCCGCAGCCGATTGCCCCAGGATCATAAATACGGGCTCCATCCTGATCGAACCATAGGCTGCATGGGTAGCCGAAACACATACCGGCACAATTAGATTGGTGCACTCTGTCCGTTTTGGCACAATTGCTTGATAGCTTATCTGATAAGGGGCTTTTAATTTTACGTAAAATCCGCCTTCCGTGCTAACATGCCCGTCTTCGTTTACATAATATTGCGTGTGATGTGAGTCCATGGCAAAGGAGCCCATTCCAACGGAATCGAGCACAGGTTTTTCCAATCTGACCACATGCTCGGTCACAACATAGTCACTAATCATTCTGCGGGATTCTCTGATGTATAACTGTGGAGTCCAGTGACCTGTCTCGATAAATTCATCGAGCGGCAAGCCCCATGGCTTGTAGACCGCCCGAATTTCCTCCGGCACTCGCGGATGATTTTGAATGGTCCACACATAGCCTTGCTGATAGAGGCGATGAGAATGCCACATGTGTTCCCGCTCAAGATAATCCGCCTCTGCATAACTATGGTTCATTCCGTTATAATCCGTAGAAATGCCACTGTTGTTATTGGAATCTGTCTTATCCGAAGTTACCTTATTCAATTTAAAAAATTTCGAACTTTGCCCTTGCTCGATGGCCCGGAACAAAATTTCATAATCGGCTTCGTTATATCCCTCAGGCTTTTCGATCTCCAGGCGGTTGTCCGGATTATTCGTCAAACACATGCGGAAGTTATAAGCTTGAAGCTTTGTGTCTCCATCGCCCATGTTGCCTCCTCGGTGAGGATTGACTCGCAAAAGCAAGCCGCTCGAGGGCACCCCTTTAATGACATATGGATCGATCCCGCTGGGTAGTTCATTGAGTTCATTGCCAGGATGAATGCCGTTTAATGTCTCCCCATATTGTGAATTGGACTCCCGGCCGACAAAATAGGATACGCCCGATTTACCCATTAAATCCCCTTCATAAGTAGCATCAATAAACACTTTGCCTTGATAGAGGTTCCCGGATTCCATGCAAATGGAGATAATTTTTGAACCTTTCTTTGTGACCTCGTCTTTTAGACGTAGCCTTTCTCCGTATATGACTTCGATGTTATGTTCCGCCACCAAATCTTGTAAAACCTCGAGCGCTACTTTAGGTTCAAACAGCCAGCAAGCTCCGTCATGTGAATATTTCTGAGCTACCCGTTTGTAAAACTCCAAGGATAAGCCCCCGATAGCTTCCTTCATCCCGAAGTCCGTATCTCCCAGGCCTCCAGTGGTCAAGCCCCCAATTCGCTGACTTGGCTCGATCACGACTGCATTTTTACCCATTTTTTTTGCTTGAACAGCGGCCATAATACCTGCCGCAGTCCCTCCGTAAATTACAATATCGTACTGTTTCTCCTGGTACATTTTATTCCTCCTCCTAATTACGTTTACGTTTATTATTATAAGCCTATCCTTAATCTATCGAGAATGATGGATCTTCCTTTTTAACTTGATACATCTTACTTTTTTAGCATTACTACCATTTGATATAAATGACCCGGAGGGTGAGCACTTTTTTTAAAAGTGTTCACCCTCTGAGTCACAGTAGAAAATCAGTAGTTTGATAAATCGGAACATTATCTATATGTGCATATGGCATGTATAACTGCTCAGATATTTCTATTTGTTCTTTTTCTTGATTAGATTAAATAGGTATTCATCCCTTCTCTACTATCAAACTCTAAAGAAATAGTATTGCCAAAGAATTTTGGCCAAAATGAGCTATCTTATCATAATCCTCAATCCTCATTGAACATCTCTGAACTTCACTCATAACACACCTCTTTTCATGGCATGCACAACAATGAAATGTACCATTTATTGGAATTATGGGCTGCGTTATTCTGCTCTATCGTATAGCTTAGCGAGTACCGACAACATAAGTTTACATAATAATTATTAAGTCACTCCGTCGGGAATGTAATAAGGTTCTTGTTATTTATAGGAAATGTAATAGGGTTCTTGACATCAACCGATGACAAGAACCCTATTACATAACTAAAAAAAGCCGCAATTTAAGCGACTTTCAATGTAATAATGATGTTGACTTCCGAC
>NZ_MRTH01000087.1 GCF_001956045.1 Paenibacillus sp. FSL H7-0331 | reverse complement strand
CTTCCGTTGCCCCATAGTATATCCCTCCACTTTTATTATAGAGGTTTTCTATGTGTCTATCTATTCGGGGCAGGGTCACTGATTTTGTATGATCAAGTAGATGGCATTTGTCCATTATGCGCTAAACCACTAATGTATGATAAAACAAAGAAGGAAAAAGTGTTTGAAATTGCTCATATATATCCACTCAATCCTACGCCATCTGAACTGGTACTACTAAAAGATGAAGAGGTGTTGAGTACTGATTTAAACCATATAGATAATTTAATTTTGCTCTGTCCTACATGTCATACTAAATTTGATAAGCCAAGGACAGTTGCAGAATACAAGAAATTATTGGCTTTAAAGAAGCGATTAATTCATAAGAATAAAGTGTATGGTCAATTCAATGCATACAAAATCGAGGAAGAAATTAATGTAGTATTGGAAATGCTGGTCTCCGAAGTGCCGAGTGACCTAGAAGAAAACAAACTCAAATATGATGCTTTAAGAGTATCGGAAAAAGCTGATAATACATTGACAGCATTAACAAGAAGAGACATTGAGAATGATGTGGTTGATTATTTTATAACAATTAAGCAAAGATTTGTTGACTTAAATAAATCACGTACAGGTTCGTTTGATTTGCTCTCAAGCCAGGTAAAGACTTTCTATACTGAATTGAAGGTATCGGGTATCAGTCAAGAAGATATTTTTGACGGAATTATTGAGTGGTTTAACAAGAAGACTAATAATCATTCTAGACCTGCCTGTAGGATTATTGCTTCATTTTTTGTCCAAAACTGTGAGGTGCTTTCATGATTTATCCGAATAAGATTATTAGGTTCAACCAGTCCATTCTTGGCAAGATGTTATTTGTGATGGATAAACTTGATTCAAAAATAATAAACATCGAGGAGCTATATACCGAAACATCTGAGCATTTTGAAGAAATAAGCGAGTTTTTTTATTCTTTAGATGTCTTATATGTTCTTGATGTGATCGATTACGATCTTGAGAAAGGACTGTTAATATATGTTAAAGGAGATTAGCTGCATTATTTTCAATGAAAAAACGGTGAAATTTTATAGTGGTCTGAATGTGGTTCTTGGGGATAGTGTCGCTTCAAATTCGATTGGAAAGTCAACATTCTTGATGGTACTAGATTTCATTTTTGGTGGAAGATCATATATAGATAAAAACTCTGATGTAGTAAGCAATATCAGTGAACATGACTTCAATTATTGTTTCGAGTTTAATGGAGAACCATATTACTTCAAAAGAGGAACGAAGACTTATCAAACAGTCTTTTTGTGTGATAAAGACTACAACCCAATAGAAGAACTTGATGTTGATAAATATACACAAAAGTTAAAAGAGTTATATAAGATTGGGATAGAGGATATTTCATTCAGATCCATTGTTAGTTTGTATTCAAGGGTTTGGCAAAAATCCAATTTTGATGTTAAAAAACCATTACATGAAGTTAGCACACAAAAGAATCAGGATGTCATTAACAATTTAATTAAACTCTTTAACCAATACAATCGAATCAAGAAACTTGAGGCTGAAATAAAGGTCTTAAACGATTCGCAAAGTACTATCAGAAAAGCTGAGAAATTTAATCATATACCGAAAATAAATAAAACAACATATAATAAAAATATTCGTGAGCTGGAAAAAATTAATACTGAAATGGAGAAAACAGCGCTGGGAATCTCTTATACTGTTGCTGATATTGTTAATGCAATAAATAACGAGCTAGCTGAAGAATTACGCAATTATAAGCGCCAAAGGTCATCTCAAGAGAGTAAATTGAAAAGAATCCGAAATGATCTATCTAACAGGGAGTCACTGAATGGTCAGCAGTTTCGAAAATTGACTGATTTTTTTCCGAGTGTAAATTTAGAGAAACTTAAAGATATTGAAAAATTCCATGAATCTATCACGAATATCCTTCATGATGAATTGATAAAGGCTGAGAAGGAAATCAGCATCGAACTTGAGTATCTCCAACACAAGATTGCCGAAACCGAAGAAAAGTTAACAAATATCGTTGCCAACAAGTCAGTCTCAAAGGAAGTAATCCAACCATTAATTGAGTTGTCCTCTGTTTTGTACCAAAAACGAAATGAAAATACTGCTTACATCAAAAAACTATCAGTGGCTGACGATTTAAAATCTACGAAGGAAAAACTGTCGCTTGTAAAAAGTGAAATAATTATTGAAGTTTGCAATATTATCAACAACAAGATAGAGAGCTTTAATCAAATTGTGCATAAAGACGGTAGGCGGTCTCCGAAGATTGTTTTAACAGAAAAAAATTATTCATATGGCATTGAAGATAACACAGGTACTGGGGAAGCTTATACAAACTTGATTACGTTTGATCTGGCGATACTTGAATTAACAGCTCTCCCGATCTTGATTCATGATTCGATGCTATTTAAGAATATTGAAAACAGTTCAGTTGAGAACATAATTGATATCTATAATGTTTTTGGAAAACAGATATTCATTTCCATTGATGAAATCGAGAAATATAGTAAGGAAACTAAAAAGATCATTCAAAGTAAAAAGGTTCTGGAATTGACCAGAACAAAGTTACTGTTTATAAAAGATTGGCGTAAGAACAAATAATAGCAGAGCAGCATTAGGAATATTATATGGTAAAGTAATCGCTCAACTGGTCAAAGATGGAAGGTACGCTGTACCCAATCTTCCTCAGGGCGTCTACGCTGAACTACGGGAAGCAATGAAAATTCGCGATCATCTGTCGACTGATCGGAGCGTGGTGCAGGGACGTGTCCATAATTGGCTAGACCGGTATTTTCCAGAGTTCCTTACGGTATTTAAGGATTGGGAGTGCAAGTCAGCCATCCACTTACTAAGCCTTTATTTACTGCCGCATGAGCTTGTTTCCCTTTCAGACGAAAACCTTGCTTCTACATCTAAGAGAAGTTGCAAAGCGTGGACTTGGACTGGGTCGCGTGAAGAGTTTGAAGGCAGCTGCCGGTCGTTCTGTGGGCATAAAACAAGGTTCACAGCTTGCCAAGATGGAGCTGCGTCTTCTATTGACCCAATATGAACTGCTGCAAAAGAAGTTTGAAGAATTGGAAGCACACTTGGATGAACTGCTGATACAAATTCCGTTCGTCCCGCAATTGTTAGCGATTAAAGGGATTGGCAGAGACACCATTGCCGGATTTCTCGCTGAAGTAGGCGACATTCAGCAATACCGTCATCCAAAGCAGATCATAAAGCTTGCAGGGCTGAATCTGAAAGAAAACACCTCCGGTAAGCACAAGGGGCAAGCTAAAATTACGAAGAGAGGCAGGAAACGTCTTCGAGCCTTACTCTTCCGTGTGATGATGCCGTTGGTGGCCAAGAACGCAGCCTTTAAAGCGTTGCACGAATACTACACCAAACGACCGGATAATCCTTTGAAAAAGATGCAGTCCCTCATCGCCTTATGCAATAAGCTCATTCGGGTGCTGTTCGGCATCTTGAAAAAGGGACATGAATTCAATGAAAGCAAGATGATGCAAGATATCCCTCGATTCGCAGAGTTACTGAAGGCAGCTTAAATGTAGATATGATGAGAAATTAAGATCGTAGCGACAACAGATAAAGAAGCACGGATGAGTCGGAACGCAACTATCTTACGGACGAAGATCCTGTCGGGCAGCATATCTGACCTCCACCTCATGGACAGGTTGAATGAAGGAATGTGGGAGCATAGACTCTGTGAGACATGGGAGGGTTGACCTCAATGAGTTGATGTGGAGATCCAATAAGTGCAACCATACTTTACCGATGGAGCCACTTTTTACAGAGGGGTGGTCTAGGTAAGAACTTTTTGCGCTTTTGCCGGCCCCATATATTTCTTCATCTTCAATTCAGTTCCAAAAAAATTTCATCTGGTACATTCGTATTGCGGTCAGATTCTAAGAATACATGAGCATTTAAGAGCAAAACGTTTCCCCATAGAGGGAGGATAGTTTAAGATCATGTACGGTGAACCGTATCACAAATAGTGGTAAAGCAGAAGATCGAGTTGAATGTAGCAGCCACGTTGTTTAATGTTCATATAGCATAAATGTCCACGCATGTAGAGTGCTTATATTTAGGAAAGCCTGATCGTATATGAATCGGGCTTTCTTCTTTTCTGTAACAGTAGAAATGTGATGTCTGCTGGATTGTATAAAAATGAATGGTATATACTTGTTATCCGGATGAAGGTGTTATTAATGGTTCAAAAAAACTTTAATTATTTATTGTACTTATCTTTAGACTACCGCTCGTTGTCGTAATACTTTCACCATGTTAGATGCAAACTTTTTAAGTTAGAATTAGCAGGAGAAGGTCAGATACAACTAACGTTTTTTATAGATGGGATTATGAGTGTATTACGTTTCAATTCCTCTCTTGATAGGAAAACGGTATCAAGTGACGAAAAGAAAATCCTAAGAAATAAGGGAAGCAAATGACCACCGAATCTGAAACAATTCGTAGAATTAACGAGCAAATTCTCAGAAGCGATGCCGCTATTTGCCGTCATATTGAGAATCTCGATGCCATGGGTAGAGGCGCGGTTTCGCAGGATATTCTGTCCAATCTACGGACATTTGTCGAGCATTCAATGTTCAAAATCTATGCCCATGCCAATGTTACTGTATACAATTATCAGAACATAGAGCAGGCTATCAGCTTTGTGAAGACAAAGGGGCAACTGAAATTCCTGTGAAGGTTCCATGCCTATTTGCAAATTGTTGTTTCGCACTATACGCTTGACCCTGAAGATTCAGAGCGTGTGATGCTGAAATACTATGAGTTTATGTTAAAAATCAAAGCCTACCTGAAAACTCACTACGGGCTTGATGTGCTTGCGAATCTGGACAAATTCCCACTAAACACAGATAGAAACCTTCAGGAGTACTACGAGAAAATAGCTAAGAGGCTAAGTGGCAGAAATCATAGTACAGATATGGTTTCATCCGTTAATATGCGATACTATATTCACAAAATTAAGCCCTTCTTTGTGAATCAACGAATTTTCTACGAAGTAACCTTTGTTCCCGCGACCGGAAAAGCGAGCAAATTTGACCGCATAATTGCTTTCACAACATTAGACTTATCAAAAAACTATGCCGTGAAACTTTGGACGGTCGAAGACAACATTACTATCCTTGGCAAGACTATGCCTATCTTCATCATTGTGAGTTGGGAAGTGGCAATTCGGCCGATTGAAATAGAGAAGTTCTCCAATATTCTGGGAGGGAATTTGCAAGGTTATGCAGGCTCTGCTGAAGGACGAGGCTTGATGCAGTTCTTGACACAGACAGGGTTTAATCTTGTGGAATTGCTTTGTTTTGAAGATGCGCACTATCAGCAAATTCGTTCTAGTGTTCTCGCAGCATTTAATGCCAAGGTCAGCCATCTTTTTGACTTGTTTGACCGTTGTCGTGACATTATCGATAACAATCGACCTGGTTGCAATGTTCTGCGCTATTTACTTTATCGTATGAACAACAAGGTGATTGAAGATCAACTTGGTGGTTCTAACTCGAATCTTTCACATCTCTATTTGGCTTATGGATGTATTCCCTTTGATAAGATGCCGTTTAGTACCTCGCTTTTGCATCACAACCCGAAGCTAACTGATTTGTTGGACTGTCTTTATATTACGAACAGGATGCACGAGTTACTTGCACGTTATGTACTCAAAAATACAGGAAGTAACGGACAACTTTACACTCCACGAACGGAGCTTGAACGGTTCGGCGATATCAACACGCTTGTCAGTACCTTCAACGGAAAGCTATACAATAATCCAAAGCATCAGGCTCGCCGCTTAAAAGAGCGTAACGGTCATTTTTACATAGTTGGCTATGAAAATGACACGTTAGGGATTATTCAGAGACTCATCGATTTGTCATCTAGGGGTGTCCAGAACTATACGAACTATGTGGATGGTTGGCTCAATTCGGCAGTTCATCCAGTGGACTGCGAAGAGAAAAAAGCCTCGTTGCGACACATGTTCACCCAGTCATCTGTTGCGCTAATCTACGGTTCAGCTGGTACTGGGAAATCCACGCTTATTAATCATATTTCAAATCTATTTATGAGTCAGACTAAGCTATACTTGGCAAATACAAATCCAGCCGTTGACAATATGAAACGCAGAGTTACAGTTCAAACAGACAATACGGATTTCATGACTGTTACAAAGTTTATAAAGAAACAGAGTATACGCACAAAGTATGACATAGTGGTCATCGACGAATGTAGTACGGTCAACAACAGTGATATGAAAGATATTTTAGCAAAAGCGGAGTTTGAACTGCTTATTTTGGTAGGTGATATTTATCAAATTGAGGCTATCCAGTTTGGAAACTGGTTTAGTACGGCAAGAGGGTTTTTACCTTCATCTTCAATTAATGAGCTTACAAAACCATACAGAAGCCACAATGAAGAGTTACAAACGTTATGGGATAGGGTTCGAGGTATGGATGACAGAATAGTTGAAACAATAGCTAGAAACCAGTATTCAGCAACGCTTGATGCTTCGATTTTTATACCTGCGGAACTAGATGAGATTATTTTATGCCTGAACTATGACGGTCTCTATGGGATAAATAACATTAATCGCTTCCTTCAACAAGCTAACCCTAATCCCTCTGTCTCATGGGGACTCCAATTGTACAAAGTCGGTGACCCGATACTGTTCAATGAGTCTGATCGTTTCACGCCCGTGATTTACAACAATATCAAAGGTTGGATAGCAGGTATTAATCTTGTTGGAGATAAAATCCAGTTTGACATTGAAGTGGACAAATCAATTAACGGACTGGAGGCTCGGGACTGTGACTTTGAGCTTCTGGCGAATTCAGTGGCGGGACGTTCGGTAATTCGCTTTACAGTTGACGATCACAGGAAAGTTGATGAAAACCGTGAAGTACCAGTAACAGCAGTTGTGCCGTTCCAAGTTGCCTATGCGGTATCAATCCATAAAGCACAGGGTTTGGAATTCAATTCTGTAAAAGTTGTTATCACGGATGAAATCGAAGACCACGTAACTCATAGCATTTTTTACACAGCCATTACCCGAGCTAGAGAAAAGCTAAAAGTATACTGGACACCTGAGGTCGGACATAGAGTTCTCGGCGCGATAAAGCCGAAAGACATCAATCGAGATATCGCATTTCTAAAAGTTGCATTAAACGAATCTACAACCACATAAAGTGTCATTAGACTGTTGGATTTTGATTAAGTCTAGCGCGAGTCAGACAGAAAAGGTTTTTTTGTAGAGTGATGCGCAAGCTACTTGTTGGGCGTGAGAAAACAAACTGCTCGTATTCAGAGTTATTTGTATCGGTTTACTTATATTTATTTTTATGGTAATATGTAAGAATCCAGAAGCATCGGTGAGCCTATCGGACAGAATCCTATAGGCTTTTTTATTTTTCATTAGCCAGAACTATACAGCTTATGTGTAGCACATTGGGAGACACAACTCACCAGTTTAATTAAGAAACTACCTCTCATCTTTATAGAAAAGGTTGATGTACAGTGAGCCAAGAAAATATATTATCTGTGTCTATTCCACCCTTGATTCCATCTGAACTAATGGATGAATATAGAGATTTTATTAATCCTGCATTAAGAGATGTACTTCAGGCTACTTGTTTACGTCGATATTTAGATGGCGCTATAGATTTACTTCTGAAAGATAGACTTTTAAGTTTGGCTAACATTTCAGAGAATGAATGGAGAAAGAAAGACCTTGATAACAAGATTGTTTTGGTTAAGAATCATATAGATAAAGATGTAGCTACTAAGTATTTTAAAATTAAAAGAACAGGTAATAAAGGTGCTCATCCTGGTAATACATTTTCGGCTAATGAAATTAGAACTGCTGTTAATTATGCAGTAAATATCTTTGAAGATTTGCTTGTGGTCTATTTTAAAAAGAATAAAATAGGAACTGAGCTACCATTATTAACTCTACTTAGTTCGCTCCCTCCAATAAAGCGTGTTTACATTCTAGAGAAGGTTAGGCAGCATGATAAAAATAACTTGTGGATTGTTGACAAGTTGTCTATGGCTTACCTGAAAAGCGGGAACTACCAAAAGAGTTTGAATTTTCTAGAGTCGGTGAAGGATGATATTGGTGAAGCATACTACGAAGATTTTATATTGAAAATAGAGAATCTGAAGAAGAGTTTACATCATTTTGATATATCGAAAAATAATGAAGACGTAGCAAGAATATTCAATATATTGATACATGATGAGTATTTCACAAAATATCCAGAGTTTACAAATATGTTTTGTGTATTAGTGTCAGGTTACAACTATTAGTAAATGCTAGAAAGTGATGCCGGTTTTTCTATTTCACGTAAAAGAAGCTCAAGCGCTAATCGGCCAGGGCTTCTTTTTATTTGTAAGGGATAGGTCGGTAGCAAAACTAGGCCGAAACTGGAAGGGGACAGTATATGAACCGATATGGCGTGCATACAGTAGGAATGACAAGGTAGCAACCATCCCGGATAAGCTTGCCCGGGTTTAGGATTCGTCTTTCGCTTCCAAGGACGCTAACGCTTGATATTAGACCGCACCCTTCGGGGCTAATGAGACGCCGTGTTCATTCATAACAGGTACGATAGAAAGTTAAGCCACCGATAACTTGGCCGCCGACTACTTCGCTTTCCTTCAGTGCATGCTATGAAGGAATGGTCATAGCTGTTGCAGTGGGTATAAAAGGTTGAAAACTATGTGCCGCGGCAACTCTTTGGATAGATGGTATTTCAATATATTTATGCAAGCACGCACCCGTAGCTATATTTGGGCCCAATAAAAAAACAAAGGTAATCGAAATGGGAGCTGTGGTACGCTAAGCCCATATTCTATAGGTGAAATCCCGTCAGGAATGTGGGATGAAGAATTGAAATTTATTAAGGAGAAGATTGCAGAGTATAAAATTGAATTTTTGACTAAGAGGGTCGTTAAGGAACAACTTTTATTTGAAACTGAAATTAGAACTATATTAAACAATGATGGGTATAAGGTATTCGACGCATTGTTTTACTGGGAAGATTAATGAAAAACAATACTGTCTTTTATACAAAAAAAGAAGCCACAAATTGTGGCTTGGTAAGGGATTCTAACGGGACACGATAGCAGAGGAGCTTGCAGCGATGTGGCGCCTTTTTTGATTCTCATTGAAGTAATGGGCAGTTTGGCGGAACAATACAGAAAGGAAATTTCTCTGATATATCGAATCAATAACAATCATGGTTCAGGAGCAGTTAAAATCAAATTGCTTATGAGTTGATTTGTCACGGTGAATTATTTCAACTTCTTGATGAATTCATCAAGATCGATAGTTAAAGAGGTTGGTCTGTAAGGAAGC
>NZ_MRTH01000086.1 GCF_001956045.1 Paenibacillus sp. FSL H7-0331 | reverse complement strand
CATGTAACTTATGCCTTTAAATTCGGTATTATCGGCTGTTGAATACGGACCAAGCGTACCGGATGTAAACGTGTTATCTACCGCATCGATAATGAGTCCATTTCTCTCATAGACCTTGATGTGTGAGCCTGTTATTTTAATTTTGTACGAAATCTGCTGTTCAGTCGTTAAGATGTGACTCACTGGTGGAGAAATCAAAGTTTTCCTGCCGTTTACGATACGAAACAGCTGTACATTGTCTTTATATACTTCGACTCTATACATATTTTGGTGATTTTGAATTCGGAATCCCATACCCGCGTGATAATCAGGACCGTCCAGCTTGGCAAACTTCATCGTCCATGAAATCGTACCGTTGAGCACCTGTTGAGACGAAGGATTGAACAGTTGGCCGAATGTAATAGGTTCGTTGCTGTATGGGGATTGTCCAGTGCTTGGCTTGTATCCGTAGGAAATCGAATATTCGACTCCAGCTTTAGTCGTGGAACCTCCAATATACCTTGTGCTGCTAGTAGGTAGTTGATTGCTACGAGGTTGTGGATTAATTTCAACCCCGGAAAGAAGGTCAATCGTCTTGCCAGTAATCCGGTGTGTTCCATAGCCGTTCTTATAGGTTGTATAATCTTTGTAACCATCAGAGGTACTTGTGCCTTCCGACCATTCGAAGAAATCTGAAGGCTTGGTTGTCGTTACCGCACTTGTACTCAAATTTTCGTAGTAGTAATTACAACCAGCAGGTGTCTCATATTCAGAGTCATAAGGCCAACAATAGGATAAACCAACATATTTTTGATCAGCTGATACTCCGCCTCCGGTAAATCCATTGATATAATCATGAGCTACAATTTGTTTAACAATAGAAGGAAATCCAGTTTCAGCATCCCATCTAATTAAGTGGGGTTTATTGTTAATTCTGCTTAAAGTATAATAGTTGCCTTTCGGATCTCCAGCTGGTGCCCAATACCCGATATCCTCATCATCAACACTTCGCTTAGCCCCACTTGATGTTCCTAAAATTTGATCCAAGCCGTCAGGTAGATACGCGATATAGCCATTCTGTGACGTGTTACCGGGATTTGATCTGGGCTCGGCAGGAATATTGTCAAATGATTCTGTCTTATAGGGGGTAGCCATATTGTCAGGCTTAAACGATTTAATTGTCCTGGTAGTAAGATTAATTTCCTTAAAATCTGAATTAAACCGCATACGGGCATAGCGACCAAGCTCATCCCCATTACTAAATGTTCCTCGTGCGCCCGTATAAGATGGTCTACCTGAATCGATTTCTATCAAAAAACTTCCAGATGCCGATGCCGATGCTCTTAATGCAAGAAGATCATCAATTCGGTACCTCCACCAATATTCATTATATTGATATCTACTCCCACCTGTATTTCTAGGCGAAACTATAGTTCGGAACATAATTTCTCCTAAATCTTTGCGCACATACATCACTGGAGCGCTACCATTAACTGCAAAGGGGCTCAGTAGTATTGGATCGTGCGTATCTCCTAGTAGATAATGCTTACCATAATTCGTATCTGCAAATGTCGCGCTACTTACATATTCTCCTTGACCCAAATAATGGTAAGGCGCGGCCCCACCGTAAGGTAATTTAATCTCCTTTGGATCAAGATCCATATTTTCGGCTCCTATCGGCAAGGAGAATTTACTATGCACTCCATTGCCCATCCTAGCGCTTATTAATCGACCATCGGCTGATGCAAACCATCCATTGTTGATCCAAGATTTATCTAGGCTGGTGTTCGTCCAGCTCATAAAGTCGGACGCTGGAAAAGGAGTTACATTGATTGGCATAGGCTCTGTGGCTATGCCTGTAGCTGTAAAAGTGGCTTCCGGATTATCATTGATCGTATCTCCACTTCCAACGGTATTTACAATTTTTTGGCTGTAAGCTACGTTGTCATTAAATACTAAAGTAAAAAGGGATATAATCAATAACAGAGATATAGTAATGTTTTTGGATTTTTTAAATCTCAACTCTTTATTCCCTCATTTGCCTCAGCAGAGTGGATCTATGCCACTCTGCTGATTTATTTTAATATCTGAGATCCGTAGGTTGTCCGGGAATTTCAATGCCTTGGAGTCTCCACTGATAGCCTCCCACATGCTTACCTTTCAAGGTGAGGATATGTGCATTTGTTTTGGTTACGATAAGTGGTTCGGACCCTGCCATATACGTATACTCCCAGCCTATAATTAATGCGTCTTCGTCAATGGCGGTTGTCGTTTCCGCATCATTGAATGATTTATCGTTGTTAGCATCGTAACTAAAATACCAGAAACGTTTGCTGATAATATCCTGGTCAATCGACATCACGGTACCCTCTATTGTATAGGTGGCGAGCCCTCCGTCGGATAGTTCTCGCGTAGCCCTGCTGTTCGCTGTGTTGCTAGCAATCGGGTCCAGATCTGGTGCCACATCGATGATTTCAACTGCCTCGCCCGTTAAGCCTTCGGTATCTGTGACGATAAGAGATATTTTATACTGACCAAGCTTCGAGGTTTTAAAATCTTTCAGTTTGCCTGTTAAGGGATTGATATAAGTCAAGTCTGCCAAGGTTCCTTGTGTCTCGCCCGCTACTGGATTGATTGACCACGCATAGGTTAATGTAGAATGCTTAGGACTGCTGCTACGTTCACCGGATAGCTGGATACGTCGATCTTCCTTTAGCCAACCACTAACATCGATTACAGCTGTCGGTTCCGGCCCTATAACATACAAGATTGAACAACCTGTAGCGCTGACACCAGACTCATTCGTGCCTGTAACACATACTTTATGCGATCCTTTTTCAGACGCCGTTATGTTATTGTACTGAGCTGCATTTAGCGGGCTAGACCAGCCTTGAGCTAATGGTAAACCTGCTACCCAAGGAGAACCGTTGTTAAAGTTCCATAGCCGCGTAACTTTTTCATTGCGACTATCTGAGATCGTAGGCTTTAAGTAGACATTTGCGCCTTGAACAACCTCGATTACCTCTTGATTCGTGGATGTATCGTACCAAGCTAACGATACAGTGGGCGCACCTGCCGTTTTAATAATTTCAAACGACTTGGGACCGGCATAGGCTGTTTTCCCGCAGCTGTCAAGAAGGGCGTAATACACTTTGACGTTGCCAGCGGCCATGTCTCCCGGATACTTCGTCCCATTCCAAGCAAATGGGATATCGTCCGTCATACCGGATACCGGGCGATAGGGGTACTGATAGGCCTTAGTACCTTGTTCAATGGCAAACCTGCCCTCTACCGGTGTACAAGTGGAATTATTAGGATTTTTTATATCCACTTCGAAGATATTCATATCCTTCCATTCAATAACAGGAAAGCGAACCGATAATTCTACGACCAAGTCGGGTGATTCTTCCATACAATGATTAACTGCTGTAAAATTTACTGTTAGGCTGTTGTTATTATTGTTAGATCCCTCATTAATATCGTCATTACTATCCACAAATATAGTTATACTTTTCATCGTATTTGCCGAAAAGGTGTAATCAAACTCACCAGTGAGTGTCGTAATCCCAATCCCGGTAGGAAAGTCATGGGTTGCTATCGAAATTCCGTCAACACTTATGGATGTTTTGAACCCTTTAGAAACAGCGACGTATTTGTTTTCTATGGTGTATTTGAAGTGAGCTGATACGTTTGATTCAATACAACCTGGTCCTGTAAGAGAATTAACTGTAAGGTCAGGATTAGTTGCTGGTGGACCTGTAGTAGCATAGGCTTTTAATTTAGGGTATTTGTAGGTATTTCCACGAACTTTGATGGTCCAGTTGTCAAACCATTCAATAACTATTCCGTTTGAATCATCGGATATTAAATTGTCATAAACCGTATCGAACGTTATTGTATAATCGAATCGATAGCCGAATGTAGATTGATTGATAGGCATGATTTTTGTATTTGTGATATTACGTTTTCGAAGACTCATTGTAGCATCTGGAGTAAATTCTAGATCTTCTTCCTGTAAATTAAAACCGGATACATAGTTTCTGGGTATTTTAATAGCTCCATAATTGAAGTCGAACGCGGCTGGCATACTTAAGTTTCCAGATCGTGTTGTGGTTGCTTGGTTACAAGGCCTGTTGTCTGGAAATGTAGTAGGGAATGGAGACAAATTTTCGATAGGTCTTACTGTGTAATCACAAGAAACTTGTGAAGGTTGAGGTACAATATCTGGATTCCTCAAATAATGCCTATTGGTTTGTGTAACCGTTAGCGGATCTTCTCCCACAGCTGGCGGTTCATCATAGTCGTACATCCATACTCGCCTATTCCCAGGGTCACGGAACCACTGGAAGGGTCCCTTTCCTAATTCTAAGGAAAGAGAACTTACCACCTCAATGCGTTCAGCAGTTAAAGGAGAGCTTAAGCGATATTTATTCCCTCCCGCGTTAACCAGTGTCCCATGAACATTACCAGAAGCATCCTTTAACTCTACTTTAGTAATAGGATCTGTTGAATCTATGGTCACATCCTGAATATTCATTGTGCTAGAATTTGAAAACAAAAATTCATCGCTTGGACTTGCTTGGTGTACAGGTGATGAATAAACGACATCAGCAGGAGTTAATTCGGCTGCTTCGGATATATTGGGAAATGTAAGTATCAGATTCAAAAAGGTAATAGCTACCATAAAATAACTATAAAACTTTTTGTTCATTATTTGCCTCCCAAGGAAGCATCAAATTCAGAATCATAAATACCTAAACCATATTGTTCACCAAGTGACCTAGCATTGCTTTTGTAGATGGATGTACTTCTATCTTTTGTAAGTAAAGGCTTTTTAGGACCTATTTGACCTGTAATTAGACGAGCCTCACTTTCTCCTTCCTCAAAATGAAGGATACCTCCTTGATAGTAATATCCAAGGCCATTACTCACATAAGGCGCGAGTCCAGCAATATTTATTAAGTTACCATCACTATCTACACTGTCATCATTACCATTATTAAACATATGGAGATATAATGTTGATATTTGAAAACCATTTATTTTAGGTGTCTCATATCGTATTACATGATTAAAAGAGAGGAAAACATAGGAATTCGATGGAATTTCCGCTATAGGTGTACGTGTCTTTCCAACTGCCTTATTCCAACGCATATTGTCCTGCAAGTATTTCTTGTTCGGATCACGCGGATCATCCATATCAATCACAATATACTTTTCAACCTCAGACATGCCTAATTTGCTTTCATATCGAATTTCATCCCAAGGAAATACCTGTTCCCGCGGAACACCATTATACTTCTTAGCGCTACCAAAATACTCAGGTGCCATCGAATATACATTCGTCCGATGCCAAGCAATTTCTGCTTCTGACGTTGCGTATTTATCCGCAGGCAATACCGTTCCTGACTTAATTTTCAAAATACGTTCGATGACGGTAATTGCCTCAGCTCGGGTTGTAGGCTTGTCCATGCCTAATTCACCGCTTTCATTCAATCCGGTAATGATTCCTTTACTTGTTGCTAAATACATCCACTTATTTTCTTCATTTGTAGTTGCACCTGTTCCTCTAACAGCAATTTTGGCCATTTCATCACGAAGGATATTCCGATTTAGGTCTGAATCAGAACCCGTTTCATCTTTGGTGATTAAACCATTCGCTTGAGCCGATGCTAAGAACTTGCTGTGCCAGTACTCACTATTGGCAGGATCAGTTTGAAAGGCTAGACCCGTTACCAGCATTTTTACAAACTCGGCTCGGGTGATCGAATTATTCGGTTTGAAGGTTTCATCCACGTACCCATCTACGTATCCTTTGGATACAGCAAGTCGGATATCCGACTCGGCCCAATGTCCGTTTGTATCCGTGAAGTGAACAGCTGCCGCTGCTTGTGTTGAGGCAAGAGGAACGAAAGCCGTAATGCTTGCTAGCAAAGTAACCATTTTAATCGATTTGATTAGTTTCATAAGTATTCCCTCCATTTTTTTTGTTAAATTAATTCAGGATTGTTCATAAAACAAAGGATATTCCTTTCCCCCAATCGCGTAATTCCAACCACCTTTTAATAGATACTCCTTCAACTGTTCTTTGTCGACACTCACAATCAGCTTCGTTCGGGTGATTCCTGAATCTTCGTAAGTCACAAACTCTGGACCTGATCCTTGAACCGAACCTGGTATAAGCTCATCCATACGAAAGTAATCTGCTACTTGCAGATCTTGCTGCAGCTTCCTCAGATCCCATGACAATTTAAAAGAAAATGCGTAACTTCCCGATACATTCTGTTCCTGTATCTCAGAGGCAAAGGGGGTTGTAGGATCATTGCCATCGATCACCGTAATTTCCTCGATAGTGAGCCCTACCTCCCCGATCCGATACTCAACAGGAAACTTTCTGGATGCTGGTTGGCCCAAGACACTCATGAAATTGGTACCCGTCAAGGAAAGATCGGTTAACTGAATAGCCCCCTTATCAACAGGCAAAACCCCACCGTCTTTCAATCGCAGTACACGATCGATCACCATGACCGCCTGTGCGCGTGTTGTCGATTCACTCAGTCCGATTCGTCCCCCTTCCAATCCTTGTATTAAGCCTTTCTTCGCTGCGCTATATACAAGTGCCGGATCCTCTACCGTGATTGCAGGATTTCGCAGTTCTATGTTGGTAGCACGAGTGATCAAACGCACGATTTCCAGCCTGCTGATCTCTCCGTTCATATCCTGGGTGAAATCCATATCCCGATGCACTCCTGATTGGGTCGCCGCCTTCGTATAGGGCTCGTACCATTCTCCAGATTCCGACGTAAGCTGCTGACCTATCGCGGCCATCAGCATTTTAATAAACTCAGCCCGGCTGACAGCTGCATCCGGCTTGAAGGTACCATCCGAGTAACCATCTATATAGGCTTGCGTAACGGCTTTTTCGATAACCGACTGGCCCCAATGATGGTTGATATCTTGAAACCTGCTTTCTTTGGCCTGAACGACGCCCAGACTTGCGAAGAGCCCAGCTGTTACAAGAGTACTGGTTACGATTCTTTTGATCATCCGTAAGGTCTCCTTTTAGAATTGCGGGTTTTGTGGAGCTAGGGAGGATATGGCCTACACCTCGTTATAAAGTTATAACTTTCCGTATAGGGATAAACAAATTATAGGCTTCTTATTTTGAGTCTAAATACCTGTTTTTTATCTATAATTCCATAATTTTCTTTTATCCACCTATTATGGTCGATAGTCTTTTACATTCAAATAGGACTATTGATTCATTATCGTAAGTCCTCTCCTGATCTCTGAAATGGTTTTCATCCATCTTTGCAAAAAAATATTTAGGTAATACTTTTCAAGCATTTTGTGTGAGTACTAACGAAATGACTAAATCTTTATACAGGTATTACATGAGTTGAGTGTATTATTGAATGATGGATTTATTCGGCACTGGGTAGCCCCCATTATTGATATTCTACCGTTCCTAAGAATCTCAGGTAATTCGATTGAATTGTAGCTTCGACAATTTCCCCAGTATACTTAAAGTTATAAAGTAAAACTACTGCATTAATATCATTTGGCAATTCTTCCTGCACTAGCGTATCAAATCTCGGGGCAATTTCATCATCATAAGAGAATCCTTCAAGTATTTGATTCAGGTCATTACTCGCCTCTTCATAATATTCTGCTTCTCTAACAGCATCGTCATATCTACGAATCTCAAAGTGTTTAGCAAATATCGAAGGAACAAAATCTCCTTCATCAGAATAAGAAACAGCGAGCAATCTATCCAACTCATGGGTGGTTTGAACATTCCCTACCCACAGAGATACGAATCCTTCCTTTTTCATGTTAAGCCTCCTCAAGGTTTTAGCCCCTCCGGCAGAGCATCTACCCCACCTTCGAATCTATAATTTGCCAATAGCACTGGCTCTGGTCGCTCATATAAGCAACTAGGTCAACAAGAATCAGTTTCTCATACGGACTTAAACCATAACACTGATGGATTTTATGCGGCAGGATGGTATATCCTTTGTGATGTCCTGTAAAGTTGCTCTCCTTGGCAACTTCGTCCATGTACGCATTAGCGGCTTTGTTATTCTTAACCAACCAGAAGTCGTTGTACTTCGTCTTCATATGCAATACCTTCCTTCTTGTGCTGTTATTCCGCCACTCGGCGGCTATGTAGTAGGGAAGGCGGCTAGCCCGAAACGTATCCTTACCTGTTTTATGCCATTTTATGTTGACTGGTCGTCACCAGATTTATTGACTTGCACAATAACTATCGCATCTTATGTCCAGATTGTTACGGAGCAAAATAGATATTCTAGTCCCTGTCCTATAGTGGTCGGGCTATGTCGCTTTGAAGTTGCGGATTTCTCCTTTCACTCTCCCGATCGGGGCGGCGTATTCTACAGTTGCATAAGATTTTGAAAAAACCGTAAGAAAACGAAGATAACAAAAAACAGGTCAATCATGATAGTATCTGACCATAATCGACCTGTTAGATGTAACGGAGTAACGATTTTTAGGTTGTACTATTCAAGCATTTATGTGCGTACAAACAAAATGACGAAATCTTTATACGGGTGTTACATAGGTTATATGTGTTATTGGTTAAGTTGTGGGTTCATTCGGCACTGGGTAGCCCCCCACATGATATACTAGGGGACTGGCAAGACCATCATATTTATAAGTTATCAATACCTTCTTGAAACATATCTATTGTATAATCATCAAAGGTATCATAGCGGACGGAAAGTTCTCCCCCCCCCTAATACAACTAAATACTCTTTCGTCATTAACATCAGCGGAGTACATACATCGAACAAATTCTCCTGAATCTTCAATCACAATTAGCCCCATATCTAACCCTATGTTTCTCCATCTTTCAGTCGCCTTTACTACAGACGCCCCAAGATTTCCCTGAACGCCTACGATTTCAACACCACATATTCCTCCTGAGCCATATTCTTTTAGAAATTCTCGGTAACTTTGAGGAAACTTTAAACCAAGCATTTCTTCAGCATTAAGAATATCTTCCTCTGATGCTCCTCCGAAAAAATCCCTTTCTTCACCATGTTCTTCGATCATTTTTATTATTTTCTGATTCATGGTATCCCTCTTTTCTATTCTTCATTTGCACGCATTTTCCAGTAATTGCTTCTAAAATTATTATACTGTTTTTCAAGCAACGGATCATTCCTGAAGCTATTTCCATCCTCTACCAAACCATGTAATTGACTGCTGTACTTATCGTGGGTAGATTCAGCTATTTCAACCATACCTCCTGACTCTTTTTGAATCAAATGTTGCAGTTCAAATTTACTCTCCACTCCGTCTTTTACAACATAGGGAGATTTCCCTTTCGACATTAGTTCCTTATTAGTTAGTCCGCCTGCGGCCGGATCTTTCGGCACATAGTTTTTATCAATCTCGATTTGGTACACTCTTCTTGATACATCTACATCTTTTCCTGCCACTTTAACAGATCCTTTTACTTCTACAGCAGTATATTTATCTGGTAACCAATCCAGTTGGATTTTTTCAGAAGATAGTTTTGTGGGTTTTAGTCTACCATCACCCGTCCCCTCAGATGAAAAATTATGGACGCCATCTGCGATCTTGCTCACTCCATTGCCGATCGTTGTTACACCCAAGGCTG
>NZ_MRTH01000085.1 GCF_001956045.1 Paenibacillus sp. FSL H7-0331 | reverse complement strand
GATCGACCATCGTGAGCCCTCGCACTTTAAGCCAAGCCAAAGTTTCTGCTGCACTGTATAACCCCAATTGCTGTCGCAGCTCATTGGCTTTCGCTTTCCATTCCTGCTCATCGATCGATAACTGATGCTGTTCCGCAAATTCCTTCATAATGGCTCTTCGAATGCTATCCTCGACAGCGGAGAAACGACCCTCCATGCACGCAAGCTTTAGTACATCGCGTAGACGCCATTCCGTACCGTTCACGTTAAACGCTACCAGCTCCATAGCATCCATAATAAGCCACCTCTTCACATTGAACTGGAAAAAACCTAACGATAGTTAGGGTTTCCCAGTTCATTAATCTGTTTTTAAAAGAAACAAATCATTGCAACAATCCGAGTCTATCGTTTTAACTTGTGCTTTAGTTTGAACCTCGACTCATACCATTACGGACTACTGTCCCAGAGATTTTTCCCAATGCTCCACCAGTTGTTTCTTTCATTTCCGTCTCCGTCAATGGCTTCTCCAAATCTTCAAGCTTTAAATCTTTTGATTCGTTCTCATTGGACATTGTATTATTCCTCCAGTAAATTAAGTTTTTTAATCTCATTAAGAATGCCTTCCTGCTTTCGCGCATTCTATTATCCAAACGTAGCAAAACAGTCGAATTCGGGTATACCTTCGTTCTCCTCACGGATAAAAAAAGAAGACAAGCTCTCTCTTAAGAGAAAACTTGTCTGATTACGATCATTTTGTTTTTTTCAAGTAGCTGTTAACCAGTTGTGTTCGATTCCTGACATTCAACTTCCGAAATACCGCTGTCAAATGCTTCTTGACCGTTACTTCTGTAATAAACAAGTCCGCCGATATTTCTTGATTCGTATAACCTTTCACCAGCAGCCCCACCACTTCTTTTTCCCGCTCGGACAGCATCGGCATACCATCATCCTGCTGCTTGGATTGATCTACAAAGCCGAAAGACGCCATCATTTTATTCAAATAGTCCTGCAGCCTGCTGCCCCTCTTATCGAGAACATAATACGGCGTAGGAGTGTTAATGTCATAATCGTAATGTGCAACGCTTTTCGTCTGCTCGCACCCCAAGCTAAGGTGGAAATCCTTTAAGAAGGGGAGATCCGGAGGAGCAGCCACGACATAATCGGAAGAAATAAGCAGTGAGATGAACGTTAGCCCTGCAGTTGTACGTATCGCCACGTCCTCAAAATCCGATACATCGATCGTTTTCACAAAATAACCGGCAATATGTTCATTCGGCACCCGGAGTTCCTTTAGCCTATGATCCGGCAGACTTTGGAAATAAGTGGATGACAGCGGGTGAGTTAGCAAGTAGTCAAGCGTTCCTGCATGAATCGGAATGATTGCAGTCAGGCCGCATATTGCCCCCTGCTGATCTCTCATCAGCTTAACAATGCTAGGATCGAGCTCGTAAAGCTCTTGAAGATGAATATGCTTAATCGAATATAAACTTTCTTCTTTAGAAATCATATACTCGAACCTCTCCCCCGTGTCCGGGTTCTGGAGAGGAAGGCAAATTTCCTTCGGATTGATGTGACGATTGTCCAAATACTGCTCTGCCTCCGCCCAATTGGACGGATTCAACGTCTCCATGAGATACGGAGTCAATTTCTGATAACAGAAATTGCGGACAACGTGAGCGGATGTCCTCTAGTTTTCATCCAAATCTGTTTGATCATCGACTCCTGAGAAATGCCCGAGCTCTCTAGATATTGCTTAACGGAGATATAATCCAGATCCCCAATGGGCATCCGGTGTATCCAATGGCGCCATGCAGGTGAACTGAGCCATATGCCTTGCAAGGGGAATCTTCCCGCAATGAGAATCAGGATTTCCGGGTATAATTGTGGGAGGAATGCCTCTCTCAGCCAGTGCTCCATATCACCCATGTCCTCGAATGTGTCTAATGCGAGAACAAGCTTCTGATTCACCGCCTTTTCCCTCAGGATGTCATGGCATAGCTCTAGAAGCGCCTGCGGCTCGGCGATCTGCTGCAGCTTCTCCATCGGATAGCCGAGCATACGCAACAATTGCGTGCAGAAGTCCTGCGGTGTATGAGAGAACCCGCGGCTGTCCATCAACAGAAAGTAGGCATTCAGATTCACCGCCAGCCGACGGAACTCGTCGATTAAATAGCTTTTTCCTACGCCGCCGGTACCATAGAGATTTAAGATCCGTCCCTGTTGTCCGCCGACTGTTAGTTGCTCTATGAAATACTGAATTTCGATGTCCCGCCCTACCAAATAATGCTGTTCCAGCTGGTCAATCTGGATAGCTATGCGTTCCTCGGGACCGCCTACCTTCACCTTGCCATCATACATAGGATATACCTACCTTCGAATTACATCATCCTAAAAAATGCTGGACGAGTGCGTTGAAGCAAAGTTGGTTCTTTAGTCTTCTAAAAGTAAAACGGTCAGGATCATTTTGCAAACCGCAGCCATCGCTCCTACAATCAGCTTCGTCGAATGATCATTCCTGCAGAACTACCGTCCGATAATCATAGCAATTCAACATTACGATCTTCTGCCCGCTTCTCTTCTTTATGTGCAAAAGTGCCATTGTTTTCTTCATACCGCGCGACCTAAGTCTCTGTCCTTATCGAGATCGGAGTTCCTCTTAACAATATGCTTCTTCCGGTAAGGTTCAGCACCACTACCCTCTATAATTAAATTATACATTTTATTCTATTGTGAAAGCGAGTACTTCTTTTCGATATTCTTATCGCTTAGCGTCCACTGGGGCAACTTTCCGCCCACAGTGAGTGGTAATGTCAAAAATTTCACCCTACTTATGATACGGTTAATCGTATCGTCTCTAAGGCAAAATCACTTGTGTCAGTTTTCAGCACGTTTTCTTGAAAACAAAAAATCAGGGTACCCCAAATGGGATGCCCTGACTTCAAAAAATTAATTCTATTCTATGATTTTATTTCTTAAGAGCCATTGCTTTAAGAATGACCGCAGTAGCTTCCGCACGAGTGGTATTGGCTTTTGCCCTAAATGTACCATCTTCATAACCGTCAATTAGCCCTTTGTCGGTCGCTGCTGCTACATCTTCGATTGCCCAACTGGAAATCGCTGAATTGTCCTTAAAGCTGACAGATTTGCTCGATGCACTCAGCTTTACTGCACGGACTACAATCGCAACCATTTGTTCACGAGTGATCAGATCGCTCGAACGGAAGGTATTGTCTTCAAATCCGGAAACAATTCCTAAAGTTGCTGCCGTACCGATGGAGTCCTTAGCCCAATTATCCGTAGAATCGGTAAAAGTCTTGCTAATCGTCGCTGTCAACTTAAATGCCTTCACCAGGATGGAGACGAATTCGGCTCTGGTAATATGGTTATTCGGTTTAAAGGTCTGATCTGGATAACCGTTGATTGCCCCCATTCTGATCAATTCCCTAATACTAGCTTCTGCCCAGTGACCTTTGATGTCGGTCAAGTTCAATTCACTCGCGGACGGTGAAGGCGTCTGAATTCGTTCCGAAGTGAACACGGCGAACTTCCCGAAATGCATGACAGTACCAGATACGGTGCCGCTTGCTTGATCCACCTTCGTGTTATCCAGTACCACCCATTTGCTCGTTTGTTCGTTCAGCCAGTAGACTGCTACCTCATTCTTGTTGAAGTCTACCTTCGATACGTCGAAAGGCAGTACGATCGTAACAGGCTTAATGAAATTGCCCTCACTGTTTTTCTTAACTTCGTAGACGTCTCCAAGTAATTGGAGGGCGGCATCTTTAGGTAGACTTGAGATGTCGGCCACTTTATCTACAGTTACTCGGATCGTCTTGTCCGTAGCCCCTTCTGGAATTGAAAACTTGACGTTGTTGAGAGTGAACTCAGCATCGGCGAAAGCCGCGATCGTAAAATTATTGGAAGGACCACTGCCACCGCCACTGCCGCTTCCACCACTCCTAGTCGGTGTAACCGGTGTATAGGCTACAAATTTGGTGAAGTGCTTGGTCCAAATGACAAGGTCACTGCCAACTGTAATTCTTGCATCCCCACCAGCTGCAATTTCTCGATCTGCTGCAGCCTGGGTGTCTGCTGAAATCGTGCCTGTGATCGGCGTAAGCACGCCATTTCGTACATAACCGGCCGATTTGTCCCCTTGATTCGGGATCAACAAACGTACCGCACGGTCAAATGTTAACGATACATCCGAGGAGCCTACTTCAATGACAGCGTGCACGATAGCATTATTGATCGACACGCTGCTAGTGCTCAGTACTTCAGGCAGTTTGATCGTTCCGTCCCAATTAGCAGGACCTGTAATCTTCGTTCCATCTGGGATCACAATGCTCACAATACCTAATGAAGTAGCCGCTTGTACTTCGATTAACGGAAGCATCGCTTCCTTGTTAGATCCTACCGTTACCGGTGTGACGGCCACCTTTGCGTTCGTTACGCCTAAGGGAACGGTGATCGTTACTGGTGTGCTCGACGTTACCCATATCGGCGTTGCGGAATCAGCCGTCAGTGCTGTGGCTCTTCGAATGGTTAGGCTATATATTCGGGTTGTCAAACCGTCTTCTGCCGTCACTGCAATCTTGACCACGTTACTGCCTACGCCCAGCGGAAGCAATGAGGACGCCGTATCGCTCGTCAACGTGATCGGACCACTCACCAGCGCGCCGCTGCTGTTATATACGTTCGCGGTCACAGTGCCAAATAGGGTATCAGATACCGTCGGCGTTACCGTGATGCTGCTCACGCTGTTTCCCACGCTTGCTGTGTAGCTGGTCGTGCCTGACGCAAACGCTGGATTTAAGCTCCCGCTCGACAGCGCCAAGCTGTTCAAATCCGCATTGCTGCTGTTCGCTGCCGTCCTTGTCACGGTTACGGTGTATGTCTTCTTCGTTGTTCTGTCCTGTGCCGTTGTCTCCACAGTAATCGTGTTGCCGCCTACGTTCAGGCTGATCGCTCCTGACGTACTCCCACTCGTCACTGCCACACCATTCACCTTCACGGTCGTGCTGCTATCTGCTACCGTCGGCGTTACCGTGATTCCGCTCACGCTGTTCCCCACGCTTGCCGTGTAGCTGATCGTGCCTGACACAAACATCGGATTTAAGCTCCCGCTCGACAGCGCCAAGCTGTTCAAATCCGCATTGCTGCTGATCGCTGCGGTCCTTGTCACATTGATCGTGTAGATTTTCTTAGTCACTCCATCCATTGCCTTGGCGGTAACCGCAATCGGATTCTCTCCCACATTCAAAGGTACGCTGAACGAAGCTACATTGTTGTATACGACTCTAGTAACCGTACCGGATGCACCCGATACATCCACTGTCGCCATCGGATCTTCTAGCACCGGTGTGATCGTCACTGCATATACGCTAGTAGCGACAGATGCCGTGTAAGAAGTTGTATCAGGTGTAAACGACGGGCTGAGCGTTCCCCCCGTGAACGTTAATTTAGTTATACGAGCGTTATTATTTAGGCTAAATTTTCTAATGCCACCATTCATATCCAATACATATAGTTTCCCACTATTGTCAAACGTAACTCCGACAGGAAAATTGAAACCATTGAAATTACTGCCCCACAATCGCGTAACGTAAGTACCGCTGGAATTAAACATCTGTATACGGTTGTTAGAAGTCTCCGTCACATACACGTTTCCGCTAGTATCAACTGCTATTCCATTAGGAGTATCGAATTCTCCATCACCGCTGCCTTTACTTCCCCATTGCGTAATCAAACCTTTGCAATCAATCTTCTGTATACGGTTGTTGTTACTATCCGTCACATACACGTTTCCATTAGTATCGACTGCTATTCCATTAGGAGTATCGAATTCTCCATCACCACTGCCTTTACTTCCCCATTGCGTGACGTAAAGACCGTTGGAATCAAACTTCTGTATACGATGGTTGGCGCTATCCGCCACATACACGTTCCCTCTAGTGTCTACTGCTATTCCTCCAGGAAAATTTAATTTTCCATGACCACTGCCAGATTTCCCCCATTGCGTAACGTACGTACCGCTGGAATCAAACTTCTGTATACGGTTGTTGAATGTGTCCGCCACATACACATTTCCGCTAGCATCAACTGCTATTCCTTGAGGGGAAAAGAATTCTCCATTACCGCTGCCATTTTTCCCCCAATGTAAGAGGTAATTACCGCTGGAATCAAACTTCTGTATACGGCCGTTGATATGATCCATCACATACACGTTTCCGTTGCTATCTGTTGCAGTAGAACTTCGTTTAGGGGTGGATACTCCAAATTGCCCCCATTTCGTGACGTAAGTACCGTTGGAATCAAACTTCTGTATACGGTTGTTGAGGGAGTCCACCACATACACGTTTCCGCTATTGTCAACTGCTGTTGCTATAGGACGATCGAATTGTCCATTACCCACGCCTTCACTTCCCCATTGCGTAACATACGTACCGCTGGAATCAAACTTCTGTATACGGTAGTTCCGAGCATCTGTCACATACACGTTTCCGCTATTGTCTACTGCTATTCCTTGAGGGAAATCGAATTGTCCATTACCGCTGCCATTTCCCCCCCATTTCGTGACGTACGTACCGCTGGAATCAAACTTTTGTATACGGTTGTTGTTACCATCAGCCACATACACGTATCCACTAATGTCTATTGCTATTCCTTGAGCGAAATCGAAGTGTCCATTACCGCTGCCTTTTTCCCCCCATTGTAAGAGGTAATTACCGCTGGAATCAAACTTCTGTATACGGTCGTTGAATGAGTCCACCACATACACATTTCCGCTAGCATCAACTGCTATTCCATCAGGGAAAGCGAATTGTCCATTACCGCTGCCATTTCCCCCCCATTGTAAGAGGTAATTACCGCTGGAATCAAACTTCTGTATACGGCCGTAGTCCCCCACATACACATTTCCGCTAGCATCAACTGCTATTCCATCAGGGCCCTTAAATTCCCCATTACCGCTGCCATCTTTCCCCCATTGTAAGAGGTAATTACCGTTGGAATCAAACTTCTGTACTTGGCCGTTCCAACCATCTGTCACATACACGTTTCCGCTAAGATCAACTGCTACGTGTTCGGGCTGATCGAATTCTCCCCCAATTATCGGCGATTTAAATCCCCCAGCTGCAGGGACTTCATGAATAGTTTCTGGATATACGGCTGCATAAGCTGTGGTTGAGAAATTAACCGAAATAGCACCCATTAACAAAACGACAACCATTAACCAATACAATCCTTTTGTAGGCATTATTAACATCTTGTATCCTCCTAATATTATGAATAGAATAAGAACTCACGTTTTTGCGCCGGAGCTACAAAGCCGATCACGACGATTTGGATCAGGACATAGAGTATAAGCGATTCCAATAACCACATCTGCGTGTAAGAACTGTAGTTGTTCAGCGTGATGAGCTACCCATTCAGAATCTTTTGCTAACATCATTTTGGAAAACCCATATGAACATTAAACGGGTCACCTTGGATATCGATTCAGCTTCACCCAAAATAATGAAATCTGCTCGTTCAGTCTGCGGCTTCAGCACATTCATGAGTATGACCGCGAATTCCATGTGATTTTTTCTATAATTATTCTAACGGCTGACTTACCAGCATGTGATAAAGACCTTTATCCATCATTAGCTGCTCATGAGTACCTGACTCTGCAATAACGCCTTGATCCAGTACGAGAATGCGGTCCGCATGCCGAATCGTGCTCAGTCGATGCGCGATGATGAGGGTCGTACGATCTTTGAGTATCGTGCTCATATTCCGCTGAATCGTCTTCTCGGATTCATTGTCGAGCGCACTCGTCGCTTCGTCGAAGATTAGAATACGCGGATTGCCGATCAGTGCCCGCGCAATGACAATACGCTGGCGCTGCCCGCCGGATAGACTTGCCCCCCGCTCCCCAACCTGTGTATCATAGCCATTCGGAAATGTCATAATGAATTCGTGCGCCCCCGCGAGCATGGCGGCCGCCATCACCTCATCCATCGAAGCATCAGGGATTTGATAAGCAATATTCTCATGAATCGTTCCGCTAAAAAGTCCAGCTTCCTGCTGTACCACTCCGATTTGCTTACGGAGCGTATCAGCCTGCACCCGCTGCAGGTCATGCCCATCGATGCGAACCACCCCGCTGCTTGGCGCATATAGCTTAAGCAGTAAATTCGCCAAGGTCGATTTCCCTGACCCACTTCGACCAACAATTGCAGTCGTTTGACCTGGCGCCATGTCGAAGGTAATGTTCTGCAGTATATTCTTCCCGTCGGAAGCATAGCGAAACGATACGCGTTCAAAAGTAATCGCCCCCGTAAGCTTCGGCAGCGCTGTCAGCCGGTTCAGATCGGCTTCCTCCACCTCCGTCTCGAATACATCGTCAAGCCGCTCCAAGGCAATCCGTACGCTTTGAAACTCGTCCCACATTCCGATTAAACCTAGCGCCGCATCGGTAACGATTGCAAACACCGCACTAAAAGCCATCAGCTCCCCGACGGTCAGCTTGTCCCCGATAATAAATACAGCCCCTGCATAAAGCACGGTTATACCGCTTAAGGTTTGCAGCACAGTGGCGACAGAACCGGAGAAGATGTCGATTTTCCAACCCTTCATTTGTACAAAAGTAGATTGACGGAACCTTCCCTCCACCTTCTTCCTTACCTCGTCCTCGGCCGCGAGAGCTTTCACGGTACGCATGGAGCCAATAGCTTCTACTAATACATTCTGCAAGTCGACATCGGCTTGGAATTGCTTCCTGCTGTTGCGCTTCATAAGGGGAGTCACGATCAGCGTAAGAGCAATAAAGCAGGGAATGAACGCCAGGGCAATCCAAGCCAACGTAACGCTATAGGTAAACATAATGACTATGTAAACAACAATCGTCATCACATTCAGCACGGCATTCATACTGTTCGTTACAAGAAACTGCCGGATGACCTGATTCTCCCCGGCACGCGTTAAGATGTCGCCCACTTTCCGAGTGGCGAAATAACGCATGGGTAAGCGAAATACATGACGATAAAAACTCATGATCATGTCGATGTCAATTTTAATGAACGTCCCCGCTATGACCCATTCCCTGATCGATTGTACAAGTAGGGTAAGCAACGAGACCCCTAGCATAATGATCATCATGACGTTCAGGTCATCATAATTTCTACCAATAAGCACACGGTCGATCACCTGCTGTGTAAACAGTGGGAGCGCCAGGTTAATGACCTGTAATAGCAATGTCATCCATAGGAGGTGGAATAGCGCCTTCTTGTGGGAGGCGAAAAAAGCCCAGTAGCGCCTGAATGAAGGTTTCGACTCTTCTTGGGTGAAGAAAGCTTCGACTGGCTTCAGAAACACCGTGTTCAGTGTCCATCCTTTCAGAAAATCGTCATGCGAATAAGTCAATAACCCAACAGCCGGATCGGCCACGGTCACATATCGTTCGTCTACTTTAACGACCACGACATAATGATTGCCTTTCCAATGGGCGATGGCGGGTAGCGTCTGCTCGGTGAGTCCCTTCAAGCTGCTGCGGACCGCCTCCGCTTGAAAGCCGATCGATTCGGCGGTTTTGCACAGATTGAATAACGTGCTTCCTTCCAACCCGACCTGTGCTAGTTCTCTGAGCCGATGAATGCTCAACCGCTTGCCGTAGTGCTCGGCGATCATCGAGAGGCAGGTTGGGCCGCAGTCCATCTCACTTTGCTGAATGCGCACGGGGAATCGGTTCCTAAAACGCCAAGTCCTTCGTC
>NZ_MRTH01000084.1 GCF_001956045.1 Paenibacillus sp. FSL H7-0331 | reverse complement strand
GCCATTCCTGGTCGGAGAAAGTTAGGCTAATTGGGTTCACTGAGGCTTTCTACGTGTCTACTTTTTCAGGGCAAGGTCACATTTCATTATTACTGCCAATTTTTATTCTTGGGTTTGCCTTCTTCTTAGCCAAGTTGCTAACCACCTCAAATCATCATTTACATATGACAAATTGCTTATTTTTCCAACAAATTCCGCTATTATAGGAATTCGCCTTCAATCTCAATATCCCTTCAATCTACTCGCTCTCAACAATTTAGAGCAAAACACTCCTAACTTTATCTAATTCTACATCTCACTATGTTCACAATTCTGCAGAATAAAATAATGTTGGGCGTATCTGCAGGCATGGTACTTGGTGTGCCAATCACTAGTTTTATTGCTAATGAAACTTCGTTTGAAATGGCCATGTTATTCTTTGCTACCATGAATGCTATAACATTCATTACTACACTACTAGTTGTACCCTCTATGCCTGTTAAGGAAAAAATTTCTTACGGTTCACAATTAAGCGTATTAAAACATTCAATTACTTGGCTTTCCATTGCTGCTGTTATTTTTATAAATTCAGCAATATTCGGGGTTTATAGTTACCTTGCTGAATATCTTGAAATCATCACTAAAATTTCTGGCCCAACGATTAGTTTAATGTTAGTCGTATACGGTGGGGCAAATGTTATTGGAAATATTGTGGCAGGAAAGTTACTTACTAAAAATGCCATCAAAACTGTAGCGACTTTTCCTTTTGCATTAGGAGCAGTTTACATCGTATTATTCTCATTTGGACAGTTCACTGTACCTATGGCTATCATTACATTGGTTTGGGGAATATTAGCTGGCATTGGAAGTAATATCGCTCAATATTGGATCACGTCCGCAGCTCCCAAAGCTCCTGATTTCGCTAATGGCATCCGCTAATATAGGAACAACAATAGGTACAGCTGTAGGTGGATTATTTATATCAGCAATCGGTACACCTTATATCGTAGTAGGGGGATTACTATCGTTGATATTGTGTGCGGTGTGTATTTTGCTAAGAAACAACATATTCCAGGCTATTCTTGATCAAGTTTTTCCTGAATATCATGGCGTGTTTGGTGATCTTTATTCAAAGGTGTCCCTTCGATTTTTGGTTTTACACCCAACATCAAAAGAAGTCCTAGAAATGTCAGAGTTGGAGATTACTACTGCAATTCAAAGTCTTACTGGACGCGGCAAATCCGTCTCATGGTGCTTGGCACGTGCTCAAATCTTAGTAGCGGCAGCAAAGCGAAATCCCTTTAAGGAGACAGCTTTTTCAAGCCATTTAATCTCCATGCAGCTGCTCATCAAATTGCTTCTTCAATACCAGGATCATCTATCAACCCTTAATAAATCGATAGATGGCCTGGCTGAGGAGCTACTTGAATATGATTTAATCCAATCGATACCCGGAATTGGCACTAAGATTGCTGCAACAATTTTAGCTGAGATTGGTGAGATCGATCGGTTTGATCACGTAAAGAAACTGGTGGCCTTTGCTGGTGTTGATCCAAGTGTTTTTTCTTCAGGTAAGTTTGTAGCTACCCAAAACAAAATCACTAAGCACGGCTCCAGGAGGCTTCGTACTGCCTTGTATCAAGCTGTACGATGTGGTATTCGCAGTAATAGAAATAAGAAATTAAGGGCTTATTATGATAAGAAACGTGCTGAAGGAAAGCTATTCAAAGTAGCAGTAATTGCATGTGTGAATAAACTCATCCACTGGGTTTTTGCCATCTTAACTACTAAGGAAGCATTCCGGTTAGAGTGAACAACAAGAAATAAAAATAAATGGAATCTATATCCGTGCTTAAAAGGACGGTTCTTTCCCATGCACTTTTTAAAGTATACCACCTCATGAATCTACTATTAATAATTAAATATTGACAAGCTATTAGCTGGAATAGTTTAGCAAGTTACCGGTCGGTCAGTCTACTGCTTATCGGCAATCGGACAATGTTCATGACAACCGACAGTTATAAATTCATTGTTTTCTATATAAATAAAAGTAATTCTGTTTCCGCTTGCTAACTCGTCAGTTCTGGCAAATATAAGGGGCAAATTAAGCTCACCAAGCGAGGCAACTCACTACTGCGCAAGCATCTCTATTTCACTGTGTTTCACCATTTTGGACGTTAAACAAATTCAATTAGGTTTTATCAATTTCTTGAATATGTCCGATAGTTAATACGATACATTTTTCAAACCTCCTTCAATTTTTGAAAATGCAAAAACGCTCCTCGTCTTATTGAGACGAGAAGCGTTTGCTTCCGGTGCCACCTAACTGGTCGGGACGGCTAACTTAGGATCATCATTTGCATGATAGTCTTGATGGAAACGCCTCAAAGCTACGATCCTCTCACTCCCGTTGCTTCCGTATTTCCTTCTGCACTTGCCGCAACGCCTTCTTCGAGCCACGCTCCATGTCGTGCTGAAACTTGCGGTCTTTATAGCTGGTGAACAGCGTATTCAGATCATATCCCGTAGGATACAACTCGCTGGCTCGTAGTTCTAAGGATACCCGCTTGGCATGCACCTCTACGAGCTGCCCTTCAAATAAAACCGTCATATGGTTGAAGCTATCTCGGCCTTTGTACACGATCGCGGGTTCATCATGCTCTAATAACCGCACACGATCACCCATCCCGTACTCCTCAAGTACAACTTCCGTTTCATCCGTATGTGCCACTACCGGCTTCTTCATCACTTTACTTTCATGAAGGAGATCCAACCGGTAGTTCTTACTCTTCATATACAGCTTCGCCCGCCCCAATACCTCATCTTTCAACTCCATCCTCTTCGAGATCCAAAGCGCATTGCTCTCGCCCGATTGCCCAATCAGTAGCTTATATTGCGGCTCTAAGGTCTCGTTGTCGAATGCCATGGCTGCGTTCATGAAATCCGGATGCCGTTCCGAAAATTCCTTAATCTCTCCATAGTGCGTGGTCGCAACCGTCATACAACCCATTTGGTAAAATTCTTCCAGAATCGCAATGGCCAGTGCCGCACCCTCATTGGGTTCCGTTCCGCTACCAATCTCATCAAACAACAACAACGTATTCCGATTCGCTTGGCGCATGATCTCGGCTATATTTTTCATATGGGACGAAAAGGTACTAAGCGCATTCTCCAGGCTCTGATTATCCCCGATATCAACGAACATACGATCAAACACAGCCACTTCGGTAGACGCATCCGCCGCGATGTGAAATCCGGACATCACCGCCAGCGCGATCAAACCGACCGTCTTCAGGACAACCGTCTTGCCCCCCGCATTCGGACCCGTAATGACCAAACTGCGATATCTATCGCCAATTTCAAAATCCAGCGGAACCGCACCTCCGGACAATAACGGATGCCTGCATCGGACCAACTTAATCGTCCCGTGGTCGTTCACTTTAGGTGCGATTCCATCCATGCTTTTGCTAAATTTTCCTTTGGCGAAAATCATATCGTACAGACTAATCAAATCAATATTGACCGTTATCGGCTGGGTTTGATTTGCGACTAAATCCGATAGAGCCGACAGAATCTGAAGCTCCTCCATCCCCTCCTCCATCTTGAGACCCGAAAGCTCTGCGTTATACTTGGCAACAGTTAACGGCTCCATAAACACCGTCGATCCCTTGGAAGATATTTCGACAATCGTTCCAGCCACTTGATGCTTATAGGCAGCTTTAATCGGGATGGTGAAGCGGTCATTTTTTTTGCTGACAAAAAACTCCTGGATAACCTCCTTGTTCGCGCTGTTCTTCAGAAACTTTTGCAGCTGCTCCTCAATCTTCGCCTCGGCAATATCAATATGCTTGCGGATTCGTCTGAGCTCTTTACTCGCCCCGGAGTCCACCCGATTCCCATTAATAGCTTGGTGAATTGCATCTTCAATGTTCTGGAAATCCCACATGGAGTTGGCATAAGCACTTAGCTTAGGAGCGTAGAATTCCTTCTCGGTCATGAACTTCTTGACTTTCCGGCAACCCCGGAGAAAATCAGCAATGGCAATCAGTTCGGAGGGATCCAGCACCATCCCTTTGTCCAGCTTCTCCATCATGAATTTAATATTCGAAATCCCCAGCAGCGGCACATGTCCCTCGGTATCCAGAATCGCGCGGGCTTCCGTTGTTTCAAGGAGACGTTGCTTCACTACTTTGAGGTTTGAACTTGGTTCGAGCTGATGGATCAGTTGCTTGCCCAGACTGCTTACACAATAGCTTTGGACGAGTGTCTTCAATTCGTTATATTGTAATTTGTCCTTTGTACTTGGATTCATCTTTGCATTCTCCTCACGATTGGGTGATCATGATGAAGATCCCTGCACCATAAGATTTCAACGTTTATGCCCAAATAAGCGCAAAAAAAGCTGCGGGAAACCCACAGCTCATTACACTCAATTTACATGACGTTACATATAGATAAAAGCCATCAGCTGACAAGGGATTTGTGTCCAAAGCCGCAGTGTACTTCCTCTGTTCGAGTCATGGTTCATGATGTATTCGCAGGGTTCTTCATAGGTAACTTAAATAAAACTATCATATAGGATTTTAAGAAACGGTATCCCGCTTCACCTATAGAATAGAATGTTATCTTCTTAAGTTATGCCTGTTGAAAACCTGCTACACTCATAAAACACCTCGTAGGGAATGTGTCTTGCATTGAAATCGTATGATGTAATTAGGATATATGATTTGATGTGGGAAGTCAAGGGTTTAATGACCGCTAGTCAATTCTTAAATAATCATTTGGCTGGTGGAATACTTTCCGAAGTATTTGAACTATCCTGCCCGAAGCGCCAAAGACCACCACGCTCTACTGCCCGTTAGGTGAGAAACGGCAGCTATCATGTCGGCTGCTGTTTCAGGTTATTCTCGCGTGCACCTTTGAATAAAGTTTTAGACTGAACCCAATAGATGAAAAAGCGGCGGTCGAAGACCAGAAAATAAAGTCTTAGACTTGCCGCTGTTAATATGAAACTAACGATTTTATCATTGGAATGTGCAATATTATTAGTTCCCATCAAAATGATAAATTAGTTGTACAACGCCTGAGGAGAACGTTCTTGTATTAACCATTTTTAAATTCAACCTCTGTTTTATATCCACAAACAGCGGTTTCCCTTCTCCCAAAACAACAGGGTGAACAGATAATCTAAATTCATCAACAAGTCCTAAATTGATAAAAGTTGTAATAAGACTTCCTCCACCATATAGCCAGATGTCTTTGCCAGGCTTATTCTTTAATTTATTTACTTCTTCAAGAATACGATCATTTATGAATATTGCTTTATTATCAGTACCCTTTTGCGTCCTGGAAAACACATATTTCTCTTTACTATGAACCAATTCCCAAAATTCTTTTTCAGAATCAGTATGTTCAATTTCTGGAGTAAATTGTCCCCATAAATCATAGCTTTTTCTTCCATATAAAATAGTATCAATTTGATTTAAGAAATTAATAAACCCCATCTCAGAGTCCATAATGCACCAATCAACTTCCCCACTCTTCCCTTCAATAAAACCATCTAAAGTAACTGCTAAATCTAAAATTATTCTTCGTTTCATGATTTATTACTCCTTTCGTTGATCTACCACCCATTATAGACCTTAAATATGTCACCTTATGTCATAATAATAAAAGAGAGGATATCTTTTTAACAATTCTGTCCGTCAGAGCGATTCCCTAAAAGCAATACAAGCATTTCTGCTACGTGGGTTCTCATAAATCATCAAGAATCTGCCCAACCTTACCTTATTCATTAACTTAAACTCCCGTTAGGTGAGAAAACGGCAGCCATCATGTCGGCTGCCGTTTCTTAGTGTTCATTGAGCTATCGTTCCTCGTTTGATCAACAACGAGAAATAATTTACTACGATATACCTTTTTGGTGTTTGATTATAAACTCTGGGCTCGTTACATACTCCATGTAATTTACCGCTCCGTTAAACTCCAAATAAGCCTGATAGCGAGTGCGAATAGCTGGATGTGTAATGAAATCAAGAACTCTATCTTTCGCCACCCAGCGGCTATCAGTTGTTTCTTCAGAAACAGCTAACTCCCCGCCAACAGGTTTACATACGAAATCAAATATAACTTGCGTAGGAACATCAGTCACGCCATCATACCATTTAAAAATACCTGTATTCGAATAGACACCAATTAAGTAGCTAACCGTGGTGTCTATTCCGCCTTCCTCTTTGATTTCACGAACCAAAGCGTCCATCAGATTTTCTCCAACTTCCACTTGTCCACCAGGATAAACCCAACCACCGTCACGAGTTTTAACTAAAAGGATATTTCCTTGCCCATCTTCCACAAATCCACCTGCGGATACTATGTGCGTTGGAAATGGCATATTACGACCCCCTTTATCGGTAATGTTCTATATTTATTCCATTCCATTCAATCAGTTTCTCTTAAGAACTATCTATAAATACATCAGGGAAATCAGCTTTTCCCAGCAAACGCCCATGTCTTGTTCAATCCTTTCCGTCTGGCCGGTGCAGCGCTCCGACCAGATCTACAAAGTGACGCCCGCGCTCTTCAAAGTTACGATATTGGTCAAATGCAGTGCATGCAGGGCTCAGCAGCACAGTGTCGCCCTGTGCGGCCAGCTTGTGTGCCTGCGTCACTGCCTCGGCCAGGCCTTCGCAGCGGACAATAGGCGGGCAACACGGCACACTGCGCACCGCTGCCTCAATTTGACTGGCTGCTTCTCCGATCAACAGCAGCACCTTAACATGATCAGGCAGCAGCCTAGCCATCTCGTCAAACGGTACTTTCTTATCTCGCCCACCGGCGATCAGCAGCACTCGGCCCACATGGGCATGCAGCGTGGCGACGGTACGGGCGGGGCTTGAGCCGATTGAATTGTTGTAATAATGCACGCCGCCCACAGTTGCCACCCACTGGTTTCGGTGCTCCACACCGACAAAGTTGCGCACCGTCTCTAGGATTGCTTCATCAGACACAGTCCCCCGCACAGCGGTCATAGCAGCCATAACGTTCTCCACGTTATACCAACCCGGCAAACGAATGTCACTGATGGGTAGTAGACCGTCGATCACGCCATCGTGGAGAGTGTGCCCGCCGAAATACTTGGTTTGCCCCCGCCCGCGTAGTGCGGCGGTCGCCGGATTGTCGCCGTTTAGGACGGCAAAGTCGTCAGCACTCTGAAAATCCAGTAGGCGTCGCTTGGCGGCGGTATATTCATCCATGTCTCGGTGCCAGTCGAGGTGATTGGGCGAGAGGTTGGTAATCACCGCCACATGGGGAGAACGCGTCAAGTCCATCAGCTGGAAGCTGGACAGCTCGACCGCGCACGCATCCAGCGGTGACATCTCGCCCGCACGCGTCAGAAGTGGCGTGCCAATGTTGCCGCCCATATGAACCGTACGCCCTCCGTCAGCCAGCATGTCTGCAATCAACGACGTGGTGGTGGTCTTACCGTCCGAACCGGTCACACCGAAAATAGGACAAGGACACAGCGCAAAGAACTCCTCCATCTCACTGGTCACACGGCTGCCGCCAGCGCGGGCCGATTCCAGCGCCGGATGGTCTGGGCGCATGCCCGGAGTGCGGAACACCACGTCGCCCCCAACGTGATCCAGATAATCCTCTCCCAAGCGCAACACGACGCCTAGAATGTCCCACTCCTCCCGGGGCAGGGCCGGATTGCGGTCACGCACGGTGACGCGTGCCCCGGCCGAGCACAGCATGCGGATCAGCGGTGAATTGCTAACGCCGGCGCCGATAACGGTCACGTCCCGACCGGCCAGCGATTGGATATAGGTGTCAAAAGCAGGATTCATAAGCACCTCCGCTTAGAAATTGTCATTTAATCAAATATACCACATATTGGAACTATCCTGCCCGTTAAGTGAGTAAACGGCAGCCATCATCTCGGCTGCCGTTTCTTAGTGTTCATTGAGCTAGCGTTCTCCGTAAGTTTAGCGAGATAAGCTAATACTCTATGCAAAATTTGCACATTAGCGGTTCCGGTCACCGGATAAATAAAGCTCCCTTGCGGTTTGCAGGAACAGCTTCACCCCGTGAGGAGCCTCCTTCAGAGACGGAACCGCCAAGTGAATCTCTCTGGACGGCTGCGGTTCAATTGTCCGGACTCGGACATTAGGCGGCAGCACCGACAACGACAACGAAGTTGTCGATACGATCGCGACGCCCAGCCCTTCTTGAATCATGCTCAACGCCGTGGTTATGTTGTGGCCGTCATATTTGACGCGCAAAGCGATTCCGAATTGCTGAAACAGCTCATAAATCGGCGTTACAAACCCGCCTTTGCATACAATCATAGGTTCATTGTCCAGATCGGTGATATGGATTTTCGGGCGGCTTTGCAACGGATGATCGTCCCGAAGGAGCAGACACAACTCGTCTTTAAAAAACGGAATCCCTTCCAATTCACCGTTCGGTGGAATAATCCATCCGACATCGATTATTCTAGAAGACAGCCATTCTTTAATCTCGTCAATAGTTCCTTCGTACAGTTCGAACGTCAGCCCAGGGTGCTTCTCCCCGATCACCTTTAATATTTTCGGCAAGAAGTGCGCGGACACAATAGGGAACGTCCCAATGCGAACGGTACCGACTTCAAACCCTTTCTCGGCCGTTACCTCCTGCTCCACCTTATTGTAGCCGTGCAAAATCTCTCTGAATATGACAGTCAGGCGCTTCCCAATATCGGTGAGAATGATCCCTTTCTTTTTATCCCGAATCATGAGGATGACCCCCAATTCCGATTCAAGCGTGGAGATGGCTCGGCTTACGGCAGGCTGCGTCATATTCAATTGCTCCCCAGCTTTTGTAAAATTGCCGGTCTCGGCAATTTTCATGAATAACATCAGTTGCGAATATGTCATAACAATTTTGATATCACCTCTATAGAAAACATTCATTTCATTTATCTTATTTGGCATTGTATCATGGTAAATACAAATCCACAACAGGAGCTGAAGACACATGATGCAACTTTCGCGAACACGTACTATTGTTTATTTAACGTTTCTAGTTACAATGTGGGGGGTAAACTGGCCTCTCTCCAAATATGCGCTCGAATTCGCGCCACCGTTGCTTTTCGCCGGCTTGAGGATCTTTATTGGGGGTCTCATATTGCTTCCTTTTGCTTTATCCGGCTACAAAAAGCTTAATCTGAAGCATACTTGGCACATCTACCTGATCTCCGCATTGCTGAATATTATTCTCTTTTTCGTCTTTCAAACATTCGGATTGAAGGCTATGCCAGCCGGACTGTTTTCGACGATCGTGTTCTTGCAGCCTGTTCTGCTCGGCGTCGGCGCTTGGTTGTGGCTGGGCGAATCCATGACCATTTTAAAGATGGTCGGTTTGATTCTCGGCTTTCTTGGAGTCGCTGTCGTCAGCGTAAGCGGAGGCTCCGGTAGTATTTCGACCGTCGGCATCCTGCTCGGTCTAGCCAGCACGATCACATGGACGTTTGGTACCATCTATATAAAGAAAACCGCGACAAAGGTCGATGCCGTCTGGTTGGCCACTGTTCAGATGATCTTTGGTGGAATCGTATTGTTGGTTGCGGGCTCTACCGTTGAAAGTTGGACGGATATCGTTTGGAATCTGTCATTCCTTTCGTCTTTGTCTATTATTTCGATTTTCTGTACAGCCTTGACATGGCTCATATTCTTTCTGCTTGTCGGATCGGGCGAAGCTGGCAAAGTCGGTTCGTTTAATTTTCTAGTCCCTCTCATTGCGATCGTGACCAGTATCCTTTTCTTGGGTGAAACGATCACTTCCAAACTGGTGGCGGGACTCGTTCTAATTATCGCAGGCATTGCACTGGTGAACCTCAAACTGAAATTTCTGCAAAAGGGGAACAAATGACACATGAGAAATTAGAAGGAGGGAAAAGAACGAGTATGACTGCCCATTGCAATCAGGGCTTATTCCTGACCTTGATCAGGGGTAGTGATGAGTAGATGGAACGGCTAAGACCGCTACTGGATTGAGTTTTATTTTATCGGCAGCTACTGCACTAACCTGTCCGTCCCTCGGTTTTAAGGGTTTATCTCACATATACTCACTCATTCGCAGGATTTCGTTGTCCTGTATAACAGTTGT
>NZ_MRTH01000083.1 GCF_001956045.1 Paenibacillus sp. FSL H7-0331 | reverse complement strand
GACTTCGGGGTGGTTCTGCGGCTTGCAGCTCCATCAGAGCGTTATACGTCGTCTGTAAGACGTTCACAATCGTGTCCAGCTGTGTCTTGGAGTTCCTGTAGTAGGTTTCGGCCATATTGGAATCGGAACGTGCTATTGATAAATAAATTCTGCTTTGATTGTAGAGCTGCTCTATATTACCTTTCGTATCTTGAGCTTGTTTAATTAAAGGCTTCAGATCCTCCAGATCCACCGTAAGCTTGGTCATTCTTACCACTCCTCTGTTGCCATCATCTATCTTAACGTTCCTTCCATTCATGAGCAGCCGTTCTAAAATAATTATTGGTTGGAGCTACAATAGAATATCTGGGCTTACCTACATTAATAGTAACAACAACAGTGGGGTCCCCAATTGCTTTGGAAAAGAATCCAGAGCTGTGATTATATAAAATGGGATACGTCGTATTGGAGTCATCAAAAAATTGAATGTTGTAGGTCACCTTGTCGACCCAATAGCTCCCCGGCATAGGTATGTAATTATTGTCTAAATTTAGATCCTGCCTAATCACATATTCGGCAGCTTTAATTCCTTCTGTTTGGTCAAATACCATTGTTCCGTTGGAATAAGGTATCGATTGATAATATTGGGTGGCTGCTGCCGCTGCTTCCTCGGCTATATATTTGAGCTGAATAAAATGACGTTCAGCTCGATTGTATTCATTTTGAATATTCAAAAAAATAATATTTAATAGAAATAAACTCATCCACAAAATAAATATCTTCATGGGGCGAGTACCTCACTCGGAGCAGATCCCCGGATCGTGTACACACTCTTATTTTGTTCACTTGTAAAACCAAAATAACTTGCCATAGCAATAATTTCATTTATCGGGATTTGAATATCGTAGTCAATCATTTCACGTTGATCAAATGCATTAAATCGATATTTAGGTGTTGTCGTTACATTTACCATAATCTTGCTCAATGTAACATTACATCTCAAAGCAAGCTCATTTTTCATATTATCAATGTTACCTGGAGTAAAATAGCCATCTGTCCTGGCTTGTTGAACATGCTTGTGAACGATTTCTATAGCGTTCTCCATTCGGTTGTGGTTGGCTTGATTTAATGTATATTGAACGATTGGGAAGAAAACAAGAAGCATCATCGAAAAGGCTATAATAAATTTCGCCAAAGAATCACCTGCTTTATATATATGGACATCTTGAGATGTTACCCGATCCCATAAACCGCAGTAATCCCAATAGTAATGATACTGCGGTTATTATTATGGAGACGAGTAAAGAACTATTCAAGAGATTCTTATCTTTCTACATCTGCCATCTTTAGCATTTGTTTGTCAGCGACACGTTTTGTTTGGACTGTTGCCGTGTCGGTACTACCATTTATATAAGTGTAAGAAAGGAAGCTCCCCAGAATAACAAATGCAGCTACGATAATAAATTCTTTCATGTCCACTTCTCCTCATTGATTGATTTGTTGGAAACCTTTTAATAAATCCATCAGGAAACCCAAAACCAAAAAGTTCGTTAATACAGATATCAGGGATATAACAACAACAGCATATATCATGTGACTCCGATATTGATTTTGTTTCAGCTTCTCCGTTTGGCGTTTTTGTTTAAAATCCTCTTGAAATAGGATGAGCTGGTTCTTCAATTCGATTGGATTTAGTCCATCCAGCTTTTCAAACAAGCTTCCAATTTCCTGTGCATGATCCGTATCCATTGCTTCAACAAAATACTTGCAAGCTGCTTCCTTTTGTCCCATCGTCCACATCATTAACATTCGATTAAAGATAGGTTTTGTTATCTTCGTAAATTTATTTAATTGCTCCAGGATGTAAAGCGATCCTGGTGGTCTCTCCTGTTTAATGATAATAAGATTTTTCAGTTGTGAAATGGCACGATAGACTTCTAAATTTTTTTTGTACTTGTACCTCGAAGTCAAAAGGTCCATTAAATATTTATAAGGGGTCTTTCGCTTGAAGATATACACCTTTGGACTTGTAATCATAAACACAATTACGATAAATCCCAAAGATGAAGTCATATCGCCTCCTTTCAGTGAATGGGATGCAAGGTTGCTAATCAATAGAAGACCTACAAGAAGATATCTGATGATTTGATATTGTGTTGAATTGATAGGTAACCCGGAAATAGCAAGAGTTTTCGTGACCTCATCGTCTCTAAAACGTTCCTGTACGATTTGCTGCAGCTGTGTGTATCGCCGCTTTTTGGCCTGGACTCTTCCAGCTAACAATATTGCTCTCGTTTTCCAAAACAGGTATATACCTGCTAATGATAATACCGATACGGCTGTGTAATAAGTAGCTTGTAGGTCTAACAATGACCACCCTTCTTTCCTTAAAAATCATTCTTAGGCTTTCGAATAAAATAATAAATGATAAAATTAGCCACAATACAGACCATTGTGTATACAAAATATTGCAGCCCTTGCGGATTCTTGAACTGATAATCAATAAATTTACTGGTTGAAAAACCCAAGTAATGTATAAGCCCATAGATACTCAATAAATAAGCTAAGGGGGCTACATACTTGATAATGAGAAAGGTTTCCGAATTATTTTGTTTATTCGTTTCATTAACAGCTTTTAGGGCAATCAGTTCATTAAGAATATCTTCGAGACCTTCTCTCACATCATCTCTGTAGGCAATAGCTTGATAAATATTATTCGATAACAGGATGGCCCACTCAGTTCCGATCGAAAAAGCAAATTCTTTAACAATCACTTCCAATTCTTCTCTATTTCTACATTCCTTTACATCAAGACTTAACCTGAATAAAGCCTTTCTTGTGTAAAGATCCCTTTTTAATCTAATAATCGTTTGGTCTATAGCTTCTACCATATTTAAGTAGTTCATTTTATACTGACTTATCAATTCAGTAACCAGAATATCGGCCTCATAGCTGCTGTTAACATTAATAGCGCGCAGTTTCATGTACAATAAGAGATATGGCGTTCCTCCAGCTGCTGTACAGGTGATTATGCTTGTTAACACTGTCTGGGAGCTCCTTATACAAAACAACAAGGAAAAGAAGGTCAACAATCCAGATATTAGAAAAAAGGTGTATATGGCTTGTTCGGACCTTGTATTCATGGCCACACGAATTGTCCGTTCGATATGACGCATGAAGCGGTTTTTTCTTTTTTTCCTTGAATCGTCTTCCTTCTGTGCTCCCTTGTAACGTCCGTAGGTTCTACCTTTGCGTACAGATGGTAAGATTAGGGAAGAAACTACCATCCACCCACATAGAAGAATGATGCAATAGATGATGTATCTGGCTAACTCTTCAATCGTAGACACTAACATGGCTGCTTCACCTACCTGTTTAGCATGAATTTGATATAAGGTAGTTCTGTTACAGTTTCACCCTCTATTGGGCTTATTGCAGCCAAGCGCTTGAACTCTCTTTGTACCACTTCAAATGCTTCATAATTTTCCATCTCGGCAATACCAACTTTATCCGAGCCAAAATCGTATTTGTAGCTCCAAGAATCCGTTCTAAAATTATATTTACATATTTGATGAATCGTAATTAACAAGGTTAAAGGGTTGTATCTGATTTCGTAAATACCTTTGAGCCTTTTCTTGGATTTATCCTTGAGCTGGATAAATTCAAATAGATAATGTACATTTTTAGCAATTTTTATTGTATTTGCGAATACGTCCCCACCAAATTCCTGAACAATCCCATTCGCGGCATCGTAACAGAAATCAATGGGATCAGAAGTATGATAAGTAAATTTCACTCTTCTGGTTCCGCGATTCGTTGCTTCAACTACAATTGCCATGGCAACAGCATCCCGTGCCTCTGCCATTATGAGATAGTCCCCATCGGCACGAAGAAGTCTCTTAATAATTTTCTTTAGCCTAACACCGTCTGCAACAATTTGCATAATAGGTGCTTTTGGCATTAAAACATGCAAGGCGATTTCAGGATCTGTCTCGATCTGAATCCCTTCCAAAGTCCCATCCTCAAGAGACTGCCAGGTTTCCAGAAAGGTAGTTTTTCCTGTTCTTACAGGACCTATAAATCCTACATTGAATCCTACCAATGCCCAAGCTTCTAGAGCCGGTACCAGCTCTATTGGAACCGTTCCACGAGCAGATTGCTCTTTAAAGGTGAATTGTTCAATGATGTACTTACGAAATATAATTGTGGATTCTTTGGCCAAACCATCTTCACCATCCACGAATATTGCTATCCTCGTTCCATCGAGCATGTAGACTTCTGCATTGCCATCATCCAATCGTTTCTCAGGCGTTTGCAGCATAAGCGCTGTAATAAGCTGATTAATACGATCCTTCGAGATGGTTTGTTCTTGAAGTATCATTTTTCCATCGATCAGGAAGTAAATGCGCTGCCCTATGATTTTGCAAGAAGTGCTCTCCTTCATTTTGATTTTCCATTCCATAATCCCGGCCAGACCCCAATTCTCATGAAATATAGCGGATTTGAGATCTTCAAACCAATCAGGAAACCATTCACTCGAAGCATTGTTTTTTTTCAAATATTCTTCTATCTTTGTTTTAAAATAATTAACTTCTTTCGTATGACCGATAATGGCCCTTTTCTGCTGGTACAAGAATTGGTTGGTTTGGTCTGCTTCTGCCGATCCCGTTCCAATCCCATCTAACATTTCCATTTTTATTACTTCCTTAACGGCATCGCATATTTCATAAAATCGTTCCAGTCGATTAAAAGCAGCGTTCGTTCTTCGGGATGTGTCGGTGCTCTTTTTTTGAATCTCCTGAATATATTCATCCAGATGAAAGGGTCTTTTGGGAACAGTACCCATCATCCTGCCTGACCCCTTCCGAATAGCTGCTTGATAAATCCAGGCTTTTTCAATTCTTGGTCCCTATATTCTACTTTTAACTGTTTGGCAATCAATCTCGCTGTCAGCTCAATTTGCTCGATAAAATCTATCGAATTGAAATGGAGAAGTGTTTTGCGGTCCACTTCTGCCTGCCATCCCATAAATTCCAAATGTGGAGGCGTAGCTGCTAAGGTCATTTTGTAAAGATCAGCCATTTGCTTGCCATCATACATAGAAGTATCCTTCAGAAATTTATTGATAATAATCATGAAATCCGTTGTCTTCAACTGAAGTGATTTAAAAATCTGACTCTGAACCTGTTCAAATTTGAGTCTCGGCTTCTCCTGCTGTGTAGTGACTAGATATTTGTGAGTTGCTGATCGCAAAACTCCAATGGTAAGCCCTAAGTTATAACTAGCCCCTGCGTCAATGATAATAATGTCAAACACATTGGATCCAAGCTCTAAAAGCTGCTCAACATGCTCCGGGTGAAAATGACGCATATCGGGTAAATAGCGGGGGGCCTGAAGGATATAAAGATTGTTTCTTTGAACGCAGGTTTGCAGCAGTTTTTCAGGAGAGAGCACATTACTCCATAGCTCCGCCTTGATTTCATCAATGCTGATATCCTCGTCCTCACGAAGTTTGACATAATAAGGGCCCATAGAGTCATTGAGAATATATAGTCCAATTTTGTATTCCGTATTTTGGGCTAATATTTCAGCGACAGATTGGCTAACCATAGAAGTTCCCACATCCCCAGCTGCTCCGAAGAAAGCTACAACTTTGCTATTTTTTCTTCCCATATCGGGAAACAAAGTATGGGTTAAATGTTCTATAATTTGATTTATAGTCATCTTAGGAGGAATAACCGTTATATCTCGAGCCTCACAAATATGAGCAATCAAATCATTTGGAGAATCCCCTTCATTGTCGGTGAGCATATAGAACAATTTTTTACTTTTAAGCTGCTGTGCGTACCGTCCATACATATCTGACAACATATTATGTCCAATTAGTATACTGCTGATGATTAGTATATCCGCCTCTAAAGCTTCTTCTAAAATATCTGATAGTGTAACCTCTTCAAAATAACCAAGACCTCGCAAGGGTTCCAGCAGATCAACATTATTACTTACCAGTTTTACTTTCATTTACCGTACCCTCCCCATCACTATAACCTATGATAAACTTATTGCCTCCAGTTACTATGGCAGTCAGCAGATCGATATCCTCCTTAGTAGCTATAATCTCCAGGTCTTTTATCGTTGAATTGGCATCGATGCGATCAATAGGGCTGGTAGATACGACTTCCCGGTTTGCACTGTCTTTAACATAGCTAACTATAGTAGAGAAGATAGGCTCATTCTTTCCCATAAGTTTATTTTTCTCATCCGGTTTTTGGGTTATTTGAACCTGAATGTTCTGATCTTTTTTTCCGATATCCTCAGTTATTTTACTGGTAGCATCAATCTGAATCTTTTTATCATTTTTCATTGCATCACTATTAACCTCATAAAATACAATTTGGTCTTTTCTTCTCAGTGAATTAGGCATAGAATAAATCCATTCGTTAGGTATCTTCCAGTTCTTACGCTTTTCATCTGTAAGCAGGTTCGGAGATTCAAAGAATTGTAAGTCGAGCTGTAAATTTTTTGGAATATACTGCTTCGCTTCCAAACCTACAATGGTTCGTGGTTCTTTTATGAAATTTACGATTAATTTATCCTTTTCATATTTAACTGTTGTAAACATCTCTTCTTTAATTAAGTCTCCACGCTTCACATCATCTTTGAAAACCGGTACATCTACATAAAATGCTCTTTGTCTTCCATCTGCTTCCCACCACCACATCACCATGGCCAAAACAATGATAACCGCTATACCAAGTACAGGGATTAAGAAGCCCATATACTTTTTTATTTTTGCTTGAAGATTTCTCGAATTGAACACTTCCATCACTCCGATGCTAGAACTCGCCATAGTTATTCTACTTCAAATTTCCCTGCTACCCTTTACTGTTAGCCCTACCCTTTCTTTGAGTATCCTATCCATTATCTAAATCATAAATAAAAAGCAAAATATTGATATCATCACTAAGATAATATCAATACTTTCTAAATATTATTTATCCAATCCCCTTCAGAAACCAACTTATTATTTATGGCTCATTGTCTAGTTCTACAGATACAGTACAAGACGAAATATAATTCTTATTACTCAATTTAGATTCATATTCTTTGTTTATATTCCAAAAATTTCTTTTATTCATCTATTATGGTCTTTGGGTATTTATTTTCAAATAGGTCTATTGATTCATTATCGACAATATCCGCTCAACAATTTTGTTGAATAATGTCGAAGTGTAGCACATTTTAAAATATTTAATCTGACCTTCAAATAAAGAACTACTAATGATTGGTCTCTATGTCACTCGAATCCATACCATCTCTTGATTAAGGACTTCTACATATTTATCAGGTTTGATTTCTATTTTATCAATCCTATCAAGTGGATCTCCCTTCCAGATCGATACATGCATACGATCTCTATAAGTCTCGGGAACATATTGTTCCATATAATGATTCCTTAATTGCTCGGTTGACCATTTTAAGGTGTCCTCTGTCAGCTTAAACTCGGGGAGAGGATACACACTCTCATAATTTTGACCTATCCATCTTATCATCAACGTGGGCCAAAAACCTTGGAGACGGTTATCCATTTCTACATCCCCTGAGTCTGGGTAACTCAGATCACTGATTTCACAATAAAATAATAGATGCGAGGTATCTTTATACTTACTAATCTCACCCATCGTATAATACGGGCAAATCTCTTCAAGCATAAATACATCATTTCCACTGTGCACCTGATTCATTTTCAAGCTATTTGTCACATGTATCAGCTTTTCTTGAATGTTGTTTTCAATTATCTCCGCTGCATACATTCGACTAGGCAAGTTTATTTTACCAAAGGAAATAAGATATTTTTTGCCCCTTTGATCCTTAAGCCATACATAAACAACACTATCTATAGAATTGGATGAGTTTTCTATGGAGGCGGGTTCACATATAATATATAAGTTGTAGTTCTTCCTATCTTCTTCTCCGATTTTTCGATAAGGCTTGGAGTCTGCATATGTAAAACCAAGTCGATGACTGACATATTGTAAATCTTCGAATCCATCTCTTTGCCTACGATTATACAAGCATTCTCTCGCAACCCAGTCCCAATATTCAACCTTATGATCATAGCTGATCTTTATGGGTTTTTCTGAGATAGCTGTATCGTTAAGATAGAAATAAGCGCGAATAGATTCCAACATAGATAAGTACCACCTCAAATTCCTAATAGTTTTAAATACCTCTGAAAATCACCTTGATCTGTGTTGTCTCCAGAAATCATCATCGTCGATACGTACCTGCACATCTGTTACTTTCTGATATCCCGTTGGAGTCGTCGCCGTAAAGCGGAATACAACTACTTGGTTATCCCACTTTAACATGGTGTCATCCCACATCTCCCCTATCCATACGCCAGAGAAGGCTCCGCCACTACTTTTATCCATGTTGGTGTTGAATGTAGTTCCTATGATTTTGGAAGTGGTCTGTACGACATTACCTATTGTGTCGGCTTTTAACATGAACCTTTCACCTGGAAAGAAGACATCATAGCCACGTGGGCTTTCATCTGTTCTGGTTTTGGCTTGATTGTACTTCTTACGATTGGAATTCCAATCATCGGTATGGTTCACGTAACCCAATAACACCATAGGACTGACGACAATACGTCTTGTCAGGCTGTCGCTGGCTTCGTGAACGTCTGTAACAGTTAATGTTATATCATAATCACCAGGCGCTACAAATTTAATGTAAGGCACTACAGTACCTGTAGTGACGACTCCAGATGGATTACGTACTGACCAACTCGCTGTTAGGGCATCACCATCCGGATCTGTAGACTGATCGATGAGTTGAATATGATCTCCTTCCCAAGCAGGCCCCTCGAAAATAGCTACTGGTGGATTCACCTTCCAAGTGAAAATCGCTTTGGGCGGTCGATTGATCATCATCCACGTTTGTGGCGACCAATTGGATTCGGCCCCGTACTGGTCCCACACCTTGACGCGGACCCTCATCTTTTGACCGGTAGGCAGATCAACGGGAACCGTCATTCTCCCTGTCGTAGAGGTTGTATTCTGCCATGTTTTCCCTGAATCGTAAATCGTCACATCATTGGCCTCGTTTGTAATCTGGATCTGATACCAATAAAGGACATACCCAATATCCGGGTCTGATTGATACCAAGTTAGCTCGGGTCGTAGCGTATTCACGATGTTAGGAGCAGCTTGCGTACCATAGGGAAAGGTCATATAGGCAACTGGTGGGTTGTTCGTATTCATCCAGCCGATGTTACTCCAGTCAGACCACGATTCCCCGTCACTGACTTGTACCTGTACCCAATATTTTTGTCCCATGGACAGCATGGTTTCCATCGTCCATGCCCAGTTTGTTAAAGATGTATCCATCGCTCGATTTTTTACGCATTCAACAGGATTATTTGATATATCAAATACACATAGATTGAATGTAGAAAATATGGTGCCCGGATCGATGTCCGCTTGATTCCATGTTATTGTCGGTTGTAAGGACACCGACGAAGGATTTGCATAGCTTCCGCTTGGGAAGGTAAGCCATACCGTCGGTGGATGATTCGGCGCTACCGGCTGGTCGATTTGGATGGTCTGAACGTACCAATCCGACCATGCTTTATTCTCGTCTCGAACGGCCATAGCAACGGTGTATTCCCCACTCTCCAAAGGTCTGACAAGCTTGCTGTCCTTCTTCACTCCGGATGGAGTGATATAGTAAAACTTCTTGGCATAAATGCCGTTGTTGGCTGCAAAGGCTGCCTGACAATTGCCATGTGCATAGCAGCGGTCCGGATCAAAGCTCAGGTCCGTCCATCCTACTGTTCCATCCTGTTCGATATGCAGGGTAAATGGTGCTTCAGGTATACGATGCACAATTAAATACTGCTCGTAATCCTCCGAATATTTGCGATACGAATCAAAAGCGGCATTGTCAGGCCTTGGATTATCCGGTACTCGATATTTGAGCTTATATAAACCAACCTTATCGAACTGTGGAACGGGATTGGTCACGGTTTGACCATGCATTGAAGATACGCCGTAGTTCGCATCATAAGGTGCCCAGGTGTACGGTAGGAATCGGTTTGGATCAACGTGGTCAATGTACCACTGCGTTCCGGGTGCGTACATCGCATCCCTTTCCGGATCGTCATAGGTAGTTTCATACGTAATGGGTGTATTCACGATCGCAGCGCCCGGTGTATCGTAGCTC
>NZ_MRTH01000082.1 GCF_001956045.1 Paenibacillus sp. FSL H7-0331 | reverse complement strand
ATCATATTCTTTGAAAAAATTAATAATAGCAACAGTTGCACCATAAATAGCCGCTATATAACCTGCGTTTATCTTTATTTTGTCAATTAAATAGTTTGCGATATGATACTCTTTTCTTTCACAATAATACCTGCACATTTTTTTTATAGTAAAATATTGAGCGCTCAGACAAATAACAAGAAAAATCAAAAATCCATAACTGGCTATACTATCATTTAATTTTGTAAAATTAACAAGGATTATTTGAAACAAAAATCCTGAAAGAGGAACTGCTAATACATTAATAAGAATAGTAAGTCTTACTCTTTCTTTAGTGAAATCCACAATAAAAGAAGTCATTACGGTGAAAATGATAAAAAATGAAATGAAAGCAAATATCAAATAAAATTCAGATGGTAAGCTATTTCCATATAGATCATGATACAGCGAAACAACTAATAGTGTTATCAATGATCCGATTAATGTCATGTTTTCTGCATTTTTTGGAGAAATGTATTTATCAATAATTTTATTCATATTCTCTCCTTATCTCCACGCATATAATTCATTAGCATCAATTGCGAGTGCTTACACCGAACTGCCCCTCTTTTTCAGAACTCATTATTAAATCAGGAGGTGTAATTGTTAATCCCATTTCCACTTAAATAAACTCTTCAGCTGTCTTCTGCTCAAATGGAGTATCACTCCGAAATGTACCAGCATCCATTTTGGACTTAACCCTTCATCGGTATAATCGTAGTAAACATCAATTTTAGTCATTATACGTCAAACACCACCGATTTCACCTGACCTTGAATCATTACATCTCGAATGGCTATAACACGTGGAGGAATATCTTTGTTTGATGCTTGAAGAATTACATTTTCACCATCATAGAACACCCGTTTTAATGTAGCTTCATCCCCATTAATAATTATTACACCTATTTTCCCATTCTCGACAAAGGTTTGTTTTCTTACTAGTACTTTATAGTTTTCTCTTATACCTTCATCAATCATAGAATCTCCCTTTACAATTAAATAAAAATATTCTCCATCGGAAACTTCCTTTTTAGAAGCAACTTTATAACCAACAATATTTTGTTCTGCTACGAAATCATTTCCTGCTTTTATCGCGCCATAGATAGGTATTTGCACAATTAAATCATCACGAATGGCCTCTACCATTCTATTAATATCGTATGTGTTTTCCGGTGCATTACCTAGAACTGAAATTTGTGACTTAATTTGGTCAATATTATCTTGACTTACTTTATTTTTGTAATAAATTGACATATACATTTGAACAAATAAGTGTTCATCATCATCATTGAAATATGTTCTTTCATGGACAAGCTTAGATGAATTTTTTTCAAAGTAACCAGCAATTTTATCGATGAGTTCAAATGACAGTTCAAACGTTCCTGTTTCAATCCTCAAATAGTCTTCGAAGCTTAGGCTCAATGTATTTGCAATATCTTCAGCATTATATCCTAACTGTTCTCTTAATCGTTTAATATTTGTTCCAAAGACATATAGTGCAAGCATGGTTTCTTCTCTTGTGTATCCACCTTCAAATAATGGTAAAGGAGCCTGATAACTATATTCTGTGTTTATATATCCTGCTTTTAACATCAGTTCATCATAATTAATTAGTAATGGTTCAGAAATTTTATTTAGAATCTCTGGAGAAGGTACACCGCGCTTACCATTTTCCAGTTGTGTAATATATGAATGAGATACTCCAGATCTATCTTCCAACTCTCTTACAGTTAAATTTGCTCTTTTTCTTAGCATTTTAATAAAACCACCGAACTCTATACCGCTTGGTTTCATTTGTAACCAACCCCCTGTAAAATTCGGTTGCAATTGTGTTTGCCGAATGTTGTATTGTGGTTACATAACTACTAACACAATTGTAACCAAATAAGAGAGGGCGTGCAAGTGAGAAATCATAGAGAACATACGTTTGTATATCTAGCAATTTCATGTTACACTATCCATACCACTACATCGCCATATTGCCACACAACATTATCAGGAGATGATTAAATGGAATCAAAAACCAAACGCAGCAAATTTATAGTAAAAGGAAGATTATCTATTCCTGTCAATATGGTGGTGTTTCATACAGAAACTAGTGAGGCTGCGCTAGCTTATGTATCTGACAAACTAAACAATCGAACACTCAATGGTCTAGATGGAGACATATACACTTCCGATGGAAGTTCACTCCCAATAATAGCTCCAGAATGTGAAATTGAATGGTTTGATGCAACTGAGGAAAATACAATTAAAATATAAAAATCAAACCTGCTATGAATGCCACATAGCAGGTTCTTGTTTTTCTCCAAATGTATAAATTATTTCATATTTTATTGAACCAACAATTCTATGATCCTTAACAGAAAATATATTTATATTAAGAAATAATTCGTCATTCATAACTATTATTGTTCTATTAAAATGCGGATTTTATTGGGAGAGCCTATTTAGCAAGCATCTCCCGCTTAAAGTCTTCATACATGTTTAATGCCTCTTTTAATATTCCCCTCAAATCATCGTAAATTCGAAATCTAGGAAGAAAAATTTTATCATCATCAAAATTACCATCCAGATAACTCTTTATTAAACCCCAAGGGCCAATAGACCTCTGAATCAAATCATCTTTCCATACCACCCATATCAACTCTACAGCTCCATACTTAAGGGATATATGAAATTGGAACCTGTAGGGAGGAAATTTATCTACAATCTTAAAGAAACTCTCTTTCGTGTTGAATGAAGCATCGTATCCTAATTCATTAAAGATGGCTAGTGCCTCACTCTTCCCGTATTTTTCAAGTCTATCTTTCGAATCAAATCTATACTTTGAAGATAAACTTCTATATCGTTCAATGAAATTATTTTTTTCCAGCGATGTCCTTAGTTCTGGTGTTAACTGCTCCATCATTGCGCTCCAGAATAGAAATATTTAACCCACGTCGTAGTCTGAACAAAACTCCTAGCTTCTCAACTAATTTATCAGCCAAATACAGCTACCCAAATTTGCTTTAAAACATGTGGATTATACTCTTGGGGGTACAATGCTATTGTGAATATTAAAGTCAACAGTACTCCACCAAAAAGATAACCCCTCCGATTCAATTGTCTTGTTCTTAATAAACTAATAATTAGTATTGCGCTGTTTAGAAGAAAGATAAACGGTAAATAGACAATTCTACCAAGACCAGTATAGGGAAAAAACGTGATTAGTAGTGTAATTAATAATATTGAAGGTAATATTGCAAATAAATACTTATCCAAAGCAGTAACATTTAATATACTATCCTTATTCCATTTTGGTAATATCCTAAAGAAGATATTGTTGCAATCGAGACAAAAATACAAATGGGGAAGTATTAAAGGGAATAGAGCAATTAATGAGTCGTCATTAACCCTACCAATAAAGAATAAAAAAGTTAAAAATATATACGTAGATAACAATAATCTAGTGAAAATAGAAGTTGTTTGTTTTACTTTGTCACTGTTGCAAGTTGGACAAGTCCTCATGCCATCTCTCCAGCCCTTTCCGGACGACTTTGCGTTACATTGTCAATTACACATCCAAATTTAATTAATTAATCCAGTTTTTTTTCTTTATTGCTACATTAATTTTGAAATATTCACAATATCGTATACTAGTGAAATCTAGAAGTTTTGTTGTGACAGTAACTCCAGATCAAATGAAATGAAATACGAATTTTATCTGCTGTGATTTATTGAATTTCTCATATTAGTTACTAAACTTCTCGCTCATAGATAAACTGCACAATCACTCTCCTTAATCTCAGCATATTCTGAACGATATCGAACAAAGGAGTGGTTAGATTGGTGCGTATTCTCGATAAGCAAGCAGTTCAGCCCCGAAGTAGATTTAATCAATCCAAGTCTTTTATTATCCCTCGTTCACCAAAAAGGGTTACTCTTGCAAAAATCCGCTTAAAAATTCCCATGAATTCTCAACCTAATCGAGTAGAACTAGTAGCCACGGTCGGCGTTAGAGGAATCACTGGCATCGCACAAATTCTTTTCAGAATTTTCCGTGACGGAAAGGAAATTTTCAATACAAAAGTAGGTATTGAATCCGCAGCTTCTGAACAAAACTATGCTGTTACTTTCCAATCAATCGATAGAAATGTGAAATCAGGCAATCACGTTTATACATTGACCGCAGAAAACCAAACTGCAAATACGAGAGCTGATGTTGTTGGCCCAATTTCTTTTAGTGGGCTAGCTGTACAAACTAGGTAATATAAACATTAGCATCAGCAATGGTGCTTTTTTCTTATTGCATCATACTTTTCCAATAAAAGAAGCCTTTAAAAAACGAGTTTTATTATCTCTTGGCAGCGTGTAATTCGTAGAATCTTGTGAAAATCTCTCCACTACTCGGACTATCCAGTAATTCGAATGAAACATCTCCGTACTCCGCAAGCGTTTTTCCCTTAATGTCATCGACTTTATGTAATTCTCTTTCATTTAACAAAACAAATCCTAACCAGTTCGGATCGTTTTTATAATTCTTATTTTTCATTCTTTAATCTCCCATATAACACAAGTTTTATTGAGGAAATGAAGAGTATATGATTCTTCACTTCCTCCAAATTGCTATTTCAAAATTAATCCCATCTGTCAATTTTAATAAGTCTTATAGAATTATTTGAAGTCACTTTTAGAGTCAAATCCCATTCACTATCTTTTGAGTATCCTACGCCGCAAGCTGAGGCTTGATCAGCATCCTCTATTGGAGTATTTGCAGTGTACGCCTCTAATGTCTTTCTGATTTCACGAAGATCAGATTTAAGAGTTTCAACAAAAAATCCTCTCCCTTTTCCCTCTGACAAATCCTTGCATCCTTCAAGTAAAAAGAAAGTGTGATTACCTGAATGAGCGACTGGTTCTTCACCCCACAGATTTGGAGAATTAGTTATCCCACTTACTTTAGCAAAACTATTCACTGGAATGTTCCATGCATCATTTGAAGAATTTGAGTTTGAATTACTTATATTGGGTTGCTGTCCTTTTATATAATTAAAGGTAAACACATCCGTTTCATAGCTAGTGCTACCTGCGACACCGTTATAAGAGTATATTTTTCCGTTAACTTCTAGCTCAACTTTAAATGGAGTGCTGCCTTTTCCTCTCTCACAATAATTATGTACATAAAATCTATAGTGACCATACGGTGCATTAGTACTCCATCTAATGTTTTCTACTGGTAAAGAATCTCTATGCGATCCTCCATTCATATCAATATCTAACCAACCATCGTATCCGTCTCTTTTGGTTCCATAGTAGATATGTTCACCTTTAGGAGTCATACAGTGCAAATCAAGGTCTGTGTATCCTTCCCATATGAGAGAACATCTAATTTCATTGTTTTCATATCTTCCTCCAGCACTCTCAACTCTACGCTTGATTTCACCATCAATACCACCGTGATAATACCAACTAAATGAATTGTCCCATTGTAGAATATTAGGAGAAGTTTCATCGGAGGCTGTAACCAACGCCATTAATCTGTTAGCATTATCAACCTTAACTTCGATGCTATCCGCTGATGGTAATACCGTCCTTTGAAATTTATCCCATGTCATAACTGTACTTGGCAAATCCACTTTGTTGATAGCATTACCTTTTGGAATAATATTACCAAATACGCCACCAATTGCTTTAATATCCTCTTTAATATTTACCTTTCTAGACTCATTTTCTTTCCATGTGAAATGTGGAATTTCTTCAAATGTGGCATATCTTCTCCTTAGAGAGTTAGCGATTCCCATTTGCTCAACAATTTTTTCTGCTTGTTGAATATTCCCCTGTGATGGTGCAACTTGTGCTCTCTGGTAATTTGATGGATTCATTTTTGCTGCAAATCTACGACTGATTGAATCAAACGAGAGTCCAGCAATAATATCATCAAGCAAGGTTCCGATCATACTACTCTTAATATGGCAGAATCCAGAAGGGGCATTTGCAACAGCCAACCAAGTAATATTGTCTCGCAATCTACTGTTTGGAGTATTTTGATGTTGTTTATGGATTTCTTGAGCGAATTTAGCAACACCAAGTACTCTATCAGACCTGTACAGAGATTCCGACTCTAATAGAGCAACGGCTTGATCTACAGCGTCCAAAGGATACTCCATCAGGCCAGCGAGCAAAATCCTATATTCTTCTTTCATTTCTGACATTTCCTGTCCTGCTGTTTTCAACCTATTATGATAAACTTTAGTTGTAGGAAGTGTCACGGACATATGATCCCAGCCATTTGAATGTGCTTGACCAAGAACCCTGTCACTTGAAACAAAAATGCCAGTAACTTTCGATTTAAGCACACTTCGTTTCATTGCTTTAACTGATTCGACGAAGAAATCAGGAGTATCATTTTCATCCCATAAGACTGAACTTACTTCACCACTTTCGGAAATCGAGACAAGTCCACCAAAACGATTTACAAAATGTCTGCAACAACTACATGTATAATGTTGTCTTGCTTCTTGTGGAAGATTGTTTAGAAAGATATCAAATAATCCTTCTACGTCTGTTGTAAATAATGGAATGCCGCCGCCAACAATTGATTTAAATCGATTTTTAATTGATTCAGAAAACTCTGGGTAATTATCGTTGTCATTTTTGTATTTATCCTCGTTGTTATTTGAACCTGAATTTAATTTCGTCATTTTATTTGCTCCCAATTTTTTATTTTTTTCATAACAAATGTATTGTTATTATATACCATTTCTATATTAAGCACATACCAAACTATGTTCTTTCCACTTGTAATATACATTAAGCACAACAACCATATCATAACTTTTCTTCTGGATAAACTTCACAAAATCAGAATTACCCTGCAAAGTGAGTAATAAGTCCTGTTGCAAAAACGTCAATTCAACCTTCAATTCTTTGTTCGCATATTCTAAGATGTTCATTTATTTTCCTCCAGTGTAATTTGTTTTCCTTTTTTCGATTCCCTGTATTTCGGCTTCTAAGACTTCAATTCTTGCTTGACTATACTTAACCCCTATTGTTGTTAAAAAGAGTCACCAACCCCTGTTTCTGCACCTCTAAAAAGCCAGTCATTTCACTGTTGTTACTCATTCTGTTCTCGCTCCTATGCGTATAATAATTCTCTTATTTTTCCAATTGATTTTTGCGATCTATCTTTACTAATTGCTGCAACTTCAAATAAATAATAATCCATCGCTACACTGTTGAGGTCATCTTAGGTAATATGTTCCTCTGTTGAGTTATCAATGATCAGTGTTCGAAATCCTGTAGCAGTAGGAATAAACTTGAATGTTACATCACAGTAATTATGCTCATCTAGAATTGAATTAATTTCAGCATCGGTTATGTATTCTGAATTATTCTTGATGATATTATACATGTGAGCACGTTCATCGAATCTTCTATTGATCATTTTCAATCACTCTCCATTATTCATTTTTATTATTTGTCTTTCTTTTTTGCTCTTAAAGTCTTTGCTTCATCATCATTAGCCGTATTATTTGATATTTTCTTCAGTTCTTCAATATTCAAAACGTGCAACCTCCTTTTAGTACTTCTATTGAAACGAAGATTTTATTGTAATTTAATCCTCAGTTTTAATCTCTAAATTGATTGCCTTATAACTTGCAAGTAAACTTAGTAACTCACTTATAGATAATGTATCAACCCTTCACAAATATTCACCATTGACATACAATTTATCTTCATAACTTCCTTCAATAAATAAAACGTTTGATTTATTTTCATCAGGTATGTCGATTTCTTCAATGTTGTACCATACATCACCCAAACTAAAAGCATCATTTGCACTTTTATCTGCTTTATTTCTCTCTTCAATTGCTTCTTCTTTATTTGTATAGCTTCCCCAAATATGTTGACCATCGCTATCAATAACAACATATGTTTTCATTTTCCACTCTCCTCAAAAATTCACTTTTCATTTGCTAAACATATGTAAACAATGATGCTGCAATCCGTTTAATAAAAATCGATCATCATAAACACTCATTTGAACAATTCTTTTTTCAACCATTTTGTTTTCCATAGTGTCAAACATTTCAGCTTTATCTTCCCAGTCGAAATACACCTTAAATATCATATCATTATTTATTACTTTCATTTCTTCGTAATTAACAATATCCACTGGAGTTACTGTAATGGTTGCCAACATATATAAAATCATCTCCCATTAAAATCTGCTTTTTATTATTATATTTAACATATACCAAAATTTCCTTTGCATTTCCTGTATTTTCTAGTAGAATAGTAGCCAAACATCCTAAAGGAGATTTGACATGAAACGAATACAATTTTTATTTTTACTTTTATCAATGATCTTACTAAATGGTTGCCTATCTACTAGCGATTCTAAAGCCTCCATTCAAGTACCAGAGTCTCCAATTAACGAAGTTATAGAAGACATTAACATTTACAATGAATTTTTAATGAAATCTAACCCAAAAGAGCAAAAATATATTTCATCCTATAAAAAGTATGGAGATTTATACGATTCACATGACGAAAAGGCAGCATATGAAGTCATTGTAAAAGAAGTAATTCCACAATACGACGTTTTAATTAATGATGTGGTTAACTATATTCCAAAAACGAAAGAATTAAAAAGAATACACGCAATATACGTTACAGCATCATATAAACAATATGCAACATTTTACCTTATAAAAGGTTCTATTGAAAAAAATGAATCAAAACTAATGGCCGATTCTCTCTTGCTATTGGGAGAGGCAACAAAAGAGGTACTTCAATATAGAGAAGAATATAACGATTTAATAAAAAAATATAGCAAGAAGTAATTTAAATAACTATTAACTGGTGGAAGCGTCTGAATGCTTGGGTTCTTTCACCAGTGGATGTTTTGATTGATCATACTCTCTACTCCTCATGAAATCGCTCTTTTATTTGTTTTCTAATCCATCAATATTCATACCTATAAATCCCTTTCGATTGCCACGCACTTTAAACTTACTTTAAAGGATGTGATACTAATGAAAGAATTAGTTACTTACTGCATGAGTTGCAATAAAGAAGTGTTCTGTAATGGCGGATTCTTTAATGGATTTGTTAACGATGATAAAACCATAATTTGTTTTGATTGCATTAAAACAGATGAGTCAAACCAATCAGAGTAAAAGACTTATTTCATTTAAGTTAGTATATATTACGTACAAAAGTGTAATGTATAATGACTTCAATTAATGTTAATGCTTAAAATCATAAAACAAACAAGAAAGGCAGTGTTCCTAAATGAATTTAGAAGATGGATGTCTTAACCAAGGGTGAACAATCAAATTTCTTAAACCAAAAAGATATAATTTATCTTGATGGTATGCTCACAAAAGATGATAATTTAGAATGCTTTCGGCTTTACCCAAATCCAAAAAACAAGAATGCGTATTATAAAATTAAGAAAGAATATGTCGTTGGTGAAATTCATCCATATGAGACTGAGAAAGTCGAAAAATTAGGGTTAGGATATACACTAGGTTTTACACCAAACAATTCTTTCTCAATGTATCAAATTCCACTAAAAAAAGAAGTGGAGTATGAATACATAACAGTATTTAAAGGGAAGATTGGAGTAAATTATCCATTAGCAGCAGTAACTCAAAAAAATAAGCACTCTGATAAAAAATGTACATGCGCCAAAAATGAAAAGTTGAATTACGACTGCATACCTTATTCCGCATGTGAAGAAGGCTGTTTACTTGAAAGTTCATCCAATCTTCATGAGGGAATTTGTAGTTTCTGTTGTGCAGGTTAAAAAATTATGCGACTATTGTCAGAATCTTGACTGGTCGCTTTTTTATTTACATAAAATACTTCTTTTACCCTAATTCTTTTGCCTTAATTAAAATGCTAGCTATTATAGAGAACGTCCAATCTTTATTTCTTTCACTTACCTTGTCGCTATATAAGACCTCTTCAATTTCTCTTAGTAAATCGTCTCTCAATTGCTTCTTACACGCCTCTTTATATTCTTGATTCATTTCTTCATTAGTCATCTACTCACCTCTCTTCAATTAAAAGAATCCTTTTAATCCATTTGCAATGGGGATTCCCCATCCCCAAGCAAAGTTAACAACTAATCTAATTAATAAATGTTATAGCATATCTAGATACTTTTTAAATTGATTAAAAACCTCAACATATTCTGAAAAGAACATTTCCAGCAAACCTTCTACAAGCGCATCCTTTTCTTCTTCTAAGCGTTCTTTAACACGCTCTCTAATATCTTCTTCGACGCGATCCAAATAAAACTTAGGGTCAACTTTCGGTTTAGGTATTCTAATATCTGTTAAATCCTGTTCTAACCTAATACTTATCTCTGCAAAACAATCCTGATTTGGTGTTGTTCCTTCATAGTCAATAAGTAAAATGTAGATATATAAATCAAATTTTATAGTCGTTCTATCTAAGTCAATATTTACTTCAGGCAAACCTTTAACGTCAATTGTCTCCAAAAACAGTAGTTTGTTAATAAGATATTCTTCCAACATACTCTCAGCTTCATTTAGTAATTCATCTATCACCTTTTTTATATCGAATAAATCTCGTAGTTCCTTTATTTTTTCTAATACTTCACTTATAGCCTCAGCATATTCCTGCTGAACTTCATTGAGTTCGCTCCATACTTCTTCAATAAATATGTCATAACTTTGTTGAAGAACGTTGTTCATTGATTCTAATGTGTCATGTTTGAGTTGCTCATATGCTTCAAGCACATCAAGCCATTTTCTTTGTATTTGTTCTTGAGTTCCTTCTTGGGCTGCTTTTTGTAGGTCGTCTGCTGCCTGCCTAAGAAATTCTGCACTATTTGATACCTCTGTCCAGTCAACTTCTTTTGCCGAGGACACTGCAACATCTGCCCAATCCTTGGTGTTCTCAGTGTTTCTTTTGATGTTCGCTCTATCAAGAAGATCTTCGCCAGTTTCAATTGCCGCTTGAATGACGTTTTCAACTGAAACCTTAATTTTAGGCCAACCCATGCTGAATTCCTCCAATTTGTATTTTTACAAGTTAATATTTGTAATTATACATGGATTTATTCAGAATTCATTATGCGCTCACCTTACATGTTAATTATATAGAATGAACTAAAGATTTTTATACACGAAGAAGAAGTCGGTCGATCACTTCAAGTGGATGTTGATTGATCCGTTTCATGAAAGCAATGACATGAGAGCGAATATAATAGAACTTGCTGAAAAAGACATTGTTCACGACATC
>NZ_MRTH01000081.1 GCF_001956045.1 Paenibacillus sp. FSL H7-0331 | reverse complement strand
CCGGATAATTCATCCCCGTTGGTATTACAAGCGGTTGATTGGATAAGGTCAAGAACACTTCCCGTTGTGTCAGGACAGTTTGATTATAGAAATAAGTGCTAAAACTTCGTTCTACTAACAGATCCTATAGTGGAGGAACTTGCTACGTGGCAGCTCCTCTTATTCATTGAACCGAGGGACGGTAATGGGTAGGATAGTTGAATTATTTCACGAATCCGTTAAGGCATGGTGAATTTATGAAGTTCGTAAATAAGACGTTATCTGAAAGATGTACTATACATTCTTAAAGACTTCCAAAGGAGGTATTAGAAAATGACTTACATAAAAAAGGATATATGTGTGAAGATAAATTCTCTAAACTATTGGTGGGGAATTTATGGATTCTCTGGTTTAGAGGGATGGGAAGACATTACTATATATGAGAAGGCTGAGCAAGAATATATTCAACTTGGAAGTACATGTATATGCACTAAGAATTATTTAAGAAATGGGCTTGAAGATCTCGAGAATGACGCAGATGAAATAGTTTTTGTTGAACAGATTAAAGAACATTTACTTGGAAATGAAATACACTACCATTATTATTACGATCGTCCTAACGATGAAGATTTTTTTGAACTACCATATAAAAATTTGCCTAAGAATGAAGATAATATTAAACCCAGATCAATCGAAATTTGGCATCCTGATGAGGGAATAAATCAAGAGACAATTAATGAGTGTGTGAAAGTATTATGTTCAAGAATCTTAAATATTGAGGCAACAAGTATAGAATATTATGAAACTGTAACGGTTGAGGAAGCCTGTTCATCTTTCCTTAAAGAACAATCACAGTGGGCAAATGCTAAAGAAATAGTATTTACAGATAATTTGATAGACAATCTTATGAATAAGATGTCTAAATCCAAAGATGAAATTTTAATGGTTTTAAACAATAGTATTAAGTAACTCGAAGAAGGCACATCCATCAGATAACAGTGTGTTCCCACTGCGGCCGGCTACGCCGACCTTGGTCTGCAGAAGGTTTTCAAGGAGTCGTATTCAGCAGACACACCTGCACCGACTAACCGCGTCGCGGCCAGCTCTTCGGGCTTTAAGTCGGTGAGGCGTCGGGAATACAAGAACGTTATCTGAAAGATCGACTAAAAAATACAAGAGTAAGTCATCGATAATATCGTTACAATTAAAATTACAAACCGATTGGAGAAAAGATTATGAACCGTCTTTTGATCATGACAGTTGGAAAGACACATAGTGGGAAAACGACGTTTGCTAATAATTTAGAATCTATATTACAACAAGCTGTTGTGATAGATCAGGACAACCACGCAGAATTTATAAATAAACACTATAAGAAGCTACGCCCGAAAGAAGGGCAGAATACTTTGAAATTCACCGTAACGAATGCAATTGTTGAGTATGCTACAGAGCAAAGTAATTTTGACCTCATCTTAAGTAATTCCAACCTAAATAAACCAGCTCGATCAAATGTCCTCCGGTATTTTTATGATAAAGGATTTAAATGTATAATTGTCTATTTTGAATTACCAATTGAAGTATTGAAAGAACGTATAGAACAATCACAGAGAAGTAAAGCTATCTTTCGAAGTGCGTCAAGCTTTATGGAAGTGTTAGAACGACAAGAAAAGTCGAAACTGGATGAACCGACCAAAGACGAAGTAGATCATTTATTTGTTATTAAAAATCAAGAGGAGATTACAGAAGTAATTCAAAAAATTAAAACAATCAGTAAATTGAAGTAAACAAAAAATGTTGGAAGCTAATTCGAAGAAGATCGATACATCAGTTAACACCGTGTTACACTACGGGGCTTACGCCACTTGGTCTGCCAGAAGCGTAAGCTAACGGGACACAAGAGTTCAATAAACAAGGAAGGCAGCCGACGCAGATTGAACGGGTGCCTTTTCTTGTAATCAGGCATGAGGTCGTGCAAAGTAATTATATAAGTAGTAACTACCTAATAATCATCTCAGTAAAGGGTAGGAATTGGGGGGCACGCAACGACATCAATTATTCTTGGATCAATGCCATAAAACATCCAAAACGCTCCATTCCACCTATAACCTGAGACTTCACCGTACTCTACACGAGTCGGATAAAACCAGAAATTGTCTCCATTCAGCAGCCAGACATATGTGTACTCATATAAACAGTCAACCACATAAGATACCTCAGGTTTTGGGGGGATGAATGAAGGTGGAGGAGATTGCGGTTGTCTCATATACACCAGTGGTTGTGTGATAAAGAACATTGAATTCCACTTCCTTTTTAGAAGTTTAAATTAATTCGTATTTCATGCTATGTGGGTTAATAACTATTTGACTGTACAGATGCCTAAGATGATGAAGAAGTCATTCGATCACATATGGTTCGTCCCCCTGTAATTAAACTAACGAGACACAATAGCTTAACATTTAATTATATATAGCTGTTATTTTCAAGGATTTATTTATTCACTGGAAGATTTAATTAGAGATTATTTGATGAAATAAGGATTGACGGAGAAATAATCAACAAAATCGTTAAAGTTTCATGGGAATCACAGAAGGATGAAATTCCAGAAACGTTGGAAGGTAAACTTCTGCATGATTCTCACATGGTTGAAGGAGGTAGAACATATTTAATCGTTAAAACATTATGTACGGGTACGGCGAGAGGGCAAAATTTAGAAGAGACAGGTTGAATGAAGGAATGTGGGAGCGTAGACTCTGCGAGACATATCCAGAGTATTACAAAGGCGTTCGTGGGTATGAGTACAAGATTGCCGATGCTCGTCAAACCTAAAAAAACCATCAGGTTGAACTTCCCTGACGGTTTTTCTTATCTATGCTTTAGCCCTACGCTATTGTGCATTGTTGCTGTGGAATTTTAAAGGATCGAAGCGTTCTATTACCTTAATCCCCATTAGGGCGTCGTTCCCCATTGTTCGCCGCCAGTTGCGTTTTTCTCGGATGTATGGTCAATGGAAGCTTCCTGGATTTGCTCAAATGCCCAGCTGCCGCTTGACACGTCGCTCCATTTGGGTGCTGCTCCGGATAGCGGACCGCGTCCCAGCAGCTTGTTCATCATCGTTACCGCTTCGGCACGGGTTAATGTTTGCTCCGGACGGAAGGTGCCGTCAGTGTATCCGTCGATATAACCGGCTGCTTTCGCCTGCGCTACCACCGATTGCGCCCAATGGCCGTTTACGTCCTTGAAGCTGTCGCCGCTGCCGGCGCTATTACTCGAAATGCGGGAGAGGATCGCTGCCATTTCCGCACGGGTGATCATTTGCTCCGGTTTGAAGCTGCTGCCGTTGTAGCCTTCCATCAAGCCCATTTTGGTCGCTTGATCGATGGCTTCTTTCGCCCAATGCGACGAAGCGACATCGGTATAGGCGATACTCGATTTGGTTGCCGTTTTATCCGATACGCGGGCAAGCAGAGCTGCCATTTCCGCGCGAGTGATGTTTTTCTCTGGCCCGAACGTGCCGTCAGGATAGCCGTTTATGTAGGCTTTGTGCGTTATTTTGTTCAAGCCTTCGGTTTTGACAACGGTAAATGTACTGAACTTCGTAACGGTAAATTGAATGCCGAGCTTGCCGCTGGCATCGTAGTTCACGATTTCCCCTCTGACGAATTCCTTCGTTCCATCGCTATGCTCGATAAACACGCCCAAATTGTGCAGCTGTTGTTCAGTGAGGGAAGAGGTGTCGCCTAACGGAATCATCAAGGTGACCGGTCGGTTTTGCAGGTTGGTTTCAATTGTCATCGGTCTGCCAACAATGCTGATGTTGTCATTGCCTACGGCAAGACGAACTTCCTGTTCTATCTTGACACGGTCTTCGACGGCCTTGCGATCGTTTTCGGTCTTAATCGGAACGAAGCGGAAGTAGACGTCATCCGTAAATCCTTCAAGCGAGCTTTTCGGAATGTTAACGCGGCCGTTCGCTGTAGAAATTTCAACGCCTACGTTACCTTTCACCAGGCTCTCGGTGGAAGTTTTCGGAATCGTTACATTGACTTCGGACACTTCGTCTTTCGGATCGGGAATGACGATTCTAGCTGAGTCAGATCCCGCAGATTTAAGCTCTTCCACCGTCTTATTGGCTTGGTCAAGCGTAAACGTCACCGAGTCTGTCTTACGGCCATTTGTATCGGTTGTACGGTTGATTGTCGCCGTTGACACCACGGAACCACTCGCAGTCACGCCGTTTTCTACATTTATGGTAATCGTTTCGCTTGGTGAATAAGACGGACTGGAGCTGGATGAATGGTTAGGCTTCTGAAGATCGATCGTTGCTGTATATGGTGTCTTCATTTCATTGCCTACGAGGTCCTTCAGATTCATATAAACGGTCTTGGTTCCATTATCATAAGAAAGCGTCCATGCTTTCGTCGTGGCATATGGTTCCCAATCGCTCCAAATGACACCATCGTTGGAGAAGCGCATTTGTGAAAGACCCGAGCTTTGAGGTTCGCTGGAAGCCAGAAGCCCCCACGTGGCATAAAGCGAATTGTCCGCGGACGCTAGCTGTCTGCTTGAACTTGCCAAATACCTGGTGTCATTACCGTCAATCGTCAAGGTTACCGCTGTTGTATTCGTCGTTGCCGCTCCGCTATTAATGGTGAGCGCCGTCGCTGTCGGAGCGGTCTTATCGAAGATCAAATTGCTGTCGTCTGTCGTGCTACTTGTCGATGCTTCCGGCGGATTGCTGCCCACGCGGATCGAGAATCGCACTCGTCCGTCGAAGTCTGAATCCGTGAATGTATAAGATGCGCTGTAAACATTATTGCTGACACTCGTGACCGCCACGTCGTTGCCTGCAATGGATGCGGTTAACGCCGAGCTTGTCGGCTTGCTGAGCGAAAATGTCAGGGTGGCGGTGTCGCCGACTTTGACGTATCCCTTTGCCGTGTTGCTGCCGGTGATACTGACCGGTGTAATGCTGATCGGCTGCTGCAGTAAAATACTCGCGTTCACCGGCTGCGTCATTTCGTTACCGGCTTTGTCCTTCAGCTTCATATAAACGGTCTTCGTGCCGTCGCCGTCTGTCAGCGTCCAAGCTTTCGTCGTCGAATAAGGCTCCCAGTCGCTCCAGTTGACATTGTCGTTAGAGAAACGCATTTTCTCGACACCCGAACCTGCTTCCGGTTGCGGTCCTGCACCAGCTAACAAGGCTTTAATGCTCCAAATCGACTGATCGATGGAAGCCAGTAGAATCGGCTCTGCCGCTGTACCTGCGAACGGATGCGAATGTTGCGATCTTGAGTAAACAGTTGGGGTATATAAGTCCGAACCGGCAATGTCTAGCGTTACCGCTGTTGTATTGGTTGAAGGCGCTCCATTATTGATCGTAATTGTGCCTGTCGGATTCGTTTTGTCGTAAAATACAGCACTGCTGTCCGTTGTCGTTCTAACCGTCCGCAATGACTGTCCTTCGTTTTGCACATTGATCGCAATAGCGGTAATTCCTTCTGCATGTTCCGATCCCGTGAACCTATACTGCGCTTTATAAACATTATTGCCGACACTGGTTACAACTGCATCTAGAAATGTGAACTGTACCGTGGGCATCGCGCTTGGCGCCTTACTGAGCGTAAACGTCAAAGTGGCCGTGTCGTCGGCTTTGGCATACGTCGGATTTGCAGGCACTTGATCGCCCGTTGTGATGGTAACCGGGGAGACCACCATTCTGGACAGATGGATCGTGTAAGCCTGGCTTGGAAAATTATTAAAAACCGGACCATTGGGGACACTGGCAACCACGTATATATCATAATTTCCGTCATTAAGTGGAGTGCCCGGGCCTATAATACCGCCATTGATAGTCGAAATGCTAGAATTGCTTGACCAATTGTGTGTTCCCGTTCCTCCCCCAGCACCGCTGCCTGCCAATGGATTAATTGACAGCGGATCCGTACCATTAAATGATGTCCCTGCAGGCACCATATACACATTGTGATATTGAATGGTAGCCACTGGAGATGTAGTATTCCAACTCACCTGCATATCAAAGCCGTTGGTAGTCGGATTATAAACCGCTGAAGCATCATAAATACTTACAGAAACACCAGGTTCTGCATGGGTTGGTCTGCTCCAGAAAGAAACGGCACACAATAAAGCCAATAAGAGCAGAAGTACATTTTTCCTCATCTGAATAATCGTCATATGTTCCTCCTAAATTGAATCTCAAGATGTCAATCTTCCATACTTCTAAACTACAAATTTGTAATTGTTCTCTGTACTTGTTTCCTCCCTCTCCAGCATACGGGATTTATTATAGCACGCTAGCAAACGAAATGGGATAAACATTTAGGTCTTTATACCTATTATAGTATATTAAAAATATATAAATTCTTTATAAATTCGGTCTAAAGTTCGGTTTTTCGGCAATTATTCGACATTCCGACAGACAAAAGTTTCTTTTATGCTCTGCAGACGCTCCGTTTTCCTGTATGGTCGGAAAATGCGCTACATTATGACAAAAAATCATTTCCATCGAGCATTCTGCGGCTCGGTGTGCTCCCGGAGCAAACCGGGGATTGCGGCGTTCGCGGAAAACAAAAAAAGATCAAGGCAGCACCCTGATTCGATGGCTTCATTAATTTGTAGGATTGCTTCCGGGATCCGGTTAATCACGAGCTTCCCGCTCTTTTAATACTTCACAATCAGCCCGGTTTTAATCGCCCGGTTGATGACCTTGACTTGGCGGATCAGATTCAAGTCAAACCAGGTGACCGTGCAGTCTTTTACGAATCCGGCATCCTTACGAGGTCCCTTGATTTGAAGCGCCGTATCACCGACGCAGTCCCGGCAGTCGTTATCGGGAAACCATCGACGAGGTGAAGGCGGGCCGCCTTGCAGGTTGTAGCGGTACTCAAGAGTTAAGATTATGATGAAGCCTTGAATGGAAGTGGAATAGTGAACAAAAAGGGAGAGCCTTTTTTCAACATTATCGGATTGCTGCTCACATCGCTGATACTGCTGACCGACTGCACAGGGAATGATTCCGGCAGTCGAGTTGTTCCTGACAGGACGATATCGGCATCAGGCGAAGCAGTGCCAAGCGAGGGCGTTAAAATGGGTGGTGCCATGAATAGCAAGAACGAAAGTTCTACGCACGTAACCGAAAATATCTTGGATCTCGACGTTATCAATCATCCGGCGTTCGAAGGTTTTGGGCAGTTCATTCTGCCCGGTGGAAATAGCCGTATTAGAGATGACATGCGGTTGGATAGTATTGATTGGCTCCTGCCGTACCATAACCATATAGATCCCAGCACGACGTTGGGCGTCATCAATCATATGATCGATGAAGTTAACGAAGGCAGAACAATCTTCTACGATTTCTACACCGAAGAACAAAAGGGAGAGGATCCCTCCAAGGAGTCAAACGGTCTGTTTTTCTTCAGGAGTGAGCCGGGTAAACCGTTTGCCATGATAAGACCGGGTGGAGGGTTTTCCTATGTCGGTTCCATCCATGAAGGCTTTCCGTATGCCTGGGTGATAAGCAAAAAAGGGTACAATGCTTTTGTGATCCAATATCGAAGATATTTTTTAAAAAATTCCCAGCACAGTACCTTCGAGCAAGATGAAGTCAAAACCTTGATATTTTCAAGAATTCTATATAAGTTCCTGCAGATTTATAAGAACGCGGGCTGTCAACTGACATTCCGCGTTCTAAATATTGTTATCGAAAAATTGTTCATTCCTTGTTGCCAGTCAAGACGTTCCTCATTTCAAAATAGTTTATGTGGATAAATATGTAAATAAAGTTGACTATTTAAACATCGCCAAGGGGGCGATGTTTTTTTATTATTAGAAAAAGAGAACGTCGGGAATGAGATAAAGTTCTTGTCAACAAGAACATAGCCCCATTAGAACCCACGCCTAGCGTAGGTTCTTCATTTTAAGGGATCAAGTTCTTGTCCAAACCCAAAGACAAGAACTTGATCCCTTTTCCGATATTGGACATGAACTTGACCCTATTTCCGAAGGGATGCTCGTATTGCCGAACCCAGCGTATGGTCCCGATTCCACTCCTCGAACGGCCGGACGACTCCTCTCCACCGCTTCACGTCATATTCATCCCGCACCGCTCCCATCTCGAGACCGATGAGCGCGTTCGGCACCTTGAACGACGATTCTGGCACGAACACTGCTGGCTCCGTTATTGAGGGGACACAGATGTCGGGTGACAAGAATCTAGTGCGATTAGTATCCGCGCAAATCGAGGCTTTTTTATTTTATCGGATCACATTCTTGTCATTTTTAAGTGTCAAGAATGTGATCCGATTGCCGAACTATGCCAAGAAAATAATCCGATTCCTGACAAGGTCATATAGTAAATTTACCCGAAAGGCATTCAGCTAACGGGCATGATAATTACATATTGACCATAAAATGGAACCTGTTACAATTACATATATGATGCATTTGTAATATATTACGAACTAAAGATTAACTATCGAGGAGGAGTATTATGAAGGATTCAGTCGTAAAGAGCAATATATTATTAAATTCAAGAAAAAACACTCTTGATAATATAGGGGTTTTAGAACAAAATAAAAAGTTTTGGGATAATACTGCTGACAAATGGGTCGGTGTAACTGCACTCCCAACACTCGGATGCTTGATACCATCCGAAGAAGATTTACATTTGTTTGGCGATGTGTCTGGTAAAAAAGTTCTTGAAATTGGTTGTGGAAGTGGGCACTCTCTTAAATATCATGGTGACCATAATGCATCAGAACTTTGGGGACTTGATATGTCAACACAGCAAATTGAAAATACAACCCGTTATTTAAAAGATTGCGGATATGAAGCACATTTATTCAATAGTCCCATGGAAGAGAATCCAGGTTTACCGATGGGTTATTTTGATATTGTATATTCAATATATGCAATCGGCTGGACTACCGATTTACAAAAAACATTTAATTTAATTGCATCCTATTTAAAAAAGGGTGGTACTTTTATATTTAGCTGGGATCACCCTGTTATGAGATGTATGGAAATTGAAGAAGATAATCTTGTAGTTAAAAGCTCTTATTACGATGAAAATCTTTTTACGTTTGAAAAATACGGTTTTGATGTTTCACTCAGCAAAAGGAAAATTTCAACGTATATTAACGCTTTATCTAAAGCTGGATTTTTTATTGAGGAAATGATAGAAGAAACTGATAAACAAACCCTTGAAAGTGAGAGTAAAGTTGAACAGAAATATCATTCTGCTTTCAATGCGAAATTGTTTCCCCTGTCCTTCGTCTTTAAAGCAAGAAAACTTTAATTGGTGATTAATGGGTAATCTGCGTTTATATAAACCGCAATCTTTATATTATACGCATCAGTGGCTTTTAAATGATTGCCTGTGGGTTGAGAAAATTGAAGTAAAACTGCGTCAATGAAATTCTACGGAAGATTGGACAAGATCTCTGTAAATAATGTGAAATGGAATGCTGTTGGAAACCCTATTCGAAACAAAGAACAAATTCAAAGTTTAAAACATACTCATCAAAATGCAGATATTATGGCGGGACAACCTAAAGCTACGTTTCCTAATTTCAGACTAATAGGCATTGCTAATGAGGGTAAGCAGTCCTTCTTCGTGACTGTTTGGAATGGAGGGATGATTGAAATTAACGTTACGTATTATACTCTGACTGAAGAAGGAAAAAACATTATTATGACGCTGGTAAAGCATACGGGAGCGAGTTAATTTGTAAAAAACCTAAACTAACGGGTTACGATAGTGAAGGAGCTTACCTCGTGGCAGCTCCTCTATTTGTTCGTTCAAGTAACGGGAGATTTGTATAATAGCAATCGAAAAGAAACCTAGCTGCCATTTATTTGCTATAATAGGTTTAGGTGATTGATGATGGCATTTCAAGCGACAATGCCTTTATTAACATGCGGTTTGTATGGGATTACTAAAATTGAGATGAAATTTTCAAAGGAAGGAGCAATGTGCACCAATGAACCATGAGGTCACCTCTTTTATCGAAAGCCTTAATCAGCCGTGGCAGGTTAAAGTTTCCAATCAACTTCGCCAGATGGTCCATGAATCCATTCCCGAGGTTGAAGAACGGATTCAATACAAGAAGCCACATTTCCTTAAAAATGGGCATTATGCCGCGGTGATTTCCCCATCCAAGGACGCCATTGCATTTATGATTATGAATGCTAACGGTCTGGAAGTCCCGAAGGGTTTTGATGGCCCAGCTGAGCGGAAATGGCTCAAAATTCGTGAAGGTGATTCGCCCGACTACAATATGCTAGCTAGGCTTCTTGTTCAAGCTTCCAGTTCTCTCTAATCATTTGTACTACGCAAACGAAAAACGATAGCTCAATAAATAAACAGAACGAGGCTGCTGACATGGTGAACTGCACCCTGTCAAGTAGACAGAACAAATAAATAAAAGCAATTAGGCGGCCTTAGCCCTGAATTCCACGGGACTGAGGTCGTTTAATTTTGCCTGAAACCGCTCATTGTTATAAAAATGGTTGTACGCCTCAATGTCCCTCTTTAGTTCTTGTATGTCTGGAGGTAATACATTTCGCATTTCAGGGTTCCCCAAAAGGCTTCCATGGATCCGTTGTCTATGCACTGGCCAACACGTGACATACTCTGAGTCATGTTTGCTTTGTCCAGCCGCTTCTTAAAGGCTAACGAGGTGTATTGAAAACCCCGATCGCTGTGAAGCATGGGAGTCGCGCCCGGTACAGCCCCAAGCGCCTGGTCCAGCGTATTCCATATATTGAAATGTTATAATTTGGTGTTTTGTCGGATGCATTTAATATTTGGATGTGGAATCAATGAAAACTTTAAAATATTATGGTTCGCCCTGGGATTAAAAATTTAAGGTGATCTCATTTATATGGCCTTTTTAGGGTCCAATCATAGTATAATATCCTTAATTTAGGTGCTAAAATACATTGAACTTATATGAACAAGGCGATGAACTGTACGCCAATGGACATTACCAAGAAGCTTATGAAAAATTTGAATCAGCTTGCAGTAATGGGGATGAAAACGAAGCTAATTGCCTTAATTATTTGGTTTTGTATTACGAAAAGATTGCTGAATACGAAAAGGCAAAACAATACTATCAAATGTCACTGGAAATCAATTTTGAACTAGCTGAACGACATTTAAATTTGGGGAATATGTATTGGTATTTAGGGAATCAGGAGAAAGCTTTAAAAGAGCATGACTTAGCTAATCAGTTCTGTGGAACACCGCGCTTAGTTGGTAAAACGATTAGGAAGTGTTACTATCCTACAAACGAAAAGAGGCAGAGTGATGGAAAAAGACCCTTTCGCACAACTTATTATTTGGCATCAAGAAGATGAACATGAAAAAATAGTAGATAATATTATGAAAATCCCCCAATCAGACAGAGATTATGATACGGTCAGTTTATTGGCAAGAGCTATGAATAATCTGGAACGTTACGATGAAGCACTTCAACAGCTTTTGACTATTGCAAACCTATATAGAATGAACTCGTGTTTTAAACAACCGACCAATTCGGGTAATGATGTAGAAAAGACCGAAAAGGAAGGGAT
>NZ_MRTH01000080.1 GCF_001956045.1 Paenibacillus sp. FSL H7-0331 | reverse complement strand
CAATCCGCGCAGGGTCAGTTCTCTGTCCAGGTCATCCAGTAGAATGTTGGCCAATAGCGGACTTAAGGGCCTCCTTTGTCCTCCGTCCTTTGACGGTTTCAGACCGGGCGAACGCACGACGCGGTGAAAGAAGTTCAGAGCTACATCAAGAGCGAATTGCGCTGGAGGGTAGACATGGACTTTGAGAAGTTCTTAGACCTGACTGTGCGGGGAAAATTGCGCATCAAAAATCGGGTTCATTACTTGTAGAAAAGTCTGCTGGAGGAATCGGTCCATCACGGTCGTGATACCGAGCAGCCGTATGTCACCTCCGGGTTTGGGGGTTTCCACCCATCTGAGTGGCATCGGTCTGTACGTTCCTGTGAGGTGTTCGGCCTTCGCCGATTCCCAATGTGTTTTCAGGTAAACCTGTAGCTGCTTACCGTTACGCTGTCCACACCGAGTGCTCCTCCGTTCTGCACCACTCGCCCGTAAGCTTGCCGAAGAGTACTTCCTTCAAGCATTTCTTAAAAGGGCCGCATAAATCGCGGCCTTTTGTTTTAGGGGATAAAGTTATTGTCACGCTAAATGAACTTGATTCATTCTCAATCTAGGTCATAAGCTTTTATTTCTTGTTTATATTGGCTTCTATGATCTTCTTTTAGAGTAACCAAATTTTTATGTAGTCTAAAAACATATGGTTCATGTTTGCAAGCAAGATCATCGCCGGCAGAAAACCATTGTAGATTAAACATAATTTAGATCCACTTTTTCGTCCTTGTTATATTATTCCGATTATCCCCAAAATCACTATTTTTAACCTTGGCTTTGAATGCTGACATCGTAGAAAAAAGAATACCTTTCAACTTCTGGACCTTCCAGATTGAGGTCCGGATTGAGAACGCAAAAAGGAACGGCGCTGCCACCGTTCTTTACCACTAAATCTATGATTTGCGTCTAACTAGAGTTATAAGTTCTAAAACTTCCGTTTATGATACGGTAGACCCTCGCCTTCTTCGCAATACTGTTTAAGACTGTACAAAAAAATAGCCCAGTTATAATTACATACGCGATAAAATGAGGTCACTTCCTCCCAATTCATCTGACGAAAAATGATTGAAGTCTTCCCGTTTTTTTCCTCCATATCAAAAGAAATTGTCGTACCTATCCATTCTGGATCTGAATCAACACACTGCCACAAAATCTTTTTATCGGTAACAAGCTCATCAACTCGCATCTTTGTTAAGCCTTTTCCGCCGAATCGGAACTCATTTATACAACCGATCTGATCATTGACTATTAGTTCATTTGTCCATATTTCTGAAAGTCCTTTTGACGTGGTTAATGCTTCATATACCGTTGAAGCTGGAACATTCACGGTCTGTAAGTGCTCGATATTTGCCATAATGCTCATTCCCCTTCTTTATAAAGATTTAATTAATGTAATTGTTTGTATACGAATACATTTAGAATTTCCAAAAATATTCATTGATTATAGCATGGTACGGTTGATGTAATTTCTTTTCGATTGCTCATTTTTGAAATAACGCAATAGGGTAGGTTTGTTTAACTATGCTGCCCCGTTAGTTGAGCGACGCAGTCAGTCTCATTGTATTAACATTATTATTTAGTCTAAATTTTCATTATTTACGGACAATAATAGCATAATATCCCTATTTTTTGCATGCAATTATCTATTTAAATGGTTAGTCATCTTACATAAGGTCAAAGTAAGCTGTGAGTTTTTATGATGTCTTTAGTGACTCACTCAGAATGTAGGAACATTTGTGTCGTTGGACATCGGATGACAAGAACTTTATATCATTCCCAGACGATCCAGCGTAACACCGCTAACCTGAATCAATACCTCTTCCGGCAATGCTTCCTTAGTTTTACCCCGGAGTAAACCCATAATCGAGTGGCCCTGCATTATCCCTATTGGCCTGTGTTTTGTTTAACTTACTTTATTTTTGCTGCTGTCTAAATTGGATAGGAGTTGTTCCAAATACCTTCTTGAACGTTGTGAAGAAGTGGCTTTTCGTTTGGAAACCAGCCTGTTCTGCAACTTCCGCTACAGTTAAGTCGGTGCTTAAAAGAAGTTCCTTTACCCGCTCCAAACGCTGATTTATAATAAAGTCCGATATTGGGCAATCCATCCATTCCCTAAACACGGTCCGAAGATAGCTGACTGAGACCGATGTATGATCGGCTATGGAATCCACACTCAGTACGGGGTTATGTAGATTATTTCGAATATAATGAACGGCTTCTGTAACAATTTCTTCTTTTCGGTTATTAGTTGACCGCTGTTTTAAATCGTCAACAATTTGATGCAGGAACGTTTCAATCCAAAGGAATGCTTCATTTAAATGATGGAATTGATTTAGTGTATGTTCAATTCCTTCCATTCCTTTTACCGTATTTAGCTTTTTAAAATTTTTCATCAACTCATATATTAAATGAATAAGCTGCATTTTGCATTCCGAATAAGTCATTCCCTTCATATCCCCAGCCAGCTGCTCCAAATATCCTTTAACAGCTAGCAAGTTACCGATACGCACAGAAGCAACGAGTTCTTTTATCACATCTTCATCAAGATAATTGGGTCTATCCTCAAACTGCTTTAAATCACTCTCCGAATATACACGGTCATTGCCATCAATAAAATTAAGCATGGATGCTTCCATAACCAATTCATAGCTCTGAAGCAGTGCTTCATCCGAAGCGTTAGGATCGCTGACCGCTGCAACAACTCCGATATGCAGCCATTGGTCAATATTTGATTTGATCTCTTGAAGCATAGCATCGATTTTTTCTTTCTTCTTTGTGTCAGGGAATATTAGAACGGTATGATCGATTCCAATATCGACTGCCTCTCCGGCTAAGCTATATTGTCTCATGACCTCATTAGCTATATTGCCCATCGCGTACTTCATTAGCTTTCTTGAAGGAAAATCATATTTATCACAGAATGCAGCATAAAACCGGATCCTTAAAACCGCTAGTCGGATCGAAACAGCGGCAAGCACCGGTATCTCTTGAAGCCATTCTTTTTTATAACCTTCTGAAAGCGAGCCGCTAAGTATCCATTGACGCAGCCGCTCCTCCTTGATTAATGATTTACTATCTTTGATAGAACGATCCATCTGCTCCACTTTCTTAATAAGCGTTTCGATACCGGAAGTGATGTTCACTGTGGTTTCCACTGTGTTGGAAGGGAAATAGGGCTGACCCATACGCGCTTGAATAGCTTGCAGCATAGTACCTATGGGGCGTATATTGGTTCTGGAATACCAATAAAGTAACATCCAGATAATCAGAACAAGCAGACTGAAGCAAAGCAAAATCGTCCATCTGGTGATGGAAGTACTCTGATTTAGCGTTTCAAGCGAGGTTAGATGAAAGATCTTCCAACCCGAAATACTTAGCGTCTGATAACGTAATGACCACTCCTTGCCATCAACCGAAAAATGAGTTTTCCCTAAGTTACCGTTTAAACTAAACGTTCTTACCTTCTTGAGCATTTCATCCGAAACATTCCCCAGCATCAATTCCCCTTCCTCGTTCAGTATGAACACATCATTCGCGATCTGCTTATTCATTTGCAGGATGTACTGCTGTAGCTTTTCCTTATCCAGCAGCACCGCCAATTTACTGTTGTTCTCCCCTCTATCAATGACATCTCGCACAACCAGTAACAAATAACTTTTGCCCTGAATCTCGTAATTTCGAAGGTTTAGGTTTCGACTCTTTTCCGATCGGGCTTGTTCAAGAATTCCCTTGTTCTCCTCGTCAGATAAATTAGTCAGGCCTTTATCCGAAGCGTAAATACGGTTAATGGAGGGATTAATCACGTATACGGACTGAATAAACGGCTCGATACCTAAGTAATCCGTCAAACTCAATTCCATTGGTTTAAAAACCCAATAGTCGACTTCCGAAGCGGTCATCCAACCGTTTACATTCTGATCTCGAAAAATACGGACGGAATATAATTTGAGTTTTCGCAGCGTGTAATCGGTGTTGTCCTTAACTTGAGCAATTCGCTGCAGAGTCAGGCGGTCAATTTCAGTTACTGCATTATTAGTCAATTGCCTAGTTAAGATATAAGAAAATATATAAATGGTCACAGTGAACGCTAAGGCCATATATAAAAACATTCGTAAATGCAATTGCTGCGGCAGCAGATGACGAAGCATTGTCAACCCTCCTTGTCGTCGATGTATCTTATTCTAAAGGTATCCCTCCTTCAGCCTATCGTCAAGTTTGTATTTGACCGGGATTAACAAAAAACCTACGGATCGTAAGTGACTTGTCATCCGCAGGGTTTTGAACGCTATGATTGGTCAATCCTCTGTCCTACTTGACTCTTGGAAAACAAAGTATCTTCTTCTACAGCTGCATGATTGGCGATTTAACATACTTGGAGGTATGTATCAATTCCTTCAGCTTGTTTTCATAAGCATCGGCATCCATGGGCAATACAATCTTGCTTTCAGTGAATGAAGATTGCATAATGGCGTTGGCTAAGGTCAACCCGTTGATCCCTTCTGTACCGTGAGCTACTAACTCGCCGCCTCCATTTTGAATAGCGCTAATAAACTTTTCGATGACAACGAGATGCCCTTGAGGTTTAGTGATATCTACAGGAATTTCCGTATACCAGCTTTCAACATTGCCGAATTTACTTTTCGATTCCAGAATGAAATCAAATACGGACATCTGATTTTGATACATGACCATCTTTTCATTCTCATAAACCAGCTTGCCGTGTTCTCCTACAATTTCAAAACGGTTTGTTCCGGGAGTCTCAGCCGTGGTTGCAATAAAATGGCCAATCATTCCATTCTCATGTTCAAAGTAGGCTGTCACTTCGTCTTCGACTTCAATATTGTGATATTTCCCGATGTTAACAAAACCGCTGATCTTCGCTGGCATTCCGAATAACCACTGATAAAGATCCATATTATGCGGACATTGGTTGGTCAGAATTCCCCCGCCTTCTCCGGCCCAGGTCGCCCGCCAGTCGCCGCTGTCGTAATAAAACTGCGGGCGAAACCACTGCGTATTGATCCAAGTAGCACGAATCAGCTTGCCGAGCTTCCCACTTTCGACAATTTCCTTTAACTTCTTATGAAACGGATACGTTCTTTCCTGGAACATGATGGCAAACACAAGCTCAGGGTATGTTTCTTTAGATCTTTCATAAGCAGCTACCATTTTCTTCGCATCGTTTAAATGCACAGCGATAGGTTTCTCACAAAGCACGTGAATCCCTCTGTTAAATGCATCGATGGCAATCGAAGGATGATCATAATGGGGTACCGCTACCGTAATAGCTTCAAGACCCGGTTGATCGAGAAGTTCTATATGGTTATAGAAAGCCGGTACATGCAGCTCCTCAGCAAACTTATCGGCTTTGTCCTTAATTACATCACAAACACCGACAATCTCGACCTTTCCGGCAGTCTGCAGCTGTCGCAGAAATTTGATATGACCCGATCCCATTGCCCCTACTCCAACTACGGCTATTTTTACATTTTTATGAATAGTCATTTCTAAGTCCTCCTCGGATTAAACGAATGCTCGGATGTATTGAATAAATGCTGGCAGTACAACTTCCGGTTCTTCAAGCTCAGGATGCCACTTCTTTTCCCACTCCAACGATAAGTATCCTGTGTAACCATTTTTCTTTAACAATTCGATATTTTTCTTAATAGGAACTTCACCATCGCCAATGAAACATAGCTGGAATCTGCCATTGACCTTTTTGGTATCTTTAACATGGACATGCTCGATATAAGGAAAGATTTTCTCAATGAATGGTTCAATGGTATTGCCGTATCTTTTGTACGTATGCTCCATATCCCACAGCACGCCCAAATTGGCACCAGTGACCTTGTCCAGTACAGGCAGCATATGATCCAGATCGGAGAAGTCCCCGTGGGTTTCCAAAAGGATGCGGACATTTCTTTCCGAGCCATAGTCACAAAGCTCTTGTATGCCTCTTGTAATCCTTGCAATAATTTGCTCTTTTTGGGAAGGGTCCGGCACATTATTCCCAAAAATCCTTATATAGGGTACGCCTAACTTTTGCGCTAAATCTATATGTGCTTTCCCTTCAGTAATAAAACCATCGTATTTGTCAAGTTCATGGAATTGGCAGGATGTATTCAAACCGATTATTTTTATCTGCTTTGAATGTAGTTGCTCCAAAGTTTTTTCCAGATTCTCAGGGAGAAAGGGCCTTGCCTTGGGCAGGAACATTTCCCCTTCAATGCCTCTAATCTCAATCCCGTCGTACTTTAAACGTGTGGTCTCGTTCAAAATATGTTCCCAACTCCAATTCGGGCAAGACAAGGTTGTAAAAGCTATTTTCATTCCAATACCGCTCCTCAACATTATTATTTGGTCGAATTTCTCTTTGCGTATGACTCTGACATCTCCTGAACAATTTTAGAAAAATTCGGTTCCGTTTTTAACTGGTTGACAAAAGCATCCCATTTTTCTATCGGTTCCTTGCCCATAACCACTTGCAGCTTCATATCGGTAATTTTCTTGTTGTATTCAGGCCAGAACTTAATCCAGGTCTCGGAATCCAAACCGACTGACGGATCATTGACCGCATTTTTTACCCGCTCATCCATAATCTTTACATGACGGTCATAGTACTCTTTCGGAATTCCCGGAACATACGCTTTTTGATATTTGTTGTAGCTAAGAAAAATTTGACCAAACGCTTGTTGGGATACATTGTCCTTTACAGCCTGTTCTGTAGGGATTTTAAAGCCGTCTTTTTCAACGTAATGAACGTCTTTAAAGCCGAAATTCGCAAGATCCGATCCTTCAGCAGAAGCCCCGTAATCCATGAATTCCATAATTTTCTTCAACTTCGCTTCAGAAACGGTTTTAGGAATCAGAAACATTCCAAAAGAGCCGATTTCTGTCTCGCTCACTCCGTTTAATGAAACAATCGGCTCCATATAAGCATCAGGCTTTTGTTTTCTAAGCTCGGCTGTTATATGCCAAACCTGATCTATGGCTTGTGTGGCGACACCAGCCTTCCCTGCCTTTAGCATATCCAGGATTTGACTCGGTTTAAGCATCAGGAAATCTTCGGGAATCAGCTTTTCTTTATACAATTTATTGGAGTACAAAAGTGCGTCTTTTTCTGTTGATAAGTAAATAGTAGGAACCAGCTTTCCATCCTGTACTTTCCAATCGCCTATAGTTTTATTAGAAATGTTTTCGAAACTTCTTATATTTAAAATGACTCCGTACGTATCATTTTTCCCGTTTCCGTCGGGGTCCTTATTGGTAAATGCCTTCATCACTTCGTAGAGTTCATCCATGTTGGTCGGCATTTTTAAGCCCAGTTGATCAAGCCAATCTCTGCGGATGCTTAACCCGTTCTGGCCATAGACTGGTCTTACCCGGGGTATACCATAGTTATGTCCATCCGCATAGGTCAAATTTTTCCAAGTTTCTTCAGGAAACTTTGCTAAATTCGTGTAATTTTTATACAAATTAGTCAGGTCCCAAAAGGCCCCTTGAGCAGCCATCCCCTTAATAACCGATGAATTGAGCGGGTCGGTTGTCAAGATTAAATCCGGCAGCTCACCGGAGGCCAACGTCACATTTAATTTATCCGTATAGTTGTTGGATGATGTCCAGGCAATGTTCAGCTTGGTATTCGTCCGTTTTTCGATTTCTTTTATTATTGGGTTGTCTTCTGAAGGTGGTTCTTGCGAATAAAAGGTCGTCAATATGCTGATTTCAGTTGGCTTCCCCTGTTTCCCCCCCGCTTGTTCCGCTGAATTTGCTTGTTCTCCCCCACCTCCTCCGCATGCAGCCAACAATAAAGCTAATGAAACTTGCAAGGAACACCCTTTAATTACTGCATTTTTCTTGCTCATACATTTACCTCCATCTGTCAAATTTTATATTCATTCCTTCACAGAACCTACCATGACGCCTTTGGCGAAATGCTTCTGCAGGAAAGGATACACCATAACAATAGGTACTGTTGCCACAATAACTGCGGCCATTTTAAGAGTTTCCTGAGGCAAGGTTTGCTCGGAGGCAATTTGTTGCGCTAATTCCCCGCCTACGCTGGTCGATGAATCGATAAGCATATGCTGCAGCAACACTTGTAAAGGCCACTTTTTGAAATCGTTCAAATAAAGAATCGCGGAAAAAAATACGTTCCAATAAGCTACGGCATAAAATAGACCAAAGGCCGCCAGAGAGGGCAAAGAGATCGGCAGGACCACTCTCATCCAAATTCCTAAATCGTTGCATCCATCGATATTGGCTGCTTCTTCCAAGCCGGGTGGAATGTTATCGTAAAAGCTTTTCATAAGAAATGTATAATAAGCTGTTGTCAGTACCGGCAGGATTAATGCCCACATGCTGTTGATCAGCCCTAAGTTCTTCACAAGCAGATACGGTGGGATGATACCCGGATTAAAAAGCATCGCGATCACAATAAGCATTAACATGACTTTTCTTCCCATCAGTCTTTTCCTCGATATGGCATAAGCAAAGCTTGAGGTTACAGCAAGACTCAATACAGTGCCGACTGTAGCTAAAAAGGCGCTATTTCCCATCGCTCTAATAAACGTATTGGTTGACAATAGATATTGATAATTAATTAGCGACCATTTCTCCGGGATGAGGATGAGACCCGCAGTCCGGATATATTCAGAGGGGTCGGTAAAGGATATAACCAGAATGTAAAGGAATGGCAGGATCGTGGCCACTCCAGCTATAATAAGTATGGATACGACGGCTGTATCAGCTAATCTAATGTTCCATTTATTGTTCAATGTCTCCACCCCCTCAATATAGGCCTTCCTTGCCGTATGCCTTAGCCAATTTGTTAGTTGCGATTACCAATATAAGCCCTACAACCGACTTAAACAGCCCAACCGCCGTAGTGAAGCTAAACTGTCCATTTTGTATACCCATCCTATAAACGTAGGTTTCGAATACATCGGCAACATCCGTCACTGCACTGTTCATCATGAGATATACCTGCTCAAAGCCTACATCCAGAACATGGCCCATTCTTAGAATTAATAATGTAATAACTACATTTTGTATGGCAGGCATCGTGATATGTTTCATCTGCTGGAGTCGGTTAGCCCCATCCATCTTAGCCGCTTCATATAGAGCAGGATCGACCCCGGCTATGGCTGCCAAAAAAATGACGGTGCCCCAGCCTGCTTCCTTCCAAATGGACTGCAGGGTCAGCATCACCCAGAAGTAATTTTCATTCGTTAAGAAGTCTATCTTAGAGTAACCCATCATGTGGATTACACCATTTACAATACCTCCGGATTGGGAAAACAGCAGGAACGTGATCCCCGCAACGATCACCCAGGAAAAGAAATGTGGTAGATATACGATGCTTTGGATCGTTTTTTTGAACTTGCTGTTTCTTGCTTCATTGAGAAGCAAAGAAAGAATGATGGGTGCAGGGAAGAAAAAAACTAAATTTAAAATACTAATGACCATTGTATTCCTTAATAATTTCATGAATTCACTGCTACGGAAAAACCTCTCGAAGTTTTCGAAGCCCACCCACTTACTATGCAGGATTCCTTTAAACGGCGAATACTCCTGAAAAGCAATTATGACTCCACCAATGGGAATATATTTAAAAATCAAAAAATACAATATTCCAGGCACGGCGAGCAGGTATAAATATTTGTCTCGTCTAAGACGGTTCAGCACCGTATTTACCTTCCCCTTTTTAACAGAATGGAATTGTGTTGAATGCTTATCCCCTAAAGCATTTTGTTGCAAACCCCTTCACCTCTCTTTAATAGATTGATCCAAAAGCAGCAGATGCAGCACCACTATGAAGAACTAAGCACATCGTACGTTAACTCTCATTTGTTGTATAGTTCTTATTCTCATTCAGCAGTTCTATTCATGGTTCTCCACTTAATTATCAAGTCCTTAAATTAACTTTTGGCACATCCGTTACTAGTTTGTTTCAGGAGCCTGTCGCTTTCCTAGCAAGCTATAACTGTACATTCATCACCTTCAAATTGGAAGGAGGCGGTGTAATGGAAAGTAGTGTTATTATAGAGCGAACAGCCCCCAATTGAGATCAAGTTGGGGGCTGTTCTGATGGTGCGCTCGGCATGGGCGATAACTAGTCGGTGAAAGTTCCGCTACAGGCTTGGCAGTAGGAACTGAAAGGCAAGGGAGTCGGTCGCGAGGCCGAATCTGAAGGAAACCGGAGGCACACCCTCGGTCTGACGAACAGAAATCACATAGAAGGCATGATGAGACGGACGAGCTTGCCAAAGAAAAGTCCCATACTGACCGAACCTCATCATGTAGATGTGGCAGATAGATGAGGGGAAAATTATTGCTCTTACCCGGGGAGGTCTCACACGCGGAGTAGGAATAAAAGTCCGAAACTTGGAGTAAAGCTTGCTTTGAGAAGTCAGCCGACGCCATTGTTTAAAATAATTGATACATATTTGAATAGTCAGTCTATTGATTATCCAACGGAGTAGCAATCTTATTGTCAACTTCTTTTATATTAGTTTGATTAAATAATTCTCTTCTATAACTTTCAAGTACACGTTGAATCAATCTTGTGACAATCGCAAAATTACTTGGGCATACAGGACTTATATCAAATCTGCGGGAACTCCTCTTCTCCCTCCGCTTTCCTTAGCTCTTGTAGTACCCGTATACATTGCCGATGTTGTTTGAGCTTTTTTCTTAAAAACGGTCGAGTGTCAAAAAACAGACTCTGTTTTGATGATAAATCTCATCTTGATAAGACACAGTTCTATAATATTCAGCCTTGGTATTCATTCTGATGCCATAAAAGCGCTTGGAAAATATAAGTGGAACCGTTTGAAATAAATCGGTTGACGCATAATTATGTAAAAATAACCACCGCTGGTTGTCCCTTTGATCCATAGTTAAGGCAATTAGGACAACTATCGAATAAAATAGTTTCATGGACAGGACATCTTTTGATCAATTTAAAGATGTTATTAAAAAGTTGGGGTTAAGCTTCGACATATTAGTATATCTTTCAATTAAGGACCAATTTCCCAAAATACTCCGTCTTTCATCGTTGCTGCAATGGCAGGATTATATTTGCTAAATACCGCTTTAGGTAGTTCGCCTGAAGCAATCGTGACACTCAGCTTTTCCGCATAGTTTCCTGGAACCCATTGAAAATCCAGGTCTGTGTTCCGAGGCGAAGAAGGGCAGCAAATATGCTTTTGCTCTACTGCTAAATCGATATATGGGAATCGGAATTAAATCCAAGTGATCTCCAAAATGAATATCCCATATTATTCCATTTCATTTACTTCGATATCTACATTTTTCGTGCCCAATGTTTCAAGCAACTTCATAAAAGCAAATTTTCCATAGCCATTTCTTCTACTATTTCGACATATAAAAAAATGTCTTAAATACAAAGATTGGTTAGTCGTCTTACATATGGTAAATGTAGGCTGCGAGTTTTTATCATGTCTTTAGTGACTCAATCAGAATGTAGGAGCTTTTGTGTCGTTTAACGACATTGTAGGAACTTTTGTGCGTTTGCCACGAAACAAATGTTCCTACATAATAAAATAAAAGCCTGATTTATCAAGCTTTTTCACTAAAGTAATTGTGTCGTTGGACAAAAATTTTAATTTGTTCAAGGAATACATAGCCATTTCCGGTATGCTTTTTTCAACCATTTCATTTACAGCATTCCAATTGGGTACTGTTTTTCGTTCAGCACATATAGTAGCAACAACCAGTATCCACTGTTTAAAATAATTGATACATATTTGAATAGTTAGTCTATTTATTATCCAATGGAGGAACTAAAGAACAATTGCATAGTTTAAACCATTGTCCAAGTCTTCATCGTTCCGTAGACAACCAAGACTGGAAATCGAATGGACTGAAGAGTATCATGGACAGATATAACTCATTACGGCGTATTTCATGAACCGCCGTATACCGAACGGTACGTCAGACTGTCTAACAACTGATTGCTAAGTACTCTTTAAAACGTGGATTCAT
>NZ_MRTH01000007.1 GCF_001956045.1 Paenibacillus sp. FSL H7-0331 | reverse complement strand
TGTGGCGGTGTAGCTCAGCTGGCTAGAGCGTACGGTTCATACCCGTGAGGTCGGGGGTTCGATTCCCTTCGCCGCTACCACTTATTTTATTATTGATTTTACATAATGAAATATGTTATGATTCGTCTTGATTTGGTTAACTTATGGAGGCTTAGCTCAGCTGGGAGAGCATCTGCCTTACAAGCAGAGGGTCGGCGGTTCGATCCCGTCAGCCTCCACCATTTACTGTTATGAAGAATAATAATGTTGATTACTTCACATACTTGTTGAAGGACATCATTCAAACTTGCCGTTGTAGCTCAATTGGTAGAGCAACTGACTTGTAATCAGTAGGTTGGGGGTTCAAGTCCTCTCGACGGCACAAGCAGCATCATCCATTATGGAGGATTAGTGAAGTGGCTAAACACGGCAGACTGTAAATCTGCTCTCTCTGAGTTCGGTGGTTCGAATCCATCATCCTCCACCATGATTTGAGACATTAGCTCAGTTGGTAGAGCACCTGACTTTTAATCAGGGTGTCGTAGGTTCGAATCCTACATGTCTCATCCATACAGAAAGTAAAGAGACCTGCGAAGGTCTCTTTTTTTCGCATATTTTTGAACTAGCAAACTTTATTGGATATTTGGAATTCATTAAATCGATTCACGGAATCAACTTAGATTCAACAGATTTCATTTTTTGCCGCATGGAGCTCGGTTGATCGCGACGATCGTCAATCTTAATGGAAGTGGAAACACGCTCTGCTCCCTTTTGAAAGGGAAGTTCATGCAAGCGGCGTATGACCTTGAATAAATCATCGAGATCACCCTCAATAATTGTGCTCATTGGCGTCATTTGATAGCTGATGGGCTCTTTCATCTGGGCGAGCACGACCTGCATATTGGCGACGTAAGCGCTCAGGCTGGTGGATGAGGTACCGACCGGGATTATGGTGATTTCGACTATGGCCATAGGAAGCAGCTCCTTGATTTTTAAATGAAGTCGTAGTTCTTGTGCTTAAACCTATTTTGTTATAAAGCATTTAATTAAACTGTAGCATACTTTTTGAGAAATTGTAAAATGAGAGGCTTTATTCTATGAAGATCCCTTCGGTTTAGTCATCAGCATTTAAAAAGTGTATGATTTGTAGTTGTTGATGCAAGCGAACCTTCCTGATTGTGGACCGGGCCCCAACCTTTTCAGAGTTGAGGTACATTTTGCTCAATGAATCTCACATATTTTCCATGGTAATGTGTTGCTACGGGAATAGAAATCGCCCAAATATGGATAACATATGTGAAATTGGAGGGAATTAATGATGACGAAAGGCAGTATGTTACGAGCTGCAGGTATCACCGTTGTTATGGCAGTGACTTTGAGTGGGGTTATGGCAGGATCAGCTTATGCTGCCTATGATGATATGGATGCGGTGTCATTGAGTAAAAAGCTGGTTGGTAAAGATTATGCAGCAGGTCAGGAAACGATAGCTAAAGGCTTTGATGCATCGGGACTGAACTATTACGTATATAAGATGCTTGATTATAAGATGCCGAGAACTTTGAACGACCAATTTAATATGAATAAACTGCTGATTAAATCGTTATCGAGTGTGATTGAAGGGGATGTTTTATTTTTCGGGAAAGATAATACACCAAGCTCATCGGGGATTTATATCGGTAACGATAAGCTCGTAATGGCATCAAAATCCAAGGACGAAGTGGTCACTTACTCTGTTAATACGTTTCGCAGCGAATTTATTGGAGCACGCCGAATTCTGTCGGCCAACGATCAGGTACGAGCCAAGCTGGTGCTTGAAGCCCAAAAGTATCTGGGGACTCCTTACGTTTTTGGTGCCAAATATGGACAAACCCAGACATTTGATTGCTCCTCTTTTATGAAATGGATTTTTGCCAAGTATGATATCTCACTGCCGCGCGTTTCTCGGGATCAGGCACTGGAAGGTAAATTCATCAGCAAAAGTAATTTGGATACGGGCGACCTTGTATTTTTCACAACAAAGGATTCCAATGGCAAGATTGGTCATGTTGGCATGTATATCGGTGATGGCATGATGGTACATACTTATGGAGAAGGCGGGGTTAAATACAGTACGATCGACAGCGGCTGGTGGAAAGATCATTATGTAACGGCTCGTAGGGTGATTGATTAAATAGGCTGTGAATCGGAGACATCACCTTGTGCAAGCTGCGCAGGGTGATTTTGTTTGTTTGATACTTGGTTGTTTATTGCTATTTTGCTATGATAAAGATAGGATCACAAGCTCTGTAGACCAGAACAACATTATTTATCTAACTTTGTTAAACTAAAATAGGTTGGGGGCTCAAGTATGGACTGGGAGCCATTAAGGCAGCAGCTGGAGCAGATTTTCAAAGGGTCTGTACGTTTATCCAAATGGACTTGGGAGTATTGGCTGAATCGGGTTGATTCCGAAGATAAGGACAAGGGAACTCCAACGAAAAGCATTGTTGAAGAGGATCAACTGGTCTTTTTTGTTCACAAGGACGCTCAGGATGCGCTTGTTTTATTGGTATCGGCACAAGGTGTGACATTGGCAGAACGGCAGCTCGTAGAGCTCATGCTCGAAACACGGCGCTTACAGGAGAAGAAAAACACCTCATCGACCAGTGAGGAAGAGCGTAAGGCAGCCATGGTAAAAGACTGGTTCAAACAGCAGCAGGAGCTTGGGCTTGTTCATGCAGAAATGCCTGACACCCTGGTATCGCAGCTTTCCTTGTATTCCACCAAAATTCCTTTGTTGCTCTATGGCGATTATTCACAATCACAACGAGTCAGTTATCAGGAGCTGAAAAAGCTGCTGGAGTCGTTTTTTGATACGGAGATGATTTTGATTCCGTTGATGGATAAGGAATGGTTGATTCTTGGCTCCGAGAAAATGCTATCGATCGATGCGGCTGATGAGCGTGATAATGGGGATGAAGAGAGTCTGGAGGATACGCTTGCGGCGATCGGATTTGGCTTGCACGCCATGCTGGAGAATGAATGGATCGGAGAATGTCATCTGGCTATTCACTATCCTATTTTGCCGGCTAAGTCGCTGTATGCAAGTGTTCTGCAGCTGCGTGAGACCATTATGCTAGGTCGTACCTACCATGTAGGAAGCAATATGCATTTGCCATGGTCCTTGCAGCTGGAAAAGCTCATTCATCAGATCCCTGAGGCAGATAAGACGAGCTTCCTGGAACGTGTATTGAAGCGGCTTGACGTTGCCCTGGATTCAGAGACGATGACGACACTGGAGCATTTTTTCCGAATTGATTGCAATGTGAGCGAAACTGCCAAGAAGCTCTATATTCACAGAAATACGCTTTTGTACCGACTGGACAAGTTCAAACAAGAGACAGGTTTGGATGTTCGTACATTTAATGATGCGGTATTGGTCAAGATTGCTCTGCTATTGTACAAAGTAACGAAAAGAAAGTGATTTTTTTGTGAGGATTGTGCATAGTCACAAACGGATTGGTAGGGTAAGATAAGGATATAAATTGATCATAAATATGTAGGGGGAATTGAACCATGGCAGGTGTACGCTTAAACCATATCGTAAAAAAATACGCGGGTGCAGAAGAAGCAACAGTTAAAGATTTCCACCTTGAAGTCAAAGATAAAGAGTTTGTCGTTCTTGTAGGCGCTTCCGGTTGCGGTAAGTCCACAACTCTTCGTATGATTGCAGGTTTGGAAGAAATCACTGAGGGTGAACTTTACATCGGCGACCGTTTGGTTAACGACGTGGCACCTAAGGACCGCGATATCGCGATGGTTTTCCAATCCTATGCCTTGTATCCTCATATGAGTGTTTATCAAAATATGGCGTTCGGACTTAAACTTCGTAAATTCAAAAAAGCTGATATCGACGCTCGCGTTCGTGATGCAGCCAAAATTCTAGATATTACACATTTGCTTGATCGTAAACCAAAAGCTCTTTCCGGGGGTCAACGTCAACGTGTTGCCTTGGGTCGTGCGATTGTACGTGAGCCACAAGTTTTCTTAATGGATGAGCCACTTTCCAACTTGGATGCCAAACTTCGCGTACAGATGCGTGCTGAGATCAGTAAATTGTCCAAACGTTTGGAAGTTACAACTATCTATGTAACGCATGACCAAACCGAAGCTATGACAATGGGCGATCGTATTGTTGTTATGGAAAAAGGAATTATTCAACAAGCCGATACACCAGAAGAAATCTACAACTTCCCGAAAAATATGTTCGTTGCGAGCTTTATCGGATCGCCTTCGATGAACTTCATTACTGGAAACTTTACAGATGCTAACAACAGCGTATACTTCAAAGCTGATGGCGTGAACGTAGAAGTGCCAGAAGGTAAAGCGAAATTCTTACGTGAAAAAGGTTACTTGGGTAAAGAAGTAGTTATGGGTATCCGTCCTGAGGATCTTCACGAAGAGCCAGTATTCCTGGAAGCTTCCCCTAACTCCGTTGTTAATGCACACATCGAAGTTGCTGAGAACTTGGGTCATGAAATGTTCCTTTACTTGACTGGTATTGGCAAAAACAGCGTCGTTGCTCGTGTTGACGGCCGTGCAGGCTTCAAAGAAAATACAAATGTAAAATTAGCTGTAGACATGAATAAAGTTCATTTCTTCGATAAAGAATCGACATTATCCATTTTCACATCATAATTTGCCTATAACGAGGAAGGCCAGTCTTAGCGACTGGTCTTTTTTTATTGAAATTTGATGGAAATTGAGCTGGAATTCTCTGCATGAGTTGATTTATGACGGTATTTTATATACGATGGAATTATCGGGAAAATGAAGGAGACGGAAGAGAGATGCCTAAAAAAGTAAAAGTGTCCGATCTTGTGGCGGAATTTCATTTGGAAGTCATTTGCGGTGAGGGAGGACTGAAAAGACCGATAACCGTAGCAGATTTGTACCGCCCTGGATTAGAGATGGCAGGCTATTATGAGTTCCATCCTATGGAACGTGTGCAAATTCTAGGAAAGACCGAGCTGACCTTCTTTCACGGTCTGTCCTCCGAGGAACGAATGGATCGGATGACACGTCTGTGCGCGCCAGAGGAGACACCATGTATTTTAATTAGCCGTGGTTTGGATGTGCCGATTGAACTGTTGGCCGCTGCAAATGATAAACAGATTCCGGTGCTGCGTACACCTCAGTCCACTACGATTTTGGCAAGCCGAATTACAGGTTTTTTGGAAAACAAGCTTGCGCCATCCACAACGATTCATGGCGTTCTAGTTGATGTATACGGGATTGGGATTTTGATATCCGGTTCCAGTGGTATAGGTAAAAGCGAGACTGCGCTGGAGCTGGTAAAACGTGGACATCGGTTGATTGCGGATGATGCAGTTGAAATTCGTCAAACGGCTGATCATGTGCTGGTGGGTAATGCGCCGGAGCTGATCCGTCATTTGTTAGAAATCCGTGGTGTGGGTATCATTAATATGATGACTTTATTCGGTGCTGGTGCGATTCGCAATTTGAAGAAAATTTCAGTCGTGATTAAGCTGGAAACGTGGCAGCAGGACAAGCAGTATGATCGGTTAGGTTTGGATGAAGAGACAACACGTATTATAGAAACGGATATTCCATTGGTCACGATTCCGGTTCGCCCAGGACGAAATCTGGCGGTTATTATCGAGGTAGCAGCCATGAACTATCGGTTAAAGCGGATGGGTTATAATGCTGCGCTGCAGTTTACAAACAAGCTTACGGAAACATTAGCCGAGGATATGGATGATATGGAATAAGAGAAGGCTTCGGCATTCAGAAGGGAGAACAACATGTGGTTGGCAATGAATCCGATTGCATTCGGAATCGGGGCACTACAGGTGCATTGGTACGGTATTATTTTGGGAACGGCGGCCTTAATGGGCTTATTATTGGCTATTCGAGAAGGTAAGCGTTTTGGGATGAATCCAGATTTCTATATGGATTTGGTGCTGCTTGGAGTCCCTTCGGCTATTATTGGCGCGCGTATTTATTATGTCGCTTTCAAGTGGGAGGATTACAGGGATAATTTATCCGAGGTATTTATGGTCTGGCATGGCGGGATCGCTATCTATGGCGCACTGATCGGAGCCGTTATCTGTGCAGTGATTTATACGCGTCGCAAGGGCTACAGCTTTTGGCGTATTGCTGATGTGTGTGCACCGGGTTTGATTATCGGTCAGGCTATCGGGCGCTGGGGGAATTTTATTAATCAGGAGGCCCATGGAGGGCCTGTAAGTGAGGCGTTTTTAAGAAACTCACTGCATTTGCCGGATTTTATTGTGAATCAGATGCTGATCAATGGCCAATATTATCATCCGACCTTTTTATATGAATCGGTATTTAATTTTATTGTTTTATTGCTTTTGCTAGTGCTGCGCAGACGGCCGTTTTTACGCGCGGGAGAGCTGTTTTTAAGTTATTTCATTGGGTATTCGATTGTCCGGTTTTTCGTGGAGGGCTTAAGAACAGATAGTCTGGATTTCACTGGACCTGCTTGGCTGGCTTCCCTGATGAACGGTTTATGGGCGCCTATGCGAGCGTTAGGCTTTGAATCGGGCTTTATGACCTATGGCGGCAATGTCCGGATTTCACAGCTGCTTGCGATATTGATCATCATATTCGCCGTGGTATTTATGATGTACCGTAGAAAAAGCGGTGCATCAGTGGAACGTTATTCCGATCCTATCCGACCTATTGGATATGTGGAGGAAGCGTCATCTGACCCGTCAGAACAATCTACGGTACCTGTTCTAACAGGTATTCCGGTAGTTACCCCACCTTCGGCAGATCAAATTGTGGCCGAGCATGCTGAACATGTTTCTGATAAAAATAAAGAATCTGCGGAAGTTCAGAGCGTTCAACTTGAGAAGGAAGAAAATAAGCCAAACAAACCTTCTGAATAAAATAAGTGGCCCAGCTAGAGCGTGTCCCGCAGGGACGATGCGTCTAATGAACATGGCAGTGAGAAAGCAGCATCACCCAAAGTCCAGCGTGTCCGAAGGACGAAAGCGTCCCGAATACACGTCAGTCAGCAAACGATATAGCCCCACCCAAGTCAAGCGTGTCCCGTAGGGACGGCAGCGTCCCGAGAACACATAAAGTCTGCATACGCTCCAAGGGAGTCCAGAGGGCAGAGCCCTTTGGGGCCCTCCCTATAGGGAGGGTTTGGGAGGGTAATGAAAATTAGGGAGGACAATTCAGACACATGATTCATACCGTATTATTTGACCTTGATGGAACAATTATCGATACGAACGAGCTGATTATACAGTCGTTTTTGCATACATTTGAAGGTATTACCGAACAGCCGGTAACCAGGGAGCATATTATTCCTAACATGGGTCGACCGTTAATCGAACAAATGAAGTTTTTTTCAGGTAGAGACAGTGTAGGTGATCTGGTGCATAAGTACCGGACGTTTAACATTGAAAAGCATGATGAGCTGGTGACAGAGTTTACGGGTGTTCGTGAAACGCTGGGTAAGCTGCATGTGGCAGGCATCAAAATGGGAATTGTCACAAGCAAGGTTAGAATTACTTCAGAAATGGGTTTAAGGTTGTGCGGGTTATATGATTATTTTGATACAATCGTTACGGTTGAGGATGTCAAATGGCCAAAGCCTGATCCGGAAGGTATACGCAAAGCTTTGAAGGAGCTGGACTCTGACGCAGAGGGTTCTGTCATGGTCGGAGATAGTCATTACGATATAGAGGCAGCCCATAATGCAGGTATTCCTGCAGTAGCTGTTGCCTGGTCACTCAAAGGAATTCCGTATTTGCAGCAGTACAGCCCTACGTATATCATACAGGACATCAAGGAATTGCTTAAGATCACAGGAGTCGAGGAGAAATCGCTTGAGACAAACGGATAAGTTTCCGGTAGATGGACCCAATTCGCTATGGCAAATGTATCGGACAGTTAGCCGCTGGAAGGCGGTTCGTAATTTTGTATGCATTCAAATTTCGAGATATACGCCGTCACTTCCTATGAAGCGTTGGATTTATCGTCATATGCTGGGGATGAGGGTAGGACATCAAACTTCCTTTGCTTTAATGGTCATGGTCGATGTGTTTTTTCCAGAGCGTATTGAGGTCGGGGACAATACGATCATAGGCTATAATTCGACAATTCTCACTCATGAATATTTAATTAAAGAATACCGCATAGGAACGGTGCGTATTGGCTCTCATGTGATGATCGGGGCTAATACAACCATTCTTCCAGGTGTGACGATTGGAGACCATGCGGTGATAGGCGCAGGTTCTGTCGTGCATAAAAATGTGGCACCTTACAGCTTTGTGGCTGGTAATCCGCTGCAGGTGATACGTCAAGATGTAAGAGTAAATCTTGCTGATCTCCAGGAATAATAAAAAAAGCAGTGTCCAGCCTAAATAGCTGGGTACTGCTCTTTGTTATGTATTCTAGTAAACCTATATATTTACAGCAAACAATTTATTCAAAAGTTCGATAAAGCCCTGATCGTCTTTTAAACCAGTCGAACAGATGGGAAGCGATGACCTTAAGCACAGCGTAGCCAGGAACAGCAAGAATAATTCCCACGAGTCCGAACAGGTTACCTGCCGTCAAAATGACAAAAATGATCGTAATCGGATGGATTTTCAAAGTTTTGCCCATAATTTGCGGCGAAATAAATTTACCCTCTATTAACTGCACGATGGTCCAGATAACAATCATTTTGAGCAGCATGACGGGAGAGGTGACAGCTGCAACGATGAGAGCCGGTGTAATCGCAATGGCGGGCCCCAAATAAGGAACAACACTGGTAAAAGCAGCGATAATGGCAAGAATCAGAGAATATTTCAGACCGATAATCAAATAGCCGATATAGAGCAGAAATCCGATGCAAAAGCTGACAATAATCTGGCCACGAATATAGGTACTGATTTGATGGTTCATTTCGGACATGACCTCGAAGGTCTGATTACGAAACGAATTAGGAAGGAAGCTTAGTATGTAATCGGGTAATCGTTTACCTTCTTTAAGCAAGTAGAACAAAATAAAAGGAACGACAGCAATCGCGAGCAAGGTTTCGGTAATAAAACCAATAAAACTTCCGATGCTGGCTCCAGCGAGACTAACAAAAGAGCTCAGTCGCTGGGTTATGGTTTGGGTCCAATCGCTTGGATTGAAGCCGGTCGTTTGCTGAATTTGATTGAAGATGTCGTTCCCTATCCACGATTCAAAATTAAGCTGAACCTGCTCGCTGTAAGCTGGAAAATTATGAACGAGCTCCATAATTTGCGTATGAATGACGGGGATAACAGCAAGAATCAAAAGCGTAATGACGGCAAGAATCAAGATGTAAAGTGAGATAATCGAATAAATTCGCTTCATATTTCTACGTTCGAGCAGATCGACAATCGGATTTAATAAATAATATACGACTCCTGTCAAAATCAGCGGCAGCAGGACAGTTTTGACAAGCACAATGAACGGTTTAAATACAAAAGGAATTTTGTTCAGGACAAAGATGTTAAGACCGATCAACAGCAGGGTTAGCAAAAATAAAACAAACTTATTATTTAAAAACAACCTTTTGAACCGATCCGGCCTGATTTCAGGTAGCTGCATGTTCTTGCCTCCACAAATAGATTATAACGAGACTTTTCCTTATTAATCATTACTCAATCAGGTAATATTTCAAACATGTTAGGAGATATGGATATGTACGATATGCCAGTATAATAGGTGCTTTACGTATATATAGGATTCCCAATTGGGAATTATTTCATAAGCTCCACCTGAATACAATTTGCCGTACATGTACGGTCAATTCTGTATTGACGTTAGACACTTTCGATGGTACACTAACGATTATATTCTTTAACTTGGTAGTATGGTAGCACACTATCGCACTAAAGTAAACGGAAAAATAATTAAGCAGGATATAGGTGGGTGAAGATCGGTGTCCAAACCAAAGGTATTTGAAAAGCCGACCGGAGTCAAGGATTATCTTCCGGAGGCAGTAGCTAAATTGCGGACCATTGAAACGAATGTATTGAACTGTATGGAGCGTTGGGGATATTCGGAGATTATTACGCCAACATTAGAGTTTTATGATACGGTGGGGGTAGCTAGCTCTACGGAGGATCGGAAGCTGTTTAAATTATTGGACCGCAAGGGGACGACGCTTGTGATGCGTTCCGATATGACAGCACCGATTGCACGCGTCGTATCCTCCCTGTTGAAGCAGCAAGCTTTTCCAATACGACTTTCGTATCATGCGAATATATTTCGTGCGATTGAAGCGGAAGCGGGACGGGATGCAGAGTTTTTCCAAACTGGTGTTGAGCTTGTAGGGGATGCATCCTCAGAATCCGATGCGGAAGTGATTGCCTTGGCGATAGCGAGTCTGCAAGCGGCCGGGGTCAAGAATTTCAAGATTGCGCTTGGCCACGTAGGTTTCCTGACAGGGCTCTTTAATGAAACACTTCAGGAGCGTAAGGATGAGCAGCAGAGTCTGAAGGAATGTTTATTGAATCGTGATTATGTAGGCTATCGGGAACATATCAAGGCACTTGGTTTAAGCGAAGCGCTGCAAGCAGAGCTGGAAGGTATTCTGAGATTGCGTGGCGGCGAGGAAATCTGTGCCCAGGCTCGACAGGTTACAAAGGATCCGGTAGCTCAGCAATCGATAGCACATTTGTGTCAGGTATGGGATGTGTTAAAGGCTTACGGTGTCAGTGAGCATGTGTTGATTGATTTAACGATGATCGGAGACTTTTCCTATTATACGGGTATGACGTTTGAGGGATATGCAGCTGATTTAGGTTTTCCGGTGTGCAGCGGCGGTCGGTATGATAATTTGCTTACGCAATTCGGACGACCAGCTCCAGCTACGGGATTTGCGCTTAAAACAAACCGGATTTTGGAAGTGGTCAGCAAGCAGCCTAGCGAATCCAGCTTCCGTGTATTGATAGCTTATAAAGCTAGTGGGCGAGAAGCTGCCTTTCGGACAGCCAAGGAGCTGCGTGCGCGGGAAGGCACGAAGGTTGAGACCAGACTGCTTTCTGAAGAAGATGGACAATTGGCAGCTGTTCGGCTGGATGACGATACGTTTGTAGTGAACGGCGTTTCTTATGGGGATGTTATAGAGTTTGAATAAAGGAGCGGGACTATGCAGGATGTATTGAAAGTGGCGATGCCCAAAGGGCGTATCTATAAACAGGCTTCCCGGTTATTTCGCGAGGCGGGTCTGTTGATTCCTGAGGATATGGATGATTCACGAAAGCTGATCATTCCAGTGCCTGAGGCTAATATGGAATTCATTATGGCTAAACCGGTCGATGTACCCACTTATGTGGAGTATGGCGTGGCTGATATCGGGGTTGTGGGCAAGGATGTATTAATGGAAGAAGACCGTGATGTGTATGAGCTACTGGATTTGGGTATCGCACGTTGCCGGATGTCCGTTATTGGCTTGCCCGATTGGCAACCGGTATTGAACCCAAGAGTAGCGACGAAATATCCCAATGTGGCTTCCCAATTTTTTCGTGAGCGTGGTCAGCAGGTAGAGGTCATTAAGCTGAACGGTTCCATTGAGCTGGCTCCTTTAATCGGTCTTGCAGATCGTATTGTGGATATGGTTGAGACCGGGCAAACACTGAGGGATAATGGACTCGTGGAGCAGGAAGAGATTTTTGCGATTACGACCCGTTTGATTGCCAATCGTGTCAGCTACCGGATGAAAAATGTAACCATTCAAGCGCTTTGTGACAAGCTGCAGCAGATGCTTGCGTCTGTACGCTAATATTACGGAAAAGTTTACAGAATCATGATGTGATAAGAAAGAAAGGGGAGTCAGCCATGAAAATTGTGCCGGCAAGCGAATTTTCGCTGCGACGCGAGCTTGAATATGGCTCAGAGGAGCAAAATGATCGGGTTAAGCTTATTATCGAGGCTGTGCGAAGCGAGGGTGATACAGCGCTGCGTCGTTTCTCACAGCAGTTCGATGGGGTGAGTGTACAGGAGCTGCGAGTCAGCAAGGAGGAAATTGAAGCTGCCTATGCGTCAGTCGATGAGAGCTTTCTCACAGCGCTGCGTGAGGCCGCGGTTCGGATCCGCAGCTTTCATGAGAAGCAGAAGCGTACTTCCTGGATGGATTTGCAGCCGGATGGCAGCATTCTGGGGCAGGTTGTCCGACCGCTGCGGCGTGTTGGCCTATACGTACCAGGAGGGAAAGCAGCCTATCCATCATCGGTGCTGATGAATGCGATACCTGCCACGGTAGCAGGCGTTCCAGAAATTGTAATGGTCACCCCTCCTGCAACAGCCGGGGTTGACGGTATTGATCCTCATATCCTCGTGGCGGCTGCAGAAGCTGGTGTCAGCGAAATTTACCGTGTCGGTGGTGCACAAGCGGTAGCGGCTCTGGCATACGGAACGGACACGATTCCAGCAGTTGATAAAATCGTTGGTCCCGGTAATATTTACGTTGCTCTGGCCAAACGTTACGTGTTCGGTGTTGTGGATATCGATAGTATCGCCGGACCAAGTGAAATTGTCGTGTTAGCCGACGATACGGCCGATGCCTCTTATGTAGCGGCAGATTTGTTGTCTCAGGCTGAGCATGATGAGATGGCGTCTGCCATACTGGTTACGCCTTCGCAAGCACTCGCTGAGGCCGTGCAGGCAGAGGTGGCGCGACAACTGGACACCTTGCCGAAGCGTGACATAGCTGCTCAGTCGATTCGCGATAATGGCGCCATTCTGACTGTTGCAACCCTAGAAGAAGGCGTAAAAGCCGTTAACGAGCTTGCGCCCGAGCATCTCGAAATCATTACAGCTGATCCATTCCAGTATTTGAGCAAAATTGAAAACGCAGGCGCGATTTTCCTCGGTCCATATAGCTCAGAGCCGGTAGGCGACTATTTTGCCGGTCCGAATCATGTGCTGCCAACCAATGGCACCGCAAGGTTCTCCTCGCCGCTCAACATCGACGATTTTATGAAAAAATCGAGTGTTATCTATTATAGTAAGGAAGCACTGCTGCGTGATGGTGCAAAAATTATCAGTTTGGCCCAGCATGAAGGGCTCGAAGCGCATGCCAGAGCCATCCAAATCAGACTTGAGAAAGAAGGGAATTCCATTGGCTGACCAACAGCAGGCCGTACGTTCGGCAAATATTGATCGTAAAACGAATGAGACGAATATACAACTATCCTTTAACGTAGATGGAACAGGGACATCACAGCTTGAAACCGATGTACCATTCTTGAATCATATGCTGGATTTATTCACGAAGCATGGACAATTTGACCTGAAGGTAACGGCAAATGGCGATATCGATATTGATGACCACCACACCGTTGAGGATATCGGAATTTGTCTTGGAGCTACACTACGCGAAGCCTTAGGAGACAAAAGAGGTATTAAACGGTATGCCAGTGTATTTATTCCGATGGATGAGGCGCTTGCTCAGGTCGTGATCGATGTCAGCAACCGTCCGCATTTTGAATATCGTGCCGAATATCCGTCTGCACAGGTAGGCAGCTTTACAACCGAGCTGGTGCAAGAATTTTTGTGGAAATTTGCTCTTGAAGCGCGGATTACACTGCATGTGATCGTGCACTACGGTCAAAATACGCATCATATGATCGAAGCTATTTTCAAGGCATTAGGGCGTGCACTGGACGAAGCGACGAGCATTGACCCGCGCGTGAAAGGCGTGCCATCGACGAAAGGGGTCCTGTAGTATGATCGCAATCATCGACTATGGAATGGGTAATCTGCACAGCGTCAGCAAAGCTGTCGAGCGGTTGGGTTATGAAGCGTTGGTGACATCTGATGAGAATGAAATTATGGCCGCAGACGGTGCAATCCTACCCGGTGTAGGCGCTTTTGGTGATGCGATGGAGCATCTTCGTGAGTCTCGCCTCGATGCAGTAGCTGTGCGTTATGCACAGTCCGGCAAGCCGCTGCTCGGTATTTGCCTCGGTATGCAGCTGCTGTTCACCAGCAGTGAGGAGCATGGCTCTTACGAGGGATTGAACCTGCTGCCAGGCAAGGTGGTCCGGTTCCAGGGCAGCTACAAGATTCCGCATATGGGCTGGAATCGACTTCAGTTTCAGCAAAAGAGTCCGTTGTTTGCAGGCATCGAAGAAGGCCATGTATATTTCGTTCATTCCTTTCATGCACTGCCAGAGCAAGCATCGGATTTATTGGCAGTAACGGACTATTATCAACAGGTTACTGCTATTGTGGGGCGCGGCAATGTATATGGCATGCAGTTTCACCCGGAGAAAAGCGGCAGTATCGGTATGCAGCTTTTGAGTAACTTTCTTGGCCTAAGCAAGCTGTAAATCGTTGTAGTAACGTTAGCTTGATTGTTAAAGATTGGAGGAGATCAATGATGCTTGCAAAACGTATTATTCCTTGTCTGGATGTAAAAGATGGTCGCGTTGTTAAAGGCGTTAATTTCGTTAATCTGCGTGATGCCGGAGATCCGGTTGAGCTGGCGGCGATCTACGATCAGGAAGGTGCAGATGAGCTCGTATTTCTCGATATATCAGCTTCTGTAGAAGGACGTTCGACCATGATCGAGGTTGTTAAAAAGACGGCAGGCGAGATCACGATTCCTTTTACGGTTGGCGGCGGTATATCCAGTGTTGACGATATGAAGCGATTGCTGCGCGCGGGCGCGGATAAGATCGGGATCAATACAGCAGCTGTCCGCAATCCGCAGTTGGTATCGGATGGGGCCAGACGGTTCGGTTCACAATGTATCGTTGTGGCTGTCGATGCCCGCTATAACAAGGAGTGGGAAGACTGGGAAGTATTCACGCACGGCGGACGCAACAGTACAGGCATTAGAGCGCTGGAATGGGTCAAGCGTGTCGAGCAGTTGGGTGCGGGCGAGCTATTGCTGACGAGTATGGATGCGGACGGTACAAAGGATGGTTTCGATCTCCCCTTGACGCGCGCCGTGTCTGAAAGTGTTGGGATCCCTGTGATCGCTTCGGGTGGTGCGGGAACAAAAGATCATTTTTATGATGTATTTGCCGAGGGTAAAGCGGATGCAGGATTGGCTGCAACGATTTTTCATTATAAAGAGCTGACGATTGAAGAGGTTAAGCAACAATTGAAGCATAGGGGAGTGGAAGTCAGATGAGTAATAGTAAGCAGCAAGCGCAAGAGAACGTTCAGCTTCCGTTATCCGCGGAGCAATTAAACGCAGCTATTAAATGGGACGCACAAGGCTTGGTTCCGGCGATTGTCCAGGATGCTGCAAGCAAAGAAGTATTGATGATGGCTTATATGAATCAGGAATCTTTGAAGCTGACTGTGGAATCGGGAGAAACGTGGTTTTGGAGTCGTTCACGTAATGAGCTGTGGCACAAAGGTGCGACCTCTGGTCATATCCAGAAGGTCAAGGCGTTAAAATACGATTGTGACGGTGATACCCTGCTTGTATTGGTAGATCAAACAGGTCCAGCTTGTCATACCGGCGCTTACAGCTGTTTCTTTAACAATGTACCGATCAAGGGACAAACTGCAGGTGCTGCGGACGCTTCTGCTAATAAGGATCGCTTTGCTATTTTAGCCTCATTGGAAGCTCTTATCGCCAAACGTGATGCTGAACGCCCAGTTGGATCCTATACGACCTACCTGTTTGAACAAGGTATCGACAAAATATTGAAAAAAGTCGGCGAAGAAACGTCAGAGGTTATTATTGCCGCCAAAAATCGCGATAACGACGAAATTCGCTATGAAGCGAGTGATTTGATTTTCCATCTGCTGGTTTTGCTGCGTGAAGCGAAGCTTCCGCTCGATGAGCTCATGATGGAATTGGATCGTCGCCATCATTCAAAAAAATAACAGGAGAGATTCCGATGCTCATCGATTACCATACTCATCACGTCCGCTGTGGACATGCATCCGGAGAGCTAGAGGAATATGTACAAAAGGGCGTTGAGCTCGGACTGACCCAACTGGGGCTATCCGATCACATGCCCTTGCTCCATGTAGACCCCGCTACCTATTTGCCGGGAATGGCGATGGCGATGGACGAATTGCCGCGTTATGTGGAGGAAGCTTTCCGGTTGCAGAAGCAATATAAGGACCAGATTGATATACGTGTAGGTCTCGAAGGCGATTACATTGAAGGTTATGAGCAAGACATTGAGCGCATTATCCGTGCGTATCCGTGGGACTACGTGATTGGTTCTGTCCATTTTTTGGGCGAATGGGATATTTCCGATTATCGCCAGCTCGATAAATGGAACGGCCGTGACCCCTATGACGTATATGTACAGTATTATGACGCGGTAGGCAAAGCAGTTCGCACCGGTTTCTATGATTATATCGGTCATATTGATGTGATCAAGCGTTTTGGATTCAAACCGGAGCAAAATGTTGAGCATCTGGAGAATCAAGCATTGGATGCAGTACGTGCTGCTGGAATGGCCATTGAACTTAATGCATCCGGACTGCGGATGCCGGTCAAGGAAATGTTCCCGAGCCGCCGCATGCTGGAATACTGCTATCAGCAAGGAATTCCGCTGACAATAGGCTCTGATGCCCACCAGCCTGATCGACTCACCCAGTACTTGGACCAAGCTGTTGATTTGCTACAAGACATTGGATTTACTGAACTCGCGACTTTTCGTCAGAGACAGCGGACGATGCTTCGGATGTAATTGGTTTATTATGGGGAAATTAAGCTGAATCCATAAAATGGTCAAGCATATTTTCACAATTTCACCTAAATGACTTTTTCTTAATCAATGGGTTTCATGTATAATAGGGTTATGCAGTTTTTGTTGATTTTTATTTTATCTTTGTAAATGTAAACAATCCGTTGATGGAGGTTACCATGTTTAGCGACCAATTGAAAATATTTTCAGGATCATCCAATCCTCTACTTGCCGAACGTATCTGTAAGGAATTGGATGTTCCACTTGGCAAAATCAAGCTGTCCCGGTTCAAATGCGGAGAAATCTACTGTCATTATGAGGAAACCATTCGTAACTGTGATGTGTTTCTGGTGCAGACGTTTTCCCATCCGATCAACGAGCACTTCATGGAATTGTTGGTGATGATGGACGCGGCCAAACGTGCGTCGGCCAGAACGATCAATCTGGTCATTCCTTACTACGGTTATTCCCGGCAGGAACGTAAGGCTGCCCCGCGTGAACCGATTACGGCCAAGTTGGTAGCGGATTTACTAAATTCCGCAGGAGCTCATCGTGTGATCACGATCGATCTGCATGCTCCGGCTATTCAGGGATTTTTCAATATACCGGTCGACCATTTAACGGCGCTGGACTTGTTAAGCAGTCACATCAAGAACCAAAATATTAAAGATTTGATCGTAGTATCTCCGGATGCCGGTGGTGTGACAAGAGCCGAGAATTTGGCTAATGTACTGGAGGCACCCATTGCTATGATGTTCAAAAAGCGTTATGCGCACAATGAAGCTACGGTTACTCATGTAGTCGGTGATGTTGAAGGTAAAACTCCGATCATTATGGAGGACTTGATTGATACAGGCAAAACGATTGTTAACGTAGTGGAGGGCTTGAAGGAGCGGGGCGCCAACGATGTATTCATCTGTGCTACCCACCCTGTATTCTCGGGACCTGCTTTGCAGCGTCTGGACCACCCGAATATCAGGGAAGTCATTATAACCGATTCGATTGCGATACCGCAGGACCACTCGTCGCGCTTTAAGGTGCTGTCTGTAGCGGGACTATTGTCCAATGCGATCCGGATTATTAAAGACGGCGGTTCGATCAGTTCGCTGTTTAAATATGGCGGTATTTAAAATTGACTTAATCCGTATGTATTCGTTCGCTAGTATGCTATAATTTTTGTAGATTAACGCTGATTTCTTTGCGTATTCCAGACGGAACCGGAGGTGCCTTGCCGAGTGGAGAAGAAAAAACGTGCTGCCCAAACTCAACCTAACAAAGTGATACCGATAAAAATGGATGCAACATTCTTTTTCGAACGAGCCGTTCAGTCTTTGGACCGATATCATTACGATAAGGCATTGAAGTATTTTCGTCGTGCCGCTGAATATGAACCGGAGAACCCGGTTAATCATTGCAACTTGGCGGGGCTTCTCTCGGAGATGGGGAATTACGAGGAATCGAATGTTATTTTGCAGCAGGTGCTGGATCAAGTCGATCCGACTATGACGGAATGCTATTTTTATATGGCTAACAATTTTGCCAATATGGAAAATTATGAATCGGCTGAAAAAGCGATTATACATTATTTGGAGCACGATGAATCCGGACAATTCCTGGAGGAATCCGAAGAGATGATCGAGCTGCTTACCTATGAGCTGGATCGTCCGACCCAATTGACCGGAATCAAAAGCCGTGAGGGCATGTTCGAGCACGATCGCGCACGGGCTTTGCTGGAAGAAGGCAAGTTTACGGAAGCGGTCCGTATATTGGAGAATATTGTAGAAAAACATAGCGACTTTATGGCTGCGCGCAACAATTTGGCTTTGGCTTATTATTACATGGGTTATTTCGACAAGTCGATTGACATGATTCGCCAGGTGTTGGAGCTGGATCATGGCAATTTGCATGCTTTGTGCAACCTTGCTATTTTTTACCAGCATTTCGGTGATTTGGATAAGCTTGGCGAGCTGCTGGATGTGCTGCGCAAGACGTATCCGTTTCATCAGGATCATGTGTTTAAACTAGCTACTACAATGGGTATCTTAAGTGAGCATGAGACTGCGTATCGGCTGTTCAAACGATTGTTGAAGACGGGTGAGGCTGGACTAGACCCTTGTTTATTTCATTATACGGCTGTTGCGGCCTATCATACGAAGCGGTATGGCGAGGCTGAGCGCCAATGGCGGCAAGCGGATAAGTTTGATCCTGGATCGGACATACCGAAGTTCTATTTGAGTATGCTTGAAAAGTCACGTCATGAAGAAGAAAAACCTTCGGTGAGCTATCATTATCATCTTCCGTTCGAAGAGCAGTTCCGTGGTTTGGAGAAGTCGACGGAAGGCTTGCCGGATCATTTAAAGCGTGACCCTTTGGTCAGATCTTCATTCTTCTGGGCACTGCGTCACGGAGACACGGAAACGAAGCTTCAGGTTATTCAGGCGTTTGGCTTGATAGCCGACAATGAAGTGAAGGAAGCCTTGCTGGAGTTCGTACAGGAGCCTGGAGAAGACGATTATTTGAAAAAAGTAGCTATCTTCGTGCTTCGCAGTATCGGTATTCAGGAGCCCGTTGAAGCCGTGCTGGAAGGTCGGAAGTTGGTCGTCCCTGCTTCCCCGTTTTCTCCGAATTTGCCCGTCTGGGAACCCAAATGGCAGCAAATTATGGATATGGCGCTGGAGCAAATGGATCGCCGCTATGATATGGTACAGCAGTATGATTTGCAGACGCTGTGGGTGGAATTCTTGTCTCGTGTCTCACCGGATCATACGCCCAAAATTTCAAAGGTTGAAGGCTGGGCAGCGGCCTTGGAATATTTAACGGCCAAAATGCATCGTCGCGCTATTTCGTATCAAGAGCTGTCGCATCGATACGAGGTATCGGTCACAACCATCAGTAAAAATGTGAAGATCATTGATGATGCCTGCGGCCTGCGAGAGAAAATGGAAACTATTTTTTCGAAGTTTTCCAGCTTTGATAATAAAGCTAAATAAAATTTTATTTTGTTTAAGAAGATTTTAGGTTTAACAATATGCTGATGATGCTGTTAGCAAAAGATGAAGGAGGATACCATCATGTACAGAACAATCGTAATCGGAACAGGTCCTGCGGGGTTGACTGCAGCCATTTATTTGGCTCGTGCGAACCTGAATCCTCTAGTTATTGAAGGACCGGAGCCAGGAGGCCAGTTGACAACAACAACCGAGGTTGAGAACTTTCCGGGATTCCCTGAAGGTATTATGGGACCCGAACTCATGGACAACATGCGTAAGCAGGCGGAGCGCTTTGGAGCCGAGTTCAAGACGGGTTGGGTAAATTCAATCGACTTGTCGAACCGCCCATTCAAGCTTTCGGTTGAAGGTCTGGGCGATATTGAAGCGGAAAGCATCATCATTTCGACAGGAGCTTCTGCTAAACTGTTGGGTATTGAGAATGAGAAGGAAAGTATCGGTCACGGTGTCAGCACCTGTGCAACCTGTGATGGGTTTTTCTTCCGCGGCAAGAAAATAATTGTAGTGGGTGGCGGTGACTCCGCGATGGAGGAAGCCAACTTCCTGACACGTTTTGCCACGGATGTGAAGCTTGTACATCGCCGCAGCGAGCTGCGTGCCTCCAAAATTATGCAGGATCGCGCTCGTGAGAATGCCAAGGTATCTTGGGGACTTAACAAAACGCCGGTAGCTGTTATTTCTGGTGATCGTGGAGTAACGGGCTTAAAGGTACTGGACAACGAAACCGGCGCAGAAGAAGTGATCGAAACCGACGGTATCTTTGTTGCGATCGGACATAGACCGAACACTGGGTTTCTTGCTGGGCAAATTACTACAGATGAAACTGGCTATATTATCGTAAAACCTGGCACGTCCCTTACCAATGTTGAGGGTGTATTCGCCTGTGGCGATGTGCAGGACAGCAAATACCGTCAAGCCATTACAGCAGCCGGCAGTGGTTGTATGGCAGCACTTGATTGTGAGAAGTTTTTGGATGGTCATATGGTTCACGATTGGAGCCAGTCCCTATAATTTCTACAAAACGTGGGCGTTCAGGACCCACGTTTTTTAGTCTTTTTTTAATTTCCTTTGCCTTGACCTGTAGTTAGGCTTGGCTTATAGTTGGTATGAAGATTTATGCAATCATAGCTTATGAGGTGACCTGGTAATGGGAAAGAACGTTTATGTTGGAGTCGACTTGGGAGGAACCTCGATCAAGGTAGGCCTTTGCGATGAGTCAGGCAAGCTGCTGCATACGTATGAAGGACCGACTGGAACGGAGCACGGTTCGGACGTAGTTTTGGAAAATATTGCGCAATATGTACGTAAGCTCGTTGCGGATTCATCACATGATTGGGAGCAAGTAGCTGGAATCGGAGCGGGTATTGCCGGATTTATGGATATTCCTGAAGGCTTCATCAAGCTGTCTCCTAACCTGGGCTGGCGTAATGTGCCTGTGAAGAAGATCCTGGAAGAAAAGCTCGGCAAAACGGTGAAAATCGACAACGACGCCAACGTAGCTGCACTTGGCGAGGCATGGAGCGGTGCGGGAGCAGGTATCCCGAATGTGGTATGCTATACTTTAGGTACGGGTGTTGGCGGCGGAATTATAATAAACGGAAAAATTTATCAAGGTTTTAAAGGAATGGCTGGCGAATTGGGTCATATAAAGGTAGTACCGGATGTTGAGGCCATTCGATGCGGCTGTGGCATGTACGGTTGTTTGGAGACGGTCTCTTCGGCTACGGGAATTATCCGTATGGGTAAGGAAGCGGTCGAACGTGGCGAGCATACGTCGCTGGCATTAGTCGAAGTGTTGACAGCCAAAGATGTGCTGGATGCAGCCAAATCCGGTGATGAGGTGTCTTTGCGGATTGTGAACCGCGCTGCGATGTATTTAGGTAAATCGATGGCAGCTGTTTCTGTTGTATTAAATCCACAACGTTTTATTATTGGTGGTGGCGTATCCAAGGCTGGCGAATTTTTATTCGATGCGATACGTAAGTATTATCATGAGTACACGCAGGAAACAGCCAGAGAAGGCGTAGATATTGTTCCAGCTACCCTTGGAAACGATGCTGGTGTAGTCGGAGCTGCAGGCTTGAACCTGCATTCTTGAATTAGGAGGAAACTCGCATGGAAGAATTGCATTCCCTTGGCAAGCTGGTCATCATTACCGGTATGTCCGGAGCGGGCAAAACGATTGCGGTGCAGAGCCTGGAGGATCTCGGTTTTTTCTGTGTAGATAACCTGCCCCCGGTTCTGATTCCCAAATTCGCAGAATTGATTGAGCAGTCAAAGGGCCGGATTGGCAAGGTTGCTCTGGTCATTGATTTGCGCGGCCGGGAATTCTTCACATCCTTGTCGGAGTCTCTGCGTTTTTTAAGGGAAAATCAGGCCTTAAAGTACGAAATTGTGTTTCTGGATGCTACCGATTCGGTGCTTGTCCAACGTTACAAAGAAAGCCGCCGCAAGCATCCCTTGGCTCCTGCGGGTGCGCCACTGGAAGGAATTCTGCAGGAACGCAAGCTGCTGGAGGAACTGAAGGGTATGGCGACGCAAGCTATTGACACTAGCAGTTTGAAGCCGGCCCAGTTGAAGGAAAAGATCGTATCCCGGTTCACCCATACCGAAAAAGACGGAATTTCGATTAATGTGATTTCGTTTGGCTTTAAATATGGGATACCGATTGATGCCGATTTAATATTTGATGTGAGATTTTTGCCTAATCCCCACTATGTGGACGCATTGCGGCCCAATACGGGTCAGGATTCCGAAGTGTATGACTATGTGATGAAGTGGGGTGAAACTCAGGAATTCCTGGTCAAACTGCTCGATATGCTTCACTTTCTGATTCCACAGTATAAGAAGGAAGGCAAAAGCCAGGTTGTACTCGGTATAGGATGTACAGGCGGCAAGCATCGGTCCGTGGCTATCGCTGAATATTTGGGTAAAGTGATGGGGAATAGTGAAACGGAGATCGTGCGAGTCAATCACCGAGACGCTGAGCGGGATCGGGTTGAGGTGAAAATATGACCTATGTTTACGGGGGAAATGATCGACCTCGTATCGTTGTCATCGGAGGCGGAACCGGTCTATCCGTCATGCTGCGCGGACTCAAGGAAAAGCCATTGGATATTACAGCGATTGTGACTGTAGCGGATGATGGAGGCAGCTCAGGCATTCTGCGCTCGGAGCTTGCGATGGTCCCCCCGGGTGATATTCGCAACGTGCTAACTGCACTCGCAGACGTAGAACCGCTGCTTGGCAAAATGCTGGAGTATCGTTTTCAGAAAGGCCAAGGATTAGCAGGCCATAGTTTGGGTAATCTAATTTTGGCTGCGATGCAAGATATTACAGGTGATTTTGTAACTGGTGTTCGTGAGCTGAGCCGTGTATTCGCCGTTCGTGGTCGTGTGCTTCCAGCAGCTAATCACGCTATCGTGCTGAAGGCGGAAATGACCGATGGCAGCATCGTTGTCGGAGAGTCCAAAATTCCGAAGGCAGGCAAAATCATCAAACGTGTGTTTATCGAACCTGCCGATGTATCCCCGCTGCCTGAAGCGATTGAAGCGCTAGAGCAGGCGGATGCGATTGTGCTCGGTCCCGGCAGCTTGTATACGAGTATTTTGCCGAACCTGCTCGTTCCAGAAATCGCTCGTACGATAGTTCAATCCAAAGCGCTCAAAATTTATATTTGCAATGTGATGACGCAGCCTGGCGAGACGGATGGCTACAGTGTGAGTGACCATATTCAGGCGCTTCACGATCATGTTGAGCAAGATCTGTTCGATTATGTTATTGTTAATAACGGGGAGATTCCTCCTCAGGTCCAAGATCGATATGCAGAAAAGGGTGCCAAGGTCGTTCATCTTGATCTCGATGAGGTAACTCTACAAGGGTATAAAGTCATCGCAGATCAATTAATTTTATTCCGAACTTACCTGCGCCACGATGCGGAAAAGCTTAGTCAGCATATTTATCAGCTGGTGGAGAGCTGGATGCACAAGAAGAGGTGATTCCCCGTGTCTTTCGCCGCACAAACGAAAAAAGAACTAACCTTAATTCAGTCTGATGATTGTTGTGAAAAGGCTGAACTTTCTGCCCTCATTCGTATGAACGGTTCCGTACAGCTGACGAATCAACGAGTCGTCCTTGACATCAGTACTGAAAACGCAGCTATTGCCCGTCGTATCTATTCTTTGCTCAAAAAGAAATTCAACGTGCACATCGAATTGCTGGTTCGTAAAAAGATGCGGCTGAAAAAAAACAATGTGTACATGGTGCGGATTCCGAATCAGGTCCAGGATATACTGTCCGAGCTGCGAATCGTATCCGAAGGCTTTATGTTTACCCCGGGTATTGACGAGACATTGATTCCGGATGAATGCTGTCAGCGAGCTTACTTGCGGGGAGCTTTTCTGGCAGGCGGTTCTGTTAATAATCCGGAGGGTTCGTCCTACCACTTGGAAATTTCATCGATGTACGAAGAGCACTGTCATGCTTTATGTGATCTTGCCAATCGTTTTGAATTGAATGCACGGTGTATCGAACGTAAAAAAGGCTTTGTGCTGTACATCAAGGAAGGCGAGAAGATCATTGAATTGTTAAGTCTTATTGGTGCCCATCAAGCTTTATTGCGTTTTGAAGATGTCAGGATCATGAAGGATATGCGCAATTCTGTGAATCGTTTGGTCAACTGCGATACGGCCAATTTGAATAAAACTATCGGTGCTGCCGTACGCCAGATCGAAAATATTCGTCTGATCCAAAAAGAAATCGGGTTGGAGAACCTGCCGGAAAAATTGCGCGAGGTAGCTGAGGTGCGGATGCAAAACCCTGATATTAACTTAACCGAGGTCGGGGAACTGCTAAAGGGCACTGTAAGCAAATCCGGTGTCAACCACAGGCTTCGCAAAATTGATGAGATGGCAGAAAAAATTCGAAAAGCTTGAGCGGACGTGCTTCATGCAGATATTTTATGTAAATTTTCAATTGTTCTAGTGTAAAGGATTTAAAAATGATATAATGGTTGAAAAATCGCTTTTTCATGATCATTGAATTAAATGGTCATTTGCAATTTAAGATTTAGGGGGTATTGGTTGGAATGTCGAAACGCCCAGTAGTTGTGAAGTTGAAAACAGGCCTTCATGCCAGACCAGCAGCGCTTTTTGTTCAGGAAGCAAATAAGTTCTCTTCCGAGATCTTTGTTGAGAAGGACGAGAAGAAAGTAAACGCCAAAAGTATTATGGGCATTATGAGTTTGGCCATCAGTACGGGTACTGAGGTTTATATTAGTGCCGAGGGTTCGGACGCAGAACAGGCTGTAAACGCTTTAGTCACATTGGTAAGCAAAGAAGAGCTGGAGAACCAATAACCATTGTCACTGGCTTCCTCTAAGGAAGCTTGTCAGTGACACAGCCAAGACCTATAACATAACAAGAAAAGCGCAACCTTTTCTGAAGCTGAGCGTCTATTATGACGAGTTCTTCTGTGGAAAGGTTTTTTGCTGCGTAGACCCGTGCTATTTTACCCAATTGAAGGAGTAGAGAAATGAAACCGATGAAAAGAGAATTATCGCTGCTGGTCGTTATGAGCCTGTTGTTCAGTCTTCTGATTTCGTCCACCGCATCTGCGGCGCAATCGACTTCAACGACTTACATGCTGCTTTATGTGGATAAGGCAGAAGCTTTTATAAATGGTAAGCAGATTATGCTGGAATCACCTGCAACCATTATCAAAGACAAAATGTTCGTACCTGCCAAAGCTTTGGCTGATGCGATGGGATTAAAGGTAGAATGGAACGCGGTAACACGTCAGATCGAAATGACCACACCGGGCTTTAACATTGTGCTCGACAGTGACCGCAAAGCAGTTTGGATTAACGGGGTATTGAACCCATTCGATTCCGTTGCTGCGATCAGCAAGGAAGGCAAGCTGTTAATTAAGCTGACTTGGCTGGCTGATTATATGGGAGCACGTTATACCTATAATGATGAGCTGCGCCGGGTTGAAATTATTCATACCAAAACGCCAACGGGGATTTACATACCGAATACAGGCAATTCCAATCCAGTGGCCAAATTCAATTTTGCCAAGCAGACATATAAGATGGGCGAACCAGTCAAATATGTCGATCTGAGCTATGACCCCGATTCCGAAGGTTTAGTGAAATATGAGTGGCAAGGCAACGAATCGGTGTTTTTCTCACCAGGTACGTATCCGATCACGTTGACGGTATGGGACGCACATGGCAATAAAAGCGAAACCTATCTGCGCAATCTGACGATTGAAGATAAGGTGTATCTGAGTGAGATTGAATACCCGATCTACATGAAGCCGGTTGGCAGTTTTATTAAAACCGATTGGAGTACGCTATGGGGTAACTTTTGGAACTTACCACAGCTGCCTAAGCAGGTTACCAATGACAGCTCTCGTAAGCTGCTGGTGAGTGACAGTCCGGAGGAATTTACGGAAAAAGGCATTCTGTATCAGGATAAGGTCAATGGGAAAGGTCGCCTATACGCGGATCACATCAATGGAACGAAGGAAAAGGTTACTCTGGCGATTCTGGCCAAGAATACGACCAACAAACCGGTTACGATCAAAACAACGAACAAGGGCGAAGTGTGGCCTTCTGTGTATGCCAACCTGATCGGTAATGAAGCCTCTGTGGACTTTCTGATGAATGATCCGCGGAGCGATTCGATGGAGATTCCAGCCAATCAAACTTTTATCTATTCGCAAATGCCGGAATTTTATCCAGGCCAAGGTGTCAACCTGTTCTATGACGTAGAAACGAATGGCGAAATTGAATTTTCCTTTGTCGCTACTAGCCAGGTATCGCAAACGACACTCAGTCAGCTGCCGCTGCTTCCTTTTACAGGGCATGTCAGAGGGACGTTCCCGGTGTCAGAGGTCAAATGGAATATAGATGCGAGTTCGTTCACCAAGCCGAACCGCTTGATTATCGGTGATGGCACGACGGATCCGTTCCAGCCGGGCTACGATCCGATGCGTAAGCAGAATGTATTAAACGAAGGCAATTATGGAGTGGTTTACAAAATCCATTCGGACAAGCCGAGAAAAATGGCGATCATGCTGTTAGCGTATGGCGGTATATTTAAAGGACCGATCAAAATCAATGGTGAGATCAGTCTGATACCGCAATCAGGGGTGATTACCGCGTTTGACGGGATGCAGATTCTGGCCCGAACGACGGGTGAGGAAGCAGCCTTGGATATTGAATTCACACCACCAGCAGGGTCTGCGTTCCCGATTGACCTGATCTTCTTTCCATTGGATGATAAATAATAAATCAAATCGTTAGCTTAAGGCTCTCCCTTTCATATTAAGGGGAGGGCTTTTATTTTTAATAAAAAAAGAACCGTCCATCAGCAGCTTGTGCTACTGAAAAGACGGCCCTCGATGTAAATAGGGTAATACTTATAGTTTGGTTATGACTTTATCGATCAGACCATAGATCCGCGCGTCTTCCGCATACATGAAATTGTCGCGATCCGTGTCTTTTTCGATTTGTTCAAAGGTTTGTCCTGTGCGTTCTGCCAAAATTGTATTCAATTTATCACGCATTTTAATAATACGAGCGGCACGAATAGCAATATCACTGGCTTGGCCTTCGGCACCACCAAGTGGTTGATGGATCATAACCTCACTGTTCGGAAGCGCAAAACGTTTGCCTTTGGCACCAGCAGCCAGCAGGAATGCACCCATCGAAGCTGCCATACCTACGCAAATGGTTGAAACGTCGGGCTTGATGAACTGCATTGTATCGAAGATGGCCATGCCTGAAGTAATGGAACCGCCTGGACTGTTGATATAAATATTAATGTCTTTGTCAGGATCCTGCGCGGCCAAGAACAGCAACTGGGCAATAATGGCATTCGCTACTTGGTCGTTAATGGCCGTACCGAGAAAAATAATGCGATCCTTCAGCAAACGGGAGTATATGTCATACGCTCGCTCTCCTCTGGCATCGGGTTCAACTACCATGGGTATAAAACTCATAAGCTGCAGCCTCCTAAAAGTACATGAATGTTTGATAACACTATAACCATCATAACGGAAATATAAACAAAGGTCAAGAAAGGTCAAACGGTCTGCATTAAAAAACCTTTACAACGCAGTCTTGAAGCTGATGACCGTATCGTAAAGGCTATGGATGTTTGTGTGAATAACACGAATTCGTTGAAGGTAATGGCGCGCCCGCAAGGAATCGAACCTTGATCTCAGGCTTCGGAGGCCTACGTCATATCCATTGGACCACGGGCGCACATTTAAAAATATAGTTTAAAATGAACGAGCAAGGGTTATTATATGATATGCAGGAGTAAATTGCAACCTTGTTTTGTCGGTACATGATTTTTGACCAAATTGTGAATTGCTGTTGAAATTAACAAGTCAATTCGTTATAATGAAATTACTAAGAAAGTCTTAGTGCTTTTTTTTGGAAGATGTGGGACGAAAAATGTAGTGGTGGGACAAAAAAAGTCCAATGCATAGCGGGAGTGTAAAGTATGAGAGAAATTCTCGATATTCAAAAACAGCTTTTGCCCGATCTATTGGATACGATGAAAAAAAGGTATACGATTCTGCACTTCATTCGTGTATCCGGCATTGTAGGCCGCAGGACGCTGGCAGGTTCACTGAACACCACGGAGCGTATCATGCGCAGCGAGGTCGATTTTTTGAAATCGCAGGGACTGCTTGAAATCGAGGCTTCCGGTATCCGGATCAGCGATACGGGTCGGCAACTGCTCGAGCAAATCGAACCGTTAGTCAAGGAGCTGTTCGGACTGGCTGATCTTCAGGAGCAGATTCGATTGCATTTTAACCTGAAACAGGTTGTTATTGTCCCAGGCGATTCAGAACTTTCACCCCACACCAAAAAGGAACTGGGACTCGTAGGCGCGGCCATTCTGCGCAAGTACGTAACCCAGGATGAGGTCATTGCGGTAACCGGTGGGTCCACAATGGCTGAAGTCGCGAATCACCTGTCTTCCTCTATATCGCTCAAACGCTGCGTATTCGTACCAGCACGCGGCGGGCTAGGAGAAAGTATGGATTTCCAGGCGAATACGATTGCTTCGACAATGGCAAAAAAAACCGGATCTCGCTACCGATTGCTGCATGTTCCTGACCAGCTTGGTGAGGAAGCTTATCAATCCTTGATGCAGGACAGCTCCATATTGGAGAGCATTGCCTTCATCAGAGGCGCTCGAATCGTTATTCATGGCATAGGAGAAGCTATGCTGATGGCAAGACGGCGTAAGGTTGATGAGTCGACTACAGCGATTTTACAGCAGGACGGGGCTTTGGCAGAAGCGTTCGGGTATTATTTTGACCGTGATGGGAAGATACTGCATAAGATGCCTACAGTCGGCTTGCGCATTGAAGACATTCAGGAAATGGACTGTGTCATCGGTGTGGCTGGGGGTAAAAGTAAAGGTGAGGCCATTGCTGCTGTGCTGAAATTCGGACATGAGGATATTCTTGTGACAGATGAAGCCGCTGCTATGGAGATTGTGCAAATGCTACATCTTGATGGGCATAGCCCGTCTTGACATAAATCCAATACACATTATTAGGAGGCTTTTTCAATGGTAAAAGTAGGTATTAACGGTTTTGGACGTATCGGACGTAACGTGTTTCGCGCAGCTTTGGGTAATCCTGATGTAGAAATCATAGCTATCAACGATTTGACAGATGTAAACACATTGGCACATTTGTTGAAGTATGACACGACTCACGGCAGAATCAATGCAACCGTTGAAGCCGCTGAAGGCGCACTAATCGTTAACGGTAAATCCATTAAAGTATTTGCTGAGCGCAACCCGGAAAACCTGCCTTGGGGAGCAAACGGTGTAGAAATCGTTGTTGAATCCACTGGTATTTTCACTTCCAAAGAAAAAGCTTCCTTGCATATTAAAGGCGGCGCTAAAAAAGTAATCATCTCCGCTCCAGCTACTGACGAAGATATCACAATCGTTCTGGGCGTAAACGAAGATAAATACGATGCAGCAGCACACAACATCATTTCCAATGCTTCTTGCACAACAAACTGTCTGGCACCTTTTGCAAAAGTATTGAATGACAAATTCGGTATCGTTAAAGGTATGATGACAACAATCCATTCCTACACCAATGACCAATCCGTATTGGATCTGCCGCACAAAGACCTTCGTCGTGCTCGTGCAGCCGCTGAGAACATCATTCCTTCCACAACAGGCGCAGCCAAAGCAGTTTCTCTGGTATTGCCTGAGCTGAAAGGCTTGCTGAACGGTATGTCCTTCCGCGTACCTACTCCTAACGTATCCGTTACGGATCTGGTTGCTGAATTGAAAGTGAACGTAACTGTAGACGAAGTGAACGCAGCTTTGAAAGAAGCAGCTAACAGCACTTTGAAAGGCATCTTGAACTACTCCGACGAGCCGCTTGTATCAAGCGACTACAATGGCGACCCAGCTTCCTCCACAATTGATGCACTTAGCACAATGGTTGTTGGCGACAACATGGTAAAAGTTGTTTCCTGGTATGACAACGAGTGGGGCTACTCCAACCGTGTTGTAGACTTGGCTGCTTTTATCGCGAAAAAAGGCCTGTAATTCACATTGTGGTTATGACAATTAGCTTGTGAACGAACTATCTTGTGCTAACAGACAATGGGAAGATGCCCCGGCTTCCGGAGCTTTTCTCATTGTGGTTACCGCAAGATGCTTTTCACAAAAGTCATACCCACAATTTTTGTATGCAGATAAATAGATACTCACAAGGAGGCGTTCCTGGATGAATAAACAAAGCGTACGTAACGTAGAAGTAAGCGGCAAAAGAGTGTTTGTGCGGGTCGATTTCAATGTACCTTTGGAGAACGGCGCCATTACTGATGATACACGAATTCGCGAAACACTTCCGACGATTCAATATTTAACTGAAAGAGGCGCTAAAGTTATTTTGGCAAGTCACTTAGGCCGTCCGAATGGCGCAGTAGTTGAAGAGCTGCGTTTGACGCCGGTTGCAGCACGTTTGTCCGAGTTATTGGGCAAGTCGGTTGTCAAAGCGGATGAGGCGATTGGCGAAGCGGTTCATGCACAAGTCGCTGCACTGCAAGACGGCGATGTACTGCTGCTCGAAAACGTGCGTTTTTATCCAGGTGAAGAAGCGAATGATGCAGAGCTGGCGAAGTCTTTTGCAGGATTGGCTGATTTGTATGTCAATGATGCGTTTGGCGCGGCTCATCGTGCGCATGCTTCGACTGAAGGCATCGCTCATCATTTGCCTGCTGTATCCGGACTATTGATGGAGAAGGAACTAGAAGTATTGGGTAAAGCCTTGCACAATCCTGAGCGTCCGTTCACTGCGATTGTTGGTGGCTCCAAGGTTAAGGATAAAATCAATGTGATTACGAACCTGCTGAACATTGCTGACAATATCATCATTGGCGGCGGTTTGTCCTATACATTCCTGAAAGCTCAAGGAAACGAAATCGGTAAATCTTTGGTAGACAACAGCAAGTTGGAGCTTGCACTGAGCTTCCTTGAAACAGCAAAGGAAAAAGGCGTGAACTTCCTGATTCCAGTTGATATTATTGTAGCTGACGATTTTAGCGCGAAGGCTAATACCCGTGTAGTTGCTGTCAACGAAATTCCTGCAGATTGGGAAGGCATTGATATCGGTCCCAAGACGCGTGAGCTCTATGCCAAAACGATTGCTGAATCCAAGCTGGTCGTTTGGAACGGACCGATGGGCGTATTCGAAATCGAGCCTTTCTCCCATGGTACACGTGCCGTTGCACAAGCATGCGCAGCTACTGAAGGTTATACCATCATTGGCGGCGGTGATTCCGCAGCAGCGGTTGAGAAATTCCATCTGGCCGACCAAATGGACCATATTTCGACTGGTGGCGGCGCATCTCTTGAATTTATGGAAGGCAAGGCTCTACCGGGTGTTGTCGCATTAAACGATAAATAAATACAGGGAGTGACACATATGCGTAAACCTATCATTGCAGGTAACTGGAAAATGTTCAAAACCGTAAGCGAAGCAACTGCTTTCATTAATGAAATTAAAGGACAGGCTGAGGTTGACGGTGTCGACAGTGTAATCTGCGCACCTTATATCAGCTTGCCTGCGCTTGTAGAAGCGGTCAAAGGCACAACCTTGAAGATCGGTGCGCAAAATCTGCACTGGGAAGATAACGGAGCTTACACAGGTGAAATCAGTGGTGTAATGCTGAAGGATCTGGGCGTGGACTACGTCATTATCGGCCATTCCGAGCGTCGTGCTTACTTTGCTGAGACTGACGAAACCGTTAATAAAAAAGTACATGCAGCTTTCAAGCATGGCTTAACTCCGATTGTTTGCGTAGGCGAAAAGCTGGAAGAGCGTGAAGCAGGCGATACCAAATCCGTATGTAAGGTACAAACGGAAGCTGCTTTTGCCGGAATTAGTGCAGAGCAGGCGGCTCAAGTAGTCGTAGCTTATGAGCCGATCTGGGCTATTGGCACAGGTAAATCGTCCACAGCGGCTGATGCCAATGAAGTTATCAGCTACATTCGTGAGCTGGTTGCTGGCTTGTACAGTCAATCCGTAGCAGATGCGGTTCGTATTCAATACGGCGGCAGCGTGAAGCCGAACAATATCGGCGAATATATGCAGGAAGCGGATATCGATGGAGCCTTGGTAGGCGGAGCGAGCCTGGAGCCTGCATCCTATACGCAGCTTGTTCAGGGGGCTAAGTAAGATGTCCAGACCTAAACCGGTAGCTTTAATTATCATGGATGGCTTCGGCCTGCGGGGTGAAGTCATGGGCAACGCAGTTGCACAAGCAAACAAACCGAACTATGACCGGTACATGGCTGAATATCCGCATACAACCTTAACAGCTTGCGGTGAAGCGGTTGGCCTTCCCGAAGGGCAAATGGGCAACTCCGAAGTGGGCCATTTGAACATCGGAGCAGGACGTATCGTATACCAGGATTTGACTCGAATCTCGAAATCGATTCGCGATGGAGAGTTTTTTGATAACGAAACGATTCTGGGTGCAATCAACCATGCCAAGCTGAACGGCAAGAAGCTGCACCTATACGGTTTATTGTCGGATGGCGGCGTTCACAGCCATATCGCTCATCTGTTCGCTTTACTGGAAGCCTGCAAGAAGCAGCAGTTCGAGGACGTCTACATACACGCATTCCTCGATGGCCGCGATGTAGCGCCAGACAGTGCGAAGATGTATATGGAGCAGTTGCTGGCCAAAATTACAGAGGTCGGTGTAGGCAAGATCGCGACCGTTCAAGGCCGTTATTATGCCATGGACCGCGACAAGCGCTGGGATCGTGTAGAGAAGTCGTACCGTGCGATGGTTTATGGCGAGGGTCCAAATTATACCGATCCGCTGCAGGCGATTATAGACTCTTACACGTCTTCCGTATTCGATGAGTTCGTATTGCCAACGGTTATCGTCAAGGCAGATGGGCAGCCTGTGGGCTTGGTTGAATCCGAGGATTCCGTAATCTTCTTCAATTTTCGACCGGACCGTGCGATTCAATTATCGAATGTGTTTACGAATACAGATTTTCAAAGCTTCGACCGCGGAGACAAGTGGCCGCATGATCTGTATTTTGTATGCTTGACACTTTTTAGTGAAACGGTTGGCGGTTATGTAGCGTATAGTCCCAAGAACCTCGACAATACTCTTGGTGAGGTACTGGTTCAAAATAACCTGACCCAGCTGCGTATTGCCGAGACTGAGAAGTATCCTCATGTTACCTTCTTTTTCAGCGGCGGACGTGATCATGAGTTGCCTGGGGAAACACGGATTCTAATCAATTCTCCTAAAGTAGCTACTTATGATCTGCAGCCGGAAATGAGTGCGTATGAGCTTGCAGAAGCAGCGGTTAAGGAGATTGAAGCGGAGCGTCAGGATGTCATCATCATGAACTTTGCCAATCCCGATATGGTTGGCCATTCCGGCTTGCTGGAGCCGACGATCAAGGCGGTTGAAGCTACCGATACCTGCATGGGGAGAGTTGTGGAAGCAGTGCTTGCCAAAGGCGGGGTTGCGTTGATTACAGCTGACCATGGGAACGCGGATCTGGTTACGAATGGGGATGGAACCCGTAATACGGCCCATACGACGAATCCGGTGCCTTTTATTGTGACGTCCAAACATGTTACACTAAGAAACGATGGCATACTGGCAGATATTGCCCCAACGATTCTCAGTCTGCTCGATGTAAAAAAGCCGGTTGAAATGACGGGTACGACATTAATTTAAGTTTAAGAGCAGCAGTGTTCATGCAGAGCCTTGACTTAAAAGGGGATATTCATCCCTAAAATAAAATATTGAGGGAGTGTTACGTAGTTATGACAACGATTGGTAATGTGTATGCACGTGAAGTATTGGATTCCCGCGGTAACCCGACTGTAGAAGTAGAAGTATATTTGGAGTCCGGCGCAAGAGGCCGCGCTATCGTTCCATCCGGTGCTTCCACTGGTGCTTATGAAGCGGTTGAGCTTCGTGATGGCGACAAATCCCGTTACCTGGGCAAAGGCGTTATCAAAGCGGTTGACAATGTTAATGATATCATCGCTCCTGAGCTGATCGGTATGGACGCTCTGGATCAAGTCGGTATCGACCAAAAAATGATCGAGCTTGACGGTACACCGAATAAAGCCAAATTGGGCGCTAACGCTATTCTTGCCGTTTCTATGGCAGTTGCTCGTGCAAGCTCCGATGCTCTGGATATTCCTTTGTACGTATACTTAGGTGGATTTAACGCGAAGCAGCTTCCGGTTCCGATGATGAACATCATCAACGGTGGCGCTCATGCTGACAATAATGTTGACGTTCAAGAGTTCATGGTTATCCCGGTTGGCGCTCCTTCCTTCAAGGAAGCATTGCGTACAGGCGCGGAAATTTTCCATGCTCTGAAAACAGTTCTGAAAGAAAAAGGCTTGAACACTGCAGTTGGCGACGAAGGCGGCTTTGCTCCTAACTTTGCTTCCAACGAAGAAGCTATCACTACAATCTTGACGGCAATTGAGCTTGCTGGCTACAAACCAGGTGTAGATGTATTCCTGGGTATGGACGTTGCTTCTACAGAATTCTACAAAGACGGTAAATACCATCTGGAAGGCGAAGGCAAATCTTACACTTCCGCTGAGTTCGTAGACTTCCTGGCAGCTTGGGTAGACAAGTATCCGATCATCACGATCGAAGATGGCTGCTCCGAGGATGATTGGGAAGGCTGGAAGCTGTTGACTGAGAAGCTTGGCAGCAAAATTCAATTGGTTGGTGACGATTTGTTCGTTACTAACACAGAACGTTTGGGCAGAGGTATCGACGAAAATATCGGTAACTCCATCCTGGTTAAGGTTAACCAAATCGGTACTTTGACTGAAACATTTGATGCGATTGAAATGGCTAAACGCGCTGGCTATACAGCTGTTATCTCTCACCGTTCGGGTGAAAGCGAAGATAGCACAATCGCTGATATTGCGGTTGCTACCAATGCAGGCCAAATCAAGACAGGTGCACCATCACGTACAGACCGTGTTGCTAAGTACAACCAATTGCTTCGTATCGAAGACCAATTGCGTGACACTGCTATTTACGCTGGTAAAAAAGCATTCTACAACCTTAAAAATTTTAAATAATTAAATAATAGCTGCATATGAATAGTGTTACGCGCTCTACGTATGCAGCTTCTCAGGGGGAATCAACGATGAGCAACTGGTTAAAGACTGTATGTTTTCTTATAGGGTCTGCCTTGCTTACGCGGTGGATTCCCTTTTCTTCGTATTTTCGCAGTCTGGATACAATGATCCACGAGTTCGGCCATGCTGTTGCCACTTTGGCGTTGTCGGGTCGTGTGATGTTTATCGAGTTGAATGCTGACCACAGTGGGGTAACGTATTCCTCTGTCACCAATAGTTGGAGCTTGCTGCCGATCGCATTGGCCGGGTATACAGCTGCTTCCTTATTTGCTGTGTTATTGTTCAAATTGCAATCTTATGGCAAGCAGCAGCTCGGACTTCAAATTATGACGCTGCTGGCTCTCATTTCCTTAATACTCTTTGTTCGTAATGGATACGGTATGATATGGTCGATTGGGTTTATTGCACTCAATGTTGTGATGTTATTCGTAGTGCCGCGCTGGCTGCGGGACGGCTATTATTTGCTGTTGGCATTTCTGACGTTGGAGGAGTCCGTTATGGGGCCAATTACATTGATCATCTATGCGGTCAATAATCCTGCGGCGGCAGGAGATGCAGCCAATTTGGCAAAGCTCACCTGGATTCCGACAATCGTATGGGCGATCTTGTTTACGCTTTTCTCGCTATGGTGCGCTAAGAGCGCAATAGGGGCATTTTTGAATCGCAGAATACCTAAAGCAGTACCTCCAGCTTATTCGTCTTACAAGTAGGCCTGGATCCGTTTAACCTTATAAATGAGCTAAGGGCTGCCATTAGGCAGTCCTTTTTGCGTTCACCTATTTTAAACCATAGTCTATTGAATACAATTTGAGCACATTAGGAGCAAAGTGATTTAATTATCGGTACAACTCCGCATAATAAACGACGTGAAAAGGGATTGACATTCCAGTGATAGAGTGAATATAATGATTTATACACTAATATATGAATATGTGCTCATATGATTGTTGAAAAGAGGGCTGATCGCAATGGAAACCAAAGAACATGTGAAGCGTGAGCTGATATTAGAGGGTTTGGATTGTGCCAACTGTGCTATGAAAATTGAGAATGGTGTACAAAAAATACCAGGTGTTTCCTCGTGCTCCGTTAATTTTGTTACCAAGACATTAACTGTGGAAACTGAAAAAGGTCAGGATGAAGCGATAATAGCAGAAGCGAAGAAAAAGGTGAATAGGTTAGAGCCTCACATTCAAGTGATGGAAAAAGTAAAAGCAACCTCAATAGGAAGCACTGCGAGACAATCAGCGCATCGGGACCATGGTGCTGCAGGTCAAGCTAACAGTATGGATTCTAACATACATGCTCATGACCATGGAACTGAGGGACATTCTCACGATCATGGAACACATAGTCACACCCATAACCATGGGTCTGAGGGTCACTCTCATGATCATGGAACCGAGGGACACGTTCACGCACATGGATCAGAAGATCATGCACACGATCACGGAGCAGAAGGTCACACCCATGATCACGGCAGCGGTAGTGCCAAAAAAATGTCGATTCGTTTAGGAATCGGCGTCGTTTTAACCGCGATTGGGATGTTTGCGCCGGTTTCAGGATTATGGGAGCTTGGGATATTTCTCCTGGCCTATGTGATTGTAGGTGGGGACATTGTCCTTCAGGCTGCCAAAAATGTGATTCGAGGCCAAGTATTTGATGAAAACTTTTTAATGGCCATTGCTACGATTGGAGCTTTTGCCGTTAACCAGTATCCCGAAGGTGTTGCGGTTATGTTATTTTATCAGGTCGGAGAATTGTTCCAGGGTATCGCGGTCAATCGCTCACGTAAATCGATTAGCTCGCTGATGGACATACGCCCGGATTATGCCAACCTTAAAATCGGCAGCGATACGAAGCGTGTATCCCCTGAAGCCATAAATATTGGCGATTATATTGTTGTAAAACCCGGTGAGAAGGTGCCTTTGGACGGTAAAGTTCTAGAAGGCAGCTCCATGGTGGATACATCAGCGCTGACTGGGGAATCGGTGCCGCGGGAGGTTGAAGCCGGTCATGATGTATTAAGCGGATTTATTAACAAAAACGGTGTATTAACCGTGGAGGTTACGAAAAGCTTCGGAGAATCAACCGTTTCAAAGATTTTGGAATTGGTTCAAAATGCGAGCAGCAAAAAAGCGCCAACCGAAAAGTTTATTACTAAATTCGCACGTTATTATACGCCTGTTGTCGTCATTGTGGCTTTATTATTAGCTGTGGTACCTCCTTTGATCATAAATGGGGCAACCTTCTCAGATTGGATTTACCGTGCTTTGATATTTCTGGTTATTTCTTGCCCGTGTGCCTTGGTGGTCTCGATTCCCCTTGGATTCTTCGGTGGAATCGGTGCGGCATCCAAATCTGGTATTTTGATTAAAGGGAGCAATTACCTGGAAGCATTAAATGATGTGAAATATGTGGTGTTCGATAAAACCGGTACCTTGACCAAGGGAGCCTTTAAAGTAACAGAAATCAAGTCGGTAGGTGGCACATCCAAGGATGAGCTATTGCAGATTGCCGCATATGCGGAGGCACATTCCACGCATCCGATCGCTGAATCGATTCGAGCCGCCTTTGGGAAAGAGATCAACGAAGCGGATATTAAAGACTATAATGAAATTTCCGGACACGGGATTCAGGTCATGGTTCAGGGAAAAGAAGTTTTTGCAGGGAATGCCAAGCTGATGAGCAAGGAACGGATTACTTTTCTATCACCTGAAGAAGTGGGAACGGTTGTTCATATTGCCGTTGAGAAACAGTATCTTGGATACATTGTCATAGCTGATGAAGTGAAAGAAGATTCAGCAGAGGCGATCCGTTTGTTAAAAGGTCTTGGGATCAAAAAGACGATCATGCTGACAGGGGACGCGAGAGCTGTTGCTGAGGCTGTAGGCCGTAAACTGGCAATTGATGAAGTTCATGCGGAACTGCTCCCACAGAACAAAGTGGAAGAAATTGAAAAATTAGATAAGCTGAAAACCAAAAATGAGAAAATCATTTTTGTGGGAGACGGGATTAACGATACGCCGGTGCTGGCTCGTGCAGATGTGGGAATCGCGATGGGTGGCTTAGGATCGGACGCTGCGATAGAAGCAGCAGATATTGTAATTATGACGGATGAACCTTCTAAAATAGCCGCTGCAATCGATATCGCGAAACGTACACGACGGATTGTTTGGCAAAACATCATTTTTGCTTTAGCGGTCAAAGGTGTTTTCCTTTTACTTGGCGCTTTCGGAATCGCGACGATGTGGGAGGCTGTTTTCTCAGATGTGGGTGTAACCCTGATTGCGGTTTTAAACGCCATGCGTGTACTGAAATTGAAATAAGGCAAGAAACAAGCTAACCAGACATGATGTTGGTTGGCTTGATTTATTGTGCCATGATATCGGAGTTAAAGTTCTGCGGCGTCGGTTTGTATGTGTGCTTCATTTGTCTAGGTGCTAAGAAGGAGATTAGGTTTGCCAGCCGGACAAGGCTATGTTATTATAATAGTACTGTGTAATTTAGGATCGAGGTGGGAATATGGAAATTGCTTTGAAAATAATATTGGTCATTGCATCCTTGGGTTTGATCGCTGCGGTATTGCTACAGCAAGGGAAAAGCGCGGGTTTATCCGGTGCCATCTCCGGAGGTGCAGAGCATTTATTTGGTAAACAAAAGGCTCGTGGCATGGAGCTCTTTTTATCTCGTTTAACTATGGGCTTGGCTGCAACGTTTTTCATTCTATCGGTGGTTGTAGCTTATTTCGTTAAGCATATTTAAATAACAAGCAACACAGCAGGGGACCTTTACTCCTGCTGTTTTTTTGTTGGAAATCGGGCCTCTGCCAAGCACGAATGACTCAAAACCGCCGTTACCGGTTACTGTTAATTTACGTAAACTATAGTGCCCGGCATGTGTTGGGATGATTCATAATTGAAAATTGGGTAAAACTAAGAAGAAGGACTATTTATAGTTTACATATAGAAAAGAAGGAGGTTGATGAAGCTTGATTCAACGTGAACAAGTATTGGAATATATGCATGATACGGATTATAAACCGATGACTTACCAGGAGCTGGAGAAGCAGTTTCAGATTACAGGTGCACAGGATTTTAAAAGCTTTCTCAAGCTATTGAATGAATTGGAAAATGAGGGCCATATCGTAAGGTCCAGAACGGAACGTTATGGAATACCGGAACGCATGAATTTATTGCGAGGTAGACTGCAGGCGCATGCCAAAGGGTTTGGATTCCTTATTCCTGAGGATCGTGATCACCCGGATGTCTATATTCATGCAAACGATATGGGCGGCGCAATGAATGGAGATACCATTCTGGTTCGTATTACAACCAGAGGAGCGGCCGGAGGAAAGCTGGAGGGTGAGGTAGCCAAGGTGGTTACCCGGGCTAACACGCAGATCGTCGGGTTGTTCCAGATGAATGAGGGATACGCTTTTGTGCTGCCGGATGATAAGCGGATAGGACGAGATATTTTTATTCCTAAGGAAGCTTTCCATGGAGCGATGGATGGGCATAAGGTAGTTGTTAACATTTTGTCCTATCCAGAAGGTCGTGCGGCTGCGGAGGGCGAAGTGATCGAAATTCTCGGACACAAAAATGATCCGGGTGTCGATATTATTTCGATTATTCGCAAGCATCGCTTGCCAGAATCGTTCCCTGAAGAGGTATTGGAGGAAGCGACTTCGGTTCCTGAGGTGATTGCCGAATCTGATCTGGCCGGACGACGTGACTTGCGCGGCAAACGTATTGTTACGATTGACGGCGAGGATGCCAAGGATCTGGATGATGCGGTTAATGTAGAGCGGTTGGATAACGGGAATTACGTACTAGGTGTGCATATTGCTGATGTTAGCTATTATGTGCGTGAAGGCTCTCCACTGGATCGGGAAGCCTATAATCGGGGCTGTAGTGTGTACTTGGTGGATCGTGTCATTCCAATGCTGCCTCATCGGCTGTCGAACGGGATTTGTTCATTGAATCCGCAGGTGGACAGGCTGACGATGTCTTGTGAGATGGAATTTGATGAGCATGCGAAGGTTGTACGCCATGATGTGTTTACCAGTGTAATCAAGACAAGTGAGCGGATGACGTATACGAATGTGCGCAAGCTGTTGTCTGACGAGCCGGAGGCCGAACTGCTTGAACGTTACGCGTATTTGATGGATGATTTTCGTTTGATGCAGGATCTGGCTAGTAAGCTCCGCAATCGTCGGATGAAGCGCGGCGCGATTGATTTTGACTTCGAAGAGTCGAAGATTCTGGTCGATGCGAGTGGTAAGCCTACAGACATTGTGAAAAGAGAACGCTCGGTTGCCGAGCAAATTATCGAAGAATTTATGCTAGCGGCGAACGAGACGGTTGCCGAGCATTTTCATTGGTTGAAAGTACCTTTCCTATACCGGATTCATGAAGACCCGGATAATGAGAAGCTGCAGCATTTTATGGAATTCATTACGAACTTCGGCTATACGGTGCGCGGTAGAGGCAATACGGTACATCCTCAGGCTCTGCAATCGCTGCTTAATGAGATTAAAGGCACCAAAGAAGAGCGGGTTATCAGCACGGTCATGTTGCGTTCGATGAAGCAGGCCAAATATGATGCCCTGAGTACAGGACATTTTGGTCTGGCAGCAGAATTCTACTCTCACTTCACCTCTCCGATCCGGCGTTATCCGGATCTCATTATCCACCGTGTTATTCGCGAGGTATTGGAGCAAGGGGATATGCAAGCGAAGCGGCATGAATATTTATCGAGCCGGATGGAGGATATCGCCAAGCAGTCCTCAGAGCGTGAGCGTGTCGCTGTAGATGCGGAGCGTGAGACTGAGGCGTTGAAGAAAGCCGAATTCATGATGGATAAGGTTGGCGAGGAATTCGAAGGAATGATCAGCAGTGTAACGAGCTTCGGTATCTTTGTGGAGCTGGATAACACGGTAGAGGGTCTTATCCGCTTAAGCGATATGCATGATGATTATTATCATTATCATGAGGCGCAGCTGGCTCTAATTGGGGAGCGAACCTCCAAGGTATACCGTCTTGGTGATGAGGTTAAGGTGTGGGTTGCACGTGTAAGTACGGAGGAGCATACGATCGACTTCGAGATGGTCGATATGCAGCCGCGTCAGAAGAAGATCGGCTTGATCGACGCATTGAAGGCGGTTCGACGAGGGGATAAACGCGGAGGTCGTCGTGGCGAAGCAGGTAGTGGAGCAGGCGGTCGCGGTGGTGTGGGAGCAGCTAAGGGCGCTCGCGGCGGCAAGCGAGGCAAAGGCGGTGCTGTAGCGAGCGGCAGCGGCAAAGGCAGCGGTAAAGGTAAGGCGAAGGCGGATAGTAGCTTTAGCAGTGCGAGAGCAAGTGCAAAAGTGGACAGCAGCCAAGGAACAGGCTTGGAAGGAGCAAGCGGCTGGCGCGGTGCTCGAGCGAATGCAGCTGATGCGAGCTCAGCAAGTGAAGGTACGACGAGCTCGGCGAGCCTGAGGAGATCCAGTGTCCAAGACGGTGCAAGTGTTGGCGATGAAGGCATAACAAATGATGGGTGGAGCAGCAGCAAGCGAGGAGCCAAGGCGTTAGCGGGATTAACCGGTGATCGAAACAGCAGAAAGCGCAAGAGTAAAGGCAAATCTGGTGCAGCTGCAGGCGGTGAAGGTGTAGCCTTTGGTAAACGTAGCGGCAAGGGTTCGACAGGCGTATCATTAGGTGGCACGAGTGCAGCGAGCGGCAGGAAGCGCAGCAGCAAGGGTATAAATGGCATCTCATTGAGCGGTGAGGGGCCAGCTGGAGCCGATGTAGGTGGTTCAGGTGAATCGAGCAGCAGAAAGCGCGCGAGTAAAGGTAGTACTGTCGCTGCTGGCAAAGGTACTGGTGTAGATGCTGCAAAAGCACGTGCACTGGATGCGGCAGCGAAGGGTGATGGGGGCGGGCAGCCACGTAAGCGGAGTAAGCAAACGAAAAAGTAGCTTGTTCGCTTGCTTCTGGGGATTGGAGTTTGGTAAAATGAATTCCAATCCCTTTTTAAGGGCTTCGTTTTATTGAAGGTGCAATGTGGGAAGGAGTGAGGATTTGCGATGGGGAATAGAGCGGATGGCAAGGTGCTTGCACAAAACAAAAAGGCTTCCCACGACTATTTTATTGAGGACACCTATGAATGTGGTATTGTGTTGACCGGAACGGAGATCAAATCACTTCGTCTGGGACGAGCCAATATCGGAGATGCTTTTGCTACCATTCGTAATGGTGAAGCTTTCATCCACAACATTCATATCAGTCCTTTCGAGCAGGGGAATCGTCATAATCCTTCGGACCCGACAAGAGCACGAAAGCTGCTGCTCAAAAAAGTGGAAATTCGCAAGCTGTTCGGTTTGGCTAAGCAGGACGGTTATGCGCTCGTACCTTTGAAAATATATGTGCGCAACGGTTTTGCCAAGCTGCTCATTGGTTTGGGTAAAGGTAAAAAGCAATATGACAAGCGGGATACCGCTGCGAAACGTGATGCACAACGTGATATTCAAAGAGTGCTACGCGAGAAGCAAAAGGTTGCTCGTTAGTAATGTTTGTTTGAACGGAATACGATATAAAAGTAGTGTGGCAGCATATCTCTGTGCTTCCAGAAAGACGAACTGCTTTTTGTTTGGAATTGTGTTATACTAAGTAAGCATCTTCAGTGATGTGATTCATCTTTGTGACTTTCTAAACGGAAGTCCACTTATGCGGGGACGTTCTTGGATTCGACGGGGATAGTTCGAGCATGAGTAGCGGGTAGTGGGGACGCGTCCGCTTTATCAACGCTAAAGCCTATTAAACGGCAAACAACAACAAAACTACGCTTTCGCAGCCTAAGAAACTGTGTGCGTGCTTCTACCTCGCATCACCCATGTGTTAGGATAGGGGCTCAACCTTAAGTGGGATACGCCGCTTGGTCTCCGCCTGGGGTCAATCGGAAGAAGACAATCAGGCTGACCTGAAGGAGAGCCGGTTACGGGGCGCTTCTAAGGTGACATCAAAACTGTAGCTACACCCGTAGAATCTTGTGTGCCGTTATCTTCGGACAGGGGTTCGACTCCCCTCGTCTCCATATGCTTTAGCAACAAAGGACGTCCTCGCGGGCGTCCTTTTTGCGTTGTGTGGAAAGGAAAGACAGGGAGTTGCCCCTGTCAGAGGTTCAGTCCGCACGTGCCGCAGCGTAAGCGAAGGGATTGCAGACTCGATATTCACCGCTAAGGTAGCCGTCGTTGAGCGAGCAACGGGAGCGACTTAAATCTGAATATCGATACTCCCCTTGCCTCCACCAATGCTATAAAGTTTAATTATTTTGATTTTTCTGAAATTTGTAGAGTAAAGGACTCCATTTTATGGTATCGTGTTTTATGGTGATGTCATAGTATAGGGGCAGTATAAGAATGATAGGGAGTACGACAGAGAAAGAACGGACGATATTTGATCATGCTGGAAATACGATCAAGACAGAAGATCGAGAGATTCGAATTCTTGCCAAGTATGAGGCACCTCTGATTGTCGTACTAGGAAATGTGCTTAGCGATGAGGAATGCGATGAGCTAATAAAACATTCTAGGCAACAATTGCAACGTTCAAAAATAGGCGAAGATCATGCGGTCAATCAAATTAGAACGAGTAGTGGAGTGTTCTGTGAGGAGAATGAGACGATTACAAGAATCGAGAAGCGACTCTCTCAAATTATGAATATTCCTGTCGAGCATAGTGATGGCTTGCAAGTTCTGCTGTATACCCCTGGCCAAGAGTATCGTCCTCATTATGATTTCTTCACAGAAACGAGTCGAGCAAGTGCCAACAATCGAATTAGTACGCTCGTGATGTATTTGAATGATGTGGAGGAAGGCGGGGAAACGGCGTTCCCCATGCTTAATTTTTCTATTGTTCCTAACAAAGGCATGGCGGTCTACTTCGAATATTTTTATAATAATCATGAATTAAACGACTTCACCTTGCATGCAGGTACGCCAGTGATTAAAGGGGAAAAGTGGGTTGCAACGATGTGGATGAGAAGACAAGCCTTTCGCTTCTCCTAAATGTATGATCATGCACTGAGTGATTTGGAAGCAATGGAAAGTCAGGTCGTTACTAATTCTAGTAACTCCCAAGTGACATCAAAACCGTAGCTACACTCGTAGAAGTTTGTGTGCTGTTATCTTCGGACAGGGGTTCGAATCCCCTCGTCTCCATACTGCAAATCTACAAAACGAAAAGGAGCTTTGCCACTGAAGTACGGTGGCAGGCTCCTTTTTACGTTACACGGCATCGGCGATGAGGAACATTTTAGAAATAATAGGTAAGAGGGTGTTTCACTTTTGGGCTGTTTTCAGAACGGATTAAAGTCAATGCAATGGTAATGATCTTTCAGAATTCTTTCATAGTGCTCTGTTATACTATCAAGCATTGAAACCAATTCAGTGACCGCATCTAGAAAAAATGCCCAAATTAACATTAATCCACCATTTGCATCGTGTAGCCATTTATGCGGTTCAATCGGATAAAGCGGGAACTGGAACTGTGGGGAAACTTTTACTTAGAGGAGGAAAAGGAATAATGGGAAATCCATGTTTTCAGAGACACGACATCAATAATGGTTACAGGGGGAAAATATGTTCAATATAAGTATGAAAAAAAGTTTGTTGCTACTTGTTACAGCCCTACTATGTTTGCTTCCTTTTTGGAGCAGATCGGCACATGCTGATCGTAATGTAGATTACGGAGAACTGGCAGTTTCGGTTTTAGTAGACGGAGTATGGATCGAGCAGGGTTCGCTGCCTTACGGTCGGTTTGTTTCTGAAAAATCGCTTCAACTCAACGGCACCCAGGCAGACGAGCCCGCGTTAATCAGGGTGCTGCAGCAAGGAGGCGGAAAATCACATCTTGATTCCGTTTTACTTGGAATTCAATCTCCAATCGAGGTTAACGGGGATACAGCTACATCTGTTCGCAAGCTAGCTGCTGCAGACCAAGATTTAATCAATGTCGAAGTATCCGGCATGATCTTGAAGTTTGCTAGCGGTAATCCCAGCAGTATTTTAAAAATAGATGCGCGTGTTGAACCGGAAGTCATTAGCACCATTCCTTTTCATTATCCAACCAGCAATTTATATAAGGACTTTGATCTCAATTCCGAGTATTATACCTATCCAATTAACTCTTCTCGGGGAAATCTCGTAATGGACGGGCAAATAAATGAGATCTCTCTGCAAGCGCCGTTCTTTCAGCAGTATACCGTACCGGATTCCGGTCATCCGGATGGTGTAACGTATGGATGGGTATGGAATGACGATGAAAATTTGTATGTCGTCATTGACTTTACTCCTGACAATACATTTGACGGGGATGCGGACTATACGAAGGTTTATGTGAAAACGAACTCCGGCGTCAAGGAATTTAAGGTATCCGTTCCCGAAACGACCTGGGGCCAACAATTTTTTACGTATACAGACAAGGTATCTTATCAGCATAAAGTATACGAGTACCAAATTCCTTTAACAAACCTGGAAATTGCGGCGGATCAAACAGAACTTCAACTGGGCTTTGCAGCCTATGGGACGGCCGCCGCCGGTAATGCAACAGACAATGATCAGACTCATGCTGGTATTGACGGCAGAGATATTTCCGTTGAATGGGTGGAACATCACTATAGCAATAATCTGGATAGAGAGACCTATACGTTTGATATTTATATTTTGCCATCAATAATGGCACGGATTCCTGATCTTGCTAGCGATAAGCCTATCAACAAATCTCCTATCCCTTACGGGATCGACGATCTGAATGTTTGGAATTGGACAGGCTCTTCCACCGATACTCGGGACAGCACGGGAATTCCACTGACCGGAGGCGATTATAAGGTTTTGGTTTATATAAATTTTTCTCCTGCAGCTGGTGCCTGGGTCGATGTTAGCGGCCATTCGATAACGCTCCAATCCGATGTCGATGCTTCTAAATTTGCCGTTGTAGACAACTACACGGGAACGCAGGACAAGCTCCAAAGCGCTGTGAATGCAGTAGGAGCAAACTTGCCCGTAAAAGCTTATTTATGGACCGATAGCAACTCCAATGGCACAATTGATCCCGGTGAGTTAGGACCGGCCATCTCTCTTGGAACGAGCGGTGCGAACGGATCGGTGGCCGCGGCCAACATCGGCGATTTAACCGCCGGAACCTATAAGTTTGTTATCACCGCAACCGATAACGGAATCGAATCGATCAAAGATGCAGCACATGCCGTCACGGTTACCTTAACCAAGGGCGTGCTTCCTTTGGATGTGACGTTGAACAGCATATTGAGCAACAATCCGACGGCCGGTGTTGCCAAAGTAGGCGACACCGTAACCGTGACGTTTACGTCTAATAGGGAGCTTAGCGCTCTTCCGAACGTATATATCGGTGATTTTGGAACTGCAATACCGGCCACGAGCGTTAGCGGCAACGTGTACAGCGCAGCGCGTACGTTCACGGCTAATGACAGCGAAGGGGATGTATTTATTTACTTCTCTGCAAGTGCTCCAGGCGTTACAAATAAAACAGTGAATACGACAATGGACAGCAGTGGTAACAGTGTGAATTTCGACAAAACATCTCCTGCAGGAACATTGAGCATTAACGGTGGAGCGGCGGTGACCGACACGGTATCAGTTACTCTGACGGTGACAGGCAAAGATCCCGATGGGATAGGAGCTGTTTATACCAAAGCGGAAAAGCAGCCGATATGGCTTGCGTCAACTAACGATTTGATCCTGCGGGAACTGGCTGCTTCCATGAAGCTGGCAGTTGCTCTGCCTCCATCCGTTCCAGGAACAGGCAATGTCCAGATGTCGTTCTCAAACGACGAGGTGTCCTGGAGCCAGTGGGAGCCGGTTGCCGGAATGAAACCATGGACATTATCAGCAGGCAACGGCACCAAAATGGTGTACATGAAGCTCAAGGATGCAGCAGGCAATGAGACGGCGACAGTAATTATCGCCTCCATCGAATTGCAGGAAGCAACGCCTCTGGATGTGATGTTGAATAGCATATTGAGCAGCAATCCCATGGCTGGAGTTGCTAAAGTAGGCGACACCGTGACCGTGACGTTTACGTCTAATAGAGAGCTTAGTGCTCTTCCGAACGTATACATCGGTGGTTTTGGGACTGCAATACCCGCCACGAGCGTTAGCGGCAACGTGTACAGTGCAGCACGTACGTTCACGGCTAGTGACAGCGAAGGGGATGTACTTATTTACTTCTCTGCAAGTGCTCCCGGCGGTGCAAGTAAAACAGTGAATACGACAACGGACAGCAGTGGTAACAGTGTGAATTTCGACAAAACATCTCCTGCAGGAACATTAAGCATTAACAGCGGAGTGACGACGACGAACTCGGTATTGGTTACTCTGACGGTGACAGGCGAAGATCCTGATGGGATAGGAGCTATTTATACTAAAGCGGAAAAGCAGCCGATATGGCTTGCATCAACTAACGATTTGATCCTGCGGGAACTGGCTGCTTCCATGAAACTGGCAGCTGCGCTGCCTCCATCCGTTCCAGGAACAGGCAATGTCCAGATGTCGTTCTCCAACGACGAGGTGACCTGGAGCGCGTGGGAGCCGGTTGCCGGAACGAAGCCATGGACATTATCAGTAGGCATCGGCACCAAAACGGTGTACATGAAGCTCAAGGATGCAGCAGGCAATGAGACGGCGACAGCAATTACCGCCTCCATCGAATTGAGATTGCAGGAGTCGTCTTCTTCCGGAGGAAGCGACAGCTATCAGCAAAGTGAACCGATTACAGTCAATGAACCGAGCACAGTCAATGTGGAAATGGAAGACGTGAAGCCAGAAACGGAGAAGCAGCACAAAGCGTATATTTCCGGTTATCCCGACGGTACATTCGGTCCGGAAAAAAGCATTACCCGCGCTGAAATGGCAACCCTGCTGTTCAGAGCATTCGAGAAAGCAGCCAACAAAACCCACTTCACTTACACTGATGTCGCTTCGACCCACTGGGCCCAAGAGGCTATCGAGCAAGTGACGAAAATGGGCTTGATGGAAGGTTATGAGGATGGAAGTTTCAAAGCGGAGCAGATGATTACCCGTGCTGAAATTGCAGTGATCTTATCTCGATTGTCAAGCAACACCCCAAGCAGCGGCGAAAGCTTTCCGGATGTAAAAGGGCATTGGGCACAAACAGCCATTGAGCAATTGAAAGCGACTGGCATCATCAGTGGTTATGCGGACGGTACGTTCCGTCCTGAGCAGACATTGAAGCGTGCAGAGGTGGTTGCGATGATCAATAGGTTGCTAGGTCGAGGGCCGTTAACCACTATGGCCGCTATATGGTCGGATGTTCCGAATGATCACTGGGCGTTTGGACAAATTCAGGAAGCATCAATCGATCATGCTGCTGAGTAAAAGCAAATAACAATTAAACAATCGATACCGTTGCTTTGAGGGAGCCGCTTAAGTGCGCTTAAGTGGTCTCCTCAAGAATCTTCAGTATTACGCTGCGGTGAATTGTGGATTTGCCCAGCCACGATTCGTCTCCATAAAAGCAAAAGGCACTGACCATTTGGCCGGTGCCTTTTGCATTATTGGCACCTGGTCAAGGGGGCGGACCGCGCGGAATGATGTGAGAACGGAGGAGATGGCAAGAGCATGTTCTGCTAAGGTTGTCATCAGTGAGTGGAGTTTGTCGCTGTTTTTTTGCATGGATTGAGGAGATAGGAGGTGGGAATTAATCAGGTTGGAATGCCAGATGGAACACAATAATAAATCAAGCTTGAAATGAAGTGCAACACCTATGACGCTAAGGCCTCGTTCGTAATCTTTTCAATATCGATAGGTGATCTTGATCCTTCACTAACGATATCAGGTAAAATATGATGAAGAAAATAGTTAACACAATGGAGCTTTATCCCTTTAATTTTTATAAGAGCAGTTCGATACATGATGATGAATTCTTTTTCTGTATTCCCTAGCTGCAGCTCGGTAAAGGCCTCGTAGATCTGATCGAGTTTATCAGCGACTTCCAATATTTTTCCTTCTACTGAATCGTCTTTGCCTTCACGCAGTTGTCTGCGAAAAATGTGCTGGAATTCTTGTGGAATATGATCATCAATGAAATGAGCGACCATGCCTTCTTCTACTTTTTGCAGCATGGCTCGCAGCTCCAGTGAATAGTGCTTCACAGGTGTTTTAATATCTCCAATAAAAATTTCACCGTAATCATGACTACTGGTTATTTCGTATAGTTTTTTCCAATCCACAACGACTCCATTACTTTCTTCAATATCAGCCAATGTTTTGGCATATTGCACTACCTTCCAGGAATGAGCAGATACACTGTGCTCCTGAAATTTGAATTTGCCTGGGCAACGGATAATTCTCTCTAAATCGGTTAGTGATTGGAAATACGTATGAATCCCCATAGTTTAGTTTCCTCTCTTTTGCTGGATGCGTGATGATATATGTAAAGTATACAACCTATTTGTCATTGGATAATTAACTCTAATTGGGAGTTGTTTCAATTTAAATTTTCAATACGATAAGATACAATATAGCTATATTAAATGAATAGAAGAAGGGAAATGAGAATGGATTTTGCAAAAAAAGTAGGAGAATTGAACATCCAGCATGCGATAAAAGGTGAGGTTACAACAAAGCTGAAGGATAATCTGCAAGTCCTTACAAAGGAGCGATTAAGTTTACTTGCTTCCCGTTACGAGCTTCCAGGTCGATCCAAGATGAAGAAGCAGGACCTTGCAGATGCGCTTTATCAGCACATTAAGGATGTCAATGTAGTGAGAGCTGCCTTATTAATTGCAAAAACTGAGGAGTGGAAATTAATAGATAGGCTTCTAAAAGCTCCTTATGTTCAGGATGACACGATGTATCCAGGGATGTATTTGTTTTTGATGGAGAAAGGTCTGCTTTATTCTTTTTATAAAGAAGAGAAGATGTACTTCTTAATTCCTGAGGAGATCAAGGAAGCATATCGCAGCATGCCGCTGGAAGCTTTCCTTGAAGACCGTGACCGCTTACAGTTAATTTTACAGTATATCAATGCATCAGCTAATTTATATGGGATCTGTCCACAGGATAAGGTCATTGAAATTTTCAATTCACAAAATAAGTGTCAATTGACTGAGACCGAGTTTTATAGTGTTTATGTAAAGATTTTAGGTAGGGCTCAGACATGGTACTTAAAACACGGCGATGTCATCGATGAGTATTTTGGTTACGATAACAAAGATGAGAAAGTTGCACTTCTTGAGGGGGCTAAGGATAAACCTTACTATATTCCAGACAAGCAGGAGTTTCTAAATTACGCAGAGTCGGATTATTTCGAAAAGACTCCTCAGTTGGACAATTTGTATACATATATTTTACAGCATCTATGCAGGGATAAATTGCTTGTAGAATCCCTTGTGGATGATATTCAACTTGCTTGCTCTATGGAAGAGCCGATAGCCGCAATTATGGATGAGTTTGAGCGAAGAAATATTCGTTTCAATACAAAGGAGCAACTACAGGCGATTGTACCATTGATTATAGATGTCTATAATCATACTAGAATATGGTCTAATCGTGGGCATACACCTGCCGAGCTAGGTTCGAGCTCCAGTCAGAAAACAAATAATAACAATGTTATATATCTTGACCAGCAAGCAGTGTCTGTTAAAGTGGGGAGGAATGAGCCCTGCCCATGCGGGAGCGGGAAGAAGTATAAGAAATGTTGCGGCCAGTGAGACGTGATGAGAGGAAACGATACGGGTGAGATCAAAACCGTAATTGCACCATAGAAGCATATGTGGTGTTATGGACACCGTGTAGCCTTAAAAAGGAGCAAAGCGGAAGCTCACCGGGTTCGACTCCCCTCGTCTCCATACTGCAAATCCAGAAAACGAACAGGAGCTTTGTGACTTGAAGCATAATTCTGCCGTTTTGGCAGCTATATGCTTCAAAAAACCTACGGCAAGGAAATTGTTCAAAAATTGATAAACAAAAGAGCCGCCGGTGCTCGCCGATTACAATCAGCTTGCTATGGAGACATTAATGATGATGTTTTCAAGCTGATCAGTGTGTGTAAATGAATTCGGTAAGAGACATCGATCTTCATATGCTCCCAATCATTAAACCACTGTTGTTCACTGACTGGCCTCGCGAACGGTCTCAACGTCCTATTTCCAACCTGGAGTGGATCCACTTTCCACCGCTGCATGTTAGTTAGGAGTTCCTTCGTTTGAATCTCCAGTCTCGTTTGGATCTCTCTGTTCAACTGCACCTCTTCTTCAGGATTCATTATGTCTTTATCCCCGCGATATTCCTCAATGCTGCCATGCAAATCAACTGTTAGTTTTGTTGATGTACGATCTGGCTGGATACTCCAATTTTGTTTCAAACGAATGTGACCAATGCCTACCGATAACTCTGGTATCGAAAGCAGTTTTGCGTAATGATGGTGATTAAATAATTGAAATACTTGTTCATCCATCGCTTTGGCGATTGTTATCAGCCGGTCTCGCTGAAAGAAGGCAGTTCCTTCATAGGTGAAATCTTCCTTACTAACCTTAAATACTGGCATGATCGGGCTCGCATATGGCGAATAGAGTTTCTTGATAAATTCATGCAGATTGACAACCGTGATGACACCTTCATTATTGGCTTCATAGTGTTTGAAAAGTAGATAAATGAAGAAATCCAGGTCCTCCTGTTTCTCAAGCTGACTGTTAATGTAATCTTCAACGTTCCCCTTAGTCACGACGAGATAAAGACGCGATGATATTTCGGGATCGAGCGATAGGGTGTTGATTAGCGAATGGATTCCTTGCTTTGCCAACCCCTCATCAATCATCAACAACCGTATTTGGGCGTTCTTTAACTCCCGGTAATACTTGAAATTGAAATCCTTGCTTCCAAGCTTGAGGAGGTCAACCTGAAGGGAGAGCAGACGCTTCTTCTCATTAATCAGAGGAGGGGCAAGCGTGCTAATTTTGACTTTCCCATTTTCCCCTTGACGTAACGACCAGAAAACTACTGGGGCAATTTCTTCGATTTTATTATTTTCAACAAAGGTAGAACATCCTGTCGTCAACAGCGTAAGAATCCATATACAGCAGATAGAAATCCATCTAAATGTTCGCATTCTCTAGGCAACCCCCTTTCGCTTATTAGCAATCAACAATAAGCCCGGGATAACAAGATAAGTGAATGCCCCAAGCCAGATCTGAATCGAAATGAGCACGTGTTGCCTAAATACGTCTGTCCAGATCAATTTCACGACAATCAACATTACTGTAAAGATGGTCAAGTACAAGATAAGCAATCCAAATCGGGTAGACGGTTTCTTTTTCTGATGCCTGCCTGTCGCAATACGGACTGCTCCATAAAAACACAGTAAAAAAATGGCTATGGCGAAAACGAAATTGAACATTTGCATTGAGATCAGGATCACGTCAATTCGTTCAAAGAGGGGGAATTGAAAGTAACTTGCTATTTTAACAACTGGAAACTGAACCTCCTTCAGGTAAGCAGCACCGAAAAATAACAGCGAAACTACGAACATAAACAAGTATTCAAGTACGGACATTACGTTAGCTATGGATGCAAATATCCGTTCCTTACGCTTAAGATCTAGCCAGGGTGCCAAACAAATCAAATATTCCGGACCTGACAAAGAGGACCACAGGAACAACAACTTTTTCCACATTGAATCAGACCCATCAGTTGGTATCAACGGAAACAACTCATACGGAAATGCCGTAGGCAGATACAACACCGGGATGAAGACCAGGATGATCCAAACTGCGCTGAAAAATACGACGGTCACGAAGCGGATTGTTTTCTCCATGCCTTGTGAAACTACGTATGCACTAAGAGCTACAATCAATCCAAGGAGCACCTTCAGATCCATTGAGGGAAAAATAAATTTTTGGATCATTTCCGTATAACCTATCGTAATAACGATGATCTTCATTCCAATCGGAATCAACCCGATAAAAGCGAAAAATCGAATCCATTTCGAACCGAATAACTCCACAAAGCCTTCAAATCCTTTGGCAGAACGCTCAGAACATAACCACTTAAACAACAGCACTAGATTCAAATGCGACAATATGCCGATAGCAATTATCCCCCAAATCATATACGGTTGTACCAAATAAGTAGGCATAATCAGCATGAAATAAAGTGTCTGCAGCCGGTTCACAATAAACATGATATAAATGCCACCATAGGTTGATGTTTTCTCAAATAGAGACAAGTTCTTCAATTTTTCATCTCCTTTTACTGTAACGCCAGATCTGGAGAGGGCGTAAAGACTCTGGACGGGTTTTCATCCAAGTCAACGGTCCTCGAATGAATAAGTCGAACCATTCCTTCCCATAAAACGGTGATACCGGTGCGAAAAAGGGCTGCTTCAAGGAGGAAAGTCCATTCAAATGAATGAGGAACACAATAATCCCCATTATGATTCCAGGAATGCCTAGAAAGGCAGAAAGAACGAGAAAAACAAATTGGATGAGTGTGCTGGATCTCGTCATTAGATAATTGGGAACCAAGAACGAGGAAATTGCGGAAATGCCCATGAAAACAATCAATACTTTGCTCGCAAATCCGGCCTGTACAGCGGCCTGACCCATCACGATACCGCCAATGATGCCGAGGGTTTGACTCGTTTTAGTTGGCATACGTAGACTGGCTTCTTTGATGATCTCCAGAGTGATCATCATAATGAACGCCTCCCAGAACGGCGAGAATGGCAGCTTACTCCGAGATTCCAGCAATACATAAAGGATTTGAAGAGGCAGCATTTGATAATGGTGGGTGGCCAGTGCTACATAGAAAGGCATGAGCACAACCGAAAGAAAGAAGCCGAAATATCGAATACAGCGAAAAAAACTGGCAACAGGCCAGCGAAGAAAATAATCTTCTGGAGATTGAAACAGATGAAAAAAGGTAATGGGTGCGATCAAAGCATAGGGCGTATTGTTCACAAGAATAACTAACTTTCCGATACCCAGCGCATTAGCGCATGCATCAGGACGATCAGTCTCCAAAAACTGAGGAAAAATTGTATGATGATGGTCTTCCATAAATGCGGCAACTTGGGAGGAATCAAGGAATTGATCGAAGTCAATGTTGCTGATTTTACTCCTGGCCGTCTCAATAAACTCGGGATTCGTCAATCCGTCCATGTACATGAGCATGAGTGTAGTCTTGCTTAGAGTTCCCACCGTGAACTTCTCCGTCTTCAATTCAGCTAAGGGAAGCCGCCTGCGGATCATGGTGATGTTCTGCTCAATTTGCTCGCTAAAACTGTCCTTTGCTCCGTAAATGATCGTTTCCGTCTCCGAGGATTCAACAGAGCGACTTAATGGGTTCTCAAGAGGTACAGCAAGCCAAATATCAGTCGCCGTATCGTTAAGCACGACCGCTCCGGACAGCAACTGCTTATGCGCCTCTTCCAATCTGGATATGGTGATTACCTTTGAAGCGGCCAGACATTGGATAGCAGCTCGATCAGGATCACGCACCAACGGCTCTACGACGACTTCATTCAACCGCTCCTGATCAATTAAGGTTCTGATATAGTAAAGGCTTATTTTACGCCCCAATGCAGCACGGGCCTCGATAAATTCGGCATCATCCATGTTACTTAGTAGTTGGTGAAGAGAGCCTGTCGTTATTTCTGTATGAGTCATGAATGAATCACCTTCCACTAAAAACGTTAGAGTTATTATGGAATTAATTGCCTCACATTATTCAATGCGTGGAAATATGTACAAAATACTTGGCTTTTGTGAAACTGTAGCGATGCTTTTCCCGTCGAAGTCATTAAAGAACAAAAAAGGGCCCAAATCTCAATTTTCCATCTTGGGACTTAACATTATCCAAGAAAAAGAAAACAAAATTGATTTTAGGGGTCCTCTTTCTTTTAAATACCAGGAATAAACCATATACGAAATGATTACCACATAGAGTGGGGTTTTTAACATAATCATGTATCTTAATCTGCCCGTTCGATAGCTTAATGATCAGTCTAATCTAATATATTTATTATTTCCACACACACGTGTCATTCAAGAACTATTGGCAGCGAAATGCTTCAACTAGGAACTTTAGGCAAAAATATGCTTCAGACATATCCTACTAATGATTTATTGTCTTTATACATAGATTTTCGGCAATTATATGCATCAACGCACGGCAAGATTATGATTCAAGTCACAAGCTTGGCCACTGAAGTACGGTAGCAGGCTCCTTTTTGCGTTACACGGCTTCGCTGCCAAAGGAGAAACAGCCCTTTTTGTTTTTTGAAATGGGTGGTTGTTTCCATGAAGAGACGTTAAGAATGACGGCTGCTAATAAAGCATTAAGAGATAAATCTGATTCCATCAGGTCCAACTTGTCTAAAATTAATGCTGCTGTCGTTCGTTTCAATTTGAATTATAATGGCGGGGGAACTATGTATGCTCACGAAGGCAACAGAAATGAAGGGACTTACCCGTTCTACATCAATCAGTATGTGAAGATGACGCTCGGGAGTGATAACAAACCGAATGAAGCAGGCTATGATAAGAGCTTAGCCGAGATTAATCGGAAGCTGGAAAAACTACGACATGCCAAGGCGTATGATTTCGATAATTCCGAGAAAAGCCGTGCGTTATACCAAGTCGATAAGAGAACGGAAGAAATGAAATTATATGTAGAGGAGATGATGGAATCTATACAAGGGTTGACGAGTGTTTTACAAGTTAAAGATCAATCAGCCGTATACATATTAAATATAATAAGTAACTCCATCCCGTCGGTAGATATTGACCCTACAGACGAGATCAAAGGCTTAATTCCCAAGGGTTGGCATATTTTGGAGGGGGCAACGGGAGATGCGGCACAGGCTAAGGGTGATTTGAATAAAGATGGAATTACCGATATTGTCGCCATCATAGAGGGCCCTCCAATTACAAAAGAGGTGCCATCACGTGCGTTGATTATTGCCCTGGGAAATGAGGATGGAACCTACACTAATTCAATTACTGCCGACAAAGCTGTCTTGAAAAATGATGAAGGCGGAGTCTTCGGTGACCCATTTGACAGTATCACAATTGATAGAGGATCGGTGCTGCTCAAATTTTATGGTGGTAGTAATTGGCGTTGGTATTATTCGTATCGATTTAGATTTCAAGATAATGATTGGTATTTAATTGGTGCCACATTAGGTTCCTATTTCAATGGTGATCGCACAATGGATAATGCCGATGAGGAGGATTACAACTTACTCACTGGCGATTATATCATACAAACAGTTGATGAAAATGGAAACGTAATAACGGAAACAGGGAATAGGGGAGCACGCAAGCTTATCCCTTTGAAGGACTTTATTGCTGGAGAAAAACAATTTTTGGACTGATAGACTTTGGAGCTGTTCATGAACCTGGCCTATTTCGTCCCGATTTGGCAGCCGCGTGTACGTTATGTAGAAGTACGTGGGCATAGTTGAACATTAATGTGAGGCGAGGGCTTCGAGTTCTTGCTACAACAAAAGGCCTCAGCTCGGACAATTCTCCGAACTGAGGCCTTTTGTGCCAGACTAGCTGCGGTCTACTCGACCAGCTGTACCATGAGTTTATAAGGTTCAATCAGCATATACCATTGGACTGCACAGCATGAACATGTACCGCTAGGAACGTCATCGCCGAGTAAGCATTGTGTAGTTTTAATCGCTTATGTCCATATCCCCTCGTATGAGAGACTACTTCCGGGGGATCAGATATGGTGCCAATTTCGTTGCGATAACTCGATGCCCCCGGTCATTCGGATGAATGGGCAAAAATCCGCTCAACGCGTCTTCAATCTTTCCATTTCGATATCCATACAAAAGATCTGCCTGTTTTCCTTCAAACCACGTATGAGCGGGAGCTACAATTACATCATAACTATGGGCGAGCTCGTGGATCGTACGATTTAATCCGTCCACCCACTCAACCGAAAGCGGGCTGTTAGGAAATGGATTATATTGCGTGCAGCAAATGATCCGAGCATGGCTTCCTTTTTTGATTCGAGTAAAAATGCCACTTAAATTTCGCCTATAGTTGGCTACAAAGTGTTTGGCAGCTAGTGGTTGCTTGGTTCTAAATGTAAAGAGTGCCGCATTAGCTAAGTCCACTCCTCCGATCCATACTGAAACAACAGCAGAACGACTAATTATAGAGTCTCCCCGCCATATCACGGCATCCAATAGATCAGAACTGCTCCAACCAGGCCGAGCCAAAACCAACCCACGAACCTTACATGAACTTGAGTTTAATATAGACACAGTTAAATGAGGATATGCTTTTGCTAAAGAGGAAGCATTTTCACCAAATGTAATAGAATCTCCAAGAGCTGTATAGATCATAAGAATATCACCAACTCCAACTATTAATCATACTAACAACGCAATATCCCATGGGACCATAGGGAAAACCGGCGTATTGCTTGCTTTACTCAAATGTATCTATAGGTATGGTATGTAATCATGCACAAGTTGTGAGGACGTTAACAACTTTAGAGGTGGATATTAAGACTATACCCGTAGAAGCCTGTATATGGTTGTTTCAAGAACGACTGCATGATCATGCTTTCTGAAAAGTACGAATCATATCGTACCTTGCTGAAGACGTACGAGTGTCTTCTCTCAACAGCAACAATATTAAGAATAGTCTAGAAATTTTTTTGTGATACAATAACCTACTATAAAGAATTATATCCCCATACTTCTCAAGCAATTAAACAATCTAACCTTCATGGGAGGGCGTCATCAGTGAAAACGATCCAAGGAAAGATGTTCACCGCTTTCGGATTGGCAGTTCTTCTTGCAATTATCCCGATTGCCTATAGTTCTTACTACAATTCAGCCAAGGTCATTGAGCGTAACGCGACTTCCTATATTTCAGACCGTATCCAGGGGGCGAATACGAACCTGCAGTCGATGGTTGAGGAGGTCGATAACATGGCCAAAGCCATAGTAATCCGGGATTTAATTCATCAAAGTCTCCTGAGTCAGACGGAGGCGCCAACGCTGGAATGGTTTAAGGAAAAGAAAGCAGTAGAGGAGTTTCTAAGCTCCATGACCGCCTTCAAAAATTACGTGCAGCAGATCACCGTTATAGGCAAGGGAGACTTGGTATACTATACCGGCAACCGCAGGGGGAACCCGGAATTTGTAAAATCGCTTTGGGAGGACCCGCGCATCCGCGAGAATCGGAGGCACCTGCTCTTTGATCCATCCGGCAACGGGCGGATCATGCTTGTACGTCCTGTACTGTCAAATGGGGACCTAATCGGACTATGTATTGTCGATTTTGATCCAAATCTCGTCAAGCAGGTTTACGACATCGAGCCGTTATCCGAAACGGTTGTTTCAGTCACAAATGAAAGCGGAACCATTATTTATGATTCCAGATCTGAGAGAATACGCACTCAGCTCCAGGATAAGGAGCTAATCTCCCTGCTTTCGGGAGCAGTCCCTGGTCAATGGAAAAGCAGCAAGCTCGTGATGGAGAACCGGTCGTATTTGGTCGTACAGTTCCAATCGGCTTATACCGGCTGGTCAACAATTGCGATGGTACCGTTAAGTGTGTTATTGAGCGAGGTGAACGGCATCAGAAACCAGACTATTACAATGGCAGTAGTCGTGCTCATTGCCGTTCTGCTCATCTCCATTTTCCTCTCTAAACAGATGGCCAAAAATATAAAGCGGTTGCATAGCGCCATGAAGCTCGTTCGGGAGGGACACATCAATGCAAGGCCCCGGATCAAAAACGACGACGAAATCGGCCAGCTTAGCGAAATGTTCGTTTCCATGATGGATCATGTTCAGGAACTGCTGCATAAGGTCAAGTCTGAGGAGCGCGAGCGGCGTGAAGCCGAATATCGGGCACTACAGGCTCAGATCAAGCCGCATTTTTTATATAATACGTTGAATACGATCAAATATTTGGCGCGGATTCAGCATGCAGCCAATATCGAAGAGATCTCTGGCTCACTGATTGAGCTGATGCGATTTGCCATCGATCCGAAACGCGAGATGATTCTGGTCCAGGAGGAGCTTGAGCAGGTCGAGCGTTATGTGCGTATCCAGCGATATAAATTTTTAGATCGGATTACGGTGAACGTAAAGGTAGAGGACGAGGCACTAGATTGTCTCATCCCGAAGCTGATTGTGCAGCCAATAGTCGAAAATGCGATGAATCATGGCCTCGCGACTACAGATCAGGAAGGAACCATATCGATTCGGGTTTATTGCGATGGCCCGGAGCAACTCAGGCTTAGCGTAACGGATGATGGGATCGGCATATCCACTGATCTACTTGAAAGGCTATGTAATAATCATGGACATGCAGACCCCAGTCAATCCGGGGGCATAGGACTTAGTAATATAAGGGAGCGGCTGCAGCTTACCTTCGGTGAGCCCTATGGGCTAAAAGTATACAGTCAAGTCGGGGTGTTTACGACAGTAGAAATTACAATTCCCCAAGTGAGAAGGGAGCAAAGCCATGTTATTGAAAGTCATAGCCGTTGATGATGAACTGCTTGTTCGCAACCACCTAAGGTCCATTATTGATTGGGAACGATGCGGTTTTACATTATGCGCTGAAGCGGGAGACGGGCTGGAAGCACTCCAGCTCGTTAGGGAAATAAACCCTCATTTGATGATTGTTGATATGAATATGCCTGGGATGGACGGTATCGAGCTGATTCGTCACTTATCCGAGCGCTATCCTCAAATAAGAATCATAGCCCTCAGCAGCTACGATTCCTATGATTACGTTCGAGGATCATTGCATTTCGGGGCCATGGATTATTTGCTGAAGCATCGGCTTTCAGCAGACACGCTCATTCATGTGCTGGAGAAGGTTAAGGCGAAGTTGCAGGTTGAGCATAAGCAGCAAAACGACCGCCAGCGGGAGCGCCTGAAATGGGAGGCTGCTGGTCCTGCGGTTAGTCAAAGCTATCTTAAAGAACTGTTAATCGGTGCTGGTACGCCCTCTGAGCAGAATAAATATCATGAGTATTTCAAGGATCTCCCCTATGGAAGGGATGACCAGGTGCATGTGCTACTGTTGATGAAGCTGGTGAATTTCGATGTGCTGCATATGCGGATGAACGAGCAGGAGCTCACTTTGTTTATTCGGTCTGTTACCGACATGTCCTTGCAGATTATAGCGGAAGCAGGCTGCGTCGTTTATTTGGAGCGGGGATCATTCGGTTTATTGCTATCCAGGGAGAACGAGCGAAGCGAAAACGGTCTACTTCAATGGATTGAAGCGAAAAAAGCAAGGCTGGGGAAATCGCTTGAACTGTATTTTAACTCAGCGGCTCTTTTTGTCCAAACCGGCATGTTCCGATCACTCGCATCGGTATCGGCCCAGTATGCCAGCCTACAGCTTAAGCTGGACGAACTGCAGGGATATACGCCAAAGGCATTACGGTCGGGAGAGACTCCTGTATCCTACGTCTCTATTAGCCAAGAAAAAGAACTGCTTGCGGCCGCGGAAGCTTGCGATACCGAAGAAATGTCGCGAATTATGCGGACTATCGCCAAGACATGCGCAGCAGATGAGGCCGCTTTCCCTCGCGGGAGTGCACGGGCCAGTGCTGAGCTCATACAGCTTGCCGTCAAAATCGCACAAAAAGCTGGTCTGGACTCGGAGTGGATTTTTCAGGAAATGAAAGCCAGCCCCATAGCTCCGAAAAATGCGATGGAGCTCGAACGCGACCTTCAACTATTATTTGGGAAGCTGTTGGCAGAGCTGCGCCTGGTCCAAACGTCTGTCCGGTATTCCCGTTATGTAGCTCAGGCTATTCAGAGAATCCAGCAGGATTACCGGCACGGAGTCACTCTTGAAGAAACGGCCGACCAGCTGAATATCACACCATCTTATCTCAGCAGACTGTTTAAAGAGGAGACCGAAACGACCTTTACTGAATATTTAACGTCTTACCGGATTGAACGGAGCACACAGCTCATTCGTACGAGAGCCTGCTCGATTAAAGAAATTTATCAAATGGTCGGCTTTAATAGCTATAGCTATTTTATTAAAGTGTTCAAAGAGCATATCGGAGAGACGCCTCACGTGTATGCGAGCAAGTATGGAAAGTAATATAGCAATAATTTGATGTTTATTATAAGAATGTAGTACGCTGACGTCTTCCTCTACGGTCTATAATAATTTCAGTTAGAAATTTGAAGAGAAAAGGGGCTGAAATTGTATGAGAAATTTGAAAGTGCTAACAACAACGCTTGCAGCAGTACTGGCTGTATCTTCCCTCCTCAGCGCTTGTTCGTCTGGAGACAAAGCTACTAAAGAAGAACCAGCAGCTGCAGGTGACAAGGCCAATTCGGTATTAAATGCAAGCGGTTTCCCGATCGTCAAATCCGATGTATCCATGCGGGTATTTGGTTGTAAAGATCCCAACCAAGCGGCATGGAAGGATGTCCTGGTGCTGAAGGAGTACGAGAAAAAAAGCGGCATTAAAATGGCTTATGAGGAAACACCAACGCAAGGCTGCTCAGAGAAACGTAACCTGCTGTTCGCCTCCAATGAGCTACCGGATTTGTTCCTGAGGGCGGATTTAAGTAATACGGACATCTCCAAATACGGGATGCAGGAGCAAATGCTGATCCCCCTAGAAGGTCTTATCGAGAAATATGCGCCTAATCTGAAAAAGCTGTTCGATCAATATCCGGAAGCCAAAAAAACGGTTACAGCTACAGATGGCCACATCTACTCATTGCCGGTAATTCGTCTCCAGGCCGCAGGCCGCGGGGATAAAATATGGATTAATCAAGAGTGGCTGGCAAAACTGAATCTGAAAGCGCCAACCAATGTCGATGAGCTGTTCACAGTGCTGCGAGCCTTCCGCGATCAAGACCCGAACGGAAACGGCAAAAAGGACGAGATTCCGCTTGGATTGCGTGATCCGGGTATGGTATTTAACACATTCGCAGGTTCGTTCGGTTTGGATCGACAACTGGGGACCAACGCGAATATCGATAACAATAAGGTAAAGTTATGGGTTGGTGACGACAGGTATAAGGAACTTCTGATGTTCCTCAATAAGCTGTATGCCGAAAAGCTGCTTTATGCGGACTTTTATGCCCAGGATCTGCCGAAGTGGCGCAGCAATCTGTCACAAGCGTTATACGGCATGTTCTTTATTTATGCATCCGATCCATTTAGCAAGGTCGAAAATCAATTTGCGGGTATGGCCCCTATTAAAGGACCTCATGGCGATCAGCTGCTCAGCACAGGCAGCCCACTCGCGTCGCCTATTGGCACTTTTGCCATCACAAGGGTCAATAAAAACCCTGAGGCGGCTATCCGTTGGGTTGATTACTTCTACAGCGAAGAGGGGAGTCAATTCTTCAACTACGGGATTGAAGGACAGAGCTATACGATGAAAAATGGTAAGCCGGTCATCTTGGACAGTATTAAGAACGATCCTCGCGGATTTATGGCCGCATTGGGCCAAGTCAACCTGGTACCGGGCGGCGGGTTCCCGACAATCATTGTTGATGACATTGTGTTAAGCGAAAAAACAAAAGAAGTTTCCGCCGTTTCGGAGAAGTTCACGTCCAAAGTGATGTATGGGGCGCCTATATTCAATAAAGAAGCTACGGATAAAGTCGTACCGATTAAAGCTGATATTGACAAATTTGTTCAGGAGTCGGCGATCAAATTTATTTTGGGTGAGACCAGCTTCGATAAGTGGGGAGAATACACGGCAACATTGAAAAAGATGAAAATTGACGAGCTTGAGCAAGCGTATCAAACAGCCTTCGATGCAATGAATAAATAAATGTCTGCCGAGATTGGAGGTCTTGCGGGACGGGAGTGCCAACCGGCAATCCTGTCCCATCTAGATTGTGGGGAGTGATCCGTTCATGAACACGCATATCATAGCATCGACGGTACGAAATAAGCCGCGACATCAGCTTTGGAGGCGGATAGTATCCAAATATGAATTTTATATCATGCTGGCAATCCCATTCATCTGGTACATCGTATTCAAATATTTTCCGATGTACGGGATCCAGATTGCTTTTAAGGATTTCTCAGCAAGCCGAGGTATTAATGCCAGTCCCTGGGTGGGATTCAAGCATTTTGAACGTTTTTTCGAATCTTCTTATTTCTGGGAGCTGCTGTGGAATACAATATCGCTAAGCCTTTACTCCTTGGTGGTCGGATTTCCGATTCCCATTTTGCTGGCACTGGTGATTTATGAAATCCATAATAAAAGTTTAAAAAAATGGGTGCAAAACGTTACCTATATTCCTCATTTTTTATCCCTTGTGGTTATCGTCGGCATGCTCAATGTGTTTCTCGATTTGAAAACGGGCAAGGTCAATCAACTGCTCGTACTAATCGGTGTCGATCCGATCCCGTTCATGCGCAAGGCGGAATGGTTTCAGACGATATTCGTCTCCTCCGACGTGTGGCAGCATATGGGCTGGAGCTCCATCATCTATTTGGCCGCACTAAGCGGCATTGATCCGACTCAATACGAAGCGGCCAAAATGGACGGGGCGACCCGGCTGCAGCGGGTGCTGCATATTTCACTACCGGGCTTATTGCCGACGGTCATGATTATGTTTATTTTACAAATGGGACATTTGATGGATGTGGGCTTCGAGAAGGCGCTGCTGATGCAAAATCCAGTTAACGCTAGTAAAGGCGAAATATTGGCCACCTTCGTCTACAAAAACGGGATTCAGCAAGGCCAGTTCAGCTATACGGCTGCAGCCAGTCTGTTTAACTCGGTGATCGATTTTGTGCTGCTCATTGCCGTGAACGCTTGGGCGCGTAAAAAAACGGAATCCAGCTTATGGTAGGAGGAGACTAGAATAGTGGTTAATGAATCCAAAGCAGTTCGTTCTCGTGATGATCGGATTTTTGATGCACTCGTCTATACCATCGCCGGGATTGTGCTTTTGCTTGTACTGTATCCGCTTTTGTTTGTAGTCAGCGCTTCCTTTAGCGATCCGATAAGCGTTATTGATGGCAAGGTGTGGCTGCTGCCTCAAGGGTTTACTTTCACTCCTTATCTGCACGTGTTTGAGAATGAGTCGATCTGGAGCGGTTTTCGCAACACGATCCTGTATACATTGATCGGTACTTTCGTCAATATCATACTGACGATTCTGGCGGCGTATCCGCTCTCGCAAAGAGATTTACCGGGCCGCACGGCGCTAATGTTCATCATCACGATTACGATGTTTTTCAGCGGGGGACTGATCCCGACCTATCTTCTGATTAAATCGCTCGGAATGATCAATACCGTCTGGGCAATGATTATACCCGGCGCCATCTCAACCTATAATCTTATCGTCATGCGGACTTTTTTTCAGAATGGTGTACCCTTCGAGCTTCAAGAATCGGCCTGGATCGATGGGGCATCCAATTTCCGATTGCTGCTGACCATCGTAATCCCCTTATCGATGCCCATAATAGCGGTAATGGTATTGTTTTACGGCGTGGGTCACTGGAATGCGTATTTTAACGCCATGATTTATTTAAAAGACCGGGAGCTGTTTCCACTTCAGTTGATTTTGCGCGAAATTCTCATCCTTAATCAATCGGATAATATGGGTCTCGACGGAGCGGGCATGACGGAACGGGTCATGATGGCGGAAAGCATTAAATATTCGGTCATCATCGTGTCCAGTATTCCAGTCCTGCTGTTGTATCCTTTTGTTCAAAAATATTTTGTGCAAGGTGTCATGATCGGTTCGATTAAGGGCTAACAACTTAAAAAGCATAAACCTCTATCACCAAATTCGAAGGGACACTGGAGTATGAAAAAACCTAATATTCTGTTAATCCAAACAGACCAGCAGACGGCGGAAACGTTGAGCTTGTACGGCAATCCGGTATTACGAACACCGGCATTGGAAGGTTTGGCGCAGCGAGGGGTCGTGTTTGAGCAGGCCTTCTGCAACTATCCAGCGTGTTCGCCTTCCAGGTCCTCTATGTTTACAGGACGCTACTGCTCCACATTGAACCTTCATGCTAACCATATGCTTATTAATCCTGCCGAAGTCACACTGCCGCAGGTGCTGAAGCAGCATGGCTATCAGACCGCGATCATCGGTAAAAACCACGCCTTTATGAATAATAACGAATCGTATTATCGGGGGGGAGTTCCTGAGCAGCCAAGTACGTTGTACGAAGTGTTCGACTACATTCGGCTTGGTGAGCACGGGCATCTGGTGGACGGGTATCGCGATGATCCTGACGTAAAAGCTGCACATGCATGGGCCGTGAAGCATTGCTGGAATAGTCCGCTTGGCCATGGCACCAATCCGGCTCCCTTGAACAAGTGTGGGACCTTTCTGCTGGGAGAAACGATGTTGGATTATCTGGATAATGTTCGCGATGAAGAGAAGCCTTTCTTTACCTGGCTGTCATTTCCCGATCCGCACACGCCTTACCAAGCGCCAGAGCCGTACGCGAGTATGATTGATCCGGCTGACGTACCGATGCCGCCCGTCGATACTCTGGAGGGCAAGCCGGAGCGGGTAAAGGTCGCGCACCTGATGGATGCGATGGATACGGCCGACGAAGTGCTAATTCGCCAAGTGCGCGCTATACATTACGGCATGATCCGTTTTATTGACGATACTTTGGCCAAGGTGTTTGCAAAGATGGATGAACTCGGACTTACGGAGCATACGATTGTCATCTTCACATCCGACCATGGTGATTCTATGGGAGCGCACGGTATCATTCAAAAGCATAACTTTTTTTACGACTCGTTTAACCATGTACCGTTTATCATGTCGACTCCAGGGTATGCGGGTCCGAAGCGCACGCCGCATCCGGTCGAGCTCATTGACGTTATGCCGACGCTGTTCGAGCTGGCTGGTGTGCCGATACCGCCGGGATGCCAGGGACGAAGCCTTGCGCCATTCCTGCAGGAAAACCCTCAATATACCCCCCGTGAGTTTATTGTCATTGAAAGCGGAGAGCACGGAGAGCCAGTGAAAGTATCGGACATTACGCTGCGCCCGCAGCATCCTTTTGACGAGCGGTATTTTGTCTGGTGTGCGTATTTGGATGCGTGGATAGGTAAAGGCAAGGCCATTCGTACGAATGAATGGAAGCTGTGCGTCTATGCAAACGGGGAGGGTGAGCTATACGATTTGCGACAGGATCCTCATGAGCTTCACAACCGCATTGATGATCCGGCATGCTTGAAGATCCGAACCACGCTAGAGCGAAAGCTGTTGCAATGGACTATGAATAAAGAAGATCAGCTGCCGTTGAACAACACCATAAAGATCTCCATGCAGTCAATGAGAGAGAAGTATGGAGAACAAACTCAATAAAAAAGGAAGTGCTGCAATGTCACTTCATGGCCGCCAACAAAAACGGGCGGCTTTTTTTTATTATCCTTGCCTCTGGGATTGGAATGCTGATGTAAATTTCAAATTTTATTAAATTGCTTTCGAAAGGCGCTTGGCCTTACACCGGTTTTGCTATGGAACAGGTTTGAAAAATAATGTGGATCGTCATAGCCGAGCTTATAACCAATATCGCTTATAGTCAGCTGTGTGCCCAGAAGCATCATTTTAGCGGATTCTATCTTTTTGGAGATGACATAGTTATAGATGGTAGTGCCAACTTCTTTTTTAAACAAGCGATTCATTTGCTTATTGGACATGCCGATTTGTGCAGCGAGTTGGATCGAATCGAAAGGATGAAGGATACTATTATCCAAAAATTGCTTTATTGCATGAACCGTTGATGTTAGTGCTTCCCCTCGTTTGCGTAAAGTTTCGAAGAGGCTTACGATGATTCGCATAAGAATAATCTGCAGTTCGCTATGCATTTCCTCCACTGATTTTTCCTTAACGCTTTCAATGGCTTCTTTAAACAAAGGCTCCAGCCCGCTGTCCGAGGTCACGACATGGGAAAGCAGCTGGTAAGCTTCCAGCAACTTCAGAATCCAGTTTCCGCTAATGTTTAGCCATATGTAGCTCCACTGCTCCTGGTGATCAGGGTCTGAGGCAACCTCATGGTAGCAGCCGGCAGGAAGGATGAATATGTCTCCCTGACGAGCCGTATATGCTTGGGAGCCCACCTGAACAGAACCTTGCCCTGACAGTACAAAACCGAATATGGTGATTTTTGAAAGCTTGCGAATGTTGCGGTAATCCGGATCACAGTAATTAATCCCCAAGAACTGCACGCTCAAAGGAGGAGGATCCCCTAAAGGAGGCAGGTGATATATGGGCCCGTGCTTGCCGGGTTTATTCAACATCATCATCGGACCTCCCTAAACACGCAGCTGCTTGTTCCTATGACAATATTGTAGCACGGTTTATCGTATTAAGGCATGCTGCGAGATGAAAGTAGGGTATCTATAATAGTTGGTTATCGAAAGCTGGATCAACCTGAATGAAGCATGAGAGTTTGATGAAAAGGGTATTTATGTCCATTTTCCTCACCTGATGTACCGCTTTCTCTATTAAGAAGTTGTGCAAACCACGATATAATTACCGTAAACATAGTTTGCTTTAGTAAGTACGCATGATAGCGCGGGTGGCTATGAAGGAAGATATGGAATAGATGCCTTCGGCGATCAAGGAAGCAAAGCAGCCTTTGACGGAGGCATGAAGAATATGCGCATCTTCTTCGTTCCACTGCAGAGAGTGGATCTGATGTCTACATTTTTTGGTAATGATCGAACCGCTCCGTTTCGGACCCGTGTGGGAATTGTGCTTCTTCAAGCCGAGGAGGATGGACAGGGGATGTGCTTAGAGCCTTGTTCTGAATAAGAAAACAACATGAATCAAGCTCCTGATCGGGTAGGATTCATGTTTTTTCTGATGTATGGTGCATGATATTGGGATAAAGGAGAGTGAACGTGTGAATTTTAAAAGGCTTGCAGTCTATTGTCTTTTGATCGCGGGAGGGGTTTCAGCCATCTTGCTATTCAAGTCGACGGAGACCACACAAACAACTGCTGCTAGCATGGAGGGTACGGGAATGATTGAAAAGCTAAAGGACCTGAATACCTATACCAATAGTATGACATTAATGGCGACAGCCAAGGAGCAATATGCTAACGATCCCCGCAACGGACAATCTTATCCGGCAGGAGATCCTTATATTTTGAAATACAACGGCATTTATTATCTGTATCCCAGCACTCATTTCGGTCTATCAGACGTCCGCGCGTGGAGTTCGGTGGATCTGGTGAACTGGAATTACGAAGGCATCGTGGCTAAGGACGACCGTTTAAAGATGGCGTACGCCCCGGAGGTGATTTATTGGAACGGAGCCTTCTACATGGTGACTTCCCCGGATGGAAAAGGCCACTATGTCCTGAAGAGCAGCAGTCCAACAGGTCCATTCACTATACAGACGGACAACCTGGGGATGAGCATCGACGGCTCGATTTATATTGACGATGATGGCAAGTGGTATTTCTATCATGCCGGTTCCAAAGGGATTCGCGGGCGGGAAATGAAGGACCCCTACACGTTTGGACCCGAAATGGTTTTAAAGGGAACGAGCATGGATCACTGGACGGAAGGGCCAACGCTGATCAAAAGAAACGGAACCTATTTTATGATGGAATCCGGCAATCACCTTATGAGCGCAGGCTACAGGGTGAACTACGCCATCTCCACGAATGGCCCGCTTGGCGATTTTACAATGCCTTATAACAATCCCTTAATCATTAGCACCACCAACGATTTTCACGGGCTGGGGCATAGCTCAACGGTCATTGGGCCGGATCTTGATTCGTATTACATTGCTTATCACAATAACAAGAATCCCATAGCCCCTGGCGTAGGACATGACCGGTACCTAAATCTTGATAGACTGGTTTTTAATGGAGATAAAATGGGTGTGCTGGGTCCGACTCATTTTGCTCAGCAGGCGCCCGGCAAAGCTGATTTCTCTACATGGATTCAGAAAGAAGGCATGGAAGCGAACTGGAACAAGCTTTCACATGGAGACGTACAAATCGTAGCGAGCAAGCAGCAGACGGATGCCAACTTTACAGCGGAATTTAATTTCAAAGCAGATGCCGCTGGGCAAAATGAAAAGGCTTACGCTGGAGCTGTGTTCGGTTACCGGGATGACAAGCATTACGCTATGGCTATTGTTCATGCTGCAGACATGAAGCTGGAGCTGATTCAGGTGATCAATGGGGAAAGACGCACTACCGGAACCGCTGTGTTACCTTCTACCCTGGATCTGTCCAATCTGCATATGCTTCGCATCGAGCAGGATCCATCACGGACCGTTGTTTATTTCGATGGCATGCACAAGCTGGAGCTAAAGCTCGAGGGTCTGGGCGCAGGCGGAATCGGTTATATATATGAGGGGCTGACGCTGCATCCCGATTATACGGCCTTTAGCAATGAAGTTAATGGATCGAGTGACTATAACGCCTACAAGCCGCTGCCGGGAAGTGTTGAAGCTGTGCATTACCTGAAAGGTGAGGGCAGAGGATACCATATAACCAATGATACGATATCTCCAAACCCTATACGTCCCGATGATCATACTCTCATTGGCAAACTAAAAGACAATTCGTATTATGTCGCGCTGAGCCGCATAGGCGACTGGCTGCAGTACAACATTAATGTTAAGGAAGCCGCCACTTATGGAATGGATGTACGATTGGTGAATCAGAAGGAAGCGGCAGTATTGGCTGTCTATTCGGATGATCAATTTTTGGGAAATATCGAGATCCCCATGCCTGCTCTGTCTGAGCCCGCTGCATCGGAATGGACTAAAGTAAAAGGCGGCGGAGTCCTCTCTCTCCAGGCTGATTTGCATACCCTCAAGCTTAAATTGGTTAAGGGCAGAGCCGATCTTATGGGCTTTGATCTTTACAGGGTTGAAGACAAGCCCGTCCATTTGGTGTATCCTCTTGGTAAGGGTGGTGACTTGGCAAACGGCATGTCCAGTGACTGGACATACAACGACAGATGGACCGTCGGTCAAGGGGGGATGAAGTCGGATTCGAATCAAACCAATATGGCGTTTACAGGAAAAACTACCTGGAGCGATTATACAGTGGAAGCGGATATTACACTGGGGCTAAATACACAGCCGAACAGCGATGGTGGCTTACTGGTTCGTGTTAGTAACGAATCGGTTCACAAAGCTCAGGTTATCGATAGCTTAACGGGATATTATATTTCTCTTACTGGCAGTCAAATGTCTTTAAAGAAATTAAACTATAATTCCATTCTGCTTCAAAAAACAGATTTGAAATTAGAAAATAATAAAACCTATCCTATTCAGGTCCGTGTTCAAGGCAGCCGTATTCAGGTATTCCTTGACAAGCAGTCCAAGCCCAGCATAGATTATGTGGACTTTAATGCATTTACAACCGGCAAGGCAGGCATTCGTTCGGGTACTAAGGGATCATTTATGTTCGATAATATAAAAATTACAAGCAAGTGATCTGCTCGTATAAATTTGACAAACAGTCCGTCTTCTTTCAGAAAGCGGGCTGTTTGGGATCAAATGATGAAAGCGTTTGTAGCGAAGGGAGCTGCCAGTTAATGAAGTTTTTCTCTATTAAAAAGTTGATTTCGCCCACAAGAAGCATTCAGGGGAAAATCTTTGTTGCATTTAGTCTGGTCACGCTGCTTGGAATCGTTGCTGTGACGAGTATTGTTTATTTGTATATGAGAGAAACTGTTAAGAACAATGCGTTTTCTTCAGTGATGGATAGCATACGGCAAGCGGACGAATCCTTAAATATCCGGCTGGAGGAAATAGATCACTTAAACACGGTTGTCATAACCAATAAAACAGTGCTTAATACGCTGCTAAGCACTACAGAGGAAGCAAGCTATGAGTGGTTTCAAGAACAAAAGCGGATCGAGGAGTTTATGTCCGCTGTCATTGCCTATAAGGGATATATCTCGCGAATTGCTGTCATTGGATTGAACGAAAAGGTCTTTTTCGTTGGATCCCCTTGGTTGGACAAAAATGTCATAAAAACACCCATGATGGACTATTTAAATCAAAGTAGTTCCCGTCATGCTTATTTTCATCAAACAGGCTCTAATGATTCTATTGTCACCGGCCGCCAGATCCGCTATAACCGGGAAGCAATCGGTGTTGTGATGTTTGACCTCAATAGTGAGTTTATTAAGAAGATCTATGACGTTAAACCAACCCCGGATAGCATGCTGTTTGTTGTAGATGAAAACAATGAATTCATATACCAACCCAACAATAGCTCGCTTGAAAAGGAAACGATCATCAGGCTAAATCAAGAAATGGTCGGCTTGGGCGCTACGGTAGAAAAGGTGATTGATCAAAAGTCGTACCTTGTCATTAGCCGGAAATCGGATTATACAGGTTGGTCCACGTTGGCGCTCGTTCCTATGGAATCGCTGCTAAGTGAAACGGTGCGGATCCGCAATGTATTAGCTGAAGTAGCTATTGTTGTATTTATTATTATCTTATTTAGTTCTTTGCAGGTTTCCTCAAGAATGACAAGAAATATTCGAAGACTTAAATCGATGATGATGCATGTAAGTGAAGGAAACATGACGCTGCTGGCCGTAGAGATTCGCTCCAAGGACGAAATAGGTCAGCTGTATCAGGTATTCAAGAGTATGGTAGAAGAGCTTAAACGCTTGCTCGAAGGCATAAAGACGAGCGAGAAGCAGAAGCATGAGGCTGAGTTGGCTGTTTTGCAAGCTCAAATCCGTCCCCATTTTCTGTATAATACACTGAATACGGTCAAGTATTTGGCCAAATTAAACGGGGTACCGAACATTGAAGAGGTGTCGGAATCCTTGATCGAGCTCATGCGCGGCGTGCTGGGCAATTCCAATGAGTTTCTTACGCTGCAGGAGGAACTTCACTATGTCCGCAGCTACGTAAATATTGAAAAATACAAATACGTGGAACCTATTCAAGTCCATATAGAAATCGAGAATGAACAGTTATTGCAGTACCGTGTTTTAAAGTTAATGCTGCAGCCTATTGTAGAGAACGCCATTATACACGGAATTGCTTCTGCTGAGCATGGAGGCTTGGTGTGGATTCGGGTATATGAAGAGCAGAAAGAGCTGAGACTCGAAGTCAGAGATAATGGCAAAGGCATGTCCAATGAACAGATTGAGGCGCTGTTTGACATGAACAAGGGCGAGACCTATACACGCTTCAGCGGCATGGGTGTCCGAAATGTACACGAGCGTATAGTTCGATTGTACGGGGAGCCTTACGGCGTATTTGTTAACAGTGAGCCAGAGAAGTATACCAAGGTGGAAATCCGATTTCCACTGCTGCCAGGTACGGATAGTGTGTGACAGGAGGGATGATTTATGTTTAAGGTTGTACTGGTTGACGATGAGGCCTTAGCACGCAACGATGTGAAAAGCTTGATTGATTGGGAGAAGCATGGATTTACAATATGTGGTGATGCTCATAACGGAGCTATGGCCATTTCCCTCATAGAGCAGCAGGCTCCACATATCGCGATCCTGGATGTGAGTATGCCGATCATGAATGGTGTGGAATTGAGCAGCATTATCCATAACCGATTTCCAAAGATTAAGATGATTATGCTTAGCAGCTTTGACGATTACGATTATGTGAGAACTTGCCTGATGAACGGGGCGATGGACTATTTACTCAAGCATCGTTTGAACGCGGCTGCACTTTTGTCGTTATTGAATAAAGCGGTTCAAAATTTGCAGTACGAAGAACGGGAGCATGAGGCCCGCAGTGTTCAAACGAAAATGATAGAGCGCCTAAGTCCTATTATTCTCCGCGAATATGCAGCAAACCTGGCTAGAGAAGTACCAGAGGCAGGAGAAGAGCTGCAGCGTTATGCGCAGGAAAATGAGCTCTTTACCCATTCAGTCAATTATGTAACTGCAGCGGTACAAATCGTCCCCTTTCTGCTGTTGACAGAGTCTTATACGGATGTGCAAAAGAACCGGTTTGTGCAGCAGGTCACAGATGTTATGCAGATGGCAGTAGGGGACATTCATAAGCGGACGGCAGCCTATGTGGGGGAGGGACGTTTTATTGTCCTATTTTCCTCACCAGAAAGAAGTGAACACACGGTTTCAGCCCAAATGAATCAAACCATGAGCAGCTTGTCCCATTCTCTGGAGAAATTTATAAATTTACAATGTGTGTATGCGATTGGACCGATATGCGGGAGTTTGCGGCAGCTTGTCGCCAGCTATAGCAGAGCAAACCAGCTGATGAACGACAAGTTTTTTCAGGAATTGAGCGCTTCTACCCAGAGAGATACACTGCTTATCGAGGAACAGAAGCAATTGCAGCTGTTTTTGGAGCAGCTGGACGGGGAAAAAATTCAACAAGTCATCACATCGATTTTTGCAACGGTCAGGAATCAGCCTTACTACTCCTTGCCGGTACAAACTATTGTCAGCGAAATGCTTCGTATTGTGGAAAAGTCCCTGAAGCGGCATTTTCCTCATGTAACCATAGAAGATAACAGGATGATTACTGCTCGGAGTGAGCTTGTACGTTTAAGAAGCGTTAACGAGCTTGAGCAGTGGTTGTCGGATTACTATACATGTATTGTTGACGCTATAAAGAAGCAGCATGGGGGAGGAACCTACTCTCGTCATATTTCGCAAGCTGTTCAATTTATTATGGATCATTATGCTTCGAACATTTCTCTGGAAATGGCGGCAAGTGCCATTAATCTGAATTCTTCCTATCTAAGCAGACTGTTCAAAGAGGAAACGCAAATGACCTTCACGGAGTATTTAAACCGCGTGCGTATTAAATCCAGCTGCCTACTGATGGAATCCGGTTCCTATTCAATGAAACACATTAGCAGTCAAGTCGGCTTTACTAACTACACGTATTTTTTTAAAGTCTTTAAGATCATTATGGGTATGACGCCGCAGGTGTATATCGATAGTCGGAAACCGTCAAAAAAGTAGAATGGAAAGTCATATATGTGGAGTCCTTTATAGAAAAAGTTTTACTATAATAAAAGCATCCTTTAGAAAACGCTTTCTTAGCGTGAAGGTGAATAACTAAAATAGGGGGAACGAAAGAATGAAGAGAAATTGGGGGACGGTACTGCTTTCTACTGTAGTAGTTTCTGGTTTAACACTTACGGCCTGCAGCCCGGATAATACGAATAAGAAAAATGATGATAAATCCAAGGCAGAATCGGCAAATACGGTAAGTCCAAGCGGATTTCCAATTGTCAAAGAATCGATTAAGCTGAAAATGTTCACGAGAATAGCGCCAACCAACGGGCCCTTTAAGGAAATGCCGGTGTTTCAGGATTATGAAAAAATGAGCAATATTCAGGTGGAATTTATCGAGGCGCCGACGGACGGTTTTGCTGAGAAAAAGAACCTGTTGTTTGCCGCCAATGAACTCCCTGATGTGTTGTACCGCTCAGGCTTTACGCCTTTAGAGGCAACTCGCTATGGTTCAGGCGGTCAATTAATCCCACTCGAGAAGTTGATTGATTCTTATGCCCCAAACCTTAAAAAGTTAATGGATACGTATCCCGAGATACGTCCAGCCATAACAACACCTGAAGGCCATATATATGCCATACCGGGTATTGTGACCGTCAACGCAGCCAGAACCGATAAGAGATGGATGAATCAAGCATGGCTGAAAAAACTAAACCTTAAGGAACCTGAGACGATTGATGATCTGTACGAGGTGCTGAAAGCTTTTCGAGATAAAGATCCTAACGGCAACGGGAAGCAGGACGAGATTCCGATGACAGCGCGCAACGGCTTGAGCATCGTGCCCATAATGGCTGGATCTTTTGGTTTGGATTTCCAGTTGGGTTATAACATTAATTTGGAGAATGACAAGGTTAATATTTGGATGGGAAACGATCGGAATAAGGAGTTACTGGTGTACTTGAATAAGCTGTATTCGGAAAAACTGCTGGATCAGGAGTTATTCACTCATAAGGAAGCTCAATATCTGGCCAAGCAAGGGTCAGGAAATACCGGCTTCTTCTTTGATCAGACGAATAATCCCATGCTGGATACTAAAGTTGCAGATCAATATATCGGCATAGCACCGGTCAAGGGACCGCATGGCGACAGGCTGCAGCTGGCACAACCGGTACCGAGGGATTTCGGAGCTTTTGCCATCACCTCGGTGAACAAAAATCCGGAAGCCACAATGCGCTGGGTGGATTATTTCTATAGCGATGAAGGATCCACTTTGTTGCGCTTCGGCCGTCAAGGTGAAAATTATGAGTTGCGGAACGGCATTCCCTATTATACCGATGCTTTTTTGGCGACAGGTAATCAATCCAAAATCACTCCATACGCCGGAGGTGGGGCGCCGCATCTGATTAGTGACAAGGTCGCTTCCTACATCAATCCGCCGCAGGTCCAGGAAGCTCAAAAGAAGCTCGATCCGTTCATGCCTAAGGTTCGTTATGCAGCTCCCATGTTCGACGAAGCAACGGCTCAAAAAATAAATGTGCTGCGTAACGATATTGATAAATATTACGAGGAGCAGAGCACAAAGTTTATTGCAGGTGCCCTTAGCTTCGATAAGTGGGGAGAATTCCAGACCACCTTGAAGAAAATGAACGTGGAAGAGCTGCAAAAGCTGTACCAGGAAGCTTACGATAACCTCAAAAAGCAAAAATAAGAACACCATGATGGTTGGAGGGCTACAGATGAAGAGTACAGCAAATACTGCAGGCGTTGCGTCTCGATCCAAATCGAGGCGCTCCAGCCTCTTAAAATCAATAGCCAGTCGATACGATCTTTACCTTATGCTGCTCGTTCCTATCGTATGGTACCTTGTGTTTCATTACGGGCCTTTGTATGGTTTGCAAATTGCATTTAAAAACTTTAGTCCGGCCAAGGGGATCCTGGGCAGTGCATGGGTGGGCTTTGATCATTTTGAACGCTTTGTAGAATCTTATTATTTCTGGAGACTGCTGTGGAACACCATTTCGATTAACTTGTTTTCCCTGCTGTTTGCTTTTCCTATTCCGATTGCTTTGGCGCTGTTAATTAATGAAATCCGCAGCAAAGCATTCAGCAAGATTGTTCAAAACATTACTTATATTCCTCATTTTATTTCGGTCGTCGTCATGGCGGGTATGCTGATGTTGTTTTTATCTCCGCGTGGAGGTCCTATTAATACAGTGATTCAAGTATTTGGCGGGATGCCTGTTCGATTTCTGGATATAGCTGCCTGGTTCAAGCCAATCTTTATCGGTTCTAATATATGGCAAAATATGGGTTGGCAATCGATCATCTATATTGCGGCGCTTAGCGGAGTCAACCCGCAGCTGTATGAAGCAGCCAAAATGGATGGAGCGAATCGATTGCAGCGCATTTGGCATGTATCCATTCCAGGTATACTGCCCGTTATCGTCATCCTGCTTATTCTCGATGTAGGACATTTTATGAATGTCGGTTTTGAGAAAATTTTATTGCTGCAAAACAATCTGAACCTGGAATCGAGCGATGTCATATCCACCTTTGTTTACTCCGCAGGTATTCTTAAGGGGGAGTACAGCTATACGGCTGCGATTGGCTTGTTTAATTCAATTGTCAACCTGACGCTGCTGGTGCTCGTGAATCGCTTTGCCCGTAAAAAGGCTGAGACAAGCTTATGGTGAGGAGTGACAATGTGTTGAAAGAGCACAAATTGAAAAAAACGTTGTCGGATGAAACCATATTCAATGCCGTTGTAAATGCATTAGCCGTACTTATTTTAGTCATCGTGCTGTACCCGTTAATTTTCATCGTGAGTGCTTCCTTTAGTGATCCTGCATTGGTACTGAATGGCGAGGTGTACCTGCTGCCCAAGCAGATTACCTTTGAAGCCTATCAAAATGTATTTCACAACGAAAAAATATGGAATGGTTATAGTAAAAGCATTTTGTATACGTTTGTAGGTACGCTGATCAATATTCTCATGACTACATTGGCTGCCTACCCGCTTTCGAGACCCGACCTGCCCGGACGGGGAGGCATTATGTTTTTTGTAACACTTACGATGTTTTTCAGCGGGGGACTTATTCCATCCTATCTAATTGTCAAAAATTTAGGAATGGTAGATACGATGTGGGCGCTCATTATTCCGGGTGCAATTGCCACCTATAATTTAATTGTAATGAGAACCTATTTTCAAACCAGTATTCCGTGGGAGCTGCAGGAAGCTGCACATATCGATGGCTGTTCGAATTGGAGGCTGTTAACACATGTCATCCTGCCGCTTTCCAAGCCGATATTAGCTGTTATGGTCCTGTTTTACGCTGTTGGCCACTGGAATTCATACTTCAATGCGTTGATCTATATTCGCACCAAGGAATTGTACCCGCTGCAGCTTGTGCTGCGAGAAATTCTTATGGTCAGTCAGGCGGATGCCGTTGACAGTAATGTGGGGCTCGAATCGAAGGTGCTGCTGGCTGAAAGCATCAAATATGTGGTCATCATTATATCCAGCTTGCCCGTGCTGATCATGTATCCTTTTGTGCAGCGGCATTTTGTTAAGGGCGTCATGATAGGTTCTCTAAAAGGATAATAAATGGAAGGAAGTTGTGAGAGGATGGTACTTGCAAGAGCCAAGATACAAGTGAATGCTGATCAAGTCACCAGCGATACAATTAATCCTTATATGTTTGGACATTTTGTGGAAGATATTCGTGATCATATGGATGCCATGCTGGCTTATCCGTTGAAGGATATGGATTTTGAAAGTGCGGATGGTACCTATAGGGGGCTTTCCGACAGCTGGCGTCCTTATACAAATGGAAAAAGCACCCTATATGCTCTTGAGCCTGCTGCCAAGCATCATTCGGGTCATAGTCAGTTGGTACGAATGTATAGCGATGATGATGGTTACGCAGGAATAAGCCAGACCATTGCAGTGAAACAAGATGGGGATGGCTATGATTTGACTCTGTATGCAAGAGCCTCTGTTGAAATCAGGTTTGTGCTTGCAGAGATTGTGGATACCATGAGCGGAGAAGTGCTCGGTTCGACGCGTATCGATATTGCAAGCCATAACTGGGAGCATTATGAGTCGCGTCTCACGGTTAGGCGGGATTGCGAGCATGCAGAGTTCAGATTATATGTGCCAACGGAACATGAGCGATGGCTGGATCACGTATCCACGGGAATGCTATGGCTGGATCATATTTCGCTGCTGCCTTCCGACAGCGTAGGCAATGTTCGTAAGGAAGTTATAGATATGACCCGTGATTTAAACGCCGGTATGATGCGGCTTGCCGGGAATTATATTAGTGCTTATCATTGGCAGCAGGCAATCGGCCCTGTGTATGAGCGCCCTTGTGTAGTGAATGAAGCATGGGGCGGATGGACGAATAAATACTTTGGAACGGATGAATTTATTCAGTTTTGCCGTGATTTGAATGTGGAGCCGCTTATTTGTGTAAATGATGGTTCGGGTACGCCTGCAGAAGCGGCTGAATGGGTTGAATATTGTAACGGAGCTGCCGATACGCCAATGGGAAGCTTAAGAGCGGCCAACGGACATATCGAGCCGTATGGTGTGAGGTATTGGGAGATTGGCAACGAAGTATGGGGGCCTTGGCAGGTGGGACACTGCAGCGCTGAGCAGTTTGCTGAACGTTATGCTTGCTTTGCCCAAGCCATGAAGGCTGTTGATCATGGGATCAAGCTGTTGGCTTGCGGAGACGTCCGAATGGATTGGAACCAGACTCTCTTACAGAGAGCCGCAGAGCATATCGATTATTTGACTTTGCATTTATATCATGGGTACTCGCGTTTTGGGATGAATGAGCATACGCCAAAGGATGAGCGTTATAAGGCAATGGTTTCCTTTCCGGAATGGACAAGGGCATCTATACAGCAATTAAGAGAAATCTTCAGTTCCAATCAACGGTATTCCCATTTGAAATTGGCTATTACTGAATATAATACGATGTATGCTCCGAATACCATTCGTAAGGGTCTTCCCCATGAGCACACGCTGGAAGCTGCGGTTGCCAATGCGGCGAATTTAAATGAGTTTATTCGAAACAGCGACCTGGTGGAGATTGGCAGCTTCTCCGACCTTGTCAATGGCTGGCTTGGTGGATGTATCCGGGTGGGGGACTTCTATGCGGATCAGTTTCGCGGTAAATCGACAGGCTGGAGCGGTAAGTCTTTGACTGTCTATGGCACACCCACTTATCATGCGATGAAAATGTATGCAAACCGTGACTTGGGTCATGTAGTAAACAGTCATACCGAATGCGGCACTTTTAAAGTGGATAGTCTTGTGTCTGCTGTACCACAGCTTGATCACCTGCTGGATCTGGACGTCGTGGCTTGTATCAATCTTAATGGAGATAAGCTGACCGTCTTTATAGTCAACCGAAGTCTCGAAGCTGCGTTGACCGAAGTGCAGCTGGCCGGATTTACAGACTCAGGCACAGCCCGTTTATTTGAGTTAACAGCGAATGATTATGAATCCATCAACAGTGTGCACAATCCGGATCTCCTTGTTTGCGTATCCCATGAATTACAATTTTCGCAAAGTCAAGTGAGCTGTCAACTAAGGGCATCATCCGTCTACGTATTGGAAATAACGCGCTAACAGGATGGCGATTGCCACTAGCATAAACAGAGGAGCGAAACGAACGAAATGACGACAAAGAAATATGTAAAAAATTATCCGAGACCTCAGTTTGTCAGGGATAACTGGATTGATCTGAACGGTGAGTGGAGCTTCGGTTTCGATGATGCCAATGAAGGTGAATCCAAGGGGTGGCAGCGAAGCTTCGGCGGGGACGATAAGATTATCGTTCCTTTCACTTACGAGACGGCGGCAAGCGGCATCGGTGAAGAAGCGCACCATCCTTACGTCTGGTATAACAGAGTGCTGCACATCCCGTTGGAAGCTGCCGGCAAGCGAATTCTCCTGCATTTTCAAGCGGTTGATTATATTGCGAAAGTTTGGATTAACGGTGAATACGTCGGAAGGCATCAAGGTGGTTATTCGGCATTTTCCTTCGATATCGCACCTTTTGTAACCATCGGATCTTCCAACGAGCTAACGATCAAGGTGGAAGACAGTATAGACACGACCCAGCCCCGTGGCAAGCAGCGTTGGGTGGACGATAACTTTGAATGCTTCTATGTACAGACGACGGGTATATGGCAGACCGTTTGGCTGGAGTATGTAGATCGGGAATACGTCGATTCGGTGAAAATCACGCCGGATGTCGATTCCGCAACCGTTCGCTTTGAGTACCAGGTCAAAGGCGATGTCCACTCTGGCAGCAGGCTTCGGCTGGAAACGATTATTACGATGAAGGACCGTCAGGTTAAGCAGGCAAGCTTGGTGATTGACCGCTCTTGGCTGCAGCTGGAGGTCGATCTCGTTCACGAAATGAACGGACCGTGGAAGCGTTGCTACTGGGCCCCAGGTCGTCCGAATCTGTACGATGTTGAGTTTATTCTGTACCGTGACGATGTCGTGATTGACCATGTCTACTCTTATTTTGGCATGAGAAAAATATCCATTGAGAAGGACAAGGTACTGCTTAACAATGTTCCGATCTACCAGCGGTTACTGCTGGATCAAGGCTATTGGCCGGACAGCCATTTGACGCCTCCTTCCGAGGATGCACTGATCGCGGATATCGATCTCCTTCTGCAGATGGGGTATAACGGTGTCCGTAAGCACATGAAGGTGGAGGACGCCCGGTTCCTGTACTGGTGCGATGTCAAAGGCGTGCTTGTATGGTCCGAGATGGCTGCGACCTTCGAATTTAATGATAATGCGGTTCAAAATTTTACATTGGAGTGGATGGAGGTCGTTCGCCAGCAGTATAATCATCCTTCCATTATCACGTGGGTTCCGTTCAATGAATCGTGGGGCATCATGAACATTTTCAAGGATCAAAGGCAGCAGAAATTCACCGAATCGATCTATTATTTAACAAAGGCGTTCGATCCGAATCGCCCGGTCATAACTAACGACGGCTGGGAGCATACGGTGTCCGATATATTGACGCTGCATGATTACGTGGAAACTAAGGAGCGATTCCTTAAACGTTATGCGAACAAGGACGAAATCGTGAACAACGAGAAGACTTTCAACCAATGGAAATACGCTTTTGCCGACGGCTACAGCTACAAGGGACAGCCGATCATCGTCAGCGAATTTGGCGGCATTGCCTTCAAGTCTGACAAAGGCTGGGGCTACGGCGGTCAGGTTGGTTCGGAAGAAGTGTTTCTTGAACGCTTCCGCGGCATTCACGAGGCTATCAAGCAGACGGATTACATCGTAGGGTACTGTTATACGCAAATTACCGACGTTCAGCAAGAGGTGAATGGGCTCTTGACCGAGGAGCGCAAGCCTAAGGTGCCGCTTGACAAGATTAGGGAGATCAATCTTGCCTGAAGAGAGCAATCTGTTAAATATGGAACGGCGTCGTGCTCGTAATCGCAATACAATTACTAGTATGAGCCAGTTTCCAAGCAACAAAGAAGCCTTAGTCCGGTATTCACCGAATTAAGGCTTCTTGTCATGGCACGAACACGGATTGAAATGAGGAACGCTTATCGCTTATCTTGGTCTTGATTAGGCGTTTCCGGGAGATCCTCTTGTACCTGACTATTTACAAAAGCCTGCTTGTCTATATTGGCTTGAAACGCGATTTTACCTTCAGCCAATTGTTGTATTTTTGCTATTTGTTGACTTTTGTTCAACAAGATCGCCTCCATTTCATCCATAAGATTCCCATAAAAGAAATGAATCATGCAAATCCGTTCATAAATCGACTTCGTTTCTTTACTCGAATTTAAATTTATCCTTCCATCACATCCGCACCCAATTCGCCTGCAACCTCAATCATTTTGGGAATTACGGCTTCATTGGTGCCAGATACATAAATATCTCCTTGATAGTACCGAAATGGGATCTTTGCATCGCCGCAGCTCCACATGAAAAACTCCCCTTCAATGGACATGCTGGTAGAGCCTGTCACCGTAAATACGGAGGTATAGGAAAAATCAGGTTTAGAAGAAAAATACTTTTTGCACTCTTCTAATGTTATGGTTTTCGCTGAATTGTCATTGTCCTGTAGTGCTCTTGTGATTCGATAACGTTGACTCATTGAGATTCCTCCATTATTACTGGATAGCTGGGTCGTGCACGAGTTCAATGCAGCAGGTACCCTTGTCCAGGCTTATTTTATGACTTAGTGTCCTAGCTCCGCCTTATGTTGAGTTGAAGCCGTAATCATGCAAACCCAAATGCTGAATACACCACAGATCATATAAGTATACGTATAGTAAGGTGCTGCTTCACCACGAATGAACATCATTGTTGTAATACCATTGATCGATCCATCGCCTCCAACAAGTATTAATAAATAACCGATTAAGTATATCAATAAACGCTCACTAATTACAGGAATTATACTGACCCATAGTGCTCCAGAGCGTTTTTTGACAAAAGACCTTTTTACATATAGTCCTGCAAGCAGATACGGTACGATTATCAAAGGTACACCAATAAAAGTGCCGGAAAGATCCCAATTGTAATCAGCTGGTTGTTTGAAAAGTATGGAATACAGTGTAACCATAGCAAACAGCGTAAGGAAATAGCCAAACGTTGTAACCAACCAGCCTCCAACAATCTTACCCATCATATCTATCATCCTTTCCATTGTTGTCTTCAGTTATCTTTAAGTAAAGACTGATTATGAGGAAATAATGCCATACTGACGTGTATCCTATTAGGATATACTATAATGGATGAACTCCTCTAGAAGAAAGAGAGTGTGGAAATTTTGAAAATTAGAGTAGCAAGGGAATCCGACTATCCAGAATTAAGACAAATATACCTTGACTCACGTCGTAACAGTTTTGAGTGGGCTAATAAAGAAGAAATGACCTTGGACGACTTTGATAAGCATACTGAAGGAGAATATATGATTTTAGCAGAAGAAGACGCCCGTATTATGGGATTTACTTCTTTGTACTTGCCGGATAATTTTATTCATAATTTATTTGTTCACCCTGATTGTTCAGGAAAGGGAGTTGGTAGTCAATTACTTCATTCTGCCATAGAAAAAATGAATAAACCAGTAACATTGAAATGTGTATCTAAAAATCAAAAGGCAATGCAGTTCTACGAAAATAATGGCTGGAAAAAGGTTGTTGAAAAAGGCAGTCCCGATGAAAGGTATTGGGTAATGGTGTATGAATAAAGCAGGATAAAGCATGGTATGAAGAAGTCTTTTCGCTCTCGCTCTGAATGTTGCCACTAGTCTGCCCTCTCTAAATGCTTTTATTTTAATAAAACTATCAAAAAAATACCATTTTCCTGAAGATTTCTTGTAAAAATACAGTCGGAAATATGGTTTTTTTGTCGGATATATATTAAAATAACTAAGCATTTTTGTAAATTCTTCCTCTGGAAGAGTAATCATACATTATAGGAGAGAGAGACTTGGGCACAGAGAGAAAGAGTAGAGAGCTGCTGCAAGTGCTGGCAGCTATTCTAGCAATCCTACTTATGATGGGGAATGTAGTAATAGCCTCGGATTCGCAATCGGTCAGCAAGGAGATTGTTGATCCCTATCAGGTGTACACGTATGAATTGATGACGCAACAAATTGACCAGTTGGCAGCTGCTTACCCTGAATTAATTGAGGTGAAGTCAATTGGGACAACAGGGTTTGGCCGGGATATTAAGGCGGTAAAACTCGGGAAAGGGGATGCCTCTATCCTCATAGATGGGTCTCAGCATGCCAGGGAATGGATGGGGACAAATCTAATCCTATATATGATAGACCGTTACGCGTATGCCTATGAGCATAATATGAGATATGAACATTATCCTGTTCGTCAATTGCTGGATCAGTGTTCGATCTGGTTTGTGCCGATGGTCAATCCGGATGGTGTGGCACTTCAGCAGGAAGGGCTGAATGCTTTTCCTGAATCGTACCATGCTTATCTGCTCAGTATGAACGGCGGCAGCACTAATTTCAAACGCTGGAAAGCAAATGCGACAGGAATCGATATTAACCGTCAGTATCCTGCGATGTGGACGGGCATTCGTAATTCTCCCCAGTACCCGACATTCAAAAACTATAAGGGCTCAGAGCCGGTGGAAACAGCGGAAGCCCTCAGCATGATTCGATTTACATACGAGAGCGATCCGGAAATTGCCCTTTCCTATCACACCTCAGGCGAAGTGTTATATTGGCATTTCAATACGGCTTCGGAATATGTTGCGCGCGATAAGAAAATGGCCGATACGATAAGTGGCATGACAGGATACAGCCAAATCAAACCGGAAAAGGACCCTTCAGGTGGCGGCTTCACGGATTGGTTTATTGTGCAATTCGGGCGCCCCGGTTTTACCGCTGAACTAGGACCGTATCAAGAAGAAACCGAGTTACCCCTGTGGACATTTACTGACATATGGGAGAAAAATCAGTCGCTCGGCCTTTTTCTGGCTTCAGAAGGATACAAGCTGTGGCGGGAGCGCTACCCGATTGAAAAGGTCGAGGAAAACATTCAACTGCTTGAGCCGGTGCAGCTGTACAATCGCCCCAGTGATTCGTTTCCTACTGGCGGGGAATTGAAGGAAGCAAGGGTTACATCGGATGCCCGCATGGGGGATTGGTACCGCATACCAACATGGCTCGGTCCGAGATGGGTTCGATTGAATCAAGCCGCTTATCTTCATGGACACAGTGAGAGTTATCCGAATCATATCAATCTGAAGGAAAAGACAGCTATTTATAAATATCCCAAAGCGAACGAGGCAGAGCTGCTCGGCCAATTGGAGCCGCAGGAGGTTGAGACCTTGGAACGCTGGAATGATTGGATACTAATCCGAACCTGGTCAGGAGATGGCTGGATACAGGAGAAGAAATAGGGTTGATCGTGAGGTCGGGTGCATTTTGCACTCGGCTTTTTGTTTACTTTGTTTTTTTGAACAATTAGCTCATTAAAATTTAGATCGAATTACAATAAACAGTAGATCAAATTGAAATGTCAGGTTAGAAGCGATAAAATGTGGGCAAGAGCACTTTTATGTCATGAAACATAACGTATATAAGTGTATAAATGAATGGAACATCTCTTTATGGCAATTTTCCTTACAATTAATTCGGGTCGTACAGAAAGGAATGATCAATGATGAGCTTAGAGGCTTTGAACGAACGGGTAAAAACGGATCTTTCCTATCTCGCTTACGGCGGGCCGAACTGGGTACGACCGCTTAACCATCCTGATGGACATGTATATGATGTAGTGATCGTCGGCGGGGGTCAAAGCGGATTAGGTGCGGCCTTCGGCCTTTTGCGTGAGCGAGTATCCAATATTCTGGTTATCGACGAAAACTCCGAAGGATTGGAAGGGCCTTGGGAAACTTATGCCCGAATGGTGACACTGCGCACGCCTAAGCATCTGACCTCTATTGATCTTGGAATTCCTTCTCTGACATTCCGCTCGTGGTGGGAAGCGCAAGTGGGGCTGGAAGGCTGGGAGGCATTGGTCAAGATTCCGCGGGGCGACTGGATGAACTATTTGCGCTGGTATCGGAAAATTCTCAATCTGCCCGTCATCAATGAGGTCAAGCTGAAGTTGATTGAGCCTGCAGAAGGAGGCATCCACGGACTGCATGTGGAGGGAGCGGGTATCTCATCCAGTCCATTGCTGGCGCGCAAGGTCATTCTGGCCACGGGGATTCAAGGTGGTGGCGAATGGCATGTTCCTCCCCTGATTGCCGACAACTTACCGAGGCATCTTTACGCTCATACCTCTGAGGCTATTGACTTTGAAGCGCTTAAGGGCAAAAAGGTGGCTGTTTTGGGTGGTGGGGCTTCGGCCTTTGATAATGCCAATTTTGCTCTATCAGAAGGTGTAGCTGAGGCCCATGTATTCGTCCGCCGCAAGGAGATTCCTCGCATCAACCCGATTCGCCAGATGGAGGTTTCCGGTATGATCGAGCATTTTCCAGCCTTGTCAGACGCTGATAAATATGCGGCTATTGCCCATTTCTTTAAACACAACCAGCCGCCGACCAACGATACGTTTGAACGTGCGGCTTCATGGCCAGGTTTTAATGTTCATTTGAATGCGCCGTGGCTTGATGTTGAGGCTATTGGTGAGGGTGCATTGGTGACTACGCCTCAAGGCACATACCACTTTGATTTTCTGATTATCAGCACAGGTTTGCTCACTGATCCCGCCTTGCGTCCCGAGCTGAGACTTATTGAAACACATATTGCCCGTTGGGGCGACCGCTACAAGGCCCCGGAAGAGCTGGCCAATCCTGTGCTCGACGCGCATCCTTACCTTAGCCCTGGGTTCGCTTTCTTAAGTCGTACTGAAGAGGGCCAAAAGCAACTGGACGGACTTTTTACTTTTAGTTATTCGGCATTGATCAGCTGCGGGATTTCCGCCTCTGCACTTTCAGGTATGCGATATGGAATTCCGAAGCTCGTAACAACCGTGACAGACCAGCTTTTCCTGGACGATCGTGAAGAGATTTTGAAAAACTTTTTTGCCTATAGGGATACTGAATTTATAGGAGAATGGACGAAGCGGGGGTAAACTATGAGCTGACACGTTCGATTACAATCGGTTCTCATTATCAGAGCTTCCGGTGCGAATGATTTTATTACCAAACCGATGGATGCGCTGGAGCTGAAATTCAGAGTGCGAACCTTGACTGATCTGAATCGCTCGTTCCGCGAACGCCTCAGTCTGGAGGCTTTTACCCAATATTTACGTGCGAGCTTTGAGCTGACATGGTATCATACATCATATCCAGGGCGGAATTGTCACAATAAGAGTGACACAAAGGTTGGACGGAACGGAAATTACCGTAAGCGATAACGGTGTTGGCATGACGGATGGTTTAACGTTATATCGGGGGATTTACGCAGCTGCTGGTGACGCCATACATATAGGGCAAATGTAATAAACGCAAATCAGACCCGCATCATATACATGATGTGGGTCTGACCATTAATGTAAGAGGAGGGGTATTGATAGAATACCAGTGGTTAATTAATTTAACCTTAATCACTCGTGAAGGTAATGTTAATTTTATCAGATAATCATTTTTAATGATTATGACTAACAATATTAAACTGGGGAGTCTGAAACAAATTTGCAAGCTGATCATGTGATTGAAAAAAATGGATCAGGAGTGATTGCGATGCATACCGTTCGACTAGTTAAACCTTCCATGGAATACCGTGAATCCTACTTGTCGTTCTATGACGACTGGATAAGCAGCGGTGAAGATATCGTACCTTGGGTAGTCGAAAAGGACCCCAGCGATTTCACGGCAATGCTGGAGTCTTTATATTCAGAGGATAGTGAGGAGAAGTTAACCAATCCCCATTGGGTACCTCACTCGACCTACTGGCTGATGAATGAGGACAACCTGCTTGTAGGCGCGGCGAACATCCGTCATCGATTGAATCTGAAGCTCATGAACAGCGGCGGACATATTGGTTATGGAATACGACCCTCTTATAGACGCAAAGGGTACGCGAGTGCTCTATTGGCCCAAACCTTACAAATCACGAAGATAATTGGCTTGGATAAGGTGCTGTTAGTATGTGACAAAGACAACATCGGCTCGGAAAAGACCATTCTGAAGCACGGCGGCGTGTTTGAATCTGAATTTGTGATGGAAGATGGCAATATCATCAAGAGATTTTGGATTGGATAACTTATTTAACATAATGATGACTAACCAGAACGTCAGCAAGCACATCGGTTGGAATGATGAATTCTGTAATTCCCATGTAGCCGGGAGCCACCTCGTATTTATCAAAGGAGATAACCAATTTGCCCTCATTGTTAATATAAAAGCTTTGATCCTTTTTAATGGTCATAAATTCCTCTGTGGGGACGTCATTTTTTTCAGTTGAAATCCAATAGATCTTATTAGGATCTGCCTTCATCCGTGCTTTCATTTGTTCCTTGATATTATCACTGATTACATTCATATATCGATCATCTTTAAATAACATCGGTAGATTCAATAATAGTTGATTCGTCTTATCTATCGTGTCATATTTCATGGTTGTTGAAGATGAACCTACGGTATTGACTACGTATCTGCCGATAGACAATAGTTGATCGTTGTCCGTTTTCACCTCATACCCCGTATCTAACCCTAAGTGGCCGTCTCCATTTTTCTTTAATGACTCCATTTCAGCTTGAAACTCATCATATAGCTGTTTGTTTTCCTTCAGATATTTTTCGTTGAGCTCAAGCTCTAATGCTTTATTATCGAGATTAGTAATGGCGGGGACCTTGACGTCAGCATTATAGTAGGGCTCGTCAATCTTATACTCTTTAAAAGTGAGCACCTTGACTATACTCTCGACCCCGGGTATTGCGGAAAAAGCATTCGCCACCGTCGTGCTGGTGTTGATTCCGATAACAAAAAGCAGCGCCGCCGCACTAACTCCAGCTAGCCATTTAGTGGGAATCCGTTTTTTTCTACCTTTACGTAAGGCTCGGTTGACGATAAGGTCCAGTTCCTCAGGAATAGGGACTTGTTTGTATTCATCCTGCAGCTTTTTGAATTGAGTATCCATTTATTGTACCTCCTTGGCAGATTCGTCATTCATAGTGACTCTCAATATTTGGAGAGCCTGATAGAGCCGGGTTTTGATCGTATTGACGTTTTCATTTAATATGTCAGCGACTTCCTCAATTTTTAAATCTTCAAAATATCTAAGCACGATGACACTTCGATACTTATGGGGAAGATTGTCTAACGTTTGTTCCAAATCAACATCGGGATAAATGTCTGCCGTCCCAGGGCTGTAGGATTCGATCGTTTCTTCATCTACGATTTGAACCTTTTTTTGTTTCCTCAGAAAATCTAAAGAGGTGTAGACCACAATTCTGTAGAACCAGCTCTTGACGGCTTCAGGCTTGTTGAGAAGCTCGATGGACGTCAAAGCTTTGTAAATCGAGTCTTGAACAATATCGAGCGCATCCTCTTTATTCTTGACATAGCTGTAGGCCAGTCGGTATACATTCTCCTTGTGATCGGTAATGCAACGAGTAAGTAATTGTTCGGTTTTCCTGTTGGGCATGATCAACAATACCTTTCTCTTTATTGACTACTTGATGTCTGTATACAAGTAAGACGTGTGGGCAGCCCAAAAAAGTTTTAACTTGCATCTATTTGATTATCATCTTTTACAAAGTGAGACGAATACATGCAAACCGGCAAGTGAACTGAGCAAGACTTCAATATCAGGGGGGAGTGATACAATTGGATAATAACGCCAAATAAATTAGAATAGGGGATGCTAGCTGTGCGTTATCTAATTCTCGATACTTGTATTTGGATTAATATGGCGAAAGATCCGTGGAATACATTTCTTATGTCACCGCGGTGCACTTCGGCCCCGGCCTCTTTTAGTTTCGCAGCGCTATTGTCTGAGCGCACAAGACCGACGACCTGATGACCCGCATCATGAAATCCCCCTTAAGCTGCTAACCATTGTTGTATAAACTCTAATGGCGCCCCTTGCATCCTTGCACTATGCGCTGCTGTAGAGCCAAGTGCTTGTTCTACACTTTGGGAACGAAAAAGGCAGTTGTACCGCTGCGCTTGGGACCTACAAAACCGTAAGTCCATACGAAGCCAATCTGGCAACAGGAACAAACCATTCGGATGGATGGCACACACAGGTAACTCTTCTTTCCGAAGACCGCCAAATGACGGATTTTTCTCGGGTTATTGCTGCCGTTACGTTTGACAAACGCTTCCGAATAGCATATGGGGCAGGCCTGTTTGTAGGCTGTAGGAGCCGTTTCCAAATGAATTTCATTCATACCTTGGAACCGGATGTTATGGATGTGGAGCTCTGGTATTCCAAGCATTTCATTAATATACTGGAGTTTCAAAGAATCTCCGAAAAAGAAGCTCGTTCATTTGGTGTTGAGGGATTTTAATTTGCATTTCATCCAAAAGCTATCTATACAAAGTCAAAAGGTTGTATCATGCTTATATAGAGTTTTAGAATAAAGGTGTTGGAAATGAGAGGTATATCATTTATGTATAGAGTGGCTATTTGCGATGATGAGGAAAAACAAAGAGAGCATGCTAAAAACATCTTGATTACTTTGTCGATAAAGACAAATATAGAATTTGAAATCGAATTATTCGGTTCGGGAGAGCAGTTGGTATCCTATTATGAGCGTCATGAAACTCCATTCCATATTTTAATATTGGATATTGAAATGGGTGGGATGAACGGAATTCAAACAGCCCGAAAAATAAGAGGGTTAAATAACCTGGATGAACAAATAATTTTTCTGACAAGCTACCCTGAATATATGATGGAAAGTTTTGACGTCATGACATTCCAGTATTTGATAAAACCCATTGCCCCCTCGATCTTGGAGGAGAAAATGATCAAGCTATGCCAATTCTTTCAAGCACTTGATAAAAAGTTTATGGTCATCAAGTCAGCCTATGAAGAAGTCGTTTTAAAATATGATGACCTCATTAGTATTGAAGCTGCCAAAAGCTTAACCATAAAAAGCAAACTACATTTTATTACCTCTAATCAAACCTATGAAAGCAAAGGCATCATTTCAGATTATGCTTTGGCCTTAAAAGACTGTAACTTCTTGCAAATCCATCGTTCTATTATTATTAATCTGCTTCATGTGCAGAAATTTGCTAGCGGAGTGGTCCTCATGTCCAATGGCATGGAATTACCCATAGGTCGTTCTAAAATTAATGAGGTTAAAGATGTCTACACCAAATTTATGATTATGAAGGTCCTTTGATATGATTCCAAATAATTTTCCTATTGTCTTTAGCATTGTACTTGTGATGGGCGTTCAAATTAATTTTTTCTTCAACTCGGTATTTGATAAATCAGCTAAAAAACATAACCGATTCATTTACTTCCTTATCTTTGGGTTGCTTGATTACCTCTATCTGGTTATTCCCATCTCTCCTATTTTATCTTGGATTCTACCCTTGCTCATGATATTTAGTTTTGCTCAATCTTATCAAGTAGAAATTAAAGAAAAGATCATTTTTTCTATGTTTTACGGTGTTTTAATATCTCTTGTTAATTTTATATCCCTTTATATTTTTTATACCCTATATTCAGTTGAGTTTAGCTTTGACCCTGTAAATGAACATGATCAAATAGCCTACACGAAAGCTATTTTACTCAGTTGCATGATCATGTTTGCTATCATTCAGATCATACGACTACTTGCAAAACGTAGAAGTTACTCTTTGCATTATCGTTACTACCTATTTTTTTCGGTTATTCCTATCGTAAGTATAAACCAACTGAATATTCTAACTTATAAGGACGCCTATTCTTTCATATCCGTCATTGTATTACTATTTTTAAACGTTATGATTTTCTATATTTTTGATACGATCATTGATAAATTTCAATTCATGCATGAGAATACTCAGTTGCAACATCAGATGGACTATCAGGATGCGAATTACGAAAAAGTCGTTCACAGCTTCAAATCCATTAAAAGAATCATTCATGATACGAATCAGCAGTTTTTGTATATTGAAGAGTGTATTAAGCGAAATGAGTTAACAACTGCACTGGAACATATTAAGACGACATTAAATAAAGTCGAAGGAGCCTATCAACGGGTTAATACGGGGAATCTCGTTATAGATGCCCTTGTCACTAATACGCTTAGTATTGGACAAGCAAATGGCATAAGAATAGATACAAAGATTAACTTATGTTCACAAGTAGTCCATATTGACCGTTATGACTTATGTGTTGTCATTGGAAATATGCTAGATAACGCAATAGAGGCATCTAAAAAGTTAAAAATTGCAGAAGATAGGTACATTCTTATAAAAATACATTCTACCGAGTCTACCCTTCTCATTCACATCATGAATCATATGGAAAATGAAGTTGCCCACTTAAACAGCCAAAAATCAAACCCGGAATTTCATGGTATTGGATTAACGAACATAGCTAGAATCTGCGACAGGTACGGTGGTCATATGACCATTGAAACGAAACATAAACTATTTAATAATATGGTACTAATCCCATTTCATACCAACAATCCCTGAGCAACATGTTGTTTAGGGATTGTTTTTTTCGTTTCAGGGTGATTTTTTAATATAACAGCCCGCTTCCTTGTATGATGAATTCAGCAAGTAAAATCTAGATAGAATACGAGGAGGAACAAATAATGAAGAAGATGGTTTCTATATTAATGACCATTATGCTTATTGCAATACCGGTCACCTCTGCTTTTGCTCAAACGAATCCTGATACTGTAAAAGAAAAGGCACAGGGGCTGGCTTCGAAGATCGTGTCCGATTATGGTGTAAGTGGATTGCAGTATGCAATTATGGACCATGGATCCATTGTTTTATCGGGTAGCGCTGGTGTATACGATAAAGCGACCAAGAATCTGATAACCAAAGACACGATGTTTGGAATAGGCTCGGTAAGTAAAGTGTATGTAACTGCTGCAGCGATGATACTAGCTGATTCTAATAAAATTGATATTGATAAACCACTAACCACGTATATCAAGGACTTTAAAATGGCAGATGAACGATACACAAAGATTACACCGCGCATGTTGATGAATCATTCTTCAGGACTTTATGGTAGTCACTACGAGAATAGCTTTTTGCTCGATGACAATGATACGAAAAATCATGATGAACTATTGGTCAAACTACAATCAGAAAGGTTAAAGTCAAACCCAGGCGAATCCTCGGTATATTGTAACGATGGTTTTCAACTGCTTGAAATCTTGATCGAACGAGTAAGCGGGTTAAGTTACAGCGAATTCATTGAAACCTTTGTTAGCAAGCCTCTTCATTTAAGCTCTACTAAAACACCACGTGATTCATTTGATAGAGACAAGCTCGCAAAAACTTATTTTCCTGCGATAGATCAGGCTTTACCCGTTGAGAATGTCAATCTCATTGGGTCAGGAGGCCTCTACTCCACGGCCGAAGAATTAAGTAAGTTCGCTGAAGTATTAATCGGAAATCGAACGGATGTTTTATCTGAGAAATCAGCAAAGGCTATGCAAAGTCATGAGTATAGAAAGGGAGTGTGGGTTTCTGAAGAGACAAACAGCATTAATTATGGTCTTGGTTGGGATGCCGTTCGTTTAGAACCGTTTAGTGATTACGGAATAACCGCTTTATCCAAAGGTGGAGATACGCAACTGTATCACGCTGTTTTGACTACTCTACCCGAACATGATATTTCTATAGCCATACTTTCATCTGGAGGGAAATCTATCTACAATGGTATTTTTGCATCCAATGTTTTATTGGAATATATAAGAGTCAAAGGCATCATTAAAGAGCTCCTGCCTGAAAAAACATTTGAACCTCCATTGAAAGTGGATATGCCGCCGGATTTGCTTGCTTACTCTGGATTATACGGTAACGTAGGTAAAACGGTAAATCTGGATTTCAAGAACGGAGAGATTGATTTACCCGCTCTAAGCGGATTGATACCGCCTCAAAAATATGTATATATAGGCAAAGGACAATTCAAAAACAACGATGGGAATGTAACCATAAGCTTTGACCAACCGAAGAATGGAAAAACCTATTTAAAACTTAGCAATTATTTGAATTTTCCGGGATTAGGTCAAACGGTTATGGTAACGTATGAGTATCAAAAGTTAGATTCCAATCCTCTAAATCAGTCAACTCAAACGGTATGGGAACAAAGAAATGGAAAAAATTACTACGCATTGGATGAAAAGATAACTTCATTCAAGTATATGAATAAAGCGTTTTTGGCCTTAAATTTATCCGTTGATGTCAACCATGGATACGCATCCGGCACTCAAATTGTTGATAAGAATAAAGCAGTAAATGTATTTGATATTCCTATTTTTAGCGGAAGAGATGCCTTTGATTTGAATTTCTATAACATGGACCATACAGAGCAATTAATGATCGATGGAGAATCCTATATAAGTGAAGATGCGATTCAACCCATTTATGCAGGGAATGATTCATTTTGCACCATACCAACGGGTGGTCAGGCTAAATGGTATAAAATTGATGAAAACTCAGCCAATCGAGTCATGAACGTTGAGACTCCGGTAAGTGGGGGATTTGCCGTTTATGACGCGAATGGAATGGTTGTGAACTTTTCAAAGGCAACGAGCAATCATTCGGTAGTACTACCTGAAGGTGGGATGATCGTTTTTGGCGGTAATGAGGGCGATGTATTTAAAATTAATTTGAAGAATAAATAGACTACTCAACTTTAGCTGATATACTCCTGAAATTGAGGTTCTGTGTTGTTCGATGTATATGCAGGAGGTAGGTGTGAAAGGCGGAACAGATATGACGTATATATGAAAAACAAACTTACAATATTAATAGAGAAGAGGAATGAATGCCTTATGAAAATACGTAGTCAAATTACATTTGCAAGTCTGGCCCTTCTATTAACTGGAAGTTCCCTGCTATACACATCGCCAACCTCAATTGTAAAAGCAGAGCCCACTCAAAATGTATCTAGTTCTTTACAAACAAGCACTCAACAAGATCATAATTCCGTCAAGCAAGCTATGCGGGATACATTGCAACTTGGATTCCCGGGGATACTTGCTAAAACTTTTGAGGGTGGAAAAAAGTGGGGTTATGCCACTGGGGTAGCGAATCTGAGCACCAAGAAACCAATGGAAACAGATTATCGGTTTCGCATTGGCAGCGTGACGAAGACGTTCACCGCAACGGTTGTACTTCAATTAGCTGGAGAGAACCGCTTGAATCTAGACGACTCCATCGAAAAATGGTTGCCTGGTGTCATTCAAGGAAACGGATATAATGGTGAACAGATTACCATCCGGCAGATATTGAACCATACAAGTGGTATCGCTGAATACTCAAGATCCAAAGACGCTGATTTTATGGATACAAAAAAAACGTATACGGCTGAAGAAATAGTGAAGTTGGGGATTTCTCTGCCCCCAGACTTTGTTCCAGGAAAGGGCTGGTCTTATTCAAACACAGGATACGTATTACTGGGTATTCTTATTGAAAAAGTAACCGGAAACAGCTACGCGGAAGAGATTGAAAATCGGATTATTGAACCGCTTGAATTGCAGGATACATTCCTACCTGGCAATTCAAGCGTTATTCCAGGCACCAAGCATGCTCGGGGATATTCCCAACCAGACGAAGCAAGTGAGATAAAAGACGTTACTTATTATAATCCAAGTGCAGGTAGCTCGGCTGGAGATATGATTTCTGATGCTGACGACTTAAATAAATTCTTCTCTTACTTGCTCGGTGGCAAATTACTGAAGGGACAGCAACTAAAAGAAATGCTTACAACAGTTCCTGTAGGAAGAGCTGGAATCGATGGATATGGTCTTGGAATCTCTGAAACTAAGCTTCCAAACGGTGTCTCGATATGGGGACACACAGGTGGCATTCTAGGGTTTTCTACGATTGCTGGAGGTACACTTGGAGGCAATCATACGTTGGTCGTCAGTTTGAACAGTTTGGGTAGAGATAACAGTCCTAATCCTTTTAAAAATATTTTACTTGCTGAATTTAGCAAGTAGGAAAAACGGAAAAATTTTGTCATAGTTTTTACAGTTAAAAATATGCCTTTCTGGTTAAAAACCCGAACATACTTTTAAAAATAAATTTGGGGCTTTTTGGAATTATGACGGCAACTTTTTAAACCTTGCCCCCTCAAAACGCGCCTGGAAAACCCGCGCAATACATAGGGGGGATGCCCCTATTGCGTAACCTTGCCCGCTGTTTCTGCTTGCGTTCGGCGGTTGTTGGTACTGAATTGTACGATATATATACAGGAGGTACAATTAGAAGATTATTGAAATAAGAATATATTTTTTCATTTTGGCAAGAAAGTACAGAGGGCTATAACAGAAATAAAGGGGAGTTAAATTGTGGATAAAATTATGAATGACTATCTTATAAAAATTGAAAAGTATTTGAAATCTATGTCCGATTCCGAGCGTATTGACATTGTAAAAGAAATCAAATGTGTAATGCTTGAATTGCAAAATAATGGTGTATCTTCTGAGCAAATCATCGAACGGTTAGGAAACCCAAAAGAATTAGCGAAAGCATACTTAGTTGAAGTCATTTCAAAGAACAGTAAATTTAGTTGGCGTAAATTCGGCGCAATATTTGCATTTTGTAGCAGCTTTGCAGGCATCAACGGTATGTTACTTTTGCCGTTCATCAGTACTCTTTCCATTGCTTTAATGATTGGTGGAGTTATTACGCCGATAGGCGGAATTGTTAAATTTGTCGGGTATCTTATGGGATATGATATTGCCGGAATAACAATCGAAATGGGAGCATTTACACCAAGCCCAATGCAGTTCTTGCCAATTTCTATTGTGATTGGTGTGTTAATGTTTTGGCTTGGGGGAGTCTTATGGAAGCTTACTATTAAATATATACACGCAATTAGTCAGAAAAAAGAAAACAGTATAATAATATAAAGAATGGGGCGCGACGGTCATTCATAGACCACTAAGGGCTTGGATTCGATGCGGCAAATACCGTCACAAGTGGTATGAGCAAGCATCACCCGACTTTGTTGCGAAGGACCTCTTAGACGCTTGGACGCTTCTCATAAATCAGAAATATAATATTGCAGAATGACTATCTGACTCTTCGAAGCCATTCTTTTTAAATCGGTTATGATTGATGAGGCGTCATAGGTCAGCATCGCTAAATCTCCAGTTATTTTCAGGGGGAACTCAAAATTCTTTTCTATATCTGGACGGGGTCATGCCTTCCAGCTTATTAAATATACGAGTGAAATAGCCTGCATCATCAAATCCGACTTGACCGGCAATCCAGTCAATGGAGGTGTTAGCCTTTTTTAATAAAAGCTTGGCCTGGTCGATTCTTGTCCTATTCTGATAATTGGTCAGTGTCATCCCCGTTTCCTTTCTGAATTGCCTTGATAAATGTGAGGGATGCACAAGACAAATATGGGCCAGCTCTTGCAGGATCAAGGGTTTACTGAAGTAAACATGAATGTGTTGAGCTGCTTTTTGCACCAAGGGGGAATATCCAGAAACGGCACGACGGTTAACCATATCGCAATACTCTTCATACATCAAATCCAAAAGCGCAATAAGGGAATTGATGCTATCGCAGCGTTCGATCTGCTTGGAAAACTTTTCGGAGATGTGATGCAGGTAAAACGGCTGAACCTTTCCTCTGGCTGCAGCCATACGTAACAATGTGTTTAAAACAATTAACATGTTTTTCATTGCCCTGACAGGCTGATTGGGAAAGCGGTCAGAAAAATCAAATAAATTTTTGGTTTCCTTCAGGAGATGCTTCAACATTTTTTTATCCCCGTTTTCGACCGCACTCATAAGTTCTTTCTCTAATTCATATCTGAGTTCAATAACTTTCGTATCCATTTCATCGGGCTGCGCCAAAATATGCTGGATGTCGTTGGCATCTAATCGTTCCCACGTATGCTGTGTGTTTAATTTTCGATAAGGAACCTGTTGAATGGAGCCTGCTTGGTTCAAGATATTAACGGCACTCTGGATTCTGGCATTGCTGAGCAGCTTCAAGGAGCGAACGAACTCACCCATAGCCCTTTGTTTGTTTTGTTCTGTACGGAATAGCGCATTAATTTTGTCCATATCGGGTATCTGCATGAGAAAAGGTCCGACTACCCAAACAGTAGGTTGCTCCCCCCCCAACTCAAAGAATCTTGATAAATAAGTCAGTCCAAATACATTCGTGTATATGCAGCATTGTGTGGGATCCTGCTTGGATTGCCAGCTAAGTCTTAAAAAGTCTTCCTGCTGTGTCTGGAGCAAAAAAATTGGCAAGGGCTCATGAATATGCGCCATCTCTACAGAGCCATCGGGAGTCAATATGCTGGTATTCATATCAAGTACATGGAAAAGGGTTAAGCTTGCAGATGTCAGTTGAAAATGCTTGATCACAATGATTCAATCCTTTACATGTGAAATAAGTCCTGATAATGCAATTTACATCCTTCTCGTATGTTTTGAATTTGATTATACTCTTTTTGTAAGCAGTTTCAAATTGAAATCCAAGCTTGCTGAACGATGTTTTTTTGAAAATATTGGAGGGGGAACAATGAAGCAGCATGTCAGTCTGGAAGCCGCGAGCTCCGTGCATACAATGGTGGAAATTAAAAAATTCGGCTTTAGAGATAAATTGGGTTATTTGTTTGGCGATTTCGGGAATGATTTCTTCTTTATTTTAGTAAGCTCATTCTTGATGGTTTATTATACAGATATTTTTGGTATTAGCGCTGTGACGGTAGGGATGCTCTTCCTCGTAGCACGCTTATGGGATGCTCTGGCAGATGTCACCTGGGGCCGGTTTCTGGATACGAGGAAGGCTGGCAGACATGGTAAATTCAAGCCTTGGATATTCCGCATGTCATTTCCGCTCGTCATCTCGGGTGTACTGATGTTTGTAAAAATTCCTGGAATGTCGGACAGCTTTTATCTGGCCTATGCTTTTGTATCCTACCTGGTATGGGGAACTTTATACAGTACAGTCAATATTTCTTACGGCTCCATGGCCTCTGTCATTACGAGTGATCCTGTTGAACGTACAACCTTATCTACATTTAGAACGATGGGCGGCTCGTTAGCGAGCTTAATCATTAATGTAGCGGGACCTTTGATCTTGTTTGTAGACAATAAGGCAGATGCAAGCCGGTTTACATTAGGGGCTATTATTTTCGGAATACTGTCTATTTCTTGTTATATGGCGTGTTACAAATTATCTACGGAACGGATTGTGACTCCCGAAATCAAGGGGCGCAAATCCCATCTCGGCCAAACCTTAAAAGGATTGTTAAGAAATAAACCGCTGCTGGCTATTTTAACCGCATCTCTTATTTTTATGATGTGTAATATGCTCTTAGGTGCAGTCAACGTCTATTTGTTTAAAGATTTTTTTGGTCATGCAGCTGTACTAAGCCTGGTTGGTTTTATCCAGATCGGTACCGTATTTATTGCAATTCCGCTAGCCAAACCGTTGGTAGCCAAATTTGGCAAAAAGGAAACAGCCTCTGTGGGTATGTTAATCGCAGGTTTGGTGTATACACTTTTATATTTCTTGCCTCATTTATCCTCCATCTCGTTTATTGCGATTTCAGCTGTTGGTATGTTTGGATATGCATTTTTTAATCTTGTAGTCTGGGCGTTCGTTACCGACGTGATCGATTATCATGAGTATTTAACGGGTTTACGCGAGGATGGAACCGTGTACTCTGTGTATTCATTTTCCCGTAAGGTCGGTCAGGCGATTGCTGGCGGTATCGGAGGGGTAGCGTTAACGGCAGTTGGCTATGATGCGACTCACAAGGTACAAACGCAAAGCGCACTGGATGGGATTCACACGATAGCTACTCTGGTGCCTGGCGTCATCTTTTTAGTGGTGTTTGTCATTTTAGTATTCTTTTATCCATTAACCAAGCAGCAATCCAAGCAGCTTACTATTGATTTGGCGAGTAAAAGGGAAATCCAGTCTTGAAGCATGGCGTGAAAATGAAATAAAAATCTTCGAACTATAGAGAGTGAGGAAAAAGTAATGAAAAATGTAAAAATGGGAATTATCGGTTTGGGAGCAGAAGGCGGATTATATGCTGGATTTTTGGCAGATGGCAAAGTGAAGGGTATGGTGATCGGTGCGATCTGTGACATAGACCCAGCCAAAAAAGCCTTGTGCGCAGACAAGTATCCGGGCATCCCGTTCTATAACAACTATATCGACATGCTGGAGAGCGGAGATGTTGACGCTATTGTGACGTGTGTACCGCATTATTTGCACCCGGAGATGGGAATCGAGGCACTCAAGAGAGACATTCACGCCCTGGTGGAAAAGCCGGCAGGCGTGTATACGAAGCAGGTCCAAGAATTAAATGACTTTGCAGCGACCAAACCTGAGCTGACCTTTGCGATTTTCTTCAATCAGAGGACAAATCCGTTGTACCAGAAGCTGAAAGAGTTGATTGATCAGGATGAAATTGGCGAGATTCGCCGGACGAACTGGTTGATTACAACCTGGTGGAGACCGCAGGGCTACTACGATCAGAGTGAGTGGAGAGCAACCTGGAAAGGCGAGGGCGGAGGTGTGCTTGTCAACCAGGCGCCGCATCAATTGGATTTGCTGCAGTGGATTTGCGGAATGCCGAAGAAGGTATATGCGAATGTAAAATACGGCTATCAAAGAACGATTACCGTTGAAGATGAAGTTACCGCGATGTTTGATTACGAGAATGGGGCGACAGGCGTATTTATTACGTGCACGCATGATGTTCTCGGTACAGACCGTTTTGAGATTTTAGGTGATAAGGGTAAAATCGTCGTGGATGACAGCAAGAAGATTACGATCAAACGACTTATGAAGCCCGAGCCTGAAATGAGTTCGACGATGAGCATGCAGGATGTGATGAAAATTTTCATGGGACAAAGCGCATCTGAAATCTACAGCGAAGAAGTGCTTGAATTTGAAAGTGTATGGGGCGCTCAGCATATTGCCGTATTGGAAAACTTTGCTGCCAATATTAATGATGGAACACCTTTAATTGCAGCAGGCAGCGAGGGTATTCATGGAGTCAGGCTGGCGAACGCGATCCATCTATCGGGCTTTTTGGGCCAAGAAGTCGAGATTCCATTCGATGAAGAGCAATACGTAGCAGAATTAAATAAAAAGATTGAAGAAGAACAACAAATGGAGGTATCCAAATGAAAAAGGGTAAAATCGGTGTTCAAATGATGATGCTCAAGGGGAAAGTGGAGCAAATCGGCGTGTATGAGACGATGAGAAAAATAAATGAGCTTGGGTATCGCTGTGTAGAGGTTTCACAAATTCCGATGACGGCTGACAATGTATCCGAGCTCAAGAGAGCCAGTGCAGATTTCGATATTCAAATCGCTTCACTTTCTGCCGCCCTGGAGCCGATGATGCCCGGTATGCCTGGTGAAACCTTAGCTGCTGATTTCGATAAAATTGTAAATGACTGCAAAACCTTAGACTGCAAGTTTTTACGTATAGGGATGCTTCCATTAACAACCATTGGGAATAAAGATAAGATCATGGAATTTGTCAAAAAAGCAGATGGTGTCGCAGCCCAACTAGCCGAGCATGGAATCGAATTATATTATCACAACCATCATATCGAGTTTCAAAAATATGATGGCGAATACTTGATGGATATTATCAAAAACAATACAACTCATCTTGGTTTTGAATTTGATATTCACTGGATTCAAAGAGGTGGGGAAAATCCAATAACGTTTATAAAGAAATATGCAGGCCGCATCGCCCTCTTACATTTGAAAGACTACCGGATCGGTCAGATCGATATGAGCGCATTAGCGGGCAGTCTGGATATGGGTAAGTTCATGCAAGCTTTCACGAATGTGGTTGAATTTGCCGAGGTTGGTGAAGGTAACCTGGATATGAAAGGTATTATTGAAGCGGGTCTTGAGAGTGGCTCCCAGTATTTCCTGGTAGAGCAGGATGACGTATACGGACGTGATCCGTTTGATTGCTTGAAGACATCTGCAGATAACCTTCGAAAACTGGGCTATGCCGACTGGTTTTAAATTTGCGCTAATTTAGAGGGCTGCCGCAGGGCAGCCTTTTTAGTATGTCGTTCAGCAGAAGCAGTCAGGTGGGGAGGAGGATGAATCCGTTGACTTGTGGGTGGGAGGATGGGACTGCTCCTCAAAGGATATTAAGGCATGTGTCGCATGACTGAGAATGGCACCTGTCCGCGTAGAGGCTGCGATCATAATCGCCTCCAGCATTTCCTCCTGTGTGCCTCCGAGGGCTTTGCATTTTTTTACGTGCACATCAATACAGTAGGGGCATCCGGTCACATGAGCAACGGCGATGGCAATCAGCTCTTTCATTTTCAAAGGAATCGCATTGGTGGCATGAAAGACATCTTGCTCAAAGGTCAAGAAAGAAGCCGCGGCTTGTGGAGCAAGCTGTATCAGCTCGGGAATTCGCTCCAGATTGGAGCGGTCATAATAAGGTTTCATCGTGTACCTCCCATACAATTTTGGTGAAGCTATACTTGATTGTATGGGAATCCGGCTGCAGCTTCAGTGACTTAGTCACAAAAGTGGATGGATGATGAGATTGAGTATAGAACGATCAGTAATGGTGATCCTTCCTCTGCCCAAAACGATAGCTTTTTTAGCTGCCAAATCCTTTAAAGTACGGGTAATGACCTCGCGGGAGGAACCCAATTCAACCGCCAGCCGTTCATGAGTGATGAACACGCTTGAAGCTTGTGCAGACTGCAATAGCAAATATTCGGCAATCCGATAAGGAATCGATTGAAAGGCAACATTTTCAAGCAGATGAGTGACATTCGTCATCCGGTCAATAAATTGCTTGAAAATGTATTGCCGTATCGGTTGGTGGGTGTTCATCCAAGTCCTGAATTGTGCGACCGGGATCAGTAGAACCTCAGTCGCGGCTTCGATCGAAACCGACGCTTCGTATTCCGTTTCCCCTAATATACTAGCCATCATAAGCACACAGCACTGACCGCTGCCCACACGATACAAAGTAATTTCTTTGCCTGATGAGCTTATTTTGAAAACCCGAATCCAACCATCCATGATAAACATCGCATGTTGAAGCATATGGCCTTCTCGAATCGAGTGTGGAGTGGAGGGAGTAACGCGAACGAGTTGTGCCAAATCCCAGCTTTCATCGGGAACGTGAGAAAAAACGGGGAAGACTTGTTGAATGTGATCCCGTTGTTGATCACTCAGATTAGTCATACATCGGCTCCTTAGGCGTAGTGGTCACTTAAATATTTCTCCACAACTCCCTAATCACCTGTTTCCCAATTGGGGGTCATGCTCTCTTGCTGCCCAGCGCCTCCACATTCCGAAGCCACTTTTCCCTTGTTTCCGCAGAGGTTGTTTTTACCATTCCCATTTCGGTAATGGCTACAGGATGGATGCCGCAAAATTGCAGGACGACACTCTTCATGATGTGATGACCTGCTCTTCTTATGAACAGACGGTAATACCAGAGCGGGGAATCCATAGTGACGATAAGACGAGCGGATTTCCCTTTCATCAGCTTCTCGACCATCACAGAATCTGGCTTGGATTTGAAAGCAAAGCCAGGTAAAAACACCCGGTCAATGAAGCCTTTCAGGATTGCTGGCATCGTGCCCCACCAGTTTGGATATACAAATACGAGATGATCAGCCCAGCGGAGCGTCTCCTGAGCAGCTAGCAGATCAGGCTCCAGCTCGGTCCGTTGATGATAACCGTATTTCAAATTGGGGTCAAAGCTGATCTGGGCGAGATCGAGGATACGAACGTCTGCGCCGCTGCTGACAGCACCTTTCGTGTAAGCCTGTGCTAACGCATTGCAATAGCTTTTGGGATAGGGGTGGCCAATGATAACAGCAATATTGTTTTTCAAAATAATTCCTCCTCGTTTGTATGTGGATACACGAGACCAGCCGCATCGCTCCACTTTGCAGGATGTCCGTGATAAGATAGCTATAGTGTAATGATAAGCTCGGATGCTGTAAGTACCCATGATGAAATACGCAAAGATATTGATCTTTTATGCAAAGGAGTAGTGGGCTGGATGAATACACAGGGTGTTTCAGTATCTCTTCTGTTTCCGATCATGAAGTCACTGGTTTTAGGCGGGTATGATTGGGACGCCTTTTGCACATATGCAGAAATCGATGCGGGCCTGTTGTTGAGGGAGGAGGCGCGTATTGCGCAAGAGGAATTTGAGCGGATGGTGAAGGCGGCTGCCCGATATACGGGGGATGATATGTTTGGGCTGCATCAGGGCCAGCGCATGGGAATTTCCGATTTAGGCGTGCTGGGTTATGTCATGCTGCATTCCAAGACCTTGGGTCAAGCGCTGTCGGCCTATCAAAAATATAACTTTATCGTCTGCAGCGGGTTCAATGCTGATATCGACATTGAAGGGGAGGATGTCATTATTTCGCTATTCCTCAACAATTCTCCTGAAGTGCCAAGCCGACACTGCATTGAGGACATGACGGTATCCTTTTACCAGATACTGCTCGGATTAAGCTGCAGAGTGATCCCGATTAGGGCGGTTCAATTCATGCACGGCCCACCAGCTGTGATGGATGAGTATGCGACTATTCTGGGGGTTGTTCCTCAATTTCATCAGCAGGCTAATACACTACGGTTCAGTAAAGAGGTGCTGGAGTATCCAGTAATAGGTTCAGATGCGCGACTGCTGGGGGTTTTTAAAGCGATGGCGGAGGAGGTTAGAGTTAAGCTAACTGTGGGCTCCGACCTAAAAGTCAAGCTGAGCAGATGGATCATCGAATGCATGCCTTCCCATTTTCCAACCCTGCAGGAGGCCGCCAAGGAGCTGCATATGAGTGTAAGAACGCTGCAGTCCAGGTTGAAAGCAGAGGGAACCTCGTATAATCGCTTGGCAAATGAAATCCGCAAGGAGCTCGCTATCCGTTATTTAGCCCAGCATGAATATTCAATTGCAGAGATTGCATATCTACTGCATTTCTCCGAGCCGAGTGCGTTTCAGACAACCTTCCGTAAATGGACGAATGTGGCGCCCGGGGAATACCGGCAGCGTGCGTAAGCTTACTCCAAACAGGCTCAAAACTCCGAATCCCCTATCCCCATCCTTCTCGACAAGACACTCATCAGCTCGTTGTATATCCGGTTTTCAGCAAGTGTGACGGTGGATGGCCTACAATCTTCTTGTATATATAGTTGAAATAGGTCTGATCGCAGTAGCCGAGCGATTCTGAGATTTCTCCAATCGTCATATTTGTGGTTAACAGCAGCTCTCTGGCTGCAGCAATGCGTACTTCATGCATGTACTCCACGGGGGTCCATCCGGTCACTTCTTTAAAAACATTGGAAATGTAATTTGGGCTCCGGTCGACGTGTTCGGCGAGCTCTTTTAAACGGAGCTGACTGCGGTAATTTTGTACAATATATTGCTGCACACGAATCGCCAGATTACGTCTGGAGGAAGGAATCCCACCGGAGACCAGCTCTCGCTGAATCATCCCCAAAATTTCCATCAGGATGCCCTTGGAGATCATTTCATAACAGGGCATCTTTCCGATCCAGCATTCATGAAGCACAGACATACGCTGTTTAAGGTAATCGTTACCGAGCGGACGTATGATTTTGTATGGCTCATCCATGAAATAGGCGAGCTGCTCCGGAGGTAAATCGCTAAAATGCATGGAATACATTTGCTGCGGATCTGTCACATCGCTTTCTGCAGAACGCAGTGTTCCCTGCGGCATAAATAACCCCTCTCCTTTTCCAAGCGTGACGGTAGTGTCATCGATATGGTAATGAACGTTGCCTTTGACAACAAGGATCAGGATATGATGTCGGGTCGGAGCTAAACCGACTTTCCAGTTGGTTCCGTTCGATTGATCGAAATAGATATGCTCGATTTTCAAAATAGATGCCCTCCTATTTAATGATCCTAACCATAATCGTTGAATCGTTAAAAAAAATGTATGATTACCAATCGTAATTCGAAATCAATGATTTTACAATAGAACCTATAGTGCATAGAGGTAATAACTTGCAGGAGAGGTGTCTAATACATGGATAAGGATTTGCGAATTATTGATGTCGATGTGCATAATGACCTGAAGAGCCCGCAGGAGCTTGTACCCTATTTACCTGAACCATGGAGAACCCGGGTAGCTGCATCGGGAATCGGCATGCCAGGTCACGGTTATATGTCCCCTGTTGGAGTCGTGCGTAAGGACTGCATGCCGCCTTCTGGTGGCCCATCAGCTTCTGATCCCGATTTTCTCGTTCAAGATCTGATGCAGCAGTTCAACATGGAACATGTTATTTTAACTGGCAATATGACCAATATTTCAACGATGCATGATCCCGATTATGCTGCCGCTATCGCTTCGGCCTACAACGATCACATTATTGCCGATTGGTTATCGAAGAATGATGCCTTTCGGGGTTCGATTACCGTAGCGCCGCAGGATCCGCTTTTGGCTGCCAAGGAGATCGACCGTCTGGCCGGGCATCCAAGCATGGTGCAGGTGCTGATGGGCAGTGCCCAGCGTGCACCGCTCGGTCAGCGCCAATTTCATCCGATCTATGAGGCTGCTTCACGACATGGTCTCCCGGTTGCGATTCATCCAGGCGGCGAAGGAGCGGGCGGGACTCCGCCTCCAACTCCAGCCGGTTACCCTACACGTTATCTCGAATGGCATACCTGCTTGTCGCAAAATTATATGGCGCATTTGGTCAGCTTGGTCTGCGAAGGTGTGTTCGAGAAATTCCCTAATTTAAAATTCGTCATGCTGGAGGGCGGAATTGCGTGGCTGCCGCACTTGATGTGGCGTCTGGACAAAAATTATAAAGGGCTGCGTTCCTCTGTACCTTGGCTGAAGCGAATGCCGAGTGCCTATATACGTGATCATTGTATGTTCTCAACCCAACCCATTGAGGAGCCTCAAGACCCGCAGGAATTGATTTCCATCTTCGATATGATCGATGCCGAGAACATCCTGATGTTCTCAAGTGATTATCCGCACTGGGACAATGATATGCCGACAGAAATATTGAAACGGCTAAGTCCTGAAGCGCGGACGAAAATATTTAACACCAACGCCAAAACGTTATATAAAATCTAGCAGGAGGGATTTAACTCATATGGCGATTCATTATGTGGCTCAAGCAGATGAAATTGAAGAGGGCAAGAGTAAGATTGTTGACGTCGAAGGTCGGTCAATTGGTATATATCGTATTGGTGAGGCGTATTATGCGCTGCATAACCGTTGTCCGCATGAAGGGGCACCATTGTGTAAAGGGCCTGTCTGCGGGACCACGCTGCCCTCGAATGTGTATGAATATGAATTTGGACGCAAGGGAGAGCTGGTACGCTGTCCTTGGCACGGCTGGGAGTTCGACATCAAAACTGGCAAATCGGTTTTCGATGAAAAGGTGCGAACAAGAAGCTATAAAGTCCAAGTCGATGAAGGCAAAATAGGAATTATCATATAAAGCCAGGGGAGCGATTGCATTGAGTTCGGAATCTCCAGATTATTATCGGGCGCGGATCATAGACGCGCCGGACAGATTATTGCCTGAAGGCAAACGGCTGCCTCACGGATGGTCAGCCGTCCCTGTTGTTAACGAGCCGCTGCAGTTGGAATGGCCGGACACCGGGGATTATATAGCACGCAAGCTCCCGGCACCATCCCGGCTTCGTATCACGGTTGCTCTGGATTACAGAGACGCCAAGCTTATAGAAGTATTTTTGCCGGAAACGGGCTCCGTGTTAGGCCATATTGATATTCGTTACGCCTATGTATTTCAACCCTTTGAGCTTGCGCTTACTGCCGAACAGACAGAAGCCGTACTGCGTCAGGGCGTCGGTATCAGGGTGGACGAGGGAGAATGGCCGTTGTGGATTTTTGATGCGCTGGAGGGCGACATCTCGCGCAAATTGTATGCTCCGCATCTGTTGATTGGCGACGATCAACAGTCTATGAAGCATTATTTGGATAGTGTATCATCGTTATCATCCCTGCAGCCCTTCGGCTGGCTTGAAGGCTGTGTGCTGGATGGCATTTATGCGATGCGCAACGTGCTGGGCGCGCAGCGGATTGATCAAGTGATCGAGGCTCATCTTGGACAATTTCTGGATAGCGAAGGCAATCTGCATTACGAGGATCTTCACGGCAGGAAGGCAGACGGCTCATTTACAACGATCGAAGCCACATTGCCCTTGGCCGTCATTGTTAAGGTATGGCCGGATCATTCGATCGTCACGGGGGCGCTGGAATTCTGGAGCTCGAGAGGCACGGATACAGCTGCCGGAGGGCTCGTTATCGACGGTGACGCGGTGACTGCAGAAGGGGCTTATACAGTGGCCTATCCGCTGGCAGCTATTGCCTCGCGGCTGAATCGGCAGGATCTTGCAGAGCAGGCTATTCAGCAGCTCCTGCTACGTCGTGATTGCTTGGCTGATGGCAACCACATTTACTTAAGATATTTTCAGCAATCACAAACCCATACGTTCCGCAGTTGGTCGCGCGCATTTGCGTGGTACATGCTGGGCATGACCCAAACATGGATTGAGTTGAAGACGTCTCGTTATGCCTCTCTACCGGGTGTAAACGAAATCGAAGAAGAACTCCGCCGCGTCGCCCAAGCGGCACTTTCCTGGCGGCAGCCGGAAGGGCTGTGGACCTGCTTCCTGGATGAGCCACAAACAGGTATTGAGACATCCGGTTCAGCTGGCATTGCGGCAGCGATTGCCCTTTGTGCCAAGCATGGCCTGCTGCAAGAGTCGTATGCGGTCGTGGCAGCGGAGAGCCTGAACGTGCTGGCAGCCTATTTGACACCGGACGGTATCCTGTCGGGTGTGGCCCAGCATAATGCCGGAGGCCTGGAATTGCAGCGCGGTGGTTACCGTGTACTATCGCAAATGGGGATGGGCTTGATGGCGCAGCTGTATGCGGCGATTCATTCTGATGCAGGATTGTCTGCGTTAGGTTCGCGGCTGAGCGATGACATAGGGGTCCGCGATTATGAATAACGGACAGACGATAGACTTGGGGGTAAGGGGTAGAAGATAAAACCACAAGAATGAGAGAGGACATGGGTGTGGGGTGGAAAGTTGACGGTCCGTCTTTGAAGTCGTGTTCCCACCGCCTAGTCTAATTCATGGAACACGACTTCAACAACGGCTGGAACCACATACCCATGTCCTCGCCAACGCACCCACGTATGGGTTTAGACAAGAACTGAGCCGCAGGTTGGGTTTTTCTTAACATTATAGCGCACTATGTCAAATTAATTTTTCAGACATTTGGGTAACTCAAACACACCTAACCACCCGAGCGAATGCAATCTTAAGCATCTTGTTACCCATGGCAATGAAGATGGCATGCTCATGCTTACCACGACCTTTAAAACGTTCATAGAAAGGCTTTAAATCCTGATTATGCAAACAAAGATTTCGTCCTGTCAGGTTTCACGCCAAAGAATATCCATCAAGTTACGGATCTCCATACGTAGAGTAGAACGTTTGCGGATCTCGGAACGCCGGGCTCGTGTGAGAACCAGCAGATGCTGATGGTGACCTTCGAGAAGCTGGGTCTGGGTGGCTTTGTTGCTTTTAATGGCATGGGCAATGGCAACTAAGTCCAAGTCATCCGTCTTGCACCAATTTAGCGCACTGGCTCGCTCTTCGAAGGTAGAGTAAGGATTGAATATCTGTATGTGGAAGCCATATCTGGACATCTCCCTCACAATGTCTTCATAGTAATGTCCAGTGGCCTCAATGCCAAGGAATAAGCGTTCCGCCTGAACTGCAGCAAGGGCATGATCAATTTTTTTTTGCAACTGTTGCATACCGGATTCACTCACTGAGAAGAAAAAAGGCCTCTCAATAACGTCACCGAAATAATTGCATATGAGAGCTTTCTGGTGAAGCTTGGCAGCATCAATAGTCGCAAATAGAGCCATTAATTGTTGGAGAGCAGATTGAAAATCCAAGTCACGAACTTCATCGGCGTACAAGAAAGAACGGGCTGCCCCTTCTTTATATATTTACTCCAAACAGGTTCCAACTTCCCACTTGACAACTGATAAGGATATCGAGCAAAATCGAAGATAACGTTGTCTAGAGGAGTAGATGTTGTGATGCAGGCTAAACATGATCAAGTTAAGCAGAAACTGGAGGAAATGATCAACAACGGGGAGCTGCGAATCGGCGAACGGATGCCTTCAGAGCTAGTGATGGCGAAGGAGTTCGGCGTTAGCCGCGAAACGTTCAGGTCGGCTGTTCGCGTACTGGAGAGGGAAGGAAGATTTCTCATCAAACATGGCGTGGGAACATTCGTGATCCAGCCGCTGCCGCTCATCCACAGTTCGCTCGAGAAGTTGTCGAGTATCGGCTCGATGATTCAGGCCGCCCAGTTGGATGAGAGCGAGGAACGCGATCGGCTGAAGACGGAAGGATGTACGCCGGAAGCGGCCAAAGCGCTGGGCATTCAGCCAGGTGATCCGGTTATTATTCTGGAGCGGGTTCGTTCGGCCAATGGAGAGCCGGTTGCTTATTCAATCAACGCAATCCCCCGGCAGATCGCAGGGGACCGATTCGATAACGGTCAGTTCGAAGGCTCGCTGCTGCAATTTTTCGAGAAGCAGCTTGGCCGCAAGATCGTGACGGCTGATTCGGAAATCAGCGTGCCGCTGCATATCGACCGCAACTGCCAGCGGCTTCTCCTGCATCCGCAAACGACCGTGCTGCTGCTGAAGCAGACCCATTACGACGAAGTCAATCAGCCTGTCCTGTACTCGCTGGATTATTTGCGCAACGATGTCTTCACGTTCCGTATAAGACGCACGATCTAGCCGATTTGACCGCAAAGAGCCCGTTCTGTTTCTACAGAGCGGGTTCTTTTGCTTTTACAAAACATTTACATCTATTTGACAATCGGCGAATACTATTACGCTATGATATTGACATAGATGTCTATACCTCTTTAAAAAATTAGAGATATAATCAAATGTTCATTATAAATGATTGGGAGGCTTTACATGAAAATTCATTGTCTCGGAACCGCAGCTGCAGAAGGCGACGATCTGCTCAATTGTTATGAATATATAAATAAACGATAAGGGGATGGTTAGCATGGACAGTGCTGTAACTCAAACGATCAAAAAGCTCGATAAAAGAGTAAATTACAGAAAAACAAGCAAACAAATAAAAAAAATAATCAAACCTTACTTGTTTATGTTGCCATGTTTGCTGTTTGTTATTTTGTTCACCTATTATCCGTTCGCCAAGACGGTCTACTTGGGATTTACTTTGGTTGATCTGAATGGAAACCCGGTTGAGTTTGTTGGTTTCGAAAACTTTATTAATCTTTTCAAAGATAAGATGTTGATCAATACTTTGAAAAATACGTTGGAATATACGGCGATAACGATTCCCGCTACATTTTTTATCAGTTTGGCTTTGGCACTTTTAGCGGAAAAGAAGAGAAAAGGAAACCACATATATCAAATTATGTTCGCACTGCCAATGGCTGTATCCATGTCTTCGGCAGTCATGATATTCCAGCTACTTATGAATCCGACAATCGGTATGTTTAACTATTTGACAGGCTTAGGCATCGACTGGTTTGGCGATGAAAAATATGCGATGGCAGGCATTTCGATACTTAGCGTGTGGATGGGGCTCGGATTCAGCTTTTTGTTTTTGCTTGCGGCGCTCCGAAATGTCCCGTCAGAATTGCTGGAAGCAGCGGATATGGAAGGCTGCAACTATTTTCAGAAGCTGGTAAGCATAAAAATGCCCTTAATATCTCCCACGATTTTTTTCTTGATTTGTACGGATTTGATCGGTTCAATAATGGTTTTCGGTCCCGTATGGATTACCACGAAAGGTGGTCCTATGGGATCTACGGAAACGATGATGTACTGGATGTATATCGAGGCGTTTGAGAATGCGAAATACGGATACGGATGCGCCGTAGCAGTCTTAATATTCGTAATTGTAATGCTGGTTACTTTGCTGAGCTTTGTATATGAGAAAAAAGGAGTTCATTACACATGATGAGATCCAGGTATGTACGCGAGCCGTTAATGAACATTATTTGTCTTATTGTAGGATTGATTGTCTTATTTCCAGTTATTTATTGCGTGGGAGTAAGCTTTATGAGCGCATCTGACCTAAGCTCCTATCCTCCCAAATTATTTCCAAGCACCTTATATTGGGATAATTACAAGACGGTGTTTACGTCTACGCCTATTCTCATGTTTATGTGGAACTCCTTTTTGATCGCGTTTATCGGAACGATTGGAAGATTGATTACAAGCAGCTTAGCGGCGTACTCCTTTGCTTTCTTCGATTTTAAGGGCAAACCTTTTTGGTTTTTAATTATTCTTGGAACGATGATGATTCCGGGCGATATGCTCATTATTACCAATTACATCACAGTAGCGAATATGGGATTAATCAACTCCTACGCAGGCATTATGATTGTCATGATCGCCTCGGCTACGTTTATGTTTATGCTGCGGCAGCATTTCAAAACAATGCCGAGGGATTTCAGGGATGCTGCGTTTGTCGATGGCTGCGGGGATCTACGTTTTTTTCTGAATATCCTGTTGCCTATGTCTAAATCGGTATTGGCGTCCATATTTATCGCTTCTTTTATCGGGCTGTGGAATGCTTACTTGTGGCCTTTATTGGTAACCAACACCGAGCATATGAGAACCGTGCAGGTTGGAATTACGATGCTCCAATTCGAAGAAAGCATGGTGTATGGTCCGGTAATGGCGGGGGTTACGGTCATTCTGATTCCATCGGTATTTATTTTCCTGGTATTCCAGAAGCAATTGGTACAAGGAATTACATATACCGCAATTAAAGGATAGGAGGAGTTTAAGTGAGCAGAGCTTTTACAGTTATGACATTCAATTTGCGTACAACAGTATCTACAGACCCTTATGTGTGGGAGGAAAGAAAGCATTGGGTAACCAAAATCATTGAGGACGGCAAGCCGGATTTGATCGGTACGCAAGAAGCGACGGTTCCCATGCTAGATTGGCTAAAAGACCAATTCCACGGAACCTATGACGTCTATGGGGTTAACCGAGCCCGTTCGGAAGAGACGGGGGAATTCAGCGCTATTTTTGTTAAAAGAGACAGCTTTTCCATCCTACGAAACGGTTCGTTTATGTTGTCGGAAACTCCGGATGTGATCGGAAGTTTTGGTTGGGATGCCCAATGTGAAAGGATTTGTTCCTGGGCAGAGCTTGCTTTTAACGGCGAGACAAAGTCCGCGCTAAGGTTTTTCAATGCTCATCTGGATCATATAGGCAAGGCGGCTAGAACGGAAGGGTTGAGACTGATTTTGAAAAATATTCGGGAACAGAACCTGGATATGCCATTGCCAGTCATTCTAACTGGCGATTTCAATGATACTCCAGAGAGTGGATTGCTCGCTGTGATCAATGAATTCGAGCCTATGACAAGTTGCTTCGACCTCATGTCTGAGGAGGAGAAGAAACATAGCAGAACGTTTCATGGCTATCAGGGGGGCACGGAAGGCAGCCCTATCGATTACATTATGAGCAGTCAAGGTATTGACTTTAAATCCAGTGCGATTGTGAGAGACAAGATTGAAAATGGGTACCCGTCGGATCATTATCCGATAGTGGCGCATATGGAAATGAAAGAAGATTAACCTGCCAATTCAGACGCAGACCAAGCCCTGATAGGTTAATATAAAAAAACACATAACATTTAGGAGGAATTAGGAATGAAGAAAACCATTGCAGTACTAGCCGCATCGACCATACTAATGGCTGGGTGTGGGGCGAAAACCGACACAGTCGCATCTACCAAGGACGCTAGCAGCAGCGCGGTGGCTAAAGTCAGCAATTCCGGATCTGTTAATTTATCATTTTGGCATGCCATGGGTGGCACGAATGAAGGTGTGGTTAAAGAAGTCGTACAAAATTTCAACGACACGATAGGCAAGGAAAAGGGTATCGTAATTACGCCGGTATTTCAAGGCAGTTACCAAGATTTGCTGAAAAAAGTAAAAGCTGCCGTCCAGGCGAAGGATACCAAAAACTTGCCGGATATCGTACAAGTTCCTGCATCGGACACTGCATATATCAAGGACGTGCCTAGTATCATCTGGGCGCAATCTATGATCGATAAAGACCGTTCTTTCAATATAGCGGATTTAGAACCAAATAGCGTTTCTTCCTTCAGCTTCAAAGGCAAATTGGCGGGAGTTCCGTTTGCCAATTCTACAGTTTTGTTGTACTACAATAAAAACATGTTTAAAGAAGCGGGGTTAGACCCGAATAAACCTCCTAAAACCATTGATGAAATGGGCCAATACGCCGCCAAGATGACGAAGAGAAACGGAGATCAAGTTTCGCAATGGGGTCTTTCCGTAACGCCGGACCAATACCACTTATCGAGCTGGATCGGTATGCAGGGAGGCTATATTGGTAATAACAAAAACGGTCGTGAAGATACAATGACCAAAGTAGAATTTGATTCGAAAGGTACGATGAAAGAATTCCTAACCACTTGGAAAAAGGCTGTTGAATACGGCGGCATCCAAACTGGTCCTGAAGTAAAAACGAACGAGATCTTTGCTGCAGGAAAGTTAGGCATGTTCCTTAATTCTACATCAGGAGTAAAAGGAACGTTAGCTGCGGTGGGCGATAAATTTGAAGTAGGTACCGCGTTCTTGCCTAACGTCCATGAAAGTGACAAAGGCGGAGTAGCTGTCGGCGGTTCGGCGCTGTACATGGTGGATAGAGGCGAAAAATCGAACATCGATGCTGCATGGGAATATCTTAAATACAGCACTTCTCCAAAAACACAATTTACATGGCATACAGGCACCGGTTATTTCCCGGTGAACAAAAAAACCTATGATTTGCCTGAAATGAAGCAGCATTTGGAGAAAAATCCTTTATTTATAACAGCAATCGAGCAGCTGCACGCATCGTCTCCGGAAACTCAGGAACCAATGAACCCTGTCTCTGGTGAATTCAACCGCGCGATAAAGGATGAAACACTGGCCTATGTTTCAGGCAAAAAAGATATCGACCAAGCAATTAAAGATATGGCCGCAGCATCCAACAAAGCTTTGGAAGACTACAATAGGGTAAATAAAAAGTAATCCTTGATAATAATGCTGTAATGACAAATATGAGACGTGCATGGGAAGCCTTGATCGTGCCCATGCACGTCCTTTTGTTGTAAATGGCCACGATCAAGGGGTTGCCACGGCAGCTCCTTTTGACAATCTTCACAACATAACTGAACTTGTACAGTTCCGCCGAGCAAGGACAGGCTGTTCAGGCTCTGTACGTCGTCATCATCGTCATCGCCGGAAATAAAGTCCGTCACCTTCAGCGGCCGCGCTGGTCGTACGTGAAATCTTTGTAGCTGCTTTCATTTTACCAGCGCCGCAGCTTGTCCGCCGCATCATAGGAATATTGTTCCGTATCCGTCAAACTGCCCAGAACGGTTTGCTTCGTAAGCGGTTCCCGACCGCATCGTACGTATAATTCGTCGTCATCGACGTGCCGTCGTTATATCGTTTGACCAGCGTCAGCTGGTTTAGCGCGTCGTAGACATAATCGGTCTTGATGCTGTCCGGATGATCGGCGCTATCCCCTCGTCTTCATCATTACCGTCTTCGCCCCGGGTGACCTTGGTTCGATTGCCGACCGGATCATACTCTAATAAGTATTTAAAGGACTTGGGGCTTTCTAAGACGTAGATCCTACGCCTATCAACGTAACGAGTGTACAACTTTATTTTCATTGAACACTTTAAGAAGAAAGACGATCATATTTTATTTCTGAACGGACAGATTATCCTTATACAATTCCGCGCTTAATAATCTGACTTATCAGCCCCTTCGATCAATTTGAAAATTTCTTTCGTAATTTTGGGTATTTCTGAATAAACTCAACTTTCGCAGCTTAACTCCTTGAATAAACCCTTGATATAACAGGGTAAACCAGCAATCCATTCCTGTAGTTGACAGAATACAGACTGCTTGTTCCGTTTTGTAGTCGCGTCGGCCATTTTCTGAAATAGAGCCATTAATTGTTGGAGAGCAGATTGAAAATCCAAGTCACGAACTTCATCGGCGTATAGAAAGAACAGGCCGCCCAAAGTACGGTCATCATTGGCCTGACGGCGCTCATTTTCCATAATCAAGTAATCGGGCGCGAAACTGAAGCCATCCGACCAGCCAAGGGTCAACATGTTGTATCCCTTAATAAATCGTCCAGTCGTGTGATCAAACACTCGAGCCAGAAGCTCAGCCTTTTTACTGCGATTGGACTGAGTACGGAGTCGTCCACGATAAATACCCGGACGCGCGTAGCAGACCGCCAAGCGAAGCCGGAATGATACAGAAACCGGTAGACGACATCCTTTCCTGGCAGGGAGCCGCCTCGGTTACTTTCCAGAAGACGAAACCAGTTCTTACCTTCAAAAACAAGAGAAAACAAAAGCTGAAAAACGAGACTGTTCAGACAGGGAACGATGGTATACCATAAAACCTACACACCTTTCTTTGTTTGCATGGTTGCTTCGACACTTCCATGATACCAAACAAGAAAGGTGTTTTTCTGTCAATAGATCAACTCATTTGCTTATACTCCTTACAGTGGCAAGGGTTTCCTAGCATTTTGGAGCTGCGAAAGTTGAGTTAATTATATTACACGCCAGAATTTATAAATTTTCGGGGGTGGGAGCAGGACTACCACTCTGTTTTTGTTTTTGGTAAGGTAGAAGTATGGAGACGAACATTCTGAAACGAATTTTCTTTGACGAGCGAGGACATTGGAAGGTTCTGTACGATTTGTTCGTGCGGAGAAACGGAGGAATGGGCGCGGCTCTTGGAACAATACGTATTCCAAGTGAACCACTGGCATGTCGTCTTCACAATCGACGAAGGATTACGTGAGGTATTTTACTGCATCAGGAAAAATTGCTCAAAGAATTTATGGATGAGGCTGTGCGGATAATCAAAGAGCATTTTGAGAAGAAGCACAAGGTGACTCCCGAAGGGGAACGTGAAACAGCAGCTCGGATACATTGGGTGCTATATGATAAGACGGACGAAGAAGAGAAAAGAGAAGTGATCTCCGTAGAAGAATTCATCGGAAGACTCATACGGCATATCCCGGATGAGAACTTTAAGACGATCCGTTACTATGGGGTTTACTCGCGGCGGATCAAGAGCCTATGGAAGAAGTTGGTCAGTGAATGGCAAAAAGCAGCGTCCGTTCGGGAAATGTGTACCCCTTTTCACGCTTCCCGCCTACAGGTTTTTTATTCCTATGAATAGAATACCCAGGAACAAAGTCAATTCCACTTTTAAAATAATTATTTTAATATTGTTAATGCATCAACGGGTGGGAGGACAGGCCATGAACAAAGAAGAACAGGTCATAATGGGTTTCAGGGACTTATATAACAAGATGGTTTGGCTTAATAAAGATAAGATGGAAGACAGTCTTAAGGGTTATAAGTCTTCTGAAGTACATTGCATCGAATACATTGAAAGAAATGTAGATTCCAACGTGACAAAACTTGCGGAGTCCTTTTATATGACTCGCGGTGCCATAAGTAAAATGACTAAGAAGCTCATAAAAAAAGGCCTTATCGAAAGCTACCAGAAGTCGGATAACAAGAAAGAAATCTATTTTAGACTCACTGAGCAAGGGAAAGTAATTTATAAAATCCATGAGCACCTGCACAAAGAGTTTCAAGAACGGGATAAAGCCGTATTTGAGCAGGTAACCGAGGAACAATTTGATAGTATGCTTAGCTTCTTGGAAAAGTATAGTAAGCATTTGGATTCAGAAATAAAGAAACTGGGTATAGATATTAAGTCTGAATAAATTTGAATAATGAAAATGAAACCACAGGCAGCCGGGCTCTATTGAGAACGGGCTGCCTTTTTATTGCTATTAATTTGTTGACAAGGAAACAAAATTGGGATACGATGATTTTGTTTCCGAGGAATCAAAGATATAACTTTTGAGGAGAGAATTTAAATGTCCATATTTAAATTACACAATGAACAGAACAAAGAACAAACCGTAGATAAGCACGCTTTAATATTCGGTCTTATCTCTGTGTTTCTTTGTGGAATAGGCTTCAGTATCATAACACCTGTCGTCCCATTCTTAGTGCAGCCTTATACAAGCAATCCGGGAGAACAAGTTATAGTTGTTACGCTGCTGACCTCTGTTTATGCAGTCTGCGTGTTTTTTGCGGCCCCCGCACTTGGAGCTTTGAGCGACAGATATGGTCGTCGTCCATTGCTCTTAGTATGCCTTTTGGGTTCCGCAATCGGGTACTTAGTTTTCGGCATAGGAGGAGCTCTATGGATACTATTTGCTGGGCGCATAATAGAAGGTATAACAGGCGGGAGCGTAAGCACTATCTTCGCATATTTTGCAGACATCATTCCTCCTGAACAGAGAACCAAATACTTTGGATGGGTGAGTGCGGTTGTAGGTGTAGGTGCGGTCATTGGCCCGACTCTAGGCGGATTACTTGCCAACTTTGGTTATTCTGCACCCATGTATTTTGGAGCAATAATTACTTTATTGAATGTTGTTTATGGATATTTTTTTATGCCTGAGAGCCTTAACAAGAACAATAGACTTAAAGAGATTACTCTCGTGAGGTTGAATCCATTTACACAGCTTGCAAACGTACTTTCCATGAAAAACTTAAATAGGCTGCTTGTCTCAGCGTTCTTACTTTGGATACCGAACGGATCTTTACAGGCAGTTTTTTCGCAATTTACAATGGATATTTTCAGTTGGGATCCTGCACTAATCGGACTTATGCTTTCAATTATGGGATTACAGGACATCATTTCACAAGGCTTTATAATGCCAAAGCTTTTGAAAAAACTTAGTGATAAACAGATAGCAATTCTTGGAATGGTTGCGGAGATAATAGGCTACAGTTTTATTGCAGCATCGGCTTTGTTCTCATTCTATCCTCTTGTTATCGTTGGAATGTTTATATTTGGTTTTGGTGATTCGATCTTTGGGCCTTCATTCAATGGGATGCTCTCCAAGTCTGTTGATTCTAGTGAACAAGGAAGGATTCAAGGAGGTAGCCAATCTATTCAGGCTCTAGCAAGAATGATTGGGCCTATCATTGGAGGTCAAATCTATATATCACTTGGTCATGCCGCACCCGCTTTTATGGGTATGATCCTTATAGCAGCGGCAATAGCAGTTTTGTATAAGAGAACACATGTAAATATGTAAATACTTACTTATATTGAATGACAATGCAATAGAGCAAAATGTAAAAACAACCTGCCCTGTGTAAAACGCAGTTTTGGCAGTAGTTTTTTGCGCCAATTTTAGCGACAAGACCAAGCGGCGGTTTTGAAAATAAAAAATCAAAGCCGCCGTTGTCCTTTTGAAAAAGAGGATTTATGAGGGTGCATTCCTCCGGGTAGAATTGGGACTGGACAGACACCATGCTATAATTATGAAAGTGAAGATTCTGATTCCGTGAGTGCTCTAACGTGCTTGTAGGTACCCTATAGCGGAGTCACCTGCATGATTTCATTTTGTGGAAGGGGAGGGAGGGCAGCTATGGACAAGCTGGAGGAATTACAGAGCAGTGCTCTCGCGCCGTCTTTTTCGGAGAGTGCTATCCAGACAACTACGCTCGGTATGGGTTGCTTTTGGAGTCCTGAAGCTTTGTTCGGCCATTTGCCAGGAGTTATTCGAACACGTGTGGGATATGCAGGGGGTACTGCCGAAGCTCCTACTTACCGTCAGATGGGTGATCATACCGAAACGATCCAAATTGATTTTGATTCGGAGAAGATTACGTTTGAGGAAATCCTCGATGTGTTCTGGAACAACCACAATCCGTTCAATATCAACGATTACAAAGGAAACCAGTATAGGTCGCTGCTATTGTATGCCGACGAGCTGCAGGAAGAGGCGATACAGCGCGTCATCAGGACGCGGAAGGCGCTCGGAAAGGGGGAGCCGGCAACTGAGATAGCTCCTTATTCCCGATTTTACCTTGCAGAGGACAAGCATCAAAAATATTATCTGAAAAGATTCCCGAAAGCAATTGAAAAGCTGAGCACTCTGTACACCACTCAGGAGGAGCTTAACAATGCCACTCTGACAGCTCGCTTGAACGGATTGGCTAAAGGATATACCAACATGGAACACATCAAGAATGAAATTCGTCAGTGGCCAACAAGCCCGAGCAGCCAAAAGTTGATGATCGCTCTGATCTCACAAATTCGCTGGTAAGCCTTTGCCATTATTACTGCTTGGCATATGCGTCTGGCGTTTTGCCAATGATCGCTTTGAAATCTTTGATAAAATGCGATTGGTCGTGATAGCCGAGATCAGCCGATAGCTTCAATCGGTCGTAGTTTCTATCGTGATCGATGGTTTCAGCAGCATTTTGCAGTCGGTAGAGCTTGATCACCCATTTGGGGCTTATGCCGACGTATTGATCGAAAATACGCTGAAGCTGTCTTTTGTTGATGGCGAAGCTTGCACAAATATCGTCCACCTTCGTAATTTCCTTTTCGTCCACAATTCGGTCTATAATCCGATTAATCAGGGCGACCGTTTCATCTTTTTCCGGCAGCTTGGGCTTAATAAAGCTTTCTGCTCGTTCTACCATGCTGCCAGCATCCTCTTGGGACAGAATGGCATCCTCTACAGCAAGGGTCTCTACATCAAAAACGCGGGAAATATCCAGGGGCTGGCTAGCTAGTTCGGAAACGGACCTTTTAATGAATGGATAAAATCCCCCCGGCTTGAACTTTACACCAAACACAGATCCTTTAGCTTCCAACAGCTTGGAGTATTTATACTTGGCGGCTCCGTAGATGCCTGTATGGTTTTTTTGAATGACCAGATTCACACAAGGATTCGGAATGACATCCTGCCAATAGGGCTCCTGTCCCGTTAAATCCCAGCTTACGATCCAGTAATGCTTGACGAATAAACCAATCTCCTCGGAGGGAGCATAACGGGTAAGCCGAAATTTATCCTCGCTTCCATTTATGTTCAAGATACCCATACTGGGTTGCGGAATATTTGCATTCACATGAATCACTCCTTGTTCTCTTGTCGCGTTTTTACCATACTTGGCTCCCAGGATGAATTATAATTATAGTAGCACAGACAGGTAAGGTTAGACGAGCCCGCAGACCCAGCCAACAACATTCAAATTGATGAAGGAGTGAGACCATGGAACTCAAATATGAGTTTTATATCGATGCACAGCCTGAAAAAGTCTGGAATACTTTAATGTCACCGGAGGGAACGCGTAAAATCTTTTATGGTTGCGTGATCAGATCCACCTTCCAAGAGGGTGATCGTTATGAATACGTAGGGCCAGGCAACGATGGCGATGAGACCGTTCATGTGTATGGCAGCATACTGAAATATGAGCATTATAAAGAGTTGAGTTGTACCGAGCATCCTGGGCCTTCCTATAGAGCTAATCATGCCGAGCTTGAAACCCGTGTAACCTTTACATTAGAGACGGTAGGCAATTGTACAAAGCTGACATTGATCAATGACCAGTGGTCAGATAATCACCCCTCCTATACAGACACGGAGAAGCATTGGTGGATGATCCTGAGCAACGTCAAGACACTGGCGGAAACCGGAAAGACATTAGACTTTGGATGGTAAAAAATTCCTGGAATTTCATATGTATTTCAGAAGGAACGTCCTGAGAGGCGTTCTTTTTTGTTTGCAGCGGGAACGGAAGAATATGCTTTGCTGCCATTCATCCACAAAGTTATCCACAATGCTCACAGCCTACATCTATTTATTGTATATAAGTTCCCTAAATGTTTTGCACATATCCACAGATAGGGATATCCACAGGCAATATTACTAATCGTGAATGGAGCGGATTTACAACGTAACAATGTTATGTTATATTGTTCTTGAATGGAGGGATCCCCATGGAAGAAGAATTGATATCCAAAAAAGAACTATTAGAGCTAACCGGGATATCCTATGGTCAATTATACCGATGGAAACGTAAAAATCTTGTTCCTGAGGAGTGGTTTATTCGAAAATCGGCGTTTACAGGGCAAGAAACATTTTTCCCGAAGCGAAAGATGTTAGATCGTATGGATAAAATCCTGGATATGAAGGAGGATTTATCGTTAGATGAGCTGGCTAATATGTTTTCCCCGGTGCCTACAGATCTTTCTATAAGCAAAACTGATTTAGTGGAACGAAACATTGTTTCCTTGATAGCGATTGAATATGCTGAACCGTATATTGGCCGCTCGGATGTATATAGATTTGAACAAATCCTGTCGCTTTTTTTGCTGGATCGTTGCTTGCAATCAGGAGAGCTGAATCTGGATGAGGGGAAGATTTTGCTGCAAACTTTTGGTGAACACTATACGAAGTTTGAAGGTAAAAATTGTGACTTGATGTTTATTCGCAAAATGGGAGTTTCCGCTTGTCTTCTAGTTGCTGCGGGAAGCGAAATTTACTTTGAAAACGGCGTGAAAATCATCCTTAGGGACAATATAGCCAAACGTATTGAGGAGTTAAAGCTCACAATTGGAATGATGTAAAGGAGGTAGGAATCGATGGAAACACCAAGCAAACGTAATCTGATTTTGTCCGGCATAGGTTCTTCCAATGGGGGAACTGTCCGCTTAGCCAAAATTGATGGAATCGGCAAGGTGAATGGGGATATGAACTGCTCCGATTTTATTGTTAACGGAAAAGCAGATGTTCATGGAAGTGTGCAGTCATCCAAGGCCGAAATTAATGGAACTGCGCTTGTTGAGGGCAACCTTCATTCAGAGCGGATTCGAATTCAAGGCAAGTTGACTGTGCAGGGAAACCTGATAGGTGATCATCTACATTTAAATGGCATGCTTTCCGTTAACGGTGGCTGTGAATCGGAAACATTTGATGCCAACGGAAGGCTGCAGATGGGTACGCTCAATGCTGGGAGTATTCAAATTACGCTGCAAGGCCAGAGTCACATCGCGGAAATTGGCGGGGAGCATATCAAGATCCGCAAACAGCCTGGTATCGATTATACGAAGTGGTTGAAATGGATACCGATTCCAGTCGGCAGCCAATTGACGGCTCAAACTATTGAAGGCGACACCATATATGTCGAGTATACAACAGCCAAGGCAGTTAGAGGGACGGATGTAGTTATCGGACCGGGGTGTGAGATTGGTTTGGTTGAATACAAAGGGAAATTTGAACAGGATAAAGGGTCAAAGGTAGAAAGATCAGAGCAATTGTAATTCATGCTAAAGAATGGAGGCAATCCCATGGTAACTTCCACAAAGGATAAGTTAAATGAAAAAAATCTATTGATTACAGGCAGCTCTTCGACAACGGGTGGCTTGTATAATAGGGTCTCTATCGTAGGTGAAGGTGCGATTGACGGTGATCTGGAATGTTCGCGGCTCAAATGTGTAGGCACACTGGACATCGAAGGCAGCTTGAAATCCGGAGCGGTAAATGTGGTGGGAACCTGCACCTTATCCGGCGATCTTGATGCGGACAACATGAAGGTATCCGGAACTGCAGCCATTGGCGGGGCGGTCAGATTGAAAGAACTGCGATGCTCAGGAACCATTGAAGCGGCGGGAAATCTGTTCAGTGAACAGCTGATACTGAAAGGTGAGATGAAAACGGATGGTGATTGCGAAGCCGAAGTATTCAATGCCCACGGGATGTTTCATATAGGAGGCTTGCTGAATGCCGGCACACTGGACATCAAGCTGCATGGGGATTGCAAAGCCCGGGAAATCGGTGGTGAGCGAATACGGGTCACCCGAGCCAGCACATTTAATCCCTTCAGCTTCTTTTTTAAGCCATCACCCCATGCTCTGCTCACCGCTGACGTTATTGAAGGCGATCATGTTCACTTGATGAATACAAAAGCCAAGGTGGTTCGTGGAAATCATGTGATCATCGGATCGGGCTGCGAGATTGGGCTTGTCGAATACAAGAGTCATTTTGAGCAGCACAAGGGTGCAGTCGTACAGGAGAACCGCAAAGTATAATTATCGATAATATCGGCCGGCGATGAGCGAACAGGATTAGGGCATGAAGCTTGTTACTTCAAAAAGCTTTTGGCCAGACTTTCCGTTTGCATGTCTCTGGTCATTTGTTCATAATTAGGGATGACTTCGATCCTGTAGTCCTCATCTGGCTTATGCGCAACGAACAGGAGCTGGTCTGCATTTTCGATATGCACATCGTGACCGCTTGCCTTCAGACATTGCTCGTAATCCTCGAGCGTAGGCTCCTGATTGCCATCCAGATATAGCAAGCCGCGGCCCAATCGGGTTGCATCATGATGAATCACTTTAAAATGGATAATGCGTTCTTGTTTCATACTATGGCACGCTCCTTCTTTGTGCGGGGATATGTAGGATTGTATACTGGATTGAGTGCTCAGAGCAGTGATAAATGTTACAGACATACGGATTCGACAACATTGGGTGAACATTGGCATTCGCTTGAGTAACAAGCAGTTGATTAGCGGTACATCGACTGTCGAACATCTTGCTGAAATAAGGGGCTTGGACACTTAAAATATGTAGATAACTCGCACAATTTTTTCATATTTATAGCTTGCGATTCATATGTCGAATATGTCATAATTGAACCATTACATTATAATCATACGCTATATTTGGGAGCAATGTGCACAGTGGGCCAATTACATTATATTTATCACAAGTACAAACAGTTTGATCTCATTTATATCCTCCCACTTGCCCTACTGTCCTTATGGGTAAGATTACGGTATTTCTTTTATCTCTTATCCTCTGGCAAAGGCTTTCCTCAATCGGACGACACCCAATGGTACCTGGATTATGCTTACTCCTTAATGAAGCATTTTAAAGTTGGACTGGATATGAACGACATTTTGTATTTAGGATACAATGTCTTGCTAACGGTCATGCTCGCTATATTTAGAGACCCTGTTGCCGTCATATTCATACAGGTGGTCACTGCCGCATTAAGTGTCATTCTGGTCTATAAGATCTCACAGATGATATTCAATCGGACAACGGCAATCATCGCTTCTCTTTTTTATGCATATTCTTGGGACATTACCTTATGGTCTGTGTATATATTGACGGACAGCTTTTTCATCAGCCTCATGCTTCTCACGATCTATTCCTTATTAAAGTTTTATGAATCAAATAAGAACGTTTACAAGATTATTTTTATCGCGACAGCCGTATATATGCTTATATTCAGACCGGCAGGGATCATCACAGTAAGCTTTATTATGATCTATGTGCTCATCAACCTGAACAAGCAAACCATAATGGGCTTTGTCAGAAAATACGGTTTGACCCTTGGAAGTATTGTTCTTGCAGGCATTCTCATTGCCATGATTGTGTTTGCCAGTAATAAATTGGACCCGCTCGTGGCTTCGCTGCAGTTTAACGCCAAAAAGGTCTTATACAATATTTATGCGACGGGATGGCTTTTTGACAGAGCTTCGCCATTCGATCATAAATATAAGCCCAATTACACTATAGATATCGGGAATAGTCTCATTATCAGCTTTATTTACCATAACTGGGATAATATTATGATTTTGTATGGCAAAAGAACACTGGCTTTGCTGGGCAGATGGGTATTCTATGTGGACTTGACTCATATCAGGGGGATTGTAAAATTTGCCTGGAATGCATTCCCTGTCTTCATGTTTTTGACCGGACTGGTCTACACCATTCGAAATGGATTGTCCAGAAAGGCATCCATCGTGTGGCTCACCATTCTGGCTTCGTGCGTATTTTGTGTTATTTTCTTTATTGACGGTATGTATAGATATAGAGCCCCTGGTTTGCCGTTTGTAGCGATTGTGGCAGCTTATGGTGGGGATAGGATCATCAAGGGAGCCATTGTGATTACCAAAAAATATGCGGGGAAGTTGTTATGGAACAAGCAAAAATACTCATTGTAGTTCCAGCTTATAATGAACAAAACAACATCTTGAGGGTGATCTGGGATATCAGAAAGACGCTTCCTTCTGCTGATATTCTGGTCGTGAATGACTGCTCTCTCGATAGCACCTCTATCAATGCTCGCAAAGCCGAGGGTGTCAAAGTTGTGGATCTTCCTTATAACCTGGGTATTGGCGGGGCTGTGCAGACCGGGTTCAAGTATGCCTTAACCCATGGCTATGATTATATGGTGCAAATCGATGGGGATGGGCAGCATCTTCCGTCTGAGGTAGTGAAGCTGTTCGATACCATGGTGTCGAATAGCTGCGACATGGTGATCGGCTCCCGATTTCTCGATATTCAATCCTTTCGGACCACCTGGCTTCGGAGAATGGGTATCAAGGTGTTTTACCTCATATTCAGAATGTTAATAAACGCCAAAATTACGGATGGTACGTCGGGATTTCGGATGTACAATCGGAATGGTATCGCGCTCATGGCCAAATATTATCCTGATGATTATCCCGAGCCGGATGCGATTATTCTGCTCAAAAAGCATGGTCTTCGCATAGCCGAGGTCGGTGTTGAAATGAAGGAGCGAGAGCATGGCGTTTCCTCCATATCTATGATCAAAAGTCCTTATTACATGACTAAGGTCATTGTGTCGATCTTTTTCTCCTATATCAGGACAAGGTGGTGAAAGGGCTACGGGGGGTGGGAATTTGTACAGCGTTCAATTGATGGGTGTTGCTTTCAGTCTGATTATGATTATTTCGGTATTTTTGATGGTAAGAGCTCGGATGATCAGAGAAAAGTATTCTCTGGTCTGGTTTCTTATAGGGTTGTTTACGTTAGTGATGTCAGTATTTAAAGACTTGATGGATTGGTTCTCTGCACTAATCGGTGTGGACTATGCGCCGTCAGCCTTTTTTGCCATCTTGATCGCTTCAGCTTATTTGCTGCTATTGAATATGAGTGTCAGCATTTCGGGTATGAAGATGCATAACAAGACGCTTACACAGGAATTAGGATTAACCAAGCTCAGGCTCGAGGAGCTTGAGAAGAGAATGAACGGCGGGGAATCACAATCAAATATTTAATTCTTTTTGCAAGCTTAAGCATGACGGTAGCGGCCAGTACATTGCTCAAAATCGGCAGCAGATCCGTTAACTTTGAAGGCTCGCTGTGGGCGATTTTGTTCGGTTATATGACAACACCTTTGATTGTAGCTGGCTTTGCTTTGTATGCAATAGGCGCTTTTCTGTGGATCTATTGCCTGAATCAATTTGATTTGAGCTATGTGACCTTCGTATCGAGTGTACAATATATACTGTTCGTTGCTGTAGCGATATGGGTGTTCAACGAACAGATCAGCATGATGAAATGGACAGGCTGCGGGTTTATTTTGATTGGTGTATTTTTTTGGGTGAAAGGATAGGCTTGGATGTTCAGATGTGTTGCATATACCGAAGCAATGAAGGACGAATGGGATCGGTTTGCGTTAGCTAAGGGTACGATTTTCCATACCATTGCATTGAGACAAGTCTTGATCCAATCTTTTGGGTATACCTGCGGTTATCACGCGGTCCTGGATGAGAACAACCGGATTTGCGCCATCATCCCCTTGATAATCGGGCGTAATCTCGGATGGAAGAAAGCCGGTGTATCGCTGCCTTTTGTCAATTACACCGACATTGCCTGTGATAGCGAAGAAGCATTTCAGTATGCTGTGGATGCGATTATTGAATTAAAAGTGAAGTACAAGCTCGACTATGTCGATCTGCGATTAAAGGATCAAAGCATAGACAGCTCAGGCTGGAGCTTGAATCTGCATAACCATACCTTCGTGCTGCCGCTGTGTGAGGATGAGGATAAGGTACTTTCACTTTCCAATGCAAGCAATCGCAACCATGTACGCAAAGTGTATAAAAATAACTGGTTTTCGGTTTCGTTTGATCAAAAGCATATCGAGGATTTTCATAAGGTGTATGTAAGAAGGATGAAGCAGCTCGGTTCTCCGGCTCAGGATATTCGATTTTTCAAATATTTTTTCGAATATTTACCTGAGCATGCACATCTGTTAACCGTACTCGATAATGAATCCGGTAAGGTTGTAGGCGGGATGCTGCTGTTAACGAGTCCGGGAAATGCCAAGCTGTACTATCCATATGGAGCGAACTTATCCGAATATAATAACAAATACCTCAATAATTTTATGTACTGGGAGGCCGTGCGCTTCGGAATCAGGAACGGTCTGCAGCAGCTCGATTTGGGCAGATCCCAGACAGGCTCGGGAACCTACAAGTACAAGCAGCAATGGGGAGCACAGCCAGAGCAGTTGAAATACTTGCTCTATGACGGAGGTGGCAAAGCAGCAGGACCTCCAGATAAGCAAAGCCTCAGCTTTTTCGTAGAGATGTGGAAGGTAACGCCTGCTTTCATTACCGACACAGTCGGCAGGAAATTGATTAAATATTTGTTGCCTTAGAAGTCCGGTGACCTATTCATTGGGCTTCTAGAGTTTTAGCAGGAAAACTGTTATATATACTAATTGTTTATTTAATCGGAGGATATCAGACAATGAGCAATTCCAATTGGAAGCAGTACTTTGACAAGAAAGCAGAAACACATGGAGCTTCTGTCAAATCTTCCGACTATTTCAATGAAGAAAGCTTTTTCATGCAGAGAGACAACACCTTGCGCTGGCTTGGCGAATTAAAGGGAAAGACCGTATTGGATGCGGGCTGCGGCGTAGGTGCTTTTAGTGAGCCTCTGGTCGCTAACAACACCGTGTATGGTGTTGACTTTTCAGTAAAAAGTCTTGAATTCGCGGCAGGCAGAGGTCTGATCACGATGTCGGAGGATTTGACGGCACTTCCTTTTGAAAAGGGCAAGTTTGATGTAGTTTTATGCATTGGCGTTATCCAATTGATCGAACAATATGTGTCCGTCATTAAAGAGCTGGCCAGAGTGACCAAGCCAGGCGGAACGCTTCTCATAGAAACCTTAAACCGCGGCTCCATACAGCGTAAGCTATTGAAGCTGTTTGAACGCAGCAATAAATTTGACCGAATGTATGCGATGGATGAGTTGAAGAACGTATTTATGCAGCATGGCTTTGAGCAGATTGAATTTATGAAAATCTACCATCCTTTCAAATTTGTAACCAAGAGCAGCGGACAAGGGGCTTTGTCAGGTACGTTCTGCACTTCGTTTGCGATAAAAGGGAGAAAGAAAAGTGACTAAGCACAAGCAACATGCGACCAATATGCTCACCTTCGATATTGAGGAATGGTTTCATGCCAACTACGATAGTATTGCAGCGCCTGACAGAAGCAGAGGTTCGAATTTCAGGGCTCACATGGATACGCTGCTGCGAATATGCCGCGAAACGGACTGCAAGGCGACTTTTTTTGTATTAGGCTGCATTGGTGAAGATTACCCGGATGTGGTCAAAGCGATAGCGCGTGAAGGACATGATGTGGCCTCGCATGGTTATGCGCATGAGCTTGCCTACAAACAGACGATTGATGAATTCAGGGACGATGTGAAAAAGTCGGTAGATATCCTGGAAAACTTGACGGGTACGAAGGTTCTTGGCTACCGGGCTCCTTCATGGTCCATTGTGGAAGGCAATCTGCATTATCTGGAAGTTCTCGAAGAAATGGGCATGAAATATGATGCCAGTATTTTTCCTGTAAAAACCTTTCTTTACGGGATTCCAACAGCGCCTACCGAGATTCATAAGCCGCGGGTGAACGGTAGGGAAATTGATTTGTATGAGGTTCCGATGTCAGTCATGAAGCTGGGCGGTAAAAATATAGGGTACTCGGGTGGTTTTTATTTCCGATTTTTCCCAAGGCTTCTGATTAAAAATGCAATTCGCTCCGCGAATCGTCGAGGTCACAGCTCGATTGTATATCTGCACCCGAGAGAAATTGATGCGTATGAACAGAAGCTGGATCTGCCGTTCAAGGAAAATTTTATCCACTATTACAGTGTAGGCCGGACCCAGAATAAGCTGGAAGATATATTAAGAAGCTTTAACTTTACGTCCATTTCCGAGCATCTCAAGAACAACTATAAGATGGATGTCTAAGCTTGAGTCAAGGCGGCGTAGGAGGATAAGGTTCTGCTGTGCAGGATATCCCGGATAATCGTCGAATTTTTGGAGATGGGAATCTTCAAGATACATGCAGGGAGAGAAGCACATGCAGCCAAAACGCCACTCGTACGTGAGATTGTTTTCTGGTGAGTTCACGATCCTTCAGGAAGCTAGAAACGATTTAATAGAACCACCAGCAAGCCAAGAGGCCTTGATGCAGAGATACTCACTGTTAATTGACCACTATGACAAGCTGCTCAGAACGGCATTGAAGCTGTCCCGGATTAGCGATATTCAAGGGCAAAGCCTGACGAATCAAAATCACAGGCTGAAGCAGCAGTCCGAAACGGATTATTTGACGGGCCTGTACAACGTACGTAAGCTGGGTGAATGCATACCCGCATGGATGTCCAAAGGGCTTCCTTTTGTACTGCTGCTGCTGGATATCGATTATTTCAAAAATATTAACGATACCTACGGGCATTTGTCCGGGGACGAGGTTTTGAAGTCAGTTGCCAACATTTTGACTGAGCAGACTGGACCTGATGATTTTGTATGCCGCAGCGGCGGTGAGGAATTTTCCATTTTATTGAATAATATCGGGCTGCTGCAGGCAGAGAGCGTTGCACAAAATATTCGTGAAAAGGTCGCGGAAAGCCGCTTTTGGCTGCTGGCTGGTGAATCGGTAGGCATTACGGTATCCATTGGCGCGGTAGAATATGCACCTGGTATGAGCAGTGAGGATTTGCTGGTATGCGCGGATGATGCTTTGTATTTGTCGAAGGAGCTGGGACGTAACAAGGTCAGTCTGTTTCCGCCGCTTTCCGATAAAAGGCATTTATAACGATAAATGATGTATGCATTTTTCAAAAAATTTCATCATGTACAGGGCACGAATCGGCTGCGATTAGTGCTCTTTTTTAAAGATTTTAAGTTCATTTGTGTTCATTTAAGTTCAATAACGTTTATTTGATGTGAATTTTCTGGGTGTATTGTCTTGAAAACGACAGCAAAGCAGAGTATATTTTTTAAATAACATGATAAGAAATCGACAGTTAAAACAGTAGGGTAAAGAGAGGATGGCAAATATGACCGTATGGACGAGAGTCAACCAGGTTGCAGCACAATTGGGGGAAGAAGGAGTTAAGCCTGAGGATCAATATCCGATTATTGTACAATCGGGCGCTCTTAATCAGGTAGCAGGCTTCTTATTCGATCAATCCTATCAGAGGGTTTCGATAGTTGCAGATGCCAACACATACGAAATCGCCGGAAAGGCTTTGGAGACGTCCTTGGTGGACAAAGGCATCTCCACCAAGCTGACGATAATCCAACCTAATGAACAAGGGGATGTAATCGCTGATGAGGTTTCCTTGATTCAACTGATTATGGATTTGCAGCAGTATTCGGCACAGGTCGTGGTGGCCGCAGGATCAGGGACACTGCATGATATTTCCCGATATTCGGCGTATACGGCAGGTATTCCTTTTATATCGGTACCGACGGCACCTTCCGTGGACGGCTTTAATTCCAAGGGAGCGCCGATTATTATTCGCGGTGAAAAGAAAACGATTGCAGCTATCGGACCGGATGCGATATTTGCCGATCTGGATATTTTGGTGCAAGCACCTTCGGCGATGGTGGCCGCTGGTTTTGGCGATATGCTCGGTAAGTACACCTCATTATTCGATTGGAAGTTCGGCAGTCTTGTAGCCGGAGAACCCTACTCACCACTTGTAGCGGCCCTAACCCGTAATGCCCTCCAAAAATGTGTGGATCATCTGGACAGTATTGCCGAGCGTGGCGAAGAAGGGATCCAAACCTTAATCGAGGCGCTGATTGAATCCGGCATTGCGATGATGATATTAGGTCAATCTCACCCCGCTTCAGGAGCCGAACATCATCTATCCCATTATTGGGAAATGGAGTATATTCGACTTGGCAAGCGGCAGCTGCTGCATGGGGCCAAGGTAGGTGTAGCTTGTGTGCAAATCGCTACTTTGTATCATCAGCTGGCGGAGAGTAGCATATCCCCGAAAATAGCATCCATGGAGCCAAAGGCAGCTGCTGATGAATCGACCATTGCTCGACAATCAGCGATAATTAGTCATTGGCCGGAAATTCAGGAGGAAATTGGCCGAATTCCGGAGGGTCAAGCGCTGCGTGAGATGCTTCACAAGTTGGGTGGTCCCACGACGCCGGAACAGCTTGGAGTAGGCTCCGAGCTATTAGCGAGAAGTCTGCAAGAGGCTCACCACATAAGAATGAATCGGTTTACATTACTCAGAACGTATAATGAAATTTTACATGACCATTCGGTAATCTCTAAATAATATGTTGCAGGGCATCCAAGAAATAAAGGGGTCAGCCGCTTTGCTGAAGCTGATTAGTTCGCAAATGCCTGACCCTGTGTAGGAAGACAATTCTTGGAAATGGAGATGTAACCCAAAGCCATGCAAATATCGAGCCTTTCCCTTAAAAATACGATTAACCGATTTGCAGAAGATCGAGAGGAATACGTCAAGGTATTCTGGCTGTTCGGTTATTTGTTCTGCGTAGTTTCGGCCTCCACCATGGGTCGGACTTCAGCAGACACACTGTTTCTCAGCCGCTTTGATGCTTCTTACTTGTCGACAATGTACTTGCCCCAGGCGGCGGCGATGATCCTGATGGGGTTTATATTCCAGAGGTACAGCAGCAAGTTTCGGCTGGATCGTTTGATCCTTGGGTTGATCCCGTTGATTTCGTTTCTCGTGCTTATTTCGAGGCTTGGTGTAGGTACGGAAATGCGTTGGGTGTTTCCTGTTATTTATGTCGTGTATGATGTGTTTAACTTTTTGATGATCGTCTGCTTCTGGCAATTCGCTACCTCGGTGCTCGATCAGCGTAAGGTCAAACGAATGATTGGTTGGGTCGGCAGCGGCGGTATTATGGGTGGAATTTTAAGCGGTTTTGGCTTGAAGGCACTGGTACCGGCAGTCGGCACAGCGAATTTAATTTATTTTTATGCGGGGCTGCAGCTGCTTTGTCTGATAGCAGTCGTGCAGATTCTACGAATGCTGTCTGCGCCAAAAGAGCTCTTTTCAACCGATCAGTCTACGAAGAAACGGCCACCAGCAGCAAGGAAAAAGGTTGAAGCCAAGTCGAGCCTGTTTCAGAACGTGCCCCATTTGAAATACGTGGCGATCATGTCGGCGGCGCTGGTGCTGTCGCTTACTTTAATCGATTATCAATTCAAGGTTATTTTGAAAGAGACGCTGCAAAATGAAGCCTTGGCCGGATTTATGGGCAGCTTTTATGGATATTCGGGACTGTTGGCTTTATTCGTTCAGTTGTTCGTATCGGGTAGGGTGTTAACTCGTTTTGGTGTGATGACAGCGCTGCTGGTGTTTCCGATTGCCTTGTTTATGGGCAGCTTTGGTGTGCTGCTGATGCCTGTGCTGGCAATGGCTGTAGCTGTTAAAGGTAGTGATAAGGTCATTGGGGATACGATTTATTCATCCGTCAGTCAGTTGATTATGTTCCCGATTTCACCGGAATGGCGTGGCAAAGCAAAGGGTTTTCTGGATGGTATCGTACGTAATGGAGCAAAGGGTCTGGCAGCGTTGTGTTTGCTTGTCGTCTCCCGGTTGTTTGCTCCAGAGCAGCTTAGCTATATCATTCTGGTGCTGCTTGCTATCTGCATCGCGGCTGCAATCAAGGTAAAGGGTGCGTATTTGAAGACACTGCTGTCCACCCTGCAAACGGGCAATGATGATTTGGAGAAGGCAGAACTCAATATGATGGACCCTTCAAGCCGCTTGCTGCTGGTTAACGCTTTATCGAGTCCCGATAAGCAGCAGGTGCTTTACGCACTCCGTCTATTAAATGAGCTGGATTCATTTGATATGAAGCCGTTTCTGCCTGCACTGCTGCAGCATCCTGCTGCCGAGGTTTGTTCCGAGGCATTGGTCTATGTAGAGCGAGTGACACCGGATGGGCTGGAGCCTATGCTGCAGCAGCTGCTAGTCGAAGGGGACCAGCAGGTACGAGCGAGAGCCTTAGTAGCGCTGGCAGCATATGCGAAGGATGAATATATCGATGAAATTACAAGCTATCTTGAGAAACCGGAAGTCCGCATGAGAGCGGCAGCAATTGCAGGACTTGTAAAATATTATGGGGTTGAAGGCATGTTCCGCGCGGTAGGTAAACTGAAGCAGCTGCTGGAAAGTATCCATGAGGAAGAACGGATGGCGATGGCGGCATTGTTTGGCCAAATCGGGATTGCCAGCTTCTATAAGCCACTGCTTGCCTTGCTTCAGGATGCCTCCCCACAGGTACGTATCGGTGCTCTGCAGTCTGCGGCTGCGCTTCAGGTATTGGAGCTGGTTCCTTATATTGTTCCTCTACTGGATAGCAGTGAGACCCGGCGTTATGCGGTTGCAGCATTAGCTGCTTATGAGGAAAAGCAAATACTGCCGCTGCTTGAGCCTTTCCTGGTTGAGCACACTGCGGCCCTGTATTTGCCGCAAGTATATGAGCGAATCGGTACCCAGCGGTCATTTGATATGCTGATGTCACTTTACAAATCCGCTCGCTTTGAACTGCGCGACAAGATTCTGGAAGCCTTGCAGAGAATGAACAAGGACCATTGGCGGGTGGATGAGAAGCAGGTTGAAGAGCTTATTCTTGGGGATATTCAGCTTTACTGGAAATTTGCCGTACATGGGGCACGTATATCCGGAGTAGAGGATCGCTCCGAAATGCCGCTGATCATCGAGCAGACGCGTCTTTCGGTATGCAGGCGTATTTTTCAACTATTATCCTTGATCATTGATGCCAAGACCGTACAAGCGGTGTTAGCCAGTTGGTTGTCGGGCGATAGCAGACAGCAGGCGAATTCGACCGAAGTGATGGATCAGATGCTTCAAGGGAACCTGCGTACTGAACTGGCCAGAATGATGTCGACTCCACGTACTTTAACAGGCACAGCTTCACCTGAAAGTTTAAATGAGGACGCATTGATTTGGCTGTATGAGCAAGGAGATACGTGGCTTCGTCACTGGATTCGTTATATGACCATGCAGAGTCACTCCAGCAGGGCGCTTGCTTTTATCGAGGAACATGCAAACGCAGAAGAGAAACAACTGTCCTATGAAAGCCTTGCTGATCAGATCGAACGTGTCCGACTTTTGCACAATGTCACCTTATTCCATGGTTTGGTAGCTCGCGATCTCTCGGCGATAGCACCTCGATTACAGAAGCTTAGTCGGGTACAAGGAATGGATATCATTCGTGAGGGCGACCCGGGAGATTCTTTATTCATCATTCACAGTGGTCAAGCAGGTGTATACGTGAATGGCCAGCAGGTAAGTAGTCTGAAGGCTGGCGATTGCTTTGGAGAAATGGCTGTTCTGACTCAAGGGCTGCGGACGGCAACGATACGGGCAGAAACCGATATCGAGCTGTGGGAGCTGGATTCAACGGCATTGTATGAAATGATGTTCGATCGTGCGAGTATTGCGATTGAAATGATGAAGCTGCTTTCACGCAGACTGCGAACCAAGCTGGAACGGGGTGGGCAGGAAGCCATTGATCAGAACACTGTGCAGGAGATTGCAGCGGTGAGCACAGTATCATCTCCCGATACTGCGGATCAGTCCAAGGATGCGATCATATTGCGGCGTATTCTGGTTTTGCAGAAAATCAATTTATTCGCCCATCTCAGTCAGGATGACTTCATCCGGCTTGCCCAAATCGTTGAAGAGGTTACCTATGGCCCCGGTGAAGTGATCTGCAAAACCGGGGAATTTGGAGACACGATGTACGGAATCATTGAAGGGAACGTCCGCGTCCATAATGGAAATGAAACGTTTGCGATGCTCGGTCAAGGAGATTGCTTTGGAGAGATGGCAGTTATCGACAGCGGTCCGCGTTCGGCCGATTGTACATCAACAGACCGTACCGTGCTGCTCGAGCTCCAGCAGGATCAGGTTTTTGCCTTTTGCTTTCAAAACATCGAAGTACTGCGTAGCATGATGCGTGTACTGGCAGAACGAATTAAAGGTATGGTGTAGCCTTAAAGCTTTGATCAAATTGCGATATAAAAAGAACCTTCATTCCACACAATAAATCCGTGGATATGAAGGTTCTTTTGCTTACGACCCCATTTTATTTGGTTTTGGCTTGCAGCAATTCAATGAGCTGTTGCCCGATATTGCCGCCTTGAGGACGCTGCCCGCCTTGACCACTTGCATTACCTGAGGGATTGGCACCCTCTTTGTTAGCTGCATCACCCTGAGGACGCTGTCCCCCCTGCTTACGCTGCCCGTCCTGTCCTTGACCGGCTGCTGCTTGTCCACCGGCTTGATCACCTTGTGGGGGCTGACCAGCTTGTCCGCCATTTGCTCCGCCTTGTCCGTTAGCTCTTTGCTTGCTTTTGGCTTGAGCTTCTTCAATGAACTTTTTCTGGTCGGCAGTTAGTGGTGCTAACAGATTGGTTTGCGCATCTGTGCTCAGCTCGCTTTTGGTCACGGCTTCCTGAACAACAGGCAGCATTTTGGCAGCCTGATCCTTCGTAATGGCAAGTCCAGTGGATTTGTCCATCATAATGAGGGATTGGAACGTCATCATCATCGTACGCTGGTTCGAATTGGCTACTGATCCAGGTGCGCCATTTTGTGGCTTGGCTTGATCTGCTGCCGGACTTGTTGTACTTGCCGCTGGCGCTGCACTTGCCGAACTAGAGGCATTTGGTGCTGCCGTATTCGTACCACATCCGCTTAATAGTAGGGCTGTTAATGCACATGCTGCTATCATTTTTGTTGTTTTCATCTCTACACCACCATCTCCTTTAATACCAAATTATAGAACGATAAACTGAATGGAGACTTAATGGAGTCTGAATGCCAACTTAAAATGTAGTGTAAGCGCAGCATCATCGTGAGCCATTTCATTGATGTGGTTTTACTTAATGAGGTGGGCTGCGGACAGCTGACGATCAGCGATTGTTCTATACGGAGTGTAATCGATAGTATCTTCAAATCGTTATATCAGGCTTCAAATGTTCTGATGGAAATCCATCTGTGAATAAGTTATAACTGAAAATAATACGACTACTATGTACAAGGAGCGATAGTGATGATTCATTTGAACAAGTATTGGGAGGATCTGAACGTTCTGCAGGTGAACAGGGAACCTTCGCGGGCCTATTATATTCCATATCAGGATGAGCAAGCAGCTTTGTCGCAAAAGAGAGGGCGTTCCCCTTTTTACCAAACTTTAAATGGCGGCTGGAAATTTAAATATCATACCAGCGTTAAATATGTGGAGGATGGATTCTACGAGACCTCGGCCGATGTTAGCGGCTGGGATGATCTGCTCGTACCTTCCTGCTGGCAAACCAACGGTTACGATCAGCTGCAATACAGCAATGTCAATTACGTAATCCCTTGCGATCCGCCTTATGTGCCTAATGAAAACCCGGCTGGACTATATGTTAGGGATTTCAACGTCACGGAATCCTGGAACGATAAAGACGGGTATGTGGTGTTCGAAGGGGTGAACTCGTGTTTTTATCTGTGGGTGAACGGCAAGTTTGTCGGCTACAGCCAAGGCAGCAGAATCCCTGCGGAATTTAATCTGACTCCGTACCTGACAAGCGGCAAAAACCGGATTGCCGTGATGGTACTAAAATGGTGCGATGGTACGTATATCGAGGATCAGGATTTGTGGAGATTTTCGGGGATTTTCCGGGATGTGTATTTGCTTGCACGGGACCGCGCACATATCCGCGATGTGTTCAATAAGCAGGAGTTATCGGATGACTTCGGCAAAGCGGTTTTGCGAAGTGAGCTGGTAACTACGGGGCCGCTTGAAGTAAAGGCCGAATTAAAGAACGCCCAAGGATATCTTGTAGGCGAAGGCAAAGTGCTTATAGATGGCAAGGGCAATATAGAGATTGAGATCACGTCTCCAGAGCTGTGGAATGCGGAAACACCTTATTTATACCAGCTGTATATTCATGGTGGGGACGAGGTGCTGCGGTTTTCCGTAGGCTTCCGCAAGGTTGAAATCATCGACGGTGTATTCAAGATCAATGGGGCAGCCGTTAAGCTTAAAGGCGTTAACCGCCACGATTCTCATCCAGAGCTTGGGCAGACGATTCCGCTGAATCACATGATCAAGGATCTGGACCTGATGAAACGACATAACGTGAATACCGTCCGAACCTCCCATTATCCTAACGATCCGCGGTTTTTGGAGCTATGCAACGAATACGGCTTTTATGTAGTGGATGAAGCGGATCTGGAATGTCATGGTGTGCATAATGCCGGTGATTACCATATGCTGACGAAAAACCCGGAGTGGGAAGCGGCATTTGTAGATCGGATCGAGCGATTGGTCGAACGGGATAAAAATCAGCCTGCGGTTGTTATCTGGTCATTGGGCAACGAGGCTGGCTACGATAAGAATCATATGGCAATGGGGAAGTGGGCCAAAGAAAGGGATACGTCCAGACCGGTTCATTATGAAGGCGTAGATCCCCGGTACAACGGTAGTAAGGACAAGGAGTATATCGATTTGGAAGGCCGGATGTATACGTCCACTACGGACATTGAAATTTATGCATTGGACCCAGCCAGCACGAAACCGATGTTCCTGTGCGAGTACAGCCATGCTATGGGTAATGGACCTGGAGATTTGAAAAATTACTGGGATGTCATCTATAAATATCCGCTGTTAATGGGTGGCTGCGTATGGGAATGGAATGACCACGGGATCAAAACCGAAACGGCGGACGGTGTTCCTTTCTTCGCTTACGGAGGCGATTTTGGGGAGAAGCCCCATGACGGGAACTTCTGCATCGACGGTCTGGTTAGCCCTGACAGGAAGCCGCACATCGGACTGCTTGAATTGAAAAAGGTTATTGCTCCTGTCCGCATCGAGGCGCAGGATTTACACAAAGGTACGATTGCGATTACCAATTTGTATGATTTTATCGACTTGTCACAGGTTACGATCTATTGGAAGGTTGAAAAAGACGGGCACACCGTGCAGCAGGGTGAGCTTGCAAGTATCGAAGCGGCTCCTCATACTACGCAAACTACGGTTGTTCCTTATACGCTGCCGAAGGCTTCGTCCAGCCGCTATTTCCTGACATTGTCGGTTAGGTCAAAGCAGGATTACCGTTGGGCGGAAGCAGGCTATGAGCTTACATTCGAACAGTTTGAGCTTCCGGTAGCTGTAGTCCTTGAAGAGAGCAGCAAACGGGAAATTCCGGCGATTCGTGTAGATCAGCAGGGTCATACCCTCGTGATAGACGGTTTTGATTTCCGTCACAGCTTTGATTTGTATGATGGTACCTTTGTAAGTGTAACGAAGCAGGGTGTAGAGATGCTGCAGGCACCGTTCGCCTTTAACATCTGGCGGGCTCCGATCGATAATGACCGGAATATTAAACACGAGTGGATGAAGGAAGGCTATGACCGGGTCAAGATGCACGTATACAGCTCCGAAGTTGTTAAGCAGACAGGTGATTCTGTAGAGATCTCCGTACAGTATTCGCTGGGAGGTTACATCAAGCTGCCGCTGCTGCACGGTACCGCGCATTGGACTGTAGATGGCACAGGGGCTATCTCGCTGCAGACGAAAGTAAAGGTAAGAGAGAATCTAGCCTTTCTGCCGCGGTTTGGTCTGCAATTGACGATGCCGCAAGGAACGGAGGAAGTCGAATATTTCGGTTTTGGTCCGCATGAAAGCTATTCGGACAAGCGGCAAAGCGCGAAGAAGGGTAAATACCTGCTGACGGTCGACGAAATGTTCCAGAACTACGTGATGCCACAGGAAAACGGCTCACGTTATGGCACAGAATGGGCCATTGTATCCAATGAGCAGGGTATGGGTCTGAAATTCTCCAGCCGCGGCGGTGAGTTCTCTTTGAATGCAGCGCATTTTACACCAGAGGATCTGACAACTGCCACACATGCGCATGAGCTTAAGAAGCGTAAAGAAACGATTGTCCATTTGGATTACAAGATGAGTGGTGTAGGCTCCAATTCCTGCGGACCGGAGCTTCTGAAGCAGTATCGTTTGGATGAGAAGGAATTTGAATTTAATCTGACGATTATGCCCTTGTTTAAAGAAGACGAATAAGCGAATTGTGGATATGTGTGGATAAATTGTGGATAAAATGTGAATAAGTAATCCGATAAACACGAATTAAAGTTGTATTCCTTAAGCAAACAGGCAGCCCAGGGTTTAATCCTTGAGCTGCCTGTTTGCTTTTCCCGTCCATTGCTACCGTTTGAATCAAGATGTCTGACACGGAGTCGCCAGAAGCAGCATAATCAGCACCAACGCACCGAAGTTTGAATATGTGCTATTTTCTCATGGAATCTGGGAATGACAGAGACTATGACCGGCTTGTTTACTCCTGTACGCCCGGGGAGAACATCCTTTTAGCTTGCGAAATGTTCGGTTAAATGTCGAATAGGCATCGAACCCGGACTCCATCGCTACCTCGGAAAGCGGCATATCCGATGAGAGCAGCAAACTGCAAGCATGACGAATCCGCAGTTCCTGAAGGAATTCCAGAAAACGAATACCATAATATTCAGAGAATAGCTCACTGATATAGGTAGGATGAAGATGAAATTCATCAGCTAATACAGACAACGTAACGGATTCCAGAAAATGCTCGTGCAGGTATCTAATCATTTGCCAAATGGGCTTGGTTCGAACAGGTGCTGAGCCTACTAATTGAGCTGATTTATGTGTGTGGGATCTCATACTCCTTGCATAATAGGTTAACGCTTCAAGCAATTTTGCTTTGATGATCATATGTTTACCGTAATCATCACCCTGATATTCTTGCAGCATTTTCGCAAATATCGATTGAATATCCCCAAGTATGGAAGAATCGAATTGAACGAAGCTGGATTGTTGGCTGTCTCCTCCATAGATCAAGTCCCATAATACCTGCTCTGGTTCAGCCCCCTCCGTTAGCAGCTTCATGTCAAAATTACAAATGTACATATCCAAAGGACTTAAAGGATCGGCCTCGATTTGATGAATTTGATACGGCAGCAGCAGCACCATCGTACCAGGTGTCATGGAATGCGTTAACCCATTGATGAGTTCCTTTCCTTTTCCGTCCATAATTAAGGTTAACTCAATAAAATCGTGGCGATGTGGCTGAACAAGTGTATGCTTTTTTCTTTTGATGTAAAAAGGGAAGCTGGTGTTCATGTTGGGATATTCAATCAGGTATTGAGGATACATGTAGAGCCCCCTTGTTGCATGGTACCCTCTATTATAAATGAAAAGAATTTCTTTAGAAATGATCATTTTAGCTTGAAATATGATCAATTTACTCTGAAGAAAGCGATAAGATGAACATGTACTTACAATGATTGAAAGGGTGTAAGCAATGGTACGATTAGCACATTCCGAATTGTTGAAGCTGAAGCGCTGGAATACCCCGACTATATATAACGGTTGGGAGGCTATTACGAAACACGATATCACTCGCGGATTCAATATGGAAGCGACAAGAGATTTTATGCCACAAATGGGGCCTATGGTTGGTTATGCCGTTACCGTGCAATTTCAACCAAGCAATCCGGATCATCCGATCCAGAATCCGAATGCATGGAGTGAATATCGTCAATATGTGGCCGGTATTCCCGGTCCGAAGATCGTAGTGGTGCAGGATCTGGATAAGCCTAATGTCATTGGCGCTTTCTGGGGAGAAGTGAACAGTAATATTCACAGGTCATTGGGTTGTATAGGTACGATTACTGATGGAGCTATCAGGGATGTGGATGAAATGGCCAATGCTGGTTTTAAAGCCGTCGCTCGTCAAATGTGTGTAAGCCATGCCTACAGTACGCCGGTACGTTGGGGAATCGAAGTGGAGGTATTCGGTACGAAGGTAAAGCCGGGGCAATTGATTCACGCGGACAAACATGGTTTTCTCACCATTCCTGAGGAGGATGAATCCAGGCTGCTTGAAGCCTCCTTATATATGGACAGTAATGAATGCAACACGGTTATTCCTGCCGCTCGTCATGCTGCTGGTAAATCGACAGAGGAGCTTTTGCTGGCAATCGATGAAGCGGGTCGCGAGTTTGGCGTCAATATGAAAGCAAGGTTCGGTGGAAAGGGCGAATGGTAATCTTAAATAAGGAGCAGCTGATTATAGGATTGAGATCATTTCGGTGGCTCCTAAATTAGAAAAGAGGTGAAGAAGATGATCTGGGGTGACCTTGAGCATTGGGAAGAAGAAAAGCACGCATATCATCCAGCTTTACAAAAGGCGATTCAGTATTTAATTAAGACGGATCTGGACAACGCTGAGGTTGGGACTTATCCGATCCAGGGGGATGATATGTACGCCATGGTGCAAGCACCCGTCACGGTTATACGAGCGGAGCGTAAATCAGAGCATCACGCCAAATATATAGATGTTCAATATTTAATTGGCGGTGGTGAAGAGCTGCAGGTTGTAGGCAGACAATCGCGCGGCAATAGGTCCGTAGAAAATGAGTTGGAATCCAAGGATTACGAATTATACGACGAGGTTGCTGGCGAGAACGAGATTACTTTGACCCCTGGCATGTTTGTCGTGTATTTCCCGAATGATCTTCACCGTCCGGTTTGTGGAAGGTTGGGTGGGATTAAATTGAAAAAGGTCGTGATTAAAATTAATAAATCCCTACTCGGTTTGTAGCAAGGATGAAGAAGCTTCGATTCTATCGTGCTATAGGGCCGTTTTCGATAGGAATAACCGCTGTCTCGTTCGTGATATAATAAAGCAGCGCCCATCAGCTTGGAGCCCCATTATGGGGATATAGGGAGCGGGAAGCCACAAGAGGCTTCCTTTTTGCCGTCGAAAGGAAGTGTTATTGGATTGTGAATATTCGAAGCACAACGAATAAGAACAGGTTCATGCAAGGAAAGGAAGAAAGGATTCGAAAGAAGTGGTACTATCAGCTGCTTCTTTCCTATCTGCCAGTGTTTTTTATTGCTACCTCGATCATCGTCATTATTTCTTTTGTGGGTGTTCGTTTAACTATTGGCAATGAAGCGAAGCGGGTAAACGAAGTGGCAACTACCCAAATGCTGAAAAACATAGATGATGCATTGCGGTCTATCGATCATTTAATATTAAAGGAAATTCTCAACAATGTAGCTTTTGATAAATTTTTTGACTTGTCGAAGGAGACGGATAAATATCTGGATTCCCTGGAAATGAGTGACCGAATCCGTAACATTATTCATGCCACACCCTTGATAGATTCCTTATATTTATATCGATTTCGCGATCAGATTGTGCTGACTAGAGATGAGAGAATAGCCATCGAGCAGTTTCAGGACAAGGATTTTTTGGCGAAGCTGCTGCAAAACCAACAGCAATCGAAGTGGTCGGATTTACGAGAGGTTACGGAAACCAATGTAGTGACGAATGAAACCATAACACGCAAGGTGTTGACGTTGACCAGCAAGGTGCCGACGATCTCGGGTGAGCTTGGACTGATTGTTGTGAATGTCCGCCCTTATGCTATTCAATCGATGATTGATCAAATGGCTAATTCCAGCTACAGCTTGTTGGACTTTGTAGATAAAAATAATACTACGATCGCGTCGGTTCGTGATGCAGCTCTGCCCCAGGAGGATCGACTGGCGAATCAAACACATTCCTTTACCATCAGATCTAGCTATACGGGATGGAGCCTGCACAGCTCCATTAATAATTCCGAGGTCTATGGTTTTAGCTCTGCGATTTATTATGGTTACTTTGCGTTCTGGATTGCTGCCATCGCAGCAGGGGCCTATTGGATTTATTTGATTACCCGAAGAAATTATAAGCCTGTTGAAGCTTTGATGGGCCGCTTGGAGAAATATAAATCCGAAAAAAGCCTGCAGCTGCTCGGCAGTGACAAGCGGGGCGAGTTTGATTATATTGAGCATGCTTTAGACCACCTCATTGATCGATTTGACTATCAACAGCGGCACGTAGAAGAACATGTGAAGCTGCGTCAACGAAAGCTGCTTCTGGATTTACTTGAAGGGAATTTTGTAGACCGCAACGATGAGATTGTGAAAAATATGCTGGAGGAGCAGGGCCAAGCCTGTGTGATCGTCGTCGAAATTGATGCTTATGAGCATTTTGTGGAGCTATATAATAAGCATGATCAGTATTTATTACGATTTGTGGTCGAAAATGTCTGTTATGAGGTTTCTCAAGAGCATGGCATTCAAGTCTGGGCAGAATGGGTGGAAGGGCATCAACTCGCCGTTTTATTTCAATCGCGGGAGTCGGCCTCGCAGGTAGAGGCTACATCTTGGAAGCTGTCCCAATGGGTTCAGGACAATTTGGATTTTACGGTTACCATTGGCATAGGTTCGCCTGCCAAGAGCATGGGGGAGGTTTCGGGTTCCTACGAGCGCGCTTTGGCAGCAATCAAAATGAAGTTCAAATTCGGCAGAAACCGGGTAATCCGGTTCAATGATCTTCCTGAAACGGAAGAGGAACTGATTGTGCAGCCAAAGGTTTTGAAAATGATTGCGCAGTCTTTTCGCCAAGGGGACACTGAATGGTCCAGAAAGCTGCTCGATTTTGTCAACCAGACGACAGAAGCCCATGCTGCCAAAGAGAATGTACAGCACATATTGCAGCTCCTGTTATTTTCGATGGATCGGGAGATGAGCGAGGTCGCTTCAGAGCTTAGAGCCATTTGGAAAAAACGATTATTGCGGTTAAACGAGGGGCTGGATACGCATGAAACTGAAATAGAGCTATCGCAGTTTTATTGCAGTGAATTGAATGAAGCTTACGAGGATATTAAACAACACAAGGATGAGAAGTCACACACAGCCTTAATGCATAGAATCAAGGAACATATAGATAAGGAATATATAGACCCAGACTTGACCCTTGCCAGGCTCGGTGAAGTTTTTCAAATCAATTCCAGTTATTTAAGCCGGACGTTTAAAGAAGAGATCGGAATGAATGTGACCGATTACATAGTCGTGAGTAGAATGGAAAAGGCGAAGCAGCTGTTGAAGGATACGCAAGAAGCTGTGCAGGACATTTCGGTTCAGGTTGGATACACATACACGATGTCTTTTATTCGAGTATTCAAAAAAACAACGGGGCTCACCCCTGGTGAATATAGAAGGCTATCGGCGGAAGCCTGAAAAGTGTAATTAATCCTATGTGTATTCTCCCGACGCCTCTCATTGTCCATATATCCAATGCGGTTTATCCAGTAAAGGAATGTTAATCAGGCTTTGTTCATCGGAAGTAGGCTGCATGTATGCCTTCGGAAGACAGGAACAAAGCCTGTTTGTATCGCTGTTATCGAGAAAAAAGATGGATATTGTCTCATGGGTCCGATCATTATATGGTGATTACACCAAACGGGATGATGTCCAGGAGGAATAGGGATGAATATTAAATACGACCGATTTTATGGAGGGAAATCGAAGGCATTAACCTTAAGCTACGATGATGGAAGAGAACAGGATCGTCGACTAGTTGAGCTTATGAACCGGTATGGTCTCAAAGGTGCTTTTCATTTGAACTCCGGTTTGCTGGGAAGGCCGGGCTATATTCGTAGTGAAGAGATTCAATCTTTGTATCAGGGACACGAGGTATCTGTCCATACGGCAAGCCATCCTTTTCTTGATTTGATCCCGCAGGAGCGATTGATTATGGAGATTATGGAGGACCGCTCTGCATTGGAGGAACTGGTGGGCCACCCGGTTAGAGGGATGAGTTATCCCTTCGGCAGCTATAATGAGCAAGTGGTCCAGCTATTGTCCGCCCTTGGCATGGACTACGCACGGACAACCGGGGGCAATGGGGGATTCAGTCTGCCTTCCAACCCGCTGCTGTGGAACCCGACCTGCCACCATAAGCAGATGCTGGAGTATGGGGAGAAATTCATCCAGTATGAACCAAGGCATTCCCGAATGAGCCTTCTTTATGTATGGGGCCACAGCTATGAGTACGATCGTGACGATAATTGGGAGCTTGTTGAACAATTCGGGGAGCTCACAGGTGGGCGAGCGGATATCTGGTATGCTACGAACATTGAAATTATTGCTTATCTGCATGCGCTTCAACAGCTTCAATGCTCGGTATCCGGGCGCATCATTCATAACCCGTCAGCAACTGCAGTATGGGCCAGCGTAGAAGGGGAGGCTTTCGTGATTCCTGGCGGTCAGACGGTACACCTGTAAGGTGTAATCATGTAAGAAGGAGGGAAACCCGTGAGAACGGAATCCAGTATAACCAAGCTGCAATCACTAGCCAGATTTAGAAAAACACGTTTATGGAAATCCAACATTCCGCTTTGGTGCATGTTTGTACCCGTGCTGCTCTACTTCATTATTTTTAAATATGCACCGATGGGCGGCATTATCATCGCTTTTGAGAACTACAATTTACGCCAAGGGATGCTGCACAGTCCATGGGCAGGCTTAACGTATTTTGAGATGCTGTGGAGGAGCCCGGAATTTTTTCGAATCTTTCGCAACACGCTATTGCTCAGTATTCTGGGATTTGTAATCGGTTTTCCGTTTCCCATTATGCTGGCTGTTCTCTTAAACGAGCTGCGTCGGCTTTGGTACAAAAAGCTGGTGCAAACTCTCGTCTATTTGCCGCATTTTATATCGATGGTGATCGTTACCGGTATTATTGTTACGGTTTTTGCGTCAAACGGGATCGTGAATGAAGTATTGAAGACGGTATTTGGGCAAACGGAAGCTTATCCGTTCCTGTATCAGGTGTCTTCCTGGCTCATGATCTATTTTGGTTCCGCAATTTGGCAGGAAGCCGGTTTTTCCGCGATTATTTATTTGGCTGCATTATCGGCTATTGATCCCCATTTGTATGAATCGGCTGCCATGGACGGCGCCAGCAAATGGAAACAAATTTGGCATATTACGCTGCCTGGCATACGTGGAACCATTATCATCCTGTTAATCCTGCATATGGGCAAACTGATCGATGTGGGTTTTGACAAGGTGTATATGCTGTCGAATGCTGCTGTTTCCGATGTGGCAGATGTGTTTTCAACTTATATATATCGGGTTGGCCTGCAAGGCGGGCAATTCAGTATAACAGCAGCGCTGGGCTTGTTCGAGTCCGTCATTGGCTTGATCCTGGTGTTGTCTACAAATGCTTTGGCGCGAAAATTTGACCGTGGATTATTTTGATCAGGGGTTGGGGAGGCAGCTATGAAACCTACGTGGGGCGAGAAATTATTTTACCAGGTCAACGCGATCCTGTTAGGCTTGGCGGCTCTAAGCGCTTTATTACCATTGTTTAATATTTTATCGCTTTCTTTAAGCAGCAACCATGCGATACTAGCTGGAAAGGTAACTTTCCTGCCTGTAGAGTTCACGTTAAGCTCCTACGCGGCTCTGCTCAAGGGGACACGTGTTCCCGAAGCCTTTATGAACAGTCTGATTATTACGTTCGTTGGGGTTGCGTTCAATATGATCTTCACGGTGCTGGCGGCTTATCCGCTGTCGAGAAGTAATTTTATCGGCCGTCGTCCGATGACGCTGCTTATTATTTTCACGATGCTTTTCTCAGGCGGACTTATCCCCTCCTATTTATTAATTAAATCGTTGGGCATCTTGAATTCTTACTGGTCACTTTGGCTTCCTGGATTAGTTAGTGCTTACAATATGCTGATTATGAAGTCTTTTTTTGAAAATATTCCTGAGGAGCTGGTGGATGCGGCACGCATGGATGGCTGTGGCGAATGGCGCTTGGCGGTCCAAATCATTCTTCCGCTTTCTACACCTGTTCTGGCGACTATGGCGTTATTTTATGGGGTTAGTCATTGGAATTCCTTCATGAATGTTTTGATCTATATTCAGGACTCGAGCAAGTACAATCTCTCTGTGCTTATTCAGCAAATGGTTGCCCAGTCCAACATGATGAATGAATTGCAAAATTTGCAGGAGCAGGACATGGTACTGCTGACTCCCGAGTCGATCAAATCGGCAGGCATGATGGTGATGCTGATGCCTATGATCATTGCGTACCCTTTTCTGCAAAAATATTTTGTCAAGGGAGTTTTAATCGGTGCTGTGAAGGGTTAAAACCCTGAGCTTGGCTTCACTTAAACTATCACCCATACAGGAGGTCTAAATATGTCATTTATTCAAAGAAAGCAGATGATCAAGCTTCTAGGAGTCGGCGGGAGCGTCTTGGCACTGGCTATTGGGGGCTGCTCGAATTCACCATCGGACAAGGCTTCACCAGGCGGAGCCGCCGCCAAACCGGAAATTACGATTTCCGCATATGAGAATGGAAGTACGCCTCCCGATGAGGGGACGATTGAGAAAAATCGTTGGGTTGACTGGATGTCCCAGAACGGTCCGGCCAAGATCAAAGTGATCTCTATACCGCGGACGGAATCCGTCCAGAAATTCAATACGTTGTTTGCCTCTGGCTCTGCGCCTGACCTCATTCAGGAATTCGACGCGAACTTTCGCAATCGAATCTATGATCAGAAGCTGATCATGCCTGTTGATGAGCTCATTGAGAAGTACAGTACGACGTATAAGGCACTTTTGCAGAAATACCCTGCGCTGAAAAAAGTGGCTACGATGCCGGACGGGAAGATGTATGGATTTGGCCGAATCAATGGACTCAGGCCGCAAAATGTTCTCATGATCCGAACAGACTGGTTAAATAAGCTGAATCTTCCTGTGCCGCAAACAACTGATGAGCTGCTTCGCGTATTAACAGCATTTCGCGATAATGATCTGGATGGGAACGGCAAAAAGGATACAATTGCTTATGATATGGGCGGTCGTTCTCAGGCGATCCTTGACAGTATGTTCGGGAATGTAGGTTGGACATTAGAGAAAGATCAGCTCGTTCGCAATTGGGATCGGGCCAAGGCGGCAGCCGCATTCAAAAAACAATTGTACGATCAAGGACTTATCGACAAGGATTATTTAACGAAAAAAGGCTCGGGCTATATGGGTCTGGATGCAGAAGGTATCATTGCCGGTAAAATCGGGATGTGGGGAAGCACAAGCGGCAATACTTCGGATTTTGATACGTATAAGGCTTTAAAGAAGGCCGACCCCAAGGCGGAAGTAACCGTTATTGCGCTGCCGGCAAGCGAATTTGGACAGTTTAGCCCTATATTGGCTAATCCTGTACAAATCACTGGAATGATTAACGCCGAATCCAAAAATGCAGAAGCGGTCATGAAATACGTTGATTTTATGGCGATGAAGGAAACCGGCCAGACAATAAAGTACGGGCTAAAGGGTGAGGACTGGAAGGAAGGCGCCAACGGCTGCCAAGCCTTTATCGACAAGGACAAGACAGCGCCGAAGATTAAATACACGCCATCCTATACAATGCTCTTTTCACCGATTCTTGAAGGCTCCTGCGGCCAAGTACAGTCCAATTTAAACATCAATGATCCCATTGAAAAAGACGGCTATAATCATATTAAACAAGCATACGAGCTATATTTGGACCCTAAGCGTCCAATGCCCGATCTTACGCATCCCGAGCATATGCCAGCCCTGCCGGGTGAGCTGCAAATATCGAATAACAACCTGACCAAAACATTAAGCGATATTTGGACGAAGTATATCCTCTCCGGAAACTCCTCCTCCCTGGATAAGGCATTGGACGATGCCAAAAAAGCATGGGAGACCAACAATGGCAAAAAAATCGAGGAATGGTACGCCAAATGGTACCAGGACAATAAAACAAAGGCGTTCCTTACCAAAGACTATTATGAATTTGTATTAAGTTTTAATTAATGAACAACCCATTAAACAAGAACAATAATCAACCCTACGGGTCATCAATCATTCAATATTGGAGGTCAAGCAATGTCGGGAAGACACATGGAGTACAGTCGGGTGGCTGAATCCGGAATCGGTAATCCTCGCAACGATACAGGGAGCATCCTGGAACTAATGGATGGACGCTTGCTTGCCGTCTGGCACAAATACGAGGCGGGCCCTGAAGGTGGCAGCGATTTCGGACTGTGCCACATATACGCCAAATACTCCAAGGATGGTGGCAGGACGTGGGAGAATGAAGCTCTGCTGGTACCCAATGTACCAGGAGACAACAACGTGCAGGCACCGGGTTTATCCCGGCTCGCCTCCGGTGAGCTGCTGCTGCACTGCCTCCGTGGACATCAGGGAGGCATCAGCTCGACCTTGTGTGTGTTCCGGTCCGCAGATGAAGGTCTGACATGGACCGAAGGTACGAGTATTTGGGAGAGAAGTGAGGGCCAGTGGCTGCAGGGAGGTGCTAATCAGCTGAATGTGCTGGCATCCGGTCGTTTGCTGCTGCCTTACCATTATGGCACGGGACATCAAGGCAGCCAGCATAATACGGTTAGCTGTTATTTGAGTGATGATGGGGGACAACGGTGGCGGCGGGCAAGTGGTACGGTGGATCTGCCCATGCGGGGCGCCATGGAGGCGTCTGTAGCAGAGCTCAGCTCCAGCAAGCTTGTCATGTCGCTGCGAACCCAACTGGGGGCCGTCTTCTTATCGTATTCGGACGATCAGGGCGAGACTTGGTCGCTTCCCCAGACCTCGGGCTTGAAAGCACCCGAATCGTGCACCTGCCTGAGAGTCATCCCTGCTACTGGCGATTTGGTCTTGTTCTATAATGATAGCGACTATGACCCGACAAGACATCATTATGGGCTGCGGACTCCTTTATCCGCGGCATGCTCGCAGGATGGAGGAGCCACCTGGCGCAAGGCGGGGAATATCGAAACGGGACCCTACGAATTCATGAATTTGAACTGTACGTTTACGAGGTCGGGTGCAGCACTCTTAACCTACACGAAAGTGGAGGACCCGCAAATCTTAGAGGTGGATAGATCGCTCCCCTTCAAACGGACAGATATGGACCTGTGCCTGGCGGCTATCGACTGGCAATGGTTTTATCGTAGTTAACCTTATCGACACACATAGAAACTGAACATACGATGTGCTGCTGCAAGATCCAAGCCGGAGCGGACTCCTTGAAGCGAAAGCATACATGACAAGGCGAATAAGAGAGATGGCGTGTACACGGCTATCCCTCTTATTCGCCTATTTACTATTTTTCGTTTAGATGAAGCCTGGTGGTCACGGTATAGAGCTTCGCGGATCATAGCAGGAATATATGTATGAATGTCGAATATTCGAGTAAAATGTTGAAATGGATCCAACGGGATTTTTGCAAAAGCAAATTGTCTATAGAGGTAACAAGACGTATTCAGCACAGTGAAATTCATGAACAAGAGGGGGGATTCGACGAATGAAAGCATTGCAGGATAAGATCAGACAGGATGGCATCGTTCTGAGCGATCAAGTATTAAAGGTGGATTCGTTCCTGAACCATATGGTCGATCCACAGCTCATGCTGGAGGTCGGACAGGAATTTGTACGGCGATTTGAAGGGGTTACGTTCGACAAGGTACTTACGCTGGAATCGTCCGGTATCGCGCCCGCAGTCATGACTGCCTTGACGCTGCAGGTGCCTATGGTATTCGCGCGCAAGCATAAATCTTTAACGCTTAAGGACGATCTTTATGTGGAGACGGTGTACTCCTTTACCAAGCAGGTGCATAATGAAATTACGATTTCCCGTAAATTTTTGGCGCCAGGCGAGCGCATATTGATCATTGATGACTTTTTGGCCTACGGCGAAGCAACCTTTGGAATGACACGGATCATTGAGTCGGCAGGAGCGACCGTTGTGGGTGTTGGTATCGTGATCGAGAAATCCTTTCAGGATGGAGCCCGCAGGCTGAAGGAAGCCGGATATCGCGTTGAGTCGTTGGCACGCATTGCTTCGCTCGGTGAACAGAAAGTGACGTTTTTACCTTAAACGTGGTGGATGAATGAGAAATTTAAAAATCAAGCATAAGCTTTTTATATTCATATCGCTCGGAGCACTTCTGACAAGTCTGCTTGGATGGCTGTTTGTTCAGCAGTCGCAAACGTTGTACGAACAGCTCATTTATCGGGAAACGGTCGATAAGTTCCATTTATTTTCGCAGCGGATTGAAGAGAAATTCAAGGAAATTGATAAGCTGTCGCTGTCTGTGATGGCGGATTCCGACGTGCAGCGGTATTTGAAGGTGATCAAGACCGAACCGGATACGTACGAAGCGTTCGATGCGGCCAATAAATTGAAGCAAAAGCTGTTAACCTTCCATTTGTACGATTATTCGGTATCCTCCATTGTGATCATTGACAGAAATTCCAATTCACACAGTGTTGGGGTCAACGTGGATCGTATGAACTATGCGAATATGGATGAAATTCGGGAGCTGGCTTATGCGCAGGAAGGGGCCAGTATATGGGTTGGCGGCAGGCTGCAGGAGGATGCTTTTTTTTCAGTGCGTGATATTAGAGAAATTCCCGAATTGAATTTGCAGTCACTGGGCACCTTGTTCATTCGTATTCAGGCTGACAAGGCTATCTATGGCTCCGCAGCGGAAAAAACTACAACCTACGATTCCTCGCTGATGATCGTATCGGGTAACGACATTATATATCCCGGCAACACCCAATTGAAGCTGTCTGACCTCCCGATAGATAAATCGAAAGATTACAGCATCATCACGATCGACAACAATTCTTATCTGGCCGCGCAGTTTACACTGGGTTATACCGGCTGGACCTTTATTCACCTAATTCCGTACGGCTCAATTTTCAAAAATGTCATGATCATGAAAACGGTACTGCTCGTCTTGTATGCTGTCACCTTGCTGCTGCTGCTATGGAGCGGTCTGCGATTTTCGAAAAGCATTACTAAGCCGCTTGAAGCTTTGACCCAGAAAATGGTGAATGTGGAGAAGGGGCAGTTCGCCATTGATAAGGCGGATTTTCCGGTGAACCGAGATGAGGTTGGCTTGCTAAACCATAATTTCGATAAAATGACCGAGAAGCTGGATAAGCTGATCAACGAGAACTATATCAAGCAAATTATGCTGAAGGAAGCGGAATACGAAACCTTGAAGGCTCAGGTAAATCCGCATTTTTTGTATAATACGCTGGAATCGATCAATTGGTTGGCCAAAATGAATGGACAGCAGGAGATATCCGGTATGGTCAAAGCGCTTGGGGATATGATGCGGGCAGCGGTGAGCAAGAAGGAATTTGTGACACTGCAGGAAGAAATAGCGAATCTAAATAATTACATCCACATCCAGCAATTTCGTTTTGAGGAGCGATTAGCCTGTCGTATTGAAATTTCGCCGCAGCTGTACGCCCTTTATATACCCAGTCTGATTTTGCAGCCCATAGTTGAGAACTGCATCAAATATGGGATCGAGGCTGCGACGGACCGATGTGATATTACGATTCACGCCGAAAAGCGGGAGCTGCCGGATCGTCTCGTTCTGACGATTCAGGACACGGGACCCGGCATGGATACGGAATATTTGGAAAAGTTAAAGCACAATGAAACGACTGCTGCAGGCACAGGGATAGGCTTGCACAGCATTGACCAGCGTCTCAAGATATTGTTTGGCGACAACAGTGGTGTTGAAATCGAGACCGGACCCGAGCAGGGGACGATCATCTCTATAACGATACCTTTTCTGACCGATATCCCAATCTAATCTTTAATGAGGTGGACGTATGAGTGAATTCACGGTGTATTTGGCAGATGATGAGCGGGTGATCAGAGAAGGCATCGCGATGCTGATCCCTTGGCCGGAATTGGGTCTCAAGTTTATCGGGTCCGCTCCAGATGGTATCCAAGCTTATGAAGAGATTGTTCGATTGCGGCCGAATCTGGTCATTACCGATATCAAGATGCCCAAGCTGAACGGACTCGAGCTTATTAAGCGTGTGAAGACACAGCTGCCGGATACACTTTTTATCGTACTGTCGGGGTATGGTGAATTTGAATTTGCAACGCAAGCGATGCAGTACGGTGTTAAGCATTACCTGCTGAAGCCGTGCAATGAGCAGGAGATTATTCACGTATTGCGTGAGGTAATCCACGAAATGGAAGATCAGCAAAAGCAGGGCGATCTGCTTGCAGCCATGCAGCGGCAGTTAACAGAAGCGATGCCCAAGGTTCGGGAGCAGTTTTTGCGGGATTGCCTGTTGAACCGGACCTATATTCAGCAGGAAATGGAGCAGTACAAGCAGCTGCTGCAGCTCGAGCATGAGCAGGTTCGGCTGCTTTTATTTGAGCTGGAAGGCCGCTTTGAATATATCGAGCTGTACACGCTTAAGACCATTTCCGAAGAGCAGGGGGCGGTCGGCCAGATTGTGTTGAGCACGATTGTCGGCAACCAGCTGCTGGTGCTGATAGAGGACGGGGAGTTATCAGTTGCAGTCGCTTTGACAAGCCGTATTCAGCAGGCTTTCCGGCAGCTGTATCCATTGAATGTCACATTGGCAATCAGTGATTCAGGACGTATTGAGGACATTGCCAAGCTGTATAAAGAAGTGCAAAAATATGTGAAATATAAGTTTTATCTCGGAGAAAACGGGATTATTACGAGCGAATTCGATATGCACGCGCCGTTGTCTTCTATAGAAACGGTAAGCTATGCCTACGATTCTATCGTGCTGGCTGTGAAAATTGGTGAAGCGGACGACGTTCGCAAGGAGCTGCAGGCTTTCTTCGATCATTTACAGGAAGCTCGCGTAGAAATCAATGTAGCGATCAGCTTGTGCATTGAATTGATCACCGTTATTGTCAGAGAGACGTTATTATCACCGATGAACGAGCCCTTTAAAAAGATTGTACCGATCCTAAGCATGTCTACCCTTGATGACATTCACCATTATATTGAAAAGCTCTCTCTGGCCACGGCCAAGGAGCATTTTGAGGCCTACTCGGATAAAAAGCATATGCTGATGACACGAATGACGCAGCTGATTCAGGAGCATTTGGCTAACGAGCAGCTGTCGCTGCAATGGCTGGCCAAAAACTTCTTTTTTATGAACGCCGATTATTTGGGCAAATTATTTCGCAAAGAAATGAAAGACAAATTTTCCCCGTATATCACGAGGCTCAGAATCGAGCGAGCCAAAGCTTTAATTACCGATAAACCGGATATCAAAATGTATGAGGTCGCCGAGCAGTCCGGATTTGGCAGTGACCAGCAATATTTTGGCAATGTGTTCAAAAGACATACCGGACAATCCCCTCTGGAATTCAAAAAAACGCTAAATCGCTAAGTAGCGGTCAGAAATATGCGCATCTTTCGTATTCGTCTTCACCTGTATAAACACTGTTTTTCACAAAAAAGTATCCGTTTTTTACATACTTTTTTATGTGTAAAGGGAGTAAAATTAAATTAATTCCTACTATCCCCATAAGATTTAGGAGCAAGGAGCAAATTTGACGATGACCAAACCTAATGTATCGGATAGCTTCATCCGCAATGAGCGGGAAGCGGAAATTGCCGAGCGAGCCGACCAACTGGCAGTGAAGCTGGCCGAAAGAGCACCCAAGCACGATGAAGAGGGCTCATTTCCATTTGAAAATTTTGCGGACTTACGCCAAGCTGGATATTTGAAGCAGACCGTGCCCAAGCAGTATGGAGGAGACGAAATTTCCTTGTATGAATTGGTGCTAGCCCAGGAACGATTAGCCCGCGGCGACGGTTCAACCGCGTTGGCTGTTGGCTGGCATATGGGTACGATGCTTCAACACCGGAATACCCGGCCTTGGCCAGTAGCGTTATATGAATGGTTTTGCAGGGAGGTCGTAGAAAACGGAGCGATGATCAATCACTTTGCGAGTGAGCGTGCGACTGGCAGCCCAAGCAGAGGCGGAAAGCCCGAAACGACTGCAGTCAAAACTCCAGACGGTTGGCTGATTACTGGCCGGAAAACGTTCAGTACCCTAAGCCCGATCCTGGAATACTTCACCGTATCTGCCAGTATTGCGGACACGGATGAGGTCGGGGAGTTTTTTGTTCGCAAGACTTCAGGGGTCCACATAGAGGAAACATGGAACACGCTTGGCATGAGAGCAACGGGCAGCCATGATCTGATTCTGCAGGATGTGTTCGTCCCTGACGACAAGCTGATCAGCAGATCGGGTTCAATACCGGACAAGAAACGGATTGACGATGGCAACGGCTGGCTGCTGCACATCCCCGCCTGCTACATAGGGATCGCCCATGCAGCCCGTGATTTTGCAATCCAGTTTGCCCGCAGCTACAGACCGAACAGCTTGCCGGGGCCGATCTCCGAGCTGCCGAATATTCAGCAGCAAATCGGGCAGATCGAAGCGGACCTGATTACGGCGCGTACGCTGCTGTATACGGTAGCTGACCGTTGGGACCGGTATCCGGAAGGACGAATTGCTTTGAAGCCGGATCTGGGATTAGCCAAGTACATCGCAACGAACCATGCTTTGCGAATTGTCGATCAGGCCATGCGGATTGTCGGGGGAACCAGCTTGTCGCGCAGGCTGCCCTTGGAACGAATGTACCGCGATGTTCGTGCCGGACTGCATAACCCGCCGATGGACGATGTTGTATTGCGCAACCTGGCGCAGCGCGCCTTAACCGAAGAAAGCTAGAGTCCAAGATGTACCAATAAAAAAAGGGATGTGTATGTATGCGTAAATCGATGAAACTTAAATTCACCTCTACCTTGCTGATCCTGGCGGCTCTTGCGGGCTGCTCGCAGCCAGCAGCAACCAGCACACCGGCGGCTGGCGGTAAAGCAGCGGAGCCTGCAGCGGCCAGTACACCTGCAGCAGCCAAGAAAGACCCAGTAACCTTGAGGATTACCTACTGGGCAGGCTCGCAGATGACAGTGGACAAAACCAACGCGGTAGTAGAGCTGTTCCAGAAAGCTTACCCGCATATCAAGGTCGAGTCTGAATATTACGCGGGCGATGCCTACTGGGATAAGCTGAACGTGCAGGCTGCTTCCAACAGCATGCCGGACGTAGTGCGGATGGATTACTCCAAGATCACGAACTATGTGAATAAAAATTTACTGCTTCCCTTGGACGATTACATCCAGAAGAAAACGATTAACATGGAAGGTGTTAATCCGATCCATATCGACGGCGCCAAATTTAACGGTAAAGTATACGGGATTAATATCGGAAACAATGCACTGGTATCCTTTTATGATCCAGATGTTTTTGCCAAAGCGGGTGTGACACCTCCTACTCCTAACTACACATGGGAGCAATACGAAAAGGATTTGAGAACGTTCAAGGATAAGCTGGGCATTTACGGTGATACGCATATGAGCCAAACCCAATTTGCCGTGTGGCTCAGACAGCAGGGCAAGAAAATGTACAACACGGCTCAAGACGGGCTTGGCTATGAAGACGATAAAGTGTTTGTCGATTTCTTCGAGCAGCAGCTTCGTTGGCAGAAGGAGGGTCTGATCTCTCCGCTGGGCGTTGAACTGGAAGTGAGAGGCCTGGAGGATGGTCCCTTCCCTAAAGGACAGGCGGCATACGGCAGCCTAAGCTACTGGAGCAACCACGTCGACATCATGGAAACACAGCTGAAGAAAAAGGTAGGCATGGCGATGTATCCGGGATCCGGAGACGGCAAGGGCATGTACATCAAGCCGTCATTCTTCCAATCGATTGCCAAAAGCTCCAAGCATCCTGAAGAAGCGGCCTTGTTCATTGAATTTTTCACGAATAATATCGATGCTGCCAAGTCGTTAAATGCATATTTTGGAATGCCTTATCACCCGGCTGTTCTTGAAGGCATGAAGAGCTCATTCTCAGATACGCAGAAGAGAGTTGCCGAATATCTTGCGACCGTTGAGAAATATTCGAGCCTGATTGATCCTCCCGATCCGACGGCTGCTGTAGAAGTAGGCAAAGTGTTTAAGAACGTCAGTGACGAAATCTTCTTCGAGAAAACGACGCCTAAGCAAGGTGCGGAGAAATTCAGAAAAGAAGCGAATGCGATTTTGGCGAAAAAGAAATAAACAGATAAACACAAGCCTGTGATGGTAACCGCAGCATATAGGTAAAGTGAGCAAATGCACGACAACGTGAAGAGATAAGCGCGGTTAGCTTATCTCTTTATGTCTAATGGAAAGTGAGGTGTGTACAAGTTGAAGGTCCTACCCAAAAAACGTTGGTGGAGTTCCGATAACATATCGGGGTATGTGTTTATATCTCCGTGGCTGTTCGGATTTCTTGTGTTCTCACTGCTGCCTATTCTGGCCTCGTTATATCTGGCCTTTACGAAATATGATATTTTGTCCGAACCGGAGTGGGTGGGCTTCGATAATTTTACAGAGATGTTCACCGCAGATCCGAGGTATTGGAAATCAGTCCAGGCAACGCTGATTTTCGTATTTGTCGCTGTACCATTACGTCTGTGCTTCGCATTGGTGATCGCGATGCTGCTGAATACGAAGCTGAAGCTGCTCGGATTTTTCAGAGCCGCCTACTATTTGCCCACCCTGATCGGGGGCAGTGTGGCTGTTGCTGTGATGTGGCGGCAGCTGTTCGGAGCTGCGGGAGCTTTCAATTCGTTCCTGACCGCAGTATTCGGTATTGTGGCCAAAATATCCTGGATCACCCAGCCGTCCACGGCGCTGCTGACCCTGGTACTCTTGTCCGTATGGCAATTCGGATCATCGATGCTTATCTTTCTGGCTGGTCTCAAGCAGGTTCCAGCGGAGCTGTATGAAGCAGCTACGGTGGACGGGGCAGGGGGCTGGCAGAAATTCAAACGCATTACACTGCCGCTCTTGACTCCGGTTATTTTTTTCAATTTGGTGATGGGTGTCATCAACGGTTTCAAGGTATTTACCGAGGGTATGATTGTGACCGGCGGAGGACCGCTCGATACGACGTTATTTTATGCGCTGTATTTGTACGAAAAGTCGTTCCGTTATTATGAAATGGGCTATGGCTCAGCGATGGCGTGGGTGCTGCTGCTGACGATTGGTTTTTTGACGGCGATCCTGTTTGCCAGCTCCAAAAAATGGGTTTATTACGAATCGAAGGGGGACTAAAGGATGGTGGGCCAACAGCGTCAACTACAACGGCTGCGCAGTGTAATCCTGCACCTCTTCGTATTCGGCTTCGCTTTGATCATGATCTATCCGATGGCGTGGATGCTGTCCAGCTCGCTCAAGGATAATTCGGAAATTTTCATCAATGCGCATCAACTGCTACCCTCACATTTTAATTTTAATAACTATATCAATGGCTTCAAAGGTTTTGCGGGCACCTCATTTATCGTATTTTTTAAAAACTCGCTGATTATCACCTTGTTTTCCGTGATCGGAACCGTCATTTCCTCAACGATGGTAGCCTACGGCTTCGCCAGAATTCGGTTTCGAGGCTCGCGCTTCTGGTTTGCGTGCATGATGCTGACGATGATGCTGCCGTCCGAGGTATTGACGATTCCCCAATATATCTTTTTTCAAAAAATAGACTGGATTAATACGTTTCTGCCGCTCATTGTGCCGTCCTTTTTTGGTGGGGCGTTCTTTATTTTCCTGATCATTCAATTCTTGCGCGGCATTCCGAAGGAGCTGGACGAATCGGCTACGATCGATGGCTGCGGAAGGTATCGAATCTTCATGCAGATCTTGATCCCACTGCTTGTCCCGCCAATCATCACTGTATCCATATTCAAATTTTACTGGACCTGGGACGACTTTTTCAGCCCGCTGCTGTATCTCAATTCACCGAAGCTGGCTACGGTATCGCTCGCTATCAAAAATATGTCCGACCCGACGGCACAAACCGATTGGGGGGCGATGTTCGCGATGTCCGTGTTGTCGCTGCTCCCGATTGTGGCCGTATTCATCGCCTTTCAAAAGTATATTGTCGAGGGTATAAGTACAACCGGATTAAAAGGATAAAAAACAAAGAACAAAGAACAAAGAACTGCACATTCCCGGGCGAGGAAGGCAGTTCTTTGTTATATAAGAGGCAAGACCGGTTACAGTAAGGCCGTATGCGATCGGTATAGTTAAATGGTTGAAGTCGTTATGCGGTAGGTATGTGAGATGCAGCCTGATTCGTGAATATACGGTCCAACGCCAGAAGTCTGCTGCCAGCCAACATCAAGTGGATCGACATCACAAGCAACGCAAGCTCAAATTCAAAGCCGCCGGCAAATCCCATCGCATACTTGGCCGAGATAATAGCTGTAATCATAATCACGCTGAAAATCGCTGCAAAAATACGTGTTCCCAAACCAACAATCGCACAAACACCTCCAATAATTTCGAACGCTCCCACAGGATAGGCCAGATAGCCAGGAATGCCAAGCTGCTCGAAAAATCCTATCGTGTTGTCGATGCCTCCCTGGTACTTCATCAGACCATGTACAAGAAAAATAATGCCGACAGTAACTCTGGAAATCAGGATTCCTACTTCCGCTTTGGTATTCATATGAACGCCTCCTCTTATTATTAGCACTATATGTTGTAGTGTTAAACGTTAAAAAAATTAAAATAAATTGAAAACAAACAAAATAGAAATCAACACGATAATCTGCAGCGAGATTAGAGTTGAAGTGATCGGCGGTTTAAAGGAAATCTTCGCTTGTGGGTCGAGAATTTGGTTAATTCTATAGTTTACCGATGTATCGGCAAAGGATGCATAGGTAAAGGGCATAGTGAACACCGTACCTCTTTTCACCAATTTAAGCAAAGCACTGCCCAGCTCTACAGAAGAACCTAGCTGTTGAATCGCATATTGGTCTGCCACAATCTCTCTGGCAATCTTATAGTGGTGAAGCATCCATTTCAATAGAGGGATATACCAGAACACCGACGCACACAAAGACAGGATCAACGTTTTTAACGGGTCTGCACTTTGTTGGTGCTGCCTTTCATGATAGATGACAGCTTGGATCTCATTCTTGTCCAGCAGCTGTAATAAACCCGTAGTCATGAAAATTCGCGGCTTTAGATAGCCCATCGTAAACGCCATAGGCTTCGTGCTGGACACCAGATGAATATCGGCGGCTCCTGGAACGTCAAGCTTATACATCGGTTGAGCGGAGCTCAAGTTAGTTTGATCACGGAGCAGCTTGCGATACATGTGTTGAGACAGGTACAATTGCTTGCCGAGCAGCCATACGCACATCGCGAACGTATAGAGGACCAGCCCACCAAGAAAATAGCTCGTCTTTAAAAAGCCCAATGATCTGAGCCAGCTGTTGCATAGCTGAAGGATATTAAAGCTGAGTTCTCGTCCGAACAGAAGATGCAGGGCGTACATGCCCATTTGTGTAAGGATAAGGCCAGCAATCAGAAGACACGAAACAAAGATAAGTCGGGATCGGTTTGTCCACATGGTTAGTTGTCCTTTTTGAGCGCCTTAATTTTTTGTTCCAGCTTGGCGATTAAATCTGCATCGACTTCTTCCAGCGCATCCAGCATATGATTGACTACAAGCGGCCCAAACTCCTCGATCAGCTCATGGGTTAATTCCTTGGATTGGTTCTCCAGAAAATGATCTCTGCTTACCATAGGCTGATACAAGCCGGTTCTTCCTTCTGTTCGCTTGGTCAGAAAGCCTTTATCAACCAAACGATTCATGACGGTCATGACGGTATTAAAATTAAGGGGCTTGGTCTGGTCCTGATCCAATTTGGCTTGAACGTCTTTAATGGCTAATTCGGAGCTATCCCACAGTATATTCATGATTTTCGCTTCCAAAGGTCCAAAAAAACGATTTAAACCCCTCTCATGATATTTAAAATTTTGTATCTTCACTTTACAACACCTCACACTACTTATTGTAGTTACCTGAAAACCAACTGTCAACTTCTCTGATCTGCTGCCAACGTCAGTAACACGTGTGATCATTACCTGTAAAGAACGGGTCAAGCAGTTAAAGTACGGCCGCCGAACCTCGGGTGAGTACTTTTATAAGAAGAGAATAGCGCCAGTTTCCGCAAAGGCAAAGGATGCAGAGCTGGCCCGCAAATTATGGATATGGAGCGAGCAGCAGGTTAGCTCATGATTCGTTTCCCGTATTTGTCGTTAATAAGGGGTAGAGGAACAATCTTTCTACCAATCTTGAAGGAGATGCGCCGATGGACAATTCCAAATACGAGAAGCATTATTCGGAGGACGATTTTTGGGGGAAGCTGAAGAAGGCCGCCAAAGACGCGGGACTGAAAGTGGTTTACGTAGGATTACTCCTTTATTATGCACTGCAAAGTCCGAAGACACCGATGAAAGCAAAAATACAAATTTATGGGGCGCTCGGCTATTTGATTTTTCCATTTGATATTATTCCGGACATGATTCCGGTTGTTGGGTATTTGGACGATTTGGGTGCGCTCATGCTGGCGGTAGGTGCCGTGGCGATGAGTATCGATAAAGAAGTGAAGCACAAAGCCAGGATCAAGCTGGTTGATTTTTTTGGAGCGGATGCGGCTCGTAATCAGGACATTATTGACGTAGATGCTCATCTGGTGAAGGATGAGGTTAGCGTAAGCCTTTCCAAGGAATAACGACATAATTTCAAACCAAGATCCTGGGATTCAGTGTAAAGCCTGAGTTTCAGGATTTTTGGTGTAGGGACCGATGCGCGCAGCAATATGAGCTCTTTTTTATAAAAATTTGATGAATCAAATACCTTAAATTAACGGTAGGTCTTATGGTACAATAACAGCGTGATAGCAAGTATAAAGGGGACAACAACGGATGAAATTTCGAGAATTGACAGGCCCATTGGTAGCGCTTACCTTACCTTTTCTTGTATTCAACTTGTTAAAATTCAATCCTTTGCTTGATGTCCAGTTTGCGGTACCCCGCGGACATTTTTATATTGTCAGCTCTGTTGCCTTGCTTGCGAGTATTATTGCGATTGCTGTAGGCATCTCGGGGAGTCGCGTGCGCAATATCAAAATCAGCTTTTTGGCGATGGCCTTTATTTCCTTGGCGGAGATTTTTTCCGTTCATGGCTTGTCCACACCCAATATGCTTATTCATATGTCTCATTTGCCCGGAGTGGCCGCACAGGGGAGTGTGCTGCTAGCCTCCTTCTGGTTATGGTTATCTTCGGTTTCATCTGATAATGGTTTCATTGTGCACTTGTCCAGATGGAGACAATGGTTAGTGCCGGTATGGACCATTGGTTTAGGCTTGATCGGAGTTGCTGCTCTTTCCTTTTCTCATCTGATAGAGTGGATACCGCTCGACGGGCTTGTCTCCAAGTGGCTGTCGACAGGAGCGGTCATGGTCCTGAATGGAATGACGATGTATCGGTACCATCAATCGTACCGCTATTCCCGTTTCCCGCTTCAGGCTGCGATTGTCTACAGCTGCTGCTGGATGATTAATGCGCAGTTGATTATGGTGTTAGGTGAAACCTGGCTTCTTAGCTGGTGGCTGTATCATTTTCTGTTGTTGGCGTCCATGATGGTCATGCTGTACGGATTATTCAAGCAGTATGCGGCTAATCAATCGATGACCCTGGTGATCCGCTCCTTATTCACGAATGATCCGGTTGAACGCATAACGAGCTGTCTGTCTCCAAGCGTGAAAGAGCTGGTGCTGGCTACGGAGATTAAGGACATGTATACAGCAGGCCATAATTTCAGGGTAACCATGTATGCCTTAAGGCTTGCCGAAGAAATGCTGTTGAAGCCGGAGCAGCTCCGTGCTCTCTCACAGGGAGCGATTGTTCATGATGTCGGCAAGAACACGATTCCTGATGCGATATTGAACAAGCCCGGGCGCCTTACGACGGAGGAACGTATCATTATTGAAACGCATCCGGTGAAAGGCTATGAAATGTGCAGGAATCTGGGGTTTATGAAAGAAGAGCTTGATATTATCCGATCTCACCATGAAAAATGGGACGGGACCGGATACCCGGATCGTCTGCAGGGCGAAGAGATTCCACTATTGGCGAGAATTGTTGCAGTCGCTGATGTGTATGACGCGTTGACCTCAACCCGATCCTACCGGAAGGCTTGGTCGCATGAGGAGGCCATATCCTTTTTGAAGGAGCACAGCGGCAGTCATTTTGATCCGCTATGTGTACAAGCCTGGGTTAATGTAAGCAGCAGAGACCCTGAAGTGTACCGACTGCCCTCTAGCCTGACCAGTCCGTTATCGACGAGTGTGCCTTCTAGCCATAAAGGGGCGTTCTGATACCCGGTTCATAAAGCAGGCTTACTCGGTAATGTTTATTCGATACGAAGTCATGATGCCATTCATACGAACGCTAAAGCAATAAAAAAACCTCGAACCGCCCGGCTCGAGGTTTTACTGATGGAGTTCGACTACCTACCCACAGATGCAGGCTCTTTGTGACTGGTTGGCTCGCTTCCGGCTGCTCCCGCTGGGTAAGAGGGCTGTTGGTGAGCTTCGTGAGCCAATCCATATGGCAGGCAAAGTGGAACGCCTGTACGCGGATCAGGGATAATATCCGCTTCGATGCCAAACACCTCACGGAGTACATCGAGATTCATGACTTCAGCCGGGGTGCCGTTGCTGATGACGCGTCCCTTTTGGATGGCGACCATATGGTGGGCGTAGCGAGCCGCGTGGTTGAGATCATGAACGACCATTACAATTGTACGACCTTCTTCGTCGTTCAGCTTCTGAAGCAGCTTAAGTACTTCAAGCTGATGGGCCATATCCAGAAAGGTCGTCGGCTCATCCAAAAACAAAATGTCGGTTCCTTGTGCCAAGGCCATGGCGATCCAGGCACGCTGCCGCTGTCCACCGGATAGCTGGTCTACAGGACGGTCATAAAATTCGTTCATCCCTGTCATTTCAATCGCCCAGCGTACGGCTTCCTTATCTTCCTTGGTCAGGGAGCCGAAGCCCTTCTGATGAGGGAAGCGACCATAGGTGACAAGCTCGGATACCGTCAGTCCGTCTGGCGCAATCGGGTTTTGCGGCAATATCGCCAGTTGCTTGGCGACCTCCTTCGTAGCTTGACGATGAATCGACTTGCCGTCCAGAAATACGGTTCCCCCTGTTGGTTTCAGCATGCGGGCCATCGCTTTAAGAATCGTTGATTTGCCCGATCCATTCGCACCGACAAGCGCCGTGATTTGTCCCGAAGGGATGCTAATATTTAAATGCTCGACTATGCTAATGTCTCCGTAAGCAATATCTAATTGTTCCGTGTATAAGCGTCCCATCTGTATCCGCTCCTTATGATGATACCGATTCTCATTATCAATAAGATTATATCTAATTCCGAGTACAAATGACAACCCTCAATTTCATCAGATATTCATTTAATTCAACATTATGTACCGTTTAGGCATCTATTTGTCCAAATTGTCGCCTGATACAAGCGTATGAGGTAACCTATATCTCTCAGGCTGGACGGTTGCTAAGCGGAACACGCAAGGAGTATAGTGGAAGAGACAGGCAGCTGCAGCAATTAAGGCGAGGAGCAAGTAGTTATGATACGAATAATGGCTGTTGATCATCAATTTCAAGTGATTCCTCAGGCTGGCTTAAAAGACCTGTCGAGTCCGAATGTAGGCTGGTATTGGGTGGATTTTGACATCCCTACAGATGAAGAGGCACTCATGCTGGATACCCACTTTCATTTTCACCCGTTAGCAATCGAAGACTGCTATCATCTCTTGCAGCGCCCAAAGCTGGATCATTACGAGACCGTCAATTTTCTGGTGCTTCATGCCGTGAACGCGGTGACCTTGGCTGCGGAAGAGGTCGATATATTCTGGGGCGATAACTTCATTGTTACGTTCCACCTGTCGCCATCATGGGAAATCGACGAGGCTTGGAGCCGGGTCGAGCAGCAGGAGGCCATCCGTCTTAAGGGGCATGCTTATGCGGCCTATCTGGTGATGGACAATATGGTCGACGAATATTTTCCCTCCGTATATCAAATTGAGGACCAGCTTAATGAAATCGAAATCAAAGGCAGAAGCGCCACTAATCATCTGCTAATGAACGAAATATTTGAAATCCGAACGAAGCTGTTGAAGCTGCGCCGAACGATCGTACCGATGCGGGATCTGCTGTATCGGATGGTCAGCTCGGATAAAATAGACGGTATCAAGGAACAGTTGATTTATTTCACCGATATTTATGATCATCTATTGAAGCTGTCGGAAATTATTGAGGCGACCCGTGACATGACCGCTGATATGCGGGATAGTTATGTATCGCTGAATTCCACCAGGATGAACACGATTATGAAAACCTTAACGGTCATCACGACGATTTTTATGCCTTTGACCTTTATTGCTGGCATATACGGGATGAATTTTGCTTATATGCCTGAATTAACGTGGCACTGGGGTTATTTTATGATTCTGCTTGTGATGTTCGGAATCGGATTTGCCATGTTTCTATGGTTTTATCGCAAGGGCTGGTTCAAATAGCTTTAATCCAGTTCACTAACAGGAGGACTTCTATCGATGTCATTCGTGTTCCATGCCGGGGAATATCCGGAGGCTCCAGGGTGTTATTTGATGAAAAATGCCGCTGGCCGGATCATTTATGTCGGCAAATCGAAAAACCTGCGCAGCCGTCTGCGTTCCTACTTTCAACAGCGCAAGCATCACAAGAAGATTGTGCAGCTCGTTCAGGAAATTGCCGCGATTGAAGTGGTGCTGGTCAACAATGAGCCGGAAAGCCTGCTGCTGGAAAATAATTTAATCAAAATTCATAAGCCCTACTACAACAGGGCGCTTAAAAGAGATAACAGCGGCTACGCGTACCTGCAGTTGACAGCAGAGCCTGTTCCGCGATTGGACGTCTTTTACCGAAACCGCAAGTCAACCCCGGATCATATGGATACACCTCAGCGTTATCCACTGCATACAAGGAAACAGCAGAAGCGTATAGTCTCCCTATCCGCTGCTGGATCAACTGCACGTGAACTGCCACATCTACCCACAGTAATGAAGCAGGCTGCCGGTCCGCCAGCAGTATCCCTGAATCAGCAGCGCTTCGGTCCTTATCCGAGCTCCCGCTTTCGGAATGCGGTGCTGGAATTTGTCACCGATCATTTTCGTCTGCGTACTTGTCGGACCCTTCCAAAGCGAGCGTGTCTGCTGTACCATATTGGCAAATGCAGCGGTGTTTGCGAAGGCTGGATCTCCGAGGAAGCCTATCGCGATACGGCATCCCAGGCAGCAGAGCTGCTTGTTAACAACGGCGAGGCGCTGATAGCGGCGATGTACAGCAAAATGGGCGATTATGCCGAGCGTCTTGAATTTGAAAAGGCCGAGAACATGCTTCGCCATATTCGTATTCTCGAAAGACTGCCCGTCAAGCAAATTGTCGACCGCGAGGTGATCGTCAATCAGGATGTGCTTTACTTCGGAGAGGGCCAGGTGTTGATCGCCAAGGTGCAGGAAGGGATGCTGCGCGATTTTTATATGCAGGAGCTGACCGGGTCTGATCAGGAAACGGGCGCGGCATGCGACAGCTTCCTGATCTCGCATTATCGTGCGGAACGGCCGGACGAGCTTATCGTGAACCGGATTGTCGATCCCCGCAAGGTACGTGCGTCGCTACGGGCAGCAGGGAGCAAGCCCTTGCTCATTACCCAGCCGAAGCGGGGATTGAAATACGATCTGCTCAAGCTGTGTAAGGACAATTACGAGTATCGGATGCAGCGGGATCAATATCATTCTTAAGATCGATTTATAAAAGATTGTCTATAAGGTTAAGTTGAATACTGCTGCAATCATCTACTATATACGAATTGAGGGGCTGCCAGGGGCAGCTCCTTTTTGCTGTCGGATGAAGGGGTGACCTCTAAATTGCAGATATCATAACGCAAACCTGGCGGGAATTGGGTAATACTATGCTAGGGGCTTCAAACAGGTCAAGACGTATCGATCAAATAGGAGAGGATGATATCGATGAAGAAATTGTTGATTACAGGAGCAAACGGCAAGCTGGGGGAAAGTCTGCTGCAAGGATTGAGGGAGCAAGGGAAATATGACATCGTGGCTGCCGATTTGCAGCCTGACCCTGATCAAGGGATCGTGAAGCTTGACGTCACTGATGCCAACAGGCTTCAGGAGCTGATGCAGGGAGTGGACGTCGTGCTTCATTTTGCCTGGGCTCAGGATGAGGAAGACTTTCTTGGCAAGGTGCTGCCGATCAATGTGACGGGTGCTTATCATGTATATGAAGCGGCGCGTGCCCATGGTGTGAAGCGGGTAATCTTTGCAAGCTCGAACCATGCAACCGGATTCTACAAGGTAGGTGAAACGGTAGAGCCTGATGAGCCTTATCGGCCAGACAGCTTTTATGGACTAAGCAAATGTTATATTGAATTGCTTGGGCGGTTCTATGCGGACAAATACGGTATTTCCTCATTTAATATACGGATTGGCAATTTTCCGGGTGACGACAGGCCGCACTCCGCGCGCTCGGCGCACATCTGGATATCGAGTCGGGATATGGTTCAGCTGGCCGCCTGCTGCATTGAAGCCGACAGCTCGATCGATTTTCTCAGTCTGTATGGAACCTCTGACAATAGCGATAATTATTACGATATCGGGTATTTGGAAAAGCTGATCGGTTATAAGCCGCAGGATAATGCCAGCGAGCTGCTTGCTGAGTCACGGCACAGCCACGAGACAATCGCCCAGGATGAGACCGCTTTTCAAGGTGGAGGTTTTGTGGAGAAGGAACAGCCTGCTAAATCATAGGAGCAGCTGTTTGAGTTCACCCTCAAAAATAGCGATAAAAAAAAGGAACGTATCAGGCTGTACTTCACCTCGATACGTTCCTTTAAGTATGGATATGCTATGCATGGATAAGAGTAAAATTAACTTATACGTTAATGATGTATTGGTTAAGAATGGAGCGAAGCAGCTCGACACGACCGGATTTGTTCGTGATCGGGTTATTTTGCAAGGCATAAGCTTCCAGCGTATGGAAGTTTGCTTTGCCGGATACGATATCGGCGCCAATGCCGGTTGTGAAGGAAGCGTAACGCTCTTCAATGGCATTTTCGAAAGCACGATCTTCGATCAGCTTGGCAGCTACCTGCAGCCCACGCGCGAATGCATCCATACCGTTGATGTGCGCGTACACGACATCGATAGGCTCGAATGAGGTACGACGTACTTTGGCGTCGAAGTTCACACCACCGCGGCCGATACCACCCTCGTTTTGCAAAATTTCATACATGGCAAGCGTCGAAGCGTACAGGTCTGTCGGGAATTCGTCCGTATCCCAGCCCAGCAGCAGGTCGCCTTGGTTAGCGTCAATAGAGCCCAGAGCGCCATTAATACGGGCAACACGCAGCTCATGCTCGAAGGTGTGTCCTGCCAATGTAGCATGGTTAGCTTCCAGGTTCAGCTTGAAATGCTTTGCCAGGTCATATTTTTGCAGGAATTGCAGCGTCGTTGCCGCGTCAAAATCATACTGGTGCTTGGATGGTTCCTTCGGTTTTGGTTCGATCAGGAACTGAGCATCAAAGCCGATTTCCTTCGCGTAATCAACAGCCAATTGCAGGAAGCGTGCCAGATTATCAAGCTCCAGGCCAAGGTCCGTATTCAACAATGACTCATAGCCCTCACGGCCGCCCCAGAATACGTAGTTTTCCGCGCCCAGCTCTTTACCGTGATCCAAGGCTTTCTTCACTTGTGCAGCAGCATAAGCAAATACATCAGCGTTGGAAGTTGTTGCAGCACCGTGCACGAAGCGTGGATTGGTGAACATGTTGGCAGTATTCCACAGCAGCTTTTTGCCGCTGGATTGCATGTGTTGTTTAATCAGAGCGACGATTTCATCCAGATTGCGATTTGTTTCCTGCAGGGTGTCGCCTTCCGGTGCGATATCACGGTCATGGAAGCAGAAATAATCGACATCAAGAATGTTCAACAGCTCGAAGCAAGCTTCAACGCGAGCCTTGGCCAGCTCCATACCGGATAATTCGTTCCAGCCGCGAAGTGCAGTACCTGCACCAAAAGGATCGGAGCCATTGCCTGTAAAGGAGTGCCAGTAAGCCACGCCAAAGCGCAGATGCTCGCGCATCGTTTTACCCAAAATGACTTCATCAGGGTTGTAAAATTTAAATGCAAGTGGATTCGTCGAGGATTTCCCTTCAAACTTCACAGTACCTACATGATCAAAATAGCCCATTGTTTTTACCTCCAGATATGAATTGATAAGGAACGACAGCAGCGTACAAATACACAGAAAAACATAGTAATGGATATAACCTGAAGACGTATCAAGATTATCGCTCTGTGCAAGAACGCTTTCAAAACCATCATAGCATTCTCCACGTAGTTTGTAAATCCATTAAACAAACTTAGTATGTGCACATCGGTTACATTCATGCTAAAATAATGCCAAACCATCCAGATGGGGGCTATCATGAAACAAACCGGAGATTTGAACCTGGTCAAAAAGATTAACAAGTCCATTGTACTTCACTATATACGCAACTATTCACCTATATCCCGAGCACGAATCGCTGAACAAACGGGACTTACGAAGGCGACGGTTTCCAGTCTGGTCAACGAGCTGCTGGAAAGCAGTCTTGCCAATGAAATCGGTACGGGTGAATCGAGCGGTGGACGTAAGCCGATGATGCTGCTCTTTAATCGTACAGCCGGTTATGCGCTCGGCATCGACCTGGGCGTGAATTATATACGTGCCGTGCTAACTGATTTGGAGGGCACGATTGTAGAGCAATATAAGGTGCAGCATGATAACACAGTGTTGGAGCTGGCTTTGGTTGAGCTGAAAGCATGCATCCGCGAGATGATTCGGCGTGTTCCACAGAGTGTCTATGGTATCGTCGGCATAGGTATTGGAATCCCGGGAATCAGTAACGGGCAGGGTGATGTATTATTTGCGCCTAATCTGGGCTGGACCGATGTCCCCCTGCAGCGTATCATCGAAGAGGAATTTGGCATAGCCGTCGTGATCGATAACGAAGCTAATGCGGGAGCGGTTGGAGAAAAGGAATTTGGAGCAGGCCGTGATGCAGCCGATCTTGTATACATCAGCGTCGGTATAGGAATTGGCGCTGGTATTATTATCAAAGGTGAGCTGTTTCGAGGCTCTTCCGGATTTTCCGGGGAGATCGGGCATATGTCGATCCAGCACGATGGCAAGCCATGTCGCTGCGGGAACGCGGGCTGTTGGGAAATGTATGCATCGGAAAATGCATTATATGAAGCAGCGAGACATGTATTGAATACTCCATCAATCGATATGGAAACTTTGCTGTCGCTTGCGGAAAAGGGTGAGTCTTCCGTCATCAAGCTGTTTGAACGGGTAGGTCACTTTCTCGGTGTAGGTGTGGTGAACATTATTAACGGATTTAACCCGGAGCTGATTATTATCGGGGGGCGCCTCGCAGAGGCGGGCCAGTGGCTGCGTCCGACCATGCTGCAATCACTGGAAGGGCGTTCGCTGCCTTATCCGCGTGAACGGCTGCAGATCGAATTTTCCCAGCTTGGGAGCAGGTCGGCGGTGCTCGGGGCGTGCTCATTTGCGATTAGCAAGTTTTTTGCGTCGACAAAAGTATCGGTGGAATAACTGGATAAGAGTTCAACCCCAGCTCATCTTTATTTGAGTGGGGTTGGAAGTGTTGGAGAAGCAGGCGGTAAAGGGTAGGGTAGTGGACGTTTGCCATAAATCGCTTCCGAGGGCAGCTTGTCCAAGGTAATGACATAAGGATGGTTGTATACCATACGCAGGTGATAATCGGAATTGATTTTACCATCCATCAAAAATTTTTCGTGCCACGTATTAAAGTACATCCATCCGACCTTGTTTCTTTTGAGCTGACGAGGGTCTGGAATCGGTCCATTTTCCGTATATGCAACGAGCTTTTTCCCATCTCCCATTGCGACGACAGTATCATACACACTCATCAAGGTGCTGTAATCCCCAGCTTTAATGTAACGATCGATTCCTAAAATATCCACGTATTGATTTCCCGGATACCAGTCCTTGGAATATTTGGTGTCAGACGTTGTCCAGACCCAGATGAGATTATTAAGCCCATGAAACGTAGTAAACCGTTCAAACATGATTGCATAAAGTTGTTTGGCTATTTCGGGTCCTTTTGAGCCCCACCAGAACCAGCCGCCTTCAGCTTCATGCAGCGGACGCCACAGGATCGGGATTTTGGCATCTTTAAAGCGTTTTAAGGTTTGCGCCATTTGATCCAGGTCCTTCAGCAACGCATTATGCTCAGGAGTGCCGGGCTGAACGGCTTTGGCGGCATCAAAGCTTGTGTTGGAGGTCATAAATTCTCGTTCATTCATCGGGGCTGACCAATGCCACTCCACGGAAACGAGGCCACCGTATTTGGCCCATTCTATCGCATTGTCACCAAAATCGGTAGCTGTAAAACCTGCGACTGCAGGCAGCTTGCCTGTTTGCTTATAGATGTAATTGGCTTCAATCGATGAGCTGCGCTGCTGCCCGGCAAGAATACTTTTTCCATATTGAGAGGTTAAATACGACATTAAGGCTTGAGCTTCAATCGATGGCTGAGGGTTAACGAGCTTGTTCGATACAGGGGCAATGGCAGGGCGTTCCTGCAAGGGACCGATACGGATATAATCGACATCAAAGTAGCCCCAATACGTAGTGATCTCCACGATATTGTCACCCTCATCGAGATAAATCTGACCAAACTCGATATTTGTAAATACCTCGGATTGGGGAAACATTTTTTCACCGGCAGTGCTGCCGTTGATTTCAATATTGTTGGTTTTATCACCACTTGGAGCAGCATATCGGATATCCAGAGGGTAGAAACCTTCTTGATCAACATGTATGGTAAATTGCAGAGAATCGCCTGCGATTTCAAAGCCGGTTACGTAGCCGCTGCCTGAATAATCAGGTAGCTCCTGGGAAACGATAGTTCCAATCCGTAACGCATCCTCTGCTTCGTATACCGTATAGGAGGCAGAATCTTCGGACTCGGCGTATGCTGTACTCCAGGCTATACTTAGTATGATAAGGCTAGTCGCCAGTAATTTGCGTAATAAAGTCAGTTTAAGAATGTACATCGTCCGTCTCTCCTGTTCGTAGAGTTCCTTGATTGAAGTGGCATTGGATGAAGAGACATCAACTGTAGTAGCTTGTCCATATTTTCCCTTAGTTTACTTGGAAATAGTCAGTAAATCAATTAAATCAGGCGATTTTCGACGGGCGCCAATCACGTTTGAAAAATTACATATATTTCATAAAGCGCTTGCTTTTTAAATCGGGCCATGATATTATAAAAACATTGAAATAGATGGAACCTTAATTCAGATATTGTAAAGGGTTTTCATTTCTATAATGGAACTTTTCACAATGTGTGAATTTTTATTTTTTTAAAGAAATAAAAAAAGATCATGTTAAATATTTTTTGGAGGTAATACACATGGCACAAACAGGTACAGTAAAATGGTTTAACGCAGAAAAAGGTTTCGGTTTTATCGAAGTTGAAGGCGGAAACGACGTATTTGTACATTTCAGCGCAATCGTTGGCGACGGCTTCAAATCTTTAGACGAAGGCCAACGCGTTGAGTTCAACGTGGTACAAGGCAACCGTGGACCACAAGCGGAAAACGTTGTTAAACTGTAATTCAAATAAAAATGCTCTCAACTTCGGTTGAGGGCATTTTTTTCGTTCTCATTTTATTATGATTGCGGTGTCGCTTATTTAACTTGTGGTTGCTGGTATGTGCGATAAGATGGCGTCCTTCACCTGCTGCGTGGTAGCGGCTAGCTCAAGATTTTCAAAAACATGTTCACATTCCTTGCGATAAGAAACCTCCTCAATATAATGATTCAGATAATGACTAATAACCTCATCAGATACATTGCGGGCCTCAAGTCTTTCCAGGATCAATTGTTTGTTCGCATAAATGAATAGACGAATTGCCCGATCTTTGAATTCATATTTGAATTTGTTGGCTCCTGATCGATTGACGATTACATAGGCGACAGAATGATTGGCGAATGCAGCTTCCACATCGGATCTTTTGATCCCATAAAAATGATTATCGATTTCGGCAGTCTGTATGAATTCACCGCGAATATCGGCATCGATAAATTCTCTGCGGGTGGTGAAGTAGTACGCCTGACCATTACTTTCGTGAGGTCGTGGTTCACGGGTGGTATGAGAAATAATGTACTGCAGCCCAAGCTCCTTGCCTAGTTGATGTGCAATGGTTTTCCTGCCGGCTCCGCTAGTTCCTACAAAAACCAAGATTGTACCCTGCTCGATTCCGATACTCATACAATGACCTCCCAAAAATCATTTTTCGAAGAGGATGCCTTGTTTCAGTTGCCCAGGATGCTATTTCCTTCTATTTCTATTATAGTACAAATATTCAGAAAATTAAATAAATAGTTTACGCTTTCATAGCTTATGAGACTTGGTATGGACAAATGAGGGGACGAAACGTAGTATGGTGAATAGGGTCTGCAACATGACCCGCTCCGAAAATTTAATCGAGGCTGGAGAGATGACAAATGTCCATAAATTGTATTTATTGTAACCGTGATGAACGTATTGATAATCTAATGATCGAGATTGGGCAAATGCGCGTGTCTACGCTATTTTTGTTCAAGGAGCAGACTCATAAGGGTCGTTGTGTCGTGGCGCTTAATGAGCATCAGCAGGAGTTTTTCCATCTTTCCCAGGAGAAACAGGATGCCTATATGCGCGATGTTGCCCAGGCTGCCAAGGCGATTGAGTCGGCTTTCGCACCAGGTAAAATCAATTATGGTGCATTCGGCGATACAATGCCGCACGTCCATTTCCATATCGTACCGAAATATGAGAACGGAGCCGCATGGGGCAAAATGTTTGAAATGAACCCTGGGGAAACGTATTTGACAGACGATGAATATCAGGAAGTCATCAATAAGCTGAAGGCTGCCCTATAAGGGGTTGTTCAAAAAGTCATCTTTTGAACACGTACTATAAGTGTTCTAATAGGCGATCGAAATGGCAGGAGTTGCTATGGTGATACGCTGTTGACCGGTAATGGAATCCCGATGAACCGCCACCTGGAGGTTCATTTTTTGTTGGGTGTCCGCCGCCGATTCCTCAACTATTGTGGAATGGTAGGAAATGCTCAAGCTGTTGGCATCCTGATAACGGGCCAGCTCCTGGGCATGAAGGCTATCGGTTACGTGCAGCTGTAGAGAAGGGCTTAACCCTGGCTGTTGGGAAGATGTATCAGCATCTATATTTCCTTGAATCATCACGTTCCAGTTGGACTGAATTCGGAGGGCTTGCAGCTGAGTATTCCATTGCTGTTGCAGATCGTGCAGGGTGTTAATTCCGTCTGATTGTAGCGTTTCGGCAGTCAGGCTTAATTGTGTGCTTCCATCAGGAAAGCCGATCCACAGCAGGGTAGCCTGAGTTGTAGCCGTATCCTTCAGCGTGAATCTGTAGAGTAGTACGTCCTGCTTGCGTATCGGGTTCAATGGCGCTGTAAGCTTAAATGTGGTGCTTATGTTCTGGGCCGTTTGGGCAAAATCACGCTCGTCCTTGTAGGGAAGATAGGCACTCGTGTGTTTTATGATTACCTTTTTATCTGAAATGATGACGGATTCAGCCAATGGGAGTAAGCGCTGCAGATCTCCATCCGAATGCGGGCGCAATGTCCAGCCTTGAGCTGCTGCTTCAAGTGTCAGTACTAGGGTAATTAATACTATGAATGTCCAACTGATGGTTGCTCTCATGGCTCTGTCCTTTCGATTGCAATCTATCACTCTATGAAAAAGGGATTCTAGTAAAAGGATAGGCAATAGTGAACAAAAATATACATGATAGATAGGGTTGCATACAAAAAAGGCACCTCCTCCATTGGAGGGGTGCCTTTCGGTTATGAGCGAATCTTCATTCGCGCCGTATTAGTTTACTTTGTGGTGATTGTTGAGTAAAGGGAGCATTTTCGAATTTTTGACCATCTCTGATTTGCATATAGGGCAAAGCGGGCTTTTTTGCAAAGAAAAGTTTTCTCGCATCCAGCACGAGCATCCTTCTTTACTGCACACCCAAACGGATGTCTGCTCTTCTTGAACCGGTTCCATGTTTTTCTTGGAGAAATACAATGTAGAACCCCTCCTTCAGTTTGTGCGCTGCATTCCAACATGAGAACTATGGATGGTCGTGAACTGAAAAAGAACTGCCCACGTCCGAGCAGTTCCCCCCTCATCATGAAACCTTACAGTTTCACTACGTTTTCTGCTTGAGGTCCACGGTTGCCTTGAACAACGTTAAATTGTACGCGTTGTCCTTCATCAAGGGATTTATAGCCATCCCCTGTAATAGCACTAAAATGTACGAATACATCTTTGCCGCCTTCAACTTCGATAAAACCGAAGCCTTTTTCAGCATTAAACCATTTCACTGTTCCTGTTTCCATCTTCTTAAAAACCTCCAATAAATGTTTACTCTTATTTGCATGAATAAGAAAATTCACACATTATAAAGATTACCCCAAAATTTACTGTAATAATCTTTATAAGATGTGAATTTAACAGATACAATATTGTGAATGTTCTGATTATACCATAATTTCAGTACCATCACAACCAAATACTGTTCATTATACTTCGGTTGGAACATGCTGGGGGGGAGCTGTCCATACTTTATTGTATCCAGATTTGTCCAAAACATTCCACTTTTTTTAGTCGTCTGCTGGCTAGGATGACGGGTTAACCGATTTCGGAATTTTGCCGGCAATTTGCTCAAAAATATCCAGAAATACGGTCAGCTTATCCGTATCCAAATCGTTTAAATAGCTGCCGATAATTTCTCTTCGCAGCTGCTGAAGCTGTTCCAAAACTTCATGACCACGATCGGTCATATCGATCAATACGACTCTGCGATCCTTATCATCATGGCGACGCTGCACGACCCCTTGAGCGATCAATCGGTCAATCATGACGGTAATGGCGCTTGGTTTGACTTCCATTCTGCCGGCGAGATCCGTCACTTTACAGGGACCTGTTTTGGAAATGAAATGCAGCATGACGAACTGCTGTCCGGTTAACTTTAGACTGGTATGTGATGTGAGCTCAGGTCCGAGCCTGCGTACGATCGTCCAAAGGGCGGTTTCAAAGCGCTCGGTCTGACTTGTCTTGGTTTCATGGCCGGAATCCATTGTATGGGTAGCACCTCCGTGAACTATTAATGATGTCGGCGAAAAACTGTTGGCTCTCCCGGGACTTGTTAATCTGGCTGCTGCTTTGCTTACGATTACTATATCATGCGAGTCATTATTATGTAATCAAATTACAGTTAAATCCAGGCTTCGTCAAGTTGAAGCAGTGGGTTCAATCCTTTCACGATATTAGCTGGCTGTGCCTCCCGTGTCATCCGGATAAGTCGGGGGTATTCCTGTAGTCAACCCTAACAATGTTTGGTAAGATGAATCCAAAGCGACCAACACAGGTGAGGATTTGAAATACAAATGGTTACATTTAGGAGAGTATGATGATCAACGGACGATTTGAGGAGCTTATCTCAGCTGAGCAAGGGAAGCTATGGGACGAAAGAGGATATGCAAGCTGCTGGGAGCATTATGCTGACGAGCTGCAATTATTGGATTTGAGGCTGCAGTGGTTGTATTTACGAAGGAAGAAAAGGATGACGGAATGGCAGGCTGATCCTTTTAATGGCATGTTTGTTTCCGAAGAGGAATTTATGGGCTTGATTAACGCTGCAGCCCCTCTGCCTGAGTATGATCAGGAAGCTGAGCTGCTGCTGGATCGGCTGCATGAGGCTGAAGAATCGGTGGATCGGAGGCTTGCGCAAAGTGGGTTGACGGGCGTCTTTCTGCCGCTTCCTTATATAGAACGGATATTTGGTATGCAGGCATGGGAGCGTCAATGCATCATGATAGCGTTAGCGGTTGAATTGGACCGTAAATATGAAAGGATCTTTGGCTTCCTGATCGATGATCTGACTGCCAAGCACCCGAATATTAGCTTGCTGCTACAGCTGGCTTGCCATGATCTGGAAGAAATGAGTGCCGCCCGTTTATCGCTGTCCCCATCCGGAAAACTGGCCAAGTATATGCTGTATAAGGAAGCGGGAGAATTGACAACCCGTTCTTTGCTCTCGAAGCTCGTCTTTCTGGATCGGCGGATGGTCCGGTTTTTGCTGGACGAGACGGTACTTCATTCTGAGGAAGAGCTGTTCCGTGTTACTCAGCGTCATGCGCTGGACACGCCATTGCCGCAGCTGCGTACCGGTTTGGAGCTGCAGGATCAGCTGCAGACATTTGTAAGGGAGATGTATGCCCCGGGCAAAAAGGAACGCAAGCGGATCGCTTTTTATATATGGGGCCCATCAGGTGCTGGGAAAAAGCTGCAGGTACAGCATTGCTGCCGTTCCTTCGGCAAGCCTGTGCTGTTCGCAGACCTCTCCGCCATGCTGCTGCAGGACAAGCCCTTTGATCTGCTGCTGGATGAGGTGCTGAGGGAAGCGATATTGCATCAGGCGATTCTCGGACTGACCCATGTGGAGGTGTTATTTCCCGAAGAGCCGGACCTGCTGTCCCGGCAGCGTCTTGAGGCGGTATACCACTGCTTGAACAGCTATAATGGACTGCTGTTTCTATTGGCAGACAAGCACCAACGATTGTCCTCCGAGCTGAAGGATCGGCTGGTCATTGATCTGGAGATCCCGATACCGGCCGACGAACAGCGGCATAAGTTGTGGGAAAGCTTCGCCTTGGAGCACGGACTCAATTATAAGGTTGATTGGGCAGTATTAGGCAGCAAGTTCCGTTTCACACCCGGACAAATCAACAGAGCGCTGATGTTTGCGCAAGGCTTTGCGGCCTGGAATGGCAGCGGTAATTCGGAAAAAACAGCTCATTTGGACAATCGTTCTGGGATGGATGTGGTTGAGGCTGCGTTGTACAAGGCATGCTTCATGCAGGTGCAGCATCGTCTGGCCAAGAAAGCGGTGCGGATTCAGCCCAAGTACGCGTGGGAGGATATTATTTTACCGACTGAGCAAAAGGAGCAGCTTCGCCAAGCCTGCAACCAGATGAAATACCGCAGTATCGTATACAGCAGATGGGGCTTTGAGCGTAAGCTTGCATATGGCAAAGGACTAAGCATGCTGTTCGCAGGTCCTCCGGGAACGGGGAAGACGATGTCTGCCCAGGTTGTCGCCAATGAGCTTCAGCTGGAGCTCTATAAGATTGATTTATCCCAGGTCATCAGCAAATATATCGGTGAGACGGAAAAAAATCTGCATGAAATTTTTGAAGAGGCCCGTATTAGTAACGCGATCCTGTTTTTTGATGAGACCGATGCGCTGTTTGGCAAACGTTCCGAGGTCAAGGATTCTCATGATAAGTATGCTAACATTGAGACCGCCTATCTGCTGCAAAAGATGGAGGAATATGAAGGGATCACGGTACTCGCCACCAACCTGCTGAACAATATCGATGAAGCTTTTATTCGAAGGATTAGCTATATTATTAAATTTCCTTTTCCTGATGAGGAGCAGCGCGAGAAAATTTGGCGATCGATGTTTCCGAAGGAAGCGCCGATTGGTGATGACGTCGATTTCAAATATGTGGCTTCCAAATTTCAGGTAGCTGGCGGTTATATTAAAAATATTGCCGTATCCTCCGCCTTTATGGCCGCAGATGCGGGAACTGTTATTGGGATGCGACATATTTTGCAGGCAGTTAAATATGAAATGCAAAAAACAGGTAAAATATGGAATAAAGATGATGTTGATATGTATTAAATAACGATAGAGGCGTTTATCTCAGGATTTTGGAGATAAGCGCCTTGTTTGATTTGATAAAATTGTGATATCTCTCACAATTCATTTTCGCCATTACGTGGTACGATAAGCATGTATGACGGTAATCGAGCATTTCTGCCATAATTTGAAAGTGGAAGATGTGGACTATTGTTATTAAATAGTTCAAATGAACCATGAGAAGTAGTAGTCAAGCCTTGGAAATACACTTATAATAGAAAAAGGATCTTAAATCGACATGAAATTCTCTATTATTACAAGGAGATCTGGCGAATGCTGACATATAATGTGAGGAGTGATTTCCTATAGGCGATTATACGGTTATTGCCGATGTTGGCGCCTCTTTGCTGAAGCTGCTCAGAGAACATATGACACCAGATCCAATTCCTCAGCCGGAGTTGATTGGCTTGGCGTCCCCTGCGGATAAGGGTGATCTCTCCCTTTCACTATTTTTGTACAACATCCTGGAAAGCGGCGATAACCGCCAAACCCGGATGGTTGCACGAGGGACGGATTCTATCCAATTTCCTCCTATGACTGTAAATTTATATTATTTGCTCACGGCCCACTCTTCTGCGGAACTTCAATCAAGAATCGTCGATGAGCATCGTATTTTGGGCAGGGCGATGCAGGTGCTATACGATAATTCTGTGCTTCGTGGACCTGCTTCTGTAGGCACCTTGGCAGAGGCTGGCGAGGAAGTACGTGTGGTTATGGATACGCTCACAGGCGAGGCTTTGACGAGAATGTGGAATTTCGCAGATCTTCCTTATCGTCTTTCCATAGGTTACGTAGTAGGCCCAGTACATATCGATTCGACAAGAATCAAAACAACGAAACGGGTTACAGAGCGAGACTTCCGGATTCAAGGGTAGGAGGACCGAATGGAGCCAACTCGAATATCAATGATGAAAACCCGTGTCTCATTAGCAGTATGCCTCTTGGACTCATTCACCTTAGGTCCCCCACTCGGCAGCAATACGAAGATTGCTTTAGAAGAGATGCTAGCTAAGCCTGTTGTTAAAGCACAAGGTTATTACATTTTTACCGACCTGCAGGAAGGTATGTACCGATTGCGGGTGCTTGTTCAGCATTATTTCGAAGAGTACGTTGATATTAGGGTAGGTCCCAAGGACCAGTTGGTTCATGTCTCTCTCACACCTCGTCCATCCTATCCCTTTCATGATAAAGCGACCTTGCTTCGCGTCAATGTCAAGAACGCCGGGGGAGCTCCTTGCTCGGGTGCATCACTGCTGGCTGTCCCGTTGACTGAGGAAGTGTCGAGAGCAAGGTTGGCCCAGGACCATGCAGGGCGAGGAGAGAATGAGCTGATGCTTGGTTCTGTAACCGGAAAAATCGGAATCGGCGATCGATTCCTTATTCGCGGACGCAATGCGAAGGCTGATGAGGAGCTGTGCTGCGTTGCTGCTGTGCTGGAGCACCAGCGTAAAGTGCGTTTGGTCGAGCCAATAAGCGGCTCTTACAGTCGGGGTTCGCTGCTGCTGCCTGTCGTAAAATCCAGATCTGACGAGCAAGGCGAGGCTGTTCTGGCCTTTGCCAACTGCAGAGCCAAACAATTCGATCTAAGACTTGATATTACCTATGGCGATCTCTCCCTTTTGAAGGAGGTGAACCTTGCGGAGGGCGGAACGACATTAGCTGGGAGCTTATGCTTGGATCCATCGGCAACACCTTCAAAAGCTTCAAAAGGCAATACCTAACATTGTTAGCAGATCGGATTTATCCATCTTCTATAATCCACAAGCAGAGAGGAGAGAACTGGTTTCATTCTGCAAAGGAACCGATTTCGGCTTGTAAGGGCGAGACGGTGCAGATCGATGAAACCGGGGAATAATGGCTGAGTATTTATCACCGGGAGTCTATGTAGAAGAATTCGATAGTGGCGCACAGCCGCTGGAAGGTGCAAGTACAAGCACGGCAGGCTTCATTGGGTTGGCACAAAGAGGGGAGATCGAAGGCGTCCCTCTGCTTATTACCAGCGTAGCCGATTTTCACCGTAATTTCGGAAGTTATTTATCCGAAAATGCTTTTGGAGACTACCGTTTCTTGTCTTACGCGGTGGAGCACTTTTTTCTCAATGGCGGATCACGTTCGTATGTCATGCGGGTAGCTCCTTCCGACGCGAAGCTTGCTACCAATCAGGGCGGGGATAATAAAGAGTCGAAGGTACTTAGCATAAGCTCGAAAAACCCGGGTGCTTGGGGTAACCAGATTCGTCTTGTCGTGGTACCATCGAGTAAGGCCAAGACACAAATCTTTGACATTATTGGCGAGCCTGGGGAATCCAAGCAGTATCGCGTAAAGAATAATGCCGGCTTTAACGTCGGTGACGTTGTTGCTTTCGAGAACGCAGGTGACAAGCAATACAATCGTGTCGTCTCCTCCCTCGACAATATCATTGAACTGGAAAGCGTATTGGATGGCGATGCAGATGTTATTGATGTTAACCTGCTGCCAGCGAAAGTTCTGACTACAAGCGAGTTCACACTTCATGTATTTTATGGCGATGAGGCTGAATCGTTCGAGAAATTGTCATTGAATGTAGCTGCTGCAAACCATGTTGAGAAAATCTTGGTTCGCTCCAACATTATTTCCGTGAAGGATATCAGTAGAGAATTTGGTGATCTTGGAGCGACTGCTCCATTTGAAGCATTATCTGGTGAGCTGGAGGAGACAGGCAAGTTCCTGATCTCGCTTGCAGGTGGCAGTGATGGCTCTGTGGCCAATCTGGCAGCTTCTGATTTTATGGGTCAAGATCGTGGCCCTGGCAAAAGAACCGGAATCCAATCCTTCATCGATAACGATGTCGTAAGCATTATGTCCATCCCGGGTGTAACGGACCCTAATGTCCAATTGTCACTTGTAGCGCATTGTGAAAACCTCGGCAGCCGGTTTGCGATTCTGGATGTGCCACGCGAAAAAACAAAAGTAGCGGACGTTATGACGCACCGCAATATTTTTGACAGCAACTATGCAGCGATGTACAATCCTTGGCTGCAGGTGTTTGATCCGCTCGATAAACGCAATATTTATATTCCGCCGTCCGGATCGATGGCTGGTATTTACTCGCGTTCCGACCAAACTCGTGGTGTGCAAAAAGCGCCTGCGAACGAAGTTGTGCGTGGCGCCGTAGGTCTGGATTGCCAGTACAATAAAGGTGAACAGGATATTTTGAATCCACAGGGCGTGAACTTGATTCGTGCTTTCCCGGGACAAGGTATTCGTGTATGGGGTGCCCGTACAACTACATCGAATGGTCTGTGGAAATATGTCAACGTAAGAAGGCTGTTCATCTTTATCGAAGAGTCGATCAAGAATGGTACAAACTGGGTTGTGTTCGAGCCGAATGATGAACAGCTATGGGCTCGTGTACAGCGTACGATTGAAGCATTCCTTACCCGCGTATGGAGAGACGGAGCTCTTATGGGAGGCAGTCCGAGTGAAGCATTTTATGTGAACATCGGTCGCTCAACCATGACGCAGGATGATATCGATAATGGTCGTCTGATTTGCATTATTGGAGTTGCGCCTGTAAAACCGGCGGAATTCGTCATCTTCCGGATAACTCAGAAAACAAGAGAAGAATAGTTTTTCTCTAAACTTTGAGTAGGGAACTTGTCATGAACCATACGAAAGGGGAAAAGTGAATTATGACTGGCGAGCGTAGAGATCCATATAGAAATTTTCGATTTAGAGTAGAGGTTGAAGGTATTCAACAAGCCGGATTTAGCGAAGTATCAGGCTTTGATGCGTCTCTGGCTGTAGTGGAATATCGTGAAGGTAATGAAACGATTACGGCGCGCAAGCTTCCGGGATTGGCCAAATACGGTAACATCAGCTTGAAGTGGGGAACTACCGACTCCATGGATATGTATAATTGGATGCAGGAGTCGATTGAAGGTAAAGTTGCACGAAAAACCGTTACGATTATTGCGATCGATGAAGAGGGCGGCGATGTAGCAACCTGGCAGGTTATCGAGGCATGGCCTTCCAAGTACACAGCTCCGAACTTTAATGGTACAGGCTCCGAAGTAGCAATTGAATTTTTGGAATTGTCGCATGAAGGCATGACACGCACGGCGTAACAATTACATGGGGGAACAAGAGGAGGGATAGGGCGTTTACCGCTGGTCCCATCTCTTGTTTTCTTAACTTATGCTTACGAAGACGGTGTTCCTAAAGGAACGCTCAGCTTATGCTTACGAAGAAAGTTTTGCGAAGCAAAACAAGATTATGCTTACGAAGTAAGCGTTCCTAAAGGAACGCTCTTAGGAGGAAACCCAAATGGCATTCAAAACAGAATACGAATTCGATCTACCCAGAGGTTATGTGGATGACAGTGGTACCCTGCACAAAAGAGGAATTATGCGGCTTGCGACGGCAGCTGACGAAATTTTGCCGATGCGGGACCAACGCGTACAACAAAACCCCGGTTATCTCACGATTATTTTACTGACACGCGTTATTACGAAGCTTGGCGATCTGAGAGCGATAGATACTCGGGTTGTAGAGAAGATGTTTACTGCTGATTTGGCTTTTTTGCAAAACTTTTACCGTGAAATCAATGAAATGGAAGTGCCCAAGATTCATACTATTTGTCCGAAATGTGAGCATGAATTTGATGTGGATGTGTCTTTTATCGCCGGGATGGAGGAGGCATAGTCGGTTACCCCATTGACAAGATTTACGAGGAGGCCGGTTTCATCGCGTACTATTTCCACTGGCCTCACGATGAGATCATGTTGATGGAGCATCGAGAGCGCAGGAAGTGGTGTGACGAAATTTCTAGAATCAACCGCAATATGAATGATGATAAACCGGATAATAATCCGTTTGATGTATTCAATAAGAGGTGAAAAACAGATGAGCGAGGCCTCTAGAAGAAATGAGATTAGTGCACCCCTACGGTTTGAGGTCGAGCTGGATGGATTGTTTGTGGGCGGTTTTACGGAAGTTACAGGGCTCAATTCGGAGATCGAGCTTGTTCCTTATTCAGAGGGCGGCTTGAACGATTATGTCCATTATTTCCGCAAAGGCGTAAAAAATCCAAGGATTGTACTCAAGCGGGGAATTACGAAATCAAGCGATCTGTGGGATTGGTACGCGGATGCTCTAAAAGGTAAAATTGTCCGTCAAAGCGGCTCGATTATTTTGAATCATATTTCAGGCAACGAAATTTGCAGGTGGAATTTTCTTGAGGCTTATCCTGTGAAATGGAGCGGTCCTGATATGAACTCAACGAGTACAAGTGTTGCTATTGAATCCATTGAACTGGTGCATAACGGCTTGAAAACGGTTTTCAGCAAAAAATAATCGGGTAGGGGGACTGGCATGAAATCCCGAAAATCACATATCCCCCATACGACAGCCGGTAAGCTCGGCAGGTTGAACGTTCCACAGCGTAAGCAGGACGACGGCAGCGGCACGGCACGTCTTACTCGACTTTTTGCTGACAACATTATAGGTAAATACGGTTTTTGGCGCCAGGATTATTTTGGACGTCTGTCATTGGTATTTCGCGAAATGGCAGGGGCTGACGACGAAGAGCGGGACGACGGTTCGGCGAAATGGCGGCACATGGTCGAACAATTAAAGGCCCAACTGGCGGCACTCCAGCATAGTGGAGCGAAGCAAATCGTAACTCGTACGGAAACGGTCCATCGGCTTGAGCGGTTGATTCATTATTACAGCGGTATGGCGGGGACAAACCGGAACAAGCAGGCTTTGGTCCAAATGAAACCCTCTGGAGCAGCACCGAAGGCCATGCAGAGCGGCGTCATTCCGGTTGAAAAAAGAAATCAAACCGCGGCTAGCAGTACCTCAACTACTGCGACGGACAAAATATCAACAGCTCGATTGAAGCCTGATACCCTTACAAAACTTACGCCAAGGGATGCAAAAGCGACAAAAGGTAGCAAAAAACAGCTTCAACAGGCCGAGCGGAACGATCGAACTCGTCGCCAGGTAGAGAAGCAAACGAAGAACAGCAATACTGAATTGGTCAACAGGAAGGGCAAACGGCCGGAGCATTCTCAAGCTACAGGACAGCCGCAAGCGTTGGAGCCGAGTCAGGTCCCGTATACCGGTCACATTCAGGAAAATCAGCTATTAGCGCCATCGGCTCGAGTGCCCGTACAACAGCAAGGACTGCAAGATGAAGGGTCATCTTTGGTGCATGAACATAAGCGGGAAGAACGCATCCCGGAAGAGCACGTTGCCCAAGATCAACAGCAGATTACAGAAGCCGTACAGAATCAGACTGTAAAACAAAAGCTTGATGCGGCAACAGACGAGACATTTGAGCTTCAAAATCGACAAGTGATGCAGCATACTCCAATCGTTCCTAGTAAAGAGTCAGCAGCGAACGTTTCAGAGCTTTCACTTCCAGCCAATCCATTGGAATTGACTACAACACAACAGGGTGCTGTAAGATGGGTACCGGATAATAGTAAGCAGCGAAGCATGCAAGTCTCGCAGCGTATAGGGCAGATTGTGCACAATAAGGAATTGAACTCAGGTTCAACAATACCTCTTCGAATGCTGACGCAGAATGAGCAAATTGGCTATTTGCAGCGTCGTTCTTCAAGCACTGCCACGTACCCTATGGTTTGGCGAACTCATGTGGGTGAAACGGGCGGTACGACTAGTAATAAGACAGTAGGCCGGCAACTGCAATGGCAGCAGGCAACACCTGATCAACAGAGCTCTGCCAGAATGAGTCAACGCATAGTTTATCAAGCTCGCAGTGATAAAGAAATCCAAACAGCCGTGATTCAACGGCAGCATGAAGGAATGCTTCCTCTTGGTCGCAGGCATGCTTCACTATCACTCTTGTCTATGATTTCGCAGGCAACGCTGCCAGCACGGACCAGACAAAGTGGGAATATGCAGCACCAATCTTCAAGTGTTAACCAGCAAAGACGCATGGCAGAGGTTTTTGGTACTAGCTTAAACCAAAGATTAAGCCGTGATGGTCGTAACAATAGCTTTATTGAAAATGATAATCATGCTGGGAAGAGATGGAGAGGTGAATCCATACGTCATCAGGGGAGTGCGGATTCCCTCAGTCCAATCACCCAAAGGAAGACATCTTCTTTCCAGCTTGCACATACAGCTAACACGCTATACCCTGTATCCGCTAATCGTAAATTGCGATTTGAACAGTCAGATCCATGGCTTCCAGGTAACTACAGGCAGTATCCGGTCATGCAGGCTGCTTCCCATTCTGCTGGAAGGAATCTTCCACAGATAGAAGATGGGGGCGATCGTGCAAGCAGTCCACCTGTCGGCACAATTGCAACATACCGAGCACTATCGAATCAACGACGACAAGAGACATCTGAAAAAATACTTGCTCCACCGGAGCATGAACCTGCACATGAACAACAAAGTGATGCTTATCGAAGGGTTAACTTGGCCAATCGAGTCATGCAGCAATCTCCTAAGTACATTAGGCAAGAGCGGGCAACTCAGGGTTTGAATAACCGTACAAGTACCCTATATGAAGCATCAGCTTTCGACAGGATGGCAGGGCAACGTCAACCGATTTTTCGTAAATCCGATAACGATAATCACGGGTCCGATTACCAGATGACTTCACCCTTGCCGCCACTGTCCTTGATGCTGCTTAAGGGTTGGAAGCCGGCTGTTCTAGACAACAACCATAGGCATGAGTTGAGCGTAAGGACTCTGTTATCAAGTAAGCCAATGACTGCTCTAAGCTATACGCAAACAAAAGTGAGACAGCCATATGCAGCCCAGAATAATAGGCTCAGCCTGCAACGGAATTCAGGAACATTGATAGATAAGGCTGCAGCAAAGCCAATGACTGCTCTAAACTATACGCAAGCAAATGTGAGACAGCCAGACACAGCTCCAGGCAATGGTATCAGCATTCGACGAAGTTTAGGTATATTGGGAGAAAACGCAGCAACAAAGCGAATGAATGCCCTAAGGTATACGCAAGCAAATGTGAGACAGCCAGAAACAGCTCTAGACAATAGTATCAGCATTCGACGAAGTTTAGGTATATTGGCAGGAAACGCTGCAACAAAGCGAATGAATGCCCTAAGCTATACGCAGACAAATGTGAGACAACCAAACGCAGCTCAGGATAGTAGTCTCAGCATACAACGAAGTTCAGGAACGTCGGCAGAAAACGTTGCACCTACTCAAAATTTGGCAAGGACTACTGCATTTAGGGCCAGGGCTCAAGCAGCAGATCGAGAAGGTGGACCGGGTACACTGCCGGGCTTCAACGATATAGCTAGACGTAAAATATCAAGCCTTAACGCCAGCAATGTCATATTAGCCCTGCAGCTTCCTGTGATAACTACTTTAAGAGAGCGGCAATGGATCGGCGTAGACCACCCGCTTATTCAACAGAGACAAAGCAGAAATACGACCGAGCAGATGAAGACAGGCAACCGTAGTCGAAGAGGACAAGCATTAAACCATAGGTTCAACTCGGTTTCGGAGATTCAATCCGAATCGAGTGCTGCAAGATGGGGCGAGTCCAATCATAAAGAGGGCGCACTGACAGATCGTGTTTCAAATGCTCTAAGGGGCGGGAATGCGAAGAACGGGAGTCCGAATCTATCTGAACGCCTTTCCTATCTTTTGAGGAATCGACACGCTACCATGAGTAAGCTACCCGTGACAGAACGACATATTGCGTCACAGGTATTAGCCCGCAATCGAACAGTGGCTCAAGTCAGAGCATCCAGTCCGCTCATTCTTGCGGCCACGTTGCAGCATTTCAGGCAACCGGATGACCAGTCTAGCGAGTCTTTGCAAACCGCTAAGCTATCTCAGAGGAACAGTGTTGACCCTTCAATCGTCGACAAGGCCGACAGAGCGGAATTCTTCAATCAGACCGATCAGGTGCGTGGTAAGCGTAATGACGCCGCAATCCGAACAAATGCTCCTAAAAAGTGGATCGAGCCTTGGCAGCCTTCATCTGGATCAGGCTCGGGTCTGCCCGAACTGGCTAAGCTAGAAGCGGGGATAGGGTACGCATTAAGATCAGGGCTAAGTCCACGTGCCAAAGAAGAGCCCTCATCACTGCAGCGGACAGCGAGATCAGTGAGTGGCACACATATGCAAAAGCCTGCAGATCGATCAAATACAGGGTTCGCGAACGGTGAAGGACCTATAATTAGCAAGCAGGCAAATTATTCAGCAGTTGGAAATGTAGCAAGGAAATCCTCTAACTCAAACGCAGGGGTAATACCAGGCGCGATGGTCGGACTTATGGCGATGCTTGGGGTTTCACAATCAGGAGCAAGTTTGAAACAAGGATCAAATGCAGCACCCATTTCACCAGAATCGAGGATGTTACCTGCTTTCTTACCGAGGTTGGTAAACGGTGAAGCGGGAGCATTTATTCAACGAAATCAGTTTGCAAAAGGAAGTTCAACCTTTAACCAAGCCCCAATACGTGAACGGGGGTTGGCTAGAAGAGCAAACAACGAAATAAGAAGTATGAAAGCACTGAGTATGGCAAGAAGCGATTTTCATATAAACAAATCGGATAAGTCTGCTGTACGTTCACATATAGCACGAGACGCTGCTGGAACAACATCAAGCTTGGCACTAAGAGCAGCATTAACAAAAGCAAACGCGGTTCCTATACACCGCACTAGAGCATTATATACATCTCAGCAATCCTTGCAGCCATCGCTGGACAATTTTGCAGGGAAACGTTCTATGACACCGCACCAAGACATCATTTCTGTTTCAGGTGCAAAATCTGCGATAAGCGGACGTTCGCAAGCTTCGCCTTTAAAGGAAATAACGCATATCCAGACTCGCAGCCTCAGCGCTATTCATTCAAGCATGGGTGCAGCGCCGATATTGATCGAGCCAGCGGGTATTCGTAATAAAGACCATATTGCTACTGCATCGGGTTATCAAGGATCAAGCTTGCAAATGTTTCCCATCATATCTACCTTACAAGGTCAGGGAGCTCCTGCATTAAAGGGTTCTGTTGTACAAGTTTCTACCTTAAGTAGACTTGTCTTACACGGATCTGCCTTACATGGCTCAGCCCTAAATAGACCTGGTTTAAAAGGATCTAATGGAACTGTTTTTCAAAGAACAGCTTTGCACAGAGCACCTAATGAACAGTCTGATGATCATGGCTCACAAGTGTTTCAACGCACAAACAGTTTATCCAGTGCAGTGCAGCGCAGATTGCAGAATAAGAGTCGTATCATTACAGACAGCACGAATCATAGTGACCATATGGAACAGGTGTCCACAGCTGCCACAATGAACACCGGAGGTACGATTCAATGGCAGCAGGATGTGCGCAGCGACATAAGCATAGCAGACCATGCCAAACAGCGAATGCACAATCCTACAGCTGCCGGGCCGACGGGTGCAGTAGAGCAGGATCGCTTTAAGCCTGCGTTCGAGGGGGTTAGGGGGCGTTCTGTCTTAGTCAGACAACGGGGTGTCAGTAGAATCCCTTTCGCAGATGGCTCCGGGCAACCTGCACCTGTACGGATGCTTCGTAAAGCTGCAAAGCCGCCTGCACCCGAGCTGTTCACCAAGAAGTCGGGATTGGTCGGGATTAGGAATCAACCTGACCAGGGGACAGAAGCTCACAGACCCATGTTGAATACGAACAGCGGACCTCAACTATCTGTGAAGCGCATTTCGCAATTCAGGCCGCAGGCCGTCTTTAGCAAGTCCTCGCAGCCTACAGGCTCAGAGAGCAAGGAATGGATTGCTGCGGACAACAACCAGAGAGCGACAATTCAATTCCAAGGCAAGCTGCGATCTTTGGCACAAGCTCCTACTTCTGTAAGACCACATAAGTGGGAGGATACAGCCGATCATCATGGGCAGCCAAGATTCGGCAATCCCGGAATGGGCGCAGCATCAGGAGATATTTTCACACATTCACAGCAGCAATCGGCAGCGCTTGGAAAACCGAGTGCACTACTGGAGCATAAGCTGCCGAATTCCGAATCGAGCCAGTCTGAGGATCTGAATACACCTATTCTGGAGCTGTTAAGACGACAACGACAGCCTGAATCCGAGGAATCCTCGGAAACCATACAGTCCATGGAGCCGCTTGAACTTACAAAAGAACAAATTAATGAGCTGATTAAGCAGCTTCCACAGCTGGATGTCAATCATATTGTAGATAAGGTAACACGTGAGCTTGAGAAACGGATGCGGTTTGAACGTCAGCGGCGTGGCAGGTAACCGTGTAGTTATGCCAGCTTTATCCCATCGGGTTTTAGAACAAAAGAGGATGGGCACGAACCAGCGAACGGTACCAGGATGCAAGGAAAGGGATGGAAACCATTGTCACTTACAAAAGCAAAGATCATTGTCGATAAAGGAACTCGTAAAGAAGAGATCGATGTCATGTTCAATCCAACTGAATACGACCACAATTTAAGTAATAAGTATTCTTGGAAAGTGGTTCCAGGTCTTTCTATGCCGATCGGTCAGTTCGTATCCGGAGAGACCAGCAACCTGTCGATGGATTTCTTTTTTGATACCTCGGAGGCTGCTACTGATGTTCGCAATTATACCCGCAAAATTTCCGAGCTTCTCAATGTGGACAAGGATTTGCACGCGCCGCCGGTATGCCGATTTGTATGGGGCTCAATTGATTTTAAAGGCGTCGTTATCTCGGTTGGTCAGAAATTCACGATGTTCCTGGATACGGGAATTCCGGTTCGTGCCAAGCTGAAAGTGGTCTTCCATTCGTGGCAGACGAAAAATGAACAGCTCAAAGGGATCCCGCGTCAATCTGCGGACCGCACCAAGCAAAAATTATTAAAGCAGGGGGAGCAGCTGTGGCTGATGGCCGCCTCCGAATATGAAGATCCGGGTTTATGGCGCGAAATTGCTCGGGCCAATGGGATTGATAATCCGTTGAAGCTGGACCCGGGCCGTAGAATAACCGTTCCAAGGCTGGAGTGATCAACAATGGCAGAGCTTAAGCTGGATAGTGGCGAGTTTACAACGGACCAGCTGGGAAAAAAATATCGCGATTTTTTTTCCCCGGCTTTCGAAATCTTGGTAAATGGAAGCAAAATAGCCGATGAAATTGCGATATCGATTTTAAAAGTAGAAAGCAGCCTGGAAGGGACGGCAGATTCTTTTTTCTTTCAGATTACGAACGCTTTTGATTTGGAACAACGTGAATTTTTATGGCTTAACGACGTATTTGTGCTTGGCAAAGCAGTAGAAATCAAGCTTGGATACGTCGATAAGCTAACGACGGTTTTTCAAGGGTACATCACCTCCGTTACAGCTGATTTTTCGGACGACACGACACCCAATCTGCTCGTTCGGGGAATGGATATGTCGTATCTGATGATGAAAGGCTCCAAATCGAAGTCATGGACTCAAAAAAAATATAGTGATATTGCCAAGGAAATCGCTGGTACGTACGGCATCAAGACGCAGGTGGACGATACAACGACCATGTACAATACCGTATCGCAGAATCAGATTGATGATTATCACTTCATTCAATATTTAGCCGATCTGGTGCATTATGATTTTTTTATAGTTGGGAAAACGATGTACTTTCGCAAGCCGCTAACAGAAATGACTCCGGTTGTCGAATTGCAGTGGGGCACATCGCTGCTGTCGCTGTCGATAGATATGAATCTTGCCGATCAAATTACGGAAGTGACGGTACGTGGCTGGGATAATAAAAAGCTGGAGGTAGTGGAAGCTACAGCTACAACCGTAACCAAGCTTGGCTCTAATTCCAAGACGGGTAAAGATATTTTGAAAGCACAGGGTACTTATAAAGAGCATGTGTATACCAACATCGACTCTCAGGATGAAGCGAAGACGCATGCCGAGGCCTTATTGAATAAAAGATCCATGAAGCTGATCAATGGTCATGGGGAATGCATGGGTATTCCGGAAATACGCGCAGGACGCTACATCAAGCTTAGTGGAATCGGCAGCAAGCTGAGCCAGCCCTATTATATTATTTCAACGCTGCACATTGTTGATGATTCCGGCTATGTAACACGATTTCAAGTTGGGGGGAATGCGGTGTGATGAATTACCCGGATTTTTCATTCCGTGGGATGTCCGAGCCAGTCTTTCCAAAGATTGATGGCGTGATGGTAGCAATTGTGACGGATAATAAAGATCCCGATGGATTGGCCAGGGTCAAGCTGCAGCTCCCGCTGCGGGAAACGGAGACGGAAACCGACTGGGTTCGAATAGCGACTCTGATGGCAGGTAAGGACAGGGGAAGTCTGTTTATTCCCGAAGTGGGGGATGAGGTGCTGGTCGCTTTCCATCTGGGCGAAATTCGCCAGCCATTCGTGATCGGGGTGCTGTGGAGTACGAAGCAGCCTTCGCCCAAAGCCAATGATAAGAACGATATCCGTCAATTCAAATCACGTGCAGGTCATGTGCTGACCTTTGATGATAATGACAGTGACGGCAAAGTGACGATCAAGACGAACAAAGGCCAAACCATCGAATTTTCGGATAAGGCAGATACGATAGATATTCAGGAGCAGAGCGGCAATAATGCGATTCAGATCAAAGGCGGCTCGGCTAACGAGATCACGATTAAAAGCAGTACCTCGACCATTACATTGAATGCGAAGGGTGATGTGAAAATCGAGAGTACCAAGGCGATTAATATCAAATCAACTCAGGTTAGCATAGAAGCATCCGCTACGATGGCTTTGAAAGCAGGCGCTTCGCTGGATATCAAATCCGATGGAATCATTAACATTAAAGGCAGTCTGGTCAAAATCAATTAGCAGAGATGATGGAAAAGGGGTGAGAGCGATGAGCGAACAATTTCTGGGACGCGGCTGGAAATTCCCCATTCAGGTGGACAAGGCAACAGGTCGTATCATGATGTCGGAATATGAACAGGATATCGCTGAAGCGATCCGCATCATCCTCGGAACCTCTCTGGGAGAACGTACGATGCGACCTGATTTTGGCTGCGATGTGATTAACTTTGCATTTGGGAATACGGACGCCACGACCTTACGACTGCTGGAAAGCAGTATTCGGGAGGGTATCCAGAACTGGGAGCCCCGCGTGCATGAGATCGAGGTTCAGGCCATTGTGGACAATGGAGACATAGGTAGAGTCAATATAGGTATTCGATATACAGTGCGTACGACTAACAATTTGTTTAATCTGGTGTATCCTTTCTATATCCATGAAGGCTCGAAGTAAACAAGCGGGAAAAAGGTGGAAGCATCGATTATGACAAAGCGGACAGAGAGGGGGTGGATGCATGCAGCCTCCCAAAATTGATCAGCGTGATAAGCAGGACCTGATAGCCCAGATGAAGGAAATGGTTCCGTATTACACACCGGAATGGCGATTTTCGCCTGAGGACCCGGACCCGGGCAGTGCACTATTTCTTATATTTGCCGATATGTTTCAGGAAAATATTAAACGAATGAACCGGGTGCCGTTTAAAAACCTTGTTGCCTTCATGAACTTGTTTGATGTGTCTTTGCTTCCGGCACGCCCAGCCAGTACGTTTTTGACGTTTCGTTTGAATTCGGGAGTTCAGCAGCCTGTGCTGATTCCAGCTGGTACGCAGGTTGCGGCTCCCAGTGCGGAAGGGGACATTTTATTTGAGACGGAACGGCTGCTACTGCTCACCCCTGCAGCACTCATTGCCGCTTTTCTGACCAGCAAGAAGCACGATAGCATCCTGCAAATACCAGAGCCATGGGTGACTGCAGCGCAAGCCGGATTAGCGGCACCAAGTCCGTTGTTCCAGCTGCCGGATGCAAATAATCTTCAGGAGCATGTGCTTTATTTGGAGCATGGCGATATGTTTCTACTTCACGAAACAGCCCGAATCGAGCTGGAGGTCGTTCATTCGACGAAGCCCCATGAGGAGCTGAGCCTGAGTCAGCGGCTGGCGGACCCTTCGTTAGCTGAATGGTTGTATCCTACAGATGACGGCTGGGTACCCTTTGACCGCGTTGAATCAGAGGGAAATCGGGTCATTTTACATAAAATGCAGCTTGGTGAAGTGACCCAGCAGGAGCTGTCCGGCCGAAGTGGACGCTACATTCAATGCCGGATGAAACGGGGCAGCAGTCATACACCCTCACTTGCCGATCAGCGGCTGGAACTGGACCGTATTCATGTGAAAACCGAGTATGTGGACAGCCTGGACCGGGGCGGGATTGCGCCGGATATGATGTTTTATAATGATATTCAGGCGAATGCAGATGATGGTTTTTACCCGTTTGGGGATCAATTCATTCCGTACGGTACCTTCTACGTATCCAGCGATGAAGTGCTCAGCAAGCGTGATGGCATGATTACGATGACGTTTGCCCTCAAAGTCATTCCTAACCGGTTTCAAACGGAGCAGGAGCAGGTTGTGGACTGGAAGCTTGTCATGAAAAAATCCAGCTTTGAAAGACCGAACCCGCCGATCGTTGCGATTGCCCAGGTGATTTGGGAATATTGGAATGGGAGTGCCTGGGTCAGACTGGACGCTGGCAGAGAGGCTGAAAGCTTATTTTATCGACCTGGTGAAGAGCTGCAGCGCAAGCAGGTATCGTTCCGGTGTCCACAGGACCTGGAAGAAACATTTGTTAATTCCCATCTGAGCCATTGGGTTCGGGCGCGTATTTTGCAAATTGAAAATCTGTACTCGGCGCTGCCAGTATACCTTTCTCCATGGTTGGAGGGGGTTAAGCTAACTTACACATACCCGGAGCGGTTGTATCCACTTCGGAGCTGCCTTGCGCTTAATCATACGGTTATGATAGATCAGACCATGCAAAGCCAGGGGCATTCGGGACCGTTCCAGCCTTTTTTTCATATGGAGGTGAACCATCCGGCACTGCACCTTGCGTTCGATGTACCTCCGGTTAAAGGACCGATCTCGATATTAGTATCCGTACAGCCGCAGAAGCTGACTGAGAAAGATATTCCGCTGCTCGAATGGGAGTATTGGAGGGCTGGCTATTCAGGGGAAGGCCCAAGATGGTCAGTGCTCAAGGTGATTGATGATACAAACGGATTAACGAGGACGGGGTCGTTGCAGTTTGCGGGTCCAGCCGATTTTCAGCGAACCTCCTTGTTTGGTAAGGATGGCTATTGGCTGCGTGCGGTAAACAGGGACGACAAATATGATGATTTCTCGGGTAATGTGGCGATACCAGTTGTAAATGGGATGTATGTGAATACGGTAGCAGCCGTTCAGCAGGAAACCGTACATAACGAATACCCCGATCCAAGAGCAGGTGAATTTGCCTCCGAGTTTCAGCTGAGCAGAACTCCTGTTGTCGCGGAAACGGTCTGGGTCGATGAGACAGGTTCGATGGCCGAGGAAGAGGTGCGGCTGCATTTGGAGCAGGGCACATTGGAACTCGATGTGATACGCGATACGGACGGGTATATTTACCGGTTATGGGTAAGATGGCTTCCAGTAGCACATCTGAGTGACTCTGGTGGAGAGGACCGCCACTATGCTATTGATCGGGCCTTTGGCCGAATCCGGTTTGGTGATGGGATTCACGGTAAATTACCCCCCAAGGGTGGTCTGGAACAAATAAAGGTTACTTACAAGGTGACTCGCGGTAAAGAAGGCAATGTTGGGGCGGGACAGATTGCCAGCTTGCAAAACTCGATTGCTTTTGTAGGCGGAGCTATGAACCCGGAGGCAGCGGCTGGCGGCTGCGATGCGGAGAATCAGGAATCAGCCATGCGTCGTGGACCACAGCAGCTCAAGCATCGGGGCCGTGCGGTAACAGCAAAGGATTTCGAGTGGCTGGCACGGGAGGCTTATCCAAACATTGCGCGGGTTACCTGTCTGGCGAATTATAATGCGCGGGTGGAGAAGGAAATCGGCTGTATTACTTTGGTCATCCTGCCTCAAGAGGGTGTCGGGGGCCTTGCAGCCTTTCCTGAGCTCAAGCGGCAGGTTGAACGTTATGTGCTGCAGCGCGCTTCGAGTATGGTGGCTTTGCCTGATCGCATTCAGGTCATCCAGCCGGCCTTCATCGAGGTATCCGTAACCGCATATGTGGCTGTTGAGGGTATGGATGCCGTCGTACCGACAGAGCTTGCGGCTATAGCCAAGCTGCAGCAGTTTCTGGACCCGCTCGCGGGCAACTATGACGGAAAAGGCTGGGAAATCGGTCAGGATATCCATCTTTCGATGTTTTATGCACTTTTAAAATCGATTCATTCGATCAACCATGTCGAAAAATTGTATATGTCGGTATATAAAATCGAGGATCATATACGTACCGAGCTGGACGTTAACAGTCTGCCCTCTCTTTTGCATGGAATTATCATCAGCGGTATGCACAAGGTTGTCGTAACCGCGCTTTAAAACAGTTTGTTGTTCAAGTCACAAGGGACTTGTCGATAATACTTGATACGAAAGGAGGTATAACGATTGCTGCCCATACCGAATTTGGACGATCGTTATTTCGATCAAATTGTACAGGACGCCAGAAAGGCGATTCCCAAGCTATTTCCCCAGTGGACGGATGAAAATGCACACGATCCGGGGATTACCCTGATCGAGCTGATGTCTTGGATGACGGAGGTTCAACAGTATTATTTGAACCGGATTACAGAGAAGAATGAGCGTAAATTTCTCAAGCTGCTCGGTATTCATCTCAAGGAATCGGTTTCTGCAAGAGCACAGCTGGCCTTTACGGGGATGCAGGAGCTTCAGGTGCTGCCCAAGGGTACGAGGCTTGCCGCGATGGATCAACTGTTCGAAACGGTTGAAACCCTGCAGGCGGTCCCTTCGACTCTGGATAAAATTATAGTGCGTACGGCTGTGGCGGCAAGCGATTATACCTCTTCCAATGATCATGCGAGCATTGCTTATTATGCCCTCGGACCGGATGCCAAAAGCGGAAGCAAGCTGTATCTTGGTTTTGACCGTGAGCTCCCGACAGGGATTCCGATTTCCATATCGTTCAAGCTGTTTGATGGTTATCCCGTCCCTGTGGGGGTAGCTGCCAATGGGATGTCCGAGATGATTTCCTCGGTAGGTGTTTCGTGGAAATATGTAGGCTCTGAGGATGGCGAAGGATGGCTACCGGTTGAGCTGCTTCGCGACACTACGATGCACTTGTCACAGACTGGACAGATTCTGCTATGTCTGGATAAGCCGATGAGGCCGATGCTTGTGCATCCCGCTAACGACAAGCGGCGGTATTGGCTGTGCTGCACGCTGGAAAGCGATGGTTATGAGCTGGCGCCGAAGATCGAGCAGATTCATATTAATACCGTGGAAGCAGTACAGCGCACTACATGGAGCGAAGCGATAGTATTCGATAGCTCAGGTGAGGCCGGAATCATATGCAGCCGTGTCGCCCATCTTCCCTATTACGGATTGAACCTCGTACAGGTTCGTGAAGCCGGAGGCGATTGGCGCGATTGGCAGGCTGTTACGGATATCCGTAACAGTGGGCCCGATGACTGCAGCTATGAGCTCTCCCGTGATCCTCTGCTGAAAACGACCGAAATCCGTTTTGGCGATGGACAGCACGGAGCCATTCCGACCATGGGCAAACAAACGATTCGGCTCATCTCCTATGTTCCCGATTTTGAGCTGGACCGTTGGATTGGTGGCAGCAACGGGCTTCCTCAGCAGGAATTTGAGGTTAAACGAGCGCAGCGGTGTTTGAAGGATTCCCTGCTGCTTCAGGTCGGACGGAGAGAGCCGGGGATATCCGGCTTTATCTGGGAGGATTGGACACGTGTTGAGGACTTTGATCAATCGGGTTCAGAGGACCGGCATTATGTGTGGGATGAAGCCAATTATGTATTCCGCTTTGGCAACAATGAAGAGGGCTGGATTCCTCATGATTCGGACCAGGACAACCTGCGAATCATATCGCTGCAAACCGGTGGTGGTCAAAGGGGCAATGTCAAGGATGGATTGATTTCGGAGTTCGTCACGGATGATCCTGAGATTCAGCGTATCAGCGTTATCAATCCCACTCCCGCCTCGGGTGGAACGGAAGCCGAATCCGTAGAGGAGGCCAAACATCGCGTGCGCAGAGACCTGCATACACCGTACCGGGCGGTGACAGCTGAGGATTATGAGGCCATTGCCCGTGCAACACCTGGGCTTCGTGTCGCAAGAGTGAAAGCCATACCCCTCTATAAGCCGGGTATGGTGGAGCAGGAGCAATCCAAATCGGCAGCACAAATGACAGTCGTTGTCGTTCCTTACAGCGAAAGCTCACAGCCAAAGGCGGGCGTTGGTTTTCTGCGAACAGTAAGCAAGCATCTGGAATTGCACCGCTTGCTGACAACCGAGCTGCATGTGATACCAGCCGAATATATTAAGATTACGGTGCATGCGGTAGTGGTCGTGGAACCGCAATTGAAGGAGGAGCCGAGGCGGATTCTTCATGAACTGTACGGGCTGCTGCAGCCTTTGGATCGAACGGATGGATCAACGGGCTGGACGTTTGGAAGAGCTGTATATAAAGGCGATATTTATGGAGCGATCAGTCGCCTGAAGGGTGTAGTTTATGTACAGGACGTTTGGATCGATTTTGAGGGCACAGGGGCACGTAAAAATGCGAGCGGAGATATCCTCATTCCTCCTTATGGATTGGTGACCTCTGGTGAGCATCAGGTAGAGCTGATCAGTAAAGCAGATGTATAACCACGAGCTCAACGAAGGAAATGCGGGGGCTAGAAATAGCGCAGCAAGCACGTGCGTTGTTGGTTAGCTTCTGAAGGCGGGAAATCCGTCGATGTTCATCGTTTTATGGATTCAGCAGGCTGTTGACGAAGGAGGTGAAAGCCGTGCAGGACCCGTACCAGTTTTTCTCATTGAATAAACAATCGGATTGGGATAAGGGCCGTTATTACAATCTCCATATGATCAACGGGGGGCTTGGGCTGCACCAGACCGAGAAATATGGCATCCATAAGGTGATCCAGCCTGAGGAAATGGATGGTCCGCAGAATCCGCTTGATTTTGCTGTGGGCCAGAATGGCAAGCTGTTCGTCATGGATGAGCGAGCAGTGGTATGGTCGTACGACGCAGAGAATCAATATACGGAGCAGCTATTTCGTCAAGGGCATGATTTATTTAAGGCAAGTGCTATGTTGGCTGCAAGCAGAGACACGCTTTATATCGCGGACCCGAACAGCGAGCGGCGAATTGCGGCTTATTCGGTATCGAACAGCCAACAGGTCTGGGCTGCCCAGGAATGGCAGGGTAAACCGCTGTATCCGCTGGCAATTGTGTCTGACTCACAAAAAAGGCTGTATACCGTGATCCCGCTGGATATGATTATTGGGATGAATGGAAATGAAGAAGTGCCGGAGGGAGGGCGACTGGGGATTGTGCAGTGGAGCTCAGGGGGAGATGTTATTCGTGTCTATCAGCACGATTCGCTCCGACTGGAACAGGCGACGGCTGCCGCCGATTTACTCAAAAGATACTATACCGCCGTTAACGCTGTGGGAGCCGTATACCTGTTCGATACGGAGCGTAAGCTGGTCATATCCTTTGACGAGGATGGGACGTTGGCTGTACAATTCTCGATTGCTCCTAAAGGCACGTATGCGGGTCTTTCCATTGATACGAATAATAATATATATATTGGCGACAGCCGATATGTCGGTCCGGATGAAGAGGACGAGCGTTTTATTCTGAAGTACGGGCAGCAGGGTGAATTTCAAGCCAAGGTGTCAGGGTTTCGTGGACGGACGGACAAGCTTCTCCTCGGTCCACGGGACTGGATGTATGTGCTGGATGGGTTAACGGGTGAAATCACCCTGCTGGAGTTGCAGCCGAGAACGATGGAACTCGAGGAAACCTCCCTGACGGAGGGAATTTATTTCTCCCATGCACTGGATACACGTTCCACAGAAACGGAATGGCACCGTGTACAGCTGGAAGCCTTGATCCCCGATGAAACGCAGGTGCGGCTATACTATTACACATCTGATCGCAATGAAGAATGGTTGGATGGTAATTTTACTGACCTCAGTGCGTACTTGAAGGAGCCCATCATTCCGCTCAGAGATAAGCTGAAGGCAACAAGGGATCTGTGGTCGGAGCCGATTACAAATCCGCGTGATGCGCTGCTTATGAATGCCACGGGCCGCTATTTGTGGCTGAAGCTAGAAGTCGTTGGCAGTGAGCGGCGTACGCCGGTTTTGACCAGACTTCGTGTCTATTTTCCACGTAAGTCGTTGATCTCATATTTGCCCTCGATTTATCAGGAGCAGCAGGATGAGAGCCGGTTTTTGGAAAGGTTTCTCGCCTTGTTTGGATCGTACTTTCAGGATATGGAGGAGAAGATTGATCATATCTCCAAATATTTCGACCCGAATGCTGTTCATGGGCAGTATTTAACCTGGCTGGGTACGTGGCTGGCCGTTCATGAGGATGAATCGTGGGGCGAGGAGAAGCTGCGCCAGCTGATCAAGCAAGCACCAGAGCTCTACAAGCTGCGAGGTACCAGACAGGGCCTGCTGCGTATGCTGCACATTTACACGGGGGCAGAGCCGTATATCATCGAATATTTTCAAATGAAGCAAATGCAGGAGAAATCCGAGCTGCGCGAGCTCCTGTCCCGTCTATATGGCGATAATCCGTATTGCTTTTGTGTGATGCTGCCGCAGGAATGCGTGCAAACCGATAAACAGCGGCTCATTATCGAATCCATCATCAATGATCAAAAGCCTGCATTTACCGAAGGCAAGCTCACCCTGCTGCAGCCATGGATGTACATGGATATGCATTCCTATATGGGGATTAACACCTTTTTATCGGAACCAACGCTGCTGACACTGGATCAGAAATCGTCGATGCCTTACAATACGGTCCTGATTGATCTCGAACGTGACAAGCGAATGGACATTCATACCCGTCTCGGATTGGATTCCGAATTAGAATAATTAAACCATCTGTGAATATGAATTAAAATAGGGGAAGGCGAGGGGATTGTGGGATGAAAAAGACACGTTATTATCCATTTGAGCGCAATCGCTATTTTTATGGAAAGCTATTGACCGTTCGTGACTTTGAATCGGAGCAGAAATATTTTAACGACAAACGGCGTTTGATGAATCGGCTGCTGCATGGTACAGGTGTGATTACAGGCTTGCAGGTCATCGCCGTCGATGATAAGTCGGTGTCTGTGGAAATGGGAGCCGCTATTGATGCGTTGGGCCGGGAAATCATCATTCCTTCTCCGGTCACACTTAAGCTGTCGATGATGCAGGGATTCTCGAACAATGAGTATGCCAAAAATGTGTATCTTTGTCTGGCCTACGATGAGAAAGGCAAGGAACCGGTTCATTCCGTAGCGAATGCGGCTGTTCGATCCGATGAAATCAGCGAATATAATCGCATGCTGGAAAGCTATAAGCTGTTTATTCGCGAGGAAGCCCCCGATCCTTCTGTATTCCCTATTGAGAGCATCATTGAGCAGACCAGTGTACTGTATCAGGATGGACACATTCGTATACTGCAGCGAACACCACGTTATGTGAATCCGGGACAGCTGTTTGATGTGACTTTTGTAATCGAAAAGACACTGCAGGCAGCCAAAATATCCTTTGAGTTCGAATTGGTTGGACAACAGCTGCAGGCTGAGCATGACGCTAAAGTGACGTTCAACGAACCTCAAGAGCGCCAGGAAACCGAATATGAGGTAACGGTTAAGCTGCGTGCAGACAGCTCATCGCGAGGCAAGGCGACTGTCGGGATTAGACAGGATCATGCCGTTCTGCGAATAGGCGATAAGCAGGTCAGCCTGTCCTCAGCTAGAGCCAATGAAGTGATGATCATGGCTGGGGCTGTTGATAAACAGTGGGTAGATGATTTTGTGAACCGTTCGCTGGAGGACTCCCTGGATTCCCCTTCCGATCCTTGCATTTACCTGGCCCGAATCAGTCTACTGCAAATGGGACCGACCTATATGATTGAAAAAGTTGATCAGGTTCCATTCAACGAATATGTGTACAATGCCTCTGCCCTGCACAAGCTGAAAAGCAAGGATAGCTCTGCCCCGGCAACGCCGTTCAGCGGTTCGATTACGGCCAGATCCAGTCTCAGGAAAATAGCGGGTAACCAAGAGCCTGAGCTTAACGTTACCTTCAATAAGGACAAAGGTGAGTTGAACTTTGAACTGGGGCTTCCTGAAGTACAATCCGGCGATCAGGTACGAACGGGTGTCGTTGAAATTCCGATAGCTTCCTTGAATAAATTCGCGGCTTCACCTTTTGGCCGTGGAGGCAAAAGCTATGTATCCGCCGAGATCGAGCATGGTCTTGGCCGAGGCAGTCTGTTCATTTATACAGGGATTGAGGAAATCAATGAAGACTATATTTCCGATATTCTGAGCAGCAGTGAACGCTTGTACTCTGGCTCTACGGATGTATTCAAAGGCAGCGAGCATGAGCCGAGTGGTCCAGACGTCAAGATTGGAACGGTATTGTATCCGCAAAAGGGTACGTTCCGCATCGGTGTGAGGCTTCAGCAGCCTACGGAAGCGACACAAATCAATATCCGTTGGTGGGCCTTCAAAAAGGCGACTGAAAGCGGAGCGGGCAGCGACGATACCGTCGATATTTCTTCGTTGGAAGCGGCAAGTGGACGGGAAGAGCAAGCTTAAGAAATTGAATTTATTAAGTGCTTACAGCTAGCAGATGACAAGTTATGTATGTAAAGGTCGGCCTTCCGTAAGGGGAAAGGCCGACTTTCCTATCTTTACTCAGCAACCGCTGCACGTCTCATAAATCGGTCAGCAACCCTATTAAACCCATACGATTCATACAGAGAGTGGGCGTCTTTGGTACCCAGGATCCCATTGATTCCTTGCAAGGCTTCGGAGTTAATAATCGTCTCGACCAATTTTTTCCCGATACCTTGACCGCGATACTGTTCGTCAATGAACACATCACACAAATAATACATCGTAGCCCCGTCTGTAATGACTCTTGCAAAGCCAATCTGCCGGTTCTGATCATAGACGCCATAGCAGAGCGAATGTTCGATAGCTTTCTGCGTTTTCTCAATCGGCCGCTCGTTGGCCCAATAGCTTCTGGACAAAAATCCACCGATAATGTCGATATCCAGTCTTGTTTTGTCATCGCTAATTGTATACGTGTTGAAGGTTACTTCCAATTTGCAACACTCCTCGCAAATAAATGTAATGGTGAGATAACTCCATGAAAATACTTATTCCCTACGAATGTTTGCAATTCCTTTTAACACTTTAATGACGATTCGGTTGTTAAAATTTGAGCTACCCATTGATAGCAAGCTTCCAATTGTTCATCACTAATGAGTTGGGAGCGATGCTCGAACATGATTTTGATGTTGGGATTCTCTTCTTTGATGATAAGTAAATAGTCCTCTATTGGCGCCCAGCCGTCATCCGGACTTAAATCGGGCAATACCGGGAATTTCTTTTGCTCGATACGATCCGTTACTTTGATATTGGATAAATGCAGGAGATGTGCGTATGGGGCATACCTGCGAATAATGGCTCTTGAGTTGAAGTTTGGATCGATGCACTCCTGCAGATACAGCCTGCTCGTATCCAGGCATAATCGAATGTTCGGGTAACGCTGCAATAAGGATTCCAGAAAATCCGTTTCGTAAGTATAGGGATTCAGAGCGTCCAATTCCAGTACAGGAATGAAAGCATAAGCTTTGCCTTTTGCAGACAGCCATTCAAATAAAAATTCACTCTTTTCCTGAAATTGTTCGAATGACAACTCACTCTCATACACATATTCCCGTCTATCCTCAAAATACCAAAGCGCCCAATCTACACGATCGTCCAAAATTACAGGCTTGGGATAATGAAACAAGATATAGTTTGGCTGAACAGCAGTCGCATACTCCAATTCCTCTTCTACCGATGCAAAGGCTTGTTGACGGGTGGCATCATTCTGCGATAAAAATAATGCATCCCTTAACGGATACGCACCGGCGCGCAGCGGGAAATGAATACCAACCTGGAAGCCTCCTCGTCTGGACTCGTGAATCAGATTTAACATATCCTGCTCCTGCTCAAACAGGCACGCCTCAATGCCGTAAAAATTATTGCGAAAGTCGCGATGAAATTTTGTGAAATCAAAGCTGCCATATTGGCCGATCATAAATGTGTTCATTGGAGAGCTCCTTCCGAGATTAAGAAAAAAAGGGATGTCACGTAAGGCCTTGTTGACCTTAGGGGACATCCTCTAGCTGCTGGATATGAGTTAATTCGCCGGCTTTGTCGGTATAATTTCAAGCTGGGTAGCGGTATTGCCAGTTACGCGGTGAGTGAAAGTAAGCAGATAATCATCCTTATAATAGCTATTGGTATAGCTTCCCGGTTGGTCAGCCCGCTTGAGCTCCAGAATCCGGTAGCCCAGCGCATTCGGCTGCTTGGGGTCGGTAAAGGTTTCTACAGCAGGAGCGATAAGAGCCAGCGGCTTGCTGCCCCATAAGGTGAAAGAGGTAACGGTAGCCTCCTTGGGGTTGGCTGGAGAAGCGCTGACAATAAAGGTCATTTGATAATTCGGATAGCCCAGCTTCAGCTCGATAATATCGCTGACTGCGGCGCCAGTTCCGCCGTTAGTCGCATTGCCGTCAGTAATTCCGTTCACACCGGCAGTGTTATCCGTGCCTGTACCAGGCAAGGTTGTTCTTGCCGTGTTACCAGCCGGTCCAGTTGTGCTTGGATTGGCCCCGCCAACTACTACTGTTCCACCTGCCCCTGTAGTGCCTCCAGCACCACCAACGGCTCCTGCAGTGGCATCGTTTAAAGCGGCCAGAGGATCAGGCATACCGAGCAGGGTGACTTCAGCTGGCTTGCCGAGTATATCCTCAAGCTTTTTACTCGAAAGGCCGATATAGCCCTGCAGGTTCACGTTACCGCTTACGAAGAATGATTTCAGCACAGGGGATCCGTCCGCATCGAATAAGGTCCCGACACCATCGTACATACCGTTTTTGAAATCACCCTTGTACAGGGTTCTGCCTGCCTCATCCATCACTTCGCCTACGCCATGGTATACGTTATTGATAAAGCCGCCTTTATACGTAACGAGGCCTTTATCGCTCGTAGCGACACCTTCTCCGTTATAAGAGCCTGCCGTAAAGGCGCCTTTGTATTTAAGCATCCCGTTTTCATGGAATTCGCTGCCTTCACCCGAAAACTTGCCGTTTTTGAAGGCTCCATCATAAAGCATAATGCCTTTGCTGTTGAATAGCTTACCCGCTCCGTTGTATTCGTTTCCGGCAAAATCTCCCTCATACAGCAATATCCCTGTCGTATCGAACAGCTTGCCTGCACCACTGTACTTCCCTGCGTGGAACGCACCATCATATTGGATGCTGCCGTTTGGATAGAACAGCTTGCCCGTACCACCGTATTGGCCATTTTGGAATTCACCGATGTAGCGTACCTTTTGGTCCGGGGTATAGAGAGTGCCAAGTCCATTGTAAGCGTCAGCGACAAATAGTCCTTTGTAAAGCAGTCTACCCTGATCATCGTTCAAGGTACCTGCGCCGCTCTTTTGTCCTTTGTCAAAAGCTCCCTCGTAGAGCAGAACACCTTGTTTGCCGTAAAGTTTACCTGTCCCCGCATATAGCCCGTCAATAAGCTCGCCTTCGTATCGGGCGCCCTGCTGTTCATCGACAACCTTGGCCTTTCCCGAAAAAACGGAGGTCTTAGGCGTATTTTCCTGCAAGATGGTCGGTCGATTAAACCACTTATTTACAAAAACAGGGGGACGAATAAATATAAAGTAGGAGAGCAGCAAAATGATGAGAAAACAGATCAGCAGCAGACGCTTGGACACATAGTAGTACCCGATTGGCACATAGTTGCTGAGAGAGGATTCCTTGGTTCCCAGTATGGTCTTCAGGAAAGCCTGGAATTTTTTGATAAGAGCCATGGTGAATGCTCTAAATTTAAACATAGGCTTTAACATCTTGGTAAATATAGGGGATACAACCGGCCTGAAGATCGTATCCATGGTTTTCACGAATGCATTCACGTTCTCACTCCTATTGCAGGATCGCCCACATGCCATCATGAAGGCTGTAAACCGTATCTTTTCCTATCTGACGCTTGCTTATGGCACTTGAATGGTTGCTTGTCCGGGATTAACTACTTGAATGACGCCGCCCCAATTGCACATGCATTTGGAGCTGTTGTTGAGGGCGGGCATGTTGGCCACCAGCACGGTTGGAGCGCCTGGCGCCCAGGGCGCCGCTGTAACAGGAACGCAGGGCATAGGGGTTAATACGCCAAAAGCGGCTGCAGTTGCAGCGGCCACTGTGGGGTTAGCCGGAGAGTTGCACATACCAAAAGGCATGATGTTCAGCATCGGTTTGTTATCCATAATATTGGCAATGGGCATGGAGGTCATCACCAGATTGGCAGGGAGCACGTTCAAGGTGCCTGGAGCAGCACCAAAGCTGCATTGCAGCATTGCGCCTCCGCAGACGAGTATACCCATCGAATCTACCACCTTATCCTCATATTAGCGCGTACACGAGCTGTGAATCTATAGCTTCATAGTACTAAATAAAGCGGAAAGCAGCAATAAATTCCTTTTCCTGCTAAGGACTGCAGCAAGAATTGTCGATAAATAAGATGCGAGATTGCTAGAGTTGATGTACTATGAATGTAATGTTATTTAACGTCGGAGGGGTTTGAATTGGTGTCTGTGCAACGTGTTGGAGCTTGTCTCGTCCTGCTCCTTTTGTTGAATCAAGGGCTCATGTTAACAGCGTTCGCTGCTCCTGGGGGTCAGATCAAGGATTTGCCCTTAAAAGAGGCCATCCAACTGGGCATTAAGAACAGTCAGGAAATTCGGGACGCCAGGTCAGACATAACCAAAAAGAATGCAGAACTGGTACAGGCACAGTATGCGGTGCAAAGCGAGGAAGCCAAGGATTCGAGTTTATTCGCCAAGCCGCGGAATTTGAGCAAGGACCTGCAAATTCGTTTAAAAGTTCCAGAAGCACGCAAGCAGCAGCTGATTGCTAATGAGGCACTGCGGAGCAAGACGTTGTCCGTGCAATATGAGATGGAAAAGCTGTATGGGAACGCTCTTCAGGGGCTGCTTGCAGAAAATGCGGCACGTAAAAAACTGGATGCGGCCAAGAGCCAGCTGGAGGGCGTGAGAAACAAGCAGAAGTTCGGATTAGCCGATCAGGCGGCGCGTGATCAGGCCGAGAAGAGCTTGGAGCAAGCGGCATCGGGCTTGAAGCTGGCGCAGCTTTCGTACAAATCGAGTCTGCTGGCACTTGGGGACAAGGTCGGAATGGATCTACAGGATGGCGTCAAGCTGTCCTACATTCAGGATTACGGTGATCTGAACCAAGCCATGTTGGAAAAATACAGCGCCAATGCTCAAAAGACGAACCTGCCCTTACTTCAGGATCGTGAGGACCGCAGGATCGCGGATATGAAGGTGGATGTGTCTCGCAAGCTGTATGCCTCCAAGTTCGGCGAAGCCCGCATGCGGGTGATTGAAAGCATGTACAAGGCCAAGGACATTGATTATGACCTGTTCATGGCTGGCTACGATGCTACGCTTGCGGGTATCCAGCAGGATTGGGAGGGCTTTATGTGGCTTGCTATTTTCCCGATACCGAAGGTGCTGCTGCAGGGGGAGTATGATGGTATTCGTTATTTTGACGATATTCGCCAATCGCTGCCAATTTCGATGATGGATCAGAATAAAGCGGTGCTGAAGGAAAAAGACAGTCTGAAAAACGTGATATTATCCATTCGTCAATCTTACCTCGATGCCAAAGGTGCGGAGGAGGCTTATGCGCAGACCCTGAGGGAGCGGGATAAAGCGGCAGCTGCTGTTGCTGCAGCAGGTCAGAAGTTCAAGCTGGGCTTTATGAAGGCAGAGGAGCTGCAATTGGTGGTGGATGCCAAGGATCAGGCTGAGTTGACGGTGCTTAATAGCTGGATCAGCTACAAGCAGGCGCTGGGCAAGCTGAATGTCGATACGGGTGGCGCAGTTGAGCCTACATATAAGGAAGGGATTTTGCCATACCGTGATATTGATGATGGACTTGCGAAGATCAATCCCGCTGCACCAGAATCGAAGGCTCAGGAAGGAAGCTGGAGTCTCAAGCCGACGATAGGAACATTGATTAGCGAGTTCTCGCTTAAGGTCGACAAGAAGCTGGATGTGACGGATTATGCGTTATTTACAGCGGGAGGCAAACAGATTGGCAAAAAAGAACCGATTCAAAAGCCATTAAGCGAGCTCAGCCTGCTGTTCGGTGAGCCGGAGGGCTTAAGGGTCATCTTATATAGGGACAAGGAGATTGTGGCTGAAAGTATTCCTGCCGGTTATGGAACTGCGGGCACACTCAAGCTGGACCCTCCTGGTGAGTTTGCAGCAAATCCTGCCGTTACCGGAGCTGTCGCAGCACCTAAGAAGGGTGAACCACCTGCTGATGCGGGCACTACGGTGATGATCGGAACGTTTCGGATAGCACTCGATGCGCTGACGACTGAGCTGTATACGGCTGCCAAGGGGACGATGGCCGAATCGGGACAAGGGATATTGATAAAGTCAGAGCTGACAGGCGGCGTATGGGTTTCAGCCGATCAAATGATTAATTTGCAGGCTTTGGAAAATCCGAAGGGCGACGCCGTAGTAGGTCCGGAGAAACTGGCTTCATTTAAGCTGACGGTTGAGGTAAGTCCTGACGGGCAGCTGGCACCGCTGCTTACAGCAGCTCAAATGAACATCGAGCTGGAAACTTTGAAAAAGGAGCAGGAGCAGCTCAAGGCGGACAAGGAAAAGGCGCTTGCAGCGAATAAGGCTGTCGATACCTTGGAGCTGTCGATAAAGCTGAAGGAAGCGGAGGCAAAGTCGGCCTTCATACAGGCTTTGTTAGGCGGAAATCAGGCGGCGGCTATCAAGCAGGTTGCACTGCTGAATAACCCGGAGGCACTCGCCAAGCAGCTGGAAGCGGACGTTGCAGCCGCTGGTACCCTGCAAAATGGCGGCAGTGGAGGAACAGGGACCACAGGGGGTACAAACACTGGTGGAACCGCAGGTACAATTGGAAATTCGGGAAGTGAGGCAGGCAGTGGGGCAACTGGAGGCTCTTCTGGTGGTAACAGCGGAGCAGCACCTGGTGGTACCGGAAACGGAGCAGGAGCAGGCAATGCTGCGGGCGCAGGCGGCGTGGCTGAGCAGGCCGCACTGGCGCACCGCCAGGAAGAGCTGGAGCTGGTGGTGAAGCAGGCCATAACCTCTGGAGATGCCCAGGCTGCAGCCGCACAGTTGAAATCCCTCATGGAAACAGCTGGCAAGCTGGCCATATTGGAAAGCGGAAGCGCAGATAATATGCAGGCACTGCAGGATGCGCTTATCAAGCTGCAGGATGCACAGCAAACGGCTCAAGGACAGAAGGACACAGGCAAGGTCGAGCAGCTTCAAGGCTCAATCCACTCATTGAACCTGATGCTTCTGACCGTACAGAAGGAAGCTCTCTTTGCCAAGCTGGATACGATTAACGGGTTATCTGCGGAACTGCTGAAGGATGCGCAAGGGAACTTGTCGGCAACGGCGCAGCTGCCGGCAGCTCTGATGGAGCAGCTGGCAGCAGAAAGCAAACAGACGATTGCACAGATTGGCCAAATTGAGCTTGCCAAATATACGCCCGAACAGATGCAGGAGCTTGCGGCAGCCACTGCGGAAATTGAACAGTCCTGGGGAGCGAATGCGCGGATTTTTCCGGTAGAAAGTGTCATTTCGCCCAATTTAGTAGTCTCTTTTTCCGCTCCTCCTGTTATAATGAATGAAAAGGTATTTTTACCAGTAAGACCTGTTTCCGAAGCATTCGGAGCTATGGTGATGTGGGATGCTGAACAGCATTCCGTAACGATCAGTCTGGATAACACAACGATAGTTTGCAGCATAGATAATCCGGTCGGTTATGTCGATGGAGAGGCTGTTGCTCTGGAGACCATGCCCGTTATGATAGCGGGGAGAACCTATGTGCCGCTGCGCTTTGTAGCGGAGTTGTTAGGCATGCAGGTAGATTGGGATGACGGTACGAAAACCATTCGGATTTCTGCCGATTAGGACAAGCGAAGGCTTGCGAAATCGAGGCGATGAAGAACGATGAAGAAATGGGTAGTAGCTCTGCTGCTCACAGTGCTGATTGTGGCTTCAGGTTATGTTGTATACCAAAAAAGCGACGTTATGACAAGCTCACCCTGGCAGCGTAATGTGCCGTTGAGCAGTATTTCCAAAGCGATAACGGATAAGCAGAACAACCTCTATGTGATTCATAACTCGAAGAAAAGCATTGTTAAGCTGGACCCACAAGGGACTGTCCTCTATACCATCAAGACGAATGATACGCTTAGCGACATTCATAGCTTCAACGGACTTGCAGTGGACAACGAAGGCAACCTGTATACGAGTAAAATGACGCTGGACCCTTATGGGCTTGTCGTCAAGTCGGAGCGGATCGTTCGATTTTCTCCAACGGGTCAGGAGGAAGACAGTTTCTTTCCTCTGAGTTATTCCAATCCTGCAGAAGCGAAGCGATTCAGGTATGGCAGCTTGAAATCGTTGGATGTGCAAAATGATGTATTGACCTTCTTTGTCGAGAATGGCGACAAGGTGACTATGTATCGGATGCCAACAGGAGGGGAATTGGGAGCGACGCCCCAACCTGCCGGTTCCTGGCAGCTGCCTGCTGGTAAGTTTGTGGCGGGTGTTGTTGGCAATAACGCCAATCTGGTCTATATCACAGCACGCAGTGGTGAAATATATCGCATTAACGATGGGGGGCAGGCCGAGCAGATCTATCCTTTAACAGGCGTCGATCGAACCCGAAGGAACTTCCCTGAGCAATTGCAGCTCGATAAATCAGGTCATCTGGTGTATATCGACTATAATGCTCAAGCGGTAAGCAGACTGGATCCAGCGCAGCCTTATGTGATCGAAGCGCTGTTAACGGTGGAAAAAGCGAAGCAGCAGGGGATCGACTTATCTTTCGAGGATATGACCGGCATCAGTGTAGGTGCGGACAACGGATTGATCACCATGCACGAAAAGCAAATTATTCGCCAAAATCCGGATGGAACGATCCAACCGCCGATAGTGGAAGGAAGTTATGCTTCTTCACAAATATTTTATAAATGGTTGATTTGGGCGATTGCGCTGGTCGGAGTGCTGCTACTTGGCATCGCGATTAGACTGTTTTACCTACATATCATGCTTCGTCGTATTTCTTTGATGCTGAAGCAGATGATGGTGTTCATTCCGATCATTGTCGGTTCGATGATTTTGCTATCCTATTTTATTTACACCGATTTTACGGAAAAAATGGAGAACGAAACATTGAGCGAGCTGTCCTTGCTGGCGCGAAACGGTCGTAATCTGATAGATGGCGACAAGCTGGAACGGATGAATTCACCGTTGGATTACAAAACCGCCGATTATAAGGTATTCCGTCAAAAGATGGATTCGATCTTTGAGGATACCGGAGACAATGATGACGGAGGATTCTATAAAGCACTGTATAAATACGAGAACGGTACGATATACCGGATGATTGAAGATGCGGACGATGTAAATATGTTCAATCCGTTCCCCAAAACGCCGAAGAACACGAGGGTCGTGGAGCTCGGTACCGTGGAGACCGATCAATGGCAGGATGATACAGGATTCTGGATGTATGCGATTGGTCCTATATTTAACAGCTCTGGCAAAGTTGTCGGTGTGTTTGAAACAAGTAAAAACATGGAGGGTATTTTGCAGCATCGCCAAAAGATTTTGCGCAATATTATCCAGACGATTGCCGTTATTACTTTGGTACTGCTGGCGATTGTGCTGCTGACCTCTTACTATATTCTTTCCTCCATACGCAAGCTGCGTAATTCGGCACTCGCTATTTCCAAAGGAAATTGGGAGACAGTCGTCGATATTCGCACACGGGATGAAGTCGCCGACCTGGGAGACAGCTTTAATGTGATGGCTGCACATATTCGCAGCTACATTGCCAAGGTCACTCGGGTAAGTGAAGCGTATTATCGGTTCGTACCCCAGCAATTTTTGAGGTTTCTGGATAAGGACAGTATTCTGGATGTCGAGCTGGGCGATCAGGTTGAGCAGGAAATGGGCATTTTGATCGTTAATATTCGCGCCTTCTATCTGTTATCCAAACGGTTGACACCCGAGGAAAATTTTAACTTTGTGAACTCCTATTTAAATCGTTTTGGTCCATTTATACGCAATAATGATGGGATGATCAACAAATATCAGGGTGCCGGCTTTATGGCTCTGTTCCCCAAGAGATCAGACGAGGCGCTGCTGGCGGGCATCGGAATCATCAAGGAGTTGGAGATTTATAATGCACACCGGGCCAGCTGCAATTACGCACCGATTGACATGGGTATAGGGCTGCATAAGGGTCCGCTTCGACTCGGTATTATCGGAGAAGAGCAGCGGCTGGAGGGCAATGTCATATCCGATGATGTGTATCTGGCGAGCGTGTTGGAAAAAATCACCGAGCCGTTAGGTGCGAGTATTCTCGTTTCCAGCTACATTATCGACTCGCTTCAAGCCAAAAGCAGCTTCCAATACCGTAACCTCGGTCTGATCCGGATTGAGGGCAAGGACGAGCCGCTGCAGCTGTATGATGTTTATCAAGGTGAGCCCGATACGCTGAGAACGTTGAAGGAAAAAACAAAGGCAAAGTTTGAGCAGGCGATATTACTGTATCAGGTCGGACGTTTTTATGACGCAAGAGAGGCATTCCTCCAGGTGATCAAAGCAAATCGACAGGATAAAGCTGCCAAGCTGTACTTCTATTTATGTGATGAATACTTCCAGAATGGTACAACCGAGGATTGGAATGGAACCTTGTCCGTCTCTTAGTCTATTAGAATGGAGCAATCGATCATGAGTAAGGTCATATTTCAGGTGCATGCCATGCAAAATGAGAGGGACGCGGAGCGAGTCAGCCAATTTTTTCTCTCCAAGGATGCTTTTGATGATCAGAACCATACGCCAGGGGAGCTTGTGCATTTTAGCAAATGGCCGCGAGAAAGTCTGCAAATTCCGAACCATCGGCATTGGTATGTGGAGAATGAGCACAAGCAAATTATCGCCGTTATCAGTACACGGGAAAACGAACACAGAACAGGCGGTTATTTGTGGGATTATCTGGTTGTACATAAGGGATACCGCAACCTTGGGATTGCCAAGCAGTTGTATGAGACCATGCTTGAGTTTATTGAGCAGCAGAGCGGGCGTTACATCTTGACTTATACATGCGATCTGCCCCAATACGCCTCCGTGCAAAACATGTTCGCGAAGCTCGGATTTCAATTGATTGGTAATTATCCCAACTATTATTATGAGGGTGAAGCCCGGCTTGCCTATTGGAAAAAGCTTTAGCCATGCACCGAACCCACTCTGCAAATCACACACGGTAGGCAAGACAGATTATATAGGATTGGACTTGATGATGTGGCTGGTACTTTATTCCGATTACTTGGGCTGCGTACAGAGGACTCGCGTAAGCTTTGGGTTATGCTGCCGGTCTTTTATTTTGCCGGTATTGCAGAGTTATTAAGCTATACGGCTTTTATGGCACTTTTTAATCAAAGGTTTGGTGTGCAATTCCTGCCATTTGTGTACATTGCAGAAGCGATTATTATGCCGCTTGAGGGCTGGCTGTTGGCCAAGCTGGCGGAAAAGCTGCCGAAGGCTAAGCTGATGCGAACGATGTATCTCCTGATGACAGGGGTCCTGCTAGTCAATGGGATGATCCTGATTGGCTTTAAAGTAGGAGGTTGGGATTACCAATGGTATTATCCGATCCTGTTTATTTCATCGAACTTTGTCGTTCGCCAGCTGACGCTGCTGCTGTGGAGTACGGCATTTGACCTGTGCCCGACTCAACAGGCTAAACGGTTAATGCCAATATTCGTCGGGGCTGCTACTGTAGGTGGGATAACCGCCGGTTTTATTGCCCAGCAGGTCGGAAGATGGTCGGGTACAGAGGTTGTCTATATACTGGCACCCTTGTTCCTGTTGATTGGTTTGTTCAATTTCCGTAAGGCGATAGCCAGGTATCTGGTCCCCTTAACCCTTAAAGATGACAAGCAGCTGCATAAGCAGGAACTGGCTGTCCAAGGAGAAGCATCGGCTTTATCCGGCCATTACTATAAGCAGTTGATAAAAAGTCCGTTTCTGCTATGTGCTGTAGGTCTGATGACCTTAATGCCAGCTCTTTATTTCTTAATGGAGTACCAATATTTCACGACCACTGAAAAGGCGTTCCCGATCGAACGCGATTTGACAGCTTATTATGGATTGATCATTACGATCCAATTCTCGGCTTCGCTGCTGCTCCAGACGTTCTCTGGACGGTTAATGAATTGGCTGGGCGCGAGCAACATGCTGTTGGCTATATCGATTGTGTTTATGTTTGGCTTCGGTCTATCCGCCTTATTTCTGGGTACGGGTTACGCGCTGGCTGTTGTATCAGCGACCTATGCACTGTTCTATATTTTACTTTATTATACGGCTGAGCCCTGCTACCAATTGTTCTTCAAAATGCTTCCGATTAATCAGAGGGATGGCATTCGTTATGTATCGCAAGCGATTGCGGCATCCGGCGGTATATTGCTGGGTGCATTGCTCTCCCTCCTGCATTCCAAAGGGATCTTAAGTCTGGATTCCGTTGCGATAATCGGTGTGATTGTCGCCTTATTATTGATCGTGATTGCCTGGTTCGGACGCAGCTTGTATATTAAGGAATTAATCAAAAGCGTGCAGTCCTTTCAAGCCGATTTTTCGGAAATGGCTGTTGCTTTTCTGGGAGGTATGCGCAGCACGAAAATGCTGCAGGGGGTGTTGGAGCATCTCCATAATCCAAATGATTATGTGCGCGAGGTTGCGCTTGAATTGATCGGCAAAGCGAAAGATTCCTCTTACCTGCCAAGGCTGGTCAAGCTCGTTGACGACCATAATCCGCGTATTCGTGTGGCTGCTCTGCGTGCAATGAGCTTGCAAAAGGCAACGATCCAGGAGTTGGTGCAGGTGGCTTCCCTGCTGGAGGATGAAGAAGTTGATGTGAGGGTTGAATGTGTTCGATTGATAGCCAGAGCCGGGCACATGCAAAGTCAGGCGCATTATTTTATTAGGCTGAAGCTGTTGGATACGCATCCCCGGGTCGTCGCAGAAGCGGTCAAGGCGCTGTATGCACTTGGCAGTGAAGAAAGCTTCTCCGCGTGTGATGAAGCCATTATTAAGCTGTTGGATAATGGCGGGGATTGGGCCGTGTATGGCTGCCGTACGGTTGCTGATTTAGGCTTGTCGAGCTACAGCGATTGGGTCATGTCGTTATTGGAGGATCAACGGCCGGCAGTTCGGGTAGCTGCTGCGCAGTGCCTGGGCAGACTGCAATATGATGAAGCGATCGGCTCATTGCTTCCGATGTACCCCATGGCTGACCAAGAGATGCGTAAAGCGATTATCCAGGCACTTATCGATATGGGGGACAAAGGTATTGCCGCGCTAATGGAAGGGCTGCAGTATCCGAATCCTTTTATATGGGACGCTTGTGTCGCCGCACTTGCCCATCTGCTTGACGAGGCCCGAATCCGTGAAACCTTGGTTGACTCATGCATTCAGCGTCTGCAAGGCTCCAATCAGGACAGGGCGCTGTCAGCTGCCATAGCAAAGCTTAAGATGGAAGGCTTGGCGGAGCTGGCCGAGCAGCGATTAAATGAAATTCGCGATGTTATATGTGATGCGGCGTGGGTTGTTCTGGCGAAGCTGGCCGACGAAAGAGTTGTTCAGGTTGTCCGGGAAAGTGTCCAGGATAAGGACGAAGAAATTCGCGAGAACGGCCTTGAGGTATTGGCCGAAGGACTCGGGGATCGCAAGCTTGCCTATGCTCTGCTCGATATGCTGAAGACCTCGACGGACGTGTTAGACCACGGAGAAATCGCCGATCCGAGAGCTGTGATTGTACAGGCTGGCCTGGGATCGGATGACTGGCTGCGGGATATCGCACAACATGCGTTAAGTGAGGAGGAGCAAGCCGTTATGCCGAATGAGAAGAAGCTGTTAACGATGCTCGACAAGGTGCTGTTTTTGAAGCAGGTTTCCTTATTTTCTAATGTATCAGTCGATGAGCTTGGTCTCATTGCCGGCATTACACAAGAGCAGGTATTTCCTGATCAGGCACTGCTGCTGCGTCAAGGGGAAACGAATTCCAACGTATACCTCATTGTAGATGGTCATGTGGAACTTAGCCTTGTAACGAGCAATGGGGGAGAGGGCACCATTGGCGTCTTGGGCGCCAAAGAGGTATTTGGCGAAAGTACGGCATTGGATCAATCCGTATCAGGGGTTACTGCACAGGCGATATTTGATGAGGTTCGCGTGCTGTCACTGGGAGGCGAAGGCTTGGCGAGACTGATCCGGTTGTATCCGGAGATTGGCATTGGCTTACTGCATGCATCAAGTGCGCGTGTCCGTATGCTTGAATCGATGCTGATGAAGATGGCATAACCCAATGGAAAGCAGGGGATGGTGTGAGCGGCGAGTGTCAACAAATTGAGCTGACAAATAATCTTGAAGAGCTTGCGCGACTGGAAGCTTGGCTAGCCTCGTGGGCAGAACAGATGTCTGTTGATTCAAAGACGTTGTTTCAGCTTAATCTTGTCTGTGATGAATTGGTTACGAATACGATCTTATATGGCTGTCAATCAAGTGTCGCACATTCGATCAGGATCTCGATATGGGTAGATATGGACAATATTGAGCTGACGATTACGGATGATGGGATGGCATTTGATCCGCTATCGCTGCCTTCGCCGGATGTTCAGGCATCTGTGGAGGAGCGCAGGATTGGCGGGTTGGGGATTCATTTTGTCCGGGAATCCATGGATGAAGCTATTTATGAACGAGTCGACAAGTTGAACATACTGCACATGAAAAAAATAGGTTGGAAAACCCGATAGCTAATGTTACAGGTTTTCTACGAAAACTGAAAGCTAATGCTTACGAAGCGAGTTTTCTACGAAAACTTTTAGGAGGGAAATAGGGGCATGAATGTAACGGAACGAACGGTGGGCGATATTGCGATTGTTGCTATTGAAGGAAGACTGGATGCCAACACATCGGGGGTGCTGGAAGGCACGTTTGTGCAGCTGGTTGAACAGGGACGGACGAAATTCATATTCAATCTCTCCAAGCTTGACTATGTGAGCAGCGCAGGTCTGCGTATATTACTTGTGGCTGCTAAGAAGATGAAGGCGCTTAAAGGCAGTCTGGCACTGATTGAAATGACTGACAATGTTCGCGAAGTGTTTGATATGTCGGGTTTTAGTGCGATTTTCTCGATTTATGCGACTGAGGCTGAAGCGACTCAGGCTTTATCTGAGTAAGCAGAGAGGGATGCCTATAGGCAGGTGACACAAGCATGGGTGAATTACCATATGGCTGGATGCTCGCGTTCCTGGTTTTGCTGCTTGCTTTGGGGGCTGTTGAATGGAGGCGGCGTACGGCTGAAAGAGAGCTGTCGCGCACTTTGCAGCTTTTTGAAGTCAGCCAGGAGATGAATTCAACGATCTATAAGCAGGATCTATTGCAAAAAATTATGGATACGACATCCCGCGTTACGGATGCAGAGGCGTCGTCGGTAATTCTGGTCGATACAGAAAAAGGGGAGCTGTTCTTCGAGCTGGCGCTTGGGGAAAAAGGTGGCCAGATTCGCGAGATCCGGTTGGCGATGGGTGAAGGTATCGCAGGCTGGGTGGCCCAGTCCGGTGAGTCTGTGAAAATCGATGATGCTGCCAGCGATTCGCGGTGGTCCTCGAAGGTAGCCAATCGGGTGGATTATCCGACACGTAACCTGATGTGTGTGCCCATGACGAATAAAGGTGAGATTATCGGAGTGCTTCAGGTGTTGAATAAACGCAATGGGAAGCATTTTAGCGATAAAGATTTGAAGCTGCTGCAGTCTATTGCATCACCGACCGCAATATCCTTGGAAAACGCAATGCTGTATGAGGCGTTGGAGAAATCGATTCAAGCATTAAAAGATACGGTTGCAGCCAAAGAGCGGATGGAAAGCGAGCTGCGGATTGCGAGTGATATTCAATTGGGCTTTCTGCCACAGCGTGTGACATCGTTGAGATCGATTCCTACTCTATCGGATGCTGGTCTGGTCCATGATAGCATGGATGCGCCAACGTCTTCCGAACTGCTGATGGCGGATTGTGTACGTTCGATGATTCGTCCGGCGAGAGAAGTTGGCGGTGACTTTTACGATTATTTTATGGTTGGAGATTCGAAGCTGTTTTTTACACTCGGAGATGTATCGGATAAAGGGATTCCTGCCGCTTTGTTTATGGCGGTCACAATGACGCTTATTAAAGGTAAGATGAAGGCGAATATGACACCCGGACAGCTGCTAACGGAAGTTAATCGGGAGCTGTACAAGGATGAATCGGCGATGTTTGCAACGATATTTTGCGGTGTGCTGGACATGGTGACTGGAGAATTAATCTACAGCGATGGCGGCCATTGCACCCCCTATACGGTTCGTGAGGGTGGAGGTCTGGAGCCGTTGATTGGAGTTAAAGGGCTTCCCTTGGGCGTGCTTGAAGATATGGAATATAGCGACAATACAGCCTACCTGCAACATGGAGAACGAATTCTTTTGTATACAGATGGAATCAGTGAGGCTGAGGATGTACAGTTACAGCAATACGGGATGACGCGCTTGCGGGAGCTTGTGGGTTCGGAGCATCATCTTGAAATGGATGCGTTGATGCTGCGGATTTTGCAGGATGTTGATTCGTTTACAGCAGGTGCGAAACAATCTGACGATATTGCGATGCTGCTGATTAAGTGTGTGGGCAAGTAACTAATGATTGAATAGAGTCAGAAATATACGCTCCCATTTCAAGAATATGGTATAGTTGAGTTAACGTATTCAACCAGCAGCGTGTTTATCATAAGATAGATTGTGCTTACGAAGTTAGTTTGCTTCGCAAACTCTAAGGAGGTAAAGCATGCATACCCATCAACCACGTCATCATAGTAAATCCAGCACGGAAGCCACATTACAAAAAAAGACAGCAGCGGCTAAGGATCAAGCAAGTCATTCAGCGACAGCAGGTTCTTCCGAGGTGATGAGCTTGCATGAAGTAATTGGAAATCGTAATGTGCAAAGAATGCTGGCCGGTAGTTCTGCGGGCAAAATGCCGATTCAGGCGAAAATGACTGTAGGCCCTGTTGGTGATAAGTATGAGCAGGAAGCGGATCAGGTTGCTGGACAAGTTGAGGAAGAGCTACAGATGAAGCCGGAGATCGGAGCGATCCAGCGCGAATCAGAAGGCGGTGAGCTGGAAGAGGAAGAGCTACAGATGAAGCCGGAGATCGGAGCGATCCAGCGCGAATCAGAAGGCGGTGAGCTGGAAGAGGAAGAGCTGCAGATGAAGCCGGAGATCGGAGCGATTCAGCGGGAGTCAGAAGGCGGTGAGCTGGAAGAGGAAGAGCTGCAGATGAAGCCGGAGATCGGAGCGATCCAGCGGGAGTCGGAAGGCGGTGAGCTGGAAGAGGAAGAGTTGCAGATGAAACCGGAGATCGGAGCGATCCAGCGGGAGTCGGAAGGCGGTGAGCTGGAAGAGGAGCTGCAAATGAAGTCGGCAGGTGAAGGCTTCGATGTGACGCCTTCCATTGAGCAGCGAATTCAAACGAAAAGCGGCAGTGGCTCCAAGATGGATGGGAATACTTTATCGGGGATGGAACAGGCTTTCGGGGCTGACTTTGGAGATGTTTCGATCCATCATGACTCAGAAGCAGGAGACATTAGCAGATCGATTGGGGCTCAGGCTTTTACACAAGGTAAGGACGTATTTTTTGGCAACGGGAAGTACGATCCCGGCAGTCAAGGCGGACAGGAATTGTTAGCCCACGAGCTGACCCATGTCGTTCAGCAAACAGGTGGCTCCAGACCGTAACGGACGAGAGCATGAAGATTGAAAATTAAGCAGGTTGATTGATATATAAAAGGCGCTTTGGAGTTAACGACAGCCGTTAGCTCCAAAGCGCCTTTTGATTTGCGGTTTAACGTGGCTTTAAGTGCGTGTTCAAAAAGTCGACATTTCAGCACCGAGAAGGTTGCAAGCAGGTGAAGAAGGAGGAGCGGAGTTTAGGCAAACCTAAATGAGCACCGGACTTCGAGCCTGATTGCAAGATTCGATGCCGAATACGCTTCCTGTGTAACCGCGTGATCAAAAGATGACTTTTTGAACAACCTCTTTAAGGGTTATCTCTATTGCTGTGGAAACAAATTCATCGACGACGATTGTGCTTGTGTATTCGTTTGCGAAGCTTGAATTAATCCATTCATTTGCTGAATCGTTTGTTCAATTCGCTGCTGGGTTTCAAACAGGCGTCTTTTTTGAGCATCAAGCTGGATATCGATTTGGGATTGAGCCTTTTGTAGATCGTCCTGAACTTGCATCAGCTGCTGTTGGGTTTGCCTGATTTGTTGAGTAAAGTTACTCAGACCTGATGAGGTTAAAGCTTGCTGCGCTTGCTGCGCCTGCTGCATCTGCTGCATTTGCTGATCTTGCAGAAATTGCTGATAAGATGGATTCATTGGAGCCATGAATGGCAACCTCCCTGTAATGGTTTATTGTTTGCAAGCCTGATTTTGCTTCTTTTTCCAATTTGCTCTAATAGGTTGTGATAAAAGGATGTACTTTATACAACCTGAGCATCCTAAGATTGTTCATATGCATAAATATGGAGTAGTTAACTTTTAAAAACATACTTACATTATGTAAGTTGAAGTGCTATACTCAAATAAATAAATATAGGAGTGATTTCAACATGACTACAACAGATCAACAACTATCTACAGAAGAAGTTATTCGTTCGCGCCACTCGGTGCGTAAATATCAACGTGATGTTGTTATTCCAGAAGCAGAATGGAATGAAATTCTTGAGCTGGCTCTCAATGCTCCATCGTCATGGAATTTGCAGCATTGGCGTTTTTTGACGATTCAGGAGCAAGCTAATAAGGATCGTTTGCTGCCCATCGCTTATAACCAGCAGCAAGTATCGGATGCGTCAGTAAACGTGGTTGTATTAGGCGACTTGGAGGCTAATCTGGTTGCGCCTGTCGTGTTCGAAAATGCAACCCCGGAAATTCGTGAGATGCTGCTCGGACAAATTAATGGTGCTTATGCTAACAATCCATCCCTTGGCAAAGACGAAGCCATCCGCAACGCTTCCCTTGCCGCAATGCAGCTGATGCTGGCCGCGAAAGCCAAAGGGTATGACAGTGTCCCGATGGGCGGATATAATCCGCAAGCGTTAATTAAGGAATTCAACATTCCTGAGCGCTACATTCCGGTCATGATTATATCCATTGGAAAAGCCGCATCTCCTGGACGCGCTAGCGGTCGCCTGCCGATTGAACATCAAGTCATTCAAGAAAGTTTCTAGGTTAAGATACATTCATGAATAGAAGGAGCTTATCCGAATTACGGATAGGCTCCTTTGCTTATGTTTCAAGAAAACCTACCTCTGAACCGCGGTCGCTCATCTTTGAAAGGCCTCGATAGAGGTTTTCTTTTTACTATATTTAGCTCAAATAATCTGCTGCTACTCTTACCAAAGGCTGCGGGCTGGTTTCTAATTATCTACAGCCGCATGGAGCTTGTCTGATAGGTGAAACACGGGGATGGCGTTTTTTCACTGCGCGTCGCCGACAAGCCAGACAATCTCTTACACAGCGGCTCCGACCGCTGCTAAATTGGTTGCATACATTCGCACAGAAGTTATCGCATCTTCTACTTCTGGTTGTTCCAGTACGTCTTGTTGTATAATTCATGGCTATCACTCCTTTCTCTATAAATTATGTAAATCATAGAGGGGAGGCGTGGACGATCAACAGGGAAACAGTGTCCAAAATGTGATGGCATATTAAAGTTAACTAATATAACAATTAAAGTTAGTAAAAATAACATAAAATTATTGCATATTTGAATGTTCAAGGCGATAATGAAATCACATCAATGAATTAGGCTGGAATATAGGAAGCGTATGATGTCGAAAACATCAATTTAGCTGGATAGTGAGTCATAAATCGCATGGAGTGGTAATAAGTTGTTAGCTATAGTAAAAACAACGTAAATATCACAAGCAGGCAGAACGTATCGAAACGATTTACACAGCTGCTCCATAAAGAAAAGGTTGGGGGGTGTAAAATGATTGAATTTCGTGGGGTTAACAAGCATTATGGGAAGTTTCAGGTTCTGACGCAGATTGATTTAACGATTGAAGCAGGTGAAGTAGTCGTGGTTATCGGACCGTCAGGTTCAGGTAAAAGCACGCTGCTCCGCTGTATCAATCGTCTGGAAACGATCACTGACGGGCAATTAATCGTAAATGGCACCCAACTCCATGACAAACATGCAGATGTTAATAAGCTGCGTCGTCATATCGGCATGGTATTTCAGCATTTTAATTTGTACCCCCATATGACAGTCATTGATAATATTACTTTGGCACCGATCAAGGTAGCAGGAGTTAGCAAGCAAGAAGCGCTTCAAACGGCTATGCATTACTTGGAGAAAGTGGGGATTCCCGAGAAGGCTAATTCTTTTCCATCCCAGCTGTCCGGTGGACAGCAGCAGCGAGTAGCGATAGCCAGAGGACTTGCGATGAAGCCGCAAATTATGCTGTTTGACGAACCCACCTCAGCATTGGACCCTGAGATGATCGGAGAAGTATTGGATGTTATGAAAAGTTTGGTCCATGAAGGGATGACGATGGTTGTGGTTACCCATGAGATGGGATTTGCCCGTGAAGTGGCAGACCGGGTCGTATTCATGGACCAAGGACAGATTCTGGAGGAAGCGCCGCCGGATGCATTTTTCTCCAATCCACAAGAAGAACGAGCGCAGTTATTTCTAAGTCGATTACTCCAACACAACTAACCGGAATGAGGGGGATTATGGATGATGATGAAAAAGAGCTGGATGACGTTTACGTTAATGCTTGGTTTGGCAGGGATGGTAATGACAGGCTGTGGAACGAAGACAGATACTCCAACAAATCAAGGTGCGGGTACAACGACTCCGACTGCACCTGCTGCTCCGGCTGGTGAAGCTCCAAAATCCACAGGCAGCAAAACACTCGACGATATTCAAAAGCGTGGGAAGCTGGTTGTGGGTGTCAAATATGATACGAAGCTGTTTGGTTTGAAGGACCCTGGAAGCGGTAAAGTAGAGGGCTTTGATATTGATATCGCCAAGGCATTAGCCAAAAAAATTCTTGGTGACGAGACGAAGCTGGAGCTCAAGGAAGTGACCTCCAAGACGCGTATTCCTCTGTTGAAAAACGGGGACATCGATATGATCATCGCAACGATGACGATTACCGAGGAGCGTAAGCAGGAGGTTGAATTTTCTGATGTGTACTTTAAAGCGGGACAATCACTTTTGGTCAAAAAAGGCAGTCCGATTCAAAGTGTGGCAGATGTGAAAAAGGGTGTGAAGGTGTTGGCCGTTAAGGGCTCCACATCTACAGATAATATTAGAGCCAAGTCCCCTGAGGCAACTGTATTGGAATTTGAAAATTATCAGGATGCATTCACGGCCTTGAAGGCCGGACAGGGAGACACGCTGACTACCGATAATGCGATATTGTACGGCATGGTGAAACAGGATCCCAATTATCAGGTAGTCGGTGGAACATTTACAGATGAGCCTTATGGGATGGCCATTCGCAAAGGTGATACGGGCTACGTTACTTATGTAAATGACTTTTTGAAAGCAATGAAGTCGAGCGGAGACTACGATAAGCTGTATGAGCAGTGGATAGGTGAAAAGCCAAGTAAATAAAGGTTGTTTGGCGATAGGATGAGCGGCCTGCATGGATGGCTGTTCATCCTATTCCATTTCGTATCAAGGAAGGAGGTTGGACGATGGACAAATTCCTTAGCTTCAGCATATTGATCAAATACTGGGACATGTATCTGGAAGGTTTTTTGAATACGCTTCAGGTAAGTCTGATTGCCTTGGCTGGCAGCTTTATTCTCGGTACCTTGCTGGCCGTTATGCGGATATCCCCCGTGAAGCCGCTCAACTGGATCAGTACGGCCTTTGTAGAATTTATCCGGAATATTCCACTCATTCTGATTGTCTTCTTATTTTTTCTGGGCCCGTCCTCACTGGGTGTACCGATGAGCGGTTTTGTTGCCGGAACGTTGGGCCTTACGATATATACCGCAGTCTTTATTGCTGAGGCCGTCCGTGCAGGGATCCAGGCGGTTCCAAAAGGGCAAACGGAGGCGGCACGTGCTTCGGGCCTGACTTATGCACAAACGATGCGGTTTATCGTGCTGCCGCAAGCCTTGAAGATTGTTATTCCTCCAATCGGCAACCAGTTTTTGAATCTGGTCAAAAATTCATCGGTACTTAGCGTCGTCGCTGGACTGGATTTGATGTATTATGCCGATCTGATTTCCACCAAAACGTTTGTCGTCTTCAGTGTTTACATATTTGTTGCTTTGTTTTATTTGATCATTACGATCCCTTTGAGCCTGGGTCTCGCTTACCTGGAGCGCAGAATGGCCAGGTCCCATTAAGCTGATGAATATGCGTTGGAGGTGAACGTGAATGAACTTTATCGGTGCTTACACCTGGGAGCATATTCGCTTTATGCTTACAGGGCTTGGAATCACTTTACAGGTGGCGCTTATCGCAATTGTATTCAGTTTTATTATAGGCTGTTTCTTAGGCACAATTCGTTACACGAAGCTCCCTGTGATTTCTCAGCTGACCGCAGCGGTGGTAGAAATCATTCGTAATTTACCGCTGCTGCTCATCATATTTTTCACCTTTTTTGCTTTACCGGAGATCGGAATTAAGCTAAGTGTGATGAATGCGGCGATAGTTGCGTTAACGGTGTTCGAGGCTGCCATGATCTCGGAGATCGTGCGCAGTGGTTTGAATTCGATTGATAAGGGTCAAATTGAGGCGGCTCGTTCATCAGGTCTTACCTACTTACAGACGCTGCAGCACATTGTATTACCTCAGGCTTTGCGGCGGATGGTGCCTCCGATGGTCAGTCAATTTATCTCATTGTTAAAGGACACTTCGTTGGCCGTTGTGATTTCGCTTGGAGAGCTGATGCACAATGCCCAAATTATTAATGGACAGGATGTCAATTTTGTAGTGCCGATTCTACTATTGGCCGCTGTCATGTATTTTATAGTCAACTTTGCACTGTCCCTGCTGGCTCGCCGGCTGGAAGCGCGTCAGGTGTAATAGCCGCATTGACAATGACAATGCAAGCACTGGATACCCTATGGAGCATCAAATAACCACGGAAGGCCTTTTAGAGCCAATAATCCGTGGTTGCTGCTAGTTTTGCTGCCATGTACCAATAAAGCGGCTCTATTCGCTATACCCATGCCCCGCGGCGGAATAGAGGCTCCCGAATTCCATCAGCAGTTTCACCGTCAATATCAAGCTCCGCCGAGCCGATCATAAAATCGACATGGGTCAGGCTGCTGTTCGCTCCATGAAGGGCAAGTTCTTCCTTGCTCATCACCGTACCTTCCTTGATACAGAGCGGGTACGCACTGCCGATAGCCAAGTGGGAGGAGGCATTTTCGTCAAATGCCGTATTATAGAAAATGACGTTCATCGCGGAGATCGGCGACCCGTGCGGCACCAGAGCTATCTCCCCAAGGAAATGCGAGCCTTCGTCGGTTTCGATTAATTGCTTCAGCGTTTCGTAGCCCTCTTCTGCGGTGAAGCTGACAATTCTGCCTTTTTCAAAGGTTAGCGAAAAGCGGTCAATCAGATTGCCGTTGACATTCAGTGGCATCGTGCTGCTTACCTTGCCATGCACCCCTTCTTTTAACGGGAGTGTGAAGACTTCCTCGGTTGGCAAATTCGGCACGAAGAAGGCACCCTGCTCGTTGTGAATGCCGCCGGCAACCCATTGATGCGCTTCGGGAAGCTCGATAGTCAGATCGGTGCCAGGAGCTTTATAATAAAGCTTTCTGTAATTTTTATCATTTAAAAAAGCCATGCGCTCCTGAAGCTGTCGAATATGCTCCTCCCAAGCGCTAATCGGGTCCTCGCGGTCGAGACGTGTAGCTTGAAAAATATATCCCCACAATTTATCGATGGCTTCATCTGGCAACAGCTCGGGAAATACTTTGGTAGCCCAGGATGGGGTTGGAACCGAGACGATCGACCAACTGACTTTACCCGCTTGCAAGAACGTACGATATTCCTTCATTTCGTTCATCTGCGTCTTACTGGCCAAGGCAATCTTACCCGGGTCAATATCCTTCAGCAGCTCCGGATTCGGGGCATACACCGTTAAGAAAGCTGCGTCCTGCCGGGCCATTTCGGCAAAACCCTCTGCCTTCCAGGTTGGAAATTGCTGAAAGGACTCATCCCTTGCGTGCAAAAAGCGAATGCGCCGCAGCGACTCATCGTCCCATTCCACCAATACCTGCCATACTCCCGCCTGATAAGCCTTTTGGGCAATCGTCCTTACAAAATCAACCGCGGCAATCGGTGCGAACACAACGAGTGTCTGCCCCTCGTGAATATTCAAGCCTACCTTTAAAGCCAATTCAGCATACTTTTCCAGTTGTGCGGCAAAATCTCGCATTCTCGATCAACCTCCCTTTGAACCTGCCCTATGCATATAAATGATTATACGGCATCTTCCGCTTCAATTACGAATCCGGCGGATGGTTCAAGGGTTTGAGAGGTCATTCTGCAAGCAAGTAGGGGTGTTTCTCGCTAGTAATAAATGGTAATATAAAGGTAGGATCAGCGTGTCTCAGCATTCCTGCTGCATATCTATCGAGGGGGAGTCGCATGATTGGCAATGTACATAAAGCATTATGGGTTTGCTCTAGCGGTGCGCCCATTCTTATCGCTTTTTCCGCTGCCTGGGTATTGGGCAAATCAACGTATACGCTGCCTGTCATCTTTGTATTTGTTGCGGTATGGCTCATTGTACTGGCATTGGTTTCTTTCCATAGGATGAAAAGCAGATTGGCTGTCATAGCAGTCAGAGTTAAGAAGGTCACACCTAATGATAAAATCATGATCCAATATGCACTTTCCTATGTATTACCGTTCACCAGTATCGTCTGGGATAAAATCAATCCTTTTATGTCGCTTGTCATTTCTGTTGTCGTGTTAGTTGTTCTGCTGCTGGCCCATTCGCCAACCGCCAATCCGTTGTTGTTTTTTATAGGCTATCATTTTTATGAGATTGAGACGGAGAATGGTATTGGCAGCTACACGGTAATGTCCAGAAGGGCTATTCGCAATAAGGACGAGCTGACAAATGTCATTCGGATTACGGAATACTTATTGCTTGATCGATCGGGGGGAAGATGAATGTTCGAAGGTCAGTCTCTATTTGTTATGCTCCAGCAGGAGGAAGAGGCCATTCAGGTTTATCGCATCGAGACTACACAGCAGGCCCAAACAGAGGTTGGTATATTATTAAGCGAAGCCGCCACTGTATTCGTTAACCATAAGCAGCCGATTGCTTTTGATGGCGGTTACAAGCCTGAATATGATGAAATGCTCGTGATTCCCGGATTTAAGCTGAGTCCACAAATTGTTCAGGCCTTGAAGGACCCAATCGGTGTGGCCGCATTCATTCCCGATCCGAAGCAGCAGCCGGTGATTAAAGCAATTTTTACTGGCAGATATTCAGTCGTAAATGGAAAAGAGCAGCTTGTGGTTGCTTTTCAAAAATTTCGCAAGGAGCAGTACATCACAACGAGAAAAGGAATCAGTCTGTTTCACAGTAAAGAAACATTTACGATGGATGATCGATTCGGTATTTGTATTACGGATGCTGTAGATTGTGTCGTGGTCAACGATGAGCTGCGCTTCTCATCCTTCTTCTTCGCCCGTCAGGTGTTTGACCTCTCCGAATACTTCCGCGAAGCGACAGATACGGATGTGGAGAGCTTTATGAAGCATTCGAAAATCAACATCGAGGATGCCAGTATCTTTAAAATAAACGCGGATTCCTGGGTACGAAGGAAAATTGCCATTATTGATGAATCGCGCATTCTTGATAAATATAAGGTAACGGAAATTAAACATAAGGCGCAGGCATTCGGGTTGACCATCACCGCTGTTAAAAACAAAATCCATTTCCCCAATGATAAAAAAGAACTGAAAAATATATTAAAATTTTTGGATGATGAAATCTATAAAGGTGTATTCTCTGAACAAATTTTACAAACAAATTCAAAGCGTAAAGCCGAAATTTAATCGCTCGTCAGATGTAACCGCCATCTCTTTTTGCATTCAAAATAACGTCAATTGAACAGGTTCTGTACTAGCAATAGCTTCAGCGGAAACGCTCGGAGCTTGGGTTGTGGTCGCCATGTACTTGTGATTGGTCATCTTGTGCTGCAGCAGGCAGGCATCGATCTTACTCATTATCGGCTCCCGGTAGGAGGAGGGTGCGTAAGCGGTGCTATGATACAGCTGCGCGTAGCGTTCGGTCAGCTGAGGATAATGCTGCCGGAGTGCTTGGAAGAACCATACCTTGACTGGCGAAGTGCTTAAGCGTAAATAGGATGGCATGATGAACTGGGCTCCTGCTTGTGCTGCGGCAGCAATCAGCTTTTGCAAATCGGCTTCACTATCCGTTATATAGGGCAGGATTGGTGCGATGAATACGCCTGTCGGTATCCCCTCGGCAGTGAGCTTTTCGACTGTGTCCAGACGTTTGGCGGGAGAAGGCGTGGACGGTTCAAATTGCCTCCAGACCGTGTTATTCAACGTACTGATACTGATATTAATTGAGATGATGGGGAGCTTCCGCAGGAGATCCAGATCCCTTAGAATTAGTGGAGAGCGTGTAGTGATCGAGACAGGAATTTGAAACTCGGCCAATACCTCCAGACAGCCACGAGTCAGCATAGCCTTGCTTTCGATCTGCTGATAAGGATCTGTGGCTGTGCCGATAGCAATCGGCTCCCAATTGACGATACGTTTGCCGCCGCGCAAGCGTTTTTTTATTTGTGCTCTGAGCACGGCGGGTGCATCCGATTTCATAAAGATATGGTTCTGAAATGAGTCATCTGCTGCAATACCGAGAAATGAATGGGTTGAGCGCGCATAGCAAAAGCTGCACCCATGCTGGCAGCCGCGATACGGATTAATGGACCAGTCAAAAGGCATCGAGGGAGCTTTAACCGGATTGAGTATGGTTTTGGCCTGCATCGGCTCATAGCGTACTTTGGGAGGTTTGGTTGTAGACATATTAGTCAATCACCTCAATAAATGGGAATGTATGTTCCTGTTTATCCTAACAGACAGCATCCGGGAAAGCAAGCACGAGTGGCTATGTCAGACGATGCAGCAGGTAGAGGCATCCGAGCTTCTATATGGTATACTGGGTAATGGTATATTCATAAATGATGGAGGTTACAGGAAAGAATGGAATTTACCAAGGTATTTTTTATTAATATTTGTATACTCACGACGCTTGCTTATATGGCGATGCTTGTTCATAAATATGTGCTTGTGGAAGCTTCGGGATCTTTAAAATATGGGCTGTCTGTGCTCGCCGCTATCGGAGCCGGGTGGGCAACAATGATGTTTGGACTTAATATCGGACAAGACATCATATTCGATTTACGATTTATGCCTCTTATCATATGCACGCTGGCTTATTCTCAGCCTGTGACGCTGCTAATCATTGGTGCCGGAATTGGAGTTGCCAGACTGTCCTTCGGGATCAGCGATGCGGCCTGTGCTGGTTTCTGGAACATTCTGATCCTGGGTCTGCTGTGCATGCTGCTGAATATCGTATTAAAGCGAGTGCGCTGGAGCTACATAACGAAGATGATGATCGTGATTATTACGGTTAATTTGGTATATTGCATCAACATTGGGATATTGGGTGTCATACCGGCCTTTCAATATTTCTCGGTTACATTTCCAGTTACTTTTCCGATCAGCTTGCTTTTAAGCTTCTTTTTTGCGTTTATGCTGTATGATTTTCAGGTTGAAAGGCGCAGAGTGGTAGACATTCAGGTCGCACATTCGGCGCTTCAAAGGCAGACGGACGAATTGCTGGACACGCGTAAGGAGGTAGAGCAAAAGGCCAAACAGCTGCTGCTGGCTTCTCAATACAAATCGGAGTTTCTGGTTAACATGTCACACGAGCTGAGAACACCGCTGAATAGCATTATTTCTTTATCCCAGATGATACGTGATGAGGAAAAACGTAAAGAGGAGCATGAAACCGCCGATTATGCTGAGATCATTAATGGCTCCGGACAGGAGCTGCTGCAGCTGATTGATGACATTCTGGACTTATCCAGGGTGGAAGCAGGCCGGCTGGAGATTGTATCAGAGGATGTGATCGTCAGCGAGATTGCGCACGTGCTGCAATTCCATTTCCGCCATATTGCTGAGCAAAAGGGGCTTGATTTTATTATCTATATGGCACCTGATGTCCCGGCAGTCATTCGAACGGATGCAATGCGTTTACAGCAAATTCTGCGTAACCTGCTGTCCAATGCCTTTAAATTCACTTCGGAAGGGCGTGTGCTGCTGGATATTCGTAAGGCAGTATGCAAGAATGATGATACAGCCGGAGAATGGATCGCTTTTACCATTTGCGATACGGGGATCGGGATTAAGGAAAGCATGCAGGCGGCAATCTTCGAAGCGTTTCAGCAGGCAGATGGTTCTATCAGCCGTAAGTATGGAGGCACAGGTTTAGGGCTGTCGATCAGCCGTGCGATGACAGAGCTGCTTGGTGGTAATTTAACTGTGGACAGCAGGGAAAGTGAAGGAAGTGCCTTTACTTTATATTTACCGATCCGTGGAGATCATTAAGGGTAGATGCTTCAAACCTGATTTGAATGGGTAATCATTGCTAACTGGCTATTTTATGGCAGTTGGTATACATACATAAGCAATGGCATACAAAAGTGGAGGGGGTTGGTGGAGCAGCGCTCATTTGGAGTGATGCAAGCTTTCCGCTGCCGTCGGATGAACAGGGCATTGTTCTGTTCATAATGAAGTATTGGGCTTCATTATGCGGTGGAACGATGTAAAATGCGGTGCCAACGAAGGGATTACAACTATAAAGAGAATTAAAGGAGATGTGTTATTGATGAAGCTTTTGAAAACCAAATTTGCGTTGCTCGTACTCTGTATGGCCCTTATGCTCCCAACCTTGGTGGCTGGAGCAGCACCAGCACCTGCCAGCAATTCCATTACAGCTGCTTCTGATCTGCGTGTAGGCCTTGGACAACTACTTGGGGAGCATGCCTTGCTAGCTGTACTTGCCATGCAAAAAAATTATGACAAAGCAGTTGATTACAGCGATACAGCCAATCTTCTTAGCAAAAACACAGATCAGCTGGCTGCGGCTATTGCATCGGTATACGGTCCGGATGCCGGAGTGACGTTTAAATCGATCTGGAGCTCTCATATCGGCTATCTGATTGAATATGTAAACGCTACAGCCATTAAAGATGAAGCTGGTCGTGCAGCAGCTGTGGCGAAGCTTGATGACTATCGTGTCAAGCAAGCCGCTTTCTTCGCAGTCGCCAACCCGGACAATTTTAAAGCGCCAGCTATTGAGGAAAGCTTGAACATGCACATCGGTCACCTGATCGAATCATTTAATGCTTACGTGAACAAGGATTATGCTGATGCTTACACCAAGGCACGTATGGCTTATAGCCATATGTATGAGACCGCGGATGTGCTAGCTATTGGTATGGCTACCCAGTACCCTGACAGGTTTTCAAATTCCTCTATTCAATCGACAACGGTGGATCTTCGTGGCACACTGGGCCAAGTGTTAGGCGAGCATGCATTACTGGCGATTGTGGCGATGCAAAAAGGAATTGACGGCAAGCCGGATTTTGATCAGGTTGTAGCTGCACTTGGGCAAAATACGGATGATTTAACTGCAGCAATCGCTGTCGTATACGGTCAAGGTGTAGCAGATGAGTTCAAACCGCTCTGGGCTTCGCACATTGGCTACCTCTTTGATTACGTAAAAGCAACAGCAGCTAAGGATTATCTGAGTGCGAAGAAAGCAATGGATAACCTGGATGTATATCGTGAATCTCAAGCGCAATTTTTTGCAAAAGCGAACCCGGACTTTTTTCTTGAAGCTGACATCAGCAAAAGCTTGAAAGAGCATAATAATTTTTTGTTGACGGTCTTTGATACGTATGCCAAAAATGATTATTCCTTTACTTATCCCAATGTAGACATGGCTTATACACATATGTTCAAAACAGCTGATGCTCTGGCAATCGGCATTGCTGCTCAATTACCGGCTATGTTTCCGCAGGTGCAGCCGCCGATCGTTACCAATAGCGTAGTAACCTTTACCATCAACAGCACCGAGCTGGATGTAAATGGACACAAGCTAACGATGGATGTAACTCCTCTAAGAAAAGAAAACTATACGTACATTCCACTTCGATATGCTGTTGATGCAGTGGGTGCCACATTAATCTGGAATGAGGCTGATCGTTCCGCAACGGTGGCCTGGAATGGCAACAGCGCAACGTTTTCTCTGGGCTCCGACTTTGTAATTCACAACAGCACCAAGAAAGTTGCGAGCGCTCCATTGACACTTCAAGGTGACAGACTTGTAGTTCCTGTTCAGATCTTCGCAGAGGTGATAGGCTGGACAGTGGACCTTGCTGAAGAGGGTAAAGTTATTCGTTTGCTGGCTCCATAGGCTTTATAGAACTCATACTCATATTTATCAGCAATGAAAGCGGGCCTCTTGGCTCGCTTTTTTTCACCACAACGTGCGAGAACCGCATTCTTATAAGTGTGGCTGTGTTCGTATAATTGTACCGTATAATCCGATACTGAACAGGTGGAGGTGGATTGATTATGACGTTTGCAATTGGAGCAGCAGTCATTGTGATCCCGATATTTATGTTCTCGGCAGCCAAATGGAATCGCGGTAACGGAGTCGGGCTTGGCTTCGATTGGCTGGCTATCGTTAGCAGTTGGGTGTTCGGGATTATGGCCGCTGTGAAGATTTATGAAATTAATCGGGATCAGGAGGTCATGATGACGACGATCCATAAACTGTTTGCCGATGTACGCTTTTTGGCCTGCGGTGCTTATCTGGGCAGTTATCTCCTGTATAGACTGATCGCGGTAGCCTGGGAATCGTATCAGGACATGAAGCTGCGCCGCAGCTAATAAGCCGAACATGCAACAAGGCACCCCAGACGTTAATCATCTGAGGTGCCTTGTTTATGCTGAGATAAGCCGCTTATTGCATAAAGGGCTTCTTTTCTTTTAGCTCATAAGGCATGGCATCGGGTTGGGTCTGCAGAATCCATTGATCATAGGCGTCTTTGAATACATCACAGGTGAACTCATAGACGACAGATTCGGCAGGAGAGATGGTAATGCCGCTTGTCGATTTGATCGCTTTGGATACGGTGAACCCGGCCTCGAACTTGATTTTGGCGGAGGTATTATCTCCGTTCATGACGATATCCTTAATGACCATGTCGTTCTTTTTGATTCCATCACCGCCGGTAAGGGTGACGACGCTTTGAACGAAGCTGCTGCTTTGCGTGACATTATCGATCAGCTTGCGTATCCTCTTTTGCGGTACGTTATCAAAGCTGATTTGCACGGAGCGTTCGGTTTCATCCCAGGCCACATCAGCTCCTGCGGCTTCACTTACAAATCGCAAGGGCATGAAGGTGCTGCCATCACGAATAACCGGTGACACCTCAAGGAAATAAGTCGTTTTATTGACGACTGCCGTTGCTTTATTAATAGTCAATATAATGGTGAGTCCACCCTTGGTTGCTGTTGCCATTTGTTTGTCATTATCCCACGATACAGTAAAGCCAAGCTTTTCAAACAAGACGCGCATCGGCACCATGGTATTGCCTTGTATAATAAAAGGTTGTTGTTCCCACTGCTGTTTTTCCTGCGATATATAGATGGGGATCTGAGGGTTGTCCTGAGCACTAGCCGACAAGGGAGTAATCAGCAACATGCACAGACATAGGCCTATTGATATCCATTGTACATTTTTCAATCTAAGCATCACGGTAAACCTCCTGACTGAATCTTTAAGTTCATTTTCTAGCTGCCGCTGTACGGTTCGGATTTATGCATGATTGCCCTTGAGCTCCTGCTGGGCGTTCTGAAGAGCCTGGATGATCTCGGCCAGCTCCTGCTCGTTCCAGTGAAATGTTATATAATGCGGGACGTATCCACCGCTGTTTACCTCGAGCATAGCTACTTGCTTGACATCGTCCACAATCAGAGACAACTGTTCACTATCGTAAATCGGTTTCCATGTCATCCTATAAATCCTCCCGTACACCTATTTATACATCTAAACACAATTCGACACAAGTGACACAAATCCTTTTGGTTTAAATAGTCATAATACGGATGAGAGTGTGAATGGTTTCCCTTTTCGCTGATTTTTTGGTATCTTGGGAGTAGCGGCTTTGTATGGAATTGTAACATTTGGGGAGGAGACAGGTAGGATGGAAGAGATGGACAGGCAGCAACCTACAGGAGGATCGCCTCTCGTTTCTGTCATTATTCCGACGTATAATCGAGCGGATTTCGTGAGTGAGCTGATAGAGTCCTTGTGGAGACAGACGTATCGTCATTTGCAAATTATTATCGTGAACGATGCCGGGGAGCCGGTTGATTTTCTGCGAACGCTTTACCCGGAGCTAGAACTGAATATCGTCAATATGGAGTGCAATTCCAAGCATGTCCATGCCCGTAACCGCGGTCTTACGCTAGTGCGTGGTGAATATATTATGCTGTGTGACGATGACGACCTGCTGCTGCCGACGCATATTGAGCGGATGATGAAGGAAATTGAAGGCTCTGATATGGTCTATTCGGATGTGGAAATTTTCGATTATAGAGTGGAGGGGCACACAAGGCGGGCGACAGAGCGATTCGTGTTTGCCTATGAGCACGATGTAGCGGCAATGCGCAGATTTTCAACGTTTGTTTCGTCAGGTTGTCTGTATCGCGCAGAGCTGCATGAGCGCTTGGGAATGTTCGACGTGGAGATGTATCATTATTGGGATTGGGATTTCTTTTTACGGGCGGTCGAGCGTTATCGTGTCAAAAGAGTGTCGGTAGCCAGCGCCTTGTACGCGTTCTCGGAAATAGGCGGCAATATGTCGGGTCAGCACGAGGACATGCGGCCTTACCTGGATAAGCTGTCAGCAAAGCACGGGTTGGGTGAGCTGCCAACCAAAAATTTTCTCGTTCTGCTGGAGGAGCCGGAGGTGTTGAGCCGCAAGGCCAAGACCGAAGTGCTATGGGATGGAGAGCCCATCGTATCCAGACGTGCGCTGCAATTCAGGACAAGCCCAGTAGACGGAGCTCATTCTATATAACAGATGCGTGTGGACGGAGTAGAGCCAATTCGAACAGAATATGCCGAAGCAAAGCGAATCTGGATAGCTTCTGGTAGTTTCAGGAATCGGATACCTGTGGGTGAGCAGGGAACGATTCAAGCGCTTATTTAGCAAGGGGGAGCATGATGTGATAGGCACGATGGAGCAGGCGGAAACGCTGCTGAAGACTTATTACGGCTACGGATCCTTCCGTGACGGACAAAAACAAGTGATTTCAAGTATTTTAAACAGACAGGATACGCTTGGTATTATGCCCACAGGTGGCGGGAAGTCAATCTGCTATCAGGTTCCGGCGATGCTCCTTGAGGGGACAACGATTGTCGTGTCACCGTTGATTTCATTGATGAAGGATCAGGTGGACGGGCTGGATAGCATCGGGGTGTCTGCAGCTTACATCAACAGCTCGCTTTCATATGCCCAGGTGGAGCTGCGTATTCGCAAGGCACGGCTTGGTGAGTACAAGCTGCTGTATGTGGCGCCGGAGCGGCTGGAGTCGGAGCGTTTCATCGAGCTGCTGGCCAATCTGGAGGTGCCGATGGTCGCCATTGATGAGGCGCACTGTGTCTCGCAATGGGGGCATGATTTCCGACCGAGCTATATGGCGATCAGCCGGCTGGTTACACTGCTGCCGAAGCGACCGATTGTAGCTGCTTTTACAGCTACGGCTACAGATCAGGTTCGTGAAGACATCGTCAAGCATCTGCAGCTGCGTGCGCCGGAAGTGTTCGTGACCGGATTTGCGCGGGAAAATTTGGCTTTGTCGGTTATTAAGGGTGAGAACAAGCGGGATGTGATGCTCAGCTATATACGTGAGCATGAGGATGAAGTCGGCATTATTTATGCGGCTACACGCAAGGAAGTTGACAATTTGTACGAGCTGCTGCGCAAGCAGCGCATTCCGGTTGGTAAATACCATGCAGGGATGACGGATAAAGAACGCGCCGAAGCCCAGGAGCAGTTCCTGTATGATGAAATACGTGTGATGGTAGCCAGTAACGCATTCGGGATGGGTATTGATAAATCGAACGTGCGTTATGTCATCCATTATAATATGCCGAAAAATATGGAGGCTTATTACCAGGAAGCTGGACGTGCCGGACGGGATGGTGAGCCGAGTGAGTGCATGCTGCTCTTCAGCCCGCAGGACATCCACATTCAGAAATTTTTGATTGAGCAGTCGATTGGGGACCCGGAGCGGCAGGCACAGGAGTATCGTCGGCTGCAGCAGATGGCGGATTACTGTCATACCTCGCAATGCCTCCAGCGCTACATTGTGCGTTACTTCGGTGATGATGGCGAGGATTGTGGTCGGTGCAGCTCCTGCAGTACCGAGCGGCAGATGACGGATATCACGATCGAAGCGCAAAAAATATTTTCCTGTGTGCGGCGGATGAAGGAACGCTTCGGTGCGACAACGGTGGCATCGGTGCTGAAAGGCTCGCGTAATAAGAAGGTGCTGGAGATGGGCTTCGATAGCCTGACGACCTACGGACTGCTGAAGGAACGCACGGAAAAAGAAATCGTCGATCTGATCCAGTTGCTTGTGGCTGAGGGCTATTTGCTCATTACCGATGGCAAATTCCCTGTACTGCGGCTGCACGCCAGAGCACAGGCTGTCTTGGCGGGCGAGGAGCGGGTCGAGCAGAAAATGCGCATTCGGCAGGCGCCTGTGGCCCGCGAGGTCGAGGCTGACCTGTTCGACGAGCTGCGGCAGCTGCGCATGACGATTGCGAAGCGGGAGGGCATTCCGCCTTATATCGTATTTCCCGACAGCACGCTTCGGGAAATGTGTGGAATCAAACCGACGAATCCGGCGGCTATGCTGAAAATCAAAGGTGTCGGGGAAGCTAAATTTTTCAAATATGGGGCCTATTTCATCGATTTTTTCAAAAATTATCAAGGTTAGCAGGAAATTGAAATACAGGCGGTCTTTATATTATCCTTGTTAGAAGGTGAGCAATTCTGTGGCCAAGCAAAAATATTATGTAGTATGGGAAGGGAAAGTACCGGGTATTTACGAAACCTGGGCAGAGTGCCAGCAGCAAACGAATGGCTATCCGCAAGCCAAGTTTAAAGCCTATGAGAGCTCGGCTGAGGCTCAGGCTGCGTTGGCCCGAGGCTGGAAGTCGTCCTTTGCGGCGGCCAAAGCAGCGGTCGGTACCAGTACGGGTTCGACAAGCTGGAAGGGCAAGTCAGGTGCCTCAGGTGGCACAGGCTCACCCAGCGGAGATAAGGCAGCCGGAGGGAAACTGCCTCAACAGGTCGTGCTCGACAGTATATCTGTAGATGTGGGCAGTAAGGGCAATCCGGGTATTGTTGAGTACAAAGGAGTAAGCACAAGAACCGGTGAGGTCATCTTCGAGCACCCGCCGATTGCCAAGGGTACGAATAATCTGGGTGAATTTTTGGCGATTGTCCATGCACTGGCCTATCTCAAGCAGCAGGGCAGCTCGATGACGGTGTACAGTGATTCGATGACAGCGATGAGCTGGATTCGTAAAAAGGCTGTTGCTACGACATTGCCGCGCGACGCCTCAACCGAGGAAATTTGGACGCTTGTCGACCGTGCTCTCAATTGGCTGCATTCAAACACCTACAGCAATCCGATTCTCAAGTGGGATACGAAGGCGTGGGGAGAGATCAAAGCCGATTACGGTCGCAAGTAGACTGAGCAAGGGCAAGGGAAGCGAGTTATTATGAAGCCTGTTCCACGGGTGGATGGTGTAGGCGGAACTTGCGACTTGCTGTATATACATAACATACAAGGAGGCTTTCCCCTAAGCAGTGTTGGCTGCTAAAGGAAAAGCCTCTTTGGCTGTAATTACTTATTGGTACTGTGCTGCTTATTGGGCAGCTTGTCGCCTGGGGTTCCTTTACCTTGATGTCTTTTATTAGCCTCGGCTTTTTTCTGTGTGTCGTGTACTTTCTCTACAAAATCATGCGTATCGTCCATGAGTAAACCTCCTCTATTGTACAATCACTTGTTACTGTAACCTGTTGATCTTGAAAACATGCATGGATCAGGTCAGGTAGAGACAGAAAGCAGCCTACAAGAAGCTACATAAACTCAGCACAGCCCGTTCACTCAAAAGAGTGAAGCGGGCTGTTTGGTATCGTTCATAAGCACAGCCACACGGTAAACTCGCCATATTCCGTTTTCTAGGTAATCACCATTTTTCAGCGGGTCCAAAAAAGGAACAAGACATAAAAACGTGGAGGTAGCCCGGCATCGGGACTCTCGATATGATGAGATCAATACCAGACGTCGCGAGCTTAGGTCACACAAGCATCATGAAGATCGTGTACATGGACAATCGCTTTTAGAAGGAGGTTACGCTTATGCAATCCCGTTTTGTGACTGGCGATGCGGGTTCGCAATTTGTCGAGAAGCGCACAAGCCGGTTTACGGTTCTCAAACGAAAGTGGCGCAGCAGCAAATATTTGATCTGGATGTTTTTACCTTGTCTATTGTATTACCTCTTATTTAAGTACCTGCCGATATTTGGAATTGTGATTTCATTCAAAAACTACAATTTGTACCGGGGCATATGGGAAAGCAGCTGGGTGGGTTTCAAATATTATTTGATGTTTTTTGAAAATCCCGATTTTTTCATTCTCATGAGAAACACGATTTTACTTGGCGTATATAAGCTGCTGTTCGGATTTGCCGTTCCGATTACGCTTGCTCTACTGTTGAACGAAATGAAACATGCAGCCTTCAAAAGATTTGTGCAGACGGCGAGCTACCTGCCCCATTTTATATCCAATGTCGTTGTCGCCAGTATGGTGGTTTTGTTCCTGTCTCCGACCTCAGGCCTGGTTAATCAGTTGATCAAGGCTTCCGGCTTCGACATGATTAACTTCCTCGTGAATCCGGGCTGGTTTCGTACAATCTACGTGTCCTCGGATGTGTGGCAGCATTTTGGGTGGGAAACGATTATTTATTTAGCGGCATTAACGGCCATAGACCCGCAATTGTATGAAGCTTCGGATATCGATGGAGCGAATCGGTTTCATAAATTGATTCATGTAACGCTGCCTGGCATTATGCCGGCGATTACGATTGTGTTTATATTGAATGTGGGCAAGGTGCTGGAAATCGGGTTTGAGAAAGTATTCCTGCTGTCCAATCCGGCTACCTATGAAACCGCTGATATTATCAGTACCTATGTATACAGAGTCGGTTTGACTAATTCCAATTTCAGCTACGCCGCCGCAATCGATTTATTCACGGGTTTGGTAAGTTTGGTATTCATCATTTCGGCCAATTATGTGAGCCGCAAGCTTTCAGAAAACAGCCTATGGTAGGTGAGATGAGTTGAAGAAAAAATGGAGTTTGTTTTCCGCTGTTAACGTGGTGATCCTGCTGTTTGTAGCTGTTGTCACCATCTATCCGTTCTGGTACATGCTGTCGATTTCACTCAGTAAGGATATTTTCGTGCTCCGCGGCGAGGTCACGCTATTCCCCAAGGGACTGAACTTTGATATGTATACAATGGTGCTGAGTGATCCGAGGATTATGCGCGCCTACGGCAATACGATCCTCTATGTAGTGTTAGGTACCTTGATTTCATTGGTCATTACGGCAATGGGGGCGTACTCTTTATCCAAGAAAAGGATGGTATTTCATAAGGGATTCACCTTGATCATTATTTTTACGATGTTTTTCAGCGGGGGAATGATCCCGACGTTTCTCGTTGTCAAAAGCTTTGGTTTGATGGACACGTTGTGGGCAATGGTGCTGCCGGGAGCCGTCAACTCATTTAACCTGCTGGTTATGCGCACTTTCTTCCAGAATGTTCCGGTCGAGCTTGAGGAATCCGGGACAATGGACGGACTGACCGACTTTGGAATTTTTATCAGAATTGTCATTCCTTTATCCCAAGCGGCTTTTGCGACAATCGGGTTGTATTATGCAGTCGCGCTGTGGAATAACTTTACCCTGCCGTTTCTGTATCTGACCGATGAGAAACTGTTCCCGCTTCAGGTCGTGCTGCGAAGTATCGTGCTGGCAGGCGCCAGCGGCTATGGGGAGTCTACCGGAATTGGCGGTGATAACGTGATTGTCGAGGAGTCCCTGAAGTATACCGTTATTATGGTGGCAACCTTACCGATTCTGATGATTTACCCGTTTCTGCAAAAGTATTTCGTCAAAGGGGCTCTAATTGGTGCTGTGAAGGGCTGAGCAGCAGGACAAGGCCATATGCATCAAATCTGTATGAACTTTGGAGACACGCTCTTAAAGAGTATAATCATATGAATGAGGTGAGACGCATGAGTAAAAAGGGTTCAATCTTGTTGTCGTCGGTTGTAGGATTATCGCTGGTTACCGGATGTGCTTCTGGTGGTGAAACGAAAGAAACCCCACAAGCTGCGGTTCCTAACAGCCCTCCTGTCAAAAAAACGTTCACCATGCTCACGGAGTCCAATCCAAGCTGGCCTTATAGCAAGGACTGGCCGGCCTGGAAGTGGATCGAGGAGAAAACGGGTGTAACTCTGGATGTGCGCACGCCACCTGGCAAGACGGATGAAGCTGTTAATCTGGCCGTTGCTTCCGGTCAAATTCCCGACCTGATGATCGTTAAGGATCTGCAGCAGGCGAATAAATTCGGCCAGCAGGGCGCGTTCGTCAATATTCTGGATTATAAGGACCAAATGCCGAATTTCAAAAAGTGGATGGAGAAATATCCGGATATTACAAAGGAAGCGATTGCGGCTGACGGCAAGATGTATCAGTTCCCGAACGAGGGCTTTGGTGAGACGAACCGGACAATCTGGATGGACCGCGATGATATTTTCAAAAAGGAGGGGCTTAAAGCTCCGGCGACTTACGATGAGTTATATGAGGTATTGAAGCAATTAAAAGCGAAGTACCCGGACAGCTACCCGCTCTCCTTCAGAATCGGCGGAAACCGTCTGCAGATCCTGAAATATATGGCCCCTGGCTTTGGCACGCATGATGATTTCTTCTACGACAAGGCGAAAAAGGATGTTCGCTACGGCCCGACGGAGAACGAATTCAAGACGATGATCGAGTATATGAACAAATTTTACAAGGATGGGCTGATTCCACCGGATTTTCTTACGCTTGAAACGAAGCAATGGCAGGATATGATGGCCGGTTCCAAGTCCTTTATCACCGTGGATTATATCGGACGGATCGACTTCTTCAATCTGGCGATGCGCAAAGAAAATCCGCAGTTTACGGTAGCCTTGATGGCACCGCCTGCTGGGGGAGCGAACGGCAAGCAGCAGAACGCTTATACGCACACAGTCACCGGAGGCTTCGTCATTGCCTCGAAGGCCAAGGATGTGAAGGATATTATGAAATTCATGGATTTCTTCTACTCCGAGGAAGGCAAAACGATGGCAAGCTGGGGCAAAGAAGGTGAATCGTACACGGTAGAAAACGGCACAAAGAAAATGAAAGCCGACTTTGTCGATGTAACCGATCTGCGTAAGAAAACCGGATTGGCTACTTATGGCACCTACCAATGGATTGATTATGACGCGCATCTGTCCCTTTCCTCCAAGGAGCTGCAAGCGGCTTACCCGGAAGCGCGTAAATATGATTCCGAGTATAGACCGAAGCCATCATTCAATGAAAATGAGCTTGAAATCATTTCGACAACCGGTAAAGCGCTGGAAAAAAGCAGGGACGAGAATTTATCCAAATTCATTCTGGGTGAAAGAAAAATGGCGGAATGGGATCAATTTGTTGCCGAGCAAAATAAGCTGGGTCTGGATAAAATCAAAGCTATTTACAAGACGGCTTATGAGCGTACGGACAAGATACTTTGAAATAGTCAAATAAAGCTCCAAATCCACCTTCATAGTGGTTTTGGAGCTTTATTCATTCTTATGTGGGGACTGTGTCACTCACTCGTCTTATCTCGCTGGTCAGTCGCATTCGCATTTAATCCTCTGTACCATTACCGAACAGTTGCATGTAATTCCGGTAAGCGTCCTCGCACCAGCTCGCCTTCAACGCATTATCATACAGCTTGAATCGGCCAGTAGGCTTGGTCGCTTCCGTGTTGTGCTCCAATCTCTTGGCATAGTGCCGCGCATGAGTGAAGCTGCGCTTCGCCAGCTTGTGGCGTCCGGACCATTTGAACCTGTTCGTCCGCACCATATAGTAGAGGTAATGGGTCATGTCTTCGAGATAGGTGAATCGCATCTCGTCCTCCAGAAGCCGCGTTATAACCTCGTCTTTCTTAGCATGAAGCAGTGCATCGTCTATCAGCTTGCGGCAGTAGGCCAGCAGATCCATCGTTTGCACAAGGCTGATGCCTGCGTTAGGATCATCTGACTGCTGCTCGTACTGCATGTGTTTAAGCGGAAACAGGATTTCTGCATCCTGATTCAACAGAGCTGCGAGCGATAGACGCCGGTCTCCGAGGTATTGATAATGCTTCAGGAACTTGGCATTGCGCATCGCGGTCTCCAATGATTCATAGAAATGGCGCATCTCCCTTGCGACTTCTCCATAATACTGAGTGAAGTAATCATCAAGCAGTGCTTCTACATTCAGCTCTGGATTCCACAGCATTCTATACAGCTGGTAGTTGGTGAGAGTCAGGGTACCCCATTTTTGGTCGGACATGTGCATGTAATGAAAGTGTCGGATACCGGTCCGGTAATAAAATGGGATGTCCTGCTTCATGATCGTCATGAACGGAACCGGAATCGTGGCGAAGGCTCCCACATTGTAATATTCGCCGATATACAGCTCACCGCGGTAATGCCGGTTCAGATCGGTTGTCCAGGGGCGATACGTGCTCATTAAATCCGCATTGGTTTCGGTGCATACTGCATCGTCCAGACGGTGGACATAACAGCGCTCAATTGGAAAATAAGTTGGGTAACAGCTGGCATAATCGTAATCTTCCGGCAATGGTCGGTCCGGTGCGGGCAGCGTCTCGTGGTAGACGGGGAACAAAATCTTCACATCCCGCTTCAACCGCCCGTCCATGATGGCCTGACGGATAAACTGGCGCAGTCGATGGGTGACGAGAATCATTTTGTACGCATAGTTGCCTGTCGTTTCGCACTGCTCACAGGAGCACCATTGTCCGTTATCCAGCATCCAGAAGTTTAAGTAATCAACCTGCTTCCAGTCACCGGATATGAGATCCTCTACCACATTGCTGCACAGCTCGTCGGTGGCATCGGCATTGGTGGTACAATAGTTGTCCCCATAGCCTTCACGGTCGCCTGCGCCGACATTGGCGCTGCGCTCACCGTTGACCAGCCCGAACCACTCAGGATGGGCTTCAAAATAAGTCGGTCGGCTGTCGATTATGGCAGTGGAATGACCGGGCCCATGAGACGGAGGGTATGGATAGGGGGCATGCGGGTTCAAAAATCTTGATAGGATGTTATGGCCTCCGGCGCAAAGGCGAATACCCCGTTTTTTCAATGCGTGAGGATTGTGTATGCGATCGAGAAATACAAAATTGACGCGGTTGCGCGCCATCCAGTTGGTCAGGTCCGCCGAGGAGTCATCGATATGCTCACTGTAGCAGCCCCTTGTCCGAAAGCGCGGGGCCTCGCATATATCTGTGTCCGGCAGGGTGAAATTCACCGAGGCAGGTACCACCATGCCCTGCTCGCCGAGTCCGAACCAGCGGAAGCCGAGCGTTTCCAGAAAAGCATACACCGCATACAAGGTGCCGACACGGTCCCGGCCGGCTAGTAGAAGCAGCTTGCCGCCTTGGTTGTTGACCGTTACCGCACAGAAGCCTTCAGCGGAAAGGCTGTCCCATTCGTAGCGCCGCGCCAGCTCGTGATGGTCCCAAAGCTGCTGGGCAAATCGGCTGCTTGCCGGTGTTCCGACAAGGATGCCGTCGCATTGAAGCGGCTCCATGTCCTCAAGCTCATCGGTGTCGCGCAGCGGGAAATAACGTTCATCCTGTTCATCCACTCCGGTTAACAGGCAAAGGTGGCTGCGCAGCTCGACCGCAGCAAAGCATTGCGTGCAGTGAAGCGCTTGTGGATTGGACTCGTCCCACCAATCGATTTCCTGCTCCGCAAATGCGGCCTCACGAATTGTAGCAAATGCTCCTTTATCTACGATAATGGGCATCGCTAGGTGCTGTACAGGCTCTGTTCCTGAATACAGAATGTTCATCTTGTGTTCATCCTTTCGTAGGGGCTTAGCATGGCTGAATGCTGCTGTAAGTCCACTATACGAAATTCTGAAACCTTCGGCTATAGACCGTTTTTCGAATCTGCTTCGATTACATACAATCGCAAATGTACCTTTTTCAATAAAATGCACATTTTTAAAACTTGCTATAAAAACCGTCAGCTGTCGCACTACTGACAGTCCGGCGAAAGGCTTCAGATTCAAGACTCGGTTAACGAGGATTTGCGGAATTCACCCGGTGACATTCCCGTCGATCTCTTGAACATGCGGATAAAGGAGTTGACGCTCTGATAACCAACGCTAACGGCAATATCCTGAATCTTGGCGTCGCTGCCAAGCAGCATCTCCTTCGCTTTGCGGATGCGCAGATCGTTCAGATAGTCGATGAAGTTGATTCCGGTCTTGTCCTTGAAATAAGCGGACAAATAGGCGGCAGATACCTTTAATTTATCGGCGAGAATATCCAGCGACAAGTCCTCCCCGATATGGGATTCCATATATTCGGTCATAAACTTCGTGATATGGTCGTAGCCTTCCTTTTTCTTCTGAATCAGCTCTGCGCTTAAGGAAAGATAACCGCTCAGGAAGTCTTTAAACTGTTCGTGCGTATAGCAGCTGCGGATTTGCTCACCGGGGGAGGGAGAATCAGCAGATAGCTGCATATCGAGCTGCAGCGTGATTAGTGTTTTGTTCACCTTGCTCACAATCTCCTGGGCAAAATCTATAAATGCGTGCGCGGTCACTTCGTTTTTTTGCATTCGGTCCAGAGTACGATGAACGAGTGTTATCGTCTGGGCAGCATTTCCGGCATGCAGATGAACCATGAAATCCTGATCCTCCAGGGAAGTAAAGCCCCAGTGGTGAATGGGAGTTTCTGCTGTGGTGGACGGAGCGATAATCTGCGTTTCCTCGTTAAGCTTCCTTTTTTGAAGCCGTCCCAACGACTGCTCGTAAGCAGCGGTGAAATTAGCAGATTCCGGGAAAACATCGCTGACCGCAATCGTCAGAAATATATATTGATTATCAAGATCAAGCACCTGCTTAATATGCAGCAGTGTTTGCTGAAGCCGTTCGTCCAAGACAGGATCTGCAAATATCAGCGTCAAGATCATATCCTGCTCCATTTGGAACGTTAGCGAATTTTCATACTCCTTGAGCATCGTCATCTGAATAAATTCCTTCACATAATAAGAGGCCTTGTCCTTGCCGAACTCCGTGACTCCCTCGAAGTCCTCCTTGTAGGTTAATTGGAACGCCGTCATAACGAACGGTTTTTCCAGCATATCGGGTTTTTCCTCTTGTGGAACGTCGGAATGGGTCTGGATGTTTTTGATTTTATTAATGAACGAATAGTATTGCAGCAGGGAGTCTTTATGCGACAGGTCGGCTTTGGCATTACGATCGGACTGGGCGAGCTGGGCCAGCCGCTGACTTATAATATTGAATTCCCTAATTTGAAAGGTAGGTGGCGCGCTGGCATTAAGCTCGGTAACCGATTGAACGATACGTTTCAGCGGATTGTTGAATTTCATACTGAAAAAAATGGAAGTACCGACGCTTATAATAATCGCGATCACCAGTAGGGAAATCAATATGACGTTCATCTGCGTCGTTTGCTGGGAGATGCTTTGCTCCGGTACGATATTGACATAAATCAGCCCTGACTCTGGAGAAGCCTTATAAAAGTATAAATTTTTATCGTGCTTGATGAACAGACTATCCGATTTGCTGAAATCCGGAAGATTGTCCAGTAATGACGTATCCCCTACGTTGTAGATCACTTTCCCGCTGCTGTCCAGAATCAGAAAATTACTGTTGATCGATTGATGGAACTTTTTCAAAGCTTTACTGGCGTCGAGAAAGGCTAAAATCGTCGTATTCGAGCTGCCTGACTTTTTGACCATAATCGGCAGAAGCTGCTGTTGGCCCGGTGACGGATCGAATACCTTCTTTTGCGAAAATTCGGCAGCTGGATACAGCTGAAAGCTGAACGGTTTTAAAGCCTCAGCTCTCCAGAATTCCTTGGTGTACAGCTGGGATTCATAATATTTATCAAACAAATCCGCAGACTGGTGGGAACCGTTCTTGTCAATGGCAATCTTCAGGTTCTGGAACTGCACAATGACATTATCCAGAAATAAAGGTTCGTTCCCCATCATGACGCGAAGCTCGTTGTTGAGATCGACGACAGTCGAGTAGCTGGGCTGATCCCGGCTGCTTTCCAACGCGATGGCTGAAGTGCTGAATAGCTCGCTCAGTAAAGTTGTCTGGAGCAGATGAAGGTGATTCTCATAATTATCGACGGTATGATTCAGGTTGAGTGTATTGTAACGAATGATCTCGTCATATAAATTGTTGCGGAAAAAAGCATAGGAGACGAAATTAAAAGTGGTGAACAAGAGGATAATGACCAAAAAACTGAATAACAATTTATTAAACAGAGAACGTGACTTTTCTTTGATATCCAGTAAAGTGCTCATGCTGTTGTCCTCCTTGTGGGCTGCTCCATGCAGGCGGTTTTTGTGTTCTTTCATTATTACATACTTTAAATCGATATCCTCTTTTGCGCTATATTCATTTTTCAGGAAATGCTCTTTTTTTCAGGTCAGAAGGAAATGGTGTGCTTTTTAAAAAGATGTCCGTTTATTTAGCCTTGGATAGGGAATACAATGGCCTTAAGCTAAGCTAGCTAAGCCAAGCGGAGTTGGAATTCCGCGTTATTATCGAATTCCAGGAGGAGATTAATGATGAGCAGGCTGGGAACGATTGTTGAAACCGATGCGGATCAGTTAAAGGTAAAAGTATTCGAAACAAGAGCCGCTATGGGGCAGCGGGCTGCTGTTGATGTAGCCGACAGGATAAAAAGCTTGCTGGGCTCGCAATCCGAAGTACGAATGATTTTTGCTGCAGCGCCATCACAAAACGAGATGCTGCAGGCGTTGGCCGCAGACAAGGATATCGATTGGAACCGCGTCACCGCTTTTCATATGGACGAATATATTGGACTTCCGGCCAATGCCCCGCAGGCGTTTGGTCAATTTTTGAAGGATCGGCTGTTTGATATCGTGCGTCCGGGCAAGGTTCATATTATCGACAGCTCGGCGGATATTGCTGTGGAGGCGCAGCGGTACAGTGGCCTGTTGGCTGAAGCTCCGATTGATATCGTGTGTCTGGGCATCGGGGAGAACGGGCACATCGCGTTCAACGATCCACCGGTTGCAGACTTTACGGATCCACTGCTGGTTAAATCTGTGGAGCTCGATTTGGAATGTCGGCAGCAGCAGGTGAACGACGGCTGTTTTGCTGGGCTTGAGGATGTGCCGAAGCATGCCTTAACGTTGACCATTCCAGCGCTGGTAGCCGGCAAGCAGCTGTTCTGCGTGGTACCGGGTCCGACCAAACGGGAAGCGGTGCAGCAAACGTTGAACGGACCGATCTCGACGGCGTGTCCGGCAAGCATCCTGCGTCGGCACATGAACTGCATGCTGTATGTTGACAAGGCCTCTTATGGCATGAAGTAAAAAGGGCTGCTTGATCGTTGATTTAGTATCAGTGAGAATTGTGAGCCCTGCTGGAAGGAGCACTGACGGAGGATGAAATCGATGGATTTAAAAGCTGCCGTAATTGGGGCCGGGATTATTTCGGACCAGCATTTTGAGGCCATGCAGAGAACGGAAGGCTACACGCCCTGCGCGGTCGTGGATATCAACAAGGATAAAGCCGAACAGGCAGCCAAACGTTATGGCGTTCGAGCTTATACCGATTACCGCGAGATGATGGAAACCGAACAACCGAATGTGGCAGCGATTGCCCTGCCGCATTTTTTGCATAAAGAAACCGCCTTGTACGCGGCCGAACGCGGGTGCCATCTGATGCTGGAAAAGCCAATGGCGCTTACCACTACGGAGTGCGATGAGATCATTGCAGCCGCGCATAGAGGGAATATTCGAATTCTGGTCGGGCATACGCAGCACTATATGGCTGAAAATCTGGCGGCTAAAGCGATTCTGAATAGTGGAGAGCTTGGCGAACTGGTGATGATCAATGATACCCGGCATATTCATTATTATAAAGATAGCAGACCACAGTGGTTTCTTGAAAAAGCGAAGTCCGGTGGTGGTATCCTGGCGAATCTGGGCGCACATTCCATCGACAAGATTCAATGGTTAACCGACAGCTATGTCCGTCGGGTGCGGGCATCGGTCAGTCATCACGGCAAGCGAGGCGACGTGGAGGGCAGCGGTATCATTTGGCTGGAGCTGGACAACGGTATCCCTGCTACGATTGTTCAGTCCGGCTACCCAGGGGCGTCGCGCAATGAGACGGAGCTTATATTCACTGGCGGTATGCTAAAGCTGAACACGGGCCAAGACCTCTGGATCAGTCGGGGAGGCGCCTATGAACCAGTCGAAGTGAATGCAATAGCAACTCCGTTCGAGCTACAGTACAGGGAGCTTCGCGACGCGATTCGTGAAGCACGCGACCCGGAATGCTCAGGAGACTACGGCCGCAGCGTCATTGCTGCTATAGAGCAGGTGTACCGTTCTGCAGAAACGGGAACGGAGCAGGAATTGATCTGACCGGTATAAACGGCGGGTCTATAGTCTAGAGGGGATTCTGAGGTTGCCTCTTCCTCTACTTAGCCGACCAATTGTATGAATTCACATAGGAATAAGTCTAAAGGAGAGTTAAACGATGATTAATCAGGCACAACCAGCTATAGAAACCATCGAACAATTGGAACAAAAGCTTGCCGAGCCGTCAGATGCTTTGGTACACGATTTAGCGCAAGTTGACGGTGATATTATGCTTCTTGGCATTGGCGGTAAAATGGGTCCAAGTTTGGCGCGCCTCGCCATGAACGCGTTACGTCGCGCAGGTGTCGTAAAAACAATCTGGGGTGTATCACGCTTTTCTGATAAAGCGCTGAAGGACGAGCTGGAACAAGAAGGTGTTCGCACAATAGCCTGCGATCTGCTGGATGACGAGCAGCTGCAGCAGCTACCTGACGTGAAAAATATCATTTACATGGCTGGCAATAAATTCGGCACGACCGGACGCGAGCATTTTACATGGGCGATGAACGCCTATCTGCCTGGCCGTGTCGCGGAGAAGTTCCGCAACTCCCGTATCGTCGTGTTTTCATCCGGCAATATTTATCCGTTTACCCCGGTATTCCAAGGTGGTGCAACAGAGGAGACTTCTCCGGCGCCGCTCGGTGAGTATGGGCAGTCGACGCTTGGACGGGAACGGGTTTTCGAGCATTTTTCCCATCATTACGCTATTCCAATGGTTATCTATCGCTTGAATTACGCAATTGATTTGCGGTATGGGGTTTTGCTGGAGGTAGCCAGATCCGTACAATCCGGCAAACCGATTGATGTGACCATGGGCCATGCTAACTGTATATGGCAGGGAGATGCCAATGAAATCGCACTGCGCAGTCTGAATGTGTGTACCAGTCCACCCAATTTTATCAACGTCACCGGACCCGAAACGATGTCGATGCGCTGGATAGCTGAACAGTTCGGCAAACGTTTGGATAAGGAGCCGGTTTTTATTGGTGAGGAATCGGATATGGCGCTTCTGAATAATGCCTCCAAATCCCATCAGCTGTTTGGATATCCCCGTGTGTCGCTGCTGCAGATGATCGATTGGATAGCACAATGGGTGAAAGAAGGCGGGTCCACCTGGAATAAGCCCACACATTTTCAGGAAAGAGACGGTAAATACTAATGATGGCAGCTCATAAAAACTTGTCAGCCGAACAGCTTCGTGCGCTCCACAGCGGATTGGTGATCCCGGCGCACCCGCTTGCTTTGAACAGCTCGCGCCAATTGGATGAGCAGCGGCAGCGCGCGCTGACCCGATATTATATGGCATCAGGAGCCGGAGGTATTGCTGTTGCTGTCCATTCCACGCAATTTGAAATCAGGGAAGAACGCTACAATCTGCTGGAGCCGGTGCTGCGTCTGGCTGCGGAGGAAGTGGACAATGCTCGGTTGACCCGACCGTTTCTGAAGATTGCCGGAATTTGCGGCTTCACCGATCAGGCCTTGGCCGAGGCTGAGCTTGCTGCCAGACTCGGCTATGACGCTGGATTGCTCAGTATGGGCGGTCTGCAGGGCTGGTCAGAGGAGGAAATACTGCGCAGAACCGAAGCCGTAGCGGAGGTAATGCCTGTCATTGGTTTTTACCTGCAGCCATCTGTTGGGGGGCGCATATTCAGCTTCGATTTTTGGCGGCGCTTTGCCGAAATTCCCGGAATTGTCGCGATCAAAATGGCTCCTTTCAACCGGTATCAGACGATTGATGTCGTGCGCGCCGTATGTTATTCAAGCCGCCGCGATGAAATCGCGCTGTACACGGGAAATGACGACAACATCATCAATGATTTGTTGACGACTTATCGCTTCAACGTTAATAGTGTATCCGTGGAAAAAACAATAGTTGGCGGATTGTTGGGTCATTGGGCGGTGTGGACGCAGAAAGCGGTAGAGCTGTTGGAGGAAATCAAGGCAGCCCGTCAATCGCAATCTATCGATTCGGCCTGGCTGACGCGTAATATTGAAGTAACGGAATCCAATGCGGCCTTCTTTGATCCGGCGCATGCTTTTGCAGGCTGCATTCCAGGCATCCATGAGGTGTTAAGACGGCAGGGGCTGTTGGAAGGAACATGGTGTCTGAATCCACATGAAACGTTGTCGCCTGGGCAGGCGGAGGAAATTGAGCGGATGTACCGCGATTACCCTCATTTAAACGATGATGAGTTTGTGAAAAGCCATTTGGCGGAGTGGTTGGACTAGAGTGGAAGAGAGGGACAGCATGATGCGATTTAAGGATGTATTCTCTATCATTGGCCCCGCCATGGTTGGACCCTCCAGTTCGCATACCGCGGGGGCGGTCCGGCTCGGAAGAGTGGCCCGCCGCTTGCTGGCTATTCAGCCGGAATGGGTAGATATTCAGCTCTACGGTTCTTTTGCTGATACGTATAAGGGTCATGGGACGGATTTGGCGTTGATTGCTGGCCTGTTGGATTACGAGCCTGACGATCCCCGTGTCCGGGATTCGTTGGAGAATGCGGAGCGCCTAGGTATACGGGTTACGATAACACCCAGCAGCGGCTTAGCCCAGCATCCGAATACGGCTTTGATCCTCTTGGGCTGCGGTAACCAGCAAATGGCCATCCGCGGCGCATCGATTGGAGGCGGCAATATCGAGCTGGAGCAGGTCAATGGCTTCGACGTCAGATTCAGCGGGGTTTATCCGACACTGCTTGTTTTTCATACGGACCGTACAGGGATGATCTCGGATATTTCCGGTGTGCTCCGTGAATTGGATATCAATATCGGGTACATGGATGTTGATCGTAAGGAACGCAAAGGGGACGCCTTGACGGTCGTGGAGACCGATGGTTCATTTCCAGCTGGATTACAGGAGCGATTAGGCCAATTAGCGGATGTGCAGGATGTACGAATCATCGACTGGGGGGAGGGGAATTCATGAGGTTTCAAACCTTGGATCAGCTATCGTCAATCTGTCAGGCAGAAGGGCAGCCGATTTCCGCTGTTATGTTGCATGATCAAGCCAAGGAGTCTGGCCGTCCGCCCGAGGAGGAATTCGCGAAGATGGCTGATTACTACAGCATCATGAAACAGGCCGTTCATAAAGGCCTCTTCGAGCCGACGCCTTCCCGAAGCGGATTAACCGGCTTCGATGCGCAGCGTGTTACGGCTTATATGGCCAAGGAAGAGCCGCTGCTTGGCCCAGCCGCTGCGACAGCGATGGCATACGCGCTTGCGGTGTCAGAGGTCAATGCGTCGATGGGACGCATTGTAGCGACGCCGACCGCAGGCTCCTGCGGGATTATCCCCGGTGTATTTGTCAGCACCCAGGAACGATTCGGCTGGAGCGACGAGCACATGGTCGCCGGGCTGTTCAGTGCAGGCGCGATCGGTTATGTGATCGCCAATAATTCATTCGTGTCCGGCGCCGAAGGCGGCTGTCAGGCGGAGATCGGCTCAGCCATCGGCATGGCGGCAGGTGCGTTGGTCGAGCTGAGAGGTGGAACCTCCGCTCAAGCGATCCACGCCGTGGGCCTAGCGCTCAAAAACTCGCTCGGTCTGATCTGCGATCCTGTCGGTGGACTTGTTGAAATTCCCTGCATCGTACGCAACGGCTTCGGTGCGACAACGGCACTGGCCGCAGCAGATATGGCTTTAGCCGGTGTGCGCAGCGTGATCCCATCGGATGAGGTCATCCAGGTGATGCTGGAGGTTGGTGCGGCCATGCCTGAGAAACACAGAGAAACGGCCAAGGGCGGACTTGCTCAGACGCCAACAGGCAAGAGACTGATGAAGGAGCTGTATGGTACACAAAGCAAGGAGGAGCCGCAGCCATGACGAAGCTGATAGCAACCCCCTTGCGCAAACAATTCAGCTCCAATCCTCAAAAAAGACAGTCCCTTTCACGGAACTGTCTTATAACATGCTGGCTTAACTCCCCGAAAGAGTATTGTTATTTGTCACCGCGGTCTACATGAAGTCGGGGCTTCGTATTGCCGGTTGTATCCTTATACATTTCCCGCTCCTGGCTTTCAAGCGGCAGGCTGACGAGCTTCCATTCTGTTTGTCCCATTACCGGATCATAAGGAAATTCATCTCCGCGTTTCAACGTTTCTTCGCGTCCCCATTCGTTTTCATAAATACCGTCTGTCTCCACTTCATGTCCTGAAACTGGCTCCATGCTCTTGTCCTCAGCCATGTGTACCCTTCCCCTCCTAAATAATAGTGATTTCGTTCGTTAGTATGCGCGCGTTTCCTGCAGCCTAATCACTCTATGCATATTCCGACAAAACGTATATAATCGAAAACAGTGAGCATCGGACCCGGCAATCCTGAGAGTGGAGAGCTACAACAATTAAATAGGGAGAGGATTCGTTTTGTTTGTGCAGTGGCTTAGACAAGGTTTCTTTGGCAATGTCCGCAATGATGTATTATCCGGTATTACGGTAGCACTCGCCTTGATTCCTGAGGCAATTGCTTTTTCGATTATGGCGGGTGTAGACCCGATGGTAGGGCTGTACGCGTCCTTCACGATTGCAGTCACCATTTCGATTGTGGGCGGTAGACCCGGCATGATTTCGGCGGCAACTGGAGCTATGGCTTCATTAATGGGGCCGATTATCGTGAAGTACGGCTTGGACTATTTATTCGCGGCAACGGTACTGACCGGATTGCTCCAGCTTATTCTTGGCGTATTTAAGGTAGGAAGGTTTATTACCTTCGTTCCGCATTCGGTTATTATCGGGTTTGTGAATGCGTTGGCCATTATTATTTTCATGGCGCAGCTGCCCAATTTTGTCGGTGAATCCTGGCCGATGTATGCGATGGTAGCAGGGACGCTCGCGATCATTTATTTGCTTCCGCTTCTAACTAAAGTAGTGCCCTCCGCGTTGGTGGCGATTATCGTGATGACGGTTGTTGCGATAGCACTGAAGCTTGATATTCGCACGGTAGGCGATATGGGCGAGATTCGACAGGCGCTGCCTTTACTGCATATTCCGCAAATTTCGTGGTCCTGGCATACACTGCTGATCCTACTGCCTTATTCTCTGGCGTTGGCGATTGTTGGCATGACGGAATCCTTGCTGACCGCAACCATTGTCGATGAAATGACGGAAACTGGCAGTGACAAAAACCGCGAGGTTCGTGGACAAGGGATTGCCAATATGATCAATGGATTGTTTGGTGGCATGGCAGGCTGTGCGATGATCGGACAAACGGTCATTAACATCAAGTCTGGCGGCAGGACGCGGCTGTCAACGCTCGTTTCAGGGGTGTTTCTTCTATTCTTGATTCTTGTGCTTGGCGATATCGTGAAGCAAATTCCGATGGCAGCGCTGGTTGGTGTGATGTTCATGGTGTCGATCGGAACTTTTGATTGGGGAGCGGTTCGGACTCTGGGCAAAATCCCTCGCAGTGATGCAGTGGTGATGGTGCTGACGGTGGCTATTGTTGTGGCTACATCGAATCTGGCAATTGGCGTCGTTTCGGGAGTCGTACTCAGTGCGCTCAACTTTGGCTGGAGAATGGCGAAGCTGAACTGTCAGGTAATTATTCGCGAGGAGTCGAATCTATTCAAATATGAGGAAGCTCTTAAGCAGTATGTGATAACGGGGCCGTTATTTTTTGGTACGATGACCCATTTTATTGAGCTATTCGAGCCGCATACAGACCCCGATCATATCATGATTGACCTTAAAGGATCTCATATTTGGGATCATTCCGCAGTCACGGCAATCACCAAGGTTACGGAAAAATACAGGGCTTTGGGGAAAAAAATTACGATCACCGGACTCGACCCGCAGAGCCGCCAATTGATGGAAGCGTATCGAAATATAGAGATATTATGAACATCCTATTTATACCATTGACAGCCTATAAATAGTGGTGGTAGAGTTAAGACCTAGTAAAAGAGTAGGATTTGCAAAAGATGTAGGGGGAATCGTAATCATGAATAAAATTAAACAAAGTATAGCCTTATTGCTCGTGCTGATTCTGGCAGTGAGCTTGGCAGCTTGCGGAGCCAAACCGGAAGCCAAAGCACCGGAAGCTGCGAGTGGTGCAGCGAGTACAGGTGCCGTGTCGTTGGAGAACAAAAAAATTGCATTGATTATGCAAATCAACCTGGGCACGTTCTCGGCTCAATATATAGAAGGCGTTAAAGAGCAGGTCGAAAAGCTGGGCGGTAAAGTAACGGTATTTACAGCTGAAGGCGATTTGGCCAAAATGTCATCCAATCTGGATGCGGCCATCAATCAAAAGATGGACGGTATCCTGATCGACCACGGTACAGCAGAAGCTTTAGAAGCTGGCGTGAAAAAAGCATTGGAGAAAAAGATTCCGGTTATTGCCTTTGATGCGGACATCAAGCTTCCAGGCGTAACGGTATTAGAGCAAGGCGATCAAAAGATGGCTGAGCTTACGCTCGACAAAATGGGCAAGGACATGGAAGGCAAAGGCAATATCGTGAAGATCTGGGTAGCAGGCTTCGCGCCAATGGAACGTAGACAAGTGGCTTACAAAGCATTCATGGATAAAAACACAGGAATCAAGGAAGTAGCGGCATTCGGAGCAGCTTCGGCCAACACGGCGTTGGATACCCAAGCGCAAATGGAAGCTATTCTTAAGAAATACCCGAACAAAGGCGACATTACAGCTGTATGGGCTGCATGGGATGAGTTCGCTAAGGGCGCTGCCCGTGCGATTCAACAAGCAGGACGCAGTGAAATCAAAATTTACGGTATCGATATGAGCGACGAGGATTTACAGATGATTCAGGACACGAAGAACCCATGGGTTGCTTCTGCTGCTGTAGATCCTAAGGATATCGGACGCATTCAAGTACGTTTCTTATACCAAAAGCTGCATGGCGACCAAACACCGGATAAAATCGTGTTAGACCCGGTTTTCGTATCGAGAGACCAACTGCCGGCTACGCAAATTTCCACAACGCAATTGAGCGAGCACGTTAAAGGCTGGGGTAAGAGCGAGCAAGGCTACACCGATTGGTTGAAGCAAGCTGAGAAGAAATAATCGAGTTTTTAGATATTTAGTATCCCATCGATCTGGATCGATGGGATTTTCCATTGAAATGAGGAGCGTGATGCCAGGATGACGAATTCCATCACCTTATTGCAAATGAGTCACATCTCCAAGTCATTTCCCGGAGTAAAGGCACTGCAGCAGGTTGATTTTGCGGTTAGCGGAGGCGAAATTCATGCACTGCTTGGAGCTAATGGGGCAGGCAAAAGCACATTAATCAAAGTGATGTCCGGTGCCTATTTGCCTGATGAGGGCGAGATCGCGATTGACGGCAAACCGCTTGCGATCAGCGGTCCAAGCGATGCCATTCAGAGTGGAATTCAATGCGTTTATCAGGAAGTGGATACAGCTCTTGTACCTAAGCTTACAGTTGCGGAAAATATTATGCTGGATCGGATGACGAACGGCAGCGGCTGGTTAAGCTGGAGTCAAATCGAGCGGGAAGCCGCCCGTATATTAAGCGACATTGGACTTACGGTTGATGTGAGAAGGCAGGCTGGGGAACTGAGCATCGCGCAAAAGCAAATGGTGCTCATTGCCCGTGCATTAGCGCAAAAGGCCAAGTTTATTATCTTTGATGAGCCTACAGCGCCGCTCAGCAATGAGGAAGCAGACCAGCTATTTCGAATTATGGAACGGCTCAAGGCTGATGGCGTAGGCTGTATATTTATTTCTCACCGCTTGAATGAAGTGTTCCGGATCAGTGACAAGGTTACAGTGATGCGTGATGGTCGGATTATTGCTACCCAAGCTGCGGCGGATACTAGTGTAAAAGTCGTCATCGAGCAGATGCTTGGCAGAACCTTTGAGGAAGAATTCCCCAAGGTAGAGGTGCCGATCGGCGGGCCGTTATTGGTGGCGAGAGATTTGACGCTTGGGACCAAGGTTCGCGGAGTGAACTTATCCGTGCATAGCGGGGAAATTGTCGGCATCGTAGGCTTGGTGGGAGCTGGTAAAACCGAGCTGTCCCGTCTGCTGTTCGGAGCCGATCCGCTGGAGCGAGGAGAGATTGAGCTGCAAGGGAAGCGGTTGAAGCTCAGCAATCCAAGTGATGCGGTGCGTGAAGGCATTGCGCTGATTCCAGAGGAGCGTCGCAAGCAGGGTATTCTTGTTGAACAGTCGGTCAAGCACAACCTGTCTCTGCCGCTGCTTAAGCTGTTCAGCCGATTTGGTTTTGTTCAACAGTCGCAGGAAGCTGCCAATGCAAAGGCCATGATCCAGCAACTGGGCGTTCATCCGCCGAATATGGAGCAGCTGGTGAAATATTTGAGCGGTGGCAACCAGCAGAAGGTTGCTGTCGGCAAGTGGCTGCCTACTGACGCGCAAATCTATATTTTCGATGAGCCGACCAAGGGCGTCGATATCGGAGCCAAAAGTGATATATTCCGTTTGATTGGCCGACTTGCCGGGGAAGGCAAAGGGATTATTTATTGCTCCTGCGAAATCGCCGAGATTTTGGGGATAGCGGATCGGATACTCGTTATGAGCTATGGCCAAATCGTGAAAGAGCTGCGTCGGGATGAAGCCACGCAGGAACAAATTTTGTACTACGCGAGCGCTGGGGAGGCTACGTTTCAGTGAAAGATAAATTTCTGGATTACTCATATAAGTATGGGGCATTGGTGATCATTGCCCTGGTCATCGTTTTGTTTTCTCTCAGCAATGAAAACTTTTTGTCCTACGACAATTTGGCCGATATATTACGTTCGATATCGATCGTTACCTTTGTAGCGATAGGCGTGACCTTCTCGCAAATTGTAGATGGCTTCGATCTTTCGGTAGGCTCGACGGTTTCACTTACGACTGTTGTAGTGGCCTCCATGATGGTATTTTATCAGCTGCCGCTCATCTTGGTATTAACGGTTCCGTTACTGATCGGCGTATTGATCGGTTTGTTAAATGCGCTGTTGATCGTTAAGGTTCGCATCCCCGATCTATTGGCGACACTTGCGGTCATGTACATTATCGGTGGGGTACACAAGACGTACACCAAAGGATTTTCCATTTATAACAACATGCAATTACCGGACGGAACGAAGGCACCAGGCAAATTCACAGAGTCCTTTCTCTGGATAGGCCAAGGCAAGCTGTTCGGTCTGCCTGTCCCTGTGCTGCTGATGATCATTGCGGTTGTGCTTGTGCACATATTTTTGACCTATACTCGCTGGGGACGTCAATTGTATGTAACCGGTGGCAATCAGGAAGCCGCGCGTCTGTCAGGTATTCAGGTCAATCGGGTGCGTACGATGGCTTATGTGCTGTCAGGAGTTTTTGCTGCTATGGGCGGTCTGCTGTTTGCAGCTCGTGTCGGATCGGGTCAAATTGATGCGGGTGCTCCCGTATTGATGGAATCGGTAGCTGCCGTATTTGTCGGTTATTCGGTGCTGGGTGCCGGGAAGCCCAACGTTATTGGTACGTTCTTTGGAGCTGTTCTTATCGGAGTGCTGCTGAACGGATTAACGATGCTGAATTTGCCGTATTATGCGTTCGATATTATTAAAGGGCTTGTTCTCGTACTGGCGCTTGCTATCACATTTATCCATTTAACACGCCGACGCTCAGCATAATCGGTTATAATGGGTTAACAACTGGATCTTGCAGTCCTGCTGCAGGATCAGGCACGATGAACGAGAGGGCATACACGATATGGCGTTATGGGGTACGATCATTAATGCGGCAGCCATCATTGTCGGCGGTTTGCTGGGACTGATGCTGAATCGCTTGAGTCAGGGCATCCGCAGCACGGTGATGCAGGGGATCGGACTGGCTTTGGTAGCACTGGGTTTGTCGATGACGTTGAAGTCGACGAATTTTTTGCTCATAGTGGCAAGTCTGGTGCTTGGCGGACTGCTGGGCGAGCTGCTGCGTGTGGAACGAAATCTGGAGGCTCTGGGCCGACAGTTGGAGCGGATGGTTAATGCGTTAAGTCGTTTCATCCGCAGGCGCTCAAGAGGCGGGAAACATAGCGAGTTGGCTGATTTACAGTCAGAAGCCCAAGTTCAAGGAAGGATTGCCGCTGGGTTTGTGAACACAACATTGATTTACTGTGTTGGTGCGATGGCGATCCTGGGATCACTCGACAGCGGACTGCGTGGACAGCATGATATTTTATATGTAAAGGCAATGATGGATGGCTTTTTAACGGTCATATTTGCCTCTACAATGGGTGTTGGAGTGCTATTCTCGGCAATCTCGGTGTTTCTTTATCAGGGAGCTATAGCGCTTGCCGCTTCAGGCATCGCCTCCTTGGTGGATAAGGCTGCACTCGATGAGATCATTATGCAAATTACGGCGGTTGGTGGTGTTTTGATTATGGGTATCGGCATTAATCTGCTGGAGCTGCGCAAAATTAACGTTGCCAATCTGCTGCCCTCTGTGCTCGTAGCGGCACTTGCGGTTCCTTTCGTTCATTGGATATCTACCTGGTAGATAGAGAGATTAGCACTGACAATCGTTGTCGGTGCTTTTTGAGATAGAGTTTGATAAGCTGGCGATACGGATGCCTGGCATTTTACAACTGAGAAGGGGGATTGGGTCATGTTTTATTCCTTAAAAAATCGCTTGATTGCCTCGTTTGTTGTGCTGCTTGTGCTTTCTTTTGGAACCGTTTCCTTTCTGCTGTTTAATGAATCTCGTTCTATTGTCAGATCCTATATTGAATCGTCGGCTCTGGAGAAAATGGACGAATACGGCTCCTACATCAACATGGCGCTTAATCAAATCTATGATTTATCGTCCCTTGTCTATAATAGCGATGTGACCAAAAGCTGGGATATCGCGTTATCTGATCCTTCTTTGTCTTCAGGGGAAAAGATGCTGTCCAACATAGAGCTAAGCCGGTTTTTGACCCAGACGACCAACAATTATTCAGGTGTTTCCTCGGTGTCGATTTATCGACCAGAGGGCTTGTGGATCAGCATTGGCAATCAGGTGGTTGCGGATAAGGAATTTCTCGAGGAGCCGTGGTACAAGGATTTTATGCAGAATGGGAACCATTGGGTATCTGCTCACAATGATCAGGTCGAATCCAGACAATCGAAGCCTTATCAGGTGGTGAGCTTGCTGCTGCCGATCGGTACCTTCGAGCCCTCCCTGTACAAAAGCGTGATGAAGGTTAATGTGAGTGTCGATTTTTTTCTGGAGCCGCTCAAGCGGATACATCTGGGAGACAGTGGCACGATCTTTTTGCTGGATCAAAACGGCCTTCCGATTCTTTCGCAAAAGGAATATGCATCCGATCCCGAAACGATCAGAAATGTAGAGGCTGTCAAGACTGTACGTGCGCGTCAAGGTGTCCTGTATGTACCGAATGACCGGGGTATGAACGATATTGTGGTTTACAAAAAGCTGAATCAGTGGCTGCTGGTCGGTATCGTATCTGAGCAAGATTTGTACGCCAAGCTGTACACGCTTCGCAATAGCATTATTCTGTTTACTACTTTACTGCTGCTTTGCGCAATCCTTGTGGCGACATGGCTTTCACATGGGATTACGAAGCCATTGTCGCGACTTGCCTCAGCGATGCGTTCCGTGCAAAAAGGTGACTTTGCCCATGCGGAAAGCCGTATTTCTGCCGATCAGATCGTCCGTAATGAGGTAGGATATGTGACCTCGACATTTCGCAATATGGTGACGCAGCTTAGGCATCATATCAAAACCGAGTTTGAACTGAAGCTGCTTCGCCAGCAGGCTGAATATAAAGCGCTGCTGCTGCAAATCAACCCGCATTTTTTGTTCAACACATTGGAGCTGATGAGCAGTCTGTCCATGCAGCAGCGCACCGGAGATACAGTTAAAGTGATCGAATCGTTAGGCAAAATGATGCGGTTTTCGCTTCGAATCAGCGAGGATCTGGTACCGCTGCAGGAGGAATTAACTTACCTGAAGCATTACGTCTCGATCCTGCAAATCCGTTTCGGGGAGCGACTTCATATTTCGACCCAGGAAGAGGGAGACATGGATAGCAGGCAAATGGTTAAATTCATTTTGCAGCCATTGGTGGAAAATGCGGTCAAATACAGCTTCCTTCATCAAACGATAGCGAAGGTTGTGATCCGGGTATACAGCGAGCCGGAGCAGGTACGCCTAATCGTTGAAGATAATGGCCCTGGCATAGCCGAGGAATTGATACAGCGGCTGTATGCAGAATCGCTATCCTCCCAGTTCGATCACATCTTGAATACGGGATCCAGACAGATCGGATTGCGTAATGTGCTGGCGCGCTGCCAGCTGTATTACGGAGGACGCTTTAGCTTCACTATCGAATCGTCGCAGGGTCAGGGAACCCGGATCGAGCTGATCCTGCCTGTACAGCAGATGCTGACGAAATGAATGAGTCTTATCCATACCAAAGTAGGAGGTGCCCCTCATGTATCGAGTCATGATTGTGGATGACGAACCGGAAATTCGACTCGGGTTAAAGCTGAAGGCCGACTGGGACAGCCTGCGATTGATGGTCGTTGCCGAAGCTTCGAATGGTATTGAAGCGTTAGAGTGGTTGGCATCTGACGCCATCGACCTGGTTATAACCGATATGAATATGCCGGTGATGAACGGGGTTTCTTTTCTGGAAAGCTGTCACGAGCAGTACCCAGGACTTAGGATCATCGTGATTACCGGATACGAGGATTTCCATTATGCCAGAGCTGCCGTACGCAATCAGGCACGTGATTATTTGCTCAAGCCTGTTGCTCAGGATGAGCTGATGGCTGCTCTTCGCAAGGTAACACAGGAGCTGAATGAGGAGAGAAACCTCAAAAACGAGCAGGCAGAGGTACGTTGGCGGCTTTCCCAATATTATGTCGAGATGAAGGAGCATTTTATTGTTCATTTGGTCAAGGAGGAGCTTAAACCAGGGCAGGCCGAGCAGGAGCGCGCAGAGCTGTTCTTGCTGCGTGATTGGAATGAGCGGATGGTCAGCTTCCTGACCATCGGATTTAAGGAGCGTAAGTCAGGTAAGACGCTAACCAGCGCAGCTGCACCTACATCCTTAGACATTAAGCATATCATCTCACCGGTCTCCACAAGTTGTATAGCAGCCGGCCCATCTAACCCAGCTGATACACGTACACCCGATAAGCTCCGTCTTCCATTCGAAATGATTTGCCGGGAGTTTGCTCAGCTTCACACTGGTCAGCCGCAGGTATTTCGTGATCCGAATTATCCAGGGCTGATGCATTTTATCCTGGACCATGACGATGAGGCGACTGCATCGTTCGTCGAAGAGCTGCGTACGAGCATAAGCAGTTATTTATCGTTCGAGCCTGCTATCAGCATCGGGCAGCCGATAAGTGGCTTTAACAAATGGAAGGAAGGGTATATGTCGTCCCTGATAGCCTGGAATTTGCTCGAGAGCGATGTAGGCGGTACAGCTAAGGAATTCGCAGACAACAGACCTGCATTAACCGAGGATGTAGCTAAAATCATTCAAAGACAGCTGTCACGCGGCGAATTGGAGCTGTTCACTCAGACGGTTCATAAGGAGCTGACAGAAGCTTTTATCGATTCACAGGTGCAGTTCGTCAAGCTGGTGCTCCAGCTTTACCTGTTGCTAGACTCCATGGCTTATTCAGCCGGGGTGCAATTGGATGCCAATGAGCAGCTGTGGGTAAGGCCGGATATGGTGCTGGCCTTGGATACGATCGACAAAGCACAAGGCTTTCTGGTTCACTTGGGTCAGAAAATTGACCATAAAGTGAAGGCTGACACGGAGGATCCCGAGCAATCGATGATCCAGGCAGCCTTGCAGTTTATTGACAGCAATTATATGTATGAATTGAATTTGACGATGCTAGCCGAACGTTTTAGCTACAACTCCTCCTATTTCTCGGAGATGTTTAAATCGAAGGTAGGCAAAACGTTTATCCAATATGTGACTGAGGTGCGTATGGCCCACGCGATACGACTGCTGGTGGATACACCGCTCAGCTTGTGGGATATCGCCGAATTAACCGGTTTTTCCAACGCCAGCTACTTCTCCTCCAAATTTAAACGTATGTATGGGGTAACCCCATCCGATTGTCGCCACAGTCCACCTGAAAAATTTAATAATGAACTGCCGAAGAAATAGAATTCATTACAAGTCCTCTAGTCTGTATGATTAGGTTATCGTTCGTAACTACACACGGATCATTTCCATAAGATCAGGATTAGGAGGCCACCATGCAATCTTCGCGCAAACCAACCCGATACCGACAGAATCGTACAGCATATTTGTTTTTGCTGCCGTGGCTGATCGGTTTTTTCTGTCTGACGCTGGGCCCGATGCTCGGTTCGTTATATTTGTCAATGACCAAGTTCAACCTGTTATCTTCGCCACGGTGGCTTGGATTCGACAATTATGTGCAGATTTTTACAGATGACAGCATGTTCTATCATTCCTTGAAATTAACGTTTCAGTATGTGCTGTTCTCCGTACCGCTGCGGCTTATCTTCGCTTTATTGGTGGCTATGGCTTTGAATAAAGGAATTCGAGCACTTGGGATTTACCGGACCGTCTACTATATTCCCTCATTGCTTGGCGGCAGTGTAGCCATTGCAATTGTTTGGCGCAAAATATTCGACGGTAACGGGCTTTTTAATCATTTTCTCAGCTGGTTTGGTATTGAAGGACCGTCCTGGATCGCGAATCCGAACTTTGTACTGTATACGATAGTTACGTTGTCCGTCTGGCAGTTCGGTTCAGCGATGGTCATTTTTTTGGCTGGTTTGAAGCAAATTCCTGCCGATTTGTACGAAGCGTCCCAGGTGGATGGTGCCGGCAAAATCCGTCAGTTTTTTCAAATCACGCTGCCGCTGCTGTCGCCGGTACTGTTTTTTAACCTCGTTATGACGATCATCAATTCGTTCCAGGTGTTTACGCCGGGCTTTGTGATCGGAGATGGACGCGGAGGGCCGATGGACTCGACGATGTTCTATACGTTGTACTTATATTTAAAAGGCTTCTCCTTTTTCGACATGGGCTATGCGTCCGCACTGGCCTGGATTATGCTCGTCATGATCGGAGGCTTAACGGCAATCGTTTTTGCAACTTCAAAGTATTGGGTTTTTTATGGAGATGGCAAGGAAGAGAAGGGGTGACGATATGATAACCAAATCCACATATGCTAACGGAGTCAAGCATCTCATCATTATTGCGATAGGACTTGTGATGATGTATCCCGTGTTATGGCTGCTCAGCAGCTCATTTAAGCCGAACAATCTGATTTTTTCCGATACGACCTTGTGGCCCAAGGAATTTACTTTAACTAATTACATCAATGGCTGGAAAGGGCTGCAGGGGATATCGTTTCTTCGCTTCTTCACCAACTCAGCGCAAATTTCCGTTATGTCCGTATTGGGTAATGTGATTACTTGCTCGTTGGCGGCGTTTGCTTTTGCCCGGCTCGATTTCAAATACAAAAAGCTGTGGTTCAGTATGATGCTCGTAACGATTATGCTTCCGTATCATGTTACCCTGGTGCCGCAATATATTTTGTACAAAAACTTTGAGTGGATTAACACGTATTTGCCCTTGATCGTTCCCAAATGGCTGGCTCACGACTCGTTCTTCATTTTGTTGATGGTGCAGTTCATCCGTGGTATTCCGAAGGAGCTCGATGAGAGCGCGACAATAGATGGCTGCGGACAAGGTCAGATTTATTGGAAAATTATTCTCCCACTGCTGGTGCCTGCACTGATTACGACGGCAATCTTTACGTTCATCTGGACTTGGGACGATTTTTTCAGTCAAATGATTTATTTGAATAACGTCAAGCTGTTCACGGTACAGTTGGGTATTCGCTCACTGTTTGACCCTGCCGGAGAGTCGGACTGGGGTGCGCTGCTGGCGATGTCGGTACTGTCGCTGATTCCGATTATGACGATTTTCCTTACGTTCCAAAGGTACTTTCTGGATGGCATAGCCACCACGGGTATTAAGTAATCCGAAAAAATTAATAATGAAGTGCCGAAGGAAACCGATTCATCCAGAAAGCGTTATCCAGTATGATCAGAACACAAGCTTCCATAATCAGTTAAGGGGGATTACAAAAATGAAAAAAAGTGTTTCATTTGCTGCCATAGCAGCATTGATGGCCGTTACTTCCGCTTGCGGAGGCAGTACAGGTGGTACGCCAACAGGTGCTGCAGACAGCACTGCTAAGGATGCCGCCAAAAAAGAGCCGGTTGAGCTTCGTATAATGTGGTGGGGCGACCAGAAGCGTGCGGACCGGACGAATGAGGCTTTGCGTAATTTCGAGAAGAAGAACCCGAATATTAAAATTGTTGGTGAATTCGCGCCAAGCTCAGGCTATTTCGATAAATTAAACACACAGCTCGCTTCAGGCACGGCGCCGGATGTATTTTTCCTCGGAGGCAATGTCGTCGATTATGCAAATAAGGGCGTATTGCTGGATGTCGGTTCTTATGTTGGTAAAGAGCTGAATCTGACTGATATGGACAAGTCGATGATTGAATACGGGACGATCAAAGGCAAGCTGCTGCACGTATCAGCGGGCGCGAACGCCCGAGGTGTACTTGTGAATACGGAGCTGTTCAAGAAGGCTGGCGTCGAGCTGCCGAAAGAAGGCTGGACCTGGGATGATTTCAGCCGAATTGCCAAGGAGCTGTCCCAGAAGCTGGGCAAAGATTACTACGGTACTTATGACTATACAGTGGACGGCATGGACATTTATTTGAAACAGAATGGCAAGCAGCTGTACGATATGGACGGCGGCAAGCTTGGCTTCGAGCAAAAGGACGTAGAGCCGTGGTTCGCTTACTGGGATAAGCTGCGCAAGGAAGGAGGAGTTGTGACCCCTGAGCTGCAGGTGTCCAACCCTCCAGGAGATACGAGCAAGTCGCTTATCGTAACCGGTAAAGTCGCAATGAGCCTGATTGCCTCCAATGCACTCGGTGCGCATCAGAATCTGATCAAGGACAGCCTGACACTGGTTCCATTGCCGCGCGGCCCTAAAGGCACTGCTGTTATTTTTGAATCAAGCCAAGGGATGTCTGGCTATAACAAAACGAAATATCCAAAAGAGGTTGCACAGCTGATGAGCTACTGGATCAATGATCCGGACGCAGCCAAAATTCTCGGTAATGACCGTGGTGTTCCGGTAACTGCTCCAATGCGCGAGCTGCTGAAGAAGGAAGCTACGCCGGTTGACCAGATCATCTACGATTACACGAGCAAGGTGTCGGATGCGGCCAAGAAGGAACCGGTCAAAGTCAGCTACAACCCTCCGGGCTTTACGGAATATTCCAAGCTGGCGGAAACGACCGTTCAGGAAATCGGATTTGGCAAAAAGGATGTTAAAAAAGCAGTCGACGACTTTTATAACGGTGTTGTGAAAATTTTCAATAACAATAAATAATCCAATTAGCAAGGAATGGGCAGCTACTCGAATACATTCGGGTGCTGCCTGTTCTTGTCGCACAAGTAAATATGAATGAGAAGAGGCGGGTATGATGAGTGAAGCCCTATTAGAACGGCTAAGGCAAATCAATATAGATGACAAGGTGGGCATATTGAAGAAACCGTCCGATGCGGATGTGCTGGCTGAGTGGAAGCGATCAGGAGTCCGTTTTGCTGCATCCTCCGCACGTTTTGAGGGCGTGTATGACAGCGCTGTGCGCAAACTGCTCGATTGTATCGTGCCAACCAGCTGTGTTGGAGGCAGCGAGCAAGTCTCTCGAGCCGTTACGGGTAAGGGTAGCGATATAAACGGCACCGCAAGGAAGCCGATTCTTCACGAAGGAGGCATCTATCTCGGCTGTTGGCTGGAGAGCACCGGTTCCATTAACTCGGAATTGTTGTCGCGCTTCATTCCTTCTGTATCTGAGGCTTCCTTTGAAAGCTTTGCTGATTTTCAACGCGAAGACGGTCAGCTGCCTTATAAAATAACGGAACATGGCGCTGCCTATCGACAAATTCAGATGGTAACGCCGCTCGCCAGAAGCGTCTGGAATCACTATTTGCTGAATGGACGCAATCAACAATTTTTACGAAAAATGTATTCCGCCATGCAGCGCTTTGACGAATGGCTGGTTGCTTATCGCAATACGCGGGGAAGCGGCTGTGTGGAAGCTTTTTGCACATTTGATACCGGACATGATTTATCGCCCCGATTCTGGCATGTTCCTGACACACCGCATGGGGACGATGCACGGTACTGTAATCCCGATTCGCCGATTCTTCCTTTTCTCGCACCAGACCTGACGGCTAATGTATACTGCCAGCGTCTTTATTTACACCGGATGGCTGAAGAACTGGGCGAACCCGGTATAGATTGGAAGGCCAAAGCAGAGGAAAGCCTGAACAGCTTATTCAACTATTGCTATGATGAGCAGGATGAATTTTTTTATGATCTGGATCGTAATGACGAATGGGTAAAAGTACAATCCGATGTGCTGCTGAGAGTGATGGCGTGTGAGGTCGGTGACCGTGATTTTTTTGATAAGACGCTGCGCCGCTATTTATTGAATACTAGCAAATTTTTTGCCAAATATCCGTTTACCTCCATGTCCATGGATGATCCGCGATTCGATCCCTTCTCCAGCTATAATAGCTGGGGCGGAGCCTCCAATTTCTTAAGCTTGATCCGTACCCCGCATGCGTTTGAGCATCATGGCCGTTATGTGGAGCTGACCTGGGTGATCTTTCCGATTTTATCGGCATTTTTGAGTGTGGAGCGTTTTGCGCAATGCTTAAGCCCTTGGACAGGGAAGGAAGGGTACACAGAGACGTATTCCCCAGCGATATTGTGTCTGCTCGATTATGTAGAACGGTTGAGCGGTATACTGCCAACGCCGGAGGGACAGCTGTGGTTCACCGGATTGGTTCCTTATACGATGGACCACGGTGAAGAGGTTGCCAATGAAACGGCGTACAGCCGCACGATTGAAGGCAGCGAGTTCGAGCTTGTGAATACACGCGACCAGGCAGTTGTTTATCGTAACGGGGAGATGTATTTGCAATTTCCGAGTGGCATTCGGGCTGTAACCGACCGTCAGGGCTGCTTGAAGTCGATTATCGGGATGTCGGTCCGCACAGTCGAGGGTGAGCTTCGATATGAAGGCAAGGGTTACCCGGTCACGATCAAAGGGAATGAAGTACAGCAGTTTGATCACGGGGAGTTTACAAGTGTGTCTGACCCTGGCGTTATAGCTCCAACTTATCGATAAGTAATATTAGGTAAAATGACCACCTCCAAAACTACTTTTAAAGTGGATTTGGAGGTGGTTTTGTTTTGTATGTTTGGCGATACTCCATGTATGGGGAACATTTTCTTTTAATGATAAAATCCGATGTTTGAATCACCAATTTATGGTATGGTAGAAGGATGAATTGACAAGTAAGGAGGAGTTTGGCGTGACGTTTGTAAAAAAGCTCTCATGGTTTTTTCAACAACAGTGGGCTAGATATGGTATGGCGATTATCCTCATGGCAACGGTAAACCTGTTAAGCATTATTCCACCCAAAATGATCGGTAACGTCATTGACCAAATCCGTACAGGAGGACTGACCGAAGCAGAGCTTTATCGAAATGTCATGCTGCTGGTGGGCTTGGCAGTGATGATTTATGTCATCGTATATATATGGATTACAACCTTATTCGGTAATTCTATATTGTTGGAGAAGCTGCTCAGAGGCAGATTACTGCAGCATATGACCAAGATGTCGCCGTCCTTCTTCCAACGAAATACAACCGGTGAGCTGATGGCGCTGGCGACCAATGATGTGCTTGCTATCGGCCAAACGGCTGGTTACGGGGTGATGACGCTGGTCAATACGTTAGTTGGTACAGCTGTTGTACTCATCACGATGGTATCACTCATCAGCTATAAGCTGATGCTGGCTGCATTGATTCCGCTGCCGTTCCTGACGATTGTCATCAGTATGCTGGGGAAACGTATGCGTAAGCGGTTCGTGGCCGCACAGGCCTCCTTCGGACAGATGAATGATCGTGCGCTCGAATCGATATCGGGAATGCGTGTCATTCGGTCCTATGTACAGGAGGAGCACGATATCGCCAAGTTCGACGAGGTTACGAAGGACGTTATGACCAAAAATATGAAGGTCGCCGCGATCAACTCGCTGTTCCATCCATCGATATCGACGATTGTCGGGTTAAGCTATGCGATTGGGATCGGTTACGGCTCTTACATGGTATTTCATAATCAAATATCGCTTGGGCAGCTGGTTTCCTTCAATATTTATCTCGGTATGCTGATTTGGCCGATGATTGCATTCGGTGAATTTATTAATATATTACAGCGTGGGACGGCATCCGTGGATCGGTTATCAGCAAGCTTTGCTCAAACCGCAGACGTTCAGGATCATGACCCCGTAGTAGCTGTAGCTCAGCCGGGACGGATTGAGTTACAACAATTAAGCTTTCGTTACCCGGGAGCCGAACACGACAGCTTAAATGGAATTTCATTGCAGCTTGAGCGCGGACAAACGCTTGGGATCGTCGGTCGGACCGGCAGTGGGAAAAGTACGTTGCTGAAGCAGATGCTAAGGCAGTATCCGATAGAGCCGCAGAAGCTGTTAATTTCGGGCATTCCTATAGAACAGATTGGACTTTCGCAGGTTCGCGGTTGGATGGGCTACGTGCCGCAGGAGCACCTGCTCCTATCCAAACCGATTCGCGATAATATAGCCCTTGGCAATCCGGAAGCGACGGAAGAGGATATTCGCAAAGCGATTGAAATGGCTTCCTTTACTCAGGATCTGGAGCAGCTGCCGGAAGGCTTGGATACGATTGTTGGCGAGAACGGAGTGATGCTCTCAGGCGGTCAAAAGCAAAGGGTGAGCATTGCACGAGCCTTGCTGGTCAATCCGGAGATATTAATTTTGGATGATTCGCTATCAGCCGTCGATGCACGAACCGAAAGCATGATTCTGAACAATCTCCGTAAGGAACGCTCAGGCAAAACAACGCTGATCGCGACACATCGGCTTTCTGCAGTGATGCATGCCGATTGGATTATCGTTCTTGATGATGGACGAACCGTCGAAGAAGGAACACATGAGCAGCTGATGCTGCACGGCGGGTGGTACAAGGAGCAGTTTGACCGTCAACAGATGGAGGCAACCCTGGCAGGTTGAGTTAACACGCAAATAAGAAGATCAGCAAATAGAAGATCAACAAAAAAGCAGCGCGAAGCGTGAAAGGAATGGAACCATGGCATCCCAACAAACGGTAGTTCGAAGGCTGGCCTCTTACGCATTAATTTACAAAGTGCGTATTATGGCCGCGCTGCTTGTACTGTGCTGTGCGGTAGGAGCGGAGCTGGGCGGTCCTTATATCGCGAAAACGATTATTGATAAACACATCAGCAGCGTACAGCTGCCTTGGTACGAAGCCAAGGAGTATCCGGCTTTAGCGCAAACGATGAAGGCTGTCGAGTTAAACGGCCTTATTTATTACCGCAGCGATTGGCTGCATGCCGATCCGTCAGAAGCCAGACAGCAAGCGATCCGTTCAGGCTGGAAGGAAGTACGCTTCATGCAGCTGGAGAGCGGAATGTACCTGATCAATACAGCTCAGGATTTTGATGGTAATTGGTCAGTTCAGCCCGCTACGGCAGCTGAGCTGAGTGGAGTGGCTCCGGAATCTTCACAAGTAACCGTGAAGGTCATTCGGAAAGGGGCCGCAGCTGAACTGTACCCGGCCCGCAAGCTATCCTCATCGGAGGTAGCTTCGCTATATCAATACGAGGTAGGTCCTGTATTGGGCTGGCTTGGGGTATTCATTGCTTTGCTGGTCATTGCCAGTACCCTGCATTATATCCAGGCATACACACTGCAATCGACGGCGCTGCGAATCATTCAGAGGATGCGGATGGACCTGATGCGACATATTCAAAAGATTCCACTGCGGTTTTTTGATAACACGCCGATTGGTCAGGTTGTCTCCCGCGTTGCCAATGATACGGAAGCGATCCGCGACCTATTTATGAGCTTTATGGCTACCTTCGTGGTCAGTACAATTAATGTTGTTGGTATTTATGTAGCTTTGTTTTTACTGAATGTCCAATTGGCCCTGGTTACATTGATTTTGATACCGTTATTTATCGCTGTGATGTGGGTGCATCTGAAGTTTTCCAAAGGTTATATTGCTATCATGCGTGCCAGATTGAGTGATATGAACGCAATGATCAGTGAATCGATTGCCGTGATGCCGATCATACAAGCTTTTCGTCAAGAGAAGGCCCGATTGAAAGAATTTGAGGTTTTGAATGAGGACCGTTACCGCAGCAATCAAAAGCAATTGCGTGTATTTTCACTATCCTCCCGTAATTTTACCGGTCTGGTCGGATCGTTGTTCACAGCCGGAACGATCTGGTATTTTGGCGGGGAATCGCTGCAGACGGCCATTTCGTTTGGTGTATTTTATGCCTTTATTGACTATTTGGGACGGTTTTTTCAGCCGATTATCGGGATTTTTGACCAGTTAACGAACGCCCAGCGGGCTGTTGTGTCGGCAGAGAAAGTATTTTATATTCTCGATCTGGAAGGTGTTGAGCTGGAGAACGCGATTGGCTTAGCCAGACCGGAGGGGCATGTTGCCTTTGATAATGTAACCTTTGCCTACAAAGAAGGTGAGCCGGTGCTGAGGAACATCACGTTCGAGGCCAAAAAAGGCGAGACGGTTGCGCTTGTTGGTCATACAGGATCAGGCAAAAGCTCAATTATGAACCTGCTGCTCGGTTTTTACGAGTCCTCCGGAGGCGAAATCCGTATTGATGGGCGCAGTATTGCGGGAATATCGAAGCAGGCGCTGCGCAAGCATATGGGGATTGTTCTACAGGATCCGTTTCTGTTCGCTGGCGATATTAAATTCAATGTAGGCTTGTATAATGAAGCGATTGACGAGCGCAAAGTCAAACAGGCGCTGGCTGATGTGGGAGCTGCCGGGTTCATTGAAAAACTCCCCAAGGGCTATGATGAGCCGGTAGTCGAGCGGGGAAGCACATTGTCAGCTGGTCAAAGACAGCTCATTTCCTTTGCAAGAGCGCTTGCCTTTGATCCCTCGATTCTGATATTAGATGAAGCGACTGCCAGTATCGACAGTGAAACTGAGGGCTTGATTCAACAGGCGCTGCAAGTCGTCAGTGAAGGCCGAACGACGTTTGTGATCGCCCACCGGCTGTCGACGATTCGTGATGCTGATCTGATTCTCGTTTTGAATCATGGCGAGATTGTGGAGCGCGGCAATCATGAGCAGTTGATGGAGCTGCAGGGACGCTACTATAGGATGTATCAGCTGCAAAAGGGCGGGGACAATAACAAACATGAGACAGTTCACAATCAGCCAACTTCTACAACTTCATAAACACAACCTTGGACCGATGAATAAGAGCAGGTATCAGAGACTAGCAGCCTTATACAACGGGTATTAAAGAATGAGACATTCTGGATCGTCTGCAACCTTACAAATCGAATATTCGTAGTAATATTGAAAAAGCATGAGCAACGGAACGACCTAACCGTTTGCGGCATGCTTTTTTAGGATGATCATCTCAGCACCTATTTAAACAACAGATCCTCGGCTTCACCAAGTCACAAAGGTACTGTATCGTTAGGGAGCTGGCTTTAATGGGGAAATCTGTCGTTTTGCGTCAGGTAATGAAAAGGCTATAGTAAAGAAAAGATACTCAAGAGGGAGGGAAGACGATGAAGGGGAAACGTTTTGAAAATATGAATGGCGTCCGACATGGCAAGGTTCTTAAGGATTTACGTCAATGGCGCAAAGAGCGTAAGGAAAAAATCAAGGACTTATCCTATGTGGTACCGACCTGTGAGCAGAAGGAAATTGATTTTCTTCGCAGTAATCGGGAGAAAACGACGATCACCTGGATCGGTCACTCCACCTTTCTGATTCAAATGGGCGGCTTCAACCTGCTGACTGATCCGGTCTGGTCGGAACGAATGGGACTGGAGCGGCGTCTGGCGCCTCCAGGCTTACGTATGCAGGAACTGCCTTGTATCGATGCCGTGCTTATTTCGCACAGTCATTATGATCATATGGATATGCGCACCTTACGAGCGTTCAAAGATACACCTTTATATGTACCCGAAGGACTTAGCGGCAAGCTGCGAGCCAGAGGCTATGCTCATGTAACGGAGCTGAGCTGGTGGGGTCATGTGCAGCTTGGAGGCATTGAGCTGCACTTTGTGCCAGCGCAGCATTGGACACGCCGGACGCCGTTTGATATTAACCGCTCGCATTGGGGCGGTTGGGTCATTCAGCCTGCGACCCGTACGGACGTGGAGCGTGAGGCGGTGTATTTTGTCGGGGATAGCGGCTACTTCCCAGGCTTCCAGCGGATTGGCGAAAGGTTTGCGATCCGCTATGCGTTGATGCCGATCGGTGCTTATGAGCCGGAATGGTTTATGTCCTTGCAGCATGTTTCGCCTGAGCAAGCGATACAAGCTTTCATCGATGTCCAGGCGGAGGAATTTATCCCGATGCACTACGGAGCTTTCCGACTGGCAGACGATACTCCGCGCGAAGCGTTGGATCGTTTGTATGCGGAATGGAGCAAGCGGGAGCTGCCCATAGATAAGCTGCGGGTATTGAAGCATGGTGAAACGTTGATCAAGTCATAACTATTCAAATATTCAAATAATATAAAATGAATAACCCCCCGGAATCACTCCTAAAGTGAGTTTTGGAGGGTTATCATCATTTTGGTAAATTAAATAGATACCATATTTGTAAAATAATATCAGTTAGATTCCAATAGTCTTCAATCCTCTGCTATTCAGATCTTCGCGTCATTTGCTGCCAGACCGAACCTTCTGCTGCATGGCCGCCTTCAATCCGTTCGATTGCCATCTTGATCTGCATACGGACTTCAAATTCAGGATCATCCTCTGCTGGCCGCAGTGCTGTTAGGGCTTGCTCATCACCGACCTCATAGAGGAAACGTGCTGCACGCCAGCGAACCAGCTTATTGGGATCGTTCAGTGCTTTCATCATCATGGGGACAGCGCCAGGATCACCGATATCGGACAGCGTGTCGCCTGCCGTACGGCGTACCGAAGCTGTTGAATCCTCTAGTGCAGGCTGCAAGTAAGGCAGCACATCCAACGTATCCTTCAAATCACCCAAATATACGGTCGCGAGACGGCGAATTGACGATTTCTCATCCTTTAGGGCATGTGTCAACAGCGGCAGTGTTTCGATAGAGGGTTTAATTTGCTGTAAAGCTGCATAGCGCTGCTTCCAATCAGGGGCTGCCAATTGCAGCAGCAGCTCTTCTTTGGATAAGATAGCCCGGCCTGCCGAGCTTACAGCAGCAGTGCCTTCTACCGATGCGCCACCCAACTGCAGTGACTGCTCAATTAGAGACTGTAGGCGGGTTTCATCATAAGCCGCATCTATTTCCTGAGTGATTTCTTCTAATACTTCCTTAAGCTCGCCGTACCGGATACCCCAATCCTCAAGTGAGCGCTCCTTGATCAGATTGGGTGCTGCGGACGCTGCACGGATAGCCGCATCAGTAAAGCGCTGCGGCAGTCCAGCACGCTGCTGTTCCATACCGCTTGTTACACGAACCTGAAGCGGAATACCCCGAAAGTGCTGCAGCAGTACCTGAACCTCGCCGAAAGAAGAGATATTGCTCGAATCAGCTGCATCTGCAGCAGGCTGGAACTGATCCATGGTGGATGGGCTGCCGCCCAGTACTTCGTGAATTTGCGCCAAAATCGGCTGCCAATCGTTGCTGCCAATCCGATCGACAGCTAGAAAGTCAGCAGCGTGATACACACTTTTGACTCCATGGATGGCAAACAGCTTGGCGATAAAAGCTGGAGCCTGATCGATGTTCGCTTTGGTATAAGTCGACCGCACGCCGTCGGGAATACGCTCGTCTAACTGGATTTTCATGGAATTAGGACTTGGCGTCGGTTCGATGGATACGATATGCAAGGTATTGCCACCTTTCTATGCATGAATTAACGGCTGTACCGTCAAGTGATAATGGAACGCGAGCATCATATAAAAAAAGACCGTTCACGCATGTCCGCGCAAGTACCGGTCTTTTAGTATGTGCTGTTGAGCCTAGTCCTTATCAACGAGATTACGATGTAAGTAGTTGTCGTCCAAAGTCTTGGTCAAATCAAACACGGTATGAGCCAGATCAAGATTTTCAAAAATATGTTCACACTGTTCTTTGTATGCCATTTCTTCATCATAATGAGCTGTGGATTTCACAATGCTGTCAGCTGAATAGCCGCGCAGCTCCTCACGTTTGATAATGGTTTGCCGATCAGTATAGATGAAGATACGAATTGCTTTTCGTCCATAGAGCTGTTTCACGGTATCGGCACCTTGCCGATTCAGAACCAGATAAATCACGCCATGCGCTTGCAGGGAATTTGCCAAATCTTGCTCCAGAACGCCATAACGATTGCCGTCTAATTCAATGACCTCAATAAATTCGTTGTTCTGCTGCGCTTGTGTAAAAGCCTCAGGGGTTACAAAATGATAGTCCAGTCCATCCTCTTCTCCAGATCGGGGTGCTCTTGTAGTGTGCGAAAGAACTTGTTTCATGCCAAGCGTATCACCCAACATTTGTGCTACGGTTTTCCGACCAGCACCATTAGGGCCGGTGAAAATGAAAATAATGTCATGGTCCTTTAATTCGTACATAGAAGCCCCTCCTTGAGTTGAGAGTTGTTGCGTACCCTTTATTTTACATGGTTTTACTCTCAGGGTAAAGGCTTCATTCTGTATTTATGTTGTGTAAATCAAGGTTTTAGCGTCCGTTGCGTCCACGAGGTCCACTGCCCTTGCTGCCTGGACGGGCACCTCGGCTAGCGGGTGCAGAGCCTCTTGGGGTAGGAGAGGATTGTGGATTCCGATCCTGCCGTCCGCCGCCTGCTGCACCGGTACGATCACCGCCACGGGCGGCTGAAGCTCCACGGCCTGTACTTGCCTTGGCTCGCTGCTGAGCATCACGCTTGCTGGTCCATTCTCCACCGTCACGAGCTGATCCCGCAGCACCACCATTACTAGCCCGACCGGCCCCTGTCCCAGTTCCATATCTGGAAGCAGATGCACCGGCACGGCTATTCGTGGATTCACCGTTCTCACGGCTTGGTCTTTCTGACCGGGAAGAGCCAGCTGACCGATTGTGTGTACCATACTCGCGATCACGATTCCGATTGGGAGCACCGGGCTTGCCAAAAATCCCGCTTAAGCCTCTTTCTTCGCCACCACCGCGCACACGCTCAGTATCGCCGCTTGCTTCTCCGCGTCGTGCGTCGCCCCGCACGGTGCGAGCACTGCCAGCGTTGGCGCGTTCATCGCCACGCGCTGCCGGTGCTGCGCCGCTGCGATCGCGCCAGCCGCCAGCGTCCGCGCCACGCTGTCCGCCAGCCGCTCCTGCGCGTCCACGCCCGCTTGGCGCGTTGCCGCCAAAGCCACTGCGGCTTCGGCGAGGCCCATCGCTTGCGCCTGCTGCTCCGCGGCGTGCGCCGCCACGCTCACCACGTCCGCGCGCTCCATCGCGCTCCGCCCGCTCTGTGCTCATGCTCACGCGATCCTTGTCGCCGCTGCGGACAACACGGGTGCGTCCGCTGGTTTGCTCTGCGCTCAGCTCGCCGTCGGCATGCATCGTACGAATCGGCAGCTGTGCGTTGATACCCTGCTCGATTTCGACCAGCGTCTTCATATCACGCTGAGTGAGCAGTGTAACTGCCATTCCGCGTTGTCCAGCCCGTCCGGTCCGACCGATCCGGTGAATATAAGCCTCAGTGTCATGCGGCATATCGTAGTTAAATACATGGGTAATCCCTTCAACATCAAGACCACGTGAGGCAATGTCCGTCACGACCAAAAATTGAATTTTGGCATCGCGGAATCTTTTCATGACCTGCTCGCGCTTACCCTGGGTCAGATCGCCATGCAGCTCATCGGACACATAGCCCATTTCCTGCAAGGCCTGATTCAATTCGGCAGCCCGCAGCTTGGTACGGCAAAAAATCATAGCCAAATACGGACGCATTTCTTCCATTAAATGGACAAGGGCATCTTGCTTTCCACGGTCTGTAGTTTTAATAGCAATTTGCTCGATTTCGGTGAGCGTGATTTGTCGGGATTTGACCTTGACTTCCTGTGGTGACCTCATGTAGCCTTTGGCGAGATTGCGAATCGGTGTCGGCATCGTTGCGGAGAAGAGCAGGGTTTGTCGTTTAACCGGTGTTTGCATGATGATTTCCTCAACGTCCTTGAGAAAACCCATATGCAGCATTTGATCGGCCTCATCGAGCACCAGGGTAGACAGCTTATTCAACTGCACGGTTTCGCGTCGTATATGGTCGAGCAGTCGTCCAGGCGTCGCGATGATCAGATGGATTGTACCTGCAAGCTTTTTCAACTGACGTTCGACATCTTGTCCACCGTAAGCGGCCAATACATTCATGCCTTTGAGTGGAGCCCACTTTTGCACCTCAGCCGTAATTTGAATAGCCAGTTCACGAGTAGGTGTCAAAATCATCGCTTGTGTGTAGTTTTTGACAGGATCGAAATTTTCCAGAATCGGCAATACAAAAGCGAGGGTTTTACCTGTTCCGGTTTGTGCTTGAGCGATAATATCCTTGCCTGTCAATACGATCGGAATCGCTTCCTTCTGGATTGGTGTCGGTTCGGTATATCCTTGCTGTGCCAGTGCTTCCGCGACTTCTTCACTAATGCCGAGTGCGGTGAACATATTGGATTTCATTGTTAGTTATCTCCTTCATCTATCGGTTCATTCCTTGATCACATCTTGCAACTGCAGGTATACGTGCAAACAGGCTCACTATTCAAACCAATAATGTGGTGGTATTTTCAAGGCGCTTACCTTGCATTCTACAGGAATCGGTAGGAAAAAGAAACCAGCCTGTCATGTGATTCACGTCAAAAACCCCTCTCGGTTTCTTCATATATATTAATGAAGAGAAACTTTGAGGGGGCTTCGAGCAGGTTTATTGCTCAGACTGCGTCGGAATCGTAGGTAGCGTACCAAATATACGTTCAGATATAGCATCGAATTCAGGCAAATAAGGCGTCAAATCATGCCCGCTCCAAGCCTCCTGGGCTAATCGGTTTAATTCGTTGACGTAATCACGGTTGGCGGAAATATACACGTCGGACACATTAGGCTGCAAACTGCGAATTTTTTCAGCGATCTTTTGCTTGAACAAATGAGTAATCTGGTCATGATATTGGACGGTCTCATAATTATTGGAGCCGTTCGTCAGCAGATTAGGGTCCATATAGTCATTGAACGGAGTTGACGGATTGTACAAGCCTCTTACCGTTCCCGCATTATTGGTTTCCAGCGGACCACTTTTTGTACCTGAAGCCGTGTTATCAATCAAGATTGCCACATATGCCGTTTTATCGGCCATCATCACAATACAACTGTTAACGCCATTCATAGCCGCGACCTTTTCACCCAGAGCCTGATTGAATTGAAGAGTGGAATGGCGATGGGAAACGATTGAATTTTGCTGTTCAGTCTGATAAGCGCGTGTTGTATCCTGTGGAGCATTTCCTGTACGGCTTCCATAATTCGAAGCACTGTTCTTGTCATAAATGCTGAAGCAGCCACACAGACCCAATAAGGAACTGATACATATAAAGGTTAGGCCAAGACGCAGATTTTGCATGAAGTCCTCCTTGAGTTTATTTACGTTTTAGATTCAAAAAGTCGACTTTTTGAACTCGCACTATGATAGTAGCATTCATCAAAGAAACAGAATTATGCGTGGAAGTTCAAATCAAAGCGATGCATAAAATAGCTTGAACAAGGGTATAAAATCAGAGAGGCTTATTTGGAAAAAAACGAGCAGCGGCGCAGGTTGAGAACAATTTGTGAACTTCTCCAGATTGATTGACAAAAAAGGGGTACGAATTTATAGTTAATATGGTAAATAGGCTCATTGACAATATGTGACCTTTTGTTCGAAAAATATTTGCTTTAGAGGTGGGATTAATTAGATGAATCGATGGCAGAATCTGTGGCGTTACATCCCTCTTGTCGGGTTAATGTTGCTATTATCGGGCTGTGGGAGCGACACGCTTTCAGCGTTGAGGCCAAGAGGTCCGGTAGCTAGAGATCAGCTGTTTTTGATGGAGCTGAGTCTGGGCATCATGGTATTGGTAACCGTGATTGTATTTGCGATTTATATTTATGTGCTCGTACGCTTTCGGAAGAAAAAAGGCGATAAAGATATTATTCCGAAGCAAGTGGAAGGCAGTCACGTTCTGGAAATCATTTGGACGGTAGTGCCTATTATTTTGCTGCTCATTCTGGCTGTGCCAACCGTGAGCTACACCGTTAAGCTTGCTGAAAATCATATTGGCAACAAGGACGCGGTGCATGTTAAAGTAACGGCGCATCAATTCTGGTGGCAGTTCGAATATCCGGAGTTGGGAATTTCAACAGCACAAGATTTGGTTATTCCAAAAGGTAAGAAAATTGCCTTTGAAATTACTTCAGCAGACGTATTGCATGCTTTCTGGGTGCCTTCACTTGCAGGTAAGCAGGATACCAATCCGGGCATGACCAACACGATGTATTTTGAGGCGGATGATGCCGCTGTCTTTATGGGTAAGTGCGCGGAGCTCTGTGGAGCGTCACATGCATTGATGGACTTCAAGGTTATATCGAAGACCGAAGCCGATTTTACCAAGTGGGTTGATAAAATGAAAGCTCCTGCGACTATTTCTGCAGATGCGCGGAATGGTGAACAGGTGTTTAAAGATAACTGTCTCGCCTGTCACGCGGTCAGTCCCGAAGGCCTTGGGATGGGACCGAATCTGAACGGTTTTGCTTCACGTGAAATGATTGCAGGTGTGTTGCCTCGTATAGACAAGGATGGCAAGGATATCAATGATGCGAAGCTGCATGAATGGATTAGTAATCCTCAGTCCGTGAAACCGGGTAATAAAATGCCTGCTTTTGGTCCTACAGGATCGAAACCGCTGCAAGATCAACAAATCAACGATGTTATTAAATATTTGAATGCTCTGAAATAGGGACGATTTTGGAAAAAAGGAGGTAAAATACGTTGGCAAACTCTCATCCAGTAAAGCACTACAGTGGACTTATGGATTGGTTAACTACGGTTGACCACAAAAAGATCGGTATTTTGTATTTAATCGCAGGCGGCTTCTTTTTCTTGATAGGCGGTCTGGAAGCTATTTTGATCCGGATTCAGCTTGCGTTTCCTGATCAGAAAATTTTTGTTGGCGATGCGTTTAATGCTCTGACAACAATGCATGGTACAACGATGATTTTCTTTGCCGCAATGCCGATCATATTTGCATTTATGAATGCGATTGTTCCACTCCAGATTGGAGCGCGAGATGTTGCATTCCCTTTCGTTAATGCGCTTGGCTTATGGTTATTCTTCTTTGGTGGCGTAATGCTGAACGTGAGCTGGTTTTTGGGCGGTGCTCCAACGGCCGGTTGGACAGCTTATGCTCCATTATCTGCCATCGTCGATACCACGTCCGCATATCATGGGGTCGACTTTTATGTACTAGGTCTGCAAATCGCAGGATTGGGTACACTAATTGGGGGGATTAACTTCCTCGTTACGATTATTAACATGCGGGCACCAGGCATGACTTACATGAGAATGCCAATGTTTACATGGACGGCTTTTATTACTTCGGCTTTGATCCTGTTCGCTTTCCCGGCGATCACGGTTGGTTTGGTTGAGCTTATGTTTGACCGTATGTTTGGCGGTGCTTTCTTCGAAATTTCCAAGGGTGGGAACGCTGTACTATGGGAGCATTTATTCTGGATCTTTGGGCATCCCGAAGTATACATTCTGATTCTTCCTGCTTTCGGAATCATTTCCGAAATCGTCAGTACGTTTTCCAAAAAGCGTCTTTTCGGATACAGCTCCATGGTATTCGCAACAGCGTTGATCGGATTCCTGGGCTTCATGGTTTGGGTCCACCATATGTTTACAACAGGTATTGGTCCAATAGGTAATGCGATTTTTGCGATTGCAACAATGGCCATTGCCGTACCTACAGGCGTTAAAATCTTTAACTGGCTGTTTACATTGTGGGGCGGTCAAATTACGTTCTCGACAGCTAATATGTTTGCAACAGCGTTTATTCCAACCTTTGTTATGGGTGGTGTGACTGGGGTTATGCTTGCAGTTCCACCGGCAGATTACCAGTACCACGATACTTACTTTGTTGTCGCGCATTTCCATTACGTTATCGTTGGTGGACTTGTACTGGGATTATTTGCAGGCCTTTACTATTGGTGGCCAAAAATGTTCGGACGTATGCTTAGCGAGACGCTTGGCAAAGTTCACTTCTGGACATTCTTTATCGGGTTCCATCTGACATTCTTCCCGCAGCATTTCCTTGGGCTTATGGGGATGCCACGCCGCGTATTTACATACCAGCCAGGCGTAGGGCTTGAAGAAGGTAACTTTGTCAGTACGATTGGTGCTTTCCTGATGGGTATTGGTACTATCGTATTCCTGATCAATGCAATTGTAGCAGCAAGAAAACCAAAAAATGCACCTGCAGATCCTTGGGATGGTCGTACACTGGAGTGGTCGATTCCTTCTCCTGCACCTGAATATAACTTTAAACAAACTCCACTTGTTCGTGGTTTGGATGCATTGTGGAAAGAAAAGATGGCTGGCAACAAGGAAATGACGCCTGCCGAACCTATTGGTTCGATTCATATGCCATCCGCATCGATCCTGCCTTTAATATTCTCAATCGGATTCTTTATTGCAGGTTTCGGTTTTATGTATCACACGTATTCTGTCGCTATTATCGGTGGAGGCATCATGCTGGCTTGTATGTTCCTTCGTTCGGTATATGATGACAAGGGCTTTCATATTGAGCCGGAAGAACTTGAAGATAAGGGGGCTAAGGCATGAGTGCGCATCATGAAGTAGGCGGTGCACTGCCACCTCACGCAGAAACCGCGACATTGGAAGGCAAGAATAAGGTCACGGGCTTCTGGCTCTTCCTTGGCGGAGAGTGCGTATTGTTCGGTACGTTGTTCGCAACGTTCATCGCATTACGTAATCAGGTTCCTGATGGTCCAACTGGACAAGAATTGTTTAATCTGACAACAGTCGGAATTTCCACATTTATTTTGTTAACGAGTTCCTTGACCAGCGTATTCGCTACAATGGCCATGCATCGTAATGATTTGAAAAAGCTGAACTTGTGGATGGCTGTTACCGTATTGCTGGGTTTGGGATTCCTGGGTCTGGAAATTTACGAGTTCATGGAATATGTTCATGAAGGTCATGTATTTACGAAGAGCGCATTTGCTACTTCCTTTTATACACTCGTTGGCTTCCATGGAGCGCACGTAGCGTTCGGTGTACTATGGATCACATTGTTAATTATATCTTCGTTCAAAAAAGGACTTACAGTCGTAACTGCCCCTAAGTATTACGTTGCCGGACTTTATTGGCACTTTATCGACGTAGTATGGGTATTTATCTTCACCGTAGTGTACTTATTGGGGAAGGTGGGACCGTAAATGAGCAGCCAACAGCATGCAACACCAGCGGCTAAGCGCCATAAAGCGGAAAGCCCTAAGAACCATTACTTGTCTTATATTGTATCGATTCTTTTAACAATGATAGCCTTTGCCGCTGTACTTTATGGCGGATTGGATCGTTGGTTTCTCATTCTTTTCCTAACGGGTCTTGGGATCGTACAAGCGATTTTCCAATTAGCTTATTGGATGCACATGAAGGAAAGAGGTCACCTGTTTCCTATTGTAGGGATTATATTTGGATTCATCGTAGCTTTAACTGCAGTAGCGGCAGCCGTCTACTGGACTTGGTGGTAAGTAGAGGAGGCTTTTAGAAATAAAAGCCTCTTCTTTCTATTGAGCATGCACTATTTTTCACAAAGTAAGTAGGCAGGAAATTAAGGTTAGTGAGAAAGGAGAATCATCATGAACATGGAAGCAATGGGTCATATGGAGCACACAACAGGAGATATTATGTCGGCGGGTTTTGCTAACCTGTGGAGTCCCGGGTTGCTCCTCATTGTTGTCATTATCGGCTGGCTGTACAGTTTGGCTGTAACTCGCTGGCGTCATCGTTTTGCGGATACAGCACCTGTGAAAAGGAGTCAGCTAGTATACTTTTATTTGGGGTTGTTGATGTACTATGTAGCAGAGGGATCGCCGCTCAGCTTGTATTCGCATCTCTACAGCTTTAGCGCTCATATGCTGCAGCAGTCGTTTCTGTATTTAGTTGTACCTCCGCTGCTGTTGCTGGGACTGCCTGGATGGCTGCTGCGCCCTGTATTGAAACCGAAAGCGATGAAGGCTTTTATGCAGGCTTTTACATCGCCATTGATCTCTTTGTTCGTGTTTAATATGGTGTTCTCCTTTTATCATATTCCGATCATTATGGATACTTTAATGGCCAACATGCCGCTTCATGAGCTGTACAAAGCTATTTTTCTACTGGCTGCTTTTCAGCTGTGGTTCCCTGTATTTTGTCCGTTACCTGAATATAACCGGATGTCCGAGCTGAAGAAGATGGGTTATATCTTCGTTAACGGGATCTTGCTGACACCTGCCTGCGCATTGATCATATTTGCAGGATCACCTTTATATCAAGCCTATGCTGACGTTCCTGAACAGTATTTGTTCATGTCGGTGCTTAATGATCAGCAGCTTGGCGGGGTCATTATGAAGATTGTTCAGGAAATTGTTTATGCCGTGGCGCTTGCGTATACCTTCTTCGGCTGGTACCGGAGAGAGCGCAAAATGGAAGCGGAAGAAGATCTGATGAATGAGTCTCTGATTCAGCATCCACAAGCCCAGCCTTCTGTTCAAATGAATCGAGCTTAAATTTATGATGGGTTAGGTGGGACTCGGTATGCCTATTTTACCAACGATCAGCACCAGCTTTATAGTGATCAGTGCGATCTTTGTCGCCTGTGGATGGTACCAGATTGTGAAGGGTAACCGTCAAACACACCAAAAGCTGATGGTGTGGGGTGCGGTGTTCGCACTTGCCTTTTTTATTATATATGTATCGAGAACGTTGTTCGTCGGCAATACAAGCTTTGGGGGTCCCGAGCATTTAAAGCTTCCCTACCATTTATTTTTATTTTTTCACATTGCCTTGGCTACGACAGGCGGCGTATTCGGAATCGTCACGCTGCTGCTTGCGTATAAACAAAGATTTGCCAGACACCGCAAAATAGGGCGTTGGACAGCCGTAATGTGGCTTCTAACAGCACCTACAGGTGTAGCCGTATTCATTCTTCTGTATGTGATGTATCCAGGTGGAGATACCAAACCGATGATCAATGCGATATTTGGCATATAATAAAGAAGCAGATGCTTGTCCATGAGATGGATGCATCTGCTTCTTTTTATTACGTATTGATTATGAGTCCGGGATTCAGATTAAAGCGCGCTTCCTCCAAATATAAACCGGTATTCCCAGTGTCTATTATCAATAGTATCAATGCGGACTCCACCGGATTCCTTGGAATAGGTGTGCAAGATTTTACCGTCTCCCAGATAGATGCCTACATGTGTAATACGCTGATTAGCTGTATTGCTGGGATATGCGGATTTGCTTGTTCCTTTGTAATCCATGAAGAACATCAGGTCGCCTACCTTGAGGTTGCTCCAATTGGTAGTGGTTTTACCGATTTTGCGGACGTAGTCACCCTGCTGTCTGGAGTCGCTTGGTAGTGTAATATTGGCACCATCTTTAAAAGCCTGGCGTACGAAATCAGAGCAATCGAAGGTATTGGTGTTGGAACGGTCGGAACCATACTCATAGGGGGTACCTAAATAGGATTTGCCCGCTTTGATAACACTATTAATGGTGTTACTGGTATTGCCGCCGTTATTACCTCCACTTCCGCCGCTACTACCACCGGATGTGGACGGTTTTATGTATTGGCTGTTGGTTGATACATAACCTGTGACTCCATTGGAATCACTGACTTTGTACCAATAGTCATTAACCTTCGACAAAATTTTAACGGTTTCTCCGGCTTTCAAAAATCTGATGCTGCTCGAATCGGTGGATGCACCTGTTCTGAAGTTAACGCTGCTAACAATGACGGCCGAGGAAGGATCGGTGGTGCCACTGCCGCCAGAAGAGGTCTCTTTTATGTATTGGCTGCTAGTTGATACATAACCGGTTTCTCCTTTGGAATCACGGATTTTGTACCAGTAGTCATTGATTTTTGATAAAATTTCAACAGTCTCTCCGGCTTTCAAAAATCCTTTGCTGCTCGAATCGACGGACGCTCCAGTTCTGAAGTTAACGCTGCTGACAATGACGGCTGATGAAGCATCGGCTTGGTTGGGGACGAGTAGACCGACGCCTGTGGTGAGAGTGGTGGCTAACAGCAATGTCGCAAGATGTTTTTTCAAAATGTAATACCTCCAGTTGATGTTTTCAAACCTTATGTATATAAACATTCTCATTGCTTTTAAGCAGGAGAACGAGGTTTGCCTGGGAATCGATAAAAAAAGCTGTGGTTGGTTATCGAAATTGTTGATTTGACATCTAACCCGTTTGACAGCCACAATGGGGTTAGAATCCAATCGAAAGTCCTTTATATTGGACTCCACCGCTTCATAGGGTTCGAGGCTTGTCCAAGATTTGGCGGGGTACCCATTATATCGTCGCTTGAACCAGCTAAGTTTAGTGGTAAATGTTGACATGGTTTTCATGGTATTGTGGACAGAAGTAAGAATTAGGATTGTAACTGAAAAGTCAACATGATATGATAGTGAAAACAGTATTGAGAACAAGGTTCATTATGATGAACAGAAGGAGGATTTTATGGCAAATACAAGTATCATTTTACGGGTAGAGTTAGCACATGATTTGGTAACTTTTGGTGATGTGGCTGCAGTTATTAGCCGTGCGGGCGGAGATGTAACTTCGATTGACGTTATCCGTGTCGGCAAGGAATCCTCGGTTAGAGATATTACGATAGATGTGCAGGATTCGATTGAGGCTGAAGTCGTTCAAGCTATTAAGGACCTGAAAGGGATCACACTCATCAACGTGTCGGATCGTACCTTTCTTGCTCATCTGGGCGGTAAAATTTCTGTTCAACCGAATATGCCGATCAAAAATCGAGATGACTTGTCCCGTGTATATACACCAGGGGTAGCCCGTGTCTGCACCGCTATTCAAGAAAATCCACTAAAGGCTTATTCCTTAACTATCAAAAGGAATACGGTAGCTGTTATTACGGACGGCACGGCTGTTCTGGGGCTGGGTGATATTGGACCGCAGGCTGCTGCTCCGGTAATGGAAGGGAAAGCGATGCTGTTCAAGCAGCTGGCTGGTGTGGATGCGTTCCCGATCTGCCTGGACACGAAGGATACAGAGGAAATTATTCGTACTGTGAAAGTGATCAGTCCTATCTTTGGCGGTATTAATCTGGAGGATATCAGTTCGCCGCGCTGCTTCGAGATTGAATCCCGATTGGAGGAGGAACTCGATATACCGGTATTTCATGATGATCAGCATGGAACAGCTGTAGTCATGATGGCTGGGCTGATTAACGCGCTGAAGGTTGTGGACAAGCCAATTGAATCCATACGTGTTGTAGTCAATGGAATCGGGGCTGCTGGTGTATCGGTTTGCAAAATGCTGCTCGCGGCAGGGGTTAAGCGCCTTGTGCCGGTTGACCGTGATGGTGCGATTGTCCGCGGTCAAACCTATGATCAACCGATGTGGCAATGGCTTGCTGAACAACCTCAGGTTGAAGATGTTGCTGGAGGCTTGGACAAGGTTATTCACGGGGCTGATGTTTTCATTGGGGTGTCGCGTGCGGGACTGCTGAAGGTTGAGCATGTTCAGTCGATGGCTAATGATGCGATCGTGTTTGCTCTTGCCAATCCTCATCCGGAAATCGATCCGGAAATTGCTCAAGCGCATGTTCGTGTGCTGGCAACAGGACGTAGTGATTATCCGAATCAGATCAACAATGTGCTGTGCTTCCCGGGGCTTTTCAGAGGGGCATTGGATTGCAGAGCACGCCGTATCCATGAGGATATGAAGCTGGCTGCCGCTCGTGCCATTGCTTCGGTCGTGAGCGATGATGAGCTGAATGAGCTTTATATTATCCCAAGTATATTTAACGATCATGTAGTAACCAATGTTCGCCATGCTGTTATCGAGGCAGCGATTCGTACGGGTGTTGCTCGCCGGATTCCACCAGATTTTCGTTAAAAGCGAATGATACTTGATACAAGTGTTACCCTACTAACGGTAATTCGGTTGAAGTAACTCTAATGTAGAACAAAGCTTAAGCAGTCGGGAACCTCCGGCTGCTTTTTTCTGTTGGTTACAGATAATTCCGTCTGATTGAGCGATAAAAGAATGTTTTCAGTTTATAAATTGTGTTTAATAAATAATATTAAATGGTGATTTTAAGCGAGGTGATTCTTTATCGAGTCGATTTATCATGCTGCTGGACTTGCTCTTTTGGAGCAGAGTGCTGCTGCTTCGAGGAGATCGTCATACGGCAAGTGCAATGATTATGAACAAGCAAAAGATTTCGATAGAGGACATCTATCTACACATATTTCAAAAATCACAATACGAGATTGGGCGACTGTGGCAGACTAACTAGATTAATGTAGCACAGGAGCATTATTGTACCGCGGCGACCCAAATGATCATGTCCCAGTTGTATCCTTACATATTCTCGATAGCACGCAATGGCAGACAAATGGTCGCAGCTTGTGTAGGAGAAGAACTGCATGAAATCGGACTGCGAATGGTATGTGATTTTTTTGAAATGGATGGGTGGGATACGTATTATTTGGGTGCCAATGTTCCGAAGCGTTCTGTCATCGACTCGATTGTAGACAGGCAAGCCGATATTATGGCGATCTCTGCAACGATGAGCTTTCATGTTTATCTGGTCAAAGAGCTAATTCCGTTTAATATTGATCCCGAGCTATGGAAAAACGTAGGTGCAGATGGACATGCCTACAATGCTAAGGATGCGATATCTCAGGCACGTGAGTTGATGAAAATAAAATGATAGCAGATTAGGGGGAATTGTATTCAACTTTTCACCACTTAGGGGGGCTTTAGATGGGAGAGAACCAGGTTGTTATCTCACTATTGTGCGACTCGGATGGACGGATCGTATCGATTATTCGCGATGATCTGGATATATCTTCAACCTTGGACGCCGGTAGTGGCGTATATTCAATATTTGATGAAATGAATACTGGTAAATTTCGCGAATTTCTTAAAGAGGTCAAGATCAACAAAGCTTTATTTAATTGGGAAATTAATCTGAAAATCGGAGATCGCACAGAACTGTTTTATTTTAATGGCGGCTTGTTTGAGGAAAGCATATTGGTCGTGGGCTCGAAGTATAATTCTATTTATTCATATTTCTACGATGAGCTGATGAAAATCAACAATCAACAACTGGTGGCCCTTCGGGAAACGATCAAGAAGCTGTCTCAGGAAATGCTCTTGAAGATGGAGCAGGAGCAACGAGCCTATGAGGAGTTTTCAGCCTTAAACAACGAACTGGTGCTAGTTCAGAGGCAACTGGCCAAAAGCAACATTGAGCTTAAGCTGGCCAAGGAAAATGCAGAGCAGGCGAATCAAACCAAGAGTACCTTTCTGGCGACGATGAGCCATGAAATTCGGACGCCAATGAACGGCATTATTGCGATGGCCGAGCTGCTTTCCTATTCTAATTTATCGATTGCCCATAAAAAATCGATTTCAATCATTTTGGATTCTTCTAACATGCTGCTGACGATTATTAATGATATTCTGGATCTATCCAAAATCGAGGCGGGTCAAATGCGTATTCAGGAGGTGGAGTTTGATCTTCGTGAGCTGCTGGATCTGATTCTGCAATTAATGATTCCACGTTCACAGAAGAGAGGCAACAAGCTCCACATACATATAGACCCGAGGATAGCTCCTACTTTAAAAGGTGACCCGGATCGAATTCGTCAAATTTTATTGAATTTGATTGGGAACGCTCTGAAATTTACGGATCAGGGTCAGATTGATGTGAGGGTACGATTACTGTCAGCGTTTGACAAAAAGCAAAGGTTGATTTTTGAAGTTAAAGATACCGGAATCGGAATATCCGAAGAAAATCGCAGCAAGCTGTTCCAGCCTTTTTTTCAAGCTGATCAGTCTCGAACTCATAAATTCAGTTCAACCGGATTAGGCCTGTCCATATCCAAAAAATTGCTTGAGATCATGAAGGGTCGTATTGGAGTCGAGAGCACAGACGGTGTCGGTTCAACCTTCTGGTTTGAAATCGAGCTGGATATCGAAGCTTGCGCCAAATTACAGGGTGCTCCAGCACCAGAAGTTGTGACGCCGAGTCAGGACCTGTCTATTTTACTGAATAAAGATTTGAGCTTGCCGATTATGCTGGCGGAGGATAATCAAATCAATCAACAGGTTGCCCTCCTGCAGCTTAAAAAGTTGGGACTCACCCACGTTATTACCGTTTCCAACGGAGCCGAGGTTTGCGAGGAGGTCCAGCGGCGCGACTTTTCCCTGATTTTGATGGATAATCAGATGCCTGTGATGAACGGGTTTGATGCCAGCATGAAGATCCGGGAGTGGGAGAAGGAGACTTCTCATGCCAGGAGTACAAGATTGCCGATAATCGCGATGACAGCCAACGCCATGCAGGGCGACCGCGAAAAGTGCCTTGGGGCTGGGATGGATGATTATATTACCAAGCCGGTTAATCTGGCCACCTTGAAGGAAGTTCTGCTAAAGTGGCTGCCGGAATTGCCGGCGTTGGAGACCGATTCGACTGAACAGACGGAAGCTGGGGATACCTTGCTGAATCTGTGTGTTATTCAGGAAATTATGGATTTGAACGATGACGGAGACAATTCAATGCTGGCGGCCTTGTTTCATTTGTATGGTCAGGATACACCGGACAAAATGAAGCTGCTGAAGCAATCTGTTGATGACAAGGATGCTATTAATCTCAGAATTGTCGCTCACGATTTGAAATCAGCGAGTTTAAGCCTTGGCATGAATACCTTATCCAGAGCTTTTGAGAAGCTGGAGACAATCGGACGATCCAATTGTGTAACAGAAGCATGCATAGGACTGATTACAGAGGTTGAACAGCTGTACGCAGATACTTGTGATGCCTTTGAGCAACTCTTACTGGAAAATAACTGACCTGTCCCAATAAAAGGGTAATGAACACGCCAAAAGAGCAGGCTGCCGAAGCATCTGCTCTTTATGTGTATCTGGGCTCACGAACAACTCAGTCGGAATGATGATTGGTAGGCATAGCTTCCGGAGAAGTCAGCCTATCGTAGAATTCAACATATTTGTCTTTATCAGAACTTGAACGTAGAGCCATTCCTGCACGTGGATGCTCGTTCAATACACCAGCGACCATGTAAGGAATAATGTAGCCCCACTCCACTTTTTCGCGCATAGGGATCAAATGTCTTTCGATTAAATCCAATACGGGACGAATTTCGTATCTTGGATTTTTCAAATAACTTACCAACAACTCAGTTGGGCAGTTACCAGCGGCGCGGCCCATACCGAATACGGAAGCATCCAGAAATTCAACGCCTTTGGAAGCACCAACCAATGTGTTGGCGAATGCAAGCTGCATATTGTTGTGCATATGAAGACCGAGCTTTTTATTAGGAAGTAAATTCTGGAATTTGGATACCATATAATCGACATCACGATTGTCCATGCTGCCATAGGAATCGACTACATAAACGACATCGACAGGGCTTTTTGCGATATCTTCAAAAGCTTCTGTCAATTCATTTTCCATAACGTGAGAGAGAGCCATAATGTTAATGCTCGTCTCGTAGCCGTAGCTATTGAACTTGTTGACCAGTTCCAGCGCCTTGTCCACATCTTTGATATAAGTAGCTACACGGATCATGTCCAGATGGCTTTGCTCACGAGGTAAAATATCATTCTCATCAACACGGCCAATATCGACTAATGCAGACAGTTTTGTATCGGTTTTTGTTTTAATAACTTCCTTAAGGAAATCCTCATTCAAAAAGCGCCAAGGACCAGCATCGGCACCCTTTAACAGCTTAGCCGAATTTTTATAACCAACTTCCATATATTCCACACCAGCTTCGCTCAAGCCAGCATACATGTCCTGAACCATTTTCACGCTAAAATCCCAGTTATTGACGAGTCCCCCGTCACGAATCGTACAGTCCAAAATTTTGTGGTTAAGATCTTTTGTCATCCGAATTTGCTCCTTTTCTGTCAGTGCGCCGTTAGTCAGACCGCAGCGGTCTGCTTCATTTTTCTTTAACGCTTTTTGGCTTTTAAGCGGTAAAGTAAATTCCCTATATTTAATATGCCATAGTATAAACAATCTTGTCAATAAAAACAATCCGGCTTCACCGCGAAGCCGGATTGTTCGTTGCATATTTATGAACGATGATGAGTGCTATGGGGTTTTGATCAGGGTATATTTACCGATCAGAGGTAATGGCTTTATTTGTCCATTAGCCGCATTAATGATACCCAAGATCGTCAGTACGAGTGCACCCAGATTGGCAATGGGTACCAGAATCAAGTTTAGGAACGGAATAGCTCCTAATACAAGGTTGCAAGCAATGCAGACCAGCAGCAGCAGTAATCCCTGATTGGCATGGTACATGGCAAATCGTGATTGCTTGGCAACGATGAGGGGCAGGAAGAAAATAATGTAGGCAACAATACCAATAACTTTGTTCTCAGCGGCATCGGCTGGATCAACAGGAAGCTGTTCAGATGAACGATTAGGATCTTCAGACGGTGATGACAATATTTCCACCTCTTTCTTATACATGTTATATACTGTTTGTTTATGTTTTGTAACCATCGTATGCAAAATTGAAACAGCATATGTTCATTTTATTTGGAATATCTTCTTTTTTCAAGGGAAATAATAGTAGGTATGGCTAATAACGGATTTTCCCAATTGGAAAAAGGACAAGTAGCTGTTATCAATCAGATACCATGTTGTTGGTAAGTGAGCTTGGGTGAAAAAGATTTACCTCGGAAAACAAAGTTGTACCTTCCCTATTTTTCGTTGCCAGGGTAACACTGTTTCTCTAGACCCACACGAGAATCGTTTGTTATGATGGACATATAGATAACGAGCATGTTTCATCATGGTCTGGAGGAGTGTCAGAAGTGAACGCATATGATAATCTGAAGCAGGGTGAGAAGGGCGCATGGGTCAGTATTGCTGCGTATATTCTTTTATCCATATTCAAAATCAGTATGGGCTATATAACGGGCTCTGAAGCGTTGACCGCTGATGGTATTAATAATACAACCGATATTATTGTGTCTCTGGCTGTACTAATCGGTCTGCGTATTTCTCGTAAACCCCCTGACCACGATCATCCGTATGGTCATATGAGGGCAGAAACGATTGCTTCGCTGGTGGCTTCCTTTATTATGTTTGCTGCTGGTATTCAGGTTATCATTCAATCTGTGCAAAGCTTGATGTCTGCTGAACGCCAGGCTCCCGATATGCTCGCGGCATGGGTTGCTCTCTTCTCGGCTGTCGTGATGTGGGGCGTATATATGTATAATAGAAAGCTCGCCAAACGTATAAACAATCATTCGTTAATGGCTGCGGCTATGGATAACCGTTCGGATGCTTTTGTCAGCATAGGCGCAACGGTTGGTATTATCGGCTCTAGATTCGGTTATCCGATATTGGATACGATAGCTGCATTTGCCGTAGGACTGATCATATGCAAGACGGCATGGGACATATTTTCGGAGGCAACACATGCATTGACTGACGGCTTTGATGATAAGCGGTTGAAGGTGTTTCAGGAAACGGTGCGTGAAACTCCTGGAGTGAAGAGTATCAAGGATATTCGGGCGAGAGTCCACGGCAGCAGTGTGCTGCTTGATGTAGTGGTAGAGGTAAGTGCAGAACTGAGCGTAGAGCAAAGTCACCATATAAGTGACGAGATCGAGCAGCGCATGCATCAGCAGCATAGTATCGATAATGTGCATGTACATGTAGAACCGTACTCCAACCTAAAAGAAGAGAGCTAGCTCCTCGTGAGGGCTTTGGCTCTCGGGATTTTAGCGATACACATGAGCTAGCTTGTCCGTGAATACAATAAGAGCTTCAGCAGGATCGAATCAGATCCGGTTGAAGCTCTTATTTTTATGGAATATATTGCTGCACGATGTTTACGATCTTCCCGTTCTTAACGGTCAAATGGTATGGATACTCATGGATAACGGCGTCTTTGCTAAAAATAGCTTTGAAATTGTTCAATGTTATCGGTTCATTCCATACAATCTGAGCTTCCTCAGGACTACCGTTTCGGTTATAAATTTGCATCAGAACCGTTGCATCGCGCTGAATTTCAAAAGTTTGCAGTTTAGTGTTATCATTAACGATATAGTAGCCGCTTGGTGCACCCATCTGCCCGAATTCAGGCTCTCTTTGTGCAAAAACAGCATCAGCTTCCTTACCTTCATACCATTCGATATCATCAACAACGATATAGGTCTTTCCATTATCCGTATACATATCCTGAATGAAAGCCGGGTGGGTATCGCTGCTTTTGGCTACAGGGGCATAGTCTCCGTTGGTTTGTGCAGAAGTAAGGCCGGACATGATCAAAGATAATAAAGAGGTAATCAGAAGCGTTCGCCACATTTTTTTCATTAGTATTCCCCTTCGCACACTGGATACTTATCATTAACGCGAAATAGGCGATTTGAAACGCGCAAGTCTTAACAAGAGAGGAATCAATGCCATGCTTTTTTATATCATTGCTGCTATTGTAATGATTATTGACCAAGCTTCGAAACGTTTGGTTCGCTTATACATGGAGCTTGGAGAGTCGATACCTGTTCACCGGCTATTACAATTCACTTATATTGAAAATGACGGAATGGCGCGTGGCCTATTTCCAGGATATGCACGCCTGTTTGCTTTGGTTGCCGTCTTATTTATTGCAGGGATCTTGTATTATCGCAAAAAAGGCGAGCTTCGCGGAACGCTGATGGACATAGGCACTGGATTTATGGTTGGGGGTGCTGTTGGCAATGCGATTGATCGCATCGTATTGGGTACTGTCACTGATTTTTTGGCATTTGGTTCAGGCCGAGGTGTGATGAATATTGCTGATTTGGCAATAAATATAGGGGTACTCTTTATGATAATTGCGATGATTCAAAATTATGTCTCACAAAAAAGCAAGTCTGAGCATGTGAATGAGGGCTAGAAGTGCGATGAAGATGGAGTGAAGCAGCCCAATAATGCTGGAGAAGCACCTGTGATCGAAGATCGGAAGGATATTGGGCCGCTAAGCTAAATGAATCCACCTTACTCGCTACACCTTTTGCAAGGAAAGTGAAGCGTGGGTTCCAGCTGTATGTCCTGTAGCAAAAGCCGCCGATATGTTGTAACCACCCGTATAACCGTGGATATCAAGAATCTCACCGCAAAAATACAGTCCGCTCATTAGTTTTGATTCCATAGTTTTCGGATCTACCTGCTTAAGATTAATACCTCCGCCTGTAACAAAGGCTTCTTCGATGGACAGTGTCCCATTCGCCTCAATAGGAAAAGCTTTGATGAGCTTGCACAATTCAAGCCATTGCTGCTTAGGGATATTATCATAGGTAATGTCTTCCTTTAGCTCCGCTTTGTGCAGTAAGAGAGGAATAAGCCGTTCGGGCAAAACCGCCTTTAGTACATTTTTTATCGCTTTTTTGGCGTCTGTCCGGGCTAAGCCAAGCGTGTAGTCATGGACCTCTTGCAGGCTCTGCTCGGGAAGAAGGTCTATCGTTAATGTTATCGTAGGTGTACCAAATTGCTTGAGCGCCTTAACAACAAATTGGCTGCATCGTAACACGATAGGACCGGATATGCCAAAATGCGTAAAGATCAGGTCGCCTTCATGCTCGATGAGCTTTTTCCCCTTTGGATTCCATACGGATAGTGTGACGTCACGCAGGGATAGTCCCTGCAGCTCTTTACTCTTTATGAAAGGTTCCTTGGAAGTGATAGGCACCTCGGTGGGAAAAAGCTCAGATATCGAATGTCCCGCATGCTCGGCCCATGGATAACCATCACCAGTTGAACCTGTTTGCGGCACTGACTTGCCTCCTGTAGCGACAATGACGCAAGCCGCGTGAATCAGCTCTCCCGACTGCAGCCGCACACCTGCTGTTCGTCCTTCCTTGTACAGGATTTCTGCAACAGGAGCATTCGTCTGAATATGGACGCCTTGGCGCTTCACCTGATTGATCAACGCGTCGACTACATTTTTGGCCTTATCGGTAACAGGAAACATTCGACCTCGGTCCTCTTCCTTCAGCTTAATTCCAAGCCCCTCAAAGAAAGTGATAATGTCCTTGCTGCCAAAATGGGTAAATGCACTATATAGAAAACGCCCGTTACCGGGAATGTTCTTGATCAGCTCATCAATATCCTTGTTATTCGTAACGTTGCATCGACCGCCACCCGAAATTCCGAGCTTTCGCCCCAGCTTGTCACCCTTGTCAATCAATAGTACCTTCGCGCCGTTACCGCTTGCTGCAATACTTGCCATAAGACCGGCTGAACCGCCGCCGATAACAATTACATCGAACTTCATGAATCTAATCTCCCTTTGGTTAACAACCTCCGTTGTTTTTTCCATATTCTAATAATGATATATACGATCAGAGCGATCGCAGGCAACCATAACAGCTGTAACCCGTACCGATGCACCAAAAGTGCCAGCTGGGGTACATGATCTCCTGCAACGTAGCCTAATGTGAAGAATAGCAGTGTCCATACGAATCCGGTTGAGTATGAGATAAGGGCGTAACGTCGAAAGGACATTTTATTCAAGCCCACAAGATACGGAATGATATGGCGAACTACCGGCAGAAAGTAGCTAATCGCCAGTGCGTATGAACCGTAACGGGCCACCAGCCGCTCTGACTTGTCTACATATAAAGCAAGCTTTTTTTTGCGACGCATTCGGTTCAACGCCGGTGTGCCAATCCATCGTCCTAAGACATAACCCAGCGTCAGTCCTGACACAACCCCCAAATAAGTCAGTAGAAAGGCAGGAATCGGCAAGAGTAGACCGCTTGCGGTCACGGCTCCACCAGTCATGACAATACCTTCATCCGGAACAGGCATCCCAACAATTCCTAGCCATAAAGCAAAAAATAATGCTGCATACCCATATTGTCCAATCATCGTTATCAGCGCTTCATAAGTCATTCTCAAGCTCCATTTCTCCATTAGGCTCAAACTAAATATACCAATAAAAACCTCGAACAGCAAAAGTGGTAAAATCCTGGCTATGCCACTGCTGAATAAGGGAATTCATAGCATGGGAACCAATAATCGCCCAGCCTGCTGACGTCCACCTATGTCCATACTAATTGCAGGGGAGGACTGCTATGAAATACCTTATTTACATGATAATTGCGGCTTTGTTCATGATGATCTGTGTCTTCACCTTACAAATAGGTGGGAAGGGTGTAGCGGCACTCTTGTTACCGCCATCTCCAGCAGCTGCAGCTGTAACGTCATCAGATAAGATTGCGTACTTAACCTTTGACGATGGACCTTCGCAAAGTACTTCACGCATTTTGGATATTTTGCAGAAAGATGGGATCAAGGCTACATTTTTTGTTACAGGAAAAACTTCTGACTACAGTAAGCAGATGCTTCATCGAATTGTAGATGAAGGGCATACGCTCGGCAATCACACGTATTCACACGATTATAAACGTATTTATGCTTCGGTAGGGGCCTTTAAGGCTGATGTTGATCGGCTGAACCGATTCTTGGAAGAAACCGTAGGGGTCAAGCCGAATATCCTTCGTTATCCCGGAGGATCCAATAATCATTTAAGCTGGCGATCAGGTGGCCGTCATATCATGAGTGCTATTACCCGCGAGATGTCAGCTCTTGGCTATCAGTATTTTGACTGGAATGTGAGTTCTACTGACGCAGCAGCAGTCACTCAGAGCAAGGAAGCGATTGTGGAATCGGTTAAAAGCAACAGCAGCGGCAAAAAACAAATTATTGTACTTATGCACGATATGGATGTAAAGACGACGACAGTGGAAGCACTACCGGAAATTATTTCCTATTTGCAGCAGTCTGGTTATCATTTTGATGTGCTGGGCAAGGATTCTTATACCTTTCAATTTCTGCGACCAGGAAAAAGCTAACCGAAGATTATGGCGAGCGTACAAAGAACCTTTGCTTTCCAACCTTGCCGATGTATAATGGGAGTTAGAATAGTTTTTATATCATTATGTTAGTAAAGGAGATGAGCTAAGATGTCGATGTCATTTGAATCGTACATGAAAGATATGGTCCAACCGATGAGAGATGATTTAACCCGAATCGGAATTACTGAGCTGCGTACGCCGGAGGAAGTTGTTGAAAACCTCGCAGACGTAAAAGGTACAGCTCTTGTTGTCATTAATTCCGTATGCGGATGTGCTGCTGGTCAATGCAGACCAGGTGTAGCCAAAGCATTGCAAAACGAGGTGAAACCGGACCATTTGTTCACGGTATTTGCCGGTCAGGATAAAGAAGCAACTGCCAAAGCACGTGAGTATTTGGCTCCTTATCCACCATCATCACCATCAATCGCTTTGTTTAAGGATGGACAGCTTGTTCATTTTATTCAACGTCATCAAATTGAGGATCGTTCCGCTGATTTAATCGCTAACGACCTGACAAGCGCTTTTGAAAACTACTGTAAGTAGGAAGCTGTTTATCCAATAAACGCTTCCGATATACGAAGACTCCCCCGGCCTCAGGATTCCCTGGGCTGCTGCGGGAGTTTTTTTGTAAAAATGGATAGGGAGAGGTGGAGAGTCATGAATTTGCAGCAGGAAATTATCGCTAAGCTGGGTGTGAAACCGACTATACAGGTGGATGAGGAAATTCGCAAACGGGTTGACTTTTTGAAGCAATACATAGAAAATGCCGCTGTCGATGGGCTGTTGATTGCGATTAGCGGAGGTATTGACAGCGCCGTGGCAGCGGGATTGTGCAAGCAGGCCACCGATGAGTTAACGGCGGAAAAGGGAAGAGAGTACAAAACGGTAGGTGTGTTTCAGCCTTACGGAGAGCAGTCGGATATTACAGACAGCTATGCGGTAGCTGAAGCCTTCGGATTAACCTACAAAATCGAGACGAATATCGAAGAAACCGTCAATGAAATCGCGCTTGAAGCCGAATATGGGCTTAAATCGATCGGTATTCATCGTCATATAAGTCGTGCGGGCAAAGGCAACGTAAAGGCAAGAACGCGGATGGTGCTGCAATATGCATTGGCATTCGATTTGAATTTACTTGTTGTTGGAACCGATCATGCATCGGAGGCGATCACCGGATTTTTCACGAAGTATGGAGACGGTGCCGTTGATATTACACCACTCAGCACATTAAACAAACGACAAGTTCGACAGCTAGCGGCAGTGCTGGGTGTTCCGCAAAGTGTATTGGATAAAGCGCCAACGGCTGGATTATGGGAAGGACAGACGGATGAGTCCGAGCTTGGCATCACTTATGAAGACAACAGCGATTATCTGGAGGGCAAAGAGATTTCTCCTGCAGCCAAGGAGAAGCTGGAGAAGCAGTATCTAAAGACCGAGCATAAGCGAGTAACTATTCCGGGAGTGTAACATTACGCTGGATAAGCTTGCTCATTATTCACCACGTGTTTGTAGTTTATCTGCATAGAAAGCATGGAAGAAGGTTAAAGCTTCAATGATTATAGGTATTGGAATCGACTTAGTCGATATCGCCAGAGTGAATAAGATTATGAAGGGCGACGCAGGGGAGCGGTTTGCTGTTCGCGTACTGACACCGGGAGAGCGGGAGTTGGCGGCCAAGCGGCAGGGACGCGTGGCCGAATTTATTGCTGGTCGCTTTGCCGCAAAGGAGGCGGTCAGCAAGGCATTGGGCTGTGGTATCGGCAAGCAGGTATCGCTGCAGCACATTGAGGTGCTGCCGGATGAACGCGGCAAGCCGATCTGTACGGTCGACCATGCAGCCTTGCAGCGGCTGGAGCTTGATCCGGCTTGCACGGTCATTCACCTCAGCATTACTCATACCGATTCGACAGCAATGGCATATGTGATGGTGGAGAACAGAGGGAAACAGGCATAGCAGTTAGCCGTTCAACGAAGCCTGAGCATCCATAGAAGCGCAGGCTTCCTTCTAACGCTTGGTAGCCAACCAGTCTACCAAGGCCTGCGTTTCCTCTGGCTTCAGCTTGGTCCCGAAAGCAGGCATTCCGTTGCCGCCGCCAGTAATTTGCTTATCTATCTGCTCCTTAGTTAACCGTGAGCCTACCTGCTGCAGATTCGTTTTGGGTCCTACACGCCCTTCTAGCCCGCCTCCGTGACAGGATAGGCAATTTTGCTTATAAACGGATTGGACTTGCTCGGGTGCACCCACCAACGCATCGTTTTGATTCGCATTTTTTGCGGCCCCAAATGGTTCCTTACCGCTATTTTGCGTATTGCTGCCACAGCCTGATACAATGCCCAAGGTTAGAACAATAATTACTGTTAGCATATATTGGGTCCGTCTGTTCATTGGATAACGCCCTCCGATTGTTTATTTCCTATGTACAACATCCACGCTAAACCAATCATACTTAGCCCTCCAGCGCCCCCAAGCACGACCGAAGCCAAGCCCAGATATTGAGTCGCAACCACAACTGTGAGCACAAACTGCCAAATGCCTATATAAAGGATGGGTCTTCCGAGCCAAACGCCTAGTTGAGCAAGTGACGCGGCAACAATGAAGGATTTCATCAAGGGTATAAAGGAAACATCTGCAGCGTGTACATACCCAAGCGTCCAAACCGCTACGATGATCATGATCACAGACCATACAGATGCACCGGCAGGTATCGTTACTTTGCCCCAGACGCCAAGCCGGACATCCCTCCATATCACAACAGCACTAGCTGCAAGCGCAATCCACAGTGGAATCGACTGCCAGGGAGAGACATTCAGCCATTGTCCGATAAATTCCAATGTGGACGCCAGCACGGATTGGATTCCCCAGATCATCAACCATACGAGATACGGTCGTGAGTTTTGAATGTTTTGCAATATAGTCTGCTTCGGGTTCATGGCTTCAACTGATTTCATCATCTTCACACCTTTTCTGTGCATCAATTGCGATCTGCTGACGTAACAAAACGATGCTTTTTGGCATAGTCACGTGGAGATACGCCGGTTACTTTTTTGAAAATACGGCTGAAATAAAACTCATCTGTATAGCCCACACTGCTCGCTATCGATTTCAGACGATAATCGGACAGCATCAGCAGTTCCTTGGCACGGTCAACGCGGAGATGCGTCAAATAATCAATTGGGCTGTAGCCTATATATTTTTTGAATAATCGGGAGTAATGACTTATACTCAAGCCAGCCATTTGTGCAAGTCCTTCAAGAGTAAGAGGCTCCTGGTAGTGGCCTACCATATAATCCTGGGTTAGTTCAATGGCGGCAGTTGTATTGCCGGCGACTTTTTGTGCGCGGAAATCCTGAATCAACGTCATGAAAAACTCCAGCAGCAATATTTTACGACGCATGGCTGTCATATGCCCTCTACGTTTCCATAATATGTCCAATTGCTCGAACAAATAAATAAGCTGGGGTGTGTTGTGTACGGTGTACATGCCCTCCAGAGGAAATGGCGACTCTTCCGAGCTTCGGGAAATCCACTGTTCCTTCTCGTCGAAAGTTTCCGTATAATGAAAACGAAAGAAATAGTATTCCAGCGGCTGCTCGGGATCGGTTTGCCGCTCAACTTCCATACCGGGACTGAAGGAGAAGAACTTGCCAGGGTCCGCAGGGTAATGGGTTCCATTAATCGTAAAGCTGCCTTTTCCTTTAATAATCAGCCAAATCGAATGATGCCGGATCGTTCGGGGCAGCTGTCGCCATTCAGGGCTGCATTTTTGATGGCCGACAAGCAGCAGGGAAATTACTAGTTTATTCAGTCTGGCGGCTAGTTCACCAGGAGTCAGCATCGGTCCCACTCCTTCACTAAAAGCTGCCATTTATTATACCACAATATGTATCACCAGAAGGAGAACTCATGGACACGACACATAAACAACAATACTTTTCAAATGAACTGCTGGCGTGGTATCTTCGTCACCGCCGTGATTTGCCATGGCGTCGTAGTCGTAATCCCTATTATATCTGGATTTCCGAGGTCATGCTGCAGCAAACGCGGGTAGATACGGTCATTCCGTACTTTCACCGTTTTATTGAAAGGTTCCCCACAGTGGAAGCATTAGCTGAAGCACCGGAAGAAGACGTGCTCAAGCTGTGGGAAGGTCTTGGCTACTATTCACGGGCACGTAATCTGCAAGGGGCCGTTAGAGAGGTTCACGAACGATACGGAGGCATAGTACCCGATAATAAAGAAGAAATTTCCTCACTCCGTGGCGTGGGTCCGTATACGTCAGGGGCTATTCTGAGTATCGCCTATAACAAGCCTGAGCCTGCAGTGGACGGCAATGTGATGCGGGTATTATCGAGGTACTTTTTGATTGAAGAAGATATTATGAAGCCGAGCACAAGAGGAATAATGGAAAAGCTGGCAAAAGTATTGATTCCCGAAGGAGCTGCAGGCGATTTTAATCAGGCTTTGATGGAGCTTGGAGCTATGGTATGTAAGCCGCGTTCCCCGAACTGCCTGACTTGTCCGGTTATGGAGCATTGCTCAGCCCGTGAAGCGGGGATGGAGGAGCAGCTGCCGATTAAGAAAAAGGCCAAGCCCCCACGTCCAGAGCAGCGGGTAGCGGCATTAATTGCAGGCAGCGGTGATCACCAAGGTAAAGTTCTAATTCGTCAGAGACCGCAGGAAGGGCTGTTAGCCCGCATGTGGGAGCTGCCTCATACAGAGGTTCCGTTTACTTATATGGCCGCCAGTCCATCCTCGCCGGAACTTATACCAGAATCATTCAAGCTGCTGACGGACCAATTGGCAGAGGAAACGATCGGTATTATTCCGGAAAGATGGTTTATGCACGCTGAGCATACGTTCAGCCATATTCACTGGGATATGGATGTTATTGCATGCAGACTAGAGCCTGGTATCATTCCAAGCCCTGCAGGCATGCTGCTGCCTTCTCATTATCAATGGGTGGATAGCGCGACAATGGACAATTTTGCATTCCCGAACGTGTTTCTGAAAATATTGAATGCGTATTTTGCAGCCTGTACAGAGCTGTAAGCTACAGGGGGAGAAGTCTTTTCATGGCCTCCATTTTGTTAATGAAAATCATTTTTTTCTCGATGGTGATGATCTGATCCTCCTGCAGCTCCTGTAGTACCTTGGTTACGGATTCTCTGACGGTACCAGCCAGATTGGCAATCTGCTGGTGAGTCAGTTTCATATTGATCATCAATCTTCCCTGCTTAATGATGCCGTGATCCTGAGCAAGTCTGCATACGACTTTGATAATACGCATCCGTACGTCGAGGAAGGTAAGATCATAAATTTGCTCATTCGCTTTACGGAGTCTCTCCATCGTGACTTCAAGAAGTCTCAGACTCAGCTTAGGCGTTTGTTCGAGAAAATGATAAAATTCTGAACGCATTAATGTGTAGATTTTACAGTTTTCAAGCGTTTCCGCTGTAGCCGAACGGGTCAAGCCCTTTTGGATCAGCGACATTTCTCCGAAAAAATCTCCATCACGAAATAGTGCTAGAATAATTTCCTTGGCATAATCAATTCGGTAAATTTTGACGACTCCTGATTGTATAAGAAAAAATTCCTCTCCCAAATCTGCCTCGAAAAATAAAATCGTACCTTTTTTAAAATCACGCTCAACAAATAAAGGAGAAATGATCTCCAGATCACTCACTGCCAAATCTTGAAACAAGGGTACATTTTGTAACAACGGAATTAAACTTTTCATGAAAGAATTCATCTCTTTTCCAGTCTTAATGAACGAGTGCATCCTCTCCGATACGATAGATCATGATGTGTAGGTGACGGGATAAATCTATCTCTTCCGGATACCTTAGCTGCTCGCCCTGCTCATTGGTCAAAATTCTTACCACAGGCCGCTGCTTGAACGACGGGTTGATTTTCGATACAATGCCGGTTTGGCCGGTACTTAAGCGAACACTAAGGCCGACTGGATAAATAGCCACCTTATTTCGGAAAAATTCCACCTTACTCTTATCATACAACGTTCCAGCTCCGGTGAAAAGATTTTCTAATGCATGATCCGGTGGCAAGGAAGCGCGATAGGGACGTGGATTTGTCATCGCATCATAGGCATCCAATAAACCTACCCATTGAGCAAAAGGATGTACGCTTGTACCGGAGAGACTTAAGGGGTAGCCGGTGCCATTCACCTTCTCATGATGCTGCAGCGCACAGTGAGCAGAGAGTAGGGGAACACCAGGTATTTCACGCAGAAGCTTGAAGCCATGCTCGGTATGCTTCTTGATTTCTTCGAATTCCAATGGAGACAAGGATGTTTTTTTGGTCAGCAGGGAATGGGGGACCATCGCATTGCCGATATCATGGAACATCGCCCCCATACCGAGAGCTTCCAAGTCAGTCGTGCTATAGCCTTCTATCATTCCGATACGAGTTGCGTAGACAGCTACATTGAGTGCATTCTGGAAAAAGTGCTCGACCATGGAAAAAGTACTTCGATTCATCACCATCAACATAATCGTGTCGTCTGAAGGACGAATATGGGATTTCAGATCGTCCTTGAGCAGACCTATACAATGATTCGCAGTTTTGGATATCTGCTGCCGTTCGCTAAGCGTCACCGATTTGGAGGAAAGCAGCATTTGAAAGCTGCGAGTCAGTTGGCCGCGAATGACAAGACGTGTTTCTTCTCTTATGGAGTCCTCGATGTAGATGTCATCGGTTCGCTTGTCTTTAATGTAGATTTGCTGGAAGCCAAATTGGATCAGCTTATTGATCAGAGATTGACTGAGTTCCACGTTGTAGCCGATTAAAGTCTGACCTTCTTCAGAGATGATGGGTTTACCTAATCGCATACCGGGCTGAACCATAGAAAGAGGGAGTAATCTCATAGTATCAAATCACCTTTGCTTACTAGTAGTTTAGACACTATAACGATGATGAAATACGGGCCACAATGGTTCTCTAGTCATGTGTCTATGTGCTACATTATTCCACAAAGGTTGACATAATTCTGTGTATAATGCTACAAAAGTCAAGTGTTTATCAAATTTTGTCGTATAATGATCAAATTGTCCTATAAAACCGTTTAGAAAACTAACGGAGCTGCATCTATAGATAACGCAAAAAACCGGGAATGGAGGGTATCCAGTCCCGGTTTTACAATGTATGTCTTATTATTTACCAGCAGCAGCTGCGTAACGTTTGCCAACTTCATCCCAGTTAACAACGTTCCAGAAAGCTGAAATATAATCAGGGCGTTTGTTTTGGTACTTCAAGTAATAAGCATGCTCCCATACATCCAGACCCAGGATTGGCGTGTTGCCTTCTGAGATTGGGCTGTCTTGGTTAGGCGTGCTGCTTACAACCAATTTACCTGCAGGAGTTACGGAAAGCCAAGCCCAGCCGCTGCCAAAACGAGTAGCGCCAGCTTTAGCAAGATCTTCTTTGAACTTGTCAAATCCGCCAAGCTCAGCATTGATAGCATCAGCTAATGCGCCGGATGGTGCGCCGCCGCCGTTAGGTCCAATAATTTCCCAGAACAAGGAGTGGTTGGCATGTCCGCCGCCGTTATTACGAACTGCAGTACGAATGCCTTCTGGAATGCTGTCCAGGTTGGAGATCAATTCTTCAATGGACTTGGATTGAAGATCAGGGTGAGCTTCCAAAGCCGCATTCAGGTTAGTTACATATGCGTTGTGGTGACGATCGTGGTGGATCATCATCGTAGTCTCGTCGATGTGTGGTTCCAAAGCGTTGTTTGCATAAGGAAGAGCTGGTAATTGATGTGCCATTCGTAAATACCTCCTAATAGTTATGTAGATTCCAATTCAATCCTATTATCGCCTATATTCCATATAAAAGCAACATGTATGTATATTAAGTATCCACTACGCTGCTCAATCGGATTCAGACTCTAAGTCTTATTATTACAAAAGACCTATAAACTTATCCATCCACAGGACCAAGGAATTATCCAAAATATAGAAAATATGAGCACTAATACTCTTGAAAACGCTTAATAAACAGCGCTTTCAAGAGATTATTAATCATTTGTAAAGTTTTTTGTGTATTTTCAAATAAATAAGAAGGAATTTAGCTCTATTTGTCGTATTTTATACCAGATAGAAATAAACAAAACCATGCTGTGGGGAGAGTTCCGTTGATGCTTGTTCGTCCCTTTCAATTGTCCGACTATGTTTCTGTTACTGATTTATTCAAGCACGTATTAAGCGAGGCCTGTTATGATGAAACAATGGAAGCTTTTGCAAGGCAGCTTTCTTGGGATAGCGAGCTTGTATTAGTAGCTGCCGAGAATGAACAAATCGTAGGTGTAATCGTAGGTACGATCGACAATCACAACGGCTATTATTATCGTATCGCTGTAAGTACGGAATTTCAGCGACGCGGTTTTGGTAAGGCATTGATCGAATCGATGAGACAACGTTTTGTACAGCGTAAGGTACGCAAGATCATGATCACAGTAGATGTTCATAACGAGATGGTTTTACCGGTGTATGAATCCGTCGGCTATCAGGACACCGATTTCTCACGTTCCTCACACCGCTTGAGCATCGTAAACGGATAGTCTCCGTTTTCCTAACAATACGGAGTGTTTATAACGGGCACGGTCTGTTCGCTAACAACGGAGGCTGTGTTTTTTTGTGTTGGCACAACTGTTTTCCATGAACCAGATGTGTTATCATTTACGCAGGAACATATGATGTATAACCGAAGTAAAGTCAGAACCAACCGATATAGAATGAGGCGATAGTGAAGGATGGAATCCCATCATTCTCCTTGGGGAAAGCCTGCTGAAGTCTTCGTTGGTCTTATGTTACATATAGAAGGGTATGGACCTCATGGCGACTTTTTCCACGCATATCATCAAAAGCTTTAAGCATGACGGACATTTGCATCGGATGTGGGTTGAGAACGCTTTGGTTCCGGAATCGCTGCATCATGAATCACACAAAGCGGAATCGATGATGATCCTTATCAATAGTCAAACGAAAATTATTGAGGCGGACGGGAAAGAGTGGGTTAGCCGAATTCCAGGTGTCTCTTTTTTTATCCCCAAGCAGTGGTTTAATGTAGTCGCTCTATTGGAAGAATCGGGTGTGCGATATTACTGTAATGTTGCTTCACCTCCCTACTTGAGCGGGAACGTCATTACGTATATCGATTACGACCTGGATGTGATCCGAATGCCAGGCGGTGCTGTACATGTTGTCGATCAGGATGAATATGAGCAGCACAAGCTGATGTATCATTACTCTGCCATTGTAGAAGGAAAAGTAAAGCAGGGGCTGAATGATTTATTAAGCCGCATTCAGCTTGATCAAGCGCCTTTTCGCGATGAGTGGGTGCATTATTATTACCGAGAGTGGGAAAAGTGGAAAGGTTAAGTAAGGAATGGAGGCGTAAAATGGGCTTCTTTACTACCAAAAAATCGGAAGAACGACTATCAACAGACATGTTGGCAGCAGATCATTCAGCCGGGCTTTTGACAGAGGTCTGGAGTTGGACCAAATCCATTCTCATTGCCTTATTCATTGTGGCGATGGTCCATCAATACGGCTTTCACCTTTCAACTGTAAAAGGAGCTTCCATGCAGCCTACTCTTGAAGAAAATGAGTGGTTATTTATTAATAAAACCGTTCAATTCATAGGGAGTCCCAATCGTGGCGATGTTGTGGTCGTCAAGGAGCCGGAGGCCAGTGAGCCACAGCCAATTTTTCTGGTGAAACGGGTTGTAGCTGTAGCTGGAGATGAAGTCTGGATTCAGCAGGGGAAGCTGTATGTTAACGGATTGTTTGCGATGGAGAGCTACACGGATTCACCTATTGAAGACGGTAGTCTGGAGCCATATACGATACCACAGGGATCGTTGTTTGTGATGGGCGATAATCGCCACCGTCTCGCCAGCTATGATAGCAGGAGCTTTGGAGCTGTGACTCTGGATAAGATAGAAGGGCGGGCGGAGTTAATTGTGTGGCCGCTGTCCAAAATCAGGATTCTTTAATTTTCAAGCGAGGTGATGCAGAACATGACGGAAGCTGTGAACCAAAGTAACCGCATGGACTGGCATCAATTGAAGCAAGACATGCGTGAGGCCGCATCAGAGCTTGGTATTGATAAAATAGGGATTTCCAGCGCTGAGCCTTTTGTGGAATTAAAATCGATTCTGCTGCAGCATCGCGCCAAGGGCTATGAATCCGGCTTTGAGGAACCGGATCTTGATAAACGGACCGAGCCTGCGCTCAGCTTGGCAGAACCCAGAACGATCATTTCCATTGCTGTTGCTTATCCATCCAAGCTAGTTAATGCGCCGCGATCAGAGCTTGGTGCATATCGGGGTATCTTTTCCCGCTCGGCCTGGGGTTTGGACTACCATCAGGTGCTGCGCAACCGGCTGCAGCGGCTGGAGGCCTGGATTCGTGAACGCGTTCCTGATGCCCGGATGGAAAGCATGGTGGATACAGGGGCTTTGGTAGATCGAGCGGTTGCGGAGCGGGCAGGTCTTGGTTTTATCGGAAAGAACTGTTCGGTGATCACACCTGAATTCGGTTCATGGGTGTATTTAGGTGAAATGATTACGAATCTGCCTTTGCCTTCTGATGTGCCAGTAACGGAAAGCTGCGGTGACTGTACGCTCTGTATAGACGCATGTCCGACAGGAGCATTGGTTGGCCCCGGACAATTGAACGCGCCCCGCTGTATCTCCTATGTGACTCAAACCAAGGGGCATGTTGAAGAAGATGAAATGAAAGAAAAGATCGGAAATCGTCTATATGGCTGCGATACGTGCCAGATCGTATGTCCGAAGAACAAGGGAAAGAACTGGACGCATCATCCCGAGCTCCAGCCGGATGCGGAGCAGGTCAAACCGCTGCTGCTTCCGCTACTCAAGATGAGCAACCGTGAATTTAAAGAGCGTTTTGGTACAAGCTCCGCTGCGTGGCGCGGCAGGAAGCCCATTCAACGCAATGCGATTTATGCACTAGGACATTTTAAGGATCAATCCGCTGTTCCTGTTCTTCATGAACTGCTTATCACAGATGAGAGGCCGGAAATCCGTGCTTCCGCCGCGTGGGCATTAGGGAGAATCGGGGGCAAGCAGGCCGAAGTGGCCATAGAAGAGGCACTTGGTAAAGAACAGCACCAAACGGTTCTTATGGAGCTGGATAAAGCCTCTACGTCCTGTAAGCACTGATACAATTGATTTCTTTATCAGACTGTGGGTGTGGCATAGGCAGAATAGGCTCTGTCAAATTAAATATGGACGTGATACACACGATTTCAGCTGCTATTGTGGGCTGTTGACACGTTCGGAACGGAGACCCGATGAGATACGTACACATTGATAATGTAGAGCCAGGGGAGCATTTGGGTAGGACAATTTTTTCCGGTAATGGTGCTGTATTACTATCGGATGGGGTGCAGCTTACGGTTTATATGATCAACACCCTGAACCGCATAGGCGTTACGATGATTTACATTAAAGATCCGTTGTTTGAGGACATCGATATTATAGATATTGTGTCCGAGGAGACGAAGCGCGCGGTCATGCAGCGGATGGGACAAACGTTTGACTCCATCCGTTCAGGTAAAGATTTTAATACGCGTAATATTAACGGAAGCATTGATAGTTTGCTTGATGAAATTATGAAAAACAAAGATGTGTTGGTCCAACTGTCCGATATCCGGACCAAAGACAATGAAATGTATGTGCACGCGCTTAATGTGAGCATGATGTCTGCACTGATCGGGATTCAAATGGAAATGCCTATGAACCAGCTGCGGGAGCTTGTTATTGGGGCGATGCTGCATGATATCGGTAAGGTCGAATTGATTACGGACGATACATCCGAGGATTTAAAGAAGCATCACACCTGGCGTGGGTTTGAGCTGTTAAAGAACAAACGTGAGCTAAGCCTGCTTATTGCCCACGTCGCTTTTCAGCATCATGAGAAGATGAACGGCAGCGGTCTGCCAAGAGAGATGCAGGGAGATCAGATCCATCTGTATGCACGAATTGTAGCCGTTGCCAACACCTACGATAATCTGCTGTTTGATTTGTCGCTCGGTCGGCGCATGATGCCGCATGAAGCTTGTGAGCACATGATGGTATTGGCAGGGGAAGAGCTGGACAGAGAGATTGTGATTCAGTTCTTGCGTACGATCTCAGTTTATCCTACAGGGACTTCGGTAAGGCTATCTTCGAAAGAAACGGGCGTAGTGGTTGGACAGCACAGAGGACTTCCCGGACGTCCTGTCGTCAGAGTGGTTAAATCCGAATCAGGGACGGATTTGGAGGTCGTAGAAGTCGATCTGGCCAAGCATACAACCGTGTTCATTGATAGCGTATTACAGTGAGAACGGAGCAGCACTTTGCGGTAAAAGTGAGTTGTACCTAACCCTCTTATTTGTTAAGATACAATAATGATCAATAGTAGTGAGGTGAATAAGCAACGATGTGGGACTATATTATTCCAATACTTACTTTGCTTGTCGGTGCAGTCGGCGGATTTTTCGCAGGTGTGTATTATTTGCGCAGACAGCTTGAAAAGATGCAGAGCAATCCGGAGATGCTGCAGGAAATGGCCAAAAAAATGGGTTATAATCTAGACAAAAAGCAGCTCGGCAAAGCACAGCAAATGATGAAAAATCGAAAATTTCGTCCTTAAGTCCAGAGAGGTGGAACTAAAGTCATGCCAGCTAAAGATTATAAGAATACGAGTGTAATAAACAACCGTGCATTAATCGAGGGGCATGTCCGCGAGATTTTGCGGTTGGTTGGTGAAGACATTGATCGGGAGGGCTTGTTGGAAACGCCAGCAAGAGTAACCCGGATGTATGAAGAAATATTCGCAGGCTATGAGGCAGACTATAAAGATATTTTAGGTGTAACCTTTGATGAGAAACATGAAGAGCTTGTGATCATCAAAGATATTGTGTATTACAGCCAGTGTGAGCATCATATGGCACCTTTCTTCGGTAAGATCCATATCGGATACGTTCCAAGCGGTAAAATCGCCGGCCTTAGTAAATTTGCCCGATTGGTTGACGCGGTAACTCGCAAATTGCAGGTACAGGAGCGGATTACATCGGATTTGGCCAATATTCTTGAGGAAGAATTGACGCCTCATGGCTGCATGGTTGTTGTCGAAGGGGAACACTTGTGCATGTGCTCCAGAGGCGTGAAGAAAACGGGCAGTCAGACGGTAACCTCAGCCGTGCGCGGCACTTTCCGTACCAATGCGGCCCTCCGCTCAGAATTTTTGTCTCTACTCAAGCATTAACAACTAAACAGGCTAACGTCCCCCAGCTAAGGAAGGATGTTAGCCTGTTTTTTTATGTCCATACCTTTGAATCTCCGATCAAGCCAGTCTTTGATTCAGCTACTTGTCTTATATCCCGCTGCTAGCTGAGAGAGCTGGCTTGGTATTCATCCCCTTAAGAAATCCCATCGTCAATGATAAATAGGTTTTCTTTTGTGCTTTAAATATAAGCTCGTGTGTGTCATTAGGCGTAAGCCACAGCTGTGAGCTGGAGCCTGCAGATTGATTACGGAAAATCTCCTGAACCATTTCATAAGGAGCGCGTTGGTCCTGTTTACCGTGAATGAACAAGATCGGCATCGAGTACTGCGCTTCTTTCACTTGGTTATACGGAATTTGATTCAGACTAACACCGTTAATAAGCGGGAAAAATAAATGTACGAGCGCCAGTGAAGGGAACTTGGGCAGATTGGCTATTTGCTTCATGTTGTGATACATCGTTTCCGGCTCCAGAATGAAGGTGCTGTCCAGAATCATCCCATCGATATCTCTCGTCTGAAGCGCAGCTTGCAGAGCCGTTCCTGCCCCCATGGAGAAGCCCCATATATATACGGATTCTGCACCCTTATCTTTGGCATATTTGACGGCACCCAGCAGTTCCTGTGATTCGCGAATTCCACCGGTTGCACTGATTTCAGGTTGTACATATCCATAGTCGAACATCAGTACGTTGTAATTTTGCTTATGAAGCTCTTGAGCCAAGCTGTACAAAGGTACCCAAATTTCTTCTCTGTTGCCGCCGTAGCCATGTGAGAATATAACGGTTTTACCGATACTCGGGGAGGATGCCGCAGGGATATACCAGCCAGATAAGATCGAACTATCGTTCAAGCTTGGAAACGTAATGTCTTCGTACGCCGCTCCAAACGACAGGCTTGGATTGGAGCGCAATGGATCGATATGAGGTCTTGCCAAGGACCAGGCAATATAGGCATGGAACGCCATCACAAGGCTGAATAGAAGCAGTAGTAGCGAAATGAGTGCAATAAGCACCTGTTTAACTCTACGCTTGACTAGAAGCGGCCGATTGAGAGCGGTTTCTAATTGGGCAGTAGTTAATTGAACGGATGGCAAGGGGTTGGTTTCCATCGAAATCCCTCCTAGTTGACTAAAATAACATGGTGTTGAAAATGCACAGCGGACGGCTATTTACTAAGACAATAGGATCCCGATGATACGTTATAAAACATTCATAGGTTGTAGTTGATTCAGCTTCTTATTTATAATAGTAAGACCGGAAACGTGTATCGTCAATCAACGGGGAGAAATGTAAACATGTTGTAATATACATGTAATAGTGGACCCAAATTCTGGATTTTAGTTAATAAACACTTTGCGGTATACGCAGACATGAGTTATACTATATGTAACAGGGTTTCATCAAGTGAAACTGAAAATCGGAGGAAATCGTGATGGAGGACGGCAAATTAACAGTGCGTGCGGTTGAGCGCGCTTTGGATATACTGCTTTGTTTTACGGATGAATCTGACCTGAGCTTGACGGAAATTGCCGTCCGCGTATCCCTTCATAAAAGCACAGTGCATCGCTTGCTGGCTTCACTGGAGGGAAAGGGCTTTATACTGCGCGACTTTGCAACGGATAAATATCGATTGGGTTTTCGAATATGGGAGCTTTCTGCCAACATGGTGCATACTCATGATCCCGCTATGATTCTGCTTCCGGAAATGGAACGATTACGTGATCAGCTGGATGAGACGATCAGTCTTTATGTATGTGACGGCTTGGAGCGGGTTCGCGTGCAGGCGGTAGAAAGCAATCAAGCGATAAGACGAGTGGCTCCGATTGGGGCAAGGCTACCGTTGTATGTCGGTGCATCGAGCAAGATTCTGGTAGCCTTCGCCGAGCCGCAGCTGTTGGAGGCCCTGATGAAGGCTCATAATTTACCAACGGCCCTGGAACGGACTGTATTTCTTCAGCAGCTGGCTGAGGCCAAGGAATTGGGCTACGCAACAAGTGTAGAAGAACGAGAGCTTGGAACCGCCGCCGTAGCTGTACCTATCTATAATCAGGCACAACAGCTGGTAGCTTCATTAGCGGTCAGCGGTCCTTCTAATCGATTAACGCTGGCAAAGATGAAGGAGCATGCTCCTGTACTGATCGAAGCTGCTCGTCGAATGGGCAAGATGCTTAGATGAATGAATCCCATCATTAATCCCAACACAGCTTACCGGATTGTCGGAAAAGCTGTGTTTTTTTGCTGGACCACACATCTGCTGTATAACCCATCATGCTTATCAAGTCTGACCATAAATACAAATAAACCTCATAGACCATTGAACATGGTGTATGAGGCGTGAGCACTATGCTGTATGTTGTACAGCTTATGGATCAACAGGCAAAGGCTTTTGCTTATCCAGCTTGACAGTCAGTGTAATGGTTCCACCCTTTTTATTGATGATGGATGTGTTCCTCTGCTGTGTACGTAGTCCAACGGATTGGGCACCGCTAATCTCTAGCGTCAAGGGAAACGATTCCTGTTTATACAAATTGGCTTTACCATCTATATTGACTGAAAGGTCCACCATTTCCGTTTTATCCTGGCTTACCAGATTTATAGTGAGATACTTGTAATCCAGAGGAATGACGGCAGTTTCGATCTCACCGTCTTTTTTGACGTTTTTGGCTAAAGTGCCTAAGTCATTGTTAGGGCCTTGCAGCTTGAAATAATCGCGTACCTTGACTGTTGTGGGATTGGAGCCGCTGCCCCCAGTTGTTCCTCCGTAACCTCCTGAGCCGTTGCCTATAGAGCCTGTCAGACCACCTCCGCCAGCACTGTTTCCTTGGTCTCCGGTATTGGCTTGCTCAAGGTTAATGCTGGAATAATCCGGCAACCAGTAATTTTTCTTGAGAAAGTTGTAAATACGGTTTAGGATCGTTACAGCTTCTGCGCGCGTAACTTTATCCAGTGGACGAAAATATCCATCTGCTGTTGCTGTCATAATCCCGGAAGCCTGCAGACTGGCCAGGCTGCTTGATTGTGCATTGGAAAATCCATCGGTTCCAAAACTGCAATCGACCGCGTCTGTTCCCATAAATAAAGAGGGTAAAACGCCATTGCTGGTCGTGATCTGGACATTTGCGTTATCCAAACGACCGTCTGCTTTTGCAGCTGCATCATAATCCTCTTTATTTTTGAAAAACTTCACAGGCACATCTCTGAGGCTCGCTGTAACGGAACACACATCGTTAGAGCTTAATCGCCGATCAATCAAACGCGTATCGAAAAACGAATACAGCATGTTGGATAGCTCTAATCGGCTTAGTTCTGTATCTGGCTGGAAGGTCAGTTGTCCATCCGGAGCAACTCCATATACGCCCCACTGGAACGAATAGTTGAAAATTTCTGAAATAGGCTGATAAGCCCAATGCTGTGTAGTTACATCGGCAAATCCATTAATTTTTTGCTGTCCTGTTGCCGTTAAATTAGGACGATACGTATTAAACAGATTGTAAATCATTTTCGTCCATTCCGCTTTGGTAATTGTTTTGTCTGGTCGAAAAGTACCATCCGTATAACCGTTCAGCACCTGTTTTTCCGCCATTACATAAATGGAGCTTACCGCCCAAGCCTTCTGCTGCATATCGATATCGCTGAACGAAACTTGGGCTTTGGCTGACGGGCCGGGCACAATTAAAGCAATGGCCAGCAGCCATGCAGCCGATTTCATCTTTTTAACGTACTTGTTTATCATGTTCCAATCCTCCAATCTCTCCCATTATATCGGTAAAACTTAGAAGAAAGTTGATATTTGTATTGCAAGATTGTGAGCGGGGAACTTTTTTCAATGATTGTTAAAAAAAATATGCTCTCAAGCCGATATAAGTATCATAGTCTATTGGGGAAATTCTGCTTTCAGGTAAATAATGCTAGAGGGGTTAGAATTAGGGTGGTGATGGTAGGACAAGTTCGGGGAAAGTTGGAGCCAAATTACGATTTATAAATAAGGAGCGATTGCATTGAAATACTTGAAACACATGAAGAAATTAATAAACTTTACGCTTATGTTTGCATTGCTGGTATCGATTCTTCCATTACCTGCGGCTCAGGCAGCATCCAGTTTTTTTATTCCTGACGACGCGTCACTGGCGGTAACAGGCAATATGGATATTTCCTCCACGCCTGCTGCACGCGCCAACCTGAATCGGACGACAGCGAAAGTTACGAATGCAGGCACTCTTTCTATTACAGGTTCATTTCAGCAAATGACGGGCAGTACCTTGACGTTAACTGTCGATCAAATCGTTTCGATCAACAATACAGCCTGGACAGCGCAATCCGGCAGAACCTTTAATACGTCGGTCGGTGCTACCAATAATCGGTTTCAGATTAGCGGCGTTCAGTTGTTTCCCGGTTACAATCGTCTGACCTTTAACGGGTCACAGGGCGGTGCCACGAAAACTGATGTGTTTTACGTGCTGTACGATACGGCACCGTTAATTAATACATTGCAAATTACGTCGAATAACCAAAACTATGATTTGAATGAGAGTACAGGCTTGGTTCTGACGAATAGTGTAGCTTACATTCAAGGGAATGCAAGTAATGCAACTAAAGTAACGGTTAATGGGCAAAGCGCTTCAGTTCTAAGCAACGGGCTCTATTACGCTCCTGCAATTACATTGACTCCCGGGCTAAACAAATTCGATATCACATTGTCCAATAACACGGATTCCGTTAATGTAAAGCGTCAGGTGTATTACTATGACCCGACTCAACCTTTCACTGCAGTCAGTATAACTGAAGGAGCGGAAACAAAGGATATACTGGGTACAATTCCGACATTAACGGACCCTGCTGGCACAGCATCACTTACGATGGAATTGCTGTATCCATTCCAGGCTGAAACCTTTGATAATACGAATGTCGGTATTACTATAAACGGGCAGGCTGCAACGATAAACGGTACTGCTGCAGAAACGGTCATTACCAATACGTATGGCGACCCTGCTTATAAATTGGTCAAGTTTAAGACTACTGCATTTAATCTGCCGGCTACAATCAGCGATCCAAGCTCCACACAGCCGGTTATTGTGTCCCTATCGTATCCTACATTAGCAGCAGCTCCGATTGCTATTGGTAAAGCTTTTAGCTTCAAGCATGTTTCCGGAAAAGTAATCAGAGGTGTTGAGCTGTTATCGCCTGAATATACATCGGGTGGCGTTATTGACAACGATACTTCGGCGGTTCCTTTCAATGGATCAAGTGTAACGGGATCAGATTTTTATATCATGGTTGATCCCTCACAAGCCTTAGTGGCTGGTGAATTAAAGGTCGCCATACAGCCTGTCGGAACCGTAACGCTGGGAGTTACATTGGATGCAGTTGTTCCAGCAGCGGGTTCGATTCATGCAGGCAAGCAGATATATAAAATAACTGGTTTGCCTGAAGGTACCCAGACATTGGCGTTCTCCGCTGGAACAGCTCCGGTTTCCTATACAGGTAAAATTACTTTCGTAGCCAAGCTGTACGTCGATCTGGATAATATCTACAATGACCAGGTATTCAATATTAATTCTTCAGCAGCAACGGTTCAAAGCATCACGTTAAAAGGTAAAATCATCGGTTTTGGTAACAGCATGCTGGCCAAGCAATTAATTATTAATAATACGAGTGTTCCATTTCCAAATATTTCTGCAATACAGCCAGATGGTTCATACAATATCGACCCAACTGATTTAATCATTGGTGACTCCGATCTTGCCACACCGGGCGTACAACCAGGACCACTCTTCACAGGACGGAACGTGCTCAAAATTATTGTCGACTATAGTGATAACGCACTTCCTACGCCGGGTGTTTTACGTAAGTACACGAAGGAAGTTACGTTCTATGTCGTGGATGAGAACACACCCAACATCAATATCGTTCGTCCGCTAACGCCTCCGAATGGGCCGCGCGGAGATATCAGCAGTACAGACCCAACTGTTTATTTACCGGCTTCACCAGAGCTAATTTTAAGTAATAACACTTATACGACAACATTGGCTAAATTCGACTTTTTCATTGAAGGTGCAGGGGCGAATCTTGTCACTGTCAGAGAAGGCCAGAATCTGATGTATACCGGTACTCCTACACCAGGATCTACTGCTGGTAATGCTTATTACAGCTCGGTTAACTATGATGGGACAACAAGCGGGTTTAAAATTCGTATGAATGATGTTCCCCTATCTGCCGGAACCCATGTGTACACGATTGAATTCACGAATACCGCTGGTGCCAAGGTAAACCAGACGCTTACCGTTATAAGTCAAAGCGTTCCGTATCGGTTGCTTGCGCCTATTGCTAATACGGGTGAAGCGATCATTGTAAATAAGAATTTCATTACTTTCGATGTGGAAGCGGTTGGAGCTTCTGATGTGAAGATTAACGGAAATTCTGCAAAGCCTCGTACAGACGTTGCGAATCGTTTTGTTTACACATTAACGGGTTTAAAAGGTGACACTGACAATAAAATCAATCTGGTAGTACAGAATGGTACTAACCAAGCCAAGGAAACGATTACTGTTCGCTATGTAACGAGTAATGGTGTAGGCGCCATGTTCATGGAACCGCTTGGCACGAAGCATGATGTATTCAACAAAAATCTGCAATTGACTTTCCCTAAGACAAACGTGCTGCGCCGCGTCATTGATGGAAAGATTGAGCCGACAGGTAATATTCTGTTCGGGATTGCTGATCCTAAGAATGGTAATACCGATCTTGTGAATGATTATAATCAAAAATTGGGAACGGATATTGACTACCGGACACCGCAAACATCACAAACTGTCATCCCTATCGACAGCTCGTTATCCACGCAGTTCTCGAATGATTTGGGTCGTGACCATTTTACAAGAGTATCAGATTATTTCTGGATCTCCGCAGGACTTGGTGAGCAATCCAAGGTAGGAGCTTCTGATTATAAATACGTTACAGGTGGATTAGCTCCATATTCCACAGAAGGAACCTACACGCGTTATAACAATTATGCCAATCGTAAAATTTCACCAACTGACCGTGGAACGTTAACCCTTAAATACAATGATGCTGTAGTGGATCAATCAGCTACGGAAGTAACGGTATTTTATTTGGGAGACGATGGAATTTGGAGAAATATTGGCGGAGAAGTCAATATTAAAGCAAAAACGATTGAGGTTCCATTTGATAACTTCGGATACTATATGGTTGGTAAGCTGAAATATGGTTATGAGGATGTATCCAATCATGAGTGGGCAAGGAATATTTTGCAAACACTGCTGGCTAAAGGGTACATGCCTGCACTTCGCAGCAACGATTTTGGAGCTTCTGATTATGTAACACGTGGTGAATTTGCTGCTTTACTTGTTCGTTCATTAGGTATGAGATTAAATTATGATGATAAAAAGACATTCTTCGATATCATTCCAGGAAGCCGTTCGGCCACATGGAATTATGAAGAAATCGAAACAGCTGCAAGGGCTGGTATTGTTCAAGGATTGAACGATCTCGTATTTGCACCGGATTTACAATTAACACGCCAAGATGCTGCGGTGATGATCTCACGCGCATTGAATGTGAAGCTGGCCGTTAATGATGATAAGCTCAAAGCGAAAATTGAAAAAGCTTTTGCTGACAGTGACTCCATCAATAATTACGCTCGCTCGGCAGTTGATGCATTAAACTCTGCAGGAATTATGGTCGGCAGCAATGTCGTATCACCAATTCCTTCCAAGAACAAACCGCTTGTCAACTTCTATCCTTTAGCCAATATGACAAGGGCTGAAGCAGGACAAGTTGCTGTACGATTGCTGCAAAAATATTTGAAGGCTCTGCCAGCTAACCTGTAGGTTGTAGGTAGGTAAAAGCATTGCACTTGAAATAAGCAACGGGTAACGGTTAACGGTTAATTACAGAACGACTGGAAGAGGAGACTGTTTCCTTAAGCAGATTGTGTGCTTACGGAACAGCCTCCTCTTTGTGTTCTTCACTATCGGTATGATAACTCACAAATAAAGAGGCTATCCCTGAAGTCTATGGACCTCAGAAATAGCCTCTCATACATGATGCTATTTGCCTCAATTTATTCAGCGATCATTTGGCGAAGGACCGTTTGGAGAATACCGCCATTGCGATAGTAATCAATGTCAACCGAGCTGTCCAAACGCACAACGACTTCAAAGCTGAAGCTGGTTCCGTCCAGACGAGTAGCAGTGACTGTTACATCCTGACCTGGCTGCACATTGTTATCCAAGCCTGTAATATCAAAAGTTTCAGTACCTGTAATACCAAGTGCACTCCAGCCATGTCCTGATTTGAATTGAAGAGGAAGCACGCCCATACCTACGAGGTTGGAGCGGTGAATACGCTCAAAGCTTTCAGCAATAACGGCTTTAACACCCAATAGGAATGTACCCTTTGCCGCCCAGTCACGGGAGCTGCCTGTACCGTATTCTTTACCTGCAATAACGACAAGATTCGTGTCTTGATCCTGATACTTCATGGAAGCATCATAAATCGATTCGACTTCACCTGTTGGAAGGTAAGTAGTTACGCCGCCTTCAGTTCCTGGTGCTACCTGATTACGAATACGAATATTAGCGAATGTTCCGCGCATCATGACTTCATGGTGACCGCGGCGGGATCCGTAGGAGTTGAAATCTTCTTTTCTAACGCCATGCTCCATCAAGAACTTGCCAGCAGGACTGTCAGCCTTAATGTTACCAGCAGGTGAGATATGGTCGGTTGTTACCGAATCGCCAAGCAGTGCCAATGTTTTTGCACCATGGATATCAGCCATATCGGCAACACCATCGCCTAAGCGCTCAAAGAAAGGAGGATTTGCGATATAAGTCGATTTTTCGTCCCACTCGTACAGATCACCCTCAGGAACCTCGATCGCATTCCAACGCTCATTAGCACGGAACACATTTGAGTACTTCTCACGATAAATGCTTGGGCTCATGGCTGTAGCAATTGCCTCTTGAATCTCTGCATTGGATGGCCAAATATCTTTCAAGTAAACAGGTTGATTGGCTTGGTCATAGCCGATTGGATCGTTAGCCAGATCAATGTTAACCGTTCCAGCCAGAGCATAAGCGACAACTAACGGCGGGGATGCCAAATAGTTAGCTTTGACTTGAGCATGAACACGGCCTTCAAAGTTACGGTTACCGGATAGTACGGCAGCCACGGTCATGTCGTTATCAGTGATGGCTTGACTTACTTCATCCGGCAAAGGACCGGAGTTTCCGATACAGGTGGCACAGCCGTAGCCTGCAACGTAGAAGCCTAAAGCTTCAAGGGATTCCAGCAAACCTGCATTTTTTAAATAGTCAGTTACAACCAGCGATCCTGGAGTCAAGCTGCTTTTTACGTAAGCAGGTTTTCTTAAGCCGCGGGCAACTGCCTTTTTGGCTACTAAACCGGCACCGATCATAACGCTTGGGTTGGAAGTGTTGGTGCAACTGGTTATAGCAGCGATAACAACAGCGCCTGTACCCATTTTGCTAACATCGCCATTGGCATGCTGTACATCAATAACTTCTTCGATTTTGGCGTCACTTAAGCCGTAACCGCCTTTTTCGATCGGTGTGCGAACAATATCATGGAAGGCTTGCTTCATGGAAGTTAATTCAACACGATCCTGTGGACGTTTTGGACCTGCCAAGCTTGGTACGACTGCTGACATATCGAGCTCAATAACGTCACTGAATACAGGGTCAGGTGTATCATCAGTACGGAACATGCCTTGTGCTTTATAGTAAGCCTCAACCAGAGCGATTTGATCATCCTCACGGCCAGTTCCTTTTAAATAATTAAGTGATTCGGAGTCAACAGGGAAAAATCCTACTGTAGCACCATACTCGGGAGCCATATTGGCAACTGTTGCACGGTCAGCCAGACTGATATTGCTAAGACCAGGGCCATAGAATTCAACAAATTTACCGACAACACCTTTTTTACGAAGCATTTGTGTAACAGTTAGGGCCAAATCGGTAGCCGTTGAACCTTCTGGAAGATTACCAGTCAGCTTGAAGCCAATAACTTCAGGTGTGACAAAATACAAAGGCTGTCCAAGCATACCCGCCTCAGCTTCGATACCGCCAACTCCCCAGCCTACGATACCAAGACCATTGATCATCGTTGTATGGGAATCCGTACCTACCAGTGAATCTGGATATACTTCAGTATCGCCGTCGATTACCTTGGTGGCAGCTACGGAAGCCAAATACTCGAGGTTAACCTGATGCACGATACCTGTAGCTGGTGGAACAGCACGGAAATTGTCAAATGCCGTTTGAGCCCAACGAAGGAAACGATAACGCTCTTCATTACGCTCGAATTCAATATTCATATTGGTTTCCAAAGCGTCAGCGGTACCAAAAGCATCAACCATAACCGAGTGGTCAATAACCAAATCAACAGGTACAAGCGGATTAATTTGCTTAGGATTTCCACCAGCAAGCTTTACCGTATCTCTCATAGCGGCCAAGTCAACTACAACCGGAACCCCTGTGAAATCCTGCAAAACAATACGAGCGGGAATAAAAGGAATTTCCTTCTCTTCTCTGCCTTCAGTCCAGGTTGCGATTTGTCTTACGTGCTCTGATGTGATAGCTCTGCCGTCAAACTGACGAACAGCTGCTTCGAGAAGCACCTTAATGGAAAAAGGCAGCGCGGAAATATTGCCGTGTCCTTGTTCTTGAAGTCCAGGCAAACTGTAGTATTGGTAAGTTTTACCATTAACTTCGAGCGGTGTACGTACTGAGTAATGATCTTTTCTAGCCATGTGTGAATGTCCTCCTTTGAATGATAAGTCTGTATTTCAGGATGAGCCATTGTCCAAAACAACTTCTGTTTCATGGAATGAAACAAGATTTCATAATTGTTATAAGTTAAGTATACATGCTGCGGAAGGCTACGTAAAGGTTAAATTGAATCATTATCAGACGTATTCCTTCATATATTGGAATCATTAAGGTATGTGCATGAGCTTGTCCTGACTGTGATACAAATTGGATGAAAATCGGTCATTTGATATCAATGGAGGTAGACCGCATGTCATGGAAAATGATGCTCTACGAATATGTTCATCATAAAAATCAAATGAATCTGGATTATTCGGTTGAGCCCTTACTGCCATTCGTCACGGATGTTCCATTCCTGCAGGCACAAATCAGGCGTCTGGCCAGGACCTCGCAAAACGATCAGGATCGACATTATTCCCCAGTAAAAAATGAGACAAGACTTACTATCACGCAAACCATTGAGCAGCCCGCATATGTGACAGCATCCATCAGACTTAGGCAGTCCATGGTCGGAATCATAGGAGTGACTGAGCATGAAGAGAAGCGGCTGGAAAGTGAGCAGCTTACCTTCGAAGAGCAAGAAGGTAAATGGGTCATTACAAACATTCAATCCACAGGCAATGAGCTGCTTCAGCCTACCCAGCGGGTGGTTATGTCCCCTTCTGCAGCCTCAGTCCCCCAAACCGTTGACCAAGGATTGCTGAAGCTTTCCTCTATGCCGTTTTTAAATTATGAGGTGCTTCCTTATTTGGAGCCGGCTCTTAGGAAAAATTACTACGATCGCCATAAAGCAGTTCAATATGCTGATCGGTGGTGGGATCAAGCTAATCCGGCCTATCTGGAGTTCGAAGTCGACTGCAGCAATTATATATCCCAATGCCTCTTTGCAGGTGAAGCTCCTATGCACTATACTGGAAAAAGAGATTCTGGCTGGTGGTATAAAGGCCGCAATAACAGTCAGGAGCTGTGGAGCTTCAGTTGGGCTGTAGCACAGAGTCTACAAGGATATATGACATCAAATGATCATGGACTGCGGGCGAAAGAAGTCCATAAGGCCGAAAACCTTGAGTTGGGAGATGTCATTAGCTACGATTGGAATGGTGACGGGCGTTATCGCCACAGCACGATTGTAACTGCTAAGGATGCCAATGGGATGCCCTTGGTCAATGCACATACGACAAACAGCAAGCATCGATACTGGAGCTATAAAGATTCGTATGCCTGGACAGAACAGACGCGGTATCGGTTTTTGCATGTGATCGACCAAGACTGATGGTTAGACATGCTCTTAGCTTACGGGATTCAGTAGGTTACTATTCACATCTTACAATTCATTTTCGGAGGTTATTATGAACGACAAAATTCGCATTGGCTTAATTTACGGTGGAAAGTCTGGAGAACATGAAGTTTCGCTTCAAACTGCACTTGCCGTTACTGCAGCCATTGACATGAGTAAATATGAAATTATACCATTTTACATAACCAAACAGGGTGAATGGCGCTCAGGCTTACAGCTGCAAGGACCACCCAAGCATATTGCGGAGCTGCAATTTGAACCGACTGCAAGCTCTGAAGAAGCTTTTTCCATTCAGCCTATCTTCAATTCCCTGCAGCCCTCAGGATCAAGTGCAACCGATGGAGCTGCATCCATACAACAGATTGATGTGGTTCTACCTTTATTGCATGGGACATTTGGAGAAGACGGTACGATCCAGGGTTTGCTGGAAATGGCCAATATTGCATATGTAGGCGCAGGTGTTCTAGCTTCGTCGGTCGGTATGGACAAGGTCATGATGAAAAGAGTATTTGAGCAGGAAGGCTTGCCGCAATGTATATTCCGCCACTTTACAAGAACACAATGGGAGAAGGACAATGCTTATTTCATTATGGAGATTGAAGTGGCCATCGGATATCCTTGCTTTGTTAAGCCTGCTAATCTCGGGTCCAGTGTCGGAATCAGCAAAGCCAAAAATCGTGAGGAGCTTATCGAAGCCATTCATAGTGCCTTTCTATATGACCGTAAAGTTATTATAGAAGAGAATGTGAATGCCCGAGAGGTGGAAGTCGCAATTTTGGGGAACGATGATCCTGAAGCATCTGTGGTGGGAGAGGTGGTTTCCACAGGAGAGTTTTACGATTACAAGGCCAAGTATGTAGACGGGACCTCCTCCATGATTATACCAGCGGAAATTCCAGATGAGCTGTCTGAACGAATTAGAGAGCTTGCTATTCGTGCTTATCAGGCAGTAGACGGCTCTGGATTGTCCCGAATTGACTTTTTCATACGTAAAGAAGACAATCAGCTATTCATTAACGAAATTAATACGATGCCTGGATTTACGCCTTTCAGCATGTATCCTTTACTCTGGAAGGAAACCGGCAAGCCTTACGCTCAATTGTTGGATGAACTGATTGGGCTTGCATTGAAGCGCCATCAAGACAAGCAGCGGCTGCAGTATTCATTTGAGGTATAATTGGATGAGAAGTCTTTTACAATAATTATTTTGAAAGGGGAGTTCGTATGGGGTTCCAGACTGAGTTCAATTCCGTATGCAAGTTCAAATCCGAGCAGGAGCTCTACGAGTTATTGGAGTACGGCCGAAGCAAAATGGTTAAAAGCGGATTTCGTGTGTACCCGACAGGCCAAATGGTTATTGCGTACAGTCTCGATAACAAAGCGGTTGCCATAGTCAAAATTTTGGTGTCAATCGCCGAAATTAATTTTCAAGGCGAAGAGATTACCCAGGTTGAAATGGAGCTGGTTCGCCGATTAACGGAAGAAGAGGCACGCATTCAGACCGCTTTGGCTGATGAAATGTATTTTAGTCTTGCTTCCAACTAATAGCTTAACATCGAGCATCTTGCGCTGCGGCGGCAAGGTGTTCTTTTTATTGTTGTCATGATTTTTATAGACCCTGTGATTGTAGGGCATCCTATGGACATATCTGAAAATTGGAGCTGATATGCCACTATGATCGTACGTCTTGGTTATGTTGCGATGTCCATGCAGGTATCTAATGCGTCTCCATCCAAAACAATGACAGCCGCCAGCTTTGATAAATTGAATAATCGGGCCGCAGCGGTCCGCAAGCTGGAGCGTATAGCCATAGAAAATATACACAATACGCTGCGTCTCCTTAAGCACAACCGGGCACACGATATCGAATTATACCGATGTTCCTCCAAACTGATCCCGCTGCGCGGTCATGAGATGCTGAACGATTGGAACCCAATGGTGGTGCTGGCGGAAGCTTTTGCGGAGCTTGGAAGTTATGCTATTAAAAATGCGATGAGACTCAGCTTTCATCCCGATCATTTCACCGTCCTGAGCACTCCGCGTGCAGATGTGCTCGCAAGCTCGCTTAAGGATCTGGATTCACACGTCACTATGCTGGAGGCGATGGGTCTTGATGAGTCGGCTAAATGCAATATCCACATGGGTGGCATGTACGGTGACAAAAAGATTGCTTCTCAGCGTTTTATCGATCGTTTCAAGGCATTGCCAGAGCGGATTCGCAATCGAATGACACTGGAAAATGACGATAAAACCTTCACAGCCTCCGAAACACTGGAAGTATGTGAAGTGACGCATACACCCATGGTACTCGATATTCATCATCATGAAGTAAATCATGAGGAGGAAATAGCAGATAGCGCGGTACTGTGGCCGCGTATTTTACAGACATGGAAAGGACAAACGGAGCAGGGAACACAATTGGAGCTTCCACCCAAAATTCATGTATCCAGTCCAAAAAGTGAAAAAGATACGAGGAGTCATGCCGACTTTATTGATCCCGGACCCCTGCTTACATTTCTAAGGTCAATTGCCCCGCTAACGCCAAGGGTCGATGTGATGATTGAGGCCAAAAAGAAAGATGATGCCTTATTCCAGCTGATGAAGGAAATCAGTGAGGAGCCTGAACTAGAGGTTTTAAACCAAGCGTCCTTTAAGCTTTGAGATCAGACTGTAACCGTATTGGATTATTCATATGAAAAACTTCGTTATTGCTTGAATATTTTGTCCAAATGAAGTACCTTGAGAAAGGAGTGATAATGAACGTATTTTAATGTTGAGAGGGGAATTTATTAGTATGAGTGGACTTTTATCCGGTAAAAATATACTTGTTATGGGTGTTGCAAACGATCGCAGCATTGCGTGGGCAATCGCCCAATCTTTATCTGCACAAGGGGCTACACTTGCTTTTACATTTGAGAACGAACGTGTGGAGGAACGGGTACGCAAGCTTGCGAATACGCTTCCCAATACAACGGTTTTACCTTGTAATGTAACGGTTGATGCAGAAATCGATACATTGGCTACTATCGTCAAGGAACAGTTTGGCGTGCTGCATGGTTTGGTACATAGTATTGCATTTGCCAAAACGGAAGAGCTCGAAGGGTTGTTTGTAGATACTTCACGTGAAGGTTATGCGCTGGCTCAGGATATTAGTGCCTACTCCTTGGTAGCTGTAGCTCAACGGATGTATCCGTTGATGACCGAAGGTGGCAGTATCATGACAATGACTTATCTTGGTGCCGAACGTGCAATGAAAAATTACAATGTTATGGGTGTTGCCAAGGCTGCCCTGGAAGCAAGTGTTCGTTATTTGGCTAGTGATCTTGGACAGTTTAATGTACGTGTTAACGCCATTTCTGCGGGTCCTATTCGTACATTGGCAGCCAAAGGCATCAAGGATTTCAATTCGATACTTCGCAGTGTTGAGGAAAAGGCTCCGATGCGCCGTACAACCGAAGTTGCAGAAGTGGGCGATACCGCGATGTTCTTGATGAGTCATTTGTCCCGTGGCATAACTGGAGAAGTTATATATGTAGACAATGGATACCATATCGTAGGGGTATAATTCAAATAACAAGTAAATAGTATAGTTAGACCAGCAGAGCTGTTGAGGAATCAACAGCTTTTTTTATTGCTCTTTTGTACAAGCGACTGAAGAGTGAGCATCATAAGATAACATTAGAAATCTACTAATAGATTATCTTATCGGTAGGGTGTGTGGCAATTCAGAAGTATGTTGAAACTTTGTGGCAATTAAAGCGTATATTCACTATACTAACTACTAGTTGTACCACTACTATAAAACTTTTTTGGAAAAAGGGCTGATTGGAATGTCTAATGAAGGAAATAACTCCTTCTCGGTTGGAAGTAAAAGCTTTACCGCTGTAGCCATTAATACGGCCTCCAAGGCAGGCGAATGGGTTCAAAGCAAATTGGGAGATTTCAACAGCTTGAATACCAAATACTCTTCTCATGATCTAGTAACTGAAGTAGATAAAGGTGCGGAAAAAATGATCCGCAATTTGATTCAAACCCATTTTCCGCATCATTCGATTCTTGGGGAAGAAGGGGTTGAACCGGGGCCAGCCGCTTCGGTCCAAGCTTTAAAGGACGTTAGCGATGCTGAATATTTGTGGATTGTTGATCCTTTGGACGGTACGACTAACTTTGTTCATGGCTTCCCGTTTTTTAGTGTCTCCATTGCGCTGGCTTACAAAGGGGAGGTCATCGTGGGTGTGGTTTACAATCCTATTCACAATGAATTGTTCGTAGCGGAAAAAGATAAAGGCGCCTATCTAAGAGGCAAACGGATGCAGGTATCGAAAGAGAGCAAGCTGATCGATAGTCTAGTTGCAACCGGATTACCAGCCGATCGCGAGGGTGCATTACCTGTAAATCTGCGTGGTTTGAATGCATTGTCTCCTAAGGTTAGAAATATCCGTGTTGCTGGTTCAGCAGCTTTGCATATGGCATATGTAGCTGCTGGCCGCTTGAGTGGTTTTTGGGAGATTGGTTTGAATTCGTGGGATATGGCAGCTGGGGCTTTGCTCATTAAGGAGTCCGGTGGATCGATAACGGATACTGAAGGTAATCCCTATACATTAAATGTACGGAATGTGCTTGCGTCGAACGGATTGATCCATGACCAGCTTCAACATGAGTTGACCATGGCTAACGCAATATCTATTGAGAACTAGTGTTAGACTTTATATAACCTCCTCTTAGTCCGTAATTAGTGGACAGGGGAGGTTATTTTCTTCTTTCTGGTATCCGTTTGTATTTCCGGCACATATTCGTTTCGAGCTTGATTATCGACTCCCCAAAATATTATTTGATTTATGCCTTGACTTCTATGATTGTCCTATGATATATTACTTCTCGCCGCTAAAAACGGTGTACGTGTTACGAAAGATTTTCATTTGAACGCAAAATGAAATAAAAAATAACACTTGCATAAATAACTAGCGATGTGGTATAGTATAAAAGTTGCCGATAAAACTAAACAATGAAAATTGTTGAAGACGAGACGGTACAAAATGTTAGTTTTAAAATAAGAATTGTCCTTTGAAAACTGAATCAACGAGTGAGTAAATAGCAGTACAAGAGAATGCAAATTCTCGTCAGCAGTGAATGAGTGC
>NZ_MRTH01000079.1 GCF_001956045.1 Paenibacillus sp. FSL H7-0331 | reverse complement strand
GTTTCTAAATAACAAAGACAACATGCTCAAGCAGTTATTTGAGAATCAAGCAAAAGACGAATGAAAGAAATTTACGAGTGTGAGTTATGCTAACGGATAACAATAGCTTAACCAGACATGAACATAAGGACAATCCTCTATACTTCTTGGTACGAAATGCGCCAACCGCCAAAGGACGACATAGCCGTTTCGCCTTGTGGCTGCCGGATGATTCGATATGCATGGAAGGAGGACGTTTCAAGTAGATCGACCTAAGGAGGCGAAGATGAACAAAGCCGACCCGGCGATCAAGATTGTCGAACCGAACGAAACGCTGCCAGACTCGTCCTGGATTTGGCCCTCACCCGAATTTGGAAAAAATCCGGAAGATACTTTCGTTCGCAAGGATACCCTTCAGCTCTGCTTTATCGCACTCTTGCAAACCTTGCCGCCTCGTCAACGCACGGTTCTTATTCTGAAGGATGTCTTTGAATGGTCTTCGAAACAAATTGCGGAAACGAAAAATCCAGTTCTTTTAGGAAGGGGGGATAGTTTATACTTTTTTTCAAAAGTGTATATTGTAGCAGGGTAAAGGCACTACGAATCGCCGCACTGTATTTTGAAGGCTCAGTTTTCGTTTATTGTTGGTTTTCGACCAAAAGAAAACCGCCTACTGAAAAGGCGGTTAATCCAACTATCGATTCCGATAGTTCTACATATTATAATAAAATTAGGGGTTTGCTTATCGCTACCTACTCAAAAAGTGGTAGAAAAAATATGAAACCGGTCATTAAAGAGGGTGTTTGTATAGTTCAATTACATTGCCATCGGGATCGCATAAATGGGCAACCCTGGCATTCCAGGCTCGCCGATCGTGAGGCTCGTTAAGGAGTACCATCCCTTTATCTTTTAAACGGGAACAAACGTCATCGACTTGGTCAACAGAAAAAGTGAGTAAGAATTTTGATTGTGATGCTTCATCGGTTGGAAGATTGTTTTCACCAATCACTTCTGCCATATTTTCGCGGGAAAAAATTTCGATTTTGGTTTCGCCAGTATTAAACGATGCGAACTGCATCTCCTCAGAGGAAAATCCCAATGGAAACTCCATCACGTCTCTGTAAAACGCTACACTTTTATCAAAGTTTTTTACCAATAGTCTAACTTGCGACAGTTTCACCGTCCCACTACCTTTCTGTACAAAATGAGGGTAACCCAATATTACAAGGCTTTCCTATAACCAGTTTAACATAATCGCGGAAACCTGTATTGTAATAACACGACAACTTGCCTTTTTTGATGTACGGTTCTCCGAGGTTGTCTTAACTAATCTGCCAGTTAGTTTAGGAAGAAAAAGATGTTCTGCGAAGATTAGTGTTTGTCTCATTTACAGTAAACAGGCAAGAGACGACCAGCATATTTTTCTTATTCGACGTTGTGTTCTCATATTCCTTGCTGTCTAAGTAACGGAACCAAGCCAGATAATGTTGCAAATACTTGGTTGCTACGCCATTAAAGCGGTCAATCCAACGTTTCAAACGACTACGATAGCTGTTTACATTCTGAATGTGGTAGACACCTTTAACACGCTGTTTCCCATCCGACTTGAAGCGGTAATGGGCTAATCCTTTCGTATTCGCATAGGAACTGAATGCCCTCCATGAATCAGTACAAAGTACGTTTGACTCGGATAAATGACAGACGATAGCCTCATCCAATTTAGCTGTCCGAATACGTCCACGTCCAAGAACGCAAGAGAAAGTCATCTTCTGACGGTTGCGAGCAACCAATACACATATTTGGTCGTTACTGATGCCACGATATTTAGCTTTGCCACCACGTTTACGGGACTTGCGTTCAGAGATATTCCTATTGCCCTTTTCGGAGAACAAGAAATAGGTCTTATCCATTTCGACGATGCACTGAAACGTTTCGGTTGGAATTTGTTTCAGAGCGGCAAGGATCTTATGCCGCCAGTAAAATAGGGTTACATGAGTTACCTCATCATGCAACAGCTCGGCACATTTCTTCAGTAAAAAACCCTCAATCATACATTCGATGAATCGAACCCAAAGGTGAGGTCTTCTGGTGCGTTGAAGAGGGGTGTGGGTAAGGTCGTTGAAGGTTTGACGGCAGGATTTACAGCGGTAACGTTGCCGTTTTCAATACCCTAAGATGCTCCTGTACTGAAGAATGAGGGTGATGAGAATGTTTAAATTGATCAAGTGGCTGGAGTATATGGTTTGCTCGAAGGGGTTTTGTTTTGCCGCCTCCAACAGCCGCGTGACTCGCTCGTTAATCCACTCCTCTGAACGACCTCGTCTCGAAGAAAACTACTCTTTGATTTTGGCATTAAGCGTTTCTTTGTCCGTTTGCAAGATCGAATATGAAGTTGGAAACGACTTTAAAAATCGAAGTGAAACGCCAGAATACATAGCCCCGAAGACACCTTTGACGCAGGGAAAACCTGATCCAAAACAGCTTGGAACTGCAATTTAGTCTGAACACACATTTTTGAAAGAGACTCATATTGTCTTGTTAAATAGCGCAGATTAAGCAGTTGCACACCCCTTTTCTTAAAGGGTTCAAATTCTTCTTTGTAGTACAGTTCTCCCAAGAGATAAGCATCAGCAGCATCTGTTTTTACTTTACGAAGTCTGGACTTAAGCAAGAACTGAACCACCGGACTTTGGTAATGTCCGGTTGCTTCTAGAACAAGCAAAGGACGTTGTCCAGACGTATGCTCTACATCATGAACAGTTTGAAGTAGCTTCGACAGCCCTTCATGGGTATGTTCAAATTGAAACGTTCCTCTGTACGGTTTACCGCGCTCTAAAAAGGCTTGTCCATGGCTCTCTCCTTTAGAAATATCTAACCCGATAACAGGATTCATTCAGTCTCTCCTCGATATAGATTTACCGGTAGCCCCTAAGGGTACAACTTGTCGCTCCATAGCATCGCTTGTTATACGAGATCTGCGTCCCACGGGCAGTTACGTTCGACCCGGCTACCTTAATCCTGAAAGCAAATGCAAAAAGGATCAACCAGAAAAAACTGGTTGACCTTATAATACGAACGGGCAGTTTAACGCAAAACAGGAGGTTATTGTAACTTAGTAACCGTTCTGTAAGGGTAGTTGAAATAGTTTAGAATTGTGTTGAGGACAGACGTAATATAGTAAGAGGGAAACAAAATTTCCTAAAACAAAGGGAGGCAGGAGAACGTGTCGAACATGGACAAGAAGAACCAGGCTCTGGAGAAAGCGAAAATGGTGTATGAAACAGGCGAGATCATAAGAACCGATATCCTGGTGGGCCTGGATGCCGAGCGACGGTTGCTGGGCGTGCCGTCTGCCAGCGGTGACGTGGTCGTGGATCGCTCCACGGACGGATCGGAGTGCCGGATCGTGTTCGCCAGCCTACCGCCGGAGGAAACCGATAACCTGATCCGCCGGGAGCTGGATGCCGCCGTCTCCGGCGGCTATAGCCTGGAGTGGAAGTACTACGGTCACGATATGCCAATCGACCTGCCCGAGCGGCTCGTCGCCGCCGGGTTCGAGGCCGAGGATGAGGAGGAAGTGTTGGTCCTGCCATTGGACGAGGCATCGCTGGCTGCCCTCGGTGACGGCGGCGAACACGAGATCAGGATCGTCCGAGAAGAGCGCGACCTGGTGGACTACGCCGAGGTGTCCCGCGAGATTGGCAGGCACAACGTGGAGGAGGAGCGGCGCGCGCTGGCCCTTAAGTTGAAGGAGAATCCGGACGAGATGAGCATCCACATTGCCTACGTTGACGGCGAGCCCGTCGCCTGTGGGCGGGCCTACTTCCGGCCCGGAGGGCCCTACGCCGAACTAGCCGGGGGTCGCACCAAGACCACACACCGGAGACGGGGACTGTTCACCGCGCTGGTCGCCTCGCGGTTGCAGGAAGCCCGTGATCGCGGCCGGACGCACGCCTTCGTCGACGCGCTGCCGACCTCCGCGCCGATCCTGCGCAAGCAGGGCTTCCAGTTCGTGACTCGGACGCAGCCGTTCGTGTTGGAGCAACCGCGGTGAGCGCCGACACTGATTGGGCAGAAAAGAGCAAGATGAAGATAACAAATACATCTTTTTTAGATGGAGATAAGATGTGAATGGAGTACCTTTTGAGCTAACGGGCACTATAGTTCAATCACGACATGACGGCAGCCGGCAAACGGCTGCCTTTGTCTTTTGCAGTAACGGGCAGCATAGAATAATAAGAAGTGCCTAGGAACTAAAGGAGTATAAACACACATGATGTATATAAAAGTAATATTTGGAGGAATCGGATTTTATGGTAATAGGTCGTTTTCCTGAGCGTATTGTAGTTATTGGGGCAGGGATGGCGGGTTTGGTATGCACTTTGGAGCTTATGAAACAAGGATATAACGTGCGTTTATTAGAGGCAAATAGTCAACCGGGTGGTCGCATATACACGATGCGGGATCAATTTGCCGACGGATTGTTTTGCGAAATCGGGGCTGCCTTCATTGGAGCGCATCATTTTCTCACATTGAGTTATGCCCAGCAAGCCGGGGTTCAATTAATAAATTTACCAGTCCCCAATAGAAGTTTGTCATATATCGACGGGAGATTAATAATAGATTCTCCGGCAGAACCTGCACTATGGCCTGTTTCACTTACAGCCGAGGAAAGAATTTTAGGATATGCGGGAATGTTGGAAAAGTATCTCAAGCCGGGGCTTAAAGCGATGGGTAATCCTTTTTTGCCGGGCTGGCCCACAAAACAAGCGGCACAGCTCGATTTAATGACAATGGAAGAATATCTTAAAGGTCAAGGAGCATCTTTGGGTGCGATTAAGCTGTTTGAAATCGGATATATGCAGATGTTAGGTGATGGTATTCGCAAAGTATCTGCATTACAGCGACTGCTTGACCTAAAAATGGCCAGTTCCGAAGGAAGTGCAAAGACTATAGTAGGTGGAATGGATCAACTACCGAAAAAGCTTGCCCTTACAATTGGCTCTAATATCAGTTATGGATGTGCTGTGACGCATATTGAACATAGTAATAAAGGAGTAACTATCCAATTTAATAATTCCGGCGAAGTTTTCACTATCTGCTGTGATCGGGCCATTGTGGCCATTCCCTCTACAGTCTTGCGTACAATTCATTTTTCTCCGCCACTTAGCAAAGAAAAAAATGATGTCATTCAAAATCAACTTTCTACTTCCGTTACGCGTACCGTCATACAAAGCCGAACTAGATTCTGGAACAACTTAAGTTCCTTTACTACAGTAAATACGGATCTGAAAATTGGATGGTTGCTTGATGCTACATTCACTCAAACGACATCAAGGAGGGGGTTAATTAGTTCGTACTCATCCGGTGAATCGGCGCGAGAAATATCTAGAGCTGGTAATTTTAATTCAGCTGTATCAGAAATCAAACAGGTGCTTCCTGAATTGTCGTATAATTATGAAGGTGGGACGGTCTTTTCTTGGGATCATAATCCTTACTCCCGAGGTGCGTATGCTTGGTATAAGCCGAAACAGATGATTCGAATGCTCCCAACACTGTCTGCCGAACAAGGTAGAATTTACTTTGCTGGCGATAATACAAGTCTTTTTCCCGGTTGGATTGAAGGTGCGATCTCTTCTGCGTTACGAACTGTAAATCAAATTATTGCCGGAAACAGCATATAGTACGGTAATGTATGTACTAATAACTAGTACGAGACAATAACCTGAGCCATGAGGTTGCCGTGGGATATATTAGAGCTTCAAATTAGTAAAAGAACGTCCGCAGCCTCGCTACGGGTACTTTACCTCAATAAACAAACAGAACGAGGCTGCCGGCATGTGATATGCTCCCCTTTAAGTAGACAGGTTTAATAAATAAACCGGCTACTTAAAGGGGAGTATTTCTTTGTCAAAGAAGAATGAGTATAACGCTATAGAGAAATTAGCGATCATAGATGAACTGGCTGCAGGTAAAGGCACTCGGGAGGCGGTGGCTCATAAATACAACATCAGCGTTAACACCCTTGTGAAATGGCGGCACCGCTATGAGCTTTACGGAATGGACGGATTGGAGATTCGGATTCGTAATCGAAGTTACTCCGTAGAACTGAAGCTCCAGGCGGTGCAAGATTATCTTTCCGGTCAGTACTCACAATATGAAGTCATCGATACATACAAAATCGCAAGCCGAACTCAGCTCAAAAGTTGGATAAACAAGTATAATAGTCATAGCAGCTTTAAATCGGATAACGAGGGAGCAAAAGCTATGACCAAGGGTCGATCTACAACGTGGCAAGAACGAATCGATATCGTGCACCATTGCCTTGCACATGAGCGCGACTACGGAAAGACAGCAGCGCAGTTTAATGTATCCTACAACCAAGCATACCAGTGGGTGAAAAAGTACGAGGAAGGCGGAGAGAATGGATTGCAGGACGGTCGGGGCCGCAAGAAAGCGCCTGAGGAACTGACCGAAGCCGAGCGCCACAAGTTAGAGCTAAAGAAGCTGGAGTATGAAATTGAGCGGCTGAAGGCGGAGAATGCATTTTTAAAAAAGTTGAAGGAATTGAAAAGGAGGCGAAGTTAAGCCGTCACCGGCAAACCCATGTGTATATGGCCATAAAATGGGTACATGAAGAACAGAAATTTAGTGTGAAACTGCTGTGTGAGGTTGCTGAGATTGAGCGATCGAGTTACTACAAGTGGGTAAACCATAAGCCCAGTCCGCAGGAACAACTAAACGAGCAGTTGACGCAAGACATGCTGGCCCTTCATGAGAAAGTACGCGGCATCTACGGTTACCGACGGCACACCGTTCAGCTCAGGCGAGACATGAATACATCCATGAACCACAAACGGATCCAGCGGCTCATGAAGCTTGCAGGGATCCAGTCCGTCATCCCAGGAAGAAAAAGCAATACGCGCGCTCTACCCCTCAGCATGTGGCTGAGAACCTGCTAAAACGAGAGTTCCACGCCAAAGCGCCAAATGAGAAATGGTTGACCGATGTTACGGAATTCAAGTACGGACAAGACCAGAAGGCTTACCTCAGTGCCATTCTAGATATCCACGGAAATAACCTTATTTCCTATGTGCTGGGGCATTCGAACAACAACAAACTGGTATTTGAAACGCTGGACCAGGCGCTTGGGGCTGTACCGGGCGCGACTCCCATGCTTCACAGCGATCGGGGTTTTCAATACACCTCGTTAGCCTTTAAGAAGCGGCTGGACAAAGCAAACATAACTCAGAGTATGTCACGTGTTGGCCGGTGCATAGACAACGGACCCATGGAAGCCTTTTGGGGGACCCTGAAATGCGAAATGTATTACCTCCAGACATACAGCACGTTTGAAGAACTAAAGAGGGACATTGAGGCGTACATCCATTTTTATAACAATGAGCGGTTGCAGGCAAAATTAAACGACCTCAGTCCTGTGGAATTCAGGGCTAAGGCCGCCTAATTGCTTTTATTTATTTGTTCTCTGTCTACTTGACGGGGTGCAGTTCAATGTTGGACAGCCTCTTTATGTTTTTATAAAAGACCCTGTGGGGAATGTTATCTTTCTCAAGAACAGAAAAGCCTACGGCACACGCAAGATCAAAGTGAAGCTCAACGAGCGCGTGTTCATCGTCTCAAGACGCCGCATTGGCCGCATCATGAAAGAGAAAGGTCTCGTTTCCACTTACACGGTAGCACAATACAGCAAACTGCAGCAAATTTGGATATTTTAAAGTAATGGTGGTTTTAGCCTCTCGTATCGAGGACAATCACAATTTCTGAGCCCGGTGCACGCAATTAATTTCCCCGATAGCCCATAATGTTTTACTTATTGCTCCTTAGACGTATACTTAAGCTATTAACGTATTAGGAGGTCTATTTTCGATGAGCTATGAATCTTATTTTCAAAGCAAGAGAGAACTGCATTTAGATGAACTGAAGCAATTTCTAGCCATACCGAGCATATCTGCTTTGTCCACTCATAAGAATGACGTCAATGAAGCTGCCCAATGGGTTGCTGCCACTTTGAAGAAGGCGGGTCTTGAGAACGTAGAGGTACATCCAACAGCAGGACATCCTATCGTATATGCTGATTATATTCATGCGCCAGGCCAACCAACAGTCCTCGTCTATGGCCATTATGATGTGCAGCCCGTCGACCCGCTAAATCTTTGGGAGACTCCTCCATTCGAGCCGACTATCCGCAACGACAAGTTATATGCACGTGGTGCAACTGATGATAAAGGGCAACTCTTCCTGCATATGAAAGCAACCGAGGCGCTTCTTAGTCAAGAACACACACTCCCAGTGAATATGAAGTTTTGTATTGAAGGAGAAGAGGAAATCTCCAGTCCTAACCTGCCTGCCTTCATGGAAGCCAATGCGGACAAGCTGGTTACAGACGTTGTTCTTATATCTGATACTTCTCTCCTTGCCAAAGGAAAGCCTGCTATCTCCACGGGCCTGCGCGGATTATGCTCACTGGAAGTGGCGATAAATACAGCCAATACGGATCTGCATTCCGGTTCATTCGGCGGGGGTGTGCCTAATGCGCTTCACGCTCTGATTTCTCTGCTAGCTACTTTGCATGATGACCAAGGGCGAGTTGCAATAGAGGGCTTCTACGAAGGCGTTCCAGAGCTTTCCGCAGCAATGCGGGAGGAATTTAAGAAGCAAAGTCATAACGAAGAAGAATTGAGAACTAAACTCGGACTCGAAGCATTGTACGGGGAAGAAGGCTATTCTTTTGTGGAGCGAATTGGTGCGAGGCCGACTCTTGAGCTGAATGGCGTGTATGGCGGTTTTCAAGGCGAGGGTACCAAAACAGTCATTCCGAAGGAAGCACATGCCAAGATCACCTGCCGTCTTGTCGGTGACCAGGATCCATCCCAAGTGCTGGATCGCATTGTCACTCATTTGGAGTCACATATTCCAGTAGGAGCGAAGCTTGTTATGAAGCGCGGTGAAAAAGCTCGTGCCTTCAACATGGACCCGTCCATCCCAGTGCTGCAAAAGGCAGCTGACGCCTATGAGGAAGTGTATGGCACACGTGCTCTGTTCACTAAGGATGGCGGATCAATTCCGATTGTTGAGACGTTCTCTCGTGTATTAGAGGCTCCCGTCGTTATGATGGGTTTCGGCCTGCCTGATGAGAATCTACATGCACCTAATGAGCATTTTAATCTGGAGAATTTCGACAAGGGATTGTTAACGATTGTTTCTTTTTTGAAACGGCTTTAAACTGATACTAAATATAACCATTGAATAAACGTAAAAGCAGCTACCGCAGAGGAACTCTGAGGCAGTTGCTTTTTGCATGTGCGCCCGGCATGGGCGATAACTAGGCGGTGCAAGTCCGTTACAGGCAAGGGTGTCGGTCGCGAGGCCGAATCTGAAGGAAGCCGGGACAAACCCTCGGTCTGACGAACAGAAATCACATAGAAGGCATGGTGAGAGGAATGAGCTTGAATGTTCTTGTCATCCGACATCATTGTCGGAAGTCAACATCATTATTACATTGAAAGTCGCTTAAATTGCGGCTTTTTTTAATTCCAATAAATGGTACATTTTAATGTTGTGCATGCCATGAAAAGAGGTGTGTTATGAGTGAAGTTCAGAGATGTCCAATGAGGATTGAGGATTATGATAAGATAGCTCATTTTGGCCAAAAATCTTTGGCAATACTATTTCTTTAGAGTTTGATAGTAGAGAGGATTAGCGCATATTTAAAACGTAATCCAGAGTTCAGTACTGTCGCTAAGAATGCGGACCAGCTCAATACCCACCAGTCCGAGTCGCTCGTGAAGCTTATCGCCGAGCATTTGGGGATCGATCGCTGTACACTGGGCGTCAAAGGCTCTTGTGGCGTATTGCGATCGTTGGAAAGTCGCCGTGTGTTCTTAAGTGATCCTACTCATCGCATCCGGTTTCTCTACCACCCAAACACTGATTCTGGTTTATCAGATCGAGATGTGGTTCAGCTTTCATGAGACGCTTGCTTAGACAAGGTAACTTCACCACCACCCAGGATTTACGGCAGCAAATCTTGGCGTTCATAGACTATTTTAATAACACCATGGCCAAACCTTTCAAATGGACGTATGCCGGTAAGGTCTTGAAATACTAATTGATAAGCTCTTTACAGTTTTGTGCACTAGTCTGTTACTGCTTTTTTACGAATCAGTCTAAAAATGGAATTTGAAACTCGGTTTACAGGTGATCGAACCGTTTCAGCAGGGCTTAGCGTATACTCGCGTTAAAATGTTGGCAGGTTCCCTGTGTGATTTCTAAAAACTGATTGACATCCTCGGATGGATTTAAGGTGAATTACATGTTGATTTTATTAGGCTTTTTTGATTTTCTGGAGAATAGATACGAGTGAAAGTAGCTATTGTCAGGTGACAAGAACATTATCTCGTTAAAACTAACTATTGGTTGCACACAAGTATTCTTGAGAATGTAATAGCAGAATTGCATGATTGTTTAGCAGGATGCTTTCTTCTTCTAATCATGATTCTGACTGTATAATGAAGATGTGCTAAAAAAACTTCTAGCAGAAATAGAGGAGGATAAAGACATAGTGTATACGTATCGAGTGTTAACGGATGAGCAAAAGTGGCAGTTTGAAACGGAAGGTTATTTAATAGCCAAAGGCTTGTTTACAGATGAGCAACTAGCGGAGATTGACAGAACCTTTGATGACATAAGCCAACAGATGATCCCGGGGCATTTTGAGCCCGATTTGCACCAGGAAACGATCGATCCGTTAAAACGCTATCCGAGGGTCATGCACCCGCATCGGTTTAATGAAACAGCCAAACGGTATATGCTGCATCAACCGGTAATGGAAGTACTTGCTGATTTGTATGAGGAAGAACCGTTGGCGGCCCAAAGCATGTTCTATTTCAAGCCTCCGGGTGCACGGGGACAGGCGCTTCATCAGGATAACTTCTACTTAAAGGTCGAGCCGGGCAACTGCATCGCCGCTTGGACGGCAATCGATCCTGCGGGTGAGGAGAACGGCGGGCTGTTAGTTGTGCCTAAGACGAGTTCGTATGATATCGTATGTCCTGAATTGTCTGATTCCAAGGAATCGTTTACTACCCACTTTGTGAAGCCGCCTAAGGATCAGAAGCCAATTCCGGTTTTGATGGAGCGGGGAGATGTGCTCTTTTTCAATGGGAATCTGATTCACGGCTCATACCGCAATAAGACCAAAGATCGTTTCCGTCGCTCGTTCATTTGTCATTATGCCAGTAGCTCCGCTACGCGCATTGGCACGCATTATCGTCCTCTGTTCCGTGCCAACGGCATGCCGGTTGAGCTGGAGACTAATCCGAATGGAGGACCATGCGGCGTTGAGTATGATACACCATATGTCCACTAAGCGTGAGCCACGGCTCGAGGTACTAATGTCCTGGTGGGGGATGAACGGACTGGGAGATCAAAACGGCGCCGGTGACGATTGGAGCATGGAGGAGAAGGTGAGGCGCATCGACGAGGCAGGCTACGACGGCATTAACGGCATGCTGCCAGAAGGCAAGGAGGCCGAACGATGGCATCGATTGCTGGATCAATACAACCTTTCATACAGCGTAAATGCGTATCCTAAAACGGTGGAGGAACTGGACGTGTTTCTTTGCAAGGCAAAATCGTTCGGAAGAATCGATTTTGTTAACGTACAGGTGATGAGGCCCTTTCTGGTCGGAGAGCAAGCAGTGCAACTGCTTGCGGGCATGGCGGAGCTGTCGAGGTCTGCGGGAATCCCGGCATTTATCGAAACGCACCGCGGTACGATTACACAGGATCTGCTGCGAACGGTAGAGTATGCTCACCGCTTGCCTGGGCTTGAGCTTACAATTGACTTCTCACATAATGTCGTTGCCGGGGAAATGTATACGGTGTCCGATGAGGCAGAAGAACTGCTCCAGGCGCTGCTCCCTCTGACGAAGAGCATCCACGCTCGCATATCAAACGGAGAGCAGGTGCAGATCGACGTGCCCATGTTTGGAAGCGCGGATGAGGAGGGTGCAGCTGACCGCGAGTTCGAACACCCGATGTTGAAGCACTTTCAACGTTGGTGGCTCGTAGGGATACGTAACTGGCGTCAAGTGGCACAGAAAGGAGAGATGTTCCCGTTTGTCTGCGAGTTGGGGCCGCCCCCTTATGCGATCACTGTGAGCGGCCAGCACGACAAGCAGTGTGAGGTGAGCGACCGCTGGACGCAAGCGCTACTGTTTGCAAGGATCGCCCGATCCTTGTGGGAACGGGTTTAAACAAAGACGTTTAGGATTTACAAACTCTTGTTTTTGTCAATATCTTTTTGAGTCAGAGCGATCATAATAAAAGAGAGCCACATCGTTTTTATGAAAATATTTAAGGGTGAAGGAAAGAGGGTGTCCCAAACTAACATGGCCTGACGGCCACCACCATGAATGAAAATGTCTTGGCTTGTGAATCTGTATGTTCCATAATGG
>NZ_MRTH01000078.1 GCF_001956045.1 Paenibacillus sp. FSL H7-0331 | reverse complement strand
CGACGACATAGTAGTATGTCGTTCCCGCCGTTGTTGTCGGCGCTGCATACGATGCACTCATGGCGCCGCTGATTGCTGTGCCACCGCTATTGCTCATGGTCGTGTTGCTATACCATTGGTAGCTCAGCGTCCCCCCGTCACTCACCGTAGCTGCTACGTTCAGAGGTGCGTTGGCGCCTTCATTCGCCGTTGCGCCCGTCGGCTGCGTAGTAATGTTTGGCATTGTGGCATTAATTGCCCACTTCGCGTACAGTGTCACATCGGCTGAGCCTATGCTGATCGAGTCATCAGCTACATAATCCGTTCCGGTTCCGTCCGCCTTCGTATTCCAACCCGCGAACTTGTAGCCCGTTTTCACTAAGCCTAACGTGTTGCCCAGAATCGTGGCCGTACCTCCGTCGTGATAGGTACTGCTGTCCGTCGGCACGCTGCCGGACGAAGCGACGTTGCCGTCATACGTTACAGTGTATGTCTTTGTAAGCTTCATGACGGTTGCTTTACTGCTGTTACTTATATTCTGATACGCAATATAGGGCGTGCCGCTGCTGTTGATGGCTATACTTGTAAAATATGCAGTACCTGCCGAAAAACCGGCGGAGCCTACATTCACCCACGAGCTTCCGTTATATTTCATGACGGTTGCTTTATTGCTGTTACCCCCATCAATATACACAACATAGGGCGTGCCGCTGCTGTCGATGGCTATATTTGTATAACTTGCACCACCTGACGAAAAACCGGCGGAGCCTACATTCACCCACGAGCTTCCGTTATATTTCATGACTGTTGCTTTATTGCTGTTACCAAAATCCTTATACACAACATAGGGCATGCCGTTGCCGCCAATGGCTATAGTTGTGTAAGTTACACTACTTGACGAGAACCCGGCGGAGCCTACATTCTCCCACGAGCTCCCATTGTATTTCATGACGGTTGCTTTAAAGCTGTTATTCCCATCCATATACACAACATAGGGCGTACCGCTGCTGTCGATAGCTATACTTGTATAACTTGCCTCACCTGACGTAAAACCGGCGGAGCCTACATTCTCCCATGAGCTTCCGTTATATTTCATGACGGTTGCTTTATAGTCATTACCCACATCAATATACACAACATAAGGCGTGCCGCTGCTGTCGATGGCTATACTTATAGATTCCACACTACCTGCCGAAAAACCGACGGAGCCTACATTATCCCATGAGCCTCCGTTATATTTCATGACGGTTGCTTTATTCCCGTTACCTAAGTCCCTATACACAACATAGAGTGTGCCGCTGCTGTCGATGGCAATACTTGTAGATTCTACACTACCTGACGAAAAACCAGCGGAGCCTACATTCTCCCATGAGCTTCCGTTATATTTCATGACGGTTGCTTTATAGCCGTTACCCCCATCCTGATACACAACATAAGGTGTGCCGCTGCTGTCGATGGCTATACTTGTAGATACTGCACCACCTGCCGAAAAACCGGCGGAGCCTACATCAACCCATTGTTCAGCCGCCGCTTGTGCAACCATTGGTGCGCCCATATAGGCTATACCTGACAAAAAAATCAGCATCCCCAGCATGGAACTAAATAATTTAAGATTAGTCTGCTTTACTTTTCTATTCATTTACATCTCGCTCCCATCAATAATAAATTAAAAATAATTTTCTGGTGTCCAACCTTGCCGAGAGCCGTAAAAAATTGCCCTTTGCAACGATTTCCACGCCCGACCATATTCCACATTTTCGTCCCCGTAAAGCACAGTATATTTCTGCGGCACAGTAGGTCCATAGAGATGGAGACGCAACCATCGCAGGGGACATAAACGGAATGGAAAGCGATAATACAGAAAAAAAGCACACCCAGCTATAATAAGCGCGAGCTTCAGCAAAAAAGCTTCTTTATTCTTGTTGATAGTATCGTCGTGTTACTCCTCTTAACTTTAAGTTTAATAACATCAAATCATCACTCTTATAAGTCTACTACTTCCAAATAAAAGAATAATGAAAGATTCAGCCATAAATAGAAAAAAATCGCGTAGCATCAAGCCTTCGCGGTTTTTTAATTGACGCAATTAATTATTTTCTGCCGAAAAATCGTTTACCAATAACTCTGTGGTCTGGGACATGATAATACAACCGATGAAGCCCGAAGAAGACCGTTGAACTCAGGTGTCAATTCATTTTTTAACAATAAGTTGATACAACCAGTAAGACTACCATTTTTATATAGCAAGTAGACCTAATCAATTACATGAAGAAGCTCAAGGTCATGATCAAGACGGTGGGTTTCTTCTCATTTAGCATTTTTGTGCTGTTCGGAAAGATTACCCGTTCAGATATCCGACACCTCCCGGACGGTCTTATACTCGTTCTTCAAAATAAAAATCCAAGTTCATCATCCCGGGGGCACCGCATTAATTCACCCGAACGGCATTCATAGTTATATGCATCATGCCCTGCATGGCGGAGCTAAAACTTAATCCATTCCAACTCGCAAACATGTGTCATTGAAATTTTTTTAACGAATGTGTTGACTCAAGCACCAACACGTATTATAGTATGTCACAAGACTAATATACTAATAGGGTGATGAGATGATGATCAGCTTTGACGATAGCCAGCCCATCTTTCAGCAAATCGCTGAAAAGATTGAGGATGACATCCTGAAAGGGGTCTACTGTGAGGATGAACAGATTATATCGGTGGCGCAATTTGCGAGCACGTTTCAGATCAATCCCGCTACGATCGTGAAAGGCATCGCATTGCTTGTGAACGAGAACATTCTATACAAGAAAAGAGGGCTCGGCATGTACGTAGCTGCAGGTGCGAAGAAAGTGATCACGAGCAAAAGAAGGGCTCGGTTCTATGACGAGTTGGTCGTCAAGCTGCTCAATGAGGCTGAAAAGCTGGAAATGACCAATGAAGACGTAATTGAAATGATTAAACAAAGGTCGGGAGATGATCGGAAATGAGTACGATTCTTGCTTGTTCCAACGTAACCAAAAGCTATGGTAAGAACGATGCTGTTCGCAATCTCGAAATGAAGCTGCACGAGCACACCATCTGCGGATTGCTCGGCCGCAACGGCGCCGGTAAAACCACTTTACTCAATATGATTACCGGCAGCATATTCCCCAGTAACGGCCAAATCGAAATCGCAGGCTCCCGGCTCAAAAAAGGGGAAACGCCACAGGACGTCTGTTATGTACGGGAAAAGAATCTATTCTTTGGCAGCGCCAAAGTCATGGAGATCCTGCAACTTGCGTCGGTGTTCCACAAGAACTGGGATTGGCCTTTCGCCCATAAGCTGCTCACAACCTTTAATCTGAACCCTAACGAAAAAATTCGCCAGCTCTCCAGGGGAATGGAATCCCTAGTGGGCAACGTCATCGGTCTGGCAAGCCGCGCGTCTCTAACGATTTATGACGAACCGGTGCTTGGTCTTGATGTGCTAATGCGTGAGCGGTTCTACCGCATTCTGGTTGAGGATTACGCGGAATATCCGCGTACCATTCTGCTCTCCACACATCTGATAGACGAAATCGCGATGGTCGTCGAGAAAGTCTATATAATGAATTCCGGCTCCATCCTACTGCATGACGAAGTGGACAACATCCGCGACCATTCCCATTTGTTGATGGGTGACCGGGAATCCGTTGATCGCTTCGCGAACGGCAAACAAGTCATTTACCAAGAACCGTACGGTAAGGGCGTTCTGGCGGCATTATACGGAGCGCTCGGAGATGCGGACAAACAGCAAGCACACAAGCTCGGCATCACCATTGAAGGGCTACCGCTTCAGAAATTCTTCTCTTACTTAATTGAAGGAGGTCAGCGAATTGAATAAAACGACTGTATTAATGAAGGCATCCTTCCTTCAGCTTAGGCTGTATCTGTGGATTGTTCTGGGCATCCTCGCTGTCAGCGTCATCACCAATTTGATCATAAGTTTTGCATTGCGATCCGGCGAAAATTCTTCGGTGTCAGCCGCGAATCTGACTACGCTGTTCTTAATCTTTGTATTAGGCAGTGTTCTGCCTGTAAGCTTCTTCAAAAGGGTGATTATTTTAGGCGCAACCCGTAAAGAGTATTATCTCAACATTTTGTTGGTATACACGCTATGGGCAGCCTTATTCGCCGTGCTTAACATCGTATGGTTCAAGTTTGAACTGAACTTGATCCGGAATTATGAACATACGTTTAATATTCTCGAAATATTCAACTGGGATCAATTTGGTATTGCCGGTATGTTCATTTACCAGTTTGGCGCATACCTGTTTCTGTTAGCGCTCTTGAATCTATTATTTTCCGGACTTCACCACCCGGTGGGCTGGGTGATCTGGGCAGCCTTCATTGCGGCGATCCCCGTTTTCACCTCAATCGCGCAGCTTCGACATAAACTCGCCGACGGGTTACTGATGCTGCTCTTTAACGATTCTCTTCTGCAAGGATTCGGATTGACATTCATCATCGCCTGTCTGCTCCTATTGGGCGGTTGGTGGTTTACAGCTAGACGCGCCTTGATTTGAGACGGTTGGCGGCCTTGTGATCCAAGTGCTCATAAGAACATTAATCTTTGGTGCACTAACCTTCATTATTATGAAGATGTATCGTGGGAAGAGTTGGGCCCGAATCGCTTTAATCATCCTGCTTGGCGGAATCGGGACGCTGTCTTTGGTCATCGATCCCATCAAGTGGCTTCTGGAAGGCAACTCTTTGGGCACGATGTTTGACGAGGTCGAACTGATAGGTCATTAATAAGTCAAAGTTGCGATTTTAATTAACAGTAAACCCGCCAATTAACGCAATTGGCGGGTTTATATATTGGAAAGAATTAAAGAATCAATCGACTGGATATCTGTTCTTAATCTCCGACACACTTGCATGATGCCACCACGCTCTACTGCCCGTTCGTTAGACTAGGACTGATTTTCCTAATCTACAGGGAATTAGTCTATGTCTAGAATTAGTGTTTAACAACTAGATATATTCATAGTTGGGTTTTTGGAATCATTTAATTGAGGTGCATATCGCTTGTAACTTTCTCTAATTCGATTAGAGACATCATCAAAAGACGGAACATGGACGGTCCAAAAAATGCAATTGAACCTTCATCGCTGAGCAAGTCGAAGACCTTGCTGTTGGGTGACAAATAAGTTTTGAAGTACTTTTTACAAACATCAATTGTCTCATTCAGCTATCTTCCTCGTTAGTTCAATGACCTATGTCCCGTTAGCTGAATCATTCTTAGTCATAATCATCTTAAATTTTTGATGTGTCCCTCCTTCTGGTCCATTTGGAATCACTTCCATTAAAGGTACAAATCCAAATCTCTGATAGAGCTTCTCGCTGGTTGACCATCTGGTATATCTTCACCGAATGTAATCACTAATACTTCTGCTGGAACATCGACAAGGTTCAAGACATGTCTAAGAAGCTCTGTTGCTATTCCTTTGTTTCTCGCATTAAATGAAACCGCTAGCCATCCAATTTTGTATATTGGGGATTTTGATGAAGAAAATAAAACTCCTCCGAGTAAGCGAGAACCTGCTATTCCATCTTTTTCCCGCACGCAAAACGCAGATTGTTGTTTTATATTTTTCTCTATTGCCTGAAAAAACTTCGGGTCAGCTACCATCGGACCAAAAAGATACATCATTTGTTGCGCTAACAACATTCATTACTAAACGCTCCTTCAGTATCCAAGCATTTTTTACAACATAGTACCACATATTGGGTTTAACTCCCGTTAGAAAGGAAACAAGAGCTCAGCCGTATCCACGACCCTGTTTGACGAGAAAAGATGCATCTTAGAATGTATGGGCTGTCGCCTTTGGCTTCGCTCATACGTTCTAAGATGCATCCAATTCATTATCAATCGTCTAGCTTATGATTTTGCAACAAGATAAGAGGCTACCTCAGCCAACCGTGAAGCATAACCCCATTCGTTGTCGTACCAAGTAGCGACAGACAATAGTTCACCTTGTACTTGGGTTAAAGGCAAATCAATAATCGAAGAATGGGGATCAGCTACGATACGGGACGAGGCCCATTCCCCTTCCAAAACATCAAGAACGCCCTTTAATTCGCCTTCTCTCGCAGCTTCTCGAAACATATCGTTAATCTCTTGAACGGTGCATCGTTTTTCCGTTATCAAATTAAGTTCTGCGATGCTCCCGGTACGGGTCGGAATCCGGTAGGCTTTGCCTGTGATTTGCAGGTCATTCCAAATGAATTTCAGAGCTTTGGCTGCACCTGAAGATGACGGAATGATGTTCTCGGCAGCTGCCCATGAATCCCGCCGCTCCTTCATCGGCTGATCCGTCAACGATTGCGTGTTCGTATACGAGTGTACCGTGGAGAATAATCCGTAATGAATGCCATAGTTTTCTCTGACCAATTTGACTACCGGTGCAAGCGCATTGGTCGTGCAACTCGCCATGCTAATGATTTTATGCTTTTCCGGATCGAAGCTTTCTAAGTTAATTCCTTTAAGAAGTACTGCGTCGCAATCTTCTAAGGTTTTGCTCGGACCGCTGACAAGCACCCTTTTGGCGCCTCGCTCCAAATGCAGTTCAGCTACTGATCGCGTAACGGCTCGTCCGGTACAATCAATGACCAATTCAACGCCTAATTCACCCCAATTCGGCAATTCAGCGGCCGAATTCAAATAACGAATCTCCCGGTCGCCGATTACGATTGCGCCTTTTTGAGCAGATACTTTCTCATGCCAACGCTTGTAATTTGTATCCACTTCAAAAAGTGCGGCAAGCGTAGCTTCGTCTTTAATATCCGAGATGGAAAAGGGGACAAACAAATTTTGTTGCAACGCCGCCCGAAGGAGCTGTCTTCCGATACGTCCAAATCCAAAAAGCGCAATTTTACCCATAATAGCCTCCATATATATTAGATTAGTTATTATCCTTACTACTCATTAAGCCGTTCTACTTGGTTAATCCATTGCAAAAATGATTGAACATAACGCTGCAAATATTTGCGAGTCGTATCATCCGTGAGCTTACGAGTATTTGAATCAATCTTGTCCGTGATTTGAGAAATATACATTTTTTGAGCCGGCATCACATAGGACTGGGTGGCATCCAACGTTTGCCTGATTTGCTGCTGCGAAAGAATCGTCCCTTTTGCGCCAGGTGTTGCGCCTATCACACCTGCAGGCTTATGAATTAAGACGGCTGTTTTGGTAGGTGTCGATGCCCAGTCCAGTGCATTTTTTAGTACTCCCGGTATACCTGAGTTGTACTCCGGGCTAACAATGAGAATGCCATCCGTCTTTTGAATCGCCTCGCGATAATGCTTAACTGGATCTGGCCCTTCTTCATGATCCAAATCCGCGTTATAGAGGGGAAGATTAGCAATCGATATGAATTCATATTCCGCGGAATCTACAAGTTCTGGAATCGAATTCGCAATCATTTGATTAAAAGAGCTTTCCCTCAAACTTCCTACAATAATCCCTATTCTTTTTGACATCAGCCAACCTCCAGAATTCATTCTCATATAATCATACAATACTTTCCTTACTATGCGTGGGAAAACATTAGTTTAGGTGCCACGGATATTAACCTGGCTGGTTGCCAACCGGCGAAACTATCTTAATTTATATATTCTTAAATTTAAGATATATGACAAAAATTATTGATCATTAGCTGCTTTTTTATCAATAAGCCTTTTAGGCGTAACATCGTTCCCAAATTCATCCATAACAGACACGTTCAGAAGCGTTGTTAATAGTTGCCCGCGTAAAATCTGTAAATACTGCGTCCGAAGCGCTGCTTGTTCCTCTTTCTCAGTATCAGATAGACCTGAACTGCGCTCAATTCTGCTCAGTTCATTAATACGGTTCAAAATTGGAATCATTCTCATTACCTCCTTAAAGTCGTCTGAATAATATCTTAAAATCATTTATCTTATTTTAAAGATATATGATTTTAAGATAACTGTCAATAGCTTGTTTTCAATTAAGTTTATTTCCCGTTCAGTGATCAAGAGCTTCCTTTGATGTAGGCAGCTCGAAAATTAATCGTCCCCCATTGATATAGTGATCTAGTATCGATTCAAATCGTGTGCCGGCTGCCGTTGTATTGTGATTTAACTAACGTTCTTCTTTAGTTTAGTCGTCCGAGTTGGAAATAGCGCCACATTAGAAAATACATGAAACAGTTACTGCCAAGAAGATAACAGAGATTTGACGATTCCTCCGCATTTTGATTCCATATGAACAAAAGCAGATTGCGGCAGCTAACTTGGCAATACTTTTGATAATATGCATGATTTGAAAACAATGAACTGCTAAGGTTCCCCGCGCTGTATGTAACGGCAAGTTTTAAGGCCATCCTACAATGGATGGCCTTAAATCACAGCACCTTTTCTGCTCCATGACCGCCCCCGTTCGTCTCTTTCCGTAGATATGCGCCATGCTCTTGAGTCCACGTCCACATGGCGGCAAAGATCGGCTGCAAGCCCTGCCCGCTCTCGGTAAGTTCATACTCGACATGCAGCGGAACGCCTGGATAAAGAGTACGAGTGACGATTCCCTTCTCCTCTAATAATCGCAAGCGGTCTGTCAATGTTTTCGGACTAATGGGCTCCAGCTTGCGGCGTAATTCCCCAAACCGTCGGGTCCCGTTAAACAGTTCGAACAAAAGGAGAAGCATCCATTTTCCATCCAAAATCTCCAGTATAGGCTCAACGGTACCCGGACAAGATTGATCCATCATCGGTTATCCCTCCATAGTTCATTTTTTGAAACTACTGCACTTAAATGTAACTACTTTCCAAATGTACCACAGATCGATTATGATGTGAATCAAGTCAGGAAGAAAAAAGTTATTAATAAGTAACAGCGAGGAGGACCAATTTTGGATAGACCGTTTAAATTAGATCCGATGGAGTACCCGTTTACCGATCACTGGTTCCCTTACCGTGACGGTTACATTCATTACCTTGATGAAGGGCAAGGACCAACGGTCCTTCTCCTGCACGGGAACCCTACGTGGTCATACCTATATCGGAACGTTATCAAAGACCTTCGCGAGGAATTCCGTCTCATCGCTCCGGATTACCCCGGATTCGGTATGTCAAAAGCACCATCTGGCTACCGCTTTACGCCGCAAGAGCAATCGGTTGCCGTTCAACATCTGATTCGCCATTTGGATTTAAAAAATTTTATAGTAGTCGTTCAAGATTGGGGAGGTCCGATTGGCCTTAGCTATGCGGTAGGGCATCGAAATAACTTGCGTGGCATCGTCGTAATGAATACATGGGCTTGGCCTGCGGAAATTTTGCCGATGAAATTGTTCTCGCTAGCTATGGGAGGGTGGCCTATCGGGCGCTGGCTTCAGACACGGCGCAATTTTTTCGCCAAAGTCATTGTTCCGCACGGGATATACCAAGCCGATAAAGTCACGGACAGCTTGCGAAAAGCTTATACCGACCCATTCCCGACCCCGAAGTCCAGAATACCGACATGGGTATTTCCCAGGCAGATCCGCAAGGCACGAACATGGCTCGCCGACATAGAATCGAAGTTGCCGAGTTTGTACGATTTGCCTGCACAAATCCTATGGGGAACGAAAGACAGTGCTGGCTTCCCCCTCGAACAGATGACCAAATGGCAAAAATATTTGCCTTTGAACGAAACCGAGGTCCTAGAAGATGCCTCGCACTATGTGCAAGAGGACCGTCCGGATCGGGTAGCGGCATCCATTAGAAGAATAATGAATCGAACACAAGGAGGAGTATTACGATGAAAACAATTTTATGGGCAACTTTAACGGCTAACGGCAATTATGCGCAATCCACCCCTGAAAACCCGCCAAAAAAAGAAGCATTGGAAGACTTCGCGATACACGCTAAAGCTGTAGGAAATTTCATTGTCGGGCGACGGACTTTCGAAGGTATGCGCGGCAACGGTGGCCCAGGCCCATTTGGCGACGTCGAAATCGTCGTGATTTCCAAGAATGCTGCGGAAATCCCTGGCATAAAGGTTGCGAGATCGCCTCAGGATGCCTTGGACTACTTGCAACAAAAAGGGCATCAGACCGCTCTCGTTAGTGGCGGTGCGGATATCCACAATTCATTTCTGGGCCAAGGACTTGTAGACGAAATGATTTTCAATGTAGCACCATGTTTGGAAGGTAAAGGGTTAAATCTTTTAATCGACAAAGAAAACTACCAATATAAGCATTTGGAACTGCTGGACTGCAAGCCTCTCGGCGGTGGCGTCGTTCAACTGCGCTATGCGATTGACCGATAAATGATTTAAACCTTCATTATGATTGTTCCCATGAAGTTAAGGCTGAAGTACCCTGCTCGGGCATGAAGACCCTTTTTCTAGGGGTCTTTTTATTTTTCATGACATCCGTGGATGATCGTCCCCCCAAAAAACTTGCCCTTAGTTCCTCGTCAGTTCAATCACGATTTGGTTTTCATTAGATTTTCTGTTTCCTGAATAAGCTCACGAATCATGTTAATAGCCTTCTTTAAACACTCTTGATCTTCCGTGATAAAAGTGAAAATCTCATTTATTCTCTGGGCGTATTTGCTTGGCACTATGCTAAATGAATCAGCAATGGCAGCAGCCCCCTTTTCATTCATCAAGTAGGTTTCGTTAATTGCAAACAAAACCTGATTCAAGCAGGATACTGACCTGAAACAACATCCAGCGATATAAGATAAATCTTTTTTGTAGATACCTTTATATCCATTATCGAGAGCAAAGGTTGCCTCCCAAAAAAAATTTTGGATGGTCGCTTCTTGAAAAACGGGTGAGAATGGGGTTGTTCTACTCTTCAGTTTTCCTACAAGATCTGAAGGGTCCCATAACACTTTACACAACGCGATCTCAGCCAAATAAATCGAGTTGGCAAATCCATGGGGATGTCCCGGTTGATAATCCATTGTGATATTTCCCATGACACATTCTTCAATTACATGTGACACTTTATTTTGATCACGAAATAAAAAATCAACTGGAATTTGATTAACTTCCAACCAGCCACCGCCATTAATCCATGGTCCCCAGCCGCCTATTTCTGTCACTAAGTTTTCTCTATGGTCGTCATCCAATTCAGCAGCAACCCGACGAAGTTGGCTAATATCCAGCCCTTTTTCGGAATCGTAGTAGATACCAATATCAATATCAGAGTTAGGGCTTTCAGTCCCCCTAGCTCTTGAACCGCCGAGAACCAGAGCACTCATTCCTCTGATTTGTTTTAAGTGGTCAACAATATTCGAAATTGTGTATTGCTCGTTCATAATTCTCGCTCCAGTCCTAAGTTCGATTATGTCAATAATAATGAACTACTGTTCTTGGCTGCAAGGGAGAGGATTTATTAAACAATCCTGCCCTTGTGAATGATCAAAGCATATAACCCGCAAAAACATTCCAAATCAAGGCGGTGTTTCATAGCTTTTATGGTTGAAAACCACTCTGAATCAAATTCGTCTCACACCCCCAAATTTCAATTTTAATGCGTTTTGTTGTCATTTATGTATAGGTCCTTGTCTGTTCAATTTCAAACGATCAAACAGCTTATTATGCGTGTTAAAATCCATGTTTTAATTGCATTTCACACGTGTTAATATGGTGTAAAATAAACGAAGAGGGTGTTATTGTGCGAAGTTTTGGCTTCAATACAAGGATTTTAAAACAGCCAAATATAAAATTTAGTTTCTTTGAGGGTATTGCACAATGACAACTACACTTATTGTGCTGGTTGTCTTTGCGGTTTTTGTTGGTGCCTTGATGAAATCTATGTTTGGCTTCGGGGAAGCTATAGTGAGCATGCCTTTGCTTGCACTACTTCCGATCACTCTGCAAACTTCGGTTTCCCTAATTGGGTTAGCGGGGCTAACCGTTGCTTTACTAACCGTTTTCAGCGGATGGCGTCACGTTGAACGCCCTGTCCTGATCCGACTAGCAGTTTCTACCGTAATCGGAATCCCCTTCGGCCTTGTTTTGCTTCATCTTACTCCTGCAATCGTGATTACGTTTGGACTTGGAATTTTTCTGATTGCTTTTGGTTGTTACTCTTTGATTAAGAAGATTCTCTCTCGGGCAATCGAACGTCCATTACTTAACGATCGCGGATGGGTATTACCGTTCGGATTTGCCTCAGGAGTTCTTGGCAGTGCTTATAATTTTAATGGTGTGCCGGTCGTTGTCTACGGTACATTACGACGATGGAATCCGGATCGTTTTCGAGGAACATTGCAAGCTCATTTTCTTATATCTGGCGTTCTTGTTGTTACAGGACATGCACTCGGCGGGTTATGGACGTTTGACGCATTAATTTATTATGCTTATTCTTTACCGGCTATTCTCATAGCTACTGCACTCGGTGTTTTTTTGAATAATCGAATTCCTGCTGGAAAATTCGAACGTTACTTATTTATTATTATCATCGTACTCGGAATTCTATTGTTATTGCCATGAGATTCAAGCTATATAGAACGCAACTAAGAAATTAACAAGTCGCCAAATGGGGTAATTATATAAAAAACCCCGAGGTGGCGATGAAGATGAATAGGAATAC
>NZ_MRTH01000077.1 GCF_001956045.1 Paenibacillus sp. FSL H7-0331 | reverse complement strand
CTTTGGGGTATCTCACTCCCATTGAAGCTAGAAAAATCCCCTCATAAATATTGTCCAGTTTTATGTTGACAATCCAGTGTGATTAAAATCCTGACTGTTGGTATTAAGTCTGACAAATTTCTCGTTAGCCTTATGGATGCGCCCAGATAGTGATAATTTATAAATTGTTGGATTCTGAGTGTTTCCTAAAAGTGGTTTCCAGTATGTTAATCCATTCAAATCAGTTACGAATAAACATCTGAATCTTGATGGTAGATTTGAATTAATTTGTATTCGCTCTATTTCAAATATATATTCTCTTGTTTTTGTAATATATTCTCTCCATTCTCCACTCATATCTTCAAGGTAATGTATATCAATTTGATCTAACTGTTTATTTCTAAGTCTCATGAATTCAGATTTAAAATCTAATTCTGGATTCATATTATAGTCAGTATTAAATCTACTCTCCATCAGTTTATTCTGCATGGTTCCAACTTCAATTTCATCACCGATTTCCCAATTATCCTTTTCACCCCAACGCTTATTGCGTTGTATATGATAATATTCTGCACTCTCTATGTACTCCAAGTTAGAGCCTCCTAATGAAACTATCCTTTTAACGAGTCCTGGCATAGCGATCACGTACTAGTAAACCCCTGTTGATTCGCCATAAATTTCGTAGCAAACCTCATCGGCCACTCCGTACAATATTTGATCCGTAACGTTATTCACTGAATGTGGTATTTCTTCCGGATTGTTTAAAATATGATTGTAAAAAGTTTTGCCATTGCTAACTATCCAATTTGCAATATCTTCTACTCCATCTTCGGATTGTTCCATAAACGCTAAATAAGGTTCATCTTGTAATTCGATTGAAGCATCAAGGAATTGCTCCTGAAACTTTATGATATCTTCTTTGCTGAAAGCTGATAGGATTTCTTTTAGCTTTTGTCTGTTTATAGCAGATACTGAAATAATACTCCAAAACCAATCGGAATCATAATCGTCAACAAATTCATTTAACAACTCATTATCCTCCTTATTTAAGCAGCAGTCCTAATACGTGATACTGAGGTCTCCTTGTTTTATAGCCCAATAAAATATCTATTTTATTGCCTCAATTTCTCGTCCAAAAGTCTACCTTAATTTGAGCAACGAGTGAATTTATTGCTGCCTCTCTAATATCATCTTCCATTGGGACTTCTTCCTTAGTTAGATTGTTAAGATCAGATCGTGATGGAATTCTTTTATACTGTTGAACAATCCTATATTTATGTCTAGGGGTTTCTTTTTGAAGTAAGTTGTATTCATCTACCCAGAGTGTCTTTCTACTTTCATCAAACCAAAATATGTATTGCCTCTTTGTCCATTGTCCAATTGTCTTTCAATGTCAATTCTCATTTATTAAACATCCTCTTCCATTGAAATTTCGGTTTCATGATTTTTTGAGAACTATCCGATTAGGATAGTCCTCTCGCTGCTTTAATCATTTCATCGAGTTTAGTTCTTAATGCTCTTGCTGCTTCAATATTTAATCCAATATTAGAGGCCCCATGTGGATCAGAAGTGACTAAAAAAATAACTCTTGAACTATCATCTTCTGCTAAAGCCAACTTCACTTCATCTAAGTCTTTAAAGTTCCATCTTAGTCCAAGTTTAGCATTTGTATCATCTCGAATGTCTAAGTTAAATCCATCTTCTCTAATATAAGATTTGTCACTACCTAACATAAAACTATTCCTCCCCATAAATTAACCATTTCAATTTAATTTCTATGTATTTCCATCTAGTAGTAATATAACACAATTAATCTGATATCGTCAATTTAACAAATATATATTTTATATTATTTGTTTTTAATAAAAAGAAAAAGCTGAATGTCAGCTTTTTGTGGAATAGAACTATATTTCTGTCTATATGCTTCTAATGTTCCTTTAATATTATCGAAATCACCATCAAAAAATTTAGACGAATATATAGTTACATCCAGATCACTTCGAATCATATTATCAACTGCAGCACGTTCACTCTCCGTCAATCCGCATATTTCAATGAGCCATAACATAAACCATTCTTTACTGTCTTCCCATTTAGTCAGTATTTCATCATAAGAAGGTTGTTCATTGGCTCTTTCTCTATAAGCTAACATAGTTATCTCCTACTCTATTCTTAGTTTGTAAATATTGTTTTTTAGGGGTAGTATATATACGATTTCGGCATGTCCAATTTTAATTAGTTCCTTCTCAACTGCTTTATGATGTACTTTGGCAACAGATCCAACAGTCTCAGAGTTTTTAAAGTGAAGGTTTCCTAAGACAACATCATACTTGGTGACTAAATTTAGATTAACAACATTTGTACGATCTGTTAGCCATAAACCCAAATGCATAAACATTTCTTCAATTGTTTCTAAATCATAAAACTGCAGATCATACTTAGAATCTACTGTTGAAACTATTAATTTTTTTCCATTCTTTTCATACTTAATAATTTCGGACATGTTTAAACTATGTACACTTAGATTATTAAAGCACCTGACAGGTAGTGTGAAATCATTTAATTTCACAATAAACCTCCTACCACAACATATTCATAAAGTCAATTTTAATTCAGAATTTAAAACACGATTTACAGTTGTCGAATTATGCGATATTATACTACTAATAATATTTAATGTTGCTCTCGATTAACTGTGACTGTCGCCAAACAAAGCACAATTTTTTGAGAGCTTTAATTCTTTTTCATTAAATCAATCCTCTCTTAATTTCATCATTGCACATTTTTTTGCAACATGTTGCATTATAACTATATTAATACCTTTTACACTAGTTATTAAGCACTATTTTTCATGATTTTAGTGAAAAAACGTTGGTTTACAAACAATGACATATATGCATTTATGTCAAAAAATGTCGAAATAGTTAGTTTGACGCTGTGACTACTAATTATTTTTGCCTAATGATCTTGGTGTGTAAATTGCAGTAATGTCGTTCTCCGAATACAGATCCTTCTCTTTTCCTTTGATCTTCCTTACAATCTCTGTAACTGCTTTTATAGCAACCCTCAAACTTTTTGTTGAAGCATCATTAATATCCTCGCCAAAATAAACTACTCCCATGTAACTATTATATAATTTTACTTGATTAAGATTAACTATGTGTTTTTTATCTAGTTGATAGAAGTTATCGTTTAACAATACGTTTAAATTAATATTTTTATTTAGTAACTCATACTCTTCTTCCTTGGTTACAAATGAATAAATATTCTTATTCTTTTCATATACATAAAGAACATTCTCAATATCGATGAGAATAAGTTCATTGAATTCATTAAGAAACTGAATGTTTTTTGTGTTTTTAAAATGGTCAGCGATTGATCGAGTTAAATCATTTATCTCGTCATCATCACATTTATTTTCAAGTTTTTCGTGCATGAGAGATTTTAGTTTTTCAAATATCATCTGAAACACCTACTTATTTTAATAGTAATATTCCAGCACATAGTATAGTACTAAATGCTGGAATATTGATTTACTAAATTATATATTATTTCAAATCACTTGGCATTTTAGGTTCGTGCCAAATTCCAACAGGCTGTACGACAGCAATAACAAATGAAAAAGCAACAGTCAAAGTAGTAATCAGTTTGGATGCTTGATATTTCATGAAATTTCACCTCCCTTCGCTTATGAGATATTTATTTAAAGTGTCCATCATTATAAAACGCAAATGATTTCTTCTTTATTCCTTTTAATCGATAAGAATATGAGTGAAAAGAAGCATATTACTGTTAATACCAAGGAGGAAATAAACATCACAATAAGATCGCTTTTGTATAAGAAAGGATACACAATTGCTGTAATTAATGCAGCTAAAACTGCCACGATAATATATGGTCTACTTGAAGATAGTTTCCTTTTTTGTTTAAACTTACTTGTAAAGTTAAAAGTAAATCCTTCATTATATTTTTTAATTAGATAACTTATTATAATAACGAAAACTAAGCTACTCACTTGAGCAATATACCCCTTTTCAGAAAAAGGTTGCAGATCTTCTGGAGTCATACAATCATTTAAAATAAGAATACTTGCAAAAATTCCTTGCATCATCAAAAATGTTATGTATCCTGTAATTGATATCCATATAGAGTATTTTCCATTCTCATTAAAAACAAACTTAAAAATTAAAATTACAATTGGAATTTGTATGGCGATTGCAAAGTTATGTAATTGTAAATTAATAATTACTAATGATAAAACTGAAAATATAAAAGAAGAAACAAGAAGTTTAAAGCAGTTTATTTTATTCAATTCAAATTTAAACACAGACAATATTAGTAATATCAAGGCAGCACTATCAAACATTGAAAATACAACAAATTCAAAGTTAGTTATAATCTATCTCCTTTTAATAGACACCATTGATACACACTGAACAAAGAATGAAACTGAAACAATATCATTCTTTATATAAAGAAAGTTTATAGCTACAAATAAAACACCTATCATTTTAAATATAAGTTTCTTTTTACTATTTATTTTTTCGTTATTGCTTATAGGAGATAGAATTAATAATACTATCAATGAAAAGATATTCATAAATGAGATATAATTTGCAGTTAGAAAATCAATAGTAGGAATAATGGAAATTACTAAAGAAGAGAATATATAACAAACTAAATCGTTTCTAAAGTGCCACGCACTTCCACTTATAAATCTCAACAATAAAAAGAAGGGTGTAAAAATCAGTAATTCGGTTGTTGTATTTAAAAACAATGAAATAATTAAAGATGTCACTCCAACTAATAATATATTAAGGCTTACATGGATCATATATTCAATGTGTTCCAATTTTACATCAGATCTTCGATTGTTTCTGACAACAGATTCAGCAATATTGTTTGCAATCTTTCCTATAGTGATTATCTACATCACACCCTCTATGCTTGGATATTAGTATCAATACATTTCCTCATCCAGAAATATTTTCCTTTTTTATTACTTGTTCAATATATCATTTTTCATTCTTATTAGTCAAGCATTTTAAAAATAAAAAAAGAAAAACTTAGATATAAATATCTAAGTTAATTCGTAGAAACTTTTTATAAAATCTATATTCAAAAATTCTGATTTTAATCTACTGAAACTTTGTTCAGTGTCAATATTAAACTGTACTCTTATGTCACCATACTCTTCAGCTTCCAATTTGCCATTTTTGACATATAGCTCTTTGGCCATGTACAACATCCCTGAATAGGTAATGTTCAATGGTGAAAAATTAGGTTCTCCTTCTTCATCTGCGATGTTTGTTAATCTTCTGTGTATTATATTTTTCTCAGCTTCGTTAAAGTGAGTTGTTCTGGTATTAGATGATTTAACTACAAATTTATTTGTGACCAAGTTAGACTTCTCCGCTTTAATATCCTTACTCGCGTTACCATTCATCTTTTCATAGTCATCTTCTTTTAATGCCTGTTCACATAATTTAATCAATTTGTCAGAGACAACTAGGGATCTTCTACAATCATCCGCATCAGACAAATGCAGTGTGTTGTTAAATGCATCTACATCATCAACTGTTAGATTTAGTATCTCTGTATTTCCAGTTCCTCTAACACCTTCAAAAAGCATCCTTACTATTACTGCATCTTGAGCATTAACACGTTTGCTAATAATCTTATCTATTTCTTTATCTGTCCAATATTTTTTCAGTGACTTGTTTACAAATTGCTCTTTCCATTCTGTAGTAACTCCATCAAGAGGATTAATATCATTAAGATATCCCATATCTCTTGCCCATTCAATATACTTGCTAACCCAAGTTACATTCGCTTTGCTTGAATATTCGGTTTTAGGCATAAAGAGAAAAAATAATCTCCTTAGTTCTTCTCTGTTAAAATCATATAAGTCTTTGTTTAAGCTTTTTTCCATGTTATATGATACTTTAAATATACGACTTATAATCTTTTGTGTACCAGCTTTGTATTCACTTGTGAACTCATCTTTGATTTCTTGATTATAAGTTTTTCCTTCATAAATAACATTAGACATCAATAACTCTCCCCTGAATAAAGATTTATGAAAGTAATTCGGATACTTTCTCTTCAAAAAACTTCCGAATCAGTGCTTTACTTTGATTTGAGTTTCTATTACCCTGCTCAATCATAATCTTATCAATAGCACTACCTGTACCTTTTTGTAGATCAAGAGAATCAACAATTCTTGTAATTTCATCAACTGGAAAATCTTTTCCATACTTATCAAATAAACCTTTTGCAATAACTGTCCATCCTACGAACATGTTATGGTGATTAATCCAACTAACCTTACGAGATTCTGCCATTTTTTTAGTAAAGTCATCTGGATAAGAAGCAATTAAATAACCATAAAACTTCTTCAGGAAATCTGTAATATCATATTGATCTTTAGTTGTTTCTGGATTAAAAGTTATATTTATTGAATCTGATAACACTGAATAATTCGTCAACATGTTCAAAGTCTTTTTCACAGCAGTACTTTCAGTTTCAACTCTATCTTTCAACTCTTTTATTTGGATTAAATCTTTAACAATTAATCCTCCAAAAGTATCATCTGTATTAAATCTGACTAAGTTCTTATCGAATCTATTAACAGTGTTTAGCAGGCCTATCAAATATCTTGCTTCATTTAAGGTGTAATGTCTGATTGATACTTCCATACTTCCTTCAAAGTCTGGAAGTTCTTCAAGTACAGCTAATATGCCTTGCATTCTATGCATACCATCAATTAGATTCAATTTAGTTCCTTCATCGATGATCAAGTCGCCATTTTCATATTCTACCGAATCTGTTCCATCCTTTAAGATATTAATAACTAAAGTAGATGGAAGAAATTTTCCTTCTTTCATAAGCTTCACAATATTCTTAACGCTTTTCTGTATAATGGTTGGTGTTCTTTTAATTTCTCCTTTAGCGTTAATTTTCTTCTTAGAAGCGCGCTGCGTTTCAAAGTTATATGTTAGTATTTTAGAGAGCCATAGTTTAGCGATATCTTTGTAAGACATAACTGTAATGTATTCTTTGTCAGATGTCCTCAGAACACCTTCAAATGCGTATGGAAATGATATTGCATCTTCATCTTCAAAGCGATACTTTAGTGCTTTATTTATGTCTTTCTGTGAGAAGAATGATGTAGGGTTAATAATCTCAAGACCAGTTACTTTATGGAGTATAACTGACAAAGCAATTAATCCTTGTTTTTCAAATTGCTCTAACTTCTCATTGTTGACGAGTATCTCATTAAAAGTTGATATAGGATACTTATAAATCGATGAAAGTAAATCATCTACTTCTCTTACTTGTTCATTATTCTTTGCAATTATAGCAAATATTTGAGGAAAAATATCCATGATGTCATGTATTTTCGCGTTTTCTTCTGCCACAATAACAACCCCTTAAATTTTAAGTTAGATTTGATTATTCATTACTATCAATTATATACCAGAAACTAAAAAATATACAATATCCCACGCAAAAATAAACGTAAGATTATGTATATTTGATAAATCAACTTATATGTAATGATTCAACTTTTCTTTTATCTAGATTAATCCAAATCCCATTATCATCTTTTTCATAAATTATTATCTCAGCAGGTTTATTGTATGAATTATGAATCTTCTGCGTTTTTTTAATTTCTCTTTGAGCTGCATCGACCACAGTATATAGTGTTCTTGCATATTTAGGTTTAATCTTTGCTTCAAACATAACAATTTCAGCTTTAAATTTTATCACAATAAAACCTCCTTCATTATGGATTATAATACCATAATTCAAAAGGTAAATCGATATTAAAGCTCACTTTTCATTAAAAAGGTTTATGGACTGGAATGTTCATCTGTTCTGATATTTTGTTTAGATCTTCATCCACAAATTCAGGATTTGATATTAGTAGCTGTCTTTCAAAATCACTTTGCTTATCTGAAAATGAAATATATAAAATATCATTAATTCTTAATGTGCCAATGAATAGTTTATTATCCATTTTTCTTCTCCAACTCCTTATGAGTTTGTAATAATCTACGAGCTGCTGATTCTACCCATGCATCGCGTTCTAGATTAAAACCAGTAGTTCCATCAAATAGTTTAAATGACTCATTATAAACGCATTGTGACGCTTCAGAAGGATATTCTTTTTGCAACAACACCAACTCCTTAGCCCAACGATCAAATGTAATGTCATCGACTATTGATGAGTCTAAGGCGTAGTATAAATAACTGTGGACTAACATCTTTCTGCGAAGATGATTTATTTTATCAAGCACTGCACTCTTAATAATACCCAAATTAATCACACCTTCTTTCACTTGATATGAGTATAGCATTTATATATAATAAGAACAAACGTTCCATTTCGGAAGGGATGATCATTTTGATAAATTATTTAGACATGTGGAAGCATTCAAAGATTATTACTCCAGAATTATTGCCCAAATATCAAGCAATTATAAATACTCAACAAAAAAATCGCTCTGCAAAATTAAGCAAAGACAGAAAAGTCTAATCAAACAATCACTCCATGAGTCCATTTTTAAAAATAAAGTTATCAATATAGCTTTATTAGATCCATTTGATGATTCTTATATTTCGGGAGTAGTTGTTCAATTAAATGATAAAGACATTACGATACGAAATAATTTTGATTGTATAAAAATTCCTATTTATTTGATCATAGGGATTCTGTAAGATTATTTTAATATGAAATATTGTTTTTATCACAATACATTATTAACCTTAATGTATTGTTTAATTTTATCAAAGTCATATATGACACCACTGACAATGATTTCGACTGGATCAATATTTTCTCTAAGATTTAATGCTGCGAGACTCATTGCTCTTTCTAGAGAAGCAATTTTAATCTCTTCATTTCGACCAGATCGTTTGTATCGATATAGTACATCAGCCATATTTTTCACTCCTTTTAAAATCCCCATTTTATTCGATCTCACTCAAAATGATGCCTGCTTCAATGTCTATTTCAAATAAAACATCATCTTTTGATGGGTTAAAAGTCAATCTTTCCAGATCCCTTGTTAATTCTTTTTTAATTTCTTTAGGTAAATCTTTTACGACAGCAGTTAAACAAAAATACTTCCAGTCGTAATCATCACCCTTGAGAATTAGGCGTATGTTAGGCAAACCTTCTTCCTTACATTCTACAAGTATCTGGGCAATTTCAGTTGCTATAGGCCAATTGATATCTTGTATCCATTCAAAAAGATAAGGTAAAATCGGTTTTAATACCTTAACATCTAATTTTTTCAATTCATATACTCTTTCAAAATCGAACTTATTTCTCGGAATAAGATCACTGATTTCCACACTTAGCTCACCTCCTCATAAAATGCCAATTTCATTTATTCTTCAATTCCTTTAATAACTCAATAATTTTCTCATTTTGGTCAATTTGAGTAATCACATTAGAATTAAGCTTTTGAATAGCAACAAAAATACCAAACAAAGCTCCTAAAATTAAGAACCCAGAAAGTATATCCATAACACGCTCCTTGCTCTTATTTTTAATGAAGAGATTCCTTTTCCATAATGTTTCAAAATCTTTTTTAGCACAAAGTTATATTCATGCTTCTTAACTAATTCAATTTGCTCAATAAACTCTTTGAGTAATTCATTTCCTTCAATGGTTTTATAAAACTCAACATGCTCAATAAGACTTTCCAGAGATGGCTGCAGATTATTATTCACAGAATACATAGACTCACTTATGAAATCGTCATTTCATTTGCCACCAGTAAATACAAAACCATTTTGCCTGATTGAAAGATCAATATTAGTAATATCTTTTTTGTTCGATCCACTTAATAAGAGATGCACGGTAAACTCTTCTGTTTTCCATGCAGCACTAATTGAAAGATCTCCATCAACCAGCTTTTCAAAAAATATTTCATCAACTTCATTCTGATTTTTGTCCTTAGTTGCTTCGATAAAAGAATTAAAAGTCTTCTCATTTATAAAACGAGGTTCATCATACTCTGGTTTCCCATACTTTTGTTCTAGCTCATACCTGATCTTTGAAAATCGTTCTAAGGAACGTTCTTTATCATTGAGCCTGTACGCTATTTCTTTAAGCCTGTTTTCTCTAAAATGATAATAAACTTGTGTGTTAAAATTTAATAACTTGTAATCACTGTAAGCAACAACATAGCCGAGGTCAGCTAGTTCTTTTAACCATTTACTCCTATTCTTTATCTCATCTAAATTCGTATCCCAGTTAAACTCACGGAAAAGATCTATTAGATTTGTTAACTGGAGATTCTTTCTGTCATCATCATATTTAACTTTCAGTCCCTGAGCCAGTGAAATCTCAATAATGGGTATGTACAATGACTCATCAATCATTCTTATTGGCTGCTCTATTGGAAAACCATTGATGATTGCTAACTCCTGATCAATATTTATCACAATTTCAGAACTGTCTTTTTTTGCTATGACCTTTCTCTCAACCTCATCCCACGTTACTTCAAAACCACTACCTTCAAAATAATTTCTTGCTTGAACGTATAGATCATTGGGATTGGATTCAATATTGATCGTATTTAACTTTAATTGAGTATTGTTAAATTGATCGTCAATTAAGTTTCCTTCATCTTGCGCTAGTATAGTAGAACTATTTAATAGGCCAACCAAAATCGTTGCTATGATTAGTACTTTTCTCTTCAAAAAATTACCCTCTCTCACCATTTTCATTTCCAATAAATCCGTTATTTCATCAAAAATTATCTTCATTACCAAACAAGCCTTCAAATAATTCATGTATAATATGTAATGCAAAAAAATACAGTAACGTTACTATTACGATGAATATAATAATGCCAATAAACGCAATTTTAACAAACCTATGCGTACGTTGAATTTCTCGCTTGTCATACTCATCGTCCAACCAATCATCAGGTTCGTTGATATTTCTCATTCGTCATACTTCCTTTAAAGAGTCCTTTTATCGTGAACCGTATATTTCCAAATCAATTCACCCTTCCAGTTTACCAAGACAATCTCTTTCTTTTCTGAATAACACCAATCAATTATATTTCCCACTAAAGATGGTGTAGCAGATAAGTCATCCCATATCGGAGGAGTTTGTACTCTTATATCCATGTGATCTCCAACAAACCCAACAAATTCCTTCCCCATGACTACAAGAAATGGACTCTTCTTTTGCTGCTTAATTACTTGCCCAATCTCATAAGCAACAATAAATTTCTTATCTTCAGATAAAATGTAGACTTTGATTTTTCCTTCATCATCGTAATCCGATTTCACGTACCAGTAAAAAACTTTTCCTTGACGAACTATTTTTCGCTTAAACTTCTTACTCACAGCCAATGTTTAGCTCTCCCTGACAATGAAATAGTCTTTTTATTGTTTACTTTTCCGCTGTTTGTTCTGGAGTAATCCAACCTCTTGGAAACCTTAAAACATGAGTCTGATTTGTATAACGATCAATCCTCACCAGTGATCCACTTTCTAAATTAGAGTGGGTATATATATACCTGTCTTTTTGATTGTTCATATTAACGATGTAAATAACTGTTGCACAGATAATAATTGTGCAAATAATCGGAACATAAGCTTTCATTAAAATTTTACCCTCCTGTTATAAGTCAGTTTTCATTACAAAATTAATTAGTTGTTTTTATCCCATCAGAAAGTCGTTGATTCTAATCACCAAAATATTTGTCGCCTGTATTTTTATTCCGCACGTATTGCCTCCAACCACAAACATCATCTGGGCATTTATTAAACTCTTGCCTTAAAATTTCAGTACCACAACGAGGGCAGTGTGCCTTCTTGGTATCTGCATCATAGACCATCGCATTTTCCATATCTTCTAACTTTTGTTTCGATAGCCTCATTAATAATCGACCTCCGAATAGAAATTCTCTATTTCAAATCTAAGACTCCAGAACATTAGATAAAGTATAGCCTGCGCACCTATGAAGGAATAACCTCTTCCTTGACTGCATTGTATATACTATTAATTTTAATTGTTGTATCTTCAATTTTTTTGTAAAATGATTCTTTGTTTTCGTCTACCACTTTTTCAACTCCAAACCCGTAATCTGAATAAGCATTAATTAATAACTGCTTCACTTCTACTAAACGATCATCTATAAGTATTTTTAGTACATCAGCTGTCAAAAAATCGTGTTCATCTTCTGGCGCAAGTAAATCAACAGGATCTAATTCATCTATAATCTGTTTAACTAAATAAAAGCCTTTCGGGTAATTTATTTTAAGGTAATTCTTCTCAACAAGTTCCATTGGACACCTCCAACTCGTAGTCATTGTAAAATAATATCAGTTTTTTCATTTATATTTATAAAATATAATAAATCCATTTAAATATTCTTTCTTGTCAGTCTTCCATCCAGCCTTCATCCAAGAAACTGATTGAACTCTAGAAGAATTTTTTGAATTGCCCCACCAAGTCCTATCAAGTCCTTTTGCTGAATCAGGAAGTTCAACAATTTCGTTAATCTGATTGAAACTCAATTTCACCTCATTTAATCAAGTATCATTTAAATACTTACCAAGAGCATCAAATTTACTCATAAAATCACTCCTTATCTAGATTAGAATCCGTCTTTTATCGTTATTAAAAATTTATATTTTAATACAGAGTGTCATCCCAACTAAAATTTTTGATTATTGAACTGAGTATAATCATATCCATCTTCAAGAACTGAAATGAGCTTTAGTTCTAGCTCAACAATTTTAATACGCTCAAATCACACCATAATATTACATTAACTGACACATTAATCCTAAAAATATGATACTTTTAACCTAATTTGTCGCACATTATGTAGTACAATAGTAACAAAGAGATGATTAAACAAACTATCAATAACTATCTCAAGGAGGACAACATGAGCATTAATTATTACAGTGAATTGAAGAAAATAGATGATGAAGACTTAAGGTTAAAGCTGCTAATGAGAACAATTAAGAATTTATTAGTGGAAAAGAAAAATAGATCGTTTTTTAAAAAGCTGATTTACAAAAAGCCGAAAACTCAACCTAAAGGATAGGTATAATGGCTTTTTTGGACTTTATAACTGAAAAAGAATGGGTATGATAATTTTTAATTAAAAGAGTCTTTTTATTTAATTTCCTCATATGATTGCAACTCATCAAAATAAAAAATGTGAGTTTTTGACCAACCAATACTACTCTCTTCAAATTTAAAGCTAGCAGAACTATTTATCCACTCACTTATTCGT
>NZ_MRTH01000076.1 GCF_001956045.1 Paenibacillus sp. FSL H7-0331 | reverse complement strand
GTGCCAGATCGGTAAGGCTATTCCCGGGCATCACCGAGGCAGCTCGGATGCCACGATTGCGATACCGCTTATCGAATCCCGCTGCGAAGAGAGTAGTGGCCGTTGATCGCCAATCTCGCCAGGGCGCGGAGTTCTTGTCAATAATAAATTATTGTCGGACGACACAAACAATGTCCTAATTGTAATCAGGGTTAATCTGGAGTTTTTTCTTAATAGGATCAAGTTTATGTCGTTAGCCTACGACACAAACTTGATCCTATTATCAAAATGCGACACAAACATTGTCCGATTACCGCGAATCTTAAACTACCGTTGACCAAGAGTGTAAACTAGATAATAGCAGATGCAGGAACCTTCAAGAGATGACAGGAGCTTCCGTTATAAGTCGATTATTTTCAAAGAGATGTTCGAAGCTGTACAGAAGGAAAAAGAGTGCAGGGCATACCTTAAAATTAATTAATCGGAGATCGGAAGAAATACTTCAACAATTATGCGCTTAGTAGTTATTGATTTAGTGGAAAAGCTATCGTTCCCGCAGACGACACATGTGGAGTGCTTAATATTGATGGTTCGAAATGAATAGATGAGATGTGACAGTATCGCTCAAGGAAGTTGAAAGATAGGTAGACGAGTCACGTTGAATGCTGCGTGAGGATTGAAAGGCTGAAAGATTGATGAATAAAGGGATGAGGGTTCATGTTATGCCAAAAAACGATAATATGCTGGCAATTCTATGGATGCTGAATCTGGGCGTAAAAATGACAGCAAAACAAATATCCGAAAAGTTAGAAATAAATATAAGGACAGTTTATCGGTATATTGATGCACTATGTGCCAGTGGAGTGCCTATAATATCCGACGCAGGTCATAATGGCGGGTATAGCTTGCTGAATAATTTTATCAGAGCACCTCTGCGATCCGCAGCTTTGGGGCAGAACGAATTCTACAAATCAAGCGTACTCAAATAACATTTAAGCGACCCGAAGCTTTTTCGGCCCGTGAATTATTTATGCAAAATCTATTGCCTGATTTAGTAGGCAAGGACGGGTTAATTTCTTTAATTATCGGAGATAGGCCAGAGGCATTGGATGACTTATGCCTGCATTGGTTTTTGGGGCATCATCTGAAAGAGCGGACATCAAACCAAGCAATCTTTTTACTTGAGGAAAAATCAATTCATAATATATGTCCCTTATTTTCTCCTATCCTACGGGAAATCCATTCAAGTAATCGAACCACAGAGTTTGAAGGAAAAACTTGTTGCTGTTGCGTCGGAGTTAATGGAATATTATCAACTTTAATTGCTTCGCTGACAGTAGATGTCAGTGAAGTTGTTTTATAATGATGATAATTATTGATTACCGATGGATAGTTGGTATCACTTGATGAATTGTAAAATAAGGAGAACTTGCAAATGAATAATACGGTATATCTTTATGTGAATGGCAGACTGGGAAATAGGTTACTTAACTGCCGAACTGAACTCGGGAAGATATTATAAAAAGGGGCTGGCCCCATCAAAAGTAGTTACTGTGGGAATTGAAAAGACTCCTGTAACTACAATGGGCGGATTGAAAATACTGCCTGACATTAAACTGGATGAGTGCAGCATTGAAAGCACAGATACATTGATTTTACCCGGTGGAGATACATGGACAGAAACAATTCACCAACCCATCTTAAAAATCGCCCAGAGGTGTTTAAAGGAAGGTATATTGGTTGCAGCGATTTGTGGTGCTACAATGGGACTTGCCCAGACAGGATTGCTGAATTCACGCCCGCATACAAGCAATGATCTGGAATACCTTAAAATGATCTGTCCCACTTACACGGGTAAAGAGTATTACAAAATGGAGTCTGTTGTAACTGATGGAAAATTGATCACTGCATCTGGAATAGCTCCGTTGGAATTTTCTGTACACGTCTTGAAAGCTCTGGGCGTGTTTTCTTCACAAACATTAGATGCCTGGTATAGTCTTAATAAGACTCAAGAATCCAAATATTTCTATGAGTTGATGAATTCAATCCAATAAAGGTATAAACATGAAATATATGGGAGTGTCAGGTAAATATACAAAGAATGGAACACCCAACGGCTGTACATCTATTACCGTATTTATAACAGTGAAGAATCCTTCTGAATGACTAGGATTGAGGATTTGTCAGAAGTGGAAAGTAGTCGGAGGGTTACTGAATGGGCCAAAAGCTTTGGTGGAGAATAAGTCCAATAATTGTTTTAATAAAAAGTGTTAAAAGTGACAATTTGCTGAAGTGATGTAATAGAAATGCTGGTGCCAAATAGTTGACGAAAATAGAAACTTCAAAATTTTGAGGTTGAAAAAGCAATCTTTCGAAAATATACCCTGCCGCCAAGGGGCTACAGGTTCTAGCGGCATACTTATCACAGCCACAAGGCATGTGGAGTGCTGTGTGTTGGTTGTGAGAAAGTAGAATTATGGAGCCGCATTCACCTGAGTGTAATATCTATTTTTCACATAATTACGCAAAGCTCAAATCAGTTTCATTTTCTTGAGAAAAAGAGGGTGCTTCCGATAGCGAAATGGGATAACATGCTTTCGATGCTTTGGATGCTTAGAACCGGAAGGAAGCTCACCGCCACGCAGATCGCGGACAGTTTGGAGATCAGCGTTCGCACCGTGTACCGATATATCGACGCATTATGCGCCAGTGGTGTGCCGGTCGTCGCGGAATCGGGCCATGACGGTGGCATTCGTATTCTGGAAAGCTTCAAGGAGACGCCATTGTTCTTCAACTCCGTAGAGGTGAAGGCGCTTGTGGATGCTTTTAAATTTGCGCAAGGCGCTGGCTATCCGTATACAGAGGAGCTGGAAAGCGCGCTGAAGAAGGTGGAGAACGGGCTGCACGAAGAGCAGCGCCACGATTTGTCCTGTCAGTCGAATGGCTTGGATGTAATTTCTCCGTCGCGTCTACCTTCCGTCGTTCCGTTGTTACGTGACCTAGAGCAGGCGGCGAAGGACGGGCTAACGGTTCACATCACCTATCGCAAAGCGAATGCGGAGCAGGACGACGGACGAGAAGTTGATCCGTACGGGTTGGCTTATGACCGAAACGAATGGTACGCTGTCGCGTTCTGCCATCGGTCGCAGGCGGTGCGGACGTTCCGCGTGGACCGCATCGCGCGGCTGGAGCCGACTGAAGTGCGGTTCGAAAAGCCGGAGCGTTTCTCCGCGTCCGTCTATTTCCGCGACCAGTCCGAGCGGGAACGGGAGGCAGACGGACCGCTGACGGTCATCCGCATCGAGGGAGAGCCCGACACGCTGAACGCGGTTTGCCGCCACTGGCATATGCGCCACTATTTGACGGAACGGACCGATCGGGAGGTGCGGTTTCTGCTCGACGTCCCGACGATGAACAAGCACCTTCCGATGTATCTAATGACGTTCGGCACAGCCATTCGCATTCGGGAGCCGCTGGAGCTGAAGCGTCGGATCCAGGAAGTGGCATATGGAATCGCAAAACATTACGACGAAGATTCCGATTGAACTTCACTGACAACGGTTGTCAGCGAACCTGGTATACGATAGAGACAAGGCTGCGGCAGTGGTAGCCAAACGACGACGAATAAAGGAGAGGTGGATTCATCCATGCTTCAACACCCGCATCAATTGTACGAATATCATGTTTGGGCAAACGACCGACTATTCGCTCACCTAGAGCAGCTTCCAGAGGATGTGTTCCATGCGGAAGTGACGAGCGTGTTCCCGTCCGTATCACAAACGTTTGGGCACATGTACTTGCTCGAACAGCTCTATATGTCTGTGCTAGCGGAAGTTCCGAACAAAGACATTTTTCCGAAGATGCCGGGCTGGACGGAGGAAGCGCAGGGCAGAACCGTTGACGAGATGCGCCGATTGTTCTCAGGCGTCGCCGAACAGTTCCGTGATTTGCTGGGGCGTACGCCTGACCCGGACAAGGCAATGACGATTGAGCATCCGAAGTACGGCCGTCTTGATACGCATTTCTCCGACATTCTGCGGCATGTGGTCAACCACGGGACGTATCACAGGGGCAATGTGACCGCGATGCTGAGGCAGCAAGGATATGCCGGGGTCCCGACCGATTATATATTTTATTTGATGGAACGGCAGGTAGGTCAGCGGTAAATATTGAATATTCTAAGGCAGTGAAAGGCACCCAACTCGGACCAGGTACCCCGCCCTTTTTATTTGACGGTTCTTTAAGTACTCATGATATTCGTCACTCAGCGGTCGGGCTAAAAGAATATGCTGACCAATATGGAATACTTCCTCCTGGAATCGTACAAGATGCAAATGGTGAGGCATCTCAAGACTTAAATATATTGTATAAGATTCTCGAAGGAGATCGAAGTTGCGGATCTTTTCCGCCCTTGGGTGGAACTAAAGGTCTTTGGTTAGCAATGGGTATGGAGTTTATTGCAAGTGCATTAACTGGGGGATTTTTTGGAAATGCACCAGGTAAACCCTGGGGAGAAGGGGCTATAATATTTGCATTTAACTCAAAATTATTTAACTCAGCTCATATGATCAAACAAATTCAAGATTATTTGAAGCAGTTTAAGACCTATCCAGGATATCATTCTTTTGAAATAAGTAATCAAGTAATGAGCAGGGGATGGATTGAATATCCCAAGAGTCAACTAGATTCAATTATTCGTGTCAGCAACAGATCAGGTATCAATATGAATTTCGAATCATTACGAACGGGAACGATAGCTTCATGACGAACAGGCGGCCGGCATTTTCATCAATTGTCGAATCCTTTGTTCGCGAATATTTTTATTAACGGGGGTAGGGTATGGAAATTAAGATACGAGAAGTTGTATCAAAAGATTATACTGAAGTTGTTTTCTTATGGAACGATGTACTTGGCGTTCGTACTGTTACGGATGAGAACTTTCGCGTTACGATGGAACAGATGATCAGAGCCGGTAATTACAAAACGTTTGTAGCGTTACTTGCGAATCATGTTGTTGGTTTCATATCTATTGTTCATGCATTAGCTGTAGGGTCAGCGAATGGTTATCTGCATATAACCGGACTTGCTGTTCATAATAATTTTCAGCGTCATAAGGTAGGAACTGAACTGCTACGATACACTGAAAATTATGCGAAAGACAGCGGAATATCCAGCATTATTTTATGTACCGGGATGAAGCGAACTGATGCCCATGCTTTCTATGAGCATAATGGTTATGACAAAGATTCATACTGCTTTGATAAGATTATTAAAATTGACTAATGGATAACCATTTGGCGCTAAACTAACGAAGAACGTTAGTTCAACCATGAATAGGCTGCCGGCGCGATCGGTAGCCTATTCAACTATTCCAGCTAATAGCTTGTCAATATTTAATTATTAATGGCGGATTCATGAGGTGGTATACTTAAAAAAGTGCATGGGAAAGAGCCGTCCCACATAGCACGGAAATGTATTCCATATACTTCCATTTTATGCTGTTTACTCTAAACGGAACGCTTCCTTAGTAGTCAAGATGGCAAAAATCCAGTGGATGAGTTTATTCACACAAGCAATTATCGCTACCTTGAACAGCTTTCCTTCAGCGCGCTTCTTATCATAATAAGCTCTTAGTTTTTTATTTCTATTACTACGAATACCACATCGTACAGCTTGATATAAGGCAGTACGAAGCCTCCTGGAACCGTGCTTAGTTATTTTATTTATGGTTGCTGTAAACTTGCCTGAAGAAAAAACACTTGGATCTATACCAGCAAAAGCAACAAGTTTCTTTGCGTGATTGAACCGATCGATTTCCCCGATCTCAGCTAAAATTGTTGCAGCAATTTTAGTGCCAATTCCGGGTATCGATTGGATTAAATCATATTCAAGTAACGCTTCAGCTAGGGCCTCTATCGATTTATTAAGGTCTGCTAGATGGTCCTGGTATTGAAGAAGCAATTTGATGAGCAACTGCATGGAGATCAAATGACTTGGAAAAGCCGTCTCCTTAAAGGGATTTCGCTTTGCTGCTGCTACTAAGATTTGAGCGCGCTCTAGACACCATAAAGCCGATTTGCCACGTCCTGTAAGGCGTTGGATTGTTGCTGAAATCTCCTTCTCATCCAGTTCCAGAACCTCTCTAGACGTCGGGTGTAAGGCCAGAAGTCGAAGGGAAACCTTTGAATAAAGGTCACCAAACACGCCATGATATTCAGGAAAAACTTGATCCAGAATAGCCTGAAACTGTAGTTTTACTTGGACATACATACCCGTTAAAGATTCATGTTGGCGTGTCAGATAGCGTAAGTTCATGAGATGCTGACCCCGTTTTTTGTAGGGTTCAAACTCTTCTTTATAAAACAACGCTCCTAAAAGATGGGCATCAGCGGCATCCGTCTTCAATCGTCGCAAATTGGTTTTCTTGGCGTTATGTGAGATTAAAGGATTAATGACGATATTCAGATACTGATGCTCATCTAGAAACTGAACAACTGGGCTATGATAGTGGCCTGTTGCTTCCATCACAATGGAGGGACGCATTCCTGCAGCTGATTCCACCCCTCTCATGTAATTCAGAAAAGACGCTAATCCTTCAAGATCATGCTTAAACCTAAAGATCTTTCCATAAGGTACTCCACGATCTAAAAATGCTTGTGCATGGCTTTCTCCCTTGGATACATCCAAACCAATAACTGGATTCATGACATCACTCCTGTAGTATTTACACCGGCAACCCCTAACCTTCTTGTCTTCCACACTATCGCATGTGATACGGGATTCATGTCCCAACCAGCCTAACCATGGTTGAACAAGTAGGGGGGATGAACTGAATAGCTCTCGGGATCCAAGTCCCACGGGCAGAAACGTTCGATCCCCGGCTACCGCTATCTTACGACCTTACAAAAAAGAGGTCGACCAGAAAGATCTGGTGACCTCATAATACGATCGGGCAGGATAGCAAAAAAATAGGACGAAATCCTCTTTTACATCGTGCATCAGTAATTGGTAAAATTGGCACATGAAATAGCAAGGGAGTAGCATGGTGCTTGTACTTCTTAGTGGTTCACTTAAATCCGGTAAAAAGAACGGAATGGAATGCCATTTAGTATGTTAGTATGACTGTAGCCAGAGAGGTGAAGCTGAATGATTGACATACAGTATATAAACGATCTTGAGGCAGAGATGGATATAATGAAGCTTGTAGATAATTATAATGAAATAAAATCAATCCTGCAGCAGTACCCTCAGGAACAGTGGTCATATGAAATGATTTTAGCATTTGCAAGGGCACTGAATTATCTGCAAGATTATTCTGACCAGATCAATCCATTTGAGCAAGCATACGGGTTGCTGCAAACTGTTTCTGATAAGGGAATGACGGACCATGAATGGCATTTAATAATGGCTTCTGTTAGTTTTAATCTACAACTTTACGCTGAGGCAGTAAACCATGCTGAACAAGCAAATACTATCTTAGCTGGCTGTGCTGATGATATGCTTGCGCTGTACTCACAATATGACTAGTTGAACGCTTCTGAAATAACGTTCATGTTCAACTAGCGCTCCAACCGATGTTTCCATCGAGAAGGAACCCGAATTAAGAGATAAGCTAATATATTTTTTCTTGAGTCGAGAATGTTGGGAAACATAGGTATCATTATTGCTCCGCAATCGGCATTATGTTGTTACGCTCCTAACGGGAGACGATAATTCAATCACGACATAACGGCAACCGCACACGATCGGTTGCTGTTATCTGTTGAAGTAACGGGCAGCATTCCTATAATGAGGAAATATGAGATTTGAGAAATAAAAAGACTCCTTGGTATGATGTTCTTGGGTCCCAGATGCTCGCCAGCTACCGGATCCAAAAACAAAACTAAGGAGACTACAAGATGAATTCTACTCAAAATGAGCGTATTAATCAAATCACTACTTCTACCTTAATTGTCGGAGTCGACATCGCAAAATTCAAACATGTGGCAAGGGCCCAAGACTACCGCGGAGTCGAGATCGGGAGGCCATTTACGTTTGAGAATAACCGAGAAGGCTTTAAATTGTTTGTTAGATGGTTCCGGAAGATTGCGACGGAGCAAGGGTTCAAGGACACCATAGTTGGCATGGAACCCACCGGCCATTACTGGTTGAACCTCGCATATTACCTGGGAGAACAACAAGTATTATGTGGTGTAGTTAATCCACTGCACGTGAAGAAAAGCAAAGAATTAGACGACAACTCACCGACCAAGAACGACATTAAAGATGCCAGAGTCATCGCACAACTTATCAAAGATGGGAGATACGCCATACCTAATCTTCTCCACGGCAAATATGCCGAACTGAGGGAAGCGATGAAAATTCGCGATCATCTGTCGACTGACCTACGAGTGGTGCAAGGCCGGGTTCATAAGTGTGTGTGTGGCGAGAACAGGCCGCATAGCTCCTTGGTTTTTTCAAATGTCATTTTATTTTGTTCCTGAAGGTGTCTCCAAGTTTACTTTTGGGACAGCCTCTTTTTTCTTTTAACTGAACTGCATGCACCAAGAAAATAATACTTTATTATTTCATAGATAGAAGAGGGGGATGAAGAGCGAGCGCTGCTACTACGCTACAATAACTAGGTTTCTTCTTATTGAAATAAGGAAATTAAGCCAGAAGTGAGTATTTTCAAATGGATGTTTTACAATATATGCAAAATGCAATTAATCCGCATAATCCGATGGCTTTCACTATTAAAGGATTACGATATCCAAGAAATATACCAGAATGACCCCGTCCGAGTTCAAACTGCATTATCTTGGAAAAGAATAAAAATGCGCAGGGGAGGCATGTCCGCAGGGCGGAGGTGGCCACCCTTCACTGTATAAAGCTCCTGCAGAAATCTGCCCTTAAAGTGGGCTTACCCGCCTTATCCGGATGCGCCAATCCGTTTATAATCAGGTTGTAAGCGAATACATTAGGGATATATAAGGGGGAACTACCAATGATGAACTACCAATGATGAACTACCAATGATGAACTACCAATGATGAACTACCAATGATGAACCGTATGCTAATAACATCTCTGAGCCTGGTCCTGGCACTAGATTGGAAGCAGGCTGAGGGCGGAAATGCGGAGTAACAGTGGGGCCATGTGCCATGATTGGAGCGGCTTGCGCGGAGATTGTGCATGAAGTGCAACAATGCTAGATCAATAGCAGCGACCGTGGGGAGATTGTGCATAAAATGTAACAATACAGCTCAGTAGTAGCGACCAACGCAGAAATCCTGCACAAGGTGCAACAAAAACCGGGGCTGTACTTTAAAAGGAAACTTTGCTGATGCAGAAAAGGTTAGTATTACTCTGCCATTTCCGAAGCTGAACAGGAATACGTCGACTTTCTGAAAAGAGTAATAGAGCATCACTGGTGAAATCATCATTGACTGATGATAGAGTGTTTTCTAAAAAATATGAAAGAGGTGTTTATTTATGCTAAAAAAGTTAAGCTTATTAAGTTTAATTGTTTGTATGCTCGCCAGTCTGTTAGTTGTCGTTCCTTTGACAGCAAGCGCGGCGGGTACAATTGTAAGCTATCCATTACCGTCGATTTATACCACGACCAGTCAATACACGGTAACAGCAGACTCTACAAATATACCGGTAATCGACACTTCGGCGGTATTTGTAAACTATAATTATAGTAATTTCTCTTTTTCAGGTACGACTACAATCACAATAACAGCAAGCGAGACAATCAATACCTATAATATTTCTCCCAAAGCTTTGGGAATCACTGCAACAAAGAGCGGAAATACACTTACATTTACACTTTCATCACCAACATATCTTATCGTTAAAATCAATAACCTGAAGGATCTGGTTATTGCGGCAGATGCTCTCGAAACCAATGTTCCGGCTTCATCCGGTACAGGTATATACAATGTTAAAACGCAATACGGTGCCGACAGTACCGGTGCCTCTATGGCTACAACTGCAATACAAAACGCCATAAATGCGGCTAACGCAGCAGGTGGCGGTATAGTATACGTTCCAGCCGGAGTTTATAAGTGCGGAAACCTTGTTTTAAAAAGCAATGTTTCGGTTTATCTGGAGGGTGGTTCTGTTATAAGGGGTTCAGGAAATCCGAGCGATTACACTACCCATTTTCATAAGAATTCTCTGGGTAAGGATGGAACATGGTTTATTTATACCGAAACAAATGCAAACAATATTAAAATATACGGCAGGGGGACTATTGACGGCAATGGCCATTATATGAGAAATACAAACAATTATTTGAACAATATTCTTGTGCCCTTGCAGAGCAGCAACTTCACGGTTGACGGCATAACAATAAGAGACAGCGGGGGCTGGGCTACGATCGTTACCAGATCTAATAACGTAACCTTCCAGAATACAAAGCACTTCAACAACAATGAACTTGATTATGAAAATGATGCAATAGACATTCAAGAGAGCCAGAATGTACTCATAAAGCATACTGTAGCAGTATCGGAGGATGACACATACTCATTTAAGACATGGGATGTAGCAACTACGGATATAGCTGCAAACTGGCCTGGAAGTCCTGAAAACCAGTCAAATGTTGTTGTGGATGATGCTTTGGCCTGGAGCAGATGCGGAGCATTCAAGGTTGGAGATGGAGTTAAACAGCTTCAGGATGGCATAGTTGTTAAAAACTCTTATGTATACAGGAGCTGGCGCGCTTTAGCGGTAGGTCATCTTTATGGAACTCCAGCAGCACAAAACATCATATTTGACAATATAGATGTAGAAGGCTTCTGGCCAAGATCCGGTGTTCACTCCAGATGGTTTGATCTTTCTGCAAAAACCGGTCCGATCAAAAATGTGGTCTTTAATAATATCAATTTACGCGCTTTAGGTGAAGTTTCAATAATGAAGGGTTGGAGTGATACATCTACTGTCTCCGGAGTTACATTAAACAATGTTCGCGTCGGTGGAGTTGCGGCAACTAATTTGACAGATTTGAAAATAACAGATACGAACAGCTATGCGGCAGAACCAAAATTCAACACATTGAAATTTGAAGCGGAAGGCTATAACCTTAGCTCAGGTGTTCTTTCCTATGAATCCAGCACAGATGGCGGGCTGAATGTGGGTGGAGGAAGCAATGGCGACTATATAGCATTTAAAAATGTAGACTTTGGCAGTACAGCTAAAACAAGTATTGATCTGAAGGTTGCATCGGCTAATTCCGGCGGAAGGATCGAATTCCACTTGGATAGCCCTACAGGCACTATGCTGGGTTATTGGACGGCAGAAAGCACAGGCGGATGGCAGACATGGTCAGTCAAGAATATCTCGCTTAATGCCGGGACAGCTGTAGGAACCCATACGGTATATGTTACTTTTGTTAAGTCAGATTCAAGCACAGTTGCAAATTTAACTTGGTTCCAGTTCAAATAGAATGGAAACGGTTTGATTTAATTGCAATAAGATGGATAAAGGGGGATATCAAATGATATGTCCTCTTCATTCAGCTAAAGTTTTTTCCTACGACTGACCAACTAACACAAAAAAACAGCAAGTCTCCTAAATGAAATAGGGACTTGCTGTTTGAGGTTTCAATTAATTCTTAAAGCTATGAATTGGAGCTGAGATTCGTCCGCCACGATTAACGAAGTTAGCGCAGTTGAAGCCGTTTACAACTATAACTGGTGCATATCTGAGCAAGCCGCCAAATTCGACCAAAGGTCATAGCTTCCAGTTTCTCTAGTGTAAGGGTACCCCGCTGAAGTATAGAATTGACAATAGCCAACTTATCCTACATATAACAGAGGACCAGCGCCTTGGAGTCAAGAGTTGAATGGCGATGTGAAAGCAAGCAATCTCCAGACGGGGGTATATTCAGGACCTGTTGGAAGTCCGTATGGTCAACACAGGTTTTCAAGGGACTGTCTTGTGCGTGAAGAAAATATTGAGGCATTAAATACATCGATTTATAACCGGTCACATTCGGATAAAGAGAATGGTGCTTTCTATTATTTTCTTCCAACCAATGTGGTGTTGCAACGTAACGCTTCCTTTACGCAAGTCATCGCGGATACATGGTATCTATGCTTAATGATTACCGTTCAACTTCCATTTAAGAATAATGACAAAGCAATGCGCATGCTCTGCAAAATGCTTCCCAAAGAAGTCGAGGAGCTCATTGCCGAGTGGGATCACAGCAGATTACATGCAGCTTTTGAATTGGTCCATAAACAAAATAAGATTCGGGAATGGCTGAATTCCAGTGACGTCATTTTTTGGCCACATGAAAGACCATGTAGACAGTCGCGGCTGCAACTCTTTCCAAGAGTTGCAAGATGAAATAGACCGCTATATCAAATATTACAACCATCACAGATATCAATGGGGATTAAAAAAGATGACCCCTGTTCAGTACGAGGCCACTGAAGAACTGGCCATTTTACTTTCACGTGGCACGTAATCAATAGCAAAGAAGACATCTGTCTGAGAATTGGAGGCAGATGTCTTCTTTTTAGGGGCTATTTCGTGTGTATGGACCGAGGATTCCTAATCCACTAACTTCAATATTCGTTTGAGGTTAACAGCAAATATGGCCATGGCCCCTTGCATCTGCATGCCAAGCAGACCCGAGGATGTGGCAACATCATACCCGTGTCCATGTTTGAGTTCGCTGTTCTTTGCTTCAATTTTGTAGCGTTCTTTGGATTTTGCCTTGAAGTACTCCGTCTCTTGAAATGCCATCTGTTCGGAGTGTTCGTTGGATTTAATGCTCACTGAGTAGGTTTTGCTCTGGGCTCCCTCTTTTCGATCTTGTACAAGTCACCGTCCCCGAGCCGCGCGTGGTTCATTGGACGAATCATTGGAGCGGTAAGCTGCAAGACAATGATTCTCAGGATCTTTGGTCTGCAACTGAGGATCCGTTAAGCCGATTGGATCAGCAATGGTTCAAGGAGAAGCGGAAGCTGATAGCGGACGAATCTGCATTTGTTTACCAGATGCGTGAAGGAACATTGGAACAGCATGTCTGGTGCTCGCTGCCCCATACGACATACACGGCATTAACACCAGATAATCCGCCGAGCGGGCAGCGAACATCTTTTATAACAACCGTTCCTGTGGAACAACAGGTGATATTTGTGCAAGCCCTGCATTATGATGCCTGCGAGGGCAATCAAGTTTTGGGTCGACTCGAAGTGGCTGAATGGACTGCCGATACCCTTCAAATATCGTGGAATCACGCGGATTCACAGGCATCTTATCACATACATCTATTAGACGGAAAAGTGTATATTGAGAAGCTAGTCTAATGTCATTATGATACCCATGTGAAACAATTCGAAATAACCCCTAAGTAGGGGAAAAGGGTGTGTAAGAATGAAATACTATTATATAAAAATAGCAGCAGGGGGGATAAGAGTAGTGAAAAGAAAGTGTTATCAAGTTCTTGTCATCCGACAGCTGACGAGCGAGCGAGCATCATTCATGCATGCTGTCGGGTGACAAGAACATAGTAACATTGAAAGCCGCATAAATTGCGGTTTTTTTGTTTTATGTTATCAAGTTCTTGTCAAAATGAAATGACAAGAACTTGATAACATTCCCGATTGGTGACAAGAACTTTGTAACAATCCCGACGGAACATTTTTCAAAATATTCCCTTAAACTAAACTTATTTTTTAAGTCTGGCGTTTTTCAAGGCATTAACCGTGATTAATCGCTCTTTCTGTCGAAAGAAAATAAAGTTGTAGACTAAGAAAAAAAAGATGTAGACTGAGGAAAAAAGTATTAGACTCACGCGACAGCGTTAAACTAAACATTCCTGTTAGTGCTAAGAAATAGGCTTTGTCAAAAAAGGAGCGCCTCGGTATGATGGGTTTGTCGACGGG
>NZ_MRTH01000075.1 GCF_001956045.1 Paenibacillus sp. FSL H7-0331 | reverse complement strand
TACCCCGACTACCGTAATAATAAGACCCTATGAAAAAAGGTCAACCAGAAATATCTGGCTAACCTTATATTACGAACCTTATATTACGAACGGGTAACGATACTTGAACGGCCGCTGCGGAGCAGCCGTTATTACGTTAAAGGGCAGAATAGCGTGGTAACCATGGCATAGATATTACTATACTACCAATAAATTGGATTATTTTGTATGATGGATGTAAAAAGAGGTAGTTTATGAATCCTATAATGATTGATTTTCCAGATGAGTTTTTTACTGAACGTCTATTAATTAGAATGCCTAGACCAGGTGACGGCAAGGTTGTATGTGAAGCTGTAAATGCAACGATTGAAGAGTTGAAGCCTTGGATGAAATGGGCGCAGGAAAAGCATACCGAGTATAGTTCAGAACTTGGGATAAGAGAAGCACATATTAAATTCCTAAGTAGAGAAAACCTGAGGTTACTTGTATTTTTAAAGGATTCCGGTCAATTTATTGCTTCTTCAAGCTTGCACAGCATTGACTGGGAAGTTCGAAAATTTGAAATAGGATACTGGATTGATACTAGGTATAGTGGAAAGGGCTACATGACTGAAGCTGTACGAGGTATCTCTGAATTTGCCTTTAATCATCTTAATGCAAATCGGGTGGAGATACGTTGTGACACTAAAAACACTAGAAGCAAGATGATTCCCGAAAGGTTAAAGTTTGATTTAGAAGGTGTAATTAGGAACGAGGATCTGTCTGTTGATGGCAGTAAATTAAGGGACACGAATATATATGCAAAAGTAAAGCAATCATTCTGTACCGATTCAATTCATTAAGCTCCCTCGATATGATAAGTGATACTCACTCTAGCTCATGAATTCGCAGGATTTCACCTTTAGTTTAATTGAGAGATAGGAGAAACAAAGGAGGCGGTAGCTAGTTGAATCTTAAAAGGGCATACGGGAACAGAGGTGGATGTGAACTCACCCAGTTTATTCCATATTATGCACGTCTCCATGCCGCCCTTAGAGATTCTCGCTCCCATATCTCAACGGGTCTAAGCCCTTTCATTCCAGTCACATCTAACTAAGGGGTGGAGGTGGAGGTGTTTCTAACGGAACGGGTCCGAGCCCTTTTGCGTAACCTCTCCCGATACTCCGTGCTTCTTGTTCATCCTGCGAATACATCAACTGGTGAAGATACGCTTCTTAAGCTGCTTGAGGAAATAATTTAGTAGAGTTGTATACTTCGTTGCACTTAGCTAGACCAACTAGCATTCTTGCCACCTTACCGCACAATTTCATGATGGATTTCATTTTCTTTAACTTTTTGACTTGGACATTGTGATGGTGTAGGGCTCTCAAATCCGGATTAGTCATGACCATGCACATCGTCATAAGAAAAAGGAAGCGGCGGAGACGTGGGCGTCCGCGCTTGCTTAACACCATTTTTCCACGCCATTTCCCAGCACTGGCCTCGGCCAAATTAAGTCCTGCATGACGGAGCAGGGCATTTCCATGTGTATACCCACTTAGATCACCTGTTTCTCCCAACACACCTGCTAAACTGGTTGTGTTTACGACTAGAATGGCAAGCATTTTCTGGGCATAAGGGATGCGTTCAAGTACGAGCTTAAGTTCATGTTCGATTAGCTCAAGTTGGCGCGTCGCCAAGTCGTATTCTTCAAGAAGCTGGCCTAAATGCAGCTTGTAGGCATGCAGAGCTTGAGTAGCGCCGACGCTGCGTTTTGCAAGTAGAATTAGCTGCTCGGCCCGGCGTAAACCAGAATGACGCTTAACATACTGCTTCCAACCGGCAATGATTTGCTCTGTTGTTAAACTGCTAATGTCCTTCGGAGTAGGAAAGAGCCTTAACGTAGCAATGGCACTTGTGCAGGTAAGGATTTTAAAGACCTGCCGAAGTTCGGGAAACACGATATCCACCCAACGATGTATCTGGTTGACGGCGTCGTTAAGCCGTTTAGTAACCGTATCCCGGTTGGCCATGAGGATCCGGAGTTCTTTGTATGCCTCCGGGTTGAAACGTACGGGCGAATAGAAGCCATTTTTGACCATATCTGCGATGACTAGGGCATCTTTACGGTCGCTTTTGGACGGGGTGTTGTCGCGGTTTTCTTTATTCTTTTTGACGAGATGAGGGTTTACGAGAACAGCTTCAATGCCTATGTTGGCAAGCCAACGTGCAAGGCTCAGCCAGTAATGACCGGTGGGTTCCATGCCGACGATGACTTTGCTCAACTTGTGAGACATAAGCAGATCTTGAATCCAACGGTTGAACAGCCGAAACCCTACGTGATGATTGCCAAACTCCATTGGAGTTCCAAGAGCGATGCCCTTGAAACTGACAACTAACCATAGCCACAAGGAAAAAATTCAATTTCAGCCATGGTGCACTCTCCCATAATTATCTATCATAGCGTTTGTACGTTCGCTGACCCGGATTCGCCTGGCCACGATATGCAGGCGGCCGAGCCGGCGGCGTACACAACCAGGAACGCAAGGTGCTGTAAGTAGAACATAAAGTATTCGCCGGCACGTCCGCGAGAACCAGGAGCGCGTGCTGAAGTGTCGCGGAGCAGTTGGACGTCGTTGACTGCACCCGATCGCCACGCCGAGTCTAATGTAGTGTAGCGCTTAGAAAAATGTAAATGAGCCCATCACCGTAATTTGGAAGCTTCTTATTTCCAATTTTACATGCAATGGGCTATTTATGTTCAGTGTAAGGCAGTGTAAGATACTGTCTTTTATAAGACATCGTCATCTGCTAACTCATCCGCTTGGCATTCGTAATCTTCTAAATTAGCTGGGATCTTTAATCTTACTTTATCACCGTCAAGGATTACTCCCATTTTGCTCGCGTGTTTGAAAGGATCATACGGTGCATTGTTTTTAAGGCATGAGTATAAAACTTGGGCAATCTTACCGCATACATGCCCTATTGCTTTTCTCTTCGCCATTCCTCGATCAACTAATCGCTTATAGTAAACACGAAAACTATTTTCACTTATTTTTGGAGATATTAGTAGCAAAGTCATTAAGAATAGAACTCTGCGAGTATCTCTAACACCCTCGTATGTCTGCCTACTCTTAAAAACGGATGTTCCCGAGATTTTAATCTCCGCAGCTACACCAAGGTGTTTTTTAAGCTCTAAATATGTTGAGAAACGTTCAATATCACCAATAGCGCCGATAAATGTACAGGCCATAGATTCACTCATGATAGGGAAGGACATAAGTATTTTTGTATAAGGAAGAGGTTTATATCCTTTTTCTTTATTACCATAAATCAGGTAAGCTATCTGTTTATCCATGCTTTTTATCGCTTCATCTATACGCAAGGCTTCTTCAATAAGCCACGTTTGCCGTTCAGCTAGGTGTGGAATGTTCAAGGCTAATGTGTTGGGTAACAGTTCTGCCAAGGTCATAGAGGCTTTTGTAGCAGTAGTTCTTGCACCAATTGTTACAATTGATCCCCGACCATAAATGGAGGGGCATAATCGTTGGAGGAATGCGTTCTCCGACGGTTGTAGATTCTGCTTATTGTACTGGCAGACCGTACATGTTGACATGACCGCCCACTGCAACATGCTCTAAACGGCTGCTTATCAATCGGCTGCTTCGATGCCTTGCACCGCGGCGCGATAATCACGGGGTGTTTCGCCTGTGCGTTTTTTGAAGTTGGCACTGAAATAGTATTGATTAGCATAACCAACTCTTTCACTGATTTCCATGATTTTCATATGGGTATGTCTTAATAATTCCTTAGCTTTACTAATCCTTACCGAGGTAATGCTATCAGAAATGTTCTGTCCTTTTGTTCTTTTGAACAAGGCCCCCAAATAACTCGGACTCACATTAACAAACGAGGAGATGGTGTTCAGGTTCAGGTCCACATCCATATAGTGCTGTTTAATAAAATCCATCACTTGTTCGGCAATCTGATTATGATAGGTCTCCACGGATTCCTGAAGCTTGTTACACGCTTGAGCGCAAATTTCATATAAACGATCGCACAACTGCGCGACCGTTTCATAACGGTCCAGCTTCGAGAACAAATCCGAGATACTTTCCAAAATGAGACCTGTATCGATCCCGGTATCGTAAAAGAAGCGAATCAATCGGGCGAGAAGCGAATAAATCGAAGCAATAATTCCATTCTTGTCGTAATAACGGCTTGACCATTCCGATGTCAGATTCTCGGTAAATTCACGAATACCAACGAGATCTTTTTGGGAAATCAGGCGTATTAACTTATCTTCATGACCGACCATGAAGGAGATCGGGGTGGAAGGCTGGGTTCGGATATCTTGAATATTAAAGACGTGTCCTTCGCCAAATATGAATTTGAAGCCGGCAGCCAGTCTTGCATTCTCGTAGGAGGCGGAGATCTGCCAGATGGATGGAACGATATCCCCGATCCCTATGGTAAAAGATAAAGGAGAGGCTTCGTACTTCTCATTAAGCTCCGATAATTGTTCATATACCGTCCGAAGAAAATTCGTGTTGTTTCGGTTACAGTTACCCAGAATCACAATAATGTTATTAGCCTGTGTGAAGCAATAGACCAAGCTGAGTTTGGAAAACCTATGTTCGACTTCTCTGAGAAGCGTTAATAACAGGACGTGATAACGCTCAATGCCGAAGCTGTTTTTCGTTTCAATGGAATTATCGATTTGAATAATGGCACAAACATACTCATTTTGCCTCAGATCCACATTTAAATAGGCGGCTTGGTCCGTTAAATGAAATTCGGCATAATCGGGACTAGCGCCGATAAGATCCGAATAAAATCTCTGCATCAAAGCAGGACGGCTCTGTCTTAATTGCTCTAGGGCTTTTTGTTCTTGTTCGGCTTTTGCAAGCACATTCGATACAACCTGAGTGAGATAACCAAAGTCAACCGGTTTCTCCACATAATCGCAAACTCCAAGCCGAATGGCCTCTTTGGCATAATCAAAGTCGTCATAAGCGCTAATCAGAATGATTTTCATATAAGGCTTGGCTTTTAAAATTTCCTTCGATAAATCCAATCCGTTCATTTGCGGCATGGCGATGTCAGATATAAGCAAATCGATTTCCACTTCTTTGAGCATTTCAAGTACTTCAGCCGCCCTCGTATAAGTGGCATAAACTTCCGCTCCAATAGCGTGCCAATCGATATTTTTACATAAACCTTGTAATGACATTTCATTGTCATCAACGATAACTACTTTTTTCATCCTAATTGTCCCTCCTGTTAGAATTCCATGTCATCAGGGAGCATTTGCGGAAATCGAAGCGTAACCGTTGTACCTGCTCCTTCTTCGCTTTCAATTTGAAGACCCGTTGCGTGTTTCCCATACAAGGACAGTCTCATACTGACATTGTTCATGGCGTAAAATTGCTCCGCATGGATTGTCTTTTGCTCCAACGAGCTTCGTATTTGTTTCAGGCGATCCGTCGGAATCCCCACTCCATTATCCTTTATTGAAATCACGATATCTTCATCAAGATATTGGATGCATACGGCCATACGAAGCGGCTTCCCCGAACCGGATAAGGCGTGGAGGATACAGTTTTCGAGCAACGGCTGTAAGGTGAATTTAGGGATGAGAAAGTGCTGGATGTCGTCATCCATGGTGATCGACCACGAAATCGTCCGGATATTGACTTTCTCCATGTCCAAATACAGCGATGCAATAAGCCACTCGTCTTCGATTGAAATGAGCTCGTCCCCTTTCTTGAGGATTAATCGGTAAAATCTTGCCAGTCGGGTGATCATTGTGTTAGCATCCTCAATTCGGCCTAATGACTGGCAGGTTTTAATGGATTCTAGGATGTTATACAGGAAGTGAGGGTTAATTTTGGATTGCAGAAGTTGATAGCGTAATTTTTCTTCTTGCAGGTTCAGCTCAAGCATCTTATCGAAGTTATCATTCATTTTTTGAACCATCATATTGAAAACATGTGATAAGTGATCGAGCTCATCCCGGTAGATATGATCGGGTTTAATAGGGATGTGCAGGTCGACCAGCTTTTCATTCGTCTCCTGCAGCGCGAAGTAAGACATTACCTTGGACATGCGTCTGACTTTGGTACTCAAGCTGTTCGATATAAAGAAGCTGATAACAATGGCCACTATGATAACGAGAAAAACCGTCATCAACAAAATATTGACCAGAATGTTTATATGCTCACTGATGTAACGGTTGGGAACATCGGTAACCACATACCAATCGCTCACTGTGTTAAAATGAGCAATGAGCTGCGATTGACCGAATGACAGGGGATGGCCTGCGCTATGAAAGATGGCTTGCAATTCCCCCTGATCGATTGTCGTATTCAGCTTGGCATGGTCAGGATGCGAAATAATCCGGCCGCTCTTGTCGACAATATAACTCTGTACGGAAGGGTCGGGACTGCTGATGGAGAGCATGCCGGAAATTTCTTTCTCATTAATGTCTATAAAATAGGCATATTCCAGGTTATGGCTGTCCTGCTTCTTGAAGGCATTATAGACAGTGATGTAATCCCATTTTCCGTTGGAATTGGACACAACTACAGGCTCTTCCTGATTCATCTGTAGGCGCCACTGCAGCTGGTTCAAATTTTGTTTAAGCTCCTCTTCCGTAACTCCTCGCCTGGACAGGTCTTTGATCTTGAAGAAAGTAATCCCCTGATTGCTAAACAACAGCTCAGGTCGGGTATACACATTAATTTTCACGAAATTGAAGGTAGATTCAAGGTTAGAGATATTGTTTTTAATGTAGTTAAAACGATCCAGTTGATCGGACACTGAAGCACTGGGCTGCAAAATAAGCGTGTACATATAGTATTGCATTGAGTTCGAGGCATATTCCATATGCTTGAAACGGTTCGTCAATGATTCGTTCAATTGGTTGCTAGAATAGGTTACCGAATTCAAAATACCGTCCTTGGCAATATCGTAGGACAGTCTGAAGGATAAGATACCGATGAGAATAAGCGGTATGATTGTGATAATAAGAAAGCTGAACGTCAGTTTGTTGCGAAAGCTGCTTAACTTGATCCGGATCCATACAAGAACTATCATCATAATACGCATCGTTTCACCCTTCGATTAGAATAAATTCTTAGTATAAGAAAGCGCTTCTATTTGGGTGGCCGGTTCCAGGCAGACATTTTAAATGAGTTATAACATAGAACGATTCGATTGGCAATAACCGTGAGCAAGTGAATGCAATATTATAAATTAATGATGGAAAATTGTATTTAAACGCTTTCATTCCTATTTTATAATCGACATGTAAGACGACGGTCGGCAAAGGGGGTTCCTTCCTGTAGGCCGCCGCAGATTATAAATTGGGAGGAATGAACATGAAAAAAAAACTGAGTTCTCTTTTGGTAGCTGTGACAGCGGTTACATTAACGCTCACAGGGTGCACGGGCTCAAATTCCGGTGCAAACACTGCAAGTTCAAGCACAAATGACGCAAAAGCGAGTACAAACGGTAAGGATGAGATTACACTCTATACCATTCAATCCACAAATCCCAAATTCCAGGATTGGTTGAATGAGGCTGAGAAGAAGAGCGGAGTTAAGATTAAGTGGGTAGCAGCCCCGACTGACTCGGATACCCGCCAACAAAAGGTTTCCACGATCCTGTCATCGGGAGACAGTTCAGTTGATATCCTTGAGGTCAACGATGAAATGGCGACTTCCTTCAAAAACGCAGGTTGGCTGGAACCCTTGCAGGATAAGGTTTTAACAAGCGATATTCGCACCCAGTTTCCGCAGGGTTACATGAAGGATATGCTGACTTCAACAAAAGGCGATATTATTGGTGTACCCAGCTATTCGGGTTACCTCGCGCTTTGGGTTGACCAAAAGAAGCTGGATGCGGCAGGTTTGAAATCGATAGAAAATGAAGAGGATTTCGTGAAGTTTCTGAAAGCGTCTACTAAAGACGGCCAGTACGGATACGGCGGTTCATGGGAAAAGACGTATGTATTTAATGAACTTGCAACCTTTGTAAACCTTTTCGGCGGGGATTATTTTGACTGGACCAATGAAGGAAGCCGGAAGGCGGTTAAGTTCATGTACGATATGGCGAATACCTGGAAAGTGACGCCTGTCGACCAGATCGCTGATAAATACGATCAGATGAATCAGAAATTTAATGACGGCAAGTATGCGAGTGTCTTTATGTGGGGAACCGGCGATGCTTATAAGAATGCTAACCGGTATGGTAAAGATCAGATCCATATAATGAATATGCCGAAGTTTGTAAAAAGAAGTATTTTTACGGATTCCTGGAGCTATGTCTTGAATTCAAAGTCGAAAAATAAGGAAGCTGCAATCAAGTTCCTTAAATATGCGGCGAGTGAAGATGGAGAACTGAATGGCTGGACGAATTTCGGCAGATACCCGGCAAGAGCTGACGTTGCAAGCAAACCCGCAGTCTCTGGTGACATAAAAGATATTTACTCCCAGATTCAATCGACCAACGAAGTTCATGGCCGTCCGATGGTGCCGCAAACCTTGGAGTTTATATCTGAAATGGGCACCCTCTTCCAGAATTATATTCAAAATAAAATAACGCTGGATGAGTTTTGTACGAAGGCCCAGGAAGCTGTGAAGAAGTATAAGAAATAATAAATCCACAAGAAAGGCGCGTTAACATGTATGAAAGCAAAAAATATTTGACAATAGCGTGGATACTTGTTCTACCGGCGCTGCTAATAAGGATTTTTACAACTATATATCCGATGATTGAAACCTTCCGCATTAGTTTTTTTGACGTAAAACTGTTGAGTGGAATTAATGAATTTGTCGGATTTCAAAACTACCTAGACATTTTTCATGATACAAAAGTGCGAGAATCAATTAGTTTTACCATTGTTTTTGTTGTAGGCTCCATGGTGGGACACATTGTTTTGGGAATTATATTGGCCCTAATATTAAATATGAAAATAGCCGGACAGAGGATCCTTAGAACCATTGTGCTGCTTCCCTGGGCTATGCCTATGGTGGTAATAGCTATGGCTTCAAAGTGGGCTTTTAACAATGATTACGGCTTGATAAATGATTTCTTACGCTGGTTTAATCCGTCGTTTAATTTGGATTGGCTCATTCATACGGATACTGCCCGCAGCGCTGTTATCGCCGTGGATTTATGGAAGGACCTTCCTTTCTTTGCGATACTGATTCTTGCCGGTCTTCAGTTTATCTCTTCTGAAATATATGAGGCGGGCAAGATAGATGGCGCAGGGGCAATACGATCTTTTTTCAAAATAACACTCCCGCTTATTACGAAAAACATTTTGGTGTTAAGTATATTCTTTACGATGTGGAGAATAACTTCATTCGATGTAGTCTACGGAATGACGAGCGGGGGGCCTGGTGAAAGCACTGCACTGATCGCCTATCGTATCACAACAGAGGCTTTTACAAACCTGAATACAGGATATGCAGCTTCCATTGCAGTCGTACTTTTCTTTGTCATGGCAATGTTGAGCGGCTTGAGCATGTCTGCATCAAAACGTGTGGATTATTAAGGAGTGATAAAGTATGGTTCCCAAACTTTCCAGGCATATGTTACAACGCTGTTTTATGTGGGTTTTGGCAGCCATTGTAGCTTTTCTCATTCTTTTTCCCTTATGGTGGATATTCATATCTTCCATAACGCCATCCGGCCAGCTATTTTCGAAACCCATTAAATATTGGCCGGCCCATCCAACTCTTGAAAGCTACAAATATCTGATTGAGCATGTGGGATTACTGCCGAAAATCTGGAATACAGTCATAATCGTAGGTTTATCAATTCTTATTAGCATGATTGTGTCAGTCATGGCAGCCTTCAGCTTTGCCAGATTCAGAAACAAAGGGTTATCCATAGCAGTTGTATTTTTACTGGCTTCCATGTTGATTCCAGATATAGTAACAGCCCGTCCGCTGTATGATTTTTTGAGATATGTGAATTTATACGATACGTATACGGGTTTGATCATCCTTTATATCAGCGGCCTTCTTCCTTTTACCATACTCATGCTTCAGAACTTTCTTAACGATATCCCGGTTTCAATTGAAGAATCGGCTTCGATAGACGGATGTGGATTTTTACAGTCTATGTTTTATGTGACGCTGCCTCTTTTAAGGCCTGCTATCGCGACAGTCTGTATTGTTAACTTTATTCATTGTTTAAATAACTTCTTTACGCCACTGTTTTATTCAAATGGGATCTCGGTCCTTTCGACTGCCATCACACAATTACCTTTAAGGGAAAACATGTATGCTGTGCCTTGGGATCTTGTGAGTGCAATGGGCTGGATTATCATCCTGCCGATTATCATATTCGTCGCTATATTCCAGAGACAGATTATGGAAGGGATTATGGTTGGTGGTGTAAAGGGATAAAAATTTGAGAGGAGAAACTAGAAATGAATTACAATCCATTTATGAACGGACTTTCGTCACTACCATTAATCAACAATGGCAGGAGCCGGGCAATCACGGCGGAAAATCCGGACGGGAAGATTGGCAGCGGAGGAACTTCTGCAAGCCACCTGGGACCTTCCCGAAAAGGCTCACCATGTATTCGAAATGTGGAACCCGGTACGACCGTAACACTGGCTGAGATGGAAGGCCCGGGGATCATTGAACATATCTGGATTACGGTTACAGATAAAACTGAAAAAGATTGTTATGTTCTTAGAGACCTTGTACTTAGGATGTATTGGGATGACGAAACTGTCCCTTCCGTAGAAAGCCCCCTCGGCGATTTCTTTTGTAATGGATTTGCGAGAGGCTGCACTGTGAATTCCTTGCCTATTGTTGTGAATCCGACGCGCGGGTTCAACAGCTATTTTCCTATGCCCTTCAGAAAAAAGGCGAAGATTACAATCGAGAATCAGCATGAAGCACCAATTCCCGCGTTATTTTATCAGGTTGATTATTGTTTACATGACGAGCTGCCGGAAAATACGGCATATTTCCATGCGCAATGGAATCGGCAGAGGATCACAAATAAAGCAGAGGACTACGTTATTTTGGATAACGTAAAAGGAAAAGGGCAGTATGTGGGAACCTACCTGGCCCTGACGACCCTGGAAAGATATTGGTGGGGTGAAGGGGAAGTTAAAATTTATATGGACGGAGATAAGCAATACCCCACCATCTGCGGTACCGGAGCCGAAGACTATTTTGGCGGGGCCTGGAGTTTTGCGACTCAAAAAGATGGCAAGACTGTAGAAAACACGTATTGCACTCCTTTCATGGGATATCCGTACTATTCTAACCATGATGAGGTTGTTCATAATTTCTATCACAACGATGATGTCCCGCCGATGAGAGGTTTTTATCGCTGGCATATTCTTGACCCGATCCGTTTCAGTGAAGATCTTAAAGTGACCATTCAACAGATCGGGGTTTATAAGAAGGGGTTATTCGAAAGGCAGGATGATGTCGCATCGGTTGCTTATTGGTACCAAACTGAGCCGCATAACCCGTTCACCCCCTTGATGAGCAAAGAAGAAAGATGGCCGAGGTAAATCAGCACGTCCATGATTTTGTATAAAACGGAAAGAATCCATATAGGGAACAGGCTGCTTTTAAGGTGGCCTGCCCTTCATTTTATCTCCTGTACTGATCCGGAGGCTGTACAAAATTGTGTTTAAACGCTTTCAAGCCCGTATTATAATTGAAATTGTAGTAAGTCGACTAGATAGATGTAGTGCAGGTACCTCAAAGTGAAAATCAGAGAGAAAAGGGAGGCTGTCACGATGAGTACAAGTAAAGGTTCATTAGTCGTTCTGATGAGTCTGTTTCTTCTATCAGGTATACTTACCGCTTGCATTGCGAATAACAACCCGGCCGCGAACGCTCCAAATGGGGAGAAAACTGGTCCGTCAGATAAAAATCGGATAATTACGATCATGACCAAGGATTCCGTACTAACCGAGTGGCCTGCGTACCAGAAGAAAGTAGAAGAGGTAACAGGCGTTAACATCAAGGTGGTAGCGGCCCCTACCAACCCGGACGATATGGTTGCCAAGATGACGACGATTCTTTCATCCGGGGATCATTCGATTGATATCCTGCATGTCAACGACGAGCTCATAACAGCTTTCTCTAGAGCTGGTTATCTGGAACCGCTTGAGAAGGACGTCATGACTTCGGATATTGTGAAAAATTATTCGCAGCAATATGTGAAGGACATGATTACGTATAGAGACAGCATATTTTCGGTTCCGAGTTACCTTGATGTTCTCGTTTTTTGGGTTAACCATGAGAAGCTGAAGGAAGCAGGAAAGGACGTTCCGAAGACGAAAGAAGAGTTCCTTGCATTTGCGAAGGCTATTACGAAGGGCGACGTATACGGCTACGGCGGAGCTTGGGAGAGGAGTTATGTCTTTAACGAAATCGGCACGTTCATTAACTTGTTCGGCGGCGATTATTACGACTGGTCGAATCCCAAAACCCGGGAAGCCCTAACATTTATGCATGATATGGTCCAAAAGGATAAGATTACGCCCATATCCCAGTTAGCTGATATTTATGATCCGATGATTCAGAAGTTCATCGACGGCAAATACGGGATGCTCTTTATGTATACCTCGGCGATTCCGACCTTCCGGAGAGCCGGCAAGTACGGCCCGGACAAATTGGACATTGTACCGATGCCCAATTTTGGGACTAATGACGCTTACATGGCCTCTTGGCATTATGTCCTGAATAAATCATCCGGGAAAAAAGAAGACGCAAAGAAAGTATTAACCTATTTGGCAAGCAAAGAGGGGCAGCTGGCATATAACGAGATGTCCAGCAGGCTGCCTGCCAGATTGGATGTTATCAACGATCCCAACTTTAAAGGCTTGGGAGTGGAGAAGATCAGGGATTACATTAAAAACGGCAATCTTCGGGGCAGACCGATGTTGCCGCAGTCAATGGAATACATTAATGGTATCGGATCGATCTTCCAAAAGTACGTTTCCGATGAAATCACCTTGGATGAAGCTGCCAAGCAAGCGAAGAAGGAGAGCGACAGAATGGTCGTCAAATAAAAGGTGGTTTTGGCAATTTGATAGCTCTACCATTGCAAGGAAGCCCTCGGAAAGAAGGAAACCGTGTTTTCGTGGGCGATAAATTTATTCCGTATTTAAATACAACAATGACATTAAATCTTGCAATTAGAGGATTTGTTAAACAAGATAACCATGTTATTTGTACGGCTATTGAGCATGATTCCATAAGGTGTTCGTTGGAATATTTGAAAACTTCTAAAAATGTTCAAATTACTTATATCCTAACCGATTCAACAGGTACTATATCTGTTGACGAATTCAGGAACGCAATACGGATTAATACCAGTCTTATTGTTTGTAATCACAGTTCTAATGTTTTAGGCAATCTTATACCTATTGAACAAATTAGTGAATTAGCCCACCAATATGGTATCAAATTACTGGTAGATGCCGCACATACTGCTGGTTTTAGCTTTTCCTGGACACAAAGGACTGTTAGGTCCTCCTGGGACAGGAGGTTTGTATGTCCATCCGGATCTGGAATTGGAGCCTTTATTGCACGTGGGAACAGGGAGTTTTTCTGAACAACTAGAACAGCCGCGAATAAGACCGGATCAATTTGAGACCGGTACGCTGAATACTGTAGGCATTGCCGGTTTGAGTGAGGGAGTCGAGTATGTAATTGATGAAACTGTGGAAAAATTGCAGAAGAAAAAATGGAATCAAATACAGACAATCATGGAAGAGCTACGAAGAATTAATGGGGTCACTTTATATGGACCTTCGTTAGGATCAGAGAGAACAGGAATTGTTTCATTTAATTTGAAGAACTCAGAATCTTCGCAGGTAGGTCAAATGCTGGATCAAAAGTTTGGAATTGCAGTTAGATAAGGCCAAGGCCTACACAGTTCGCCTCTGGCTCATAATATGGCAGGAGCTTTGGAGAGTGGAGCAGTTAGGGCCAGCGTAGGATGTTTTACTTCGGATGAGGATATCGACTACTTTATTCAAGCTATGAGAGAGATCTCAAGATATATGTCTTAAACCAAGGATCTTTTCTTGTAGTTATATTGGAAATAAATTAGATTTTAGCGGGGACTGTGTACATTTACGGATGTTCGTGCAGCTGTTGAATATGAATTTGATCTCTAATCTTCGGACAACTATTTTACGAGATATAAAAATGAAGGCAGTTCAACTCGGTAGCGGAATATGGAGAGGTGCGTTCTTTATGAGTCAAAGTAAATATAAACCCAGAGATTACAATGAGATGGGTAGACGAAATGTACGAGCCAAAAATGTCTGCGCAGGTGAATTCGGGGTCGATCAGGGACGTGTCCGAGACAGTTTTATTAGGTAAAGAGTCATATCCTTGGACCTTCTTCGGTCCTGTGGAGAGCAGCACGATGAATCGAATCAATACGGAGATCAAACAAGTGGTCGCGCAGAAAAAAGCCAAGTGGATGATGGAGGGCGGCATCGAACAAGAGTGGAACGATTATGAAGCAACTGGATCATCGGATAATTTTAGGGAGTGTGAGAGAATGTCTATGACAGACTATAAAGAGAGATACCGCCCACAATTTCATTTTACACCGGCTACGCAATGGATGAATGATCCGAACGGCCTTGTCTTCTTCGAGGGAGAATATCATTTGTTTTATCAATTTCATCCGGATGGGAC